>CAVXCH010000012.1:0-100160 GCA_963760245.1 uncultured Chloroflexia bacterium | reverse complement strand
CGGGTTTTATCTCCTAATGACCTTAGCTGTGTGGGCGATCAGAAAGTTTACAGCAAAATCTAAATGAAGTTGGAGTTCCGGGTTCATTATCTAGCAATAAAAAAGAAAATTGTTTCAGGTTGATAGCATTTTTCATCATACCGATTATTGCTTAAGTATCTTTTCACTTCACATCTACCGTGCTACACTATATAAATATAATGATCCTGAAAAGCCAGATAAATATAAGAAATTCATATACGAGAATTATCAGTAATATTAAATAAGGGTGGAAAAACGAAAAATTTCTTTGTATTCAATAACAATTAAAAGTAAATAATATAAGAAAAAACTATTATGGTACTACAGCAAAATATTGAACAAGCGACCGTTCGCATTTTAGATAAAACAGGTGCAACGATAGGTGCAGGATTTATCGTCGCTGATAAACTTGTTGTAACTTGTGCTCATGTAATCGAAGAAACGGGGAGCAAAGTTGGTAAGCCAATTCGAATAAAATTTTATAATACAGACCAAAAGCATACTGCTAATGTGTTACGAAATTTCTGGTCTAAGGATAATGAAGATGATATTGCGTTTTTGGAAATTAATGATCCCCCAAAAATATTATTTCAGGTTCCAATGGGATCATCGCAAAACCGCATAGGCCATTCTTTCTGTGCACTTGGATTTCCAATTATGCAAGATCGAGAAGCGTATTTAGCTCAAGGAAAAATTGCCGCTGTTATCCCAATTATAGGCAATCGTCGCGATATTCTTCAACTTGATGGGGAGCAAATCAAGAAGGGGTTAAGTGGTGCTGCTGTATGGGATTTGGACGATCAAGTTGTCGTAGGAATGATTACTGAATTTATTGATGATGGAAATACTCGAGTCGGATATGCTACAACAACTGAATCTCTCAAAAAGATCTGTCCTCAAATTGATATAAATATGTCTGTTATTGATACGAGCAGCATCAACAACTATATAAATTTGCCGAAAGATCTTTACGAAAATATGTACACAAGAATGGAAGCAAATAAAAATATCCTTGCGTATCTAGAAATATCTGATTTACAAACCGGAATAGAAACAAAACTTAATGAAATTTCCTTTATTAGGCATAGTGACCAATCCATAAATATTAAAGGAAAATTATTTACACTCCTTTATCCAATACCGGCAAAAGATAATATTCCACTCCAACCAGCTTATTTTGCACCACGCAAAAGGCTCATCTCTGATCTAGAAAAAAAAATCGCTTCAACTACATGGCTTGCTTTGGTTGATGGACCTGGTAAAGGAAAAACCCAAATTGCTCTTTCCTTAGCTAATTCGAATAATATTAAATCGGTATGGTGGATTTCCCTAAAAGGAGTAAGAGACGATTCACGACAACACCTGTTAAACCAATTAACCCGATGGCTAATAGAAATTACTCAAAATGAAAATTGGTGGGGTTTGTATTGGGATGGGCAACTTGAACTAGGACAAATTATACAAGCAATATCAAGTTCTTTAAAAAGTGATGGACTGTTAATCATTGATAACTTACCGGATGCAGTCGATAACCAAAGTCTTTTCGATGATATTAGTTTAATAGCTAAAGGATTTTCTAGTACCAATACTAAATTAATTACATCTAGTCAAAGAGATATTCCACCTTCTGTTATGACCGATGTTGGTTCGAGAATTTTAACGTCAGAAATACCTTATTTTTCGAAAGATGATACTTATGATGTTCTAAAAAGTGCAGGCGCGCCCGAAAGATTTCTAAAAGATAATATTGTTTCCCTTATTAGGGCAACTGGAAAAGGTCATCCTATTCTTATAGCCGCAACGATAATTTGGCTTAAACGAAGAAATTGGCAACGAACTAATGAGGAAATTGATGCGCTGTTGACTGGCATTCCAGTGAAAGAGACTCTCGATTACTCCCGACGCGACTTGTTACGTATTATAGATAATGACCCAAAAGAATTGTTGTTTCGTTTGTCTTTGTTGTGGGAATCATTTGATAAGAATTTAGCTATAGAAATTGCAAATATTCGACCGAGGATAAACAACCCAGGTGAATGTTTAGACGAACTTGCAGGAGTGTATTTAGACCGTCTTTCTGAAGGTAAATATTCTTTAGCACCTCTCCTAACAAAAGCAGGGGAAGATAATTTATCAGAAGATATTCAAAGAAAAATACATAAAATAGTAGCAGATAAGCATTTATCTTCCAAAGTCATTAAAATATCAGATGCACAGAATGGATTAATTCATTTATGGGCGGCGCAAGATTATCAAAACTTTGGGTTTGTACTAATTCAGCTATTACTATCAACAAAGACAAGGGAACATGCTAAACAAATAGATTGGGCTACTTTCTTAGTATTTGGGATTAAATGGCCAGACGAAATTGATTTAAATATGCGAATAATGATTCGTGCGGCTCAAGTACGTACAGCAGTGTTAGCTGGGGGAAAATATTTGGAATTAAATAATGACCTTGATCAGTTAATAGCTCAGGCTGGTCCTGAGAACATTCATGCATTGATATTTGCCTATGGAAATGCGGGAGTTATGTGTCGGGAGCTACCATTGGCAATAGCACTACCAAGATACATTAAACTATACCTATTACTCCGATCTAATATGCAATTATTTATTGAGATGTATCCCTCAATTATTATTACTGAAATGCCTGACATGGTCTGGTCTCTTGCTTTGGATGTAAAAACGCTCGATGAAATTAGCTATTTTGTTGGCCAAGTACTTAGCCTAACTATAGAAGAGATTCAAGGTTTAATTAATTCAACTATTTGTATCGAAGCATCATCCCACATGCTTGACCAAAGTTGGTTATTTGAATCAACTAAAACCATAGACAAAAGAAATTGGGAAAATGTACTATCTTTTATCAACAAGATTGAATTAAATGTCAATATAAATTATTTGCCTCCTCTTAGAATAGCTTGCGCCCGAGCAAAAGCCATAGTGTATGCTGATTATTTTCAGCAATATGATGTGGCTTTATCCGTTTTGACTTCAATATTAACTTTGGATGATCAAGATTTATCATTTCTGATTAATTACACTGCTGGTTGTATTTCTAGCGACGGTCAGAGTTTTGATGATGCTATTAGTTTTTTTGAAAAAGCTGAGAAATCAATAGGTGAATGTTTTAAATACTATCGTCTTGATGCAAAAAGGAAACTAGCAATTTTATATAGCCGTCAAGAAAAATGGGATGGTGCGAAAAACCTTTGTGTCCAAGTCATTCATCAATTTAGGAAGGATTATCCTCAACTTAAATATGATGGATTGGAAATGATGGGGGAGCTAGCTTGGGTACACTGGGCAAGTGGAAATAGAAAAAAATCTTGTGCTGCTTTATATGGTTATTTACGGGGGTTATTAAAATATTGCGATCAAGACGATTTCGTTTTCGCGAAGCATTCAATAAGCTTGGGCATGCATTAGGGTGGTTCTCTTTAGTATGTACCACAGGAACACCACCGACGAGCATATTAAACGGAGATTCATATAAACCAATCCAATCAGGTTTATTTGGCGAGAGACGTGAGAAGCTTGCGAAATATACACCTCCACTAGGATTTTTATTTAGTATTCTGCTATTCCAACTAAGCATGATAGCCAGCTCTATTGGGGAAAGAAGATTGACTTGGAGTATTTTACAAAATACGGTCGCGCAATTTACCAAAGAAGGAAAGGAAAACAATTTTATATTAGGAGCAATATATCCATTATTAACTCTATTTGAATCGTACTTCGGGGAAAATTACAAAGCGGTTGAATACTTCAAGAAAGCGATTGAAATCTGGGCTATTTCTGAAAAACTAATACATACCCCCATGCAACCATCGCCAGCAATGTTTGACAACATAGATTTACTTTTAAGAGATAATACTGATAAAAATTATGAGTTTGCGGGGAATCAAGCCTTAAATTTAGTTTTCCTTCCGATGTTTGTTAATTGGATAACAACAAATGTCACAATAGCAAAAATTAAACAACTACTAAATTTCTGGTTAATTAATATTAAGCCAGAATTAAGGTCTATAAATGATTGGGAAGAGATATTTAACCAGGTATTGCTCCTGATTCAAACTTGGAAAGATGGTGGCAACCTTGATGAATTAAAGTTACCCCAGATCGAATCAAAATTCGAATTCCTTCTTCGTTTATTAAAATCTGTAAGTCCTCGATATAGTCTTAACGAAATTTTAGGACTTCAACTCTCGATAGTAATTTTCCTCATTGATAATCGGCTATTTTCAGATTTTATGTCGCAGGATGTTGACAATTTTATTTACAGTTATTGGGAAGGAATCTCAAGAACACAAAGATTTGCTTTACGAAATCCAGATCTTTTCCAACAGGAGTTAGTGAAAATCCCCCCAGATTTAGGAATTAATTCCTTAGTGTCCATAATCAAGTGTGTAAGTCGAGCTTTAGGAATCAAAATACCACCAGATGTATTGATAAAGCTTAATTTGTAGCGAAAATCTATAAACCATAGAATAAGTTAAGAATAAATAAATGTGAAATCCAAATTTGGGAAGAATGGCTAAAAGATAAATTTATAATAAATCTAAAGTTTTAATTTGCATATATTTTCGTAGTCTAATTAACAATCCATCATTAGATCGGAGGAGTCATGTCCACATTTGTTGAATACAAACTTGATAAAAACTCTACCATTCTTATTGAAGGTCTTGAAGAAATAGGCGCACCAGTCAAAGCATCACGAGGTGGGATCAAGATAGTTGAAGCGGAAAAAAAGTTCAGTGAGGCTCTTAAAGGTGCTGGGGCTCAAGCAGAGCTTCTGATAAATGAAATTGAGAAATTGCATGTTGAAGAAGCAGAAATTAAATTTGGGTTAATTACGACCGGCGAACTTGGAAATATTGCGATTGGTAAAATTGGTCTCGCAGTCAATTATGAAGTTACGTTGAAGTGGAAAATGCCAGAAGTGAAAAAATAATATCCTTTTTTATCGCGAAAGATTGCTGTTCATTTGAAAAAATAACGGGACAAGTTAGAACTTCTTGTGGCACAGTAGTAAGGAGTAATGTTCGGACGATTGTTCCCAGTAAGGGAATAACTAAGAGTCCCGTCTGCTACATCGTATTGGATGCAATGCGTTACCTAATAGAAAACCTCATTTCGTCATGAACCACCTTTCTCCCGAACGCATTCCCCTCGGCCTCACCGACCTGCGCATCAGCCCATCGGCATGGGCACCAACGCCTGGGGTTTCCGCAACCGCGCCGACCCCGAAAAGCGACCGACCCTCGAAGCAGCCCTGGAAGCCGGGGTCAACTTTATCGACACGGCCGAGGTCTACAATATCGGAGGCTCCGAGCGCACAATCGGCCAGTTCATGGAAAAGTCCCGCTCGGAGGTGGTGCTCGCCACCAAGTTCTTCCCTTATCCCTGGCGTCTCTCCAAATCCAGTCTCACCGCTGCCTTGCGCTCCAGCCTAAAGCGGCTCAATGTTCCCCAGGTTGACCTGTACATCCTGCACTTCCCCGTTCCGCCGGTACCGCTCGAAACCTGGATCGAGGCGCTGGCGGACGTTCAGGCAGGCCGGTCTCACCCATGCCGTGGGCATCTCCAACTGCAGCACGGCGCAAATGCGCAGGGCGCATGCCGTCCTTGCCCGTCGCGGCATCCCACTGGCCAGCAACCAGGTCGAATACAGCCTGCTTCATCGTGCACCCGAGCGCAGCGGACTTCTGGATGCCTGCCGGGAGTTGGGCGTGACCATGGTCGCCTACCGTCCGCTGGGCTACGGTCTGCTGACCGGGAAATACAAGCCTGAAGACCTGCCAGCTGTGCTTCACGGTCGGCTCATCAAGAAAACCGACCTCCTGCGGGTCACGCCTTTGCTCGATCTTCTTCATGAAATTGCCGTGAAGCACGGAAAAACGCCGTCGCAGGTGGCGCTGAATTGGATCGTGTGCAAGGGACCCGTGCCGATCCCGGGTGCCAAGAATCCGCGGCAAGCTGCCGATAATGCCGGGGGTGTGGGCTGGCGCCTGGATGCCGTCGAAGTCGAGGCGCTCGACCAGGCCAGTAAATCGTTGTCGTAATAAAAGGATTCATCAGCAAGATGCGTTTTAAGGAAAATAATTCATAAACACAGAAGAAGGAGGATAGCGATGGATGATCAGGAATTTCTGCACAAAGTCAGCGTGGACACGAATGTGAATATTGAATTATTGAAAGATCTGACCACCAATGAAAAATTCTGGACCCTGATCAGGACCGGGAAAACAAATAATGCGATCATGCTATTACGCGATATTCAACCCCGGGTTGGATTGCGGGAAGCGAAAAAGGTTGTGGAAGCTTTTATCGGACAATATAAATAAAATGTCGAAACAGGGGATTATGGAAGGGGGGATATAGATCGCTTGATCCGCCGGGTTGATTTCCGACGATCCGGGGAGCGATTGTTAATATCATATTTATATTGACAAGTTGGGCCTTCCCATTTCACATACAACGTGCTATGCTTAATATATACAAATTATATCTAATTTATCCATTATCCCCTTTACCGAATGGATGGTGGGTAATGCGAACCTGTTAATGGACCGTATAACTATTCACAAGGAGATGAAAATGATTAAAAATGAGATGAGCATTTTCTTCCATCGACCTGTCCAGGAAGTGTTCGATTTTATCAGCGACTTCCGGAACGGACCTCAATGGCAGTCTGGACTCCTGGGAGTGGGCCGCATCACGGAATACCCGCTGGGGGTCGGTACACGCTTTACCTCCGTGCGCAAATTCATGGGGCGCAAGATGGAGTCTGGCATTGAGTTCACGGCTTTCGAGGTGAATAAAAAATTCGCCATAAGAAGCTACTCGGGTTCTTCGCCATTCAAGCAAACCTTTCTCTTTGAGGATACGGGGGAAGGCACGCGGGTCAAAACAGTTTTTGAACTTGAATTGGGAGGCTTGATGAGTTTGGCGGAACCATTGGTTGCGCCAAGAGTCAGGCGGGAGATGAAAGCCGATTTTGAAACCTTAAGGGAAATCATCGAAAGCCGGGTTATCGAGGCTTTTCAGCTTCTTGAGTAACCGGGACCGGCTGCTTCGGGTATTTCCAAACTCCATTTTCGTGGTGGCGCATCGATCGCTGTGGTGGCCGCTTGTTTCATGATATCACTCCTGCTTGACTTGCACCCCAGCCAAAAACACTCTTGATCAGGCATATTGACCCAACGGTTGGCCAGGAAGATGACTAAGTGGAATATGCAACCGGTTGCTGATTTAGATAAACCAGGCAGGTAGCAACCGGGAATTCAGCCTGGTATCGCTCGATTTAACTTTCCCACCTCACTTCGCGATCGTCGGATTGATCAACACCCATTTCTTGCCTCCATCGACGGTGTTTACCAGGGCCTTTTCGCCCTCGGCTCCGCCAGTAGCCCAGCCGTGCAGCGGGTCGACGAAGGATAGCTGCGCGTCCCAGGTCACCGACTGGACGTAGGTCCAGGTTTGTCCGCCGTCTGCGCTCTTGTAGATGTCCCTGCCCACCAGCAGCGCATGGAAGGCATCGAAATAAAACAGCCTGTCCTGCGAGGCCTGCACTTTCCCCGGTAAATGGACGGTCGTCCAGGTCATGCCGCCGTCCTGGCTGCTGTAAAGGTAACTGGTGAACTGTTGGGGCGGATTGCTATCGTCGAAGCAGCCCATCAGCATCCGCACGGATTGGTTCGACAGCAGGACGGGCTGGTAGCTCTCGCAATAGGGGTACTGGTTGAACAGGTCGGGGACCTCGGGCGGAGGCGGCAGTTCGCGGCTCTGCCAGGTAACGCCTCCGTCTGTGGTGACATCATAATTCGGCGCTCCGGGTCCATAGGCGCCGGTCGTCTGCAGGGTGCGCACGCCAACCTCGGTGTCGGCAAACACCATCCCGGTGTAATCATCGCTGATCTCACCGTCCAGGGAGCTCCAGGTCTGTCCCCCGTCCGTGGTGTGGAAAAGTTCGTGGTTGTAATGGGTTCCAGCCCCGAGATATACCGCCCGCACCATTACCCACACGTTCCGGGCGTCCAGCGCGGCAAATTCCACCCAGGTGGCATCCCCTGTCACATTTGGGTAAATCGGCTCGCCCTGGCTGTGCGTCCAGGTAAGCCCGCCGTCGCGGGTGTGGTAGATCATTAAAGGTGTATTGATTTGATACCCTGTGGAGAAAACGACCCAGGCTGACTGGGTGTCCAGGAAGGCGCCGCTGACCATATCCGCCTGCCCCGCCTCTGGGGTAACCTCGCGCCAGGTCCGGCCTCCGTCTGCAGTTTTTAGGAGCAAACGCCCGCTGATCCCCCAGCCATCCGACAAGTTAACCATGTGGATTTCATCCAGCTGCAGTGGGCTCCCGGCTAAGAGTGTGGGTGCGGCTGGTGGTTGTGCCACCTCTGTTGGCCAGGGTGTGATCGTTTCAGTGGGCACCACGATTGTAGGTGTAACCGTCTCCGTTGACAACGGTTCCACTGTTGAAGTTTTCGCCTCGAGCGAAGGCTGTGGAAGGACAGTTTGGGTCGGTACCAGGTTTGTTGGTTTTTCTGGGGAGGGGGAGGCGGCAGGCGTGGACACTGCCAGGAGATTGCATGCGGCCAGACTAAAAACCAGCATGTTGCACGCTGCGGTTGCCAGGATTTTAGCTTTCATGGCGCTCTCCTATGTGTGTCGCGGGAGAAAATTGCCTGATCGGATGTTTCTTTCTGCACTGATTCTACCCCAAAGGGCGGGCTGCAAGCCGGGTTGACAAACTAGAACATGTGTACTAATATCAAATCATGGTAAGGGTTGTGTGGTGCAATTCCTAACCTCGTTTCTTCAGGACCTTAACAATTTCATTTTCCGGAAGTTGCCGCTTTAGATGCCGAAGGGCATGATCCATGATCCCCTGTGAATTTTCAAGAAATCATCCAAAAAGAGCATTCGTTCCGCGACAACAGTTGTAAAAGTGACTTTAAATCAGGTAGCATGCCTCTTATCCGTTGGATTCGAGTGCAGTATTTCCTTTGTGCCTTTGCTTATTGGCGGTTTGACTTCTTCATCGGTAAAGTATTCGTTCCTCAATTTTTAGAAAATTAACACACAATTCTGCTACTGCCGCTTCTATGACCTCGCCTAGATAATTTTTCGCCGGAGGATACGCTATAATGACCACGAACAAGGAATATACAAGGCTTTTCATTGGTTATTCATCTAATTTTTATGCTCCGTAGGTAGAATATCTTTAATTCAATCTAATCTAAAAGTTAGTGCCTCTCACGTGATTTCAAAGGTGGACAGCATGATCCAGGTCAAGCGAGTGTACGACCCCATTACATCCCAGGATGGTCATTGTTTTTTGGTCGATCGTCTATGGCCGCGTGGAATTAAAAAAGAGAAACTGGCCCTCGCCGCCTGGTTGAAGGAGGTGGCTCCCAGCGACGACCTGCGCCACTGGTACGCACACGACCCGGCCAAGTGGGATGAGTTTCGTCGTCGTTATTTTGCCGAATTGGATGCCAAACCAGAAACCTGGCAGGTTATCCTGGAGGCTGCCGCTCAGGGGAATGTCACCCTGCTGTTTAGTTCGAAGGAATTAAAGATCAACAATGCCGTCGCCTTGAAGTTATATTTGGAGGAACACCATCGGTAGGAAGTACCTATGGCAATCCTTGATCGGCCGCGCGTTGTAATCATAGGAGCCGGATTTGCGGGGCTTTGGACGACACGCGCTTTGTCCCATTCGCAGGCAGATATCCTTATTCTGGACCGCAACAATTACCATACATTTTTCCCGTTACTCTATCAAGTCGCTGCGGCGGAACTGGAACCTGAGGATATTGTCTATCCGGTGCGACGTATCCTGCGCGGCAGGCAAAATGTTCGTTTCCTCATGAACGAAGTCACCGGGATGGACCTTGTCACCAGGCAGGTTATAACCACGGATCATGTTTTTCCTTACGATTTTCTTGTCCTGGCTATCGGGAGTACTTCCCACTTCTTTGGGGTGCAGGGAGCATCAGAATATGCTTTCCAATTGAAGACGTTGGAACAGGCAATCGCTCTGCGCAATCATATCCTGTTCCGTTTTGAACGCGCCTTGTGCGAAACCGACTCTGAGCGGAGGCAGCAAATGCTGACGTTCGCCATCGTAGGAGGCGGACCGACTGGAGTGGAATTCGCCGGCGCTCTTGCTGAACTGATCCGTGGTCCTCTGGTGAAAGACTATCAATCCCTAGATCCACGGGAAATGCACGTCCTGTTGCTTGAAGCGGCTGACCGCCTGCTTGCCCCCTTTCCTGAGCGTCTTGGAAAATATGCTGTAAAACGGCTGCAGAAGATGGGTGTGGAAATACGTCTGCGCGCGCTGGTCAGCCGGATCACAGCGGAGGGTGTGCAATTAAAGGATGGGGTTGAGCTCCCGCTTGAAACCGTGATCTGGACGGCTGGCGTGCATGGTCAGTCTTTCAATGCAAACCTTGCAACCATGCGGAATGGGCAGGTGAAGGTCCTTCCAACATTGCAATCTCCAGACCACCCCGAGGTTTATGTGATCGGCGACCTGGCTTATGTGGAGGAAGATGGTCTTTCACTGCCGATGCTCGCCCCGGTCGCCACTCAACAAGGGGAAGCAACCGCCCGCAATATAATTCGCCAGGCAAACGGACAGGAACCTGTGCCTTTTCGCTATCATAACCGGGGGACAATGGCAACCATCGGTCGAAATTCAGCGATTGCATATATCGGAGGTAAAGCGGTTACCGGCTTTCCAGCCTGGATTCTTTGGCTGAGCATCCATCTTTTCAGCCTGATCGGGTTTCGAAACCGGCTACTTGTTTTAATCAACTGGGCCTGGGATTACCTTTTTTATGAACGTGCTGTGCGTCTTATCGTGTCTCTTCCTTTTTCGCGAACAACGATAGAAAAAATGAGTACCTCTGGAGACGATTCTAAAGACAATATTTTCTACACTTAAAACCACCGAAGTAAAAGATCATCATGAAAGCGATGGTAAAAAATCGAAACGAAGATCCTGAAGGACTCCATCCCTGATGATGCAGTGCCATTCTCCTCGGAATGGATTGTCTCGTGAAGAAACAAGCAACCTAAAATTTATGAAAAAGCGCACATTTTCTGGCATTCAACCGACGGGGAATATCCACATAGGTAACTACCTGGCTGCCATCCGGCAGTGGGTCGCTGCCCAGGACGACTCTGATAATATTTTCTGTATCGCCGATCTGCATGCCATTACAATTCCTCAAGATGCTAAGAATCTTAAAAACAAAACTCGTGAAACTGCCGGCCTTCTCTTTGCTGCCGGGATAGACCCCAATCTATCTGCTGTTTTTATACAATCGGACATCCCAGCGCATGCTGAACTGGCCTGGATTTTGAATTGCTTTATCCCCATGGGATGGATGCAGCGCATGACCCAATTCAAGGAAAAATCCCAGAACCAAAGAGCTACAGGTCAGTACCGGGCTTTATGATTACCCTGCGTTAATGGCCGCGGATATCCTTCTCTACCAAACCGATCTTGTTCCGGTGGGAGAAGACCAGAAACAGCATGTGGAATTAGCGCGCAATGTTGCCCAACGCTTCAATTCGATTTATGGCTTGACCTTTAAATTGCCTGAGCCGGTCATTGCTGGAGCAGGAGCGCGCATCATGGGCTTGGATGACCCGACCAGGAAAATGAGCAAAAGCGAAAATAATAAGAATCACGCCATCAGCTTGCTGGATTCTCCTGAAGATATCCGGCTGAAGATCAAGAGAGCAACCACTGATTCCCAGCACAAAATTCGTTTCGATGAAAACCAGCCGGGCATCAATAATCTCTTGACCATCTATGCGCTTTTCAGCGGATTGAACCACTCTGCTATCGAAAAACGATTTGAGGACAGGAGCTACACGGAATTGAAACAAGATTTGGCAGAGGTTATTATCGAAGGTCTTGGCCCAATTAAATCCAAATATCGGGACCTGATGCAAAACCCTGCGCATATAGACCGATTATTAGCCGAGGGTGCTTCCAAAGTACGACCGATAGCAGAAAAAACATTACAAACCGTTAAGGATAAAATTGGGCTGGGGTGATTGAAGACTGATTGCACGGCCATTAATGATTGTAGTGACTTATTATTTTGATGGGAACTGAAAGGAAAGGAAGTCGAAAATGAAAAGTATAAATTTAACAGAAAATTGGAAATTTAGTGACAAGGGCTCTCATGCTGAGCCGCTTTTTGTGGATAAAAATGGAAGGGTGATTCTATTCACGCTCAAACCAGGCCAGTCCATTCGAGAGCACCATGCACCCAGTTCACCGTTTTATCTGGTCGTCTTGAGTGGGAAAGGCGTTTTTGCCGGCGGAGATCGCAAGGAACAGACAATGGGTCCCAATAACCTCTTGGTGTTCGATTCCGGTGAAGAACACTCCATCCGCGCCCTTGAGGAGTTGGTCTTTGTCGGTTTCCTGCATGGAGCTCCGGGTGCATAGGCGTTATTTGTTCGTAATGAATATCCTATAACTACTAATCCCTTTTCATTCGAATAAAAGCTATTAGGTCGAATCAATGACTGAACCTCGTGCGGACGCACTGGCAGCAAGACTGGAAAAAGGTCGCCAAAAGACCTTTGAAATATTCAATGTTCTCACGCCCGAACAATGGCAGCTTACGCTGTATAAAGATCCCACCTGGCAGGTACGCCACCTGCTGGTACATTTTGTTTCGACGGAAGAACAGCTGCTTGCCCTGTCCCAGGACGTCGCTGCCGGCGGACCGGGCGCTCCATCGGATTTTGATTACGACCGCTTTAATGCCTCTGAACAAAGCAGATTGGAAGGGATGTCCGTATCTGAGTTGCGCGGCATGCTCGACCAGGCTCGGACGGAGACCATCGCCTGGGTCAGGATGCTCGATGCAGGTCAGCTGGACAGGATCGGGCACCATCCCGTCCTGGGGCAGGTAAATGTTGAGACCCTGGTCCTGTCCATCTACGGTCATCAACTGATGCACATGCGCGACCTGTCAAGGCTTTTGGGTAGTGTTGTATAATACCTGCGATAATTAGGATTTTCACAAGCGCTCGCATTGAATTAATATTACAGGAGGAAGTTGCATGAAAATTGTCGTCTGTATCAAACAAGTTCCCGACTCGACTGCCAAGATGGTCGTCGAAGGGGGCAAAGTGTCGTGGGGCGACGCTCCCCTGATCATGAACCCTTGGGACGAGTATGCCGTGGAGGCCGCTCTCCAGCAGAAAGAAGCGCTGGGTGGCACCCTCACAGCCATTTCCATCGGTGACGAGAGCACCAAGGAAGCCCTCAAGCGCGCCCTTGCCATGGGCGCCGATGATGCCATCCTGATCTCCGATCCCGCCCTGGGTTTCATGGATACCCAGGCCACAGCCCAGGTCCTGGCGGCTGCCATTAAAAAAATTGGTGCGGTAGACATGGCTTTCTTCGGACGCCAGGCCATTGATGCTGACGCCGGTCTCGTGCCGGTCCAGACTGCACGTCTGCTGGGCTGGCCCGCCCTCACGCTGGCTTCGGTCATCAAGATCGAAGCGGGCAACGTCCGTGTCGAACGCGGCATCGAGGAAGGGCGACAGATTGTCACAGCCAAACTGCCGGTCCTCTTCAGCCTCACCAAGGATTTTGGGGAGCCGCGCTACCCGTCCTTCATGGGCATCCGCAAAGCCGCCCGCGCCGAGATCCCCACCTGGTCACTGTCCGCCCTGGGCATCCCCGCCCCGCTCTCGGTCATTGCCTGGCCTGAGATCATGAACCCGCCCGTCAAGGAAGTCACCTGCGAGTTCATCACCGGAGGCAGTCCTGAAGAGATCGCCGAAGCGCTTGCAACCAAGATCATGGCGGAGAAAGTCCTATGAACACCTTTGTCTTTATCGATCACTTCAAAGGCAATGCCCTCCCCGCTTCCTGGGAAGCCGTGGGGGTTGGAAAAACGCTTGGCAATGTCACCGCCCTCATCTTTGGATCGGGCGTCGATGCGCTGGCCAAAACCGCTTTCGAGTTCGGTGCGGATGAGGTTCTTCTGGCGGATGATCCCGCCCTGGCTGATTACCGTGCCGAGGCTTTTGCTGCCACTTTGAGCAAACTCGCCGCAGATCGGACCCCCGACCTGATCCTGTTACCTACCACCACCCGCGGCCGCGAGCTGGCCGGCATGATCGCCATCGACCTGAAAACAGGTGTGATGGTCGACGTGACCGCCCTCGAAGCTGCCGGCGATAAAATCACCGTCATCCGCCCGATCTACGCCGGGAAACTGCTCACCAAGGAAACCTGTTCCTCCAAACCGCAGATCATCACCCTGCGCGGGCGAGCCTTCCCCAAGCCGCCGCAACAGGCCGGGAAATCCGGGACGCTCACCAAGGTTCCGGCAGTAGCTGGTGATTTTCCAACCAAGGTAGAAGGTTATACCACCAGCGAATCCGGCGTCAGCCTGGCAGATGCGAACGTGATCGTCTCCGGCGGGCGCGGTGTCTCTAACAATCCCGCCCTTACCCCTCCCGCTGGTCTGGACGAAAAAGCAGCCGAGATCTGGCGTGCCCAGCAGGGTTTCGCCCTGGTCAAAGACCTGGCTGCCTCACTGGGGGCTGCCGTGGGCGCTTCGCGCGCGGCTGTGGACGGCGGTTACATTTCCTACGCTCACCAGGTTGGGCAGACCGGGAAGGTTGTCTCGCCAGACGTCTATATTGCTCTCGGTATTTCCGGTGCCATCCAGCACCTGGCCGGGATGCGCACCAGTAAATTGATCGTTGCCATCAACAAGGACCCCGAAGCACCCATCTTCAAGCTGGCGCGCTACGGTGTGGTCGGCGACCTGTTCCAGATCGTCCCTGCCCTTACTGCCGCATTCAAAAAGAAAATGGGCAAATAACCTGATCTTCCTTACCCCCTTCCATCCATGGAAGGGGGTTTGTTTTTTGCATTCGGGTTGGTTTATTCCGGAATTAAGGAGCTGAGAGCTCAAAAAGTAAGAATATCCTGAAAATCCTGCAACTGCCTATTGACTCTCATTTCCAATTCTGGTATTCTTATTTTACCGACCGGTCGGTAGACAAATGAATCGTGAAATGATCCTGGAAGCCTCTGCTCAGATCATCCGACAAAAAGGTTATCATGCTGCCTCGATGCAGGACATTGCCGACGCGGTCAACCTCCAAAAAGCCAGCCTTTACCACCATTTTTCAAGCAAACAGGATATCCTGCTCGCACTTCTCGACCAGGCTCTCGACCTGCTGATCGAACGTGTATCGGTTGTGGTTTCGCAGGAACTCCCCGCGGACGAAAAACTACGCCAGGCGATGCGTGTCTATCTAGGATGCCTCGAGGAGCACGCCGCGCTGGCATCCGTCCTATTGCTCGAACATCGCTCCCTCAACCCGGAATATCATGACCGCCACATCCCGCGCCGCGACCGCTTTGAAAAGTTGTGGCGCGACCTGATTCAGGAGGGGGTGGATAGCGGAATGTTCCATACAGCTGATCCAGCGATGACGGCGCGTGCCCTGCTGGGCGTGATGAATTGGACGATCACCTGGTACCGCCCCGATGGGCGCTATTCAAGCGAGCAGATTTCGGATAACTTTGCAGCCCTCTTCCTCAATGGGCTGCGTGGACATTGATGATGGCTGCCGTCCCTGCCAAAACTCCACCCACCTTCCAGTCCTTCGAGACCTCCGGCGGGGCGCGCGTTTTCCGCATCCCCATGAAGGTCTTTCCGGACCTCTGGTCTTACGCCTACCTGGTCCTTGTGGGTGATTTTATCGTTCTGATCGATACCGGTTCCGGTTTTGGCGATTCCAATGCCCACCTGGAAGCCGGCATCGAGCAAGCCGGATCTGCAACCGGGCGGAAAATACGCCTCGAAGACCTGACCCATATCCTGATCACCCACGGCCATATCGACCATTTTGGCGGACTGGTCTTTCTGCGTGAACGCACACATGCCCTTGTAGGCATCCATGAACTCGACATGGGCAACCTTACCAATTACGAAGAACGTGTTGCCATAGCTGAAAACCATCTCAAGGCTTACCTGGTGGAGGCCGGCGTCCCTGAAGAGAAACGCGAGGGCATCCTAAATATGTACCGCGTCAACAAGATGCTCTCCCATTCGGTGCCGGTGGATTTCACCTACGAAGCCAGGGGAATGCGCCTTGGCGAATTCAACTTGCTGCATGTCCCCGGGCACTGTGCCGGACATGTTGCCATCCGCCTGCATAACTTTCTCTTCAGCGGTGATCATGTACTGGGCCGGATCACCCCCCACCAGAGTCCCGAGCGGCTGACCTATTCCACCGGGCTGGGCCATTACCTTGATTCACTCACATTGCTCGAAAAGTGGGCAGGAACGCCGGATTTAACCCTGGCTGGTCACGATGACCCGATCCAAAACCTGCCCGTGCGCCTGGAGGAAATCCGCCAGAGTCACACAGCCCGCCTGAACCTTACTTTCGAATTCCTCACGGAGACGCATACCATCGCCGAAGTCTCGCAGGAACTTTTTGGACGAGTGGATGGGTATAACGTCCTGCTGGCGATCGAAGAGGCCGGCGCTCACGTGGAATACCTTCACCAGCGCGGCCAGTTGCGGATTGTCAACCTGGACGATTTCGAGAAAAATGACGGCCCAGTGGTTACGCGTTACCGGAGCATTCCCACCCCGGTTATAAAGAAGGTTGTATAAGGGTATGACGCTTCCGGACTGACAAAACCATTCCGAAGCGCTGAGCGAAGACCCGGCGCCCGGGAGCTTTGGAAAGTTGATATCCTATTCTTGTGACGATGCAATCCTGCACCAAAAGGAGGAGCCATGTATTCTTTCGAACCATCAGAAGAACAAAAAATGCTGATCGATGCTGTCAGCCGCTATGCCACCAGCGACTTGCGGACGGCGGCACATGATGCCGAGGAGAATAAAGAACTTCCACCCAAGCTGATCAGCAAAGGCTGGGAACTCGGCGTTCTGCAAGCCTCCATCCCCGAAACCTATGGGGGGTTTGGAGAGCGCTCCGCGGTGACAGGGGCCCTTGCCGCCGAGGAACTGGCTTTCGGTGACCTGGCTGGGGCCCTGGCGGTCGGCACCCCAGGGCTGTTCGCCATGCCCGTTCTGCTGGCTGGCAGTGAAGAGCAGAAGAAGAAGTACCTGCCCCCGATCATTGAAGCAGACTGGAAACCCTACACTGCGGCTTTGATCGAGCCCACCTTCGACTTTGACCCCAACGAAATGAAGACGACCGCCAAAGCCGAAGGCAGCGATTACATTTTGACCGGCGAAAAGACTTTCGTCCCATTTGCTGACAAGGCCGAGGCGATGATCGTCTACGCTCGTTTGGAGAACGCAACAAAAGCATTCATCGTCCCGAAAGGAACTGCCGGGTTGAAGGTGGGGGAGGAACGCGAGAAATTCATGGGACTGAATTCCATCCCATTCTTTAAGGTCACTCTGGACGGAGTGAAAGTGCCAAATGCCAACCTCCTGCCGGGTGATTTCTCTCCCGTGTTGGCTTCCAGCCGCGTAGCGGTGGCCGCCATGGCCATCGGTGTAGCCAAGGCCGCCTTTGCTTATTCGCGTGATTATGCCAAGGACCGCGACGTCTTCGGAGTAAAAGTGGCCCAGAAACAGGCTATCGCCTTCATGTTGGCCGAGATGGCGACCGAGATCGAAGCCATCCGCTTGCTGGTCTGGGAGGCTGGCTGGGCCATCGACAACAAGAAGGAAGACGCGAGCCAAAAGGCGTACCTCGCCGTGACCGGTGCCATCGACATGGCAATGATGGTCACTGACCGCGCAGTTCAGATCCTGGGCGGGCACGGGTACATCCGCGAACACCCGGTTGAACTTTGGATGCGCAATGGACGCGGGTTCTCCACTTTCACCGGGTTGGCCATGGTGTAGCGCCAAAGGAGGATTAATATGATTGACTTTGAAATACCTGAAAAGATAGCCGGTACCCGTCTGGTGGTCGAGACGGTAGCGATCAACATGATGCGTCCGGTCTCGCGTTATTTCGACGAACACGAGCATGAGATCCCCTGGGATTACATCAATTTCATGCATACAGCCACGAAAGCGATGGGTGGCGCCTCGATGGCTCCGAGCGAGGGTAAAAAAGAAGGCCCGCGCTTTGGATTTCAGCGCCTGGCTGTGATGGTGGAAATGCTGTCCTGGGGCGACGCAGGGATTTACCTGGATACCCCCGGCGGCATGCTTGGCTCTGCGGCTGTCTCAGCCACGGGTTCTCCCGAACAGAGGGAACGCTTTCTAAAGCGTTTCCGCGGCGACACGCCGGTCTTCGACGCCATGTGCATGACCGAACCGCAATGCGGCTCGGATACATCGGCCATCCGCACCTCCGCGGTGCTGGATAAGGCGAAAAACGAATGGGTGCTTAACGGCGAGAAGATCTTTGTCACTGCCGGGCATAAAGCGATGCTCGATTCGGAAGGCTTTATTGTCGTCTGGGCGACGATTGACTCCAAGGCTGGACGTGCAGGGATGCGCCCGTTCGTGGTGGAGGCCAAAACACCCGGCTGTCAGGTCACCAAGATGGAGCATAAGCTCGGCATTCGCGCCAGCGATACGGTTTCCATCGTCCTGCAGGATTGCCGCGTCCCGTTCGAGAATATTCTCGGCAGTGCGGAGGTGGTCACCACCGACAAAGCCACCACCGGCTTCAAAGGCGCCATGGCAACATTCGATGCAACCCGTCCCATCGTGGCAGCGCAGGCCATAGGGCTCGCGCGTGCCACATTGGAAATGCTGAAAGAGATGCTGGCTGAGCGGGGTGTCATCATCCGTTATGGGTTGCCGCGCCAAAAACTGACCTCGATTGAAAAAGAAGTGATCGAAATGGAAATCCAGTTGCGGTCGGCCTGGTGGCTGGTTCTCAAGGCGGTCTGGATGATGGACAACGGCAAGCCGAACTCGCTGGAGTCCTCGATGGCCAAGGTTCGTGCAGGCGATGTGGTCAACAAGATCACCCAAAAGGCCGTGGAGATCATGGGTCCACTCGGCTACAGCCGTGAGTTTCTGCTGGAGAAATGGTTCCGGGATGCCAAGATTAGCGATATTTATGAAGGCACCGGCCAGATCAACCGGTTGGTGGTGGCGCGCCAGATCCTGGGATACCATTCGAGCGATTTGAGATAGATTTTTCTTCAACCCGTCCCCTCCGCCGTATGGAGGAGACGGGTGAGGAAAGCGAGGAGGAAAAATGACCTACAAAATTCATTCCACTGTGGTTGTGGGGGCTGGAACCATGGGAGCAGCACTCGCCGCGCAACTGGCTAACATCGGCGTACCGGTGACGCTGCTTGATATTGTTCCGAACAAACTTAAACCTGAGGAAGAGGCGGCGAAACTGACACTAAAAGACAAAGCGGTGCGCAATCGCATCGTGAATGAGGGTTGGGACCGCTGCGTTAAATCCCGCCCGGCCAACCTGATGTCTTCCGACCTGGCGACCCTCGTCAAACTGGGCAACCTCGAAGATGATTTCGATGCTATCGCCAAAGCCGATTGGATCATCGAAGCCATTGTCGAAAACCTGAAGATCAAGCAGGACCTGATGAAGCGCATCGATGCTGTCCGTAAACCGGAAGCCATCGTAACCACCAACACATCCGGCATCCCGATCAAGGATATTGCCGAAGGCCGCTCGAAGGGTTTCAAGCAGCACTTCCTGGGAACACACTTTTTCAACCCGCCGCGCTATTTGAAGCTGCTGGAGATCATCCCGACCGCAGACACTCTGCCGGCTGTGACCAAGTTCATGGCTTGGTTTGGGGAGTTCCGGCTGGGCAAAGGCATTGTTCTATGCAAGGACACGCCCAACTTCATCGGCAACCGGGTTGCCTTTGGGACGGGTGCGTTCGCCTTGAATTACATCCTTGAAAATGGCTACAGCGTGGATGAGGTGGATGCCCTCACCGGACCCTTGATGGGTCACCCCAAAACGGCCACCTTCCGCCTGATCGATCTGGTCGGCGTGGACGTGTGGGACCACGTGGGTACGAACCTGAAGGAACTCATCCCGTATGACAAGTTTGCCATGCCATCCCTGGTTGCAGAAAAGCCAATCAAACTCGTACATACCTTGATCGAGCGGGGCTGGCTGGGTAACAAGACGAAAATCGGCTTCTATAAGGAAGTCCGCACCGATGAAGGCAAGAAGGAATTCTGGTCACTGAACCTGAAAACACTGGAACATGCCGCGCCGTCCAAGCCGCGCTTCGACTCGGTGGGCAAGGCTAAGGATATAGATGCACTGGGCGAACGGTTGAAGGTGATCCTGGGCGAAACCGACCGGGGTGCAAAATTGATCAAGGACCTGACCTTCCAGGGATTCCAGTATGCCTCGGTCATCATCCCTGAAGTGGCCGATACCCCCAAGCCGATCGATGATGCCGTCCGCTGGGGATTCCAGCACGAAGCCGGCCCGTTCGAAATCTGGGATATGCTCGGGGTGCAGGAAACAGCCAAACAAATGAAAGCCGCGGGTTTCGCCCCTGCAGGATGGGTGGCGAAAATGCTCAAGGCAGGCTGTGATACGTTCTACAAGTACAAAGGAACCAGCAAGGTCGGTGTCTACGATGTAGCCAAACAGAAATACGTCTCCATCCCCAAAACGCCGGGATTGATCGTATTGACTGAATTAAAGAAAGCTAAAAAAGTTATCAGCTCAAACCCCGGCGCATCACTGTATGATATCGGCGATGGCGTGGCGCTGGTTGAGTTCCACACCAAGATGAACGCCCTGGATGATGAAATCTTTGCCATTGCCGAGGAGGCGCTCGACCGCGCCGAAACGGAATTCGATGGTGTGGTGGTGGGCAACGAGGGCGAGAACTTCAGCGCCGGGGCCAACATCGGCCTGATCCTGATGGGCGCCAAGTCCCAGCAGTGGGACATGCTGACCCAAGTGGTGAAAAGATTCCAGAACCTGAACATGCGCATGCGCTACTTCCCCAAGCCGGTGGTGATTGCCCCGGCGGGAATGGCGCTGGGCGGCGGCTGCGAAATTACCATGCACGGCAGCCGGGTTGTGGCTGCCGGGGAGACATACATCGGGCTGGTCGAACTTGGCGTGGGAGTCATCCCGGCTGGCGGCGGTACGAAAGAAATGATGCGCCGCATTATCAACCCACGTATGCGCCTTCCGGGCGTTGACATTTTCCCATCCCTGCAGCGAGTCTTCGAGCAAATCGGGCAGGCCAAGGTGGCCACCAGCGCCGAGGAGGCCCGTCAGATGGGCATCCTGGGACCTGCGGACCGGATTGTGGTCAACCGCGAGCACCTGCTGACGGAAGCCAAGCGGGAAGCCATGCACATGGCCGCGGCAGGATACCATCCGCCCGCACCAGAATTGATCTATGCCGGCGGACGCGAATCCCTGGCTGCCCTGCGGATTGGCGCCTGGTCGTTCAAAGAGGGCAAATATATTACCGAATACGATGGTGTAATTGCCGGGAAACTTGCCAATATCATGGCTGGCGGCGACTTGAGCCGCCCGACCTGGGTCAGCGAACAATACATCCTCGACCTGGAGTGCGAGGCTTTCCTTTCGCTGTGCGGCGAGGAAAAGACCCAGGCGCGCTTGTTCAACATGCTCCAGTTTGGAAAGCCATTACGGAATTAGGAGGTAAAGATGACACGCGAAGCTGTAATTGTATCTGCAGTGCGCACCCCGGTTGGGAAAGGCAAACGCGGAGGGCTGGCGACTGTCCGCCCGGACGAGCTGGCTACAGCAGTGGTTAAAGCCTTGCTTGCCCGGACCCCCGGGTTGGATCCGAAAGAGATCGACGATGTAATCCTTGGCTGTGCCTTCCCGGAGGGTGAACAAGGCCTGAACATGGCGCGCATGGTGGCGCTGCGCGCCGGTTTGCCTGATTCGGTCCCTGGCGAAACCATCAACCGGTACTGCTCATCCGGCGTCCAGAGCATCGCCCACGCGGCTTATGCCATCCAGGCCGGACAGATGGATGTGGCAATCGCGGGCGGGGTCGAGTCAATGAGCATGGTGCCGATGATGGGTTATAAATTCTCGGTGAACCCCTATTTTGCTGCAGAACTGCCCCACTACTACACCAATATGGGTCTCACCGCTGAGAATGTGGCGTTGAAATACGAGATCAGCCGCGAAGAACAGGATGCCTTTGCCTTGCGCTCCCACCAGCGCGCTGTCAGCCGCGGTCAATTCAGGCAAGTTCGATCCCGAACTGGTCCCGATCGATGTTGAACTGAAGGAGACTGGGATCCGACGGTAAACCTTCGACGAAGAAATTCACGGTGAAACGGGACGAGGGTCCGCGCGCCGATACCAGCCTGGAAGCGCTTGCCAAACTCAAGCCGGCCTTCAAAGAGGGTGGCACGGTCACGGCAGGCAACTCCTCGCAGGTCTCCGATGGTGCCGCCGGGGTGGTGATCATGTCTGCTGAAAAAGCCGAAGCGTTGGGACTCAAACCGCTGGCGCGTTTCATGGTCTTTGCGGTTGGCGGCGTCCCGCCTGAATTGATGGGCATTGGCCCGATGGTTGCCATCCCGAAGGCGCTAAAAATGGCCGGGCTATCACTGAACGATATCGACCTGATCGAATTGAACGAGGCCTTTGCCGCCCAGTCTGTGGCCGTAGCGCGCCAGGTGGGTCTGGATATGGAAAAGGTCAACCTGAATGGCGGCGCAATTGCGCTCGGTCATCCCCTGGGCTGCACCGGAGCCAAGCTGACCACCCAGTTGATTTACGAGATGAAGCGGCGCAAGTCAAAGTATGGCATGGTGTCCATGTGCATCGGCGGAGGCATGGGCGCAGCGACCATCTTTGAGAACTTGCAGAATTAACCATAGACACTACCTTCATCCACCCCGGACACAGGTGCCGGGGGAGCGCGGAGAAAAAATCTCCCTGCCCCGTCATAAAATAATTAATAGGAGAAAATTATGGCTCTAACTGTCGTTGAACTCATGTCCAAAATGCCGAAAGCCTTCCTTCCGGAAAAAGCCCCCGGGCTGGATGCGGTGATCCAATTCAAATTCAGCGGTGCAGAAGCTGGCGACTGGTTCGCCACGATAAAAAATGACAAATGCACCGTCGAACAGGGTGCTTTTGCCACTCCCAAGATGACCTTGTCGGCGGATTCAGCTGACTATGTCAAGATCTTTACGGGTGAACTGGATGGAATGCAGGCCTTCATGGCAGGCAAACTTAAACTGGCAGGCGACCTGAACCTGGCCATGAAATTAATGACCATGTTCAAGATACGCTAAAGTTCATATTCCAGGGAATAACCGAAAATGGGGACGGATAGGCGGCTTATACCGCCTACCCGCCCCCAAGTTTTCACCTAAGGCCATTCGAATAAAATGAAACCAAGGTAAGAACTCCCGCGAGGTCTGGAAACCAGCAGGAGATCAATTTTAAAGCGATTTTACGGGCAATTCCATAACGTTATGTTTTTTCTTGGCTTCCTGCTCATTGTGCTCCCTGATCAATTCACGGCGCAATACCTTGCCAACGGTGGTCTTGGGCAATTCCGTGCGGAACTCGACCTGCCGGGGGACCTTATAAATTGCCAGGCTCTTTTTTGACCAGTCCTTGACCTCATCTTCGGTCAAACATTCGCCAGGCTTGACCACCACCCAGGCTTTGACCACTTCACCGCGCAGGGAGTCGGGAATGCCAGCGACACCAACTTCCAAAACTTTCGGGTTGGCAGCGATGACTTCCTCTACTTCGCGCGGCCAAACCTGTTCGCCGCCGGGTTTAATCAGTTCCTTTTTTCGATCCACAATATAGAAGTAACCGTCCTCGTCCATGCTGGCTATATCCCCGGTGAACAACCAAACCTTGCCATCTTTCAATTTTCGCAGAGCATTGGTTGTTTCGGAGGGCATGTTGTGATAGCCTTTCATCACTTGTGGACCCCGGACGACCAGTTCACCGATTTCCCCAACCTTCATTTCCGTTTCACTGTCATCCAAACTGATGATCTTTGCATCCACATCGGGGAAGGGCATGCCAATCGACCCGGTTTTATTCATCCCCATTTGCGGGTTGCAGTGAGTCGCGGTTGGTGCTTCAGACAACCCGTAGCCCTCAAAGACCTTGCCTCCGCTCAATGCTTCGAACCGTTCCTTAGTTTCGCGCAACAACGGGGCAGATCCGGATATGCAAGCCTTGATGGAACTCAGGTTATATTTTCCAGCGATGACTTCCGGACGATTGTTTATGGCGTTATACAGCATGGGGATACCGGGGAAGACAGTGGGGTGGAACCTCTTGATATTTGCGAGTAAATCCGGCATGTCACGCGGGTTGGGTACCATCACCAGTGGGGCAGCCATATAGATCCCAAAGAGCATCCCCACCACCATCCCATAAACATGGAAGAGTGGAATGGCCATCAGCACAGTCTCTTTTCCCGCCAATAAATTAGGCATCCAACTGCCAACCTGCATGGTATTGGCTACCAGGTTGCTGTGAGTAGCCACCGCAGCCTTGGATACTCCGGTGGTGCCACCGCTGTATTGGAACAGTGCTATGTCATCCGGCCCGATATCCAGTTTTGGGCGGTCTTTTGGCGCGTATTTTGCCAGGAAGTCATTCAACCAGAGGTCGCCTGGTTCCAATTCCACGCGGAAACCATCTTTTTTCTCCTTCGCCACAGTGAACAAGACTTTCAGAACGGGTGGAAGTGTCTCTTTGATGTTTGTGACGATCAGGGTTTTGATCTGGGTATCGGGTTGGGCAGTCTTCATGGTCTTGTAGAAGTTGCTCATCACAAACATGGTCTCGATTCCAGCATCATTGGCTTGATGGACGATTTCAGGCGCAGTGTAGCGAGAGTCGATGGCGACGACCACCCCGCCAGCTTTGAGTATCCCAAAGTAGATCATCACAAATTGGGGTGTGTTTGGGATAAATATCCCAACCCGGTCACCTTTTTTAACCCCCAGCCCTGCCAGGGCTGCAGCTAATTTATCGGTGATGGCATTCATTTCCCGAAAGGATATGGCTGCGCCCTTGAAAATGGTACAGGCCCGCTCGGGATATTTCCTTGCGGATTCCTCCAGGAAATGGAAAATAGGAACCGGGGGATAATTTATTGTCTGGGGAACTCCTTTATCATAGTGCTGTAACCAGGGATGTGCATCCATTTTGTTGCCTCCTCCTAATAGAACGGCGAAATCCTATCATAAATAGTATAGGATTATTAATTCGAAAAGTCAATGATTTTTATTTCTTTGATGGAATTTTGACTTCTTAAGAACCCTGGATTCCTTAAAGAATTCTTGACTTCGAGTCTCCGCTGTGCTAGAATGTAAATGTTCCCAAACTTGCGTATAGAAGTATCCATGTGACCAACCTTCGTCGTCCTCTGCGGCTCAACGTCGGATTCTTAATCAAATCGCCGATCGGTACACGCCGTGATTTTAATTTTGACTACGAAAATATGCGCCTGGGGGAGGACCTGACCGTGCACAATTTTTCCGGAAAGGCGTCCTTTGACCGAACCCAGCAAGGACTGCTGCTCCAGGGTGAATTCAGCGCTGCTGCTGATCTTGAATGCGTACGCTGCCTGGATACATTTTCCCAACCACTCAAGTGGTCATTTTCCGACCTTTATGCCTTCGATAAACGAAACATCACCGATTCCGGCCTGCTGGTACCGGAAGATGCTCAAATCGACCTGGAACCATTACTACGGGAATATGCATTACTCGAATTCCCCATCAACCCGGTATGTAAACCGGATTGCAAAGGCTTGTGCCCGGTCTGCGGAGAGAATTTGAACCTGACCGACTGCGGGCATCGGCCAGAGTCCGATTCGCCTTTTGCGGCGTTGAAGGACCTGTTGAAGTAGGATGCGCCTTATGAGGAGGGAGATCAATGGCGCCACTTGACAGACGACATCGTAACAGGGAAGTCTTGAGCCTGCTACTGGAGAAAGCCTCGGTGCAGGGTTATTTGACTACCGACGACTTGCTGGAACTCTCTCCCGAAGTAGGCGAGGATGCCGAGCGACTATCGGTCATTATGCTCGCATTGCGTCACCGGGGGGTGGATGTGGTGGACCCCGAAGCACCAGAAACACCTCCAACTGACCTGGTCATCCTTCCGGGCTTGGAACCCTTGATCGAACCTGAACCAGTGGTCAGCGATATCCTGGGCGATGATACGGTGGGTATGTATCTCAAGGAAATGTCGCGCGTTCCACTTCTAAAACCGGACGAGGAATTCGAAATCGCCATCCGCATCGAAGATGGACGTAAAGCAAAAGGCGATTTGCTGCGCGCACCTGGACGCAAACGGACTCTGGAACGTCAACGGCTGGAAGCCCTGGTACAGGATGGGATCATGGCGCGCGAGCATATCATCAAGGCCAATACCCGCCTGGTGGTCAGTATTGCCAAGCGGTACATGGGACGCGGAGTTCCTTTCCTTGACTTGATCCAGGAAGGTAACCTGGGTTTGATGAAGGCGGTTGAGAAATATGATGCCCATAAAGGTTTCCGTTTCTCAACTTATGCCACCTGGTGGATCCGGCAGACCATTACGCGTGCCATTGCCGATCAGGCTCGCACCATCCGTGTGCCGGTCCATATGAGCGACCGCATCCGTCAGACTTACAAAGCCACCCATGACCTGGAACAGCGGCTGGGACGCGTCCCCACTCCTGAAGAGTTGGCAGCTGAACTGGGGCTGGATTTGCAAAAGGTTCAATGGATCCTGCAGGTTTCCTGGCTGCCGCTTTCCCTGGAAAGTCCGGTGGGAGATGACGAGGAATCCGAATTGGGCATGTTCATAGAAGATGAACTGACCCCCTCCCCCATGCAAAGTGTATACGAGTCCATGCTCAAGGAAAAGATCGACGAGGTTCTGGGAACTTTAACTCCCCGGGAAGCACGCATTCTGCGCATGCGGTTTGGGTTGGACACAGGCACCCCCTTTACACTGGAGGAAGTAGGGGAGAAATTCGGCCTTACCCGCGAGCGCATCCGGCAGATCGAGGGGAAGGCTTTGCGGCGGTTACGTCACCCCAGGCGGGCGAGGCAGTTGAAGGAATATTTGTAAAAGGCAGGCGGTGAAGGATTGGGATATGGAAAAGTTCCAAACATCAAATAGGGTGATAGATAAGATAGAAGTACACCTATCTTTCTTACACAACAGCCTCCCCAATTTCGGGGAGGCCGATATTTTATGGGTTGAGATTTCCCTGCACTGTAGAGAGCCTTCGGTACAACCCGTCCTGGCGCATTAACTCCTCGTGGGTACCCATCTCGCGGATGGATTTATCCTCCAGCACCACGATATTATCGGCATTTCGGATGGTGGACAATCGGTGGGCGATGATGATGGTGGTTCGCCCCTGCATCAGGCGATCGAGCGCTTGCTGGATGCTTTGCTCGGTCTCGGTGTCCACTGAGGAAGTGGCCTCATCCAGAATCAAAATTGGAGCATCCTTTAGAATGGCACGTGCGATGGAGAGACGCTGCTTTTGTCCGCCGGAGAGCTTGACACCTCGTTCGCCGATCAGAGTATCATACCCTTCGGGAAGGTCGGTTATGAAGTCATGGGCATTGGCGGCTTTTGCAGCAGAAATCATCTCGGCTTCATCTGCGGTCTGACGACCGAAAAGCAGGTTCTCCCGTACGGTCCCATAGAATAGAAACACATCCTGCAGCACGATACTGATCTGCCTGCGTAAGCTGTCAAGCGTGTAATCGCGTAGATCACGCCCATCAAGAGTAATCACGCCGCTGGTCACGTCATAAAAGCGTGGGATCAGGCTGACCAAGAGTGGTCTTCCCAACGCCTGTCGGTCCCACAAGTGCCACCACCGATTTGGCGGGTATCGTCAGTGAAACATTCTCCAAGACTTGAACGCCTTCGGTGTATTCAAAACTGACATTCTGAAAGACGAAATCCCCTCGCGCCCGGTTTGTAACGGGCGCAGCCCCGCGAACGTTCTGAGGTTCGTGGGGTTCGGCCATCAGGTCAGCCACCCGGTCTGCCCCTGCCAGCGATGACTGGATAGCTTCCCATGCACTGCTCAGATTCTGCACGGGTGCATAGAAACTTTGCAGGTATAGGAAAAAGGCTACCAAGTCCGCAATTGGAAGCTTACCTTGCAGAGCCAGCCGCCCACCAAAATAAATCACAATCAACGTCCCGAGCGAAGAGGTAAATTCCACGAAGGGCTGAAATGTGGCCATCAATTTAAGGGCACCGAGCTGGGATTTGCGGTAGTTCTCGATACCTTCATGAACTCGCTGGGCTTCTTCATCCTCCCGGGTAAACGCTTTAATCTCGCGGATGCCTGACAGGTTATCGTTGAGCAACGCGTTCAAGTCACCCAGCACTTTTTGGCGATTGCGAAAAGCCGGGCGGACGTACTTAGCATAGACTCGCAGGGAAACGACCACGAATGGGATGGGGATGAGGCTGAGCAGGGTCAGTGTCGAATTCAGGCTGAGCAGCACAGCGGTTACACCAATTAGAGTGATCAGGTTAACAACCACGTCGGGGATGGCGTGGGCAATGAGCTGTTCGAACAGATCGGTATCGTTCACTACGTTGGACATCAGATTGCCGACCTGCTTGTCCTCGTAGAATCGCAGAGAGAGTCGCTGCATGTGTTCGTAAATGTACTCCCGTACATCTGCCACCACGCCCCAGCCGGCTACGTGAGCGATGTAAGAGCGAACGAACGTCAATCCGGCCCGGAAGAGATAAGCGGCAAGGACAACTATTGCTAGAATGGACACATAGTTCATATTGGCCAGGCTGGCGCCTGGGGCGGTAACTTCGGCGACCAACAGTTTAATAATCCAGGGGATAAGCAGTTGGATTCCCACCAAAACCAGCATGCTTACAGCGGTCACGACAAGTGAAAAAGTATACCTGCGGGCATAATTGAAAATTAGTTGAAAAGGCTTCATTATGATCCTCGGGATAGATTGTACAACGAGTACCTCAATCCATGCTGATGATTCTAATTGCAGTCAAAAAAAGGACTGCCGGAGCAAAGGGCAGTCCTTTTCGGATAAAACTACCGGCAATGCATGGAAATTTTAAGTGGAAATCCCAACTTCTTTCAAGTAATTAATCAATCGGTCTTTTTCTACCTCGAGGCGGGCAAGCAGGTCGGGAGCGGAGGTGAGATCGTCCTGACGACCAAGTGCTTCCATTTCTGCGCATAAATTGGTCACCGGAACGGCACTGAAATTGGCTGAGACGCCTTTTAAATTGTGGGCATGCCGGCTGAAATCGTTCGCGTTATGAGCTTCGAGGGCGGTTTGAAGGTCTTTGATGCGTTCCGGAAAACCAGCTACATATTCGCGGCTCATTTCATAAAGGAATGGCCGGTCGTTACCAAAACGTTCAAGAGCGCGTTCGACGTCCATGGGGAGCTCATCCGAGAGAGGGCAGGGAGGGTTCAACCGGGATGGTTATAAATTGAGTTGCTGGGGTGGATGTTTCTTCGGTTCGGACCGGCTGTGATTCTTCAGCTTCCGATGTGTCCAACCATCTTTCAAGCACGCCCAACAGAATGCGTAAATCAAGCGGCTTGGGAACATAGTCATCCATCCCTGCAGCGAGACAGCGACCGCGGTCTCCTTTCATGGCATGGGCAGTCATGGCAATGATGGGGATGCGCTGTTGAGAACCGCCCTCCCATTCGCGGATGCGACGGGTAGCCTCGAAGCCATCCATCTCAGGCATCTGCACGTCCATTAATATGGCATTATATTTCCCTTCTTTTGCCCTTTCGACGACCTCCAGGCCGTTATCTACCGCGTCCACGGAATAACCGGCTTTGTTGAGCAATATTGCCGCCAATTTCTGGTTAATTGGATTATCCTCTGCCACCAGAACACGTAGATTGGAGTGTTGTTTCTGCTCTGCAAGCATATGCCGTGTAATGATGGCCGGTTCCTCTTCCTCTTCCCGCCCCATGACGGCTTCCAAAGCCTGGTAGAGCATATGCTGGCGCACTGGTTTGAGCAGGTAACCCGAACAGCCCAAAGCCTCCATGTGGGAAGCGTCGCCGCGTTGACCAATGGAGGTCATGACAATAATGCGCACATCTTTGAGAGCAGGATCGCCTTTGAGGGTTCGAACGATTTGTTCGCCATCCATGCCGGGCATTTGCATGTCGAGTAAAACAACCTGGTAAGGATCCCCGTTACGCAAAGCATTGCGTAAGATTTCAATGGATTTGGATCCGCTAGCAACGGTATCCACCCTGCAACCGAAGCCTTCCAGGGTCTTGGTCAGAATGGTGCGATTCGTGGCATTGTCGTCCACTCCAAGAATGTGCATTCCTGACAAGTTTACCGGCTGAAGAATGAGCGGAGCAGTGCCGCGTTTTTCGGCAGGTTGTTTTTCAAAGGTTACTTGAAACCAGAAGGTGCTTCCCATCCCAGGACTACTCTGAACTCCAATTTCGCCGCCCATCGCCTCCACGAGTTGCTTGCAGATCGTCAGGCCCAGCCCGCTCCCACCATACCGGCGTGTGGTGGACCCATCGGCTTGGGTAAACCGTTCAAAAACGGATTGCTGCCGATCTATTGGAATACCGATGCCTGTGTCTTGGATCGAAAAATAGATCGTGGCGTGTGTCGCAGTTTCATTGACCGGCTCAGCGCGGACGACAACTTCACCCTGATGGGTAAATTTAATGGCATTCCCGATCAGGTTGATGATTATTTGCCGGATGCGTCCCGGATCGCCCTTCAATTCGGTTGTCAGGTCCGGGTGGATCAGGCAGGCAAGTTCGAGACCCTTATCCTGAGCTCGCGGAGCAAGGGAGGCTGCAGCGTCCTCGACCGTGGTGCGCAGATTGAAGCTGATTGTTTCCAGTTCCATCTTTTTGGCTTCAATTTTTGAAAAATCGAGGATATCGTTGATCAATGCCAGCAATGCTTCAGCGCTCTGAAGGGAAATGTTCAGATACTCCCGCTGCTCTTCGGTCAAACTCGTGTCCAAGGCAAGTTCGAGCATGCCAATAACGCCATTCATCGGGGTGCGGATCTCGTGACTCATATTGGCGAGAAACTCGCTCTTGGCACGGTTGGCATCTTCCGCATCCTGGCGAGCGCTGATGAGTTCGGTGATATCGTGATAAATTGCCAGTGCGCCGACCTTTTGCTCACCCACAATGACCGGGACTGCCAATATTTCCACATCCACAAGTGTGCCGTTCTTACGCCGTCGTTTGCCAATCCCGTGGATGGTACCGCCGGTCAAGGTTTGCTGCGTATATTGGGAAGCTTCCTGGAGAGTGGCATCGGTTGTGATCAAGGTATCGAGGTTCGCTCCGGCGATTTCTTCTTGCGTATATCCGAATAATTTTTCAAAAGCCGGGTTGCAAGATGTAATTCCTTCTTTTTCGTCCAGGACGATGATGGCAGCCGGATTGTTGATTACCAGGGATTCAAAGAATTTCTTCTGGCGAGCCACATCATCTTCGATTTGCTTCCGTTTTGAAATATCATGCAAAACATATATAGAACGTGGTGGCACTTCAAAAGCCACCTTTTCAACCAGCACTTCAAAAAATCCGCCCAGCCGTGGAATTTCCAGTTCCCCGGTATGGAATTCATTGAGCGCCGGTTGGTTATTTACGCGCAAGGCTTCCAGAAAAGGAGTGCCAATTAATGCTTGGTAAGATGAATTGAGTTTCTTAACAACAGCTTTATTAACCCGGGCAATGTTCCCAGCAGAATCAACGATAAAGATCAGGTCAGCCACTGCATCAAAGGTGCTTTCCCATTCCTTTTTGCCGCGGCTGATCACTTCTTCAACCTGATGAAGAGTTCCTACTTCCAGGTTTAGTTTTTTATTTACAGTTTGAAGTTCCGCGGTGCGTTGCTCAACGGTGGATTCCAATTCATTTTTTAATCTTGTCAGGCGGTTCTCCCGCACGCCAACCAGGATGAACACCACGCCGAGGACCAAAGGAGCACAATCGATTATCCACAAAAGAGGCTGGTTTTGCTGAGCTAAAAATATCGAGAACAAGTCAAGAGGCAGTCTATCCATGAGCATTTGGAAAAATGTTCCAATTGCAGGGAACAGCAAACCAAAACCAGCTCCCAAAAGAAAATAAAGGAGAATTATCGGATGGAATGCGGTTCGAGTCTTCATCTTCTTGACTCCAGGTTCAATGAGCGTTGGTAGATGGCTCCTGCCAAGTATTATAGCAACAATGCCGCCAAATAGAGAGGGGTCTTTACCTCCACCGTTTTGAATCTCTTTTCCACTTGCAACTTATCGCACACCATAGTAAACTCAAATAATGAAAAACGCTTCCTTACTCCAATCGATAATGATGCCTATGGAAATGCAATTGCGCGTACGGACAGCCGCACGGAGAAAGTGAGATTCTGAAGCATCCTCAAAAGGCTGTCCGTTAACAGGACAGCCTTTTTATTTGATGGCAGTATGATGCAAATTATGATGTAATATCCTGCAGGAGAAATCATGCCCGAAAACATATTAATTGCCATTGCCTGGCCTTACGCCAATGCTGAAATCCATGTAGGCAATATTACCGGTTCGCACCTGCCGGGTGATATCGTGGCCCGTTATCACCGCTTGAAAGGAGACCATGTGCTGATGGTCTCAGGGACGGATTCGCATGGCACACCGGTAACGATTGCAGCGGATAAAGAAGGTATCCCAGTAGAGGATGTATATAAAAAATATCATAAGGGCTTCATTGATCTGTTTATGAAATTAGGTATTCAGTATGACCTGTATACCAGCACCCATACCGAGAACCATTTCAGAGTGTCTCAATCCATGTTCCTGGCTCTGCAAAAGAACGGCTTCCTTTTTACCCGGAAAACCATGCAATGGTACAGCCCGGGTGCAAAACGTTTCCTTCCGGACCGATATGTGGAAGGTACTTGCTATATTTGTGGTTTCACGGGGGCCCGCTCTGACCAGTGCGACCATTGCGGAAATGTCCTCGAACCGGAAAAACTGATTAACCCGAAGTCGAAAGTGGACGGATCAACCCCCGAACTGCGGGAAACAGAGCACTACTTCTTGGAGCTCTCCAAACTCGAACCGGATGTTACAGACTTCCTGCGCAAACGCTCTGGCTATATGCGCGAGACGGTATTGGGAGAATCGCTGGGAAAAATCGAGGCCGAGGGTCTTAAACCACGACCCATCACGCGCGACCTGGATTGGGGCATCCCGGTCCCGGTAGAAGGCTGGGATGATAAGCGGTTGTATGTTTGGTTCGAAGCAGTCATTGGATATCTATCGGCAGCAATCGAATGGGCAAAGCTCAGCAATGCTCAGGAGGACTGGAAAGCTTGGTGGGTGAACCCGGCTGCCAAAGCCTTCTATTTTATCGGTAAGGACAATATCTTTTTCCACACCGCATTGTGGCCGGCGGAATTAATGGGCGCTGGGAGGCAATTCTTGCAGATTTTCTCCGAAGAAGAGGGTGACCTCAACTTGCCCTACGATGTGCCTGCTAACCAATTCATGAACCTGGAAGGTCAGAAGATCAGCGGCTCGCGTAATTGGGCCATCTGGGGTCGGGACGCGCTGACCCGCTATGACCCGGATGCCTTGCGCTATTACCTGACCATCAACATGCCGGAGAACCATGATTCCGACTGGGACTGGAAGGAGTTTGTCGCCAAAAATAACGGAGAGCTGGTGGCTACCTGGGGCAACCTGGCGAACCGGGTGCTTTCATTCAGTTATAAACACTGGGATGGATTTATTCCGAATATTGACAGGGCTGCACTGCGACCTGCCGATATAAACCTGCTCACCTCGATAGAAGCTGGCTTCCAAACGGTGGGGGAATACCTTGATACGGTGAAACTGCGAGCTGCCCTTCAGGAGGTCTTCCGCCTGGCTGCCACCGTCAACCAGTATCTGGACCAGATGGCACCATGGCAGGCGGTCAAGACAGATAAAAACTCGGCTGCCCTGACCATCTACACCGCGCTGAAGGCAATAGACTCGCTTAAAGTTATGTTTTCCCCATTCCTGCCGTTCACTTGCGAAAGATTGAACGGGTTCTTTGGGTATGAGAATCCATTGTTTGGCGAATCATATACCGAGACCGTGAAAGACAACCTTGGCGAACACCTGGTCCTAAAATATCACGGCTTAGCAAGTTCCCAATGGAAACCGAGCCAATTGAAACCAGGCGGGAAACTTAACGCACCTGCCCCGCTTTTCAAGAAGTTGGAAGAAAGTGTGATTGAAGAGGAAAGAGCAAGGCTGGGAAAGTAATACAGATTGAAAAGCGGCGCTTGAACATATGCGCCGCTTTTCTTTGCCTTTATCCAATCCCTTCCACCCAAATCGATAACTGGTCGATCAGGATCTTCATGATTGACTTTGTATTTTCATGGAATAGCGAGATGTTCCCATACGCCTCCCCACCTTCCGCACCAACCAAGTCGGTGACACCGCGCAGGATGAGACAGCGAACGTTATTGCGGTTTGCCACCCAGGCGATCGCCCCCGACTCCCAATCTGCTGCAACCGCTCCATACTTTTGCACCAGGCTGGGAATGTCCTCTGGGACGATATCCCGGTCTGCTGAGATGAGCAGCCCAGGTAGAACCGGGCAAGGTGGCGGGCTGGGCAGCCAGGAAAGGTCGAGTTCGGAAGAGTAGTGGGTTATCGCATCATCCGCGTCTGACATCTGCTCAAAAATGTCGTAAATGATTGTTTTTGTGACCAGGATGACAGTCCCACGGTTCACACACCCTTCGAAACCACCGCAGGTCCCCAAGTTGATAAGCAAGCGAGGTTGGAAGCAGTCAATCACATATTGCGTGGTAGCGGCCGCAGAAACCTTGCCCCACCCGCCGTGGAACCAGGAAAGTTTATTAAAGTCGAATGTTTCACCAAATGGCGAGCCTGTTTATTTGAGTTGGGCTGAGGATCTCTTTGACAGCCTGCCACTCTGAGTTGGCTGAGATCAGGATGACGGTGGGTTGGTCAACCATTTTCCAATTTTTTATCCAGGTAATCCAGCAGCAGTTGCAGGGCAGCCAGTGAAGCGGATTGCTTGTTACTTCTACGATCGCCACCCCAGACGAACTTGCGGGTCCATTCACCGTCTGGAGTTGAGAGACCGATCCAGGTGGTTCCGACTGGTTTATCCGGCAACCCACCTCCCGGTCCGGCAATCCCGCTCACACTGATTCCAATATCAGCTCCCAATGCGCTGCGAACGCCGCGGGCCATTTCAATCACGGTTTCCCGGCTGACGGCACCATTGAGATGGAGGGTATCCCACGAAACATGCAGGAGAGCGACTTTCGCCTCATAGGCATAGGCGATCACCCCGCCCAGGAAATAGTCGGAGGATCCTGGAACGTTTGTGATATAGTCGGCGACCAACCCTCCGGTGCAGGATTCCGCAGTAGCGAGTTTCAGGCTGCGAGCACGTAAAAGTGTGCCAATTGTCTGTTCGAGAGGAATGCTCATGCCGGCATTTATACCACGGCGAAGCGAATAGTTAAAGACCTTCCTACCCTTCTATAAGACCGGAAAAAATACCAGGGAAACATAATCCATTCATTCTTCCGAAAGGTGTTTGTGTGGGGTGATAAAATTAGCATGATGGAAATTTCCGATCACATTAAGGGTATCCTTGACACCCTCCCGTCAAAACCCGGCTGTTACCTGATGAAAAATGCCGAGGGGACGATCATCTATGTCGGCAAAGCGATCAGCCTGAAGAACCGGGTCCGTTCATATTTTCACGCCGATTCAGGTCATGATCAAAAGACGCGCCGCCTGGTGCGGGAGATCGCCCAGATCGAATGGATCCTGGTAGGTTCGGAACTCGAGGCGCTCATCCTCGAGATGAACCTGATCAAGAAGCACCGTCCCAAATACAACATCCGGTTGAAGGACGACAAGCGCTACCCGTATATAAAAATCCACTGGAAGGACCCTTTTCCGAAGGTTACCGTAACGCGCTTGATGCTGGATGACGGGGCACGTTATTTTGGACCCTATACATCGGCCTGGGCGGTTTACCAGACCCTGGATGTGCTGCGGCGAGTATTCCCATACCTGACCTGTGACCGGGTAATTACCGGTCAGGATAAACGCGCCTGCCTATATTACGATATCAAACTGTGCCTGGCCCCCTGCATTGGCGCAGTAAACCAGCAGCAGTACCGCCAAATGATCTCCGACCTGCAGGAGTTCCTCAACGGACATTCTGAACCGATCATGGGGCGAGTCCAGCAGGAAATGGAAAAAGCTGCGGAAGATATGCGTTTCGAAAAGGCTGCAGCACTGCGCGACCAGTTGAAAGCCATGCAGTCCATCGTTGAGCGCCAGAAAGTGGTCTTTGCCGCCGATTACAAGGATTCGGATGTCATTGCCATGGCACGCGCCGATAACGAAGCCTGCGTGCAGATCTTCTTCATCCGCGGCGGCAAACTGATCGGGCGTGAATATTTTGTACTGGAAGGTACGGAAGATACCGCAGACAAAGAAGTGATTACCGAGTTCATCAAGCAGTTCTATACCGAAGCAGCGGTAATTCCCCAGCAGGTGCTCCTGCCGCAGGAAATCGAAGAAGCGCAAATCATCGGCCAATGGCTGCGTTCACGCCGCGGGGGTGAGAAAACAGAGATGGTGGTGCCGCGCAAAGGCCAGCCGCATGAACTGGTCAAGATGGCTGCTGAAAATGCCGCCGAGACCCTGCAGGCCCTGCGGACCCAGTGGCAGGCAGACACGCACAAGCAGGAACAGGCGCTGGCCGAGCTGCAGTCGGCCTTGCAATTGCCCAATCCGCCCAACCGCATCGAGTGCTACGATATTTCCCATACCCAGGGTGTGGCAACCGTTGGGAGCATGGTAGTTTTCACTCAAGGCGTACCGGATAAAAAACTCTACCGCCGGTTCAATATTGAGGGAACGATCGGCGTTCCGGATGATTTTGCCAGCATGGAGGAAGTATTGACGCGCCGCTTCAAGCGCTGGGAGGCAGCCCAGGAATTAAACCCTGCCACTTCGCTCACGGCAGCGCCGGGATCCAAGCCGGACGAATCGTTCGCATTTCTTCCGGACCTGTTAATCGTGGATGGTGGCAAAGGACAGTTATCCCGGGCGATGGAAGTTCTCCAGGAATTCGAATTATTTGAAAAGGTGCCGGTGGTTGGTCTGGCCAAACAGAAGGAGGAGATTTTTTTCCCCAACAAGCCCGATTCGCTGCTGCTGCCGCGTCACTCACAAGGACTATACCTTGTCCAGCGCATCCGCGATGAGGCTCATCGCTTTGCCATCACTGCACACCGGGCGCGGCGCACGAAACAGGGCATGGCCTCTGCCCTGGATTCCTTGCACGGGATTGGTCCAGTCAAACGGAAAGCCCTCTTGAATCATTTCGGTTCTGTGGATAAGATTAGAGAGGCATCGGTGGTAGAATTGAGCGCCGTGCCGGGAATTAATAAGGCATTAGCTGAAAGTATCAAGGCACAATTGGAATGAAAACTGTATGGATCGTTGATGATGACGAGGAAATGATCTATGCCGTCCGGTTGATGCTGAAATTGCTGGATTGCGAAGCCCGGCATTTCTTCTCAGCCCGACTTGGCCGCCCAGGCTCTTTTCGAAGGGCAACGACCAGACCTTTTCATCCTGGATATCAATATGCCCGGGGTGAGCGGGATGGACTTTCTGGAATTTTTACGCCGTCGCAAGGATTTTTGGAATATCCCGGTGGTCATGCTCTCCACAGAAGCTGCTGATCTGATGGTTGATCACGCCATGGATCTTGGTGCGGATGCCTACGTGACGAAGCCGGTGGCAATGGAGGAACTGGAAGATGCCATGAAAAAAGCGTTCAAAGCTCATAGCGAGATTAAGTAAGAGGTCATTGGGGTATCCACAAATCAGAAACCCAAATGATATCGAGTGAGGATTAAAGATGGCAAAAGGAAAGAATGCTAAAAAATTGACTTGGGAGCAGCGCCAAACGCGGACGTATCGGGTGATTATTATTGTTGTCTCGGCAATTGTCCTGCTTACCATGATCCTGTCTCTGACAGTAACAATAAGGTAATGGCGAAATCCTTTAGACGACACACTGTAAGGACAGCAGCATCTGAGGGGGAGTTCATCTCCATTTGATTGTAAAGAGCTAGGAGTTTGAAAGATCAGGTGAATCTGTCTCAATATTTTTCTCCGACGCTCTAAGAAGGTGACGCTGGACCAGTAGGGATCGAAATTTGGATCCGTCAAATTACAATAAGGTGGATATGCTCGATAAACTTGCCGGGATCGAAAAACGTTACGATGAACTCCATCGCCTGCTTTTGGAAGTAGGTAATGATTATCAACGCGCCGCAGAACTGAACAAGGAACGCCTCGATCTGGAACCCATGGTCGAAAGATCGAAGGAATATCGCCGGGACGTGGCGCGATTGGAAGAGGCCCATGCAATCATCGAATCAGAGGAAGATGCTGAAATGCGCCTGCTGGCAGAATCTGAGATTGCCGATCTGGAACCGCGGGCGGAGTTGCTCGAAAAAGAACTCAAGCAGATGCTGGTTCCCAAAGATCCGCGCGATGAGAAAAATGTCTTTGTCGAAATACGCGCCGGGACTGGTGGAGAGGAAGCGGCCATTTTCGCTGCTGACCTGTACCGCATGTATACCCGCTATGCTGAACGCCAGGGATGGAAAGTGGAATTGATGGACTCGAATGCAATCGGCATAGGTGGATTTCAAGGAAGTCGTTTTCCAGGTCAAGGGGAAGGGTGCTTTTTCGAAACTTAAATATGAATCCGGTGTGCACCGAGTCCAACGCGTCCCTGCTACCGAGTCTTCGGGTCGGATTCACACCTCCACAGCCACCGTGGCCGTTCTGGCGGAAGTGGAGGACGTGGATGTGGAAATCCCCGAATCGGATATGAAAATTGATGTTTTTCGCTCTTCCGGAGCGGGCGGTCAGAATGTCCAGAAGAACGCAACTGCCATCCGCATCACCCACCTGCCAACCGGCATGGTGGTGGCGGTTCAGGATGAGCGCTCACAACTGCAGAACAAACTGCGCGCCATGTCCATTTTGCGGGCGCGCCTGTACGAGATCGAGGAAGAAAAACGGCGCTCCACGCAGGATGCAGACCGCCGCTCGCAGGTGGGAACCGGCGAACGGTCCGAAAAGATCCGCACCTATAATTATCCGCAGAACCGGGTCACCGATCATCGCATCAATGTCTCGATCTTCAATCTTCCGGCAGTAATGGAAGGGGGTATTGATCAGTTCATTGAAGAACTATCTTCCCGCGACGAAGCTGACCGCCTGTCTGCGACCGGGGTGGAGGATGGTGACGAGTAAGGGTTGGGGGGAGACCATTGGAAAAGCTCTCGACGGGTTAATTTCCCGCCTGGAGAAGACCAGCGACATACCAACCCTGGATGCCCAGGTGCTGTTGGCGCACCTGTTGAACAGGTCGCGTATCCTGGATACTAACTCATCCCGAAGCACCTTTAACCGGGGACGAGGTTATCAAACTTGAAAAGCAGGTAATCCGATTGGAAGGGGGTGAACCACTTCCTTACATTCTCGGGGTCTGGGAATTCTTCGGTTTGGAGCTCGAGGTGACGCCCGCTGTGCTCATCCCCCGCCCAGAAACCGAACTTCTGGTTGAACATGCGATAACGTGGTTGAGGAAGTCGGAGCCACGGAGCGGAAAATTGAGGGTGATGGATATTGGAACTGGTTCTGGCTGCATCGCCATTGCCCTGGCAGTAAATATTCCGAGTCTCATCGTCACTGCCACTGATATTTCCCCAGCAGCCCTGAGAGTGGCACGTAATAATGCAGAAAGGATGCATGTCTCCGACCGGATCACCTATTTTGAAGCCGACCTTTTCCCCAATCTTCCAATTCCCGACCCCCACTCACTAATCATAGCCAACCTTCCGTATATACCAACAAAAACCCTGCAAAAGATTCCGATTTATGGCCGTGAACCTTCTCTGGCTTTGGATGGCGGATCTGACGGGTTGGAGATCATCCGCCGCTTCCTGAAAAAAGCTCCGTCGTGGCTGCTTCCGGGAGGCTACCTAATAATTGAGATCGAGTGCCTCAGAGGGACCGGCAGTGCAATTATTAGCTAATGATGCATTTCCGAATGCCGGGATCCATTTGATGAAGGACCTGGCCGGCCTCGACCGGATGCTGGAAGTTCAAACATGAAGACGATAATTTTACCGGTGGAAGACCCTCATGCCCTGCCGCGTGCCCTCGAAACATTGCAATCGGGTGGGCTGGTGGCTTTTCCAACCGACACAGTTTACGGGGTGGGTGCGCTGGCATTTGACAGATTAGCGGTGGTGAGTATTTACAAGGCTAAAAATCGTCCGGTTGAAAGAGCCATCCCGGTTTTAATAGGGGATGTGGAAGACCTGCAAAAAGTTGCCAATGAAATCCCTAAAATTGCCTTTAGGCTGGCTGCCCATTTTTGGCCTGGACCTTTGACCCTGGTGATACCAAAGCACCCGAAATTACCGGAATCTATATCAGCCGGCCCCACGGTTGGGGTGCGCATCCCGAATCATCCTGTGACACTCGCGTTGCTGCGCCTCGCCGGACCAATGGCAGTCACATCTGCCAATCTCTCCGGACAACCAAGCCCGAAGACTGCGCAGGAGGTTGATGCCCAACTGGGGGGAAGGATCGCATTGATTCTCGACGCAGGCACGACCCCTGGTGGGGTTCCTTCAACCGTGGTAGATTGCTCGGGTGGAGAACCGCAAATTTTACGCGTTGGGCCGATCTCTCAAACCGATATTTTAGCGATTATTGAAAGAGAGGCTTAATTCCCCATTTTTGGTCAAAAATCGGCAAATCCCTACCTTAATTCTCTCATCTGCGTCTTAACCTTTGTTCATCCTGTTCTTAACTCAAAGCATATAATAATAAATATTCTCCTCCTTAACAAACCCCGTCGGGACTAGGGCCAGTCCCCCCAGGGGTTTGTGTTTTTAATGGTTTCAGAGTGAATTTTCAAAAAATGGGGATGTAAATATTAATAATTGAAGGTATTTAGAGGCTTATTATCTCTTGAAATAAGGCAAATTCCCGATCAGGATAACGGCCAGGTAGGCAAAATATCAATTTCCAGCCCGTCTGTATGACCGGAAATGTAGCGGAAATATCCGGCTGCAGCAATCATGGCTGCGTTGTCTGTACAAAGTGACAGAGGCGGGATATTGACCGGGAACTCGGTTTGAGCCAGGAACGCGTTTCGCAGAGGCTTATTAGCCGAAACACCGCCACCCACCACAATTTGCTTTACTTTAAATTCGCGAGCAGCGTTCATGGTTTTATTAAACAGCACATCCACAACTGCCGCCTGAAAACTTGCAGCCAGGTCAGCCACCGGTAAAGGCTTTCCTTCGAGTCTTTTAGTCTCTTTGAGCACCGCAGTCTTGAGACCGGAAAATGAAAAATTCCAGGTCCCTTCCAGCCAAGCGCGCGGAAATTTGAATGCGGCCGGATTTCCTTTTTCGGCAGCGTCCTGGACTGACGGCCCGCCAGGGTAGGGGAGACCCAGCAGGCGGGCAACTTTATCAAAAGCCTCGCCAGCTGCGTCATCGAGGGTTGCGCCGAGACGCTGGTAAGATAGGTGGGCGTCCATCAGATTTAGTTCGGTGTGTCCACCTGAGACAAGCAAAGCCATCAGCGGGAACCGAGGCCTGGGAGCAGGCTTGTCCTCTGCATTATAGACCCAGGCAGAATAGATATGCCCCTCCAAATGATTGACGCCCACGAGAGGTAAACCCGCCCCGAGTGCCAGCCCTTTGGCCGCGTTCAGTCCGACCACCAGGGACCCTGCCAAACCGGGTCCACGTGTAGCCGCAATCGCATTGATATCAGAAAGAGCCAGATGGGCCTTGGCCAAGGTTTGTTCTATTACCGGCAGGATGGTCAAAACGTGCTGGCGGGCAGCCACTTCCGGGTACACACCGCCATAGCGGGCGTGAATATCCATCTGGGATGCAACAGTGGAAGCCAGCAACATCCGGCCTTTTTCAATGACAGCTGCAGCTGTTTCATCGCAAGAGGTTTCAATTGCAAGGATACGGGCAAGTTTCAAATCAGTCATCGGAATGATTATAGCGTTATCCGACTGTACGTCAACGCCTGTTTTGACGGGCTCCTCAATATGTATATTCGGAGTAGTCTTTAATCTTGGAAGATTGAATATAAAGTTCCCCAGGATGCCGTTGAAGGCCCCCCAATATGCTTTCTTTGGTTAATACTTTACGCGAAACCACAAATTCGTCACGTGTGGCGTTTGAGTGAGACCAATCCGTTCCAATTTTACTTTCATGTCACCCGGGTATTTGAATAATCGGATGCCATCGCCGAGAAGAATGGGGGCCAGGTGGACGAAGACCTCGTCAAGCAACCCTGCCTCCAGGACCTGTTTTGCCGTGCTGGCACCAAGAATCACGGTGTACTTGTCGCCTGCCGTGGCTGTTACGAGGCGGATCGCTTCCCGGATATCGCCGCTGACAAAGGTAAATCCATGTGCATCGGATTCCGGAGCGGTGTGCGTCAGAACGAACTGTGGCCCGGTTCATGCCCCGCCGTATACTTTACCAGCCTCGGTCCTGGCACCCTGATAAGTGCGCGCCCCGATCAGGACTGCGCCGATCCTACAAAGAAAATCATCCACGGTTGGATTCGGGCCGAAATAGTCACTCATCCATCCCATATCGTCACCAGGTCCTGCAATGAAGCCATCCAACGACATGGTGATGTGCCAAAGTAATTTACCCATATTTCCTCAGAGCCTATTGTTTACCTCTTCCAATTCTTCATCTTCAATACAAAATCATACGGGTATTTGGCCAGTATTTCGAACTTGCCATCCGGTCTGACCCAGAGCGTATCCTCGATGCGGACGCCCATACCTTTTTCAGGGTAGTACAGTCCGGGTTCGCTGGTTATAACCACTCCGGGTTTAAGAATGTTATCGTCTGTTGCTGTCAACCCCGAAAAGGGTCGTTCGTGGATATTCAACCCGACGCCGTGTCCGACCGAGTGGACGTAACCTTCCACCGGTGCCTGGGTATTGAGCGGGGTCTTGTGCCCTCCCTTTTCAAACTCCTCACACACCAGGTGGTTATAGTTTTTGAATGGAGCATTCAAGTCTAGATTCTCCTGCACCTTGTCAAAAACTGCTTTTACTTCGTCATAAAGTTTTTGCGCTTCGGGAGTGGCATACCCAAGGCTCCAGGTGCGGGTGAAATCATAAAAGTATCCGCCGCCTGCCTCGCACGGGTAGATATCGAACACGATGGTCTGTCCCAGCCGGAGAAGGTCCGTGGGTTTACCGATTGAATGAGGGACACCGGCGTCGCGTCCAATTGCAAAGATCGTCCCCTCGGGATTCTCTGCGCCCAACTCGGCGATCCACAGATCGATCCTGGATTTGATATCCGCGATGGTCAGGGGGGTGTTATCCTCTCTCAACAGCACTTCGTCTTTCCGGACCTGGCGATTGGTCAGATAATCAGCGACGCGTCCAACGACCGTCGTGGTAATTTTTCCCATATTGCGGATACGGGCCACTTCCGCTTCGTCCTTTGTCTCCATCACATACATGAAGAGGGAGTTGTCGAGCGACTCGCCCACAAGTTCGGAATCTGGGATAAGGGTTTGTAATCGGGAAAAAATCGCGAATGAGGAACCAAAGTCCGCGGTACCATAAATGCCGATCCTCCCATGAACATCCTGGTCCATGATCATCCGCTTGTACCTGATCGCCAAAGCCAGTAATGGATCGCCTTGAGCTTCTTTTAAAAGGGAGTCGTTACTATAGGTACTATACGGGATTACCTTCAAACCTGATTTAGAACCTTCCTCACGCTCCATATCATTGCAATAGAGCACCGGTTGGCTGCCGCGCTTCTTGATCAGAGTCGCACCGGAAATGTGCCCACCTCCAGTCAGGTAATACATGGGTGGATTATGCGTCGCATTGCCGATGACGATGATCGCGTCGAGGCTATTCGATTGCATACGCACGTCGAGGTCTGATTTCATAATAAATTACTCCTTGATGGTCAGGTTTCCAGGATCGCAGGTCGATTACGCGTTTGTAGGGGGATGATCTAACCAATGATTTCGAGTGGTCAGCTCATCTGATGAGGTGGCTGATGAGCGAAACAATGGGTTTATGGAGTCGTCCCAACGATTTGCATGACCTGCTCTCGTGACAGTTTCCCCAACCCATTTTCGATCGCTTTCAGAGTACCCTCTGCCAGTAAGAGAGGGATCTCTACAAAATATTTAAACGAACATTTTGGCATGGAAGCAACTCCGGTCCTGGCGAGATCAAGATTTTTCCTGGCGTAGGTAAACATATCCTTCTCCGTCCAGCCTGTGGGGAAGAAATTCACGCCGCGGTCGGCATCTTCTTTTCGGTTGCGCAGGATGTTTACGGCCTGAAGGCCGCGCCCGAACTGGACTGCGCAGATACGGTCAATGGCAGTGCCGTCGAACCAGCTCCATATATCGCAGATCAATAAGCCAACTGCACCTGCCACGCTAAAGGTGTATCCATCCAGGTCGGCTTCAGTTTGAATCTGCCAATGGTTTTCCACCCAATACGCCATCCGTTCTGCCATGGCGATGGTAGCATCCCAAACGCGTGGGGCAATTTCGGTGGGCACATTCAAGAGCCATTCGCCAATCCGTAATGTGACTTCTGGAAGAACAGCATGATAAGGCGAGAAAAAGAAATCCAGTTCGGCGATACTGGCATGCGCATTTCCCACGCCAATCCGCGCTTGCAGGATAGGACCCAGACCATGCAGCAACGCTGCTTTTTTGGCATCGTCCAAATCGGGGTGATCTTCGATCTCATCGATCGCGCGCATGCACAAATAGGCGCTGGCAACAGTCTCCTGAAGCCTGGCTGGCAAACGGACGATTGGAATAAAAAAAGTCCGGCTGTTTTCTTTCAGGACGCGGGTCAGGTCGACATGTAAAGTCATTGGCTTATCTACCACTCTGGTAACTGTTCCTCTAGGGTTTTATTTTCGTTTATAAGAACGAATGACATTTGTTAAATTAACGAGCATTGGTTCGTCCTGTTCTGGCAGGACCGTGCGGGGGTCAAGCAGGATGCGATCATTTTCGGTCCGGGCGATAACGGGTGGTTGTTCTTTGCGTAATTTTTTCAAAAATGAATCAGGGCCAGTTACCGTCAGGGCCAGTACCCAGGTTGGCATGGACTCGCCCGGGAGACTCCCGCCACCAACCGTGGATTCACTGGCGAGCACCTCTCCCTGCCCAAGATTACCTGCCCAGGATTTTGCACGAGCTTTCATCTGCAGTGTTGATGCCGAGATCATGCGCCAGATGGGGATCTCGCGCTCGGCTTCATCCTTGAGATAATGCTGCAGTGTAGTTGTCAGCGCGGCCAGGCAGAGTTTATCAGCGCGTACAGCCCTGGCTAATGGGTTTTTTTTAATCTTTTCGATCAGGGCAGCTTTGCCAATAATGATCCCTGCCTGCGGACCGCCAAGTAACTTATCTCCTGAAAAACAGACCAGGTCTGCTCCAGCCTTAATGGACTCTTGGATGGTCGGCTCATGTACCAGGCCAAACCTTTCAGTTGCCAGCAGTGTCCCTGAGCCCAGGTCATCTGCAAATATAACCCCTGATCCATGTGCGAGGTCCGCGATTTCTGCAAGATCCGGTTCTTCTGTAAAGCCGATCATTTTGAAGTTCGAGTGGTGCGCGTGTATTATCAGAGCAGTTTGTTCGGTAAGGGCTTCTTCGTAGTCAGAAAGATGAACCCGGTTGGTGGTGCCGACTTCGACCAGTTTCGCCCCCGATTGCTTCATCACATCGGGAATGCGAAACCCCCCGCCGATTTCGACCAATTGCGAACGGGAAATGATCACGCGTTTTTTCTTGGCAAGTGCAGAGAGGATTAATAAAACCGCTGCAGCATTATTATTCACCACCAATGCGGCTTCCGCACCGGTTAAGCGCTGAAGCTGGGCTTCGGCATGGATCAACCGGCTGCCGCGTTTCCCGGTTTCAAGGTCAAATTCAAGATTGGAATACCCATGCGCAACGGCCAGTATGGATTGTGCAGCAGAGGTTGAAAGGGGGGCACGACCCAGGTTGGTGTGCAAGATCACCCCACTTGCATTGATAACAGGCATCAGCGTGGGGGCTGTCCATAAATGCAGCAGGGAGGCGGCCTGCTCGAGCAGCACTTCTTGATCCGGAAGTTTGGATTCCCCATTCTTCGTATTACGAGTGCGAACATCATCGAGGGAGCAGCGGATGGACTGTAGCGTTAAGGGACGGCCGAAACTCGCGATGAGTTCCGCCGCGTAATGGGTTTGGAGAAGTTGTTCAACGGAAGGGAGTCCGCGCAGATTCATTCTTTCGATTGGTCACTGTCCGCTGAAGACGATCCATTCGTGGTAGACGGAATATTCGAGGGAGGCTGCCAGCGTGCATTCTCTCGCATGCGCACAAAGTATTCAATCGCGATCAGTCCGACAGCCAAACCGAGACCAGTCCAAAGCGTGACCAGGCGTTCCTGCTGGAGCCAGATCAGCAAAGCACCATACACGCCAAACCAAATAGCCTGGCGCATAATAACGGTGGCACCGACCAGCGGATTGGATGGAAATCGCAGATTCAGGAACCAGGTGATGGGCAGGGCAAGGCTGGTGATCCCAAGAGTGCTCCCAAAGAACAGCAGCCAGCGAGCCCAGACAGTGGGAGTTAGCATGAAGATCGCCAGTGCCGAACCACCCCAGCCGATGAAAAAGAGGATAATGCTTGATGCAAGATATGGGCGAAAAGAGGAATTGGGCCGATTATCCATTGTTTGAATTATACACCTGCCAACATTGCACCTTTATTGAAGCAACGGGCGAATTTCTCCATGATTAATTATGATCGGATTGGTTTATTTGGAATGACACTCTGAACCCCCCAATATTCCCAGCACTGAACAAATCAATAAAGTATTTTAGATGATTGGCTACCTAGGGTTTTTTTCACCTGGCAGGGGAATATTTCATGATTGGATCCTAATTATTTAATTTTGCGCTTCATTTCGTCAATCTGTTCCTGGGTAAGGTCAGGAATTTCCTCGAGACGAGTGATGCCAAGCGCCTTTCGTTGGGCTTCCCGCCAGCGTGACAGCCGGTCGGAAACTTCAACTTCATAACCGACGCTGGAAGGTTTGTAGAAGTAAGTTCCCAGAAGTTCCTTCGGCAGGTATTGCTGGGGGGTGAAATGGTCTTCGGACATGTGGGGGTAAACGTATCCTTTCCCATGGCCGAGGGCGGTGGCATCCCGGTTGGTATCTTTTAAATGATTTGGTACTTCACCCACACCTTCCTGCTCGATACGCTCGAAGGCTTTGAAATAGGATGTGGCTGTGTTGGATTTTGGAGCTGTGGCTAGATAGAGGGTTGCTTCGACAATTGGGTAAACACCCTCCGGCAGGCCGATAAACGTAAATGCTTGCATGGCAGAGGCGGCCACCACAACACCCATCGGGTCAGCCAGGCCAATATCCTCACCAGCCAGGATGATGAGACGGCGCAAGATGAAGCGCGGATCTTCCCCCGCATAAAGCATTTTCGCCAACCAGTAAAGAGCTGCATCGGGGTCCGACCCACGGACGGATTTTATGAAGGCAGAAATTGTGTCGTAGTGCGCATCGCCGTCCTTGTCATAAAGCACTGCACGCCGCTGGATGGATTCCTGGGCAACATCCAGGGTGATATGGATGTCGGCTTTATCATCGGCGGGGGTGGATTCAACTGCCAATTCGAGCGCATTTAGCGCATTCCGCGCGTCACCACCGGAAACATCAATTAAATGCTCGCGGGCTTCCGCGTCCAATACAACGCGACGGCTGCCATATCCACGTTCCGGGTCGGCGAGGGCCCGGTCCAGGATTTTCCCGGTCTGTTCACCGGTCAGAGGAAGGAGTTGGAAGACTCGACTGCGGGAAACCAGGGCTCCAATCACTTCAAAATAGGGGTTTTCAGTTGTAGCTCCGATAAGGAGGATGGTACCGTTCTCTACATGCGGCAGGAGGGCATCCTGCTGGGCTTTGTTCCATCGATGGACTTCATCAACAAAGAGGGTGGTCTTTTTCTGGTAAAGGCGCCTTCGTTCCTGGGCGGCATCTATGACATCCTTGAGTTCGGCTTTACCCGCCAGAACAGCGGATAGCGTTTCAAAGTGAGACTGGGTACGATTGGCAATTACCTGGGCAAGGGTGGTTTTGCCGGTACCTGGCGGTCCCCACAGGATGATGGACGAGAATAACCGGTCGGCTTCGATCGCACGCCGCAAAAGTTTCCCCGGTCCAATGATATGCTCCTGACCGACGTACTCGTCAAGTGTGCGCGGGCGCATACGAGCAGCCAGTGGGGCTTCGCTATTCAAGCGTTCCTGCAAGGCGTGATCAAACAGATCTGGCACGAATTAATTATAAACCCTCTCCAAAAAACCTTTAACTTGACAAATTAGATTATATTTGTTATATATAAGCCCGGTTAACTAGTTTGGAGTTCCATGACAGCATCCAGCGACCATTTCTCGGAAGTCCTGCACGGGTGGGTCAAGGTTTTTATGCGCCGCAACGGGCAGGATTATAAACATTTTATGGACGAATCTGGTCTTTCTTTCTCGCAAGTGAATACACTAATGCGCTTGCATTTTGCGGGACAGGCGGATATTTCGGACATAAGCCAGCAAATGGGCATCACCAATGCGGCTGCCAGCCAGCTTGTGGAACGGATGGTGCGGCTGGGATTGCTCGATCGCATGGCAGATCCAATCGACCGGCGGATAAAACGCCTGGCCTTAACCCCGCAGGGACATGCGCTCGCTGAACAACTGCTGGATATTCGCAGGAAGTGGATGGAACAATTCACTGATTCGTTGACCACCCAGCAGCGGGAAGCAATATCGGATGCGCTGCAGGTGATGACAGATGCAGCAGAAAAAATGGAAACTTAACCAAAATTTCATTTGATTGGAAAGGATCATTACGTTGAACCGTAGCCACCCTCCAAAAGAAAGTCCGGCGCCCCAAAAGAACAGCATTGGACGTGCCGCCCAATACCTCTGGCATTACAGAGGTCAGGCAGCTTTACCCTACTTATTCCTCACCATTGCCACATTGGCCCAGCTTGAAGTCCCCCGATTAATAGCCAATGTGATCAATTCTGTGACGAATGGAGTGATTGCCAAGACCATCCTGGATGCCCTGGGGAAAATTCCTGCTGCTTTCATCTCCCAAGCCTTGCCGGCAATCCTGAATTTCCTTAATTACCCTTCCAACTGGACTCAGCAGCAATTGGTTGCGCAATTGACAACCACGAAGACCAATGCCCCGCATGACCTGATTGTCGGTGGGATCGTGTTGGTGGTATTTGGGATCGTGTTCGGTATTTTTGCTTTCCTCCAGGCTTATTGGGCAGAAAAAAATTCCCAGGCGGTCGCATTTGACCTGCGAAATGATTTATTTGCCAAAATTCAGCGGTTGTCTTTTTCGTATCATGACCGCAACCAGACCGGGCAATTAATGATTCGGGCGACAGATGATGTCGAAAAAGTTCGCCTTTTCCTCGGCCAGGGATTAATCCAATTAGTGGGAGCTTTCATCCTGCTCACCGGTACGCTGATCATCATCTTTTCAACCAACGCAAAACTGGCGATCGTTACTGTTTGGATCCTGCCGGTCGCATTGGTTTTGTTCTTTGTTTTTGGCAGCGTGGTCAGGCCTCTCTTCACCCGGATCCAGCAAAAGTTGTCGATCCTGAATACCACTTTGCAGGAGAACATGGCCGGGATCAAGGTCATCAAGTCGTTCACCCGCGAAAAAAGCGAACGGGCTAAATTCGGTCAGCAGGCAGACCAATTAATGCGCCAGCAGATCGTGGTCTCCAGGGTATTTGCCTTCCTGATCCCTGTGATCTTCCTGGTAGCCAACCTTGGACAAGCTACCACCCTGTATGCCGGCGGTATTCAGATTATCCATGGCACCCTGACCATCGGCGACTGGCAGGAATTCAGCCTCTACCTCATTTTCATGTTCCTCCCGATCGCCCAGTTTGGATTCATCATCACCCAGTTCAGCCAGGCTTCAGCTTCAGCAACGCGCATCTTTGAAATCCTGGATGCCAAGAGCGATGTGACCGATAAACCGGAAGCCCTAACGCTCCCGGTGGTGGACGGACATATCAAATTCGAGAACGTCGGCTTCCGTTATTTCGGAGCAGGGGACCCGGTTTTGAAAAATGTCAGCTTTGAAACTCTTCCTGGACAGGTTGTGGCATTGCTGGGAGCCACGGGATCCGGCAAGACAACGATCATCAACCTGCTCCCTCGTTTTTACGACCCTACTGAAGGCCGCATTACCATAGATGGTCATGATCTGCGGGATTTGTCTTTACAATCCCTGCGAGCCCAGATCGGGATCGTATTGCAGGAAACTACTCTTTTCCTGGGGACGATCCGGGACAATATTGCCTTCGGAAAACCAGATGCCACCCAGGAAGATATCATCTCGGCTGCCAAAGCGGCTGCGGCCCACGACTTTATTATGGAATTTCCAGATGGGTACGATACCCGTGTGGGTGAGAGGGGGACAACATTAAGCGGGGGACAGAAACAGCGGATCGCCATTGCACGCGCCCTGCTGCTCAGTCCACACATCCTCATCCTGGACGACTCGACCAGCTCCGTTGATCTGTCGACCGAAGCGCAAATCCAGGAGGCACTGGATAAGCTGATGAAGGGGCGGACTTCATTCGTTATTGCCCAACGCATCAGCACCGTGATGAATGCTGATCTTATCCTGGTGATGGACAAGGGCCAGGTGGTGGCCAAGGGCAGGCATGCCGAGTTGATGGAAGAAAGCGAGATATACGCGGAAATTTATAACTCTCAACTCGTCGGTGACGTCACCTCGGATATCGAAGTGGCATAGGCAATGATAAATTTCCTTTGAAATAACAGGAGATAAAAAATGTTTGGTGGTCCAATGGGCAGGGATTTCCTGGCCTCTGAAGTTCGCAAGCCGCAAAATACCAGCGTCACCTTGGCAAGGCTGGCACGGCGTTTCGTTTCGTGGTGGCCCATGGTATTGTTAGCGGTTATATGTATTGTCATCTCCACCTGGGCGCAGGTAACAACACCCGAGCTGACGGGTCAATTAGTGGATTGTTACCTGGCACCGACCGCAGGAAGCAGCCTGGGGAATTTTCCAGGAATTTCAAACCTGGTTGCTTCTTCCCAGTCGAGCTGTTGGCTAGCTCAAGGAAGCAAGCCTGCCGGGTTGACCCAGACTTTGATCAGCAATGTTTTTTCGATCGGAGGGTTTTCAGGACCTAAGACAGATGGCAGCAACATGGACGCGAACGGGCGTGTCGCCGGTTTGCTGAGAATGGTTTTAGTCCTGGTTGCATTGTTCATCATTAGTAGTGCACTCACCGGGTTGACTTTTTTCAGCATGACCTGGGCAGGGCAGCACGTCCTGCGGTCCTTGAGGGAGGAGGTATTTAAGCATCTGCATCGACTGCCGATGAGCTATTATGCTGAACACGAAGCCGGGGATTTAATGAGCAGGATCACGAACGATGCGGTGGCAATCGAACAGGCGATCAACTTTGCCCTGGTCAACGTGGCAGGCGGAATCTTACTGCTGGTCTGGATTGTATACAACATGTTGACCACAAACGTGCCTTTTGCTTTATTGAGCATAGCTGTTGCGCCAATCATGCTTGCAGCAACCCTGTTTTTCTCTGCACAGGCACGGAAAATGTTTCGAAAAACACGCAAGTCGATGGGGAGTGTCAACTCCGAATTACAGGAAAATATCTCCGCAGTCAGGGAAGTGCAGGCATTTAACCGTGCGGAGGAAAATATCGAACAATTCCGGGTGACGAGCGGAGATTATCGCGATGCGAACGTGGGAGCGGTGGCATTTTCCGCTGCACTGGCGCCGACGCTCCAGGCACTGGGTTACCTGGCCCTGGCGATTGTTACCTGCGCCGGTGGAATTGCCCTGCTTGGGAACGGGACCCTTTTCGGGACTGCCGTTTCGCTCGGCCTGGTAATCACATTCCTTGGCTATGTCCAACGTTTTAACCAGCCCATCCAGCAAATCGCAGTTTTATGGACAAACATTCAAAGTGCGATTGCCGGCGCGGAACGCATCTTCGGACTGCTGGATGAGACTCCCGCCATCCAGGATGCTCCGGACGCAAAAGCCCTGGCTCCCATCCGAGGCGAGGTCGAATTTGTGGATGTAACCGCAGAATACGAAAAAGGTCAGCCTGTCCTAAAGAATATTAATTTTAAGGCACAACCTGGTCAAACGATTGCCATCGTTGGCCCGACTGGCGCCGGAAAAACCACGATAGTCAACCTCCTTTCCAGGTTTTACGATGTAACCGGTGGCAAAGTTCTCATAGACGGAATTGATATTCGCACCGTAACGGCCGAATCCCTGCGCCGGCAGGAGGGTATCGTCCTCCAGGATACATTCCTTTTCAGCGCCACCGTGATGGAAAACATCCGCTTCGGACGCCCGGATGCTCCGGACCAGGATGTATTTGCCGCGGCAAAATTGGCCCACGCGGATACCTTCATAGAGCGACTGCCGCAAAAGTACGAGACCATTCTTGGAGAACGCGGCTCCGGATTAAGCCAGGGACAGCGCCAACTGCTAGCCATCGCTCGTGCTGCTCTGGCGGATCCTCGTATCCTCATCCTTGATGAAGCGACATCCAGTGTTGATACCCGTACCGAGCGCTTGATCCAGGAAGCTCTCACCACGCTCCTGAAGGGTCGCACAAGTTTTGTGATTGCCCACCGTTTGAGTACAATTCGCAACGCAGACATGGTCCTGGTTATTAACGAGGGGGAGATTATCGAACGAGGCAAACATAAAGAACTGTTGGAGAAAAAAGGTTTTTATTACAACCTGTATATGAGCCAGTTCCGCCGCGACCCGCAATTTATCGAAGCCATGGAACAAAATCACAACGGTCACAAACCCGAACCAAAATTAAACCCCATCTCCTCATAATAATATACCCACAGGGCCGGAGAAACTCTCCGGCCCTGATCTTTTTTTACAATTGATGCATATTAATTATATTTAATCAGTACCCGGTGAAGGAAAGCGTTTCACGTTGAAATACTTTGTTTCCCGATTCATTTTGAAGGGATATATGGGAGAGCTGAGCGTTCAACTTTCTCAAGTGGGAGCACATCCACCAATTCGTAGTCGCGGCTGCCAAGCCCGAGACTTTCTCCATATTGGGTGACCATATAGGGGTCTTTGAGCGGGCCGTGGATTTGCTGGAAGGGGTGTCCGGTTCGGGTATGGATTTCAATCACCTGGGGCAGGTTTTCTTCAATTACCTGGAATTTAGCCGTAGCATCCAGCACTGCACATTCAATAGCGACGATATCATCGGACCCAAAAATACCGACATCAGGCAGGATGGACATGGAGGTGAAACCGAAGCAGTCACAAACCGGGGTCATCTGGGTGGCTAGGGAAAGATGCGCAACTTTTTTTGCATCGAACGTGGATAATGTGATGCTGGTTGAAATAGCACAGGCTTCCTGGAACGTGTTGAAATTGGCTGCGTCAATTTTCAGGCTGCCGGCAGGAGCCACCTCCAGACAGCGCCCGCACTGGTTGCACTGTTCCATGTGCAGGTGCATCTGTCCGGGTTGTTTTTTGTCTTCTACAATCGCTTCGAAGGGGCAGGATGCAGCTATTTTTTGGATCGTTGCAGCATCCGGGCATTTTTCCGGGAACCAGTACTGGTCGAAATGAGTGGCACGGTGCATTTCACCGCGGGTTTCACCAGCCATGCAGCCGAGAGCCAGGTTTTTGAAAGCCGCGCCCAGTCCGCAGGATGGGTGTCCTTTGACGTGTGAAAAATTTATAAGGAAGCTGGCATCATGGATCAAGCCAGCCAGTTTCCATTTTTTTATACTTTTATAAGGTTTTTCGTACTCATAATAATATTTTTCATCCGGGCCGGCAGCGGGATAAATGGGGCAACCGATGGTCTCCTGGGTGTAGCCGCGCGTTTCGGCTCCGGCTACATCCCAGTTCACATCGGCAATAAAGGGCTTGCCGCCTCCGTCCTTGACTGCCTGGACCACCCGCCGCACGAAGACCGGGTGGATGGTTGAATAACCGATGTTATTGCCGGTGTGCATTTTGATGACCACCATCTCATCTTTGACACGTTCCCGAATTTGGAGTTTTTCAAGGATAAGGTCTAGTTTCGCGGGTAAAGTTTCCTTTGCCTCCAGGCGGGATTGGTGCGCACTACCGAAGTACACTTTGCTGGGCATGATGAGTTCCTTTCGGGATCGATAAATATAAATGTAATTTCAAGCGATATCTTAGCACATAAAAATCCCAAGCAGCCTATTCCTCGGGATCATTTTCAATATCGGCGAGCAAGGCAGGGATTTGCTGGAGGGCCGTAACGACAGCTTGCGGTTGAATCACCAGCTCCCCCTCATCAGGAAGTTGGACCCTGCGTGTGATCCAGATACTGTAAATGCCCGATTGATTGGCTCCCAGCACATCTGCATTCAACAGATCCCCAACCATTGCCGCTGCTTGCGGCGGGAGGCGGAAATGATCCAATGCAACCTGGAAGATGCGTGGGTCCGGTTTACGGATGCCCAGGGCAGCGGATGTGACGATGGCCTCGAAAAGTGGACGCAGCCTCCAGCGGTCGACAATTCCCTGCACGTTTTTATCATCCGAGGTGTTGGAGATCAAACCCAAATGATACCCGAGGTTTTTAAGACTTTCGAGCGTTGAAATCGCATCTTCTTCAGGATACCAATTTTGCTGTGTCACGGCATACATCGCCGCCAATGCAGCGCGCAGGATCGGTTCGGGATTATTTTGGTACCCTTTTTGAGACAACATTTCACGCAGGAGGTTGAAAGTTGTATATTCCACGTTATCACGGGTGTTGTTATCATAATATGTGCCCAGGAAACCACCTGACCCGGTGTGCAAGTCGGCAAGATCAATCCTTATACCGGAAGAAGAGAGAGCATCTACAAGAGCGCGATCTGCGCGCTCGTAAATGGGAGGCCAGGGATCTTTTGAATAAACGAGCGTGGAGCCGAGGTCAAAGAAGACGACTTTAATCATGGACATATCGACGCAATTATAGTCTGCAAAGAATTATTAAAAAATACATTGGCTCACTCATATCACACGAGGAGGAGAAAAGCTAATAGGAAAAATCAGGCCCTTTGGAAATTTATATTCGGGATTGAATAATTTTTAATTGTTTATTGGATATTTGGCCATTAAGATCGGCAACAGTCGATTTTACCCACCCTTCAAATAAATACCGGTCGGATCCAACTCCTGGTGCAATATTTTCAATTCTAGATCTGTAACCGGGTCGGTGAAGCGAATCTGAGCGGCGACCTTCAGTGGCCAACCGGTGTTGCTGATGGCCTGCTCTGTTGTTTTGCCAGGGTGGAGGGCGGTCAGGATCAATTCGCCTGTTTCGTCGGGTTCCATGAGGCCAATATCCGTCACCACTCCGATGGGACCCTTGCCGCGCAATCCGGCTTTCTCACGCCCGCCTTTTCCCTCCAGGTAACCTGCAGAGGTGATAAAGTCCACCTTTTCGGGAAAGCGACGTTTCTGGTGAGGGGTCATAATGTAGCAGCGGTTGGCCCATGCGGCTATTTCCTGTGCACCACCCGAACCAGGCAGGCGTACTTTTGGATGGGCGTAATCACTACCGATAAAGGTGGCGTTGATATTACCAAACTTGTCAATTTGCGCTCCACCCAGGAAACCCACGTCCACATTCCCGCGCTGCAGATAGTTGCTAAAAATATCGTACATGCTGACAACCGATAATGCCCCACTCACCAGGGTCGGGTCACCGATGGAAAGGGGCAGGCGGGCTGGTTCGGCGCCGATCACACCCGCTTCGTAGATCATGACCAGGTTCGGGGCATGCGTGCGTTTGGCGAGGTTGCAGGCCAGGTTGGGTTGCCCTACCCCCACGAAGACCACGTCTCCATCTTTGAGCATCCGGGCAGCGTTTACGATCATAAGTTCAGCGGAAGTCAGCTCGGTCATAAAATCTCCTGTAAAAAATTCTGTACCGCCTCGTAGACTTCAGCTGGACGTTCCAGCGGTACAAGGTGAGTTGATTGTGGGATGGTCACAACTCTGGCCCGGGGGACTTTCCGAAGTACAAGGCGTGCGGTGGAAGCCCAAAAAGTATCGGTTTCTGCTCCACGAATAATCATCAGCGGGACCTTCAAGCCGGGCAGGCCTTGCCATATGTCCATATCGTGCCAGACGCTGGTAGCATAGATATGCATTTCCCATTCGACGCTGTAGCACAGTTTATAACCTTGCTCTGCGGGCATGCGATCCCTTCCACATAAGCGCGTAAGGATGGGTCATCCATGTATTTGAAAACTGGTTTGCGACGGTATCCCTTGAAAAGTCTGTCCAGGTCGTCAAACTCGCGGCGGCGTTTCCGGGCTGCCCGGACGAGAGGATGCATTTGGTAGCCCAATCCCAAGGCGCAAATTACCTGCCATGAGTGAATTATGGTTGGTGGGAAGAGCACCGGATCAATCAAAACCAATGCCCGAAAACGATCGGGCTGGCGCAGTGCAGCCCGTATGGTGACAATTCCACCGACCGAATGTCCAATGCCAATCGTGGTTCCGGTAGGATGTTCATCCAGGAACCTCAGGAAGTCATCGGTTAAAGGATGCCAGTCTGTAATATCCTCCGGCTTGGAATCCGGCCAAAGGGGGCGCTGGCGCATGGAAAAAACCTGGTAATGTTCAGAAAGTCTGGAAATCAAAGGATGATAACATTCCGGCGGATATCCATTGGCATGGAGGAAATGGAGAGGCAAGCCGGTCTCGCCGAGGGCAATGTAGGGAATGTTCATTAAAACCTATCCCCTAATAATTTCCGTAATTGACCTGTTCGCTAAAGCGAGCTTTTACCTTTAGCCGTTGATGGGTTTCCGAACCCAGTTTCTGCCAGAATTCAGCACGATCTTTCATCCCGTACACCCATTCATCCAGATAGGCTTTCACCAATTCGGAGTTCTCGCTAATCTTGTCCCATTTCAAATAGAAATCATTATCACGGTCATAGTAGCCCTGGGCATAGGATGGATGTGCCGCCCAGGGGACATGGCATACCGCGCTGACAATGAAGCCCGGTATTAATGTCCGGTTCGGGTCGGATCGGATGACTGCTTCATCCACGATTTCTTCAGCGGTCAAGATTACCCGCTTCGAGGCAAAAGCGACTTCCTTCTGCTCGCCGAGGATCCCCCATAGGTGCGCATTCCCATCCTTGTCAGCACGCTGGACATGGATAATGGCAACATCCGGGTTCAGTGCCGGGACAGCGATCAGTTCGCGACCCGAATAAGGGTCAACAACTCGCTTGATTAATGGATTGGCGCGCTCCAAATCCACGGCTCCGGTCGGGTTCATGGGCATGAATGGGAGACCAGCGGCACCGGCCTGCAGGCGCGAGATCATGCCAAAGTGCGAATATTCTTCCCATTCGAGCCGGCCGGCTTCGATTTCGGAGCGGACAATGCGTAATGAGCCGACCCCCGGATTTCCCATATAGGAAAAGATAACCTTCCGGGCACATCCGGCCGCCACCATCTGGTCGTAGATCAGGTCTGGCGTCGCGCGCGCTAATGTCAAGTTCTCGCCTGCGTTGGCGGATGATCTCATGCCCGGCAGCAAAGGGGATCAGATGAGTAAACCCGGCCGCGTAGACGACGTCTCCATCTTGCACGAAACGGGATACAGCCTCAGAAAGGGGAATGAGTTTGGTCATTTTTCGTGGTCTTCCTCTGATTGTTTTTCTTCCCTGCGCTGGCGGGAGCGTTGGCTCATTTTTCGAATTGCTGAGAACCGCGTTGGTTCAGGGTGGGGAGCGAGACGGTGAAATAAAAATCCAAGAAAAAAGGTGGCTGCTGAGAAAAGCAGATATAAAATATTAAATTCCCCGGCAAATATCGACCCAATAAAGAGAACGAGAAATCCACATCCCACCAGGATAAAAAAAGTGCCAAGACGGGGAAGCAGATGATCATTCATACTGGCTTATTATAGATGATTCTCACACCGAAATGGTATAGAATAGGAAGGCTTGCATAAGAAATGAGGATGGATGTCTCTATCCTTTACGGGATTGGGTTATTACACTACACAGTTGGAACCAATTCATTGAAAGGAGCTGTTTATGCGGCTGTATGTTGATAATTCCAAATGTTCCGGATGCAATGCGTGCAGGGTGGCCTGCTCGTTGAACCTGTTCGGTGAGAACAACCCAAAAAAGTCGGCACTGGTTATTGAACCCCATTTCCCTTCACCAGGCGTTTATAGCGTTAGGGTTTGCACCCAGTGCGGTGATTGCGCCGCGGTCTGCCCCACTGAAGCTATTAAAAAGGACGAGAAGGGCGCATACTACGTGGACTTTGCTGAATGCAACCTGTGTGAAGCCTGCGTCCCGGAATGCCCGGAAGAAGTAATGTTCGTCCGCTCGAAACTGGCAGATACTGCCTGGAAATGTGATTTATGCGGCGATTGTGTAGACGTGTGCGGCACAGGCGCGCTCTGGATCGCTGAAATAGAAACAGTGGCGGCTTAAGGAGGCAGATATGAATGGCTATGCTGGAAAAATTCTGCGAGTTAACCTGACTAATGGGACATTCTCAAAAGAGCCGACCCCTGCGGATTTAGCCCGTGATTTTATCGGTGGGCGTGGTTTCGGGATCTATTTCCTGCTCAAGGAAGTTCCCAAAGGCATTGACCCGCTTGGTCCTGAGAATAAACTGATCATATCCAGTGGACCGATCTCTGGCATGATGGTCCCTGGCGGCGGTAAATGCGATTGGACGACGAAGGCTCCGCTGACCGGAGGGTATGCTAGTGCATCGATGGGCGGCCACTTCACGGCAGAGATGCGCTATGCCGGATTGGACACCATTATTTTGGAAGGGATCAGCCCGAAGCCGGTCACGCTTTTTATTGACGACGATAAGATCGAATTGCGCGATGCCTCCGACCTGTGGGGTAAAGCAACATTTGCGGTAGAAAAGCAGTTCAAGGAAAAATTGGGCGAAGAGTTCCAGGTGGCGGTCATCGGAGTGGGTGGCGAGAACCTGGTTCAATATGCCTGTATCAACCACGATTATGGCCGCCAGGCTGGACGTGGCGGTGTGGGTGCAGTAATGGGTTCCAAGAAACTCAAGGCAATTGTCATCCACGGGACGAAGTCCATCCCAGTGGCGAATATGGAAGCTTATCGCAAGGCTGGTAAGGCGCTCTATAAAGCATGCAAGGACGCCGAAGGTTTGAAAGAGTGGACGCGCTACGGCACAGCCGGCGTTACAGCCTGGTGCGATGAAGTGGGTGCGCTGCCTACGCGTAACTTCAGCGCAGGCACATTTGAAGGCAGCAAAGGCATAAATGGAAAGGCGTTGCGCGAGAAGATTGTCATTACCGACAAAGGCTGCTTTGGCTGTCCCTCGCCGTGCGGAAAATATAGTCGTAGCAAGAAATATGACAGTTATGTCGAAGGTCCGGAGTACGAGACGATCGGCCTGATGGGTTCAAACCTCGGAATTGATGACATCGAAGCAGTCGCACAAGCCAACCTGCTCTGTGATGACCTGGGGATAGACACCATCAGTACCGGTAATGCCATCGGTTGGGCCATGGAATGCTATCAGAAGGGTATTTTCACAAAAAAGGATACCGATGGGCTGGATCTGAAGTTTGGCAACGTGGAAGCAACCTTTACACTTATTGGGAAAATTGCCCGTCGTGAGGGGCTTGGCTCACTACTCGCGGAGGGGGTCAAACGCGCATCCAAAAAAGTAGGTAAAGGTACCGAGAAGTTTGCCATCCATGTTAAAGGAATGGAACAGTCTGGTTATGCAACCCATAACGCTACGGCCATGCTTCTGGCATACATGACCTGCGATGTAGGCGCGCACCATAACCGAGCCTGGGCCATCACCTATGACTTGCAGGTGGGCCGCGAACTGGTCACCTCCGAAAAAGTCGCACGTGTCATCTGGCTGCAGAACTTCCGCCCGATGTTCGATGTGCTGGGTGGCTGTCGTCTTCAATGGGTGGAACTCAATATTGACCGGAATCTCTATGAGCCGGTTTTGGAGGCAATTACCGGTATCCACCGTACATGGGCAGACTTGGAAAAGGTGGGCGAACGCATCTGGAACCTTACCCGCCTGTACTGGGCTCGCGAAAACGAAGGATTTGACCGAGTCTGGGATTTACCATCTCCACGCTTCTACGAGGAACCCCCCAAGAGCGGTGCCACCAAGGGCCAGATCACCAAAATCGAGGATGTCAACCGCTTGCTGGACATATATTACGAGCAGCGCGGTTGGAAGCCGGACGGGCTGCCCAAACCCGAAACGATCGAAAGCCTCGGCCTGAAAGCGATCGTTGCCTGAGATGACTGCTACTATTCGCCTCGGAGATTCGCTCAAGAACCTGCTCGGAAGCAAGGGAGAATTTACCGTCGAACCGGGACATAATGTTCGTGAAACCCTCATATCGCTTGGCATTAAGCCCGAACTGGTCGCGATGGTTACGGTCAATAATGAGATGCAGGCGAAAGATTATCTCATCCAGGATGGTGATGCGATCATGCTCATTGCGGTGATCGGCGGCGGATAAAAAACTTCGGGCGGCAGAGCACCTGCCGCCCGAATATTTTCATTTGGGGGAAAATATTCTCATAACCGGAAATATCAGCGAAATGTTTGTTTCCCTTTCTAACACGATATGCGTGAGGTTGTAGAGGCAACGCAGTCAGCTATCGAATCGTTGTCCGGATCTGCTCATGCATATAAAGGGGAAGATAATACCTCCCGCCTGAATTTTTACCACTGGAACCGGAAGCTTTCCACCCGCCGAAAGGCTGGAACCCAGGCCAGGCTCCGGTTGTCGCGCCCTGCGGACGGTTGACATACGCCACGCCTGATTCGATATGGTCAAAAAACCACTCTGATTCCTCATCACTCCCGTAGAAACCTGCCGTCAAACCATAATTAACATCATTCGCATATTGCATGGCCTCATCGAGGGTCTTGACCTTGCTGATTGTTGTAATTGGCACGAACATCTCGTGCTTCCATAGACGGTGTTGGAGAGGCAGGTCCACAGCCAGGGTTGGTTCACAGAACCATCCCTGGTCATACATACCACCGGTCCGTACCCGCCCACCGGTCAGGAAATGACCTCCAGCGGATGTGATTTCTGCGCAGTATCCCTGGAATTGTTTATAAGAAGATTCGTTGATGACTGGCCCTATGTAGACACTGCGGTCTGTTGGATCGCCGACGACCAATTTCTCGGTCTGGGACTTGAGCCGGGCAATCAGATCGTCATATACCGGTGCCTCGGCAAATACACGTGAGGCTGCGGAACATTTTTGCCCCTGCAGGCCAAAGGCCGAGCGGACGATGCCCAATGAAGCCCGTTCCAGGTCCGCGTGACGCGAAACGATCGCGGCATTCTTACCACCCATTTCAAGGATAATGGGGCGCACCCAGTTGCAATCCGAAAAGTCGCGAAATATTTTTGAACCTACATCGAACGATCCGGTAAATGTGGCCCCATCCACAGCACAGGTGACAAGCGCCTGTCCCAATGTACTGCCGGGTCCAGTCACAAAATTGAGCACTCCATCCGGTAATCCGGCATCCCGGAAACATTCTGCCAGCAGGCGCACGAACCAGGCTGTATCGGTGGCAGGTTTGATGACCACCGTATTACCCGCAACCAGTGCTGCCCCGGTGGGGCCGCCGGTTAATGCAGCCGGAAAGTTGAATGGACTGATTACCAGCCAGACACCATAAGGCCTTAAGATGGAAAAGTTGGTCGCATCGTAGCCAACCAGTGGATCCTTGCCCATTTGAACGGTGTAACCCTGGTTGGCCTCCATCTGGTCGCAGGCATATTTGATTAAGTCTGCGGATTCCTGGAGGTCTCCAAATGATTCAATACGGTTCTTGCCCACCTCAAGCGACAAAGCTGTGCTCATCTCAAAGAACCGCTCTTCGATCAAGGCCGCGACTTTTCGCAAAAGACGGACGCGTTCCTGCCAGGGCGTGCGGCTCCAACCAGGGAATGCCTTGCGGGCTGCTTCGAGTGCCTGCAGGGCGTGCTTCTCATTTCCCTTTTGCATCAAGGCCAGCGTCCAAGCTTTGTTGATCGGTGAAAGGTCTGGGACCTTTTCGCTGGCAAATACATCCTTATTATTAATAATCATTGCATATTCTTTACCGAGGCTGGCCTTAATAGTCTTAAGTGCTGCATCGTATTTCGTGTGAAGCTCTTCCGGTGGATTGAATATGGTTGCATAAGTAATTTTGAAGTCCATTTTTCCATCTCCTTGATCGTCGCAGATGAAATACTCTTTTCATCACGGATATCTTGAATAAAGTATAAAACAGTGGAAGCTTCATGTCAATGAAAACAGATATAATTTGTCCCAATTATGACGAATCGTTAATATAGAATATCAAAACCGGTTGGTTATCTGCCAATTATTATATTCGTGACGTATAATCCCTGCCATGAAATCTGAGCGAATCATCTCTATCGACCAGTTTCGAGGATTTGCAATCCTGACCATGGCGCTGGCGAACTACATGGATGTGGTGATCATCATCCCTGCCTGGCTAAAACATGCTCCCGACATCGGTCTGACGGTCATTGACCTGATTGCTCCATTTTTTATATTTGCTATCGGTCTGACCTATGGTCTATCATTCCATCACCGGCTGGAACGCGATGGCGCTTTTAAAACCTACAACCAATTTTTTGTCCGCTATCTTGCAATTATTGGCCTGGGGGCAATCGCTTCTGCCGGGGAAACAGCCGTCGGTCAAAATCCCAGTGGGATAGACTGGGGCGTGCTGCAAGCAATTGGCATGGCCGGGCTGATTACCCTGGTGGTCATTCGTCTTCCAGCGATTTATCGCTGGCTTATCGGGGCAGGCATCCTTGTAATTTATCAAGTCATTTTGGATCATTACTTGCTCAACCTGACCATTCTTTCTCCCCATGGAGGGTTATTCGGCTCTCTTAATTGGGGAGCGATGCTTATCCTGAGTACGGCGCTGGCCGACCTGTTTCACGACAAAGGTCGATGGAAAAAATATTTTCCATGGGCTTCGCTTGCAGTCTTGGCTGCAGGGATTGCGTTGGCTTTTTTTGTGCCTGTCAGCAAACACCGGGTTTCATCCTCTTACGTGCTGATCACACTGGGGACTAGCGCACTTTTATTCCTTATGTTCCATTGGGTGAGCACTCGGTTTAATTGGAAAGGCCAGTTCCTGGTTGCATGGGGAAAGAATCCATTGGTTCTGTATTTCCTGCACTATTTTATTATCGGGATTTTTTTCGTGCCAGATATTCCAGCAATTTTTCAGGCCGCGCCTCTCTGGCTGGTATTGCTGGAAATGGTGATTCTCATTGGAGGGGTCTCTGCGGTGGCTTTCTGGCTGGACCGTAAGAATATAGTTATCTCTCTCTGAATTGAAGGAAACTAGCATGGCAGAATTCCTGCGTAGATTACTGGCTAAATGGGGGAGAGTCGCACTGATTATCCTATTCCTGGCAGGAGTTGTCTTTCTAGGAAGTCAGTTGGCTCAGCCAGACACATCCGTTCCCATTGCAGATTTGAAGCCAATCAATCTTGCCGGGTACCACCGGTTGCTCATCCTTGCCCCACACTGTGATGACGAGACACTTGGTTCGGCAGGCTTGATCCTGGCAGCACAGAGAGCTGGCATCCAGGTGAAGGTGGTAATTGCAACCAACGGCGACGGATATCTATTTGCCACGATGCAGGATTTTCTAAAACTGTATCCCAGGCCTGCAGATTTTATTCGCATGGGAGAAATACGGCAACAGGAATCATTGAAGGCTCTGTCAATTCTGGGAGTAAAACCTGACCAGGTCACATTTCTGAGTTATCCCGACCGCGGTACGCCTGCCCTGTGGAACAACAATTGGGCGACATCCAACCCATATCGTTCTCCATACAGCCAAGATAATAAAAGTCCATATCCAATTACCTACAATCCACAAGCGGTTTATGCAGGTGCCGATTACCTTGCTGATGTATCCTCCATTCTAAAAGCGTACCGTCCTGACCTGATCGTTTACCCTCACCCCCAGGATGTCCATCCTGACCATTGGGGACTGAATGTATTCACCCGACTGGCAATCACGCTCATTCACCACAATGACCCGTCCTACCAACCGACCGAATTGACCTACCTTGTCCACCGGCCGGATTTTCCGGAAATAAAGGGTCTGAGACCGCAGGCAAACCTGACCCCCCCTGCCATTATTTATGCACTTTCTCCCGATTGGTACCGCCTTGATTTAACCCCAACAGACACGATCCTTAAAGGTCAGGCAGTGCAGGCATATCGCAGCCAGTTGCCGCTGCTGCGTAATTTGTTGGAAAGTTTCGTGCGCGCCAATGAAACTTTCTCCAAGGTTCATGATGCAACTCTGACTACTGCCTCAAATATGGACACCTACAATCCCTCTGCCTGGGTGGATCCTTCCGGCCTGCCGGTCGGGCCGGTCCAACTGGACCCGGTGGGTGACTACGCCACCCGCAGCTTTGTGCCGGCCGGAGACCTGACGGCGGTCTATGCCGCACAAGACACGCAAGGTAACCTGCAGGTTTGTGCCCAATTGCGGGAGGCTACCATTCCAGAGATCACATACTTCCTGCGCCTGAAGGCTTTAACCGATAATGGGATTGTTGCCTTCCAGGCTCGCACTGGAAGTACTCAACCGGGGTGGTATCCGGTTCATCGCTCGGGTGTCTATGCCTGCGCTAAAGTTTCCCTGGCTGCCCTTGGAAATCCCTGGGCGGTTTTCGTGGGCGCCACCACCGAAGGTGGGGGACGCATCGAGGACGAATCTGCCTGGCAGATGGTGTATATCAACAGGCCTTAAAGCATGCCTGATTTCGCTGTTCGTCCCTTCACACCAGCAGACCGCCAGGCTGTTTTCAGGATTGGAGGAGACACTGCTTTTTTCGGCGCCCCCATTGAAGCATACATGGAAGATCGCAATGCTTTCCTGGATGCGTTCTATGCCTATTACACAGACCTCGAACCGGAGCATGCCTGGGTGGCCAGCGCGAACGGCGAAGTGGTTGGTTTCCTGACTGGATGTGTGGATACCCGTGTCCATGACAGGAAAATCCTTAGAGTGATCATCCCACGCGTGGCAGCTAGTTTGCTGCGCGGCAGGTACCATCTTGGCAAGCGTTCTTTTCGCTATTTTAGAGGTCTACTGAGTGGCTTATTGCGCGGGGAATTCACCCGCGTTGACCTGGCGATATATCCTGCCCACCTGCACATTAATGTTGATGCCGCATGGCGCGGGTACAAACTTGGGCAAAGCTTGATGGATGCTTACCTTGGGCAATTGCGCGAATTGGGGATACCTGGGGTTTATCTGGATACCACCAGTTTGAATGAAATTGCCTGCCGCTTATACGAGAAAATGGGGTTCCGCTTATTGGATGCGCGCCCCGACCGGTTTTGGGCAAAATGGTTTGGGCATCCGGTCGACAATCGCTGCTATGGATTGAAATTGTGAGTCTGACCCGATCTGCTCAATTGCCAGAATTAGTGATGATTTCGCTGTTTTTAAATGAGGCTTAGCGTTATATCATTAGTGTGCGTTTATTGAATAACTGAGGAATCTTGGATCAATGAAATCGATATCCCACAAGGTTTTAAGTGAAATAGAGACGAGCTTAAGAGAGAGGGTAAATTAAGCCGGCTGGTCATAAATATGACGATAAAAAACCCACAAAATGGGATTACAAATTTGTTAAGAGGCGCATAACATGGAAGTTGATCAATGTGCACCCTATGATTTTTCAGGGGATCTCAAAGGAAAATCGTACGGAAAGCCGATCATCATGCTGCATCGCGAAAGGGAAAAATGCAAATTCAACGTAGCAACGGGTTCCAAAGCTTTCCTTATTACTCCAGTGGCGAATTCGGCTTTAAATTTAGTTTTGCATTTCAACCAATAGTGGATGCCCCCAACCAGGAAATCATCTCTTTTGAAGCTCTGGTTCGAGGTCCTCATGGAGAACCATCCGACTCGGTCTTCGCCCAGGTCAATAATCATGACTTTGGAAGGTTCGACGAAATTTGCCGCCAAAAAGCGATCCACCTTGCGAGCAGGTTGAACATTCCAAACAGTTTATGCCTGAACTTATCTGCCCAGGGGTTATACCAAATAGACTCCAGTATCATAACGACTTTCCATGCCTCCATGGAAAGTGGTATTCCAACAGAGAATATTATTTTTGAAGTGCTTGAGACAGCCAACCTGACCGATCAATATTCATTACTACAATATTTAAAACTAATCAACGAATTCGGTTTTAAGACCTCCATTGACGATTTTGGCGCCGGCTACTCCGGTTTAAAATTGCTGGTTAAATACCAGCCAACATATATAAAACTCGATCGCCATTTGATTGGCGATATCCAGGAAAATCCGGTCAAGCAAAGTGTTTTTATGGGAATCAGGCAGATTTGCACCCAATTGTCAATAGAAATTGTGGCTGAAGGAGTCGAACAAGCCGCTGAATATCGTTGGTTAAGCCAGGCAGGCGTAAAAATTTTCCAGGGTTATTACTTTGCCCGACCTGCATTCGAGGCATTGCCTGATGTCTCTTTTAAGGCCTATGCAATCTGAATATTAATTGAAAACCAATTAATTTCTTCTCCCCAACTTTCTGTAGTCTCCAGCATGAATAAAAATGCTGGAGGTTTTTTTTAAAAGCCGGGGGGGAGACTGTTTATTAGCTGGCGCATGAAAAGGGGGTCAGATGATTTCATTGCCAGGTCCATTTTGATAAATCAAATAGTTTTATATCTTCAATTGAGATTGGCATTCAACAGGAATAGGTTAGAATAGGATGAGAGTTTTAAAGTGTACCCACACAATCCAGGCCAAAATATTTGCGATCATGCCCATCCTTACCCTTACAACTGATTTCGGCAACAAAGACGGTTTCGTCGGCACATTGAAGGGAGTGATCTGGAGTATTTGCCCATCTGCGCAGATAGCTGATATCAGCCACGAAATTACCCCGCAAAACGTGCTCGAAGGAGCGTTCGCTCTCTGGCGTGCATATACTTTTTTTCCAGCAGAGACTGTGCATGTAGCGGTTGTGGATCCTGGAGTGGGGACATTCCGTCGCCCGGTTGCGATGCGACTTGGTGAACATACATTCATCGGGCCGGATAACGGCCTGTTTACTCCCATGGTCGAAGATGCCGAAAAGAAGGGATGGCCGGTGGAAATTATCCACCTGACAAACACGAAGTATTTCCTCGAAGAGATCAGCCGCACCTTCCACGGGCGGGATATTTTTGCTCCGGTGGCAGCCCACCTCGCCAATGGGGTCCCGCTCGCGGACCTGGGACCGGTCATCACCGACCCGGTACGGCTGCAGATGCCAAAGCCTGAAAAGACCGCAGGTGGTTGGCGCGCCCATATCACTGTAATAGATATATTCGGTAACCTGACAACTGACCTGCCTGCCAGCCTTTTGAGTGACCCTGCCAGGGTTTCTTTTCATATTCTTGGACGGGAAGTGGAAGGCCTGGTGACTTCTTACGGGAATAAAAAGCCCGGCGAGCTGGTTGCTTTGGTGGATAGCGAAAATTATATTGAAGTGGCGATTGTCAACGGGAGTGCCCAAAAAACCTTGGGTGCAAAAGTTGGCGATGTTGTAGAGGCGGTAACGATTTAATATGAGGTAGCAATTTAAACATGATTGATCTGCCCCTTGTAATTGAAAACCTCACCTTCCAGTACCGTCGCCGGTCTGAACCTGCCATTGAGAAGATCAATTTTTCTCTGCTGGCAGGGCAGGTGATGCTGATCGCCGGCTCCAGCGGGTGTGGCAAAACGACCCTGATGCGCTGCATCAACGGGCTTATTCCGCACACTTATCAGGGGGAAATGAGCGGCGACATCCGTCTTTTTGGCAATTCGGTCGTTGGAATGGGGCTGGCAGCAATCTCCCAAACTGTGGGTACCTTACTCCAGGATCCCGAACGCCAGATCCTGGGCAGTTACGTATTAAATGAAGTCGCTTTCGGATTGGAGAGTCTGGGCGTCCCACGCGAGGAAATCACCCCTCGGGTTGAGAAAGCCCTTAATCGGCTTGGAATCCTGCATCTGCGTGACCGCGAAACATTTGGCACATCCGGTGGGGAGAAGCAAAAAATTGCCCTGGCTGGTGTCCTGGCAATGGAACCAAAAATCCTCTTGTTGGATGAACCGCTGGCAAGCCTCGACCCGGCTTCGGCACAGGAAGCTTTGCAGGCCTTCCGCACGCTGGCAGATGAAGGCATCGCTGTAATGATTGTGGAACACCGCGTCGAAGATGTGCTTTCCATCCACCCTGATATCTTCATGTATTTGGACGATGGAAAGATGACTTACCTGGGCGGTACAGACGGACTGATGGACGTGGTCGATTACCGTCGCATAAAACTACCGGCGCCAGTCGTCCTCGAGCGCGCCCGCCGGGATCCGGCGCCGGTTTTCATACCGGCAAACAGGCCTGAAGTCCAGGCGGAGACATTGGTGCAATTCGAAGGAGTTCATTTTCGATACAATGAAGATGGTCCTGAGGTTTTGAAAAACCTCAATTTTAATATCAACGCCGGTGATGTGATCGCAGTCCTGGGGCACAACGGGTCGGGAAAGACTACTATGGTCAAGCATACCCTGGGCCTGCTAAAGCCGACCGAAGGGCGAGTCCTGTTGGAAGGATTGGAGACTCGCAAGATGACCGTGGCACAGGCGGCTCATACGGTGGGATATGTGTTCCAAAGCCCGTCACAGATGTTATTTGCTCCAACGGTTCGCGAGGAACTATCGTTCGGCCCAAAGAATTTGGAGTTTTCAGAAGACAAGATTGCCCAAAATGTGGAATGGGCGATTGAGACCGTAAATCTGAAAAGTGAAATGGATATGCCTCCACTGGCCCTTTCATTCGGTCAACAGAAACGCATCAGCATTGCCGCGATTTTGGCGATGCGTTCGCGCATCCTGATGATGGACGAACCTACCGCCGGGCAGGATTATTGGAACTACCAGGCCTTCATGGACGCGATTTTACAGATGCCGGGCTTTGATGCAGTTATCTTTATCACCCACGATGTGGACCTGGCGGTGATTTATGCCAATCGCATTTTGCTGGTTTACAACGGTGAGATCGTTGCGGACGGCAAACCACAGGAAGTCCTAAAAGACGAAGAACTCCTTCGTTCTTGTCGCGTTTTACCGACCTCTTTACTTAAATTAAATATGGAATACCTGCCGAAAACAGGCAGATTCTTCCGGGCAGAAACTCTGGCGCACATTCAGAGTTAATGTTTATGGAAACCCCATTCTCAATTTTCAACAGGAGGAAGATATGCAAAAGAAGTCGTTATGGAAGTTCGGAACTCGTGAAGTTGTATATTCTGCCATTGGCGCGGCGCTGTATGCAATCCTGAGTATTGCCACGAACTGGTTGCAGATACCGAGTGCGGCAAATGTGTCATTTAGACCCGCAGTAGCCATTCCAATGTTCTTTGGCGTGGCTTTTGGCCCCATTGTTGGGTTTATTGCCGGATTCCTGGGTAACATCATTAATGACTTGGTCGCAGGTGGAGGCGGTTTCTGGTTCTGGTGGCACCTGGGCGTTGGTCTGCTGGGTTTCTTCCCAGGCTTGCTGGCAGTATCCATTACGAACTATAAAAATGTCAGGTCCATTCTGATGACCGAACTCTTTATTATCATTGGCGTTGTGGTTGGCATAGGAATTGCCTCGATTTCGGATATCTGGGTTTCCGGGATGAGCTTTAACGCGATTGTTCTGCAGGATTTCATTCCCGCTGCCATTCCAGATCTGATCAATGGCTTGATCCTCGTACCAATTCTGATGGTTGCTTATTCGGCAATCGTCCAACGTTCCGGACGGTAATCAAGGCTACAGAAAGCAGGAGGCAGTCATATGGATTGCCTCCTGTTCACTGACTCCGAAATTAGATGTTAGTCACCTGGCGCTACCGGCTCCGCAATGGGCTGATGGAGAAATTTGACCCGCGTGCCCGCTGGATCTTCTCCCTGGCCTTTCTTTTTGCCGTTACCATTTTCTGGGACGCGCGGTTTTTGCTATTTTTCTTTGTATTAAGTCTAATTTGGTATTTCTCGGGTCGCGTTTCTTGGCATGACTCGCGCCGAGGCTGGTACCTGATTACATTTATGATGTTTATGATGATTGCAGTCAATACCATCGTAACAGGGGGTGGAGCGGGAGGCGTCGTTCCGCCGGGTGGACATCTGGTCTGGCCGCAAGGAACCACCATTCCTTTGATAAACTGGCATTTTCATTTTGGTCTCACTTATGAAAGGTTATGGTTTGCCATATGCCAGTTTCTTCGCATAGGGGGGATTTCAGCCATTTTCCTGGTCATTCCCTATACTATGGATCCACGTGTGTACGGGATTACCTTTCGGGGGCTTGGGTTACCGGACCGGTTTGCCTATTCGATGGAACTGGCCTTCCGTTATGTCCCAACCCTGGCCCGCGACTTCAGCACCACCTTCGACGCACAACGCGCGCGCGGTTACGAGATCGAACGTGTCAAGGGGGGAATTGTCAAACAAATCATACGCATCGCCCCATTGATTGTCCCAGTGACGATGAACTCCATCCTGACCGGGGAAGACGTGACCAATGCCATGGATCTGCGTTGCTTTGGGACGCGCCCACGCACCTGGCTGCAAAAACTTACATTTCATTGGCAGGATTATGTATTAATCGCTTTTGCCATTATCCTATTGGGGGGAGGCATGCTGATTTTATATGTCTTCCATATGGGCAACTTTTGGGTTCCGGATTTCTGGTTGAGGCTGGCAGGAGCATGAAAAAAATAAAGGGTCTTCGCTTAGAGGACCCTTTATTTTTTATCGATTATGCCAGGAGCGATTTCCAATCCAGCGTTTCTGCAGTTTTGTGCAAGCGGTGGTCATCTTCAACCACTATATATGCCAGGTGGGTGAATACTTTTTCGGCAAGCTCCCGCGCTGCTGCTAACCGGATGAGTTCATCTTGTGTGCCCTGGATGATAATTGTTGGAATGTCGATGGATGCCGGTGGAATTTCCGCAAACTCGAACAAACTTACTGCCGGGGCCAGTAACACCAATTTTTGCACCTGCTTCGGAGCCTGGTAAGCGAATAGTGCCGCCATCAGCCCTCCCAGGCTGGATCCAATAAGAGTCCAACCGGTTTCCTTTCCGAGGATTTCTCGGAGCTGGGTCATGCGGGTCGATATATCTCCATCAAAGTCGGGAGTCACCATCCCGGGAAAAAGCCCACGCAGGAGCTGGGCTTTATAGGTCTGGCTTTTGTCTCCACCAGAACCGTGGATATATAAGAGGCGGGAATGATCCATGCGCTTATTATAAAACACCCCGGATCCCTCCAGGAAATTCGGGGTGCCCGTTCATTTGATCAACCGAATCTTCTATAAATTCCTTGTAAGGGAGAGAGAAATCAGGGTAAATGGCAGGTAGTTGCGACGGGAATACTTATTTTTGACGAACCGTATTTTCTAAGAAATCGATCATAACTTGACAATATAGCCTAAGTGGGTGTATTATTCTTGGGTACCCCTCCCCCCTGGGGGGGATAGGAGCGATTTATTATGAAGAACGAAGAATCCTTAAAACGGCTGAAGATAGTCGAAGGTCATTTGCACGGAGTGATCCGCATGATTGAAGAAGATGCTTATTGCATCGACGTGATGCGCCAGATCCAGGCAGTCCAAGCAGCATTGAACAAAGTCAGTGCGGGTATCCTGGAAGACCATCTCAACTCTTGCGTTACTACTGCCATCCGCGGGGAGGACCCTGCAGAGCGTGTGAGGGTATTGAAGGAAATCACAGACGTATTTGAGACCGCTACGAAAGTGTAGTGGTTTAACCATTATCCTTATAAGGAGAAAACAATGAAGACAGTTACTTATCAAATCCCAGCCATCAATTGCATGCATTGCGTGCATACCATCCAGACCGAAGTGGCTGATCTGGAAGGCGTCAAGTCTGTCAAGGCAAATGCAGATACAAAGAATGTGGAAATCGTCTTTGATGCACCCGCCTCCGAGGAAAAGATCAAGGCATTGCTGAGTGAGATCAATTACCCGGTCGCTGCATAGTCTTTGGCATATTTTGAGCCACGGCAGCCCCGTGCCCTACCTAAATATTGGTGGATGATGACGGAAACAAAACAACTTACCCTTCCCATTACCGGTATGACCTGCGCCAATTGCGTGGCTACCGTTGAACGCGGCTTAAAGAAACAAGTTGGCGTTCAGGCAGCCGTGGTCAACCTTTCTTCCGAACGCGCCACGGTAACTTATGATCCATCTGTAGCTGGCTTGCCCGATCTGGTCGCACGCGTGGAGCGCGCCGGGTATGGGGTTGCCACCGGGGATGCTGACCTGGTCATCAAGCGCCTTTCTGATGATAACGATGCCCGCCGCCTGGAAAAAAGCCTGGCGAAACTGGAAGGCGTTCTCGAAGCATCGGTTAGCCTGACGACTGAGCGGGCACGGGTAAAGTATGTACCGACAGTGGTGAGCCAAGCCGAGATCCGCCAGGCAATTTCCCACTCCGGTTTTGAAGCGGTGGAGTTGGGCGGTGAGGCGGAAGATGCTGAGGCCATGGCTCGTGAACATGAGATCAACGAGCAGCGTCGTTTATTAATCATTGGCCTGGCTTTCACCATTCCATTGTTCCTATTCTCGATGGCCCGCGATTTTATGTTGCTTGGAAATTGGACCCAGGCCGGTTGGGTGCAATGGTTGATGTGGGCTGTTGCCACGCCAGTGCAATTCTATGTGGGCTGCCAGTATTATGTGGGAGCCTATAAGTCGCTGCGCAACCGCTCGGCCAACATGGATGTGCTCATCGCCATGGGCTCCTCGGTGGCGTACTTCTATTCGATCTTTGTGACCCTGGGCTTCATTTCCGGGCATGTTTATTTCGAGACCGCCGCGGTCATCATCACGCTCATCCGCCTGGGGAAATTCCTGGAAGCGCGTGCCAAGGGACGGACCAGCGAAGCCATCAAGAAATTGATGGGTTTGCGCGCCAAGACCGCCCGGATCATTCGCGATGGCGCCGAAATGGAAGTTCCGGTGGATGAAGTGCAGGTGGGCGACCTGGTGCTCGTCCGCCCCGGCGAAAAGATCCCGGTGGATGGCGTGGTAGTGGAGGGTCGTTCGGCGTTGGACGAATCGATGCTGACCGGCGAGTCGCTGCCGGTCGAAAAGGGTCCCGGTGACCCGGTCATCGGTGCAACCCTCAACAAACTCGGCATGCTCAAATTTGAAGCCACCAAGGTGGGCAGGGAAACCGCCCTGGCACAGATTATCCGCCTGGTGGAGGATGCCCAGGGCAGCAAGGCACCCATCCAGAAACTGGCCGACCAGGTTTCGGCATGGTTTGTCCCGGCGGTGATCGGCATGGCGGCAGTCACTTTCCTGGTATGGTATTTTATCGTTCCACAGCCTCCAGTCGGGGCAGATGTCACCGGTTTCACGCGCGCCCTTATCAACATGGTGGCAGTGTTGGTGATCGCCTGTCCGTGTGCAATGGGATTGGCGACCCCGACTGCAGTCATGGTTGGGACCGGGAAAGGTGCTGAAACCGGTGTCCTGTTCCGCACCAGCGAAGCCCTCGAACGCGCCGGCAAGGTCTCGGTTGTGGTTTTGGATAAAACCGGGACGGTTACGAAAGGTCAACCCGCCGTAACCGATGTAGTCACGGACGGAAAGATTTCTGAGCTGGACCTGTTGAAATTCGCAGCTTCGGTGGAGAAGGGCAGCGAGCATCCGCTTGGGGAAGCAATTTGGGCCGAGTCTACGAAAAGGGGCTTGGAACTGGTTGAATTGAGTGGGTTCAAGGCTGAGGCTGGGCAGGGAGTTGAAGCGGAAGTTCAAGGGCACAACGTGGCAGTCGGTAACCTGCGCATGATGGAAGTACGCAAATATCCGCTTAATGGCCTTGGTAAAGATATCGAGCGGCTCCAGTCTGAAGCCAAGACTGCCATGCTCGTCGCAATGGATGGACAGGTGCGCGGGATTATCGCAGTGGCAGATACCGTCAAGGACGGATCGAAAGAGGCGATTGCCGACCTGCATCGCATGGGGCTGAAAGTGGCAATGATCACTGGCGACAACCAGAAAACAGCAGATGCGATCGCGAAACAGGTTGGGATTGATACAGTGCTGGCAGAAGTACTCCCGGATGGCAAGTCTACTGAAGTGAAGAAGCTGCAGGGAACCGGAATGGTGGTGGCAATGGTTGGCGATGGAGTCAACGACGCACCAGCCCTGGCCCAGGCGGACGTCGGACTGGCGATCGGCACCGGTACCGATGTGGCGATGGCTGCTGCACCGGTTACGCTCATCAGTGGCGATCTGCGCGGTGTGGCGCGTGCCATATCGCTCTCGCGCAAGACGCTTGGTACCATCAAGCAAAACCTGTTCTGGGCATTTTTCTACAACGTGATATTGATCCCGGCTGCAGCCCTGGGTTTCCTCAACCCGATGCTGGCTGCGGGAGCGATGGCATTCAGCAGCGTGTTTGTAGTCTCCAACAGCTTGCGCCTGCGAAATATCAAAACTCCAATGAGAGATTAGCTAGATGAATCAACTTATAGTTGCATTTTTCACCGGCTTAACCACGGGCGGATTGTCCTGCCTGGCTGTCCAGGGCGGCCTGCTGGCGAGTTCTCTTGAACATCAACTCGAACAGCAACTCGATTTGCAGTTGGAACAGGAGATCGCTGCTCACCGGGCTCGCCGGTCCGGAAAAAACCGAAACCGGGTTCTGGTGCATCCGCGACTGGCAGTTCCCATTCTGTTATTCCTGGCAGCCAAACTGGTGGCATACACGTTACTCGGTTTTCTCCTCGGAGCGCTGGGGTCAGTACTCCAGCTGAACGCTATCGCACGTGCCATCCTGCTCATTGCTATCGGTATTTTCATGGTTGGTAATGCGCTGCGTATGTTCAATGTCCATCCCATCTTTCGCTACTTTTCGATCGAACCACCCAAGTTCATTACACGCTTCATCCGCCGGAAGGCGAAGAATGGCGAAAGTGAATTGGCTCCATTGTTACTAGGCGCCCTGACGGTTTTCATCCCTTGTGGGGTGACCCAGGCGATGATGGCTGTGGCGATCGGAACCGGCAGCGCCCTACAGGGTGCGGTGCTTATGTTTGCCTTTATTTTGGGCACCAGCCCGGTGTTTTTTACAGTGGCTTACCTTGCCATGAAGCTGGGCTCCCGCCTGGAGAAGTGGTTCATGCGCTTCGTCGCAGCGGTTCTCCTGGTTTTGGGGCTTATCTCGGTTAACTCCGGGCTGACGCTCATGGGTTCCCCGCTCTCACTGACCAACATGATCGAGACTGCTAAAGCTTCCCAACCGGTAGCGGCATCTGATCCTTCCCTGCCCTCAATCGGACGGCATAAACTTATACGTGAATGCTGGGAACAGCGGTTACTCGCCGCGTCTCCTGCATGCCCAGGCGAGCACTCCGATTACGTTGAACCTGGTGACAAATCAAACGTATGCCTGCTCGCGCTCGTTCGTCATCCCCTCACTCGGGGTCGAGAAACTCTTGCCCTCATCGGGCACTTCAACCATTTCCATCCCGGCTCAGATTGCAGGTACGATCATACGGTTCTCATGTTCGATGGGCATGTATACCGGAGAGATTGTTTTTGATAAATAATTTAAGATGAGGTGGCCGTAATGGTAAAAAAAATTTATCGTGTGGACGGTATGCACTGTTCGAATTGTGCGATGAATATTGAAGGCATCGAGGACGAACTGCCGGGTATCAGGCAAATCTCCGCCAGCTATCAGAAGGGGCAGATGGTTGTGGAATTCGATGAGGTTAAGGTGACCGAGTTTCAGATTCTTGCTGCAGTGAAGCAACGCGGTTACGAGGCTACACCGGCTTGAAAGTCGTAAGGCGAAATTTAAATTCCCCATCAAGATAAAATTGACGGGGAATTTTCATTTTGATTTAAGTACGTTTATTTTGGGTGTATACTTCTCGCCGGCATAGGAGACTACATCGCATGAAAAAAGGGATCTGGTACGCTCTGGGGGCGTATATCACGTGGGGATTGTTCCCGGTTTATTGGAGACTCCTGGCGGGCATACCAGCCTTGCAGCTTTTAGGTCACCGCATATTCTGGTCGTTCCTTTTACTGTTTGGGATTGTTGTGGTTGCGCGGCAGGTCAAGGTTTTCCGGTCATCCTTGAACCGGCGGGTGCTGCTCATTTATTCGGTCGCAGCAGTTCTCATCGCAATCAACTGGCTGACCTATGTCTGGGCAGTGGGGGCGGGCTTCATCGTGGAGACCAGCCTGGGTTACTTTATTAATCCACTCTTGGTCGTCCTGCTGGGAGTGATTTTCCTGCACGAACGGCTGCGTCTGCTCCAGTGGGTTCCCATCGGTCTGGCAACTGCAGGAGTCCTTTACCTGACATTCGCCTATGGCTCGTTGCCCTGGATTGCTCTTACCCTGGCCTTTTCCTTTGGATTCTACGGGTTGGTCAAGAAGACAGCCCCATTAGGCGCCTTGCATGGTCTGACTCTCGAGACCGGCATCCTGATCCTTCCTGCAATAGGTTTTTTGCTTTTCTCCGAATTCACCGGAACGGGAGCATTTATGCATACTTCCCCGCTCCTAGATGTAATGCTGGTTGGCGCAGGGCTGGTGACAGTGATCCCACTGTTAATGTTCTCATCGGCTGCGCAGCTCATCCCTTTAACCATGATCGGCATCCTGCAATACGTCAACCCGACCATGCAGTTCCTGCTGGGAGTGTTGATTTATAAAGAACCCTTCGACCACCGCCGCTTGATCGGTTTTAGTGTCGTCTGGGTGGCATTAATCCTGTTCGGGTTGGAGGGTTACCTGGCGCAACGCAGGACAAGGGTCCTGGCAGTAGCAGATTAGAAAACTGCGGGCGAACATTTCGCCCGCAGTTTGTAATAAATTGGGAACTATTCACTCTGGGGATTTGCTGGTCGGTTAAGAAAAGCCGAGAGGACCAAAAGAATTCCCAGTGCAAGAATAATTCCTGGACCGATCAGGCGTGTAATCCATAGCGACGTGACCAGGAGAGCGGACATGGCGGCGAAAGACAGTCCGGCGATACTGCATAGGATGATACCGGCCACTTTCACCCCTTCGATCTTTTTGAACATGCCAATTAGTAGTAACGGAAGTCCCACTGCGAACGGTTCCACTGTCCAGAGCACAGCCCAGGAATTCCACAAGCCGGTGGCTGCACAAAATTGAAGGACGAGGCCGGTCAGGCCAATGATGGAAGCCGGGATCATAAGCCAGGGGACTTTCAGGAATATTGCCATCAGGACGAATCCTAATCCTACACTGATCACTTCCAGCGGCCACAGGTACGCCCAAATTGACCAGTTGCTCGTGATGCTGGCCAGGAAGAGCAGGATCCCGGTTGTCAAGGTGGGGATTCCTGGGATGAACAAACCGCTCAAGCCAGGCACTTTTGAAAATATGAATGGGGGCAGGCAGAAAAGCAACCCTGCAGCTACCACGAAAATCGGCCAGGCCCGCAATCCAAGCAGGGTTTCGCCGCCACCCGACCGCAGGAGCAGGTTGCCCACCAGGGCCAGTACACCCAACAAGATCAGGATTACCCCAAATAGAAGAGAAGTTTTCTTTTGCATTTGAACCTCCTTTAGGTTCTTTTTTGAATGAGCCGCGTTGAACAGACCTGGAGGCTTGTGCTTCCAGGGATAAGCAATATTAGTGAAGCCTGATCAACAGTCTTAAGTTACTTTGAAAGTATCCCGATACCCAGCGATACGAAGAAAACGACTCCAGAAAGGACGATCAGGGTATTCCCGATACGGCGGGTCAACCAAAGACCGGCTGTCCCACGCTGATTAAGCAGGAAGGGTGCAATAATTGACACAGCCACGAGAAGGGGCTCCAGCGGCCAGAGAAAAGTCCAATGCTGCCAGTTGCCACTCAGGGCGTAATATGAAAAAAGGAACCCATTTCCAAGCACGATTCCTCCGGGGATTAACAGCCAGGCACTAGGCAGGGAACTCATCAGCGCTACCAACAATATCCCGGTTACCACCAATTCCAAGGGCCAGACGTGTCCAAATACTTTCCAGCCAAAGATCCCGCTCACCCAAAGCATTAGCATATTGGCAATGACGATCCCTGCAACCGACAAGAGCACTGCCCTCGTGACATTCTGGCGGGGCACATCCTTCAACCCAGGCGGAGGCGAAAATATGGTTTTGGAATTACTCAAGATACCTCCGGTATTTGAGCGTGTTTGGTTGTGGCTTCTCCCGGTAGTGACATCGGTATCGCCTGATGCAAAGCCAGCGTCTGTGATATGCTCGCGCGCCTGCCCGGAGAAAACTGCCACCTCCCCGGATCGGAGGCAAGAACTGTCACTCGTCTGAGGGAGGCTAATCGTCTCCGGTATCGTTATGCCGGCTTCCTTGGCGGCTCCTGTTAAAGCCGCAGACATCGAATCCGCGTTCTGGAAGCGGTCGTCGGCTCGCTTGGCCAGGGCTTTGAGTGCTACCTGCTCGAAGGGTTCCGGAATATTTGGATCGAATTGGCGGGGCATGGGCAGAGGATCGTTGATGTGTTTCATCAAGATTGCCAGCGGTGTATCGGCATCAAAAGGAACGGTTCCGGTCAGGGCTTCGAAATATGCTATTCCAATCGAATAGATGTCACTGCGTGCATCGCAGTGGCCTTCCATTCCCTGTTCGGGTGCCATGTAGGTAAGTGTACCCATCAAAGCACCTGCCACGGTGTATTGTGTCCCGCCGACGATTTGTGCGATCCCAAAATCGGTTAGCACTGCCTCCCCATGCCTGGTTAACATAATATTGGCTGGTTTCAGGTCACGGTGGATGATCCCTTCACCATGGGCGTAAGAAAGTCCATCCAGCACGTCTATAAATATGCGTGCTGTTTCTCCCAGGGGCAGGCGTTCGCCCCTTACCCTCAAGGTGTTCAAATAAGCCTTGAGAGTATCTCCCTCAAGCAGTTCCATGACCATGAAATAAAGGTCATCCTGTGCGTCGAAGTCGTAGATTTGGACAATATGAGGATGACGCAAAGCGGCAACCGCGCGCGCTTCCCGTTGAAAGCGAGCCAGGAACTCCGCATCTTCCACCAGGTCAGAACGCAGGACCTTGATCGCCACGTAACGGTCAAGCTGCGGATGGTAGGCTTTATAAACCTGTGCCATTCCACCCCGGCCTAATTGCTCGAGGATACGGTATTTGCCGAGGTTTTGTCCTTCCAGAAATATGGGTGCCATTTCAGTTTTCTGCGTTCGTTTGGTAGTCATGGGTTTCATCCAGTGCAGATGATACCCGAGACGGGCTGAATCAACCTATCAACTTGCTAATATAAAGCTACTGGATTGCGATGAGGAGAATATCAAATCGTCTGGATCAGATCTGACAGCTGTCTTGCTTCGCTGTCGACGTGTAGATTCGATCAAGGCTGGTACTTGCCAGGCTTAGGCTGTCATCAATTTGTATCCCAGACCGCGTACGGTGGACAGCAATTGCGGGTTGGCGGGATCGAATTCAATCCGGGTCCGCAACCTGCGCACAAGGTTTTCGATCTGGTAATCGAATATCCCGCCTGCCTCGTACTCTGGCCAGACTGCCCGCCCAATGTCATCTTTCGAGCAGACCTGGCAGCGGCGTTCGTAAAGATACGCCAGGAGTAGATACTCCTTGGGCGAAAGGTTGACTGCTTTGCGATTTACGCGCACCACGCCCGCTGAGGTGTCCACTTCCACCTCTGGGATGGGGGTATCGCGTGTGGTCGTATCCGGGTCGTGGAAAATAAAAATTACATCTCCCACCTTGATGGCATCGCCATCACGCAGGTTCATCGGTGACAGGATCCGTTCCCCGTTAAGATAGGTGCCGTTGGTGGACCCCAAATCTTCCACGAACCAGTGTCGCCCATCCCGTCGAATGCGGGTATTCTCGCGTGAAATGCTTTTACTGGCGATGACAATATCGCATTCGACGGCGCGTCCGATGGTGGCGGTTTGCCCTGGCAGACGGTGTTCCTGACTATTCGGATCCGTAAGGAATGGGCCGGAATTTTCTAATGACATGGGTCTCTCGCTCTTCTATGTAATTATACTCGCGAGGATTATAATTGCCGCCAATTGCACTCATGATAGCATTAAGGAGAAGGAGATGGTCAAAAAAAAATCTGGAGTGATTGGCATATTAACAGGGGGAGGCGATGTTCCGGGGCTGAATCCGGCCATTCGAGCTGTTACCATTCGTGCGATCCGCGAAGGATACAAGGTGGTTGGATTGAGGCGCGGTTGGGCAGGGGTGACAGAGATCATCCGGGAAAAGGACGCTGATAACAGTAATAACTTCCAAATCCTGACGGAGGAAGTTGTCAATAAAAGCGGACGGACGGGGGGTACCTTCCTGCACACATCTCGCACAAAACCCAGCAAGATGAGCAAGGAAGACGTACCCGTTCACCTGAAGGATGCGTACAATGCCGATGTAAATGATCTAACTCCCGAGGTCATCAAAAACCTGGATTGGCTGGGCGTTGACTACCTGATCCCGATTGGCGGAGATGATACCCTGAGCTATGGTGTACACCTGTACCAGGAAGGTCTAAAGGTTATTGCCATTCCAAAAACGATGGATAATGATGTGCCGGGTACTGATTATTGTATTGGTTTCAGCACCTGCGTGACGCGCACGATATCCCTGACCAACAGCTTGCGTACTATCGCAGGGTCCCATGAGCGTTTCCTTGTTCTTGAGGTCTTCGGGCGTTATGCGGGTTTTACCGCCATGCTGCCAACCATGGCAGGTGCAGCCCATCGCTGCGTGATCCCCGAATATAAGTTCGATATCGATAAATTAACCGATCTTCTGACCTATGACCGCGTTCACAATCCCAGTCGCTACTCGGTGGTATTAGTCTCAGAAGGCGCAATGTTCGAAGGGGGAGAGATGGTCTTTGCAGACCGTTCTACGGACGCATACGGGCACGCCAAGCTGGGCGGTATTGGCGATCTGGTTGCAAGCCGCATCAAGGAACTGTCCGCGAAGCATAACAATGGCAAGACCATCAACACCATAGACCAGAAATTAGGGTACATGGTACGCGGTGGCGACCCGGATGCAATCGACTCGATTGTCCCAATGGCTTTCGGCAACCTTGCGCTCGACCTTATCCTGAAAAGCATCCATGGACGCCTGGTGGTGCTCAAAAACGGTCGCTACGATAACATGCCTTTGGACGTTGTCACCGGCACAAAAAAGGTCGTCGATGTGGATCGTTTCTACGACAGGGAACGATACCGTCCAAAGTATGAGAACTTCGAAATGAAGCCTTTGTTTATTATGACGAGCGAAGGTTGACCAACCCTAATAAATTGAAAAGCGCCTCGAATTTGAGGCGCTTTAGATTTAACGACCATTAGCTTGTTCGCATGATAAGAATGATCAATACGGCTGCACAGGAAAGAATGCAGGTCAATATTACGATTGTCGATGCAATGATGATGGATCTGGTATGGTCATTTCTATTCGGGGGTGTTATGGATTCATTCATTTCGACCTCTTGAATGAAAAGCGGTTCAATCATTTTATATACGGAAATTATCTTCTCCGGTTTCACCTATGGACAGATATCCATGTAGGTTAAATAAATAACCGCGCCGATAGGCGCGGGTGAAGTCCAGGTTAAGATTGACCTTTTGAAGGGATATCAGGCTCGGGCGGCTGCCAGTTCCACCTGGGTGTATTTCAGGCGCTCAAGCACGGCAGTAGCAACGTTGCTCATCAATGCAAAACCAAGCATTTTGTCCACCTGCATTAACGCGCGTACACCTGGGCCGTCAATTTCGACAACCTTGACGGGGATGGTTGCCCGGGCAGAAGATATGTAAATATATGGTTCGATGATTGACGAGACTCCCAGCATCTCACCAGGAGCGATCGAGCCCACCAGGGCATTGGAAATGGCTCCTTCACCGCCCCCGCTGTATATCAAGTCGACATCCCCTTCTAGCAGGAGGATGAGTTTGGTGGCCTGGTTGTTCTCTTTTACCAGGAGGGTCTCTTTGGGATAGTTTTTTTCCTCGGCGATCATGGCAATCGCCTTAAGCTGGTCGTCGTTGAGCATGGAAAAGAATGGATAACGTCGTAAAAGTTCAATGGAAATCATGTCTCTCTCCTTATTATGAATTAATTAATTGTAGCACAGCCTCCACCGCAACAGGCACAGCCGCTTCGACCGGAGGCGACAAAGTTTCGGAGAAATCGTAGACATTCTCTGCTTCTATCGCGACAATTTGCACGTCCTCATCGCGTGGCAGGAAAATGTTCATACTTCGGCCGACATTCAGCGCATTGCGGAGGGATGTGTCGTGAACGGCGGTGGTGTGTCCTGAAGAAAGGTCCGGCAGATCCGTCAACAGGAACAGGCTTACGGTGCCGATCGGTTTCTCCCCGCTGAAAAACGAATCCACCAGGATAACACGCTCGTAGCCGGTCAGGCGTTCCATCAGGCTTAACCCTCCCAAGGAGGCAGTGTCCACTTCCACGTCATTCCGGTCCGCTGTTTTGCGCGGCAATTTCCTCCACCACGCGCCAGCCGACCCCGTCGTCACCTAATATGGGATTGCCAAGTCCGATCACCAGGATTTTCATGTCAGTTTGTTAAAAAGTTGGAAGGTTGAAGCTTGCAGCCTTCAACCTTCCATTGTCAATTTATTCGCAGAACTGTTTCATGACATTTACCGGATTGCCCTCTGCATCATGGATGGTCACTTCCAGCGGCATCTGGCCGGGCAGGGAGTGGGTGGCGCAGCCGAAGCATGGGTCGTAGGCGCGGAAGGCCATTTCGACCATGTTCAGCAGGCCTTCGTTAACGTTGCCTTTCTTGATCAGGCTGTCTGCAGCCTTTTTGATGGACATGGTGATTGGGGCGTAATTGTTGGTCGTGCCGACGATCAGGTTGACCTTGGTCACCACGCCGCGTTCGTCGGTCCAATAATGATGGGTGAGCGTGCCGCGTGGGGCCTCGACGATGCCCACGCCTTCGGTTGGGGTGGCTGTCGGGATGGCATGAAAGTCGGGCGAAGTAATTTCCGGGTCGGTGGCCAGTTCCACCCAGCGTTCGGCAGCATAGAGCAGCTCGATCAGGCGTGCCCAGTGGATGGCCAGGCGCTGGTGGACAGGTTTGCCGCCCAGGGTGCTGTAGAATTTCTCGTATTCCGCCTGGGCGAGGGGGGTGGCCATGCCATCGGCGGCGTTCAGGCGGGAGAGCGGAGTGGCCATGTAGACGCCGGAATCGGGGCCATCCACAAAGCCTTTCCAGCCGACATTCTTCAGGTAGGGGAATTTCAGGTAGGTCCAGGGTTCGACGTGCTCGGCGATGTTCGCCGCGTAGTCCTTTGGCTCGTACTTGACATATTCCTTGCCATCCGGTCCGACCACGCGCACTTTGCCATCGTAGAAGTTGACCTTGTTGTTTTCATCCACCAGGCCCATGTAGTAGGTCTTATGGGTGTAGATGTCGCCCAGGATCAGGTCCAGGTAGGTCTTGTTGCTCAGGACGATGTCGTTGAAAGCCTTCAGGCTGAACTGGGCGAACTCGATCGCCCAGCGGCCCATCTTTTCGATTTCCTTGCGCTGTTCTTCGGTAATGCCCTTGGTCAGGCCGCCGGGGATGGAGGTGCAGGGATGAACCTTGCGCCCGCCGATCATCTCGACCACGGTGTGGCCGTACTTGCGCATCTGGATGACCTTGCCGCCGATTTCCAGCCCGACCTTGTGGATGACGCCCAGAATGTTGCGTTCGGCCACCGGGGCATCCGGGCCCATGATGAAATCCGGGCCGCCCAGGGCATAGAAGTGGGTGGTATGGTCGGTGCAGTAGAAGGCGCTGTAGAGCAGTTCGCGCAGCATTTTGCCGGTGCGCGGTACTTCCACGTGATAGACTGCATCGGCAGCTTTGGCGGCAGCCATGTGGTGTGCTTCGGGGCAAACGCCGCAGATGCGGTTGGTCAGCAGGGGCATTTCTTCGACCGGGCGTCCGACGCAGAAGCGTTCGAAGCCGCGCAGTTCCGGGATCTGGAAGTAGGTGTTGGTGACATTCCCTTGTTCGTTCAGGAAGATCTCGATCTTGCCGTGACCTTCCAGCCGGGTGATGGGGTCAATTGTGATCCTTTGCATGTTCAATTATCCTTTCTGCGCGGATTTGCTGGAGCGCAACAGGGAACCTGCCAGGTTGAACCGATAGAATTGTCCGGCGGGATCCACCAGGCCGTCCAAGATTTTGTCAATTTCATCCGGCTTGTTGCTGTCAATGACCGAGGCGAAGGCGGAGATCAGCCGTGCGCCATAATCCACCACGCCTTCGGCAGGACCATAGCAGCCGATGCACTGCGCGCCAACCGACGGACAGCGGGCATTGCAGCCACTGCGGGTGGCGGGTCCGTTGCAGGGGATGCCCTGTTCGAGCAGGCACAATTCAGGGTCAGCATGCATTAATTGGATGCGGCCGAACTCTTTGATGGTCTTGACATTGCGTTTGCGCGGGCATTCGTCACAAACAGTGGAGTTTCCGGCACCAATCGTAGCACCTTTGGGAGGTAGTTCAGCCTTCCCTTGCAGCACCTGAATTACCAGGTCAATAACTGCCGCGATCTGGTGCGATTCGGGCGGGCAGCCGGGCATGTAATAATCCACGTCCACAACCTGGTCGAGAGTCCTCAGGACCGGGTAAAGCGTTGGGATAGTGATGATCCCTTCGGGCATGGCGTAGCTGGTCTGCGGGCGAATGTTTTCTGGGTTGTCGGTGGTGATGGTTGTGAAGGCAGTATCCAACGACTTCCTTGATGGGCGAAAAGTTGGCAAGACCAGGGATGCAGCCTTCACAGGCACATGAACCGAATGCCACCAGGATCTTGGATTTCTTGCGCAACAAGTGGGCAATGTGTTCGTTCTCATCGTTGCGAATACCGCCATTGAAGAGAGTCAGCAAGATCGAGCCATCCTCCATCGCCTCAACGTCTTTATATTTGGCGTCCATGGCAACCGGCCAGAAGACGACATCGAAGTTGGCATCTACATCCAGGATTTTCTCGTGGATATTCAGAACGGCGATCTCGCAGCCGCCGCAGGATGCGGCCCAGTACATGGCGAATTTAGGTTTACTCATGCTGTCACCTCCTCCATGATGGGTGTACTGACCAGCTCTCCTGGTTGTGACCAATTGAGTGGACCAAGGGCACGCACTTCTTCGACAAACTTGTTAATCTCAGCAGCGAACATGGCACCTTCCGCCGCGCTTGCCCACAGCAATTTCAGCCGTCCGGGTTCGATGCCCAATTGGACCAGCACCCGCTTCATCAATTGGAAGCGGCGCATGGCTTTATAGTTTTGTTCGACGTAATGGCAGTCACCGGGATGACAGCCGGAAATCAGCACCGCGTCTGCGCCGCCGGCGAAGGCTTTGAAGACAAATGTGGGGTCGAGGCGGCCGGAGCACATCAGCCGGATCAGACGGACATTCGGTGCGTACTTCATACGGGCGGTGCCAGCCATATCGGCCGCGCGGTAACTGCACCAGTTACAGGTAAAGCCGATAATGACGGGTTCGAAGGGTTTGGTTTCTTCGGTCATGTCTCACTCTCCTCTATTATTCTACAGGTACCGCTGCATTCGAGATGTTCAGCAGGAGCAAACCGTCAATCTGCGACAGGATTTGCTCATTACTAAAGCCTGTGCCGCTGATGGCTCCAGCCGGGCAGCCTGCCACGCAGGTGCCGCAGCCCTGGCAGAGAGCTGGATTGACTTCGCTGACCATCGTATCTTCGTGGAAGAGGATGGCGTTGAAGGGGCACAAATTGTTGCAAATACGGCAACCGGAACACTGTTGATCGTTGATCGTGGCGCGCACCGGTTCAAGTGCAATTTCCTTTTGCTGGATCTTGCCCATAACGCGGGCAGCCGCGGCCGCGCCTTGTGCCACACTGGCGGGGATATCTTTCGGGCCTTGGACACAACCGGCGATGTAAACGCCTTCGGTCATGGTCGCGACCGGGTCCAGCTTGGGATGTCTTTCAATAAACCAGTTATCTGCGCTGCATGAGATGCCGAACAATTTAGCAACTTCTTTGGAGTCGTGTCGTGATTGCATCCCGGATGAGAGAATAACCATGTCCACAGGAATGCGGCGCTGTTTGCCAATAAGCGTATCCTCGACCTGGATGATCAATTTTCCTTCTTCCTCGGGTACCCTGGCCACATTCGTAACTTCGGCTACCTTGCCGCGCACGAAACGCGTTCCCTCTTCAAGCAAGCGTTGGTAGAACTCTTCGTAGCCCTTGCTCGGGGTGCGAATATCAATATAGAAGTTGTATACTTCTGCGCCGGTACGTTCGTGGACCAGGTGGGCGAACTTCAAGCTCTGCATGCAGCAAATTGCTGAACAGTAGGCATTGTAGTTCTTATCACGGGAGCCGACGCAATGGACAATCCCAACCGTTTTTGGAGCGGTCTTGCCATCTCGCAGGACAATGTTGCCTCCTGTCGGACCGGCTGCGTTGCAAATGCGCTCGAACTCCAGGTTGGTAAAGACATTAGCCAACTTACCATAGCCATATTGTGGGATGCGCTTCGGGCATCGAACAAGTCGTAACCAGTGGCAAGGATGATGTTGCCAACTTGGACAGTGATCTCCTCAGCTTTCTGGTTGAAGTCAATCGCGTTGGTCGGGCAGAATTTCTCGCAGGCTTTGCAGGTACCCTTCAAATAATAGGTGCAATTTACATCGTCAATGACCGGGTATTTGGGGACAGCTTGCGGGAAAGGCACATAAACGGCTTTGCGGTTTCCCATGCCGGCCTCGAATACAGTATCAAGGACCTTCTTCGGACATTTCTCCCAGCAAATACCGCAACCGGTGCAATCTTCTGTCTTGATATAGCGAGGTTTTTTCTTGATGGTTACGGCGAAGTTGCCAACATAACCGTCCACTTTCTGAACCTCGGACCAGGTCAGCAAAGTGATGTTGGGATGATTGCCCACATCCACCATTTTGGGAGTCAGGATGCAGGCCGAGCAGTCCAGGGTGGGGAAGGTCTTGTCGAATTGGGCCATGTGTCCACCGATGGATGGTTCCCGTTCCACCAGATATACCGGGAAACCGGCATCTGCAATTTCGAGGGAGGCCTGTATTCCGGCGATTCCTCCGCCGACAACCAGGGTGGCGGGGTGGATGGGTACTTTCAACGGGGTGAGCGCTTCGTTGTGCACCACTCGGGAAACGCCACCTGAGATAATAGCCTTGGCTTTTTCCGTGGCTGCAACTTTATCGGTGTGCACCCAGGAGTCCTGTTCACGAATGGAGACCAATTCGCAAAGATATGGATTCAGGTCTGCGCCTTTGCAGGCATTCCGAAAGGTCTTCTCGTGCAGGTGTGGAGAGCAGGCTGCCACAACGACACGGGTCAGTTTCTGCTCTTTAATGTCTTTCTGGATCAATTCCTGACCCAGGCTGGAGCACATGAATTTGTAGTCGCGGGAGATGACAACACCCTTGTCTGCAAGTTTTTCTCCAGCCCATTTGCTGACATCGGCAACGTTAACGACGCCAGCTATGTTTGTGCCGCAGTGACAAACGTATACACCAATTCTTTCACTCATAGGGTTCTCTCCTGTTTTGTATTCTGAGCAAAGGCAAGCAATGATGCGCCGGATACTTGCTCTTTCCCAATCCCCAGGTGACCGGGAACAACTCCGAATGCCAATCCCATCAATTGGGTAAAGTACATGACAGGGATTGAGTATTGTGTGCCGAATTCCCGGTTGACCTGATTTTGGTAAACTTCCAAATTTACATTACACATCGGGCAGGTTGTAGCGATCACGTCAGCTTTTTGGTTAACTGCATTCTGCAAAAGTATCCGTACCATGTCCAGGGCAGCCTTCCGGTTAGTGATAATTAGTGAACCGCCACAACAGCGAGTTTTGGAAGCATAATCTATCGGATCCGCCCCGATGGTCGATAACAAGCCTTCAAAATATTGAGGATTCTCAACATCTTCATGGTCTTTCCGAGGTCGCAGGATCTGACATCCGTAATAGGGAGCCACCCGAAGATTCTTTAGTGGATTCGTGACTTTATTTTTTATCTCCTCCAAGCCCACATCGTTGATAAAAACTTCGATAAGGTGTCGCACCTTGGAAGTACCGGAGACATGCAAGTTATCTGCTTCCAGGGCATAGTTGATATGTTCAGCGAGGTCGGCGTCTTTTTGGAGATAGGAATTGGTAAAGTATGCGTTTTTGTAGCAGGCGCTGCAGGGAGCGACAAAATCGAGTCCGGTTTTTTCAGCCTTGGCAAGATTTCGTGCTGTTAGTGTGTAAGCCAGCAATTCGTCCACCGGGAAATATGCGGTTGCACCACAGCAATTCCAGTCCTCGATTTCCTTGAGCTCCACTCCCAGCGTGCGTGCGACTTCCATTGCGGAGACATGGTAGCTCTTCCCCAGACTTTCGAGAGAGCAACCTGGGTAGTATGCGTATTGCTTCATGATGGCTCTCCTATGGGAATGATTCTCCTCACCATCTGCTGGAACTTTTTAAGTCCTTTGATCCTCTTGGGCAGCAAAGGCATCTTCCCAGACAGAACCAGGCCTGTGGCCATTAAACCTTCCTGAATGATGTCGCGAGCACTAAACTTGGGAAGGTAGGTCGCTGCCAGTAAAGGCTCAAAGGATCTCCCGGAGTTCACAATCATTTTCACAAAGGCTTCAGAGAAGGCGGGTCCAATCAAGCCTTCCTGGAATGTACCTTTCCACATGGAATAGCGCTTCAATGCGTACATCATGTCAGCAATATCTATTTCTGCCGGACATCTGACTGTGCAATTGTAGCAAGATGCACAGGTCCAGTAAGTATTGCTGGCCAACACTTCTTCCTTGAGATCGGCCCGTATCATCCCGATGATCTGACGGGGGGTATGGTCCATAAATTCAACCGCTGGGCAGGTCCCGGAACAAGTCCCGCACTGAAGACAGTTTGTGATTGGGTCCCCATGTGATGCATACATGAGGTTGGATACTTCAGAGCTGAAAGAAAGGGCATCTACCATTCAAGTACCTCCTGGTTTTCTAAGATTTACGATTTTTTCTCTTCTGCCAATTTCAGCAGGGAACTCACTTTTTCCAATAGAAGCTTGGGTTCCACCGGTTTCTCCAATAATTCATCAGTTTCAACGAAATGGGGATGAACCGGCTGACCGGGGAAGAGAAACGCGATTTGTTCTCTGAGTCCGGTAATGATTAAAACGGGTAATTCCCTCAATAAGGGATCCTTTCTTATCTTCCGTGCCAATGCGACTCCTTCTGCACCTCGTCCCATCATGATATCAAGCAGAAGCAGGTCATAGCGTTTGGTTTGCAAAGCCTTGAAACCATCCTTCGGGTTATAGGCTACATCCACGCTATAGTTAGCGGTTTCAAGGACGGATTTAATCCCAGCGACATAGTTGGGATCATCATCAATGATTATCAGTTTTTTTTGTGCATTCATTTTACATCTCCTTAGAAGTATGATTTAGCTAGGTAATCGATAGCGAAATCGCATTACGTGGTTATTAGCGCCGGCAAGCATATTGTAAATGTGGAACCTTTGCCCAATTCGCTTTCCACTGAGACAGACCCGTAGTGCGCATCAATAATGCGCCGTGTGATGGCTAATCCAAACCCGCTGCTTTTTTCGATCTTCTGACCGTCCTTGCCAGTATAAAAATCATTAAAAATATATGGAAGGTCTTCTTTCGATATCCCTATGCCGGTATCAGTTACAGAAATAACAACATTGTTTTCGATTTCCTCGGCTTTCACCATGATTTTACTGCCTGTTCGGGAATATTTGATTGCATTGCCGAGTATATTCACGACTGTTTCAACCAGCGTCCCCTCGTCTCCATTGACAAAGGGTAAAGATTCTTTAACCGAAGAGACTATTTCAACATCTTTGCGAGTTGCGGTCGGTAAAACACTTTCTGTTGCTTTGGATATTACTGTGGGGATGGAGGTTGGTTTAAAGTTTTCTCGAATTTTCATAACGTCAACTGACAAAACTCGCAGCCAGGTGAGTATAAGATTAATTAGATCAGTGATATTGGTCTGCATCCTCCCAAAACGGTCTTTTTGATCTTCAGTGAGTTGATTTGACAATTCACTTATCAATACAAACAGGTTTTGCTGGACTGCACCCAGAGGAGCCTTTAGCTCATGGGAAACGATGGCAGCAAATTGCTCCCTTAACATTTCCTTTTCTCTTCTGAGTTGAATGGTTTCTAGAATAAGCCCTCTTTTATCCAGGCCTCTCTGGGTGATCAACCGAAATTCATCTGGTGTAAAAGGCTTTGGAAGGAAATCGTACGCACCATTCTTCATTGCTTCAACAGCCGAGCTTACGGTTGCAAAGCCCGTAATAACGATAACCACAATAGTCGGGTCGGTATCGCGAATTTTTTCAATTACTTCAATTCCTGAAATGCCCGGCATCTTGAGGTCGACATAAATCAGATCCGGTTGGAATTCCTTTACCAGGTCCAAGCCACTGCGACCATTCATAGCAGTGGCGATCTTGTATGCACCGCCTTTTAATATACGCGTACAAGAATCCAGAATCAACTTCCTCATCATCAATGATCAGAATTCTAGACTGCGTTTTCATCTTTCTTGCTTTCTTCTTCATGTAGTAACTGGTAATCTCACAATAAAGGTCGTTCCTTTGCCAACTTCGCTCTCGACCGAGAGGGTGCCGTTATGTTCTTTGATAATCCCAAAACTAATCGCCAAACCCAATCCGACGCCGTGACCGGTATCCTTGGTGGTAAAGAAGGGGTCAAATATTTTTTCCAAATTCTCTTTTGCAATGCCGTGACCTGTATCAGTAAATTCCACTTCGATGCAGTGGTCAACCGGGTCGTACCTGGTTGCTACATTCAGTTTTCCATTGCCATCCATTGCATCTGCTGCATTGACGATTATGTTTATAAAAACGCGCTCTATTTGTGAAGGGTCGATAATCGTCAAGGGTAATTTCTCATCCGAGATTGGATGTGATCTGCACATTTTGAAACAAGGCCTGCTTTTCCAGTAAGGAAACACATTCTTTCAAAACATTATTAACATCACATAATGTCTTATCAGGTTTCCTTTGCCGTGAAAAATCCAGCAAGCCTCGAATGATGTCCCTGCTTCGGTTTGCCTGGGTAACGATCTTTTCAAGTGAGTCCCTGGCCGGGTCATCTTGGGGCAATTCCTCCAAAAGCAAGTGGGAATAAGTCACAATTCCCTGGAGTGGATTGTTTAACTCGTGGGCCACATTGGCAGACAACTGTCCGATGAGCGCAAGTCGTTCCGAACTCCATGATCTTGCTTTTGGTGAATTCCTTTAATTTGTCATCGCGCTCTCTCAGAGCCAGTGCCATTTTATTGAAAGTGTATGCTAATTTGCCTAATTCGTCCGTTGTCGTGATTTCAACTTTTGTATCCAGGTTGCCGCTGGCCACTTCCTTAGAGGCCAGTACCAATTTTTTGATGGGGCCAGAAATGCTGCGAGAGAGCAGGTAGGACAATACCATCGAAACCAACACGCCAATCAGGGCAATGGATAAGAAAACGAGAACAGTTTGCTGCTTGATATCCAGATATTTCTGTTCCAAGATACCGACATACAGGATACCGATAATTTGATGATTTATGTTTTCGATCGGCTCATAGGCTGTGATGTACCAGTTGTTCACAACATAGGCTCGTCCTATATAAGGTTTCCCATTGACAACGACCTGGTTGTAAACCTCTTCTGAAACACGTGTCCCAATCGCTCTTGTGCTATCTCCATTCTTGACATTTGTCGAAATTCTCAGGTCATCTTGGAAAATGGTTGCAGTCCCGATATCCTGACCTTTATATTGCAGGTCTTGAAAAACAGTACTTTTGATCTCGTCGACAATCTCATAATTTCTGTTCAGCAAAATTCCACCGTATAGGATTCCAAGAAGATGATTCTGGTAGTCGAAAATCGGCGCAGCTGCCTCCATCATCATGCCAGAGGTTTCTTCGGTATCTGTTCTAACTCTTGCCATCGGGGTATCGATAAAAATGAAGTGCGCTTGGTCAGCCAGGAGCTGTGATTCTAACAATAGATCTTCAGGGGGCATAATCATTGTGCCAGCGATAGGAGAGCTATTATTAATCACTGCTTCAACGAGTTCGTTATGAGATTGATTGTCTCCGGAGAGGCTAATATTATTAGCTCGTAAAAGAACATTACCCGATGGATCCGTGATATTTAGTACATCCAAACTTTCACTTTCTTTTACTTGAACCAATTCCTGAGCGAACCCTCCGATGTTACCGGAAATTAATGCATCTTTTATATAATACCTGTCAGCGGTTAGCCGGACTACATCGTTTATATGGTTTAACTTGCTTAGATAAATTTCTCGCGCTCGAGTTAAGATCACGCCCAACCTTCTCTTGAGCTTCTGTCACAATGCGGTCGCTGATCAGTTGGATGCCAACGACGGTGAAGACAGCACTGGTGATGACAATGATCAATAGGAAGCTCAGGATGAGCTTGGTAGCGATGGGTATCCTTAAGCCTCTCTTGCTGTTCTTCATAGGATTCGTGCGTACGTCATAGCGCCGCGTGGACCAGTTCGATCAAATCCTTGACCTCGAGTACTGCTCTCGTTGCCAGTGGTTTTCACAGCATCGCGGAACATGGTGACATCCTTGGGGCAGGCAACGACGAAAGTCTGTCACTTTACCCAGTTTTACCGCCTCGCGAATACGGGATTCGCTGGGTCGTTCCTTGATTTCACCTTCTGCCATCCAGATGCGTCCGCCGCCAGCGCCACAGCAGAAGGAACCGATCGTTGTGACGCGGCATCTCGACCAATTCGCAACCGGTCGCCTCGATCACCCGACGGGGTGCATCGTAAACACCATTGTAGCGACCCAGGTAACAAGGGTCGTGGTAGGTGACTTTGTAGCCCAATTTCTTGCTGAACTTTAGTTGCCCGGTGGTGATCAACTGGTCGAGCAGTTCGGTGTAGTGCAATACTGGTCGGCGTTCGTCTCCGTCCGCTGGGTATTCGTTTTTGAGCGTGTTGTAAGTATGCGGATCGGTGGTGACAATCGTCTGATATTTACATTTGCTCAGCGCCTGGAGTTTTTCTCCACCAGCATCTCGAACAGGCCTTCTTCGCCAACACGACGCACATCGTTACCGGCATTCCGTTCGGCATCGTAAAGAATGCCAAAATCCAGACCGGCTTTACGGAACACTTCGGCAGTCTTGACGGTCACATCCGTTAACGTTGGGCTGTAGGATGCATAATCGCCGACGAACCACAGATATTCCACCGGCTCGCGACGGGCATCCTTGATGGGAGGCTGGATCGGTTGAGTCCAGCGGGCACGCATCCGCTCCGATTGTCCGAATGAATTGCCGTAGCGGCCTAGATTGGCGAGAGCGTCTTGAAGCTCCGTACCCATCTCGTCCTTCGATCACCAGGAAGCGACGCATGTCCACGATAGGAGAAATGTGTTCGATGAACAGTGGACATTCCTGATCGCATGCAAAGCAGGTCGTGCAGGCCCATAAGACCGACTCGGAGATCACATCGCCGACCAATGTGCGTGCCAGAGTAGCTTGTGTCGTACTGTTCGAGGCATGAGTTCTCAGAGCGGCTCCGCGCTCTTTAAGGTTATTCCGTAATTCCATCATGAGCAACTTCGGGGAAAGGGGCAGGCCACTTGCATAGGCCGGGCAGACATCCTGGCAGCGGCCGCATTCGGTGCAGGTGTAAAAGTCAAGCATCTGCCGCCAGCGGAATTGTTCAATTGCACTGACGCCAACCTGACCGTTTAGATTCTGTCGCCGCAGGCAACCGGCCGTGCGGCTCCAGATTGCGGAGGAGGACGGCAGGCACGGAAGTGACAACGTGAAAGTGCTTGCCTTCCGGCAGTTCGGTCAGGAAGAGAAGAACCACACCCAGGTGGGTCCAGTAGGCGATCTCTTTGATAAGCTCTTGCGTTCCAGCAGCCGCTCCGGAAAAGACCTTACCGACAGCTGTTGAAATAGGGCGCCAGACATGCAACGGATCCTGTCCAAGATTGATGCGGATGCCGTTCATCACCAGCAATGAAAGCATGATGGTGAAGATGAACATCAATACCATTACGCCCTGGCTTTTGTGACTGCCAAGGTAGCGTTTGGGATTGACGATCAGGCGCACGACCAACGCGTAAATAACCGCAATCATCACGAATACTGCGAACAGATCCTGAAGTAAAGCCAGAGGGCCAAAACTCCCGATCAGCGGAAGTAAAAAGTGAGGGTTTGCGAAACTGACTAATCCCTCAACAATCGCCTGCAAGGATGGTCAGGGAAAGAATTAGGAATCCCCAAAAGATGAAGAAGTGACCGGTCCCTGGGATTAAAACGCGGAACAAGCGGAATTGTCCAGCTACGTAAACAACAACGCCCTTGATCCGATCCCCCCATTTTTTGAAAGGACCGCTGCGCTGACCAAGCCGCAAATTTGCCCAGAGCAGCTGATAGACCCGCCAGAGGAATATCCCTCCGGCGATCAGCAAGGCAAGAAGTACACAGGATTGACTTGATCACATCGTAGGTCATCGCTCTACCCACCTTTGGATTGCTTGACCTTCTCGTCAGGACTTCGATCAAATCGAACAGGTCTATTTCGGAGCCGTATTTCGCAACTCCGAAAATTGGTGCGGCCGGATCGGTGTTAATGGCAATGATCGTATCGCTATCGGTAATCCCCTCGACGTGTTCGGGTGCACCGCTGATGCCCAACGCAAGGTAAATCTTGGGTTTGACGCTCTTGCCAGATTTACCCACCAGGCGTGAGGTTGCCAGCCAACCCTGGTCTATGACCGGACGGGAGCCTGATACAGTGCCTCCCAGCGCTTTGGCTAAATCCTCGGCCAATATGATGTTATCTTTATTCTGGATGCCGCGACCAACCGAGACCAGGATCGGTTCTTTGGCAATATCCACATCGCCTGATGCTGGTTCGATGTATTTATCCAGGATGACCCGCAGAGATTCCAATGCCGGGGTTTCGACCTGGGTTATGGCTGCCGGTTGAGTACTCTGTCCCTGTTCGGCTTTATATCCGCCGGGCACCATGGTGACCAGTGCGGTTGGAGCCGGGCAAGTCTCCCTCAGCCATAATTTTGCCTCCACAGATTTGGCTGACAAATTTGCCGTCTGCGCTAAAACTTCGGCAGGAACTTACCATCGGTAATCCCAATTTAATCGATAGTGTACTGGCCATGTCCGTTCCAATGGAGGTACTGCCAAATAAAACTGCTTTCGGCTGATCCTTGCCGATCAAACTGGTCAGGGCTTTTTGATAGGCATCGGATGTAAAATCAGCCAGTGCCGGGTGATCAATATAGATGACTTTGTCCGCAGCCAGGTACTGTCCTGAGCCTGCCGAAGGATTTCCAGCCAGTCCTTGTGCATTGTGACCAAGCAGGACTGCGACAACATTCCCACCCATTTCTTTTGCCAAGCTCGCGTGCTCCTGCCAACATTACATAGGAAATTTCCGCCACTTGCCCACGCAGATGCTCGATGACTACATAAATATCCTGATTCATGGTGGTTCTCCTCTCAGAGCACGCCTAATTCTTTGAAAATACCCACCAGTTTGGTGGCAACTTCATCCGGGCTGCCGGTAAGCATCGTGGCACGCTGGCCGGCCTCGGTTTGGAACATGCGGCTTAGGGTTGGTCCACCGGCCATGTCCAGACCAGGCAGCCGTCCGTTCTTCGATTGTGGAAGTCTTCATCATTTGGCGCACTTTGCTGACTGCCACATAGCGCGGGGGCTGTTCTGCGGCCTGGATCCCCAATACTGCTGGCAGTGTCACATCCAACTCGGCGATCAATCCACCGGGATATTCTTTCCGAACCTTGGATTTTCCCTCTGCCAGTGAGACGCCCGATATATAACCTACATAAGGCATTTCCAGGCATCCTGCCAGCAGGGGACCCAGTGAGCCGTCCAGGTCATTGTTGGCTTGCACACCCGTGAGTACCAGGTCAGGTTTAAGCTCCTTGACAACTCCAGTAATTGCACGCGCAAGGGCGTGGTTGTTTGCACCTGAAAAATCCCCTTTGATTTTTATCAACCGGTCAGCGCCTTTGGCGGCTGCAGTGAAGAGCACATCGTCCACACCCTCGATATCCGGGGCGACCACTGTTACCTGGCCTCCGCCGCGCTCTTTAAGGAGAATGCCTTGCTCGATGGCGTGGTCATCAAATTCATTGATGATCATACGCAGCCAGGCTGAATCCAGCGCTTTTCCGCTGGGATCTATGCTTAGTTCTTCGACCAGATCTGGGACAAGTTTAGCCAGGATGACGATATTCATTTTTAGCCTCTCTAATTGCCCATCGCTTCATTAAGCAATTCTGCGATGTCCATCACTTTCAGTTGTCCAGCTCCCTGGACCGTCTTGGCAGCATCTTCAAAACGCGGTGATTCATACGGACAGGCGACTGCCAAAATATCAGCACCGGTTGCAAGTGCCTCGCTCACGCGCCATTCAGACAGACGCACATGCGCTTTTTCCCATTGGAAGCCATCCAGCCACATCCCACCGCCACCACCACCGCAGCACAGGCTGTTCTTGTGGTTGTGGGACATTTCCACGAGTTCAATCCCGGGAATGGCTTGCAGAAGCGCACGCGGCTGGTCATAGATCCCGTTGGCTCGTCCCAGGTAGCAGGGATCGTGATAGGTCACTTTCTTTTTCACTTCATGCTTCAGCATGGGTTTAAGTTGTTCAAGATGGTCGGCCAAAAACTCGGTATAGTGGCGGATTGGATAAGAGATGCCAACCCCGGGTATTCGTTTTTGATCGCGTTGTATGCGTGTGGATCGGTTGTAATGATTTCGTTGAATTCGTATTTATTGAACGCCATCCCATTCTTCTCGGCCAGCATCTCAAATAACCCACGTTCCCCGGCCAGGCGCTGCGAGTCGCCATCGCTGGATTCCTCAGGACCGAGGATGCCGAAATCCACTCCCAGGGCATTGAGTACTTTAGTCAATGCTTTTGTGATTAATTGAACCCGGGGGTGATAGGATGGATAATCACCCACAAACCACAACACAGTCCACCTTTTTTCTGACTTTCCCCATGATTTTGACTTCCGGGACGATCCCGGTTGCCCAGTCTGCCCGCTTGCGGGGAGATTCTCCGAGAGGATTACCATAACGCTGGGAGTTCTCTAATGCACTTTGAAGTTCAGCGGGAACATTGCCTGCCAGGATCAATTCTTCCTTTGTTCGAGCCATCAGGCCGGGTGTCAACGGGATTTGAGCCGGGCAAACCGCCGTACAGGCATAACAGGAAACGCACATCCAGACGGTATCGGTGTCCAACACATTCTGAAATCGATCTGCCCGAAGTTGGGCGATCATCCTGCTCGGTGGATGGATCATGAGGTAGCCAAAGGGGCAAATGCCGCTGCAATCGCCGCACTGCAAACACAGTCTCAACCTTTCGCCGTTCGGCGTAGACTCAAGAACCTGGTCGTAAAATGAATGTTCTGATGTTCCATTGGCGGTCATGGATCACCTCACTCCAAGTCTGGGAAGAGCTGACATACAATAATTTGAAATCATGGGTTCGCTCCACCTTATCATTAAAATCTTGCCGCGGAAATAAATACCAAGTATGGCATAAATCTCCCATTAGTATGTTTTCTTCGGGGGTTATATGCCAGTGGGGGAAGTCATTCGTTCGTGTGACGAAACTCACAATACAAACATCGAGTATAATCTGCCCGCATTCTGACTAGGAGAGTACGAAATGAACTTTGCAATGTGGAAAAAAGCTTTAACGGTAATCCCGAACGTTTCAAAGGAAGAGTGGGACAAACTGGATATTATCTCAAAATGGCTCATCAGTACGCGGGCTGCGGTTTTGTTAATGACCCTGCTCTCTGCGGTGCTGGCTGGGTTGTTCGCCTGGCATGACGGCTTCAGAATAAATCTGTTCACGTGGTTCATCCTGACCATCGGACTAGTACTGGCACATGCGGCCAATAATATCTTCAACGATTACACTGACTATACGCGTGGGGTGGATAAAGACAATTACTATCGTACGCTGTATGGCCCCCAACCGGTGGCTGACGGTCTTTTGACCAAGCGCCAGCACCTGACCTACTTTGCGATAACCGGGTTATTGTCCTTGGCATGCGGCATCGCTCTCGGGATTATTAGCGGTGGTGGTCTGACCTGGTTACTGCTTGCACTGGGAGCTTTCTTTGTTTTGTTCTACACTTGGCCTTTGAAATATATTGCCATGGGTGAAATCGCAGTACTGATCGTCTGGGGACCGCTGATGGTAGGCGGGGGGTACTATGTTCTGACGCGTGTCTGGTCGTGGAATGTAATTTGGGCGAGTTTACCCTATGTGCTGGGGGTGACCACGGTCATTTTTGGCAAACACATCGATAAAATGTTGATTGACAAGGCAAAGAAGATTTTCACTTTGCCCGTGCTTATCGGTGAGAAGGCAGCCCGTTACGCCGTGCTGGCCATGATGGCACTGCCATACTTGCTGGTTCTCGTATTTATTTTCACCCGTTATTTCACGCCCATACTCCTGCTGGTTTTTGTTGCGGTTCCCACGCTCCTTAAATTAGCTCCGCAGTTCCTTAAACCCAAGCCTGAAACGCGCCCCGAAGGCTTTCCCGACGGACAGGGTGGTTGGCCGCTCTACTTTGCTCCTCAGGGGTTTGTAAATACCCGCGCCTTTGGCACCTGGTTCATGCTGGCAATGATCCTGGAAGTAATTATCAGAGTGGTGTTCCCCCATTTTTGGGTGGCATAGCTGATGCTTTTTGGTAATACCTGTCTTGGGTGTGAAAATATATTTTGCCTTTGGCAATATCGACTCACACTTGCGGCCTCTTTTCAAATTATTGGATTGGTGTCAAGGATCAATGTGTTTTGTTAAGATTGGTGTATAATGTTGGAAATTCCTGGAAAATCCACTTGAATAATAAATCATGAATGACGCTACCCTTCTGCTCATAGAGGGCAATCACGCAGATCATCCCGCATTCACTCCTGCCCTGCGGAAAAAAGGTTTTGTTGTTGAACTGGCCTCCAGTGGCACGGAGGCCTTAGCGCGTCTGGCAGATGGCTTTGCTCCGGAACTGGTTGTGGTTAACGCGGCCACTCTGCGGAGCAGCGGAAAGCGGATTTGCCAGTCATTGCGCGAAAAAGCCGCCAGTCTTCCTATCCTGGTTATCCTCGATGAAGACCGTGGGGTGGAAAAAATTAATGCGGACGCCATCCTCTCCCTCCCTTTTACCGCCCAAAAACTGGTCAATCGCATTCGCCATCTCCTCCCCGGTGATGGGAAGGACAGCATCCATGCCGGGCCGATTAGATTGGACACCGAAAAACGTATGGTCCGCTGCTCTGGGAAACAGGCCCGGCTGACACCGCGTTTGGTGAATTTGTTAAAATTATTGATCGAACATCACGGCGAAGTTGTTGAGCGCAAGGCTCTTTTTTCGAAAGTCTGGGAAACGAATTACACCGACGATACCCGCACTTTGGATGTGCATATATCCTGGCTGCGGCAGGCGATTGAGGCTGATCCGGACTCTCCGCAATTATTAAAA
>CAVXCH010000011.1:0-1592903 GCA_963760245.1 uncultured Chloroflexia bacterium | reverse complement strand
ACGATCAGGGGCGTTGGATACCGGCTGGATGTGTGATTGAATAACTGACCCATCCACGGTGACGGCCCGCACGCAGACATTTGTCGGCGCGGCGGGCATTTTTATTTCAAGCGAAATTTCAGCGGAACGGTTCGAACGCCGGGCTTGGAATACACTCCGGAAAATTTTTCCGTCCCAGGCTGGATCCACCTCCCAATAATCCAGGGCAGGAGGATCTATTAAGGAAATCGTCAAGTTTGAAACAATGATCCTGCAGTCAAACGAATTCGTTGGTATTAGCGCAGATGTTTCCCGACTCAAAGAAAATGGTTTTCTCAATGACTCGATCACACGTTCGCGTGTGGTATGGATTGCTCGCCAGGAAATATCCCCTGCCAGGAAGCGTCGTTCGTGACGGGCGGCGGTGAGAGGAAATGTCCCTGAGCCGCAAAAGAAATCGGCAACCAGGTCGCCGGGATTTGAAGAAGCCAGGAGAATGCGTTCGATCAGGGCTTCAGGTTTCTGGGTCGGGTAACCCGTCCGCTCGTTGTGCAGGCGGGCAACCACCGGAAAGTACCACCAGTCTTCAGGGACTTTCCCGCGTTCCAAATCGGGGATTTTACCAAACCCGGCTTTGGAAGAAGACGCAAACGTTTTAACGGTGTTTGGATGATATGGTTCCCGCACGGCATCGGCATTGAAAGTATAGTCGTCACCTTTGGTATAGACGAGGATGGCATCGTGCTTGCGATTGAAGGCGCGCCGGATGGGGGATGGCCCATGATATGTCCAAATGATTTCATTTAACAAATGTTCTCTTCCAAAAATTTCGTCGAGCAGGATACGGGCATAAGCATTCGCGTGCCAGTCGAGGTGGAGGTAGAGGGTACCGTTGGGAGCTAGCAGCCGGTACATCATTGCCAGACGCGGGTATAGAAAATCCAGATAACCATCCAGGTTATCCCAGTGATCTCCGTACCCTTCAGCCATTCTGCCAATCCTGCGGGCGCCGCGAATCCTCCCCCCGCCCAATCCGGGCGGAGTAGCGCTTGTTGGTAAAAAAAGGGGGATCAGCGTAGATCAAATCTAGCTGACTTTCATATTCTGGGAGCAACGCGGCCATGATCCGCAAATTTTCCCCCAGGAAAAGATGGCTGTCCGCTTTCACATCTGGGTATCCGCATGCGCTTGGATACACCACCGAGTCGAGCATCAAGTCGGCAGGATCTAGGTCAGGAAGGGTTTTAGTGGGCCAGCTTAAAAGGGGCATATTACATGTGGATATCTACAGCAGTCCCGAAACCCCGCTTATCCAGGGTGGATTTATCGATCTGGTCGAACCCGGCCGAGGGCAGGCTCCAGCGGAAAAGCCATTTGGCTTCCTCGGTGCGCATATTAACGCAGCCATGGCTCATGGGCAGGCCGAAATTATCGTGCCAGTAGGTGCCATGAAGGGCATGTCCTATTTCCGTAAAGAAGCTGCACCAAGGGACTCCGGCAAGGACATTTTCTTCTTCGCTAGCGAAAAGGTCACTTCCATGCATGCGACGTGAAGGAAGTTTATCCAGAATATTGAAATGCCCGGTTGGTGTATCGTAAAGTCCAAATACACCGCTGGAAACATCCGCGGTTAATACTGCTTGGTCGTTTTCGTAACAGACCAGGGTTTGTGTTTTCAGGTTTACATCGATCCGTTTCTTGTCCGGGGATACCTCCGGAGAAATCGGGGTGATCTCGTCGGGGGAAATTGGGCGCAGTTGCGCGGTTGGGATGTAATAGGTACTCTCATCCGCCTCATCCTGAAGGCTGTACCAGGCTTTTCCATCCGGTCCGCTTGTTATGTCGGTTATCCAGTGGATCGTGCTGTAATAAGTCCGGTAGTCAGTTGTCCAGCCGTCCCATTGGTTATAGCGGTAGATCTGGGTAAATGGAACGGTTAGTTCAGCCAGCAGCTTGGTATCCGGTACACTCGAAAGGGCGGGGTTGTAATGAACCCGTACTTTTTGCAGTCGCTCCCGGTGCATGTACCCGCCAAAGACGCGGTACCAGATCGGGTTGTAAATAGGGGTTGCAGCCTGCACCGTTTCATATACATGCACCAGGTCATCGCGGTTCCATGTTCCGACAATCCTGCTCTTTTCATCAGGCTCAAGGTATACGCTCACCGAGTGATATGCCACACGTACCAGATCAACATCTTCAAACTCGGTAAATTCGGGTAAGAATGGGGTGAAGGCCAGGCTTGCCAGGGCAAGGCCTCCCAGTTTGAGAAAATCTCGTCGAGTAATTGGTTTCATGGATGCGAATTGTACCTGAAAACGTCCGAATTGGGTCACCTGCGTGAAAAAAAAGAAACCTCCGGGGTAATTTGGCCTCGGAGGTTAAGGGTTCGTCTTATTTGTCTTTAACTGGCTTCCACGGGTGCGGGCACCATATCCTTGAGGATGTAGTTTGTGATGGATATCGTATGTGTACAAACTCCTCGTGAGCGGAAATAGTCGCAATCACAATCCCACTTGTTGTCTGCATATTTGACTACATGGGAATTGTTCTCACCGTCAATTTTCACTGTAAAAGACTCGAAGTGGAAGCGATGTGGTTCTTGTGCGTAACGCTTGGCTTTGTCGATCTTGCCGATCATTCCAGAGTCCATTTTCAATCTCCTTGGTCAAGAGATAGTGAAAGGCACGCGCAACACCAGCGTGCCTTTCAGGTATACAACGGATATGGTATAAAAAACACTCGCATAGGCAAGTACTCTAAGTCCAGTATAGTGCGATTTCCCGGTAAAGTCAACCACAGCTCGTGCGTTTTATCAGGTCGTACGGCACTCGTCAGGCAAGCGTAGGGAAGACGTCAATCAATTAACGCTTTTGTTTGCAAGTGTTCGTCGCCTTGGTAAGTGCGCAGTTGCGGCCATTTCAGGACGATCAGTGCCGTACCCACGATACAGCCGATCCCCCCCGATATAATGGCTGCCGGGACCCCGAACAGGGCGGCAACAATCCCTGATTCCACCTCTCCAAACTGGGGACCTCCCTGGAAGAAGATCTGGTTGACGGCAGTCATGCGACCGCGGATATGATCCGGAGTGTTCAATTGCCGGATGGTATTACGGATGATTGTGCTGACCGCGTCGGCGGCGCCCATCAGGATCAGCGCGACCATTGCGATGGTAAATATAGTAGTGGCGCCGAACAATACCGTTGCTGCCCCGAAGATGACCACCGCAATGAGGAAGGTTAGCCCCTGTTTGTGCAATTTTTGAACCTGAGATACCACAATTCCGGCGATCACTGATCCGATCGCTTGCGCCGACGACAACCAGCCATAGCCGATCTCACCAACTTTTAGGATATCCTTAGCAACGATCGGCATCATGGTATTGGCTGAAGCGAAAAATGTGGCTACGAAATCCATCAGCATGGTGGAGAGAATGATTGGTTTGGTAAATATGAACCGGACACCGTCCATGGCTGCGCTAAGATGGATGCCGGATTTCTTGGAATCCTGCGTGACAGGGCCAATCAATACCAGCGCAACGATCACTGCTAGGAACGAAACGGCATTAAAAAAATAGGTGTACCCCTGTCCAAGAGCGACGATGACGATCCCGCTCAACGCCGGGCCGATGATCGACCCGGCATTATTTGCGATTGATGACATGCTGAAGGCACTTTGCAAATCTTTCTCGGTGACAATATTGGGAATCATTGCCTGGCGGGCGGGACCATCAAATGCCAGGGCAGTAGCCTGGACAGCTGTCAGCAGATAGATGTACCAGATGGTGATTTGTCCTGTAAAGGTCAGGATCGCCAAAACCAGCGCCACCAGAGCCATCGCAGTTTGGGTGACGAAAAGGATCCGGCGTCGGTTTAACGTATCTGCAGCCGGTCCCCCCACGAAAGAAAATACGATGATCGGCAGGATGCGTGCCAGGCCAATTCCACCCAGGGCCAGGGGCTGCGGATTCCCGGTGAGAATGCGGATATGCCAAAAGATGGCAGCAATCTGCATTTGCGAGCCGGCGATCGAAATAAGTAATCCCAACCAAAGATAAAAGTAACGACGGTTGCGGAGTGCCGAGGGTATCGAAAACTTCAAAGGGAAACCTCTAATAGAAAAAGGTTTGAGGCCATATCTCACCCCAAACCTTTTATGGGTGGTGGTATCCGGTTATGTTCCCCAGTCGCGCAGGTACAGGAAATCGTATCCCACAGTGCGGCTGCTGAGCTTGGCAATCGGAGGCAGGACTCGTTTGAACTGGTTCCTGCGTACGCGTTCATAAACCATGCGCACAAATTTCACGCCAAACCCGGCTTCCACACATTCCTCGGGGCGATAGCGCTGGTCAACGAGCAGGTAAAGCAGTTTGTCCACTTCCGCATAAGTAAACCCGAGCTCTCCCTCGTCTGTCTGACCGGTCCACAGGTCTGCTGAGGGAGGCTTGGCGATGATTGCTTCCGGGATTCCCAGCGCTCGCGCCAGTTGACGTACCTGCGTCTTGTAAAGGTCGCCGATCGGGTTGATCGCGCAGGCCGAATCGCCGTACAAGGTGGTATATCCGAGCAGGATTTCGGTTTTGTTTCCGGTCCCGATGACCAGTCCCTTGAACGCTTCGGATTGGTCATAGGCAACGATCATGCGGGCGCGCGCCATGATATTCCCTTTGCGGATATCTGGCATCCCCGGCTCCAAGGAAATCAGTGCGTCGGTCATATCGGTGATTGGAATGGTCACAGAAGGACAACCAAATTGATCGATCAGGATCTGGGCATGCTCCAATGAATCCGGGGAAGACGTCTTGTATGGGCAGCGGATCGCCAGCACGTTCTTTGGTCCCATTGCTTCCACTGACAGCACGAAGGAAACAGCCGAATCAACTCCGCCTGATAAATTGACTACTGCGTGAGAGAACCCGGGCCGGGTAATTTCCGAGCGAATGAATTCCGTCAATATTTTTCGTACGAGGTCGGGGTCAATGGATAGGTTAATTTCCATAAGATTCTCCGGGAAGGCTACATTCCGCGGGTGACGATGGAGGACATTATTTATTAAGAATTCTCTCGAGTTCCTTTAGCACCAATTCAGGGCGTTCATCTCTCAGCAATGGCAGACGGGCGCGCGTACGGTGCAATTGGTTCAGGTCGATTTCAGTTTTAATGAATGCTTCCTCAAAATAGGGAGCTTGATTGAGCAACTTTCCGTTTGGGTCGAAAATGGTGGAACCGCCCATGAAATTAAGCCCATCCTCAAAACCAGACCGGTTGGAGTGGGCAACAAAGATGGTGAAAAGGCTGGCGTATGCCTGGTTGATGAGTTCGACCCACCTGGAAGTTTCCAGCTTTGGCTCTCCATTCAAGCCCCGCCCCGGTGAGGCGGACGATAACAAAAGCATTTCTGCCCCATCCTGCCAGAGCAGGTATGGGGGCGAAGCATGCCAAAAATCCTCGCAAATCAACATTCCAAATCGACCAAAGCGTGTGTCAAAGGCACTCACAGAATTGCCGGGAGCAAAGAAACGACCTTCGTCGAACAACCCATAAGTTGGCAAATACAATTTGTGATGAACGTGGACGACCTTTCCTTGTGAGAGATATGCCGAGGCAACATAAAACCGGTGACGGGTATCTTCGTCCACAAAGCCGACGAGCATGTCAATATCTCGGCTTATTTCGAGCAGTGGTTTAAAAATGGGATCGTCGGTTTCAGCTCGGCAGGCTACGGCTGGCACGAGGTCCTGGAGAACATACCCCGTCAACGAGAGTTCCGGGAACACCACCATATCCATGCCATCCTGGACGGCTTGTTTCGCCAACGTCAAGTGTTTTTCCAGGTTGGCCTGGATATTTCCCAGCGTGGTATTGATTTGGGCAAGCGCGAGGTTGAGTTTCATAATCAAGTGCGATAAGGATTAGGTAAACTTGATTATACTTGACACCATGAAACTTAATAAAAGTATTCTACGCTGGTTACCCGCCGTTGTAGTTATGACCATTATTTTTAGTTTTTCATCCATCCCATCCAGGGAATTGCCCAATTTTGGGTGTTGGGACCTGGTCGTTAAAAAGGGGGCACACATGTTAGGTTATGGCCTGTTAGCGCTGGCGTACTGGTACGGATTGCGCCTGGATAAACGCCTCTGGTGGTTGGCATTGCTCCTTTCTGTTCTATATGCTATTTCTGATGAGTTCCATCAATCCTTTGTGCCGGGCCGCCACCCAAGTTGGGTGGATGTGCTGGTTTTTGATGGAGGGGGCGCTTCGTTGACATTGTTGGCAATCTCAGGGATACGAAAAAGGATGCGCTAGAAGGCGCATCCTTTATTTTCATGTCACTTCCCCGATATTATGTGGCTGGGGGCAGGTCCACCGGCGGTTCCATGGGTGGAGGTGGTAACTTGGTTTCCCTGAAACCCAGGATGAAAACCAATACAATCAGCAGGATTCCCAGGAATAGCGCCGGGCCTGTAATGCAGGCGTAGGCATAATTCAATGTATCGTAATTGGCATTGCTGTTGTTCGCCAGGACGCGCCATAGGATCACATCCAGGGATGGCTCGATGCCCAGGAGGATAAAACCGATCAGGGCTAAAATGGCGGGTAGGGTCTTCTTACGAATAAAGAGAAAGACAGCGCCGCCGAGTCCCACCAGCACACCCAAGCATGCTACCGCGTCTCTCACATAGTAAATAATTTCAATATTGTTCATGGATTCTCCTTCTTAAATTGGCTAATTTAGTATACAGCTAATCTGGTTTGAACCAGATATGGGAATCAATCTATTTGCGTCATTATTCGAATTCGATGTCCAGGTCTTCGTTGGTACCCCACTCTTCCAGCCTATCAATTTGAATGTCGCTGAATAATTGGTCCTGTTTTGCAGATACCCGGTAGCGTTTGACTAGTTCCAGAAGCGCCAGGAAGGTAACGACCACTTCGAGGCGGGTCGGTTTATCCCCCAGCATTCCCCTGAACGTGGTACTGGGTTTCTTTCCCAGATGTTCTGCGATCAATGTGATTTTCTCACGGATGGTGATACGCGGCGCTGAAATGATCGTTCCAAGTGCCTGTTTCTCCGCTTCATCCGAGAAAATATCCACTGCAACAGCCAGCAGATCAGCTAGAGTAATATCGGAAAGGTCGAGACGACTTTCGATCTTCGGGGGAGGCGCGACCCGTAAATAGGTGCGCAGGTGGCGTGTTTCGCGGTCATCCAACCAGTTGGACAGTTCTTTATAGCGCTTATAAATTCGCAGTTGATAAGCCAGCGCCTCACCCAGGTTTTCCTCGCCCGCTTCCCTGGCTGGAGGTCTGGGAAGCAAAGCCTCCGACTTGATCTGTATCAATTTGGCTGCCACCACCAGGAACCCTGAAATTTCGTCGGCTGGCACTTGCATTTGGTGGATATATGCCAGGTACTGGTCAGTCACCAGGGCCAGGGATACGGCGGTGATATCCAGTTCGGCCCGCTCGATGAGTTGCAGGAGCAGATCGAGTGGTCCCTCGTAAACGGGGGTTGAGACTGAATAACCGCCGGCTGGGTGTGGGAGTTGGCTTTGTCGCAGGTTTGGTTCCATGGGATGTTGGGATTATATCATCCCGGCTTTTAGGGATTACATCCCGGTTCAAACTGGATTGCATTCCGATTTTTCTTGGATGGTATCCCCCTGCAATAGACATGGATTATGGAACATATGATTATATTCACAGAAGTGGTTTATCGCGCTTCGCACTGGCGGTATATCATACCCCATCGGGGTATAATCGCTTCCTATGATTGACCATATTTATCTGGACTACGCTGCCACCACGCCGGTCGACCCGCGTGTGCTTGATGCAATGCTGCCCTTTTTTAACGAGAAGTTTGGTAATCCTTCTTCAATCCATCGCTATGGGCAGCAAGCCGAAGCTGCGATCGAATCGGCCCGCGAAACCGTCGCGGCTGAACTCAATTGCCATCCTGAGGAGGTCGTTTTTACCTCTTGCGGATCTGAGTCCGACAACCTCGCCCTCCGGGGGGCGGCGCTTGCAAGGCGTGAAAAAACCGGGGCAAACTGGATCCTTGCCAGCCGGGTTGAGCATCATGCGGTGAGCAAAACCGCACAGCAATTGGAAGAACATTATGGATTCCAGGTCGAATGGCTTGAGACCGACCAATTCGGAATGGTTTCACCCGAAGCGGTAGAAAATGCGATTTGTAAGGAAACGGCCATTGTATCGGTGATGTATGCCAATAATGAAATTGGCACGATTAACCCGGTTACAGAGATAGCGGCTGTCTGTCACGCCTACAATGTCCCTTTTCACACTGACGCAGTCCAGGCGGCAGCGTATCTTCCTCTCGACGTCCAGACTTTGGGTGTGGACTTGATGTCCCTAGGTGCCCACAAGTTTTACGGACCCAAAGGCGTTGGAGTTCTTTATGTCCGCAAGGGTACACCTATTTTCCCGACCCAGACGGGTGGCGGGCAGGAGTCTGGAGTCCGGGCTGGAACGCAAAATGTCCCGTATATCGTTGGACTTGCTGAGGCACTCCGCTTGACCACTAAGGAGCGCATTTTGCGCACAGATCACGTTCGCCCGTTGCGCGATCGGATCATCGGGACGATCCTTGAGGAGGTTCCCGATTCTCAGTTGACAGGTCACCTGCTTGACCGCTTACCCAACCACTGTTCATTTGCTTTTAAAGGTGTAGATGGTAACCTTCTTCTTACCCTGCTTGATGCGGCAGGCTTTGCCTGCTCCTCCGGGTCTGCCTGCAGGACCGGAAATCCTGAACCAAGCGAGGTAATGACTGCGATTGGGCTATCCCGCGAATGGGGGCTGGGGTCGCTCCGCGTTACTCTTGGAGAAGGGACAACACCAGCGCACATTGATGCACTTTTAAAAGTGGTCCCAGGCATCGTTCAGCAGGCAAGAGCATTAACCGGCGATAATCGGGGATCGATTAAAAATGTCTAAAGTTGTCGTTGCCATGTCTGGAGGTGTAGATTCCTCGGTCGCCGCGGCTTTGCTTAAACAGCAGGGCTATGAGGTTACCGGCATGATGCTGCGCCTTTGGAGTGAAACCGGCAGGGAAGAATCCAATCGCTGTTGCACGCCCGACTCTATGGCATTGGCCCGCCGCGTCGCAGCCAAGCTCGACATCCCATTCTACGTTGTGGATGCGAAGGAGTTGTTCCATTCCATTGTTGTCCAATCCTTCATGGATGGATACGCTAGGGGAATAACACCCAACCCTTGCGTGGTTTGCAACCAGCGTATCAAATGGGACTTCCTGCTCAATCATGCCTTGGCCCACGGAGCGCAATTTCTGGCGACAGGTCACTATGCCAGGAAGCGCGCCCTGGAGGATGGCAGGTGGCAACTTTTGCGTTCGGTGGACCATGCGAAAGACCAGTCCTATGTGCTTCACGTTTTAACCCAGGAGAAGCTGGCGAAGGCACTCTTCCCGGTGGGGGAGTACTCCAAACCGGAAATCCGCAAACTTGCCGAAACCTTTGGCCTGCCCACCGCCACACGTTCAGACAGTCAGGACTTGTGTTTTCTAGCCGGGGAAGATTACCGTAATTTCTTGAGGCGGAACGCGCCGGAAATAGGCACATCGGGTCCAATCGTAAATCGTAATGGGAAAGTTTTGGGTGAGCACCAGGGGCTGGCATATTACACGATCGGTCAGCGCAAGGGATTGGGCGTAGCTTCTCTCACTCCGCTCTATGTGCTTTCAAAAGCTATTACAACCAATACCCTCGTGATCGGTGGTAAGGAGGAGTTGGGGTTGCGTGATCTGATTGCCAGGGATGTCAACTGGATTTCAAGCGAAGCGCCAAAAGAAGCTTTTCGTGCGGAGGTAAAAACACGCTATACGGCCAGGGAAGCCTGGGCCGAGGTCACACCGCTCGATAATAATCAACCGGGGAAAAATACCTGCAGCCTGAGTGTGCGCTTCGATTTGCCTCAGCGGGATATTACCCCCGGTCAGGCCGCCGTCTTTTATGATGAGGATTTGGTTCTCGGCGGGGGCATGATCGATTAATCTGCGTATAGCCAGTTTATGATATAATTCTTCCTTAGAGAGAGTTATGACTTTCCCCGCCATCGTATTTGGGATTATCCTTTCTTCGATATATGGCACCGCCTTCCACTTCTGGAAGGGTGGCGGCTTGAGCAAGCTAGCGCTTTACATTATATTATCCTGGCTTGGGTTTTGGATTGGACATGGCATTGGCACCGCCATCGGCTGGACTTTCGCAGCTGCGGGCCCCATTAATGCCGGGATGGCCACCCTCGGGAGTGCGGTATTCCTGTTCGTTGGAGAATGGCTGAGCCGGGTCGAAATTACTTCGAAAAGATAGTTCCTTCTCTTAATAATGAAATCCCTCCCCGGCGCTGGGGAGGGATTTTTTTGGTTCAATTGAAAAATTACATGGGTTTTACGTGAGCTGCCTGAAGCCCCTTTGGTCCCTGTTCAACTTCGAACTCGACCGCCTGGCCTTCCTGAAGGGTGCGAAACCCATCAGACTCGATGGCGCTGTAGTGGACGAAAACATCCGGGCCGCCTTCGCGTGCGAGGAAGCCGTAGCCCTTCGACGCATTGAACCATTTGACCGTACCGGTCACACGCTCTGCCATTTTATTGCTTCTCCTTACGTGAAAAAAAAGAATAGGATAATGGTGCTCGGTATTCAGTGCGGTCGAGGTGCCTCTGCGATGATTTATTTAAAAAACACCGACCCTTGTGGATTGCTCTTGGGCCGGCTCCCTGCGATTCCAGCACGAACACTTACCACCTACATTCCACATTTTATCTGGGGGGTTGAAATTCGTCAAGACTTTCGTGATAATATTAATTAATCTTATTGAAAGGAAAACCTTATGCCTCCCAGGATTGAATCATTCTTATCCGCCCGTTTGCACCTTGCTCCCCAACTTGCTGGTGACCGGATATTTTTTGTTAGCAATCTTTCAGGACACCTGAGTCTCTATGCCATGTATTATGGCGGATCGGTCCCCGAGCCGCTTCTGCCGCCTGATATTTCCATGCAGAACCCCGACCTGGTGGGAGGCTATTCGTTTTATGTTTTTCCTCTCCTTGACCGGATTCTCGTTATGCTTGATCACGACGGGGATGAAAACTACCAGCCGATGTTCATTTCGATTAACGGTGGGTTTCCAGAACCGGCCTTTGATGGCGCCCTTTCAAAATACCGGGTGCACCTGTCAGACTGTGATATCGAAAAGAACATTGTTTATCTAAACGCGGAGCGCACTGACAAGGGTATCCAGGAAGCCTATCGTGGCGACCTGCGCACGAATAAACTGACCAAGCTGGATGAGTCCGAGTGGGGTGCCATCCCTTACACCCCCAATAAGGATCATTCCCGCGTGCTCCTTGGTGATGGATATTCTGCAGGTGATATCGCCATCTGGCTGTGGGAAAACGGGAAGAAAAACCTGTTGATCGGTAAGCCGATCGAACAGCGCAAGAAAGGGGAATCGGTTCCCCTCAACGGGGTTGGAGCCACAGCCTGGACCCCATCCGAGTCCGGCGTGCTGGTCACCTGCGCCTTGTTCGATGATAAGTACAGCCTGGGACTGATCGAACTTTCCAAACCGGGCAAGATCCTCCCCGTCCAGTTAAAAGGGATTCAGCACACCGGTGTGGGAGAGTTGACCGGTCTTTCGCATCTGAAGGGAATTCATTACCTGGTCGCTTTCAATATCGATGGCTGCACGTGGGAGTATGAAGCCACTTATAACGAAGCACATCGCATCATGACTTTGAAATACACCCTGGTGGGCGAGGGCGATCTTTCGGATGGCAAACTGGATTCCATTTACTATGACCGGGAAGGCGATCGCTTCGTCATGTCATTTTCCACGGCGGTCAGCCCAACTCAGATTTATACGGTCGAAGGCCGGGATCGCGAAATCATTGTCATGCACACCGAAGAACGCATTCTTGGTGTCCTGGAAGACCATCTCGCCAAAGGGGAAGATGCATCCTTCGTGTCATTTGATGGCACCCGCGTCTCCGCCCGGCTTTATCTTCCCTCCACGGGCTTGGGCTTCAAGGGTCCGCGCCCTCTGGTCTATTACATACATGGGGGACCGCAGAGCCAGGAGCGTCCCGATTTTGCCTGGTTTTCGATGCCCCTCATCCAGTTCCTTACCTTGCGCGGTTTTGCGGTTTTTGTCCCGAATGTGCGCGGTTCCAGCGGTTATGGGCTGGACTATATGAAACAAGTGGACTGTGATTGGGGTGGTAAGGACCGCCTCGATCATGTCCATGCGATGACCAAAATCCTTACCAAGGATAAGCGCCTGGATGTCAAGCGGGCCGCCGTGGTCGGTCGTTCTTACGGCGGGTATATGACCCTCACCCTGGCTGGTCGACACCCTGAGCTCTGGTCTGCTGCTTGTGACATGTTCGGTCCTTACGACCTGGTCACCTTTTTCGAGCGACTCCCTGAGACGTGGAAGCCTTTTTTCAAATTGGTCCTTGGAGACCCGGCTACCAGCGCCGGCCGTTCTTTCATGCAGGAGCGTTCACCAAAAACATACCTGGGTAATTTGTCCTGCCCGATGCTGGTCATCCAGGGACGAAATGACCCGCGTGTGGTGGCAAAAGAATCCGAAGAACTGGTGGCGGACCTGAAGAAGCAAGGCAAGGATATCGAAATCCTGCTTTTCGAAGACGAAGGTCACGATGTTCTGAAATATGCCAATCGGGTTACTTGCTATAATGCTATCTCCGATTTCTTTGTGAAGGTTCTTAAACCATAAAGGAGAAGGAGATCAAGGTAACCGGTTGATTGAGTCACTTTCCTCTGGTCGCCTGTTTCCTGCTTTTTACACCATGCCCTGGAATTTGAATACCACCCACGCCGCTGCCGGTGACCTTGCTCTGCTGGTCGGATTGCGCCATAAGCATTTCATTTTCCCACTCCTCCCAGGTGGCACATTCCACACTCACCGAGGCATATTGACCCACGATGATTTGATCGGTAAGCCCTGGGGATCGCAGGTATTCAGCCACCAGGGCTCACCATTTTTTATGTTGCAGCCATCATTGGCAGACCTGCTGGTGGACCTGAAGCGCAGTACGCAGATCATGTATCCAAAAGATATTGGTTTTATCCTCACCAGCATGTCCATCGGTCCGGGGCAAACCGTGCTTGAATCCGGCACCGGGTCCGGCTCGATGACAGTGGCCCTGGCTTATGCCGTCGGTCCGCAAGGCCGGGTGGTCACCTATGAAAAACGTCCCGAGTTCCAAAATCTTGCTCGTAAGAACCTTGAGCGCCTGGGGTTGGATTCGCGGGTTGATTTCAAACTGGGTGATATCGGGGATGGCATTTCCGAGACAAATGTAGATGCCTGCTTCCTGGATGTTCCCAACCCGTGGGATTATGTTCGGCAGGTGCGGAACGCGCTCAAACCGGGTGGTTTTTTCTGTAACCTGGTACCCACCTTTAACCAGGTGGAGAGACTGCTCTACGTTATGCGACGTGAACATTTCGCTTTCGTGGAAGTGTGTGAACTCCTCCTGCGCTATTACAAACCCGAACCAACCCGGCTGCGTCCCACCGACCGGATGGTGGCGCACACCGGTTTCCTGACCTTTGGCAGGCGCATCGAGCCCAGCGAAGATGATCGCGCAAAGGATTTGTTGGAGGAACAGGCAGGAGGGGTGTCGGAAGAGCAATCCGTGGCAGCGGAGGGTGACCACAAGCAGGGAGATGAATCCCAAACTGTATCTTTTCCATGACCTCCAATTTACGGATGTAAATCACAGATTGAAATGGTAACGGATGGATTTATAGGCTGTTTCCTGACATGTCCTCTCATTTGACAGAAGCTTCCATTGCGGAATCCCTGCGTCTCGCCTATCAGCAGGGGGTGGTCGCATCCACCGATGGGTACAAGGAAATGTATGCTGGTGTGCAGTTGGTTTGCGCAGCCGTATTGATTCCCCTCATCTGGTGGAAAGAGGAGTGGCACCTCGTCTTCACCCGCCGCACCGAGGCGGTCGAACATCACAAGGGACAGGTATCCTTCCCAGGTGGCGGTTGTGACGTGGGTGAGTCCACCCCAGAACAGACAGCCTTGCGGGAAGCCGGGGAAGAAATCGGTTTGAAACCAACTGATGTCCGTGTCCTTGGGAAGTTGAACGAAGTGCTAACCATCACCCGCTATCGTGTCACTCCGGTGGTGGGGGTGATGCCCTGGCCTTACGAAATCCATCTTGAACCGGCGGAAGTGGAACGTGTGTTTACCATCCCGATGGATTGGCTGGCCGATCCGGAAAATTGGGAGGAACGTCCAATTACTCCTGCTGGTGCGCCACGCTCATTCCAGGTAATTTACTATCATTCTTTCGATGGGGAGATTCTGTGGGGAGCCACTGCCAAGATGACCCACAATTTTCTATCTGAGTTGGGATTACTAAATAAATCGGGAACCCGTAAAGCCGCTTCCTGATAATATTTATGGCTTCCGCATGGGTTGACGGATGGTTGTGCGCAATTTCTCGGGGGCGGAGCGGCGAGGGTCTCCCAGGTAGATCTCGTGATGTTTGCCAAACCGGACGTACCCGCTTTCTTCGATAAATTGGTGCAGCCGGGCAATGGTTGGGCCTTCATCTGCATAAGGACCGAAATACATGATTTGCGCTGCCATCCCTTCGCAGCACGTCTCCAAACGCAGGCGGGAGAGGGCTGGCACATCTTTTTTCTTTGCAGCCTCATCCACGGCTTGTAAGAACAATTCGGGTGTGACGATTTCCGGCTGCATGATCATCATCGTCCATTTCCATTCATCCTTGTGCGCCACGCTGAATTCGCGCATATCGTCCATCCACCACAACCCCTCCGATGCCATTACCGGGTAATCAACTGCCATTTCCTTTTTGATCTTGAACTTGAGCGTGTAGGCCGCTGTGTACAGGGCTTGTATCGACTCGGCATATTCCACCGAGGTGTTGGGATTTCCCTGCCCGTCTATCATGATGAAATTCATGGACGGCACATCCACCACAGAAAACGACTTGGCGGACGGCACATAAAGATATTTCAGGTCTTTTTTCAAATCGAGTTTTTTCATGCTGCCCTCCATTCATTATGATACACCCTGCTCTTACAGGAGAGTCAAGGATTTCATGACCCTTGTTATATGAGAGAATTTATAAATAAGGCAACCTACAAACCGAAAGAAAAGTAATCTAGGAATTAAAAGTTTATCTTCAAGTGGATTTTCCATTTCTTTATAGGTTATTTTCGATCAAACAAGAATTCCGCAGGATGCTGAACCTTGAATAAAAAAAACAGGGACGCAGCAAATTGCGTCCCTGCTGGTATTACCAACATGGAGGAAGTTATTTCTTCTCTTCCTCTTCTCCCTCTCCTTCTTCCTTTTTACCCTTTTCGATCACTTCTGGTTCGGCACCCTCTTCAACCACAGCGGCCTCAGGAATGACAACTTCCTCGACCTCTTCCTTGGCAGGAGCCGTCGCCAGGACGATCATTTCATCTGGCGTATCCAGGACTTGCACCTTGTCAGAAAGGACGATATCGCGCACGTGGATGCCATCCCCAATTTTAACAAGTGCAGCAATATCCACCGTGATACTCTCCGGCAGGTCCTGGGGGAATGCCTCGACCTCGAGTTCGCTCAAGCCGTTGATCAGCATGGCGTTGAAGTCCTTGACGGCGGGGGAGTTGCCGGTCAGGACAATGCCTACCTTTGCGTGAATCTTCTCGGTCAGCGAAACGACCATGAAGTCCACGTGGATGAGATTTCGCTTGATGTAATTTTGCTGTTTCTCGCGAACCAAGGACGGATATTCCTTGCCATCCAGGTCGATCGTGATCAGGCTGGAGGATGACAACCGTCCCAGAACACGCCCGGCCTCACGGCCTTCCAGGGAAATACTGATTGGTTCCACATTATGCCCGTAAATGACTGCCGGCAGTAGCCCGCTGCGGCGCAGGGCGCGTACGTGCCGTCCGGTTGCGGTTCTGTGGGTTGCTTTTAAAACGACTTTCTCCATCTTTACCTTCCTTGAGCGCCTCTCACCCCATATTGCAGGTGCGGCCTTAGCCGATTACTGCGCGACCTATATTGCAACTACCTACTGGGATTACCTTCGCTCTTGCATGAATTTTCCAGCGTACGCTGGATATTAACCGGCCTGTGCCGGAAGCGGGCGGAATTATACACGCCCTGCCATGATTTGACAAGCAGACGCTCCACTTCATCACGGTTATAATTCACCCATGCGCAAATATATCTACTTTACCGTCTTCGCCTCCGGCATGACCAGCATGGCGGCGGAGTTTGGCGCATCCCGTCTGCTTGGTAACATTTTCGGGACCAGTAACCCGGTTTGGGCGGTGATCATCGGCCTGATCCTGGTTTACCTGACCGCTGGTTATTTCATCGGCGGGCGCTGGGCTGACCGGTCGCCGCAGCCAAAGACCATGTATGCCCTCCTGGCTTGGGGGGCATTTACGCTCGGCATTGTGCCCTATATTGCCAACCCGGTATTGCGGCTGGCTGCAAACGCCTTTGACAATCTGCAGATTGGCATTCTGGCCGGGGCATTTACCGGCGTGCTGGTTCTGTTTACTAGTCCCGGTGACGCTGTTCGGGATGATTTCTCCGTTTGCAATTCGGCTATCGATGAACGACTCTGGCAAAGCCGGCAATGTTTCCGGGACCATATATGGCATTTCAACGATTGGCTCGTTCATCGGGACTTTCCTACCGACCTTGCTGCTGATCCCCACCATTGGCACCACCCGCACTTTTCTTGTTTTCAGCCTGACACTGCTTATGGTCGCGCTGGTAGGTCTGGTTTTGAGTGCGGGTTGGCGGACGGTCATCCCATATTTCCTCATGGTGATAGCTCTGGGGTTATTGGCTTTTTTTGGAGGTGGGGGTGGGATCAAACACACCAGCGGGCAGATTTTTGAGACCGAATCAGCCTATAACTATATCCAGGTGCTCGAACTTAACGGAACCCGTTACCTGCGGTTGAACGAAGGACAGGGCATCCACTCGGAATACAACCCGCAGACGCTGGAATATGGCGGACCCTGGCAGCAGTTTCTGGTGGGTCCATTCTTTAATGCTGACCGCCAGCCGGAAGATGTCCGCCGGATTGCCATTGTCGGATTGGCTGCAGGCACCACCGCCCGCCAGGCCGCCGCGGTCTTTCCGAACGTTGTGATTGACGGGTTCGAGATTGACCCGAAGATTGTGGACGTGGGTAGAAAATATTTCGATATGAATTTGCCCAATCTGAACGTCATCATTCAGGATGGACGCTGGGGACTTGCAAGCAGCCTGGAGAAGTACGACTTGATCTGTGTGGACGCTTATCGACCACCGTATATCCCCCCACACCTGACCACTCAGGAATTCTTTCAGATTGCCGCCGACCACCTCAACCCGGATGGGGTGGTAGCCATCAATGTAGGCAGGGCTCCTGGTGACCGGCGCCTGATCGATGGGCTGGCCACCACCCTGGGGACGATTTTTCCATCGATATATGTGATGGATATCCCCAATACCTTCAACTCATTGATTTATGCCACCCTTCAGCCAACGGAAGAGGTTAATCTCAATCAGAATCTTTCCGCCTTGTCTTCCAGGCAGAACCCGAATGCGCTCTTGATCGATTCAATGACGCTGACATTGGACAACCTTCAACCTGCTCCCCAGCACACGGTAGTTTTCACGGACGACAAGTCTCCGATTGAATGGATTACTAACACGATGATCCTGAACTTTATCCTGCAAGGTGAAATAGGTAACATGCAATGAAAATTCTGTACAAGATTCTATCTTGGGGAGTCACCATCCTGCTCCCGGTTGCCTTGACTTTCCTGGGCGTAAGGCTCTTACTGACGCATGCCTTTCCTGAAATCGAATACCGTCTGCCAGGTTTTCCTGCGGACGAGTACGGCTTTACCCTTCAGGACCGCTTGCATTGGTCGAAAATATCCATTGATTATTTGCTCAATAATGCGGATATTTCGTTCCTCGGCGACCTGACTTTCCCCGACGGCTCTCCATTGTTCAATCCACGTGAACTGAGCCACATGCACGATGTCAAGGGTGTTGTCCAACCGGCACTCGGGGTGGGGTATGGGGTTTGGTTTTTAATCCTCGCACTCGGCTTATGGGCGCGTTTTGGAGGTTGGTGGTGGGAATTTGAGCGTGGTATCCAGCGCGGCGGCTGGGTAACGGTCGGTTTGGTGGCGGTTCTTGGCATTTTAGCCGGGATCAGTTTCTGGCAGTTCTTCACGGTTTTCCACGAGCTGTTTTTTACCGGGAATTCCTGGATATTTTTGTATTCTGACACGCTCATTCGCCTTTTTCCCATGCAATTCTGGCAGGACGCATTCCTTTTCGTCGGTGCATTGGATGTCGTCTTCGGGCTGGTCCTTGGATTGACCCTGCCACTGAAACGGAAATAAAGTGTTATACCAGGTGATATAATTCCCCTTCTCTTAGGAGGTACCATGACTGATTATCGTTCTCCAGGAAAGACCACTCTAACCCCGGATGTATTGTTGACTATTGCCCGGATGGCAGCCTTGGAAGTTAAAGGCGTCAATCGTATGGCACCCATCAAGGGCGGTGTTAACAGTCTGTTTGGGCGCGGCAACGATGGGATTCGGATTGTGGTTGAGGATAGTAACGCCTTTGTCGACCTTTACCTGATACTGGATAGTGATGTCAACATCCGGGATGTCAGCCGGACCGTCCAGCAGACGGTGGGGCGCGCCATCTCCGAGATGACAGGAATGGAAGTCGGGCACGTCAACATTCACATAGAGGATATTGATTACAAGACCGAGGCGTAATATTTTATGAAAGCTCGTACCAGAGCGCGTGGCACTGCTCTGCAGGCACTTTACGAAGTCGACATGGTGGGCCATCCTCCAGTGCAGGTCCTTCAGGACCGCCTGGAGGAGGAGCCCTTTCCTGACGAATTGGCGGAGTTTATCCGCCAGATTATTTTTGGTGTAATCCCCTTACGTGAACAATTGGACCAGGTGATCGCCCGTTATGCCCCCGAATGGCCGCTCGATCAAATTGCAGCCATTGACCGGAATATCCTGCGCATCGCCACTTGGGAATTTGCAGCTCAACGCGATACGCCTGTCAAAGTGGCTATTAATGAAGCAGTTGAACTTGCTAAAGCCTTCGGGTCCGACAGTGCCCCGCGTTTCGTTAATGGTGTCCTGGGCAGCCTGGCTGAACATGAAAATGAAGTTGTGCAATTTTTATCGCCCAGGAATAATAATAAGCAAGGTTAATTGGGCATTTTTATAAAATTCCTTTAAGTGAATGAAATATTGATCACAAAAATAATTGGGGGTTCGTAAAACAGGGATTTTCATCCAAACAGATTTCCTTATTTCTTGTTCTTACCGTGAACTTTTCACGAGAAATATCTGCCAATTTGATCGATTTATAATTTTCACGTTTTGATGTTCAAGTTGGCAGCACCGCTGAGAGTACAATCTGCCCCTATCAATTCCCCCTTTTCCCTTGTAAAATACAGGGGAATTGCTTGCTCATATTCAAAAACCATCGATGCTGAAAGGAGGGGCATGCGCATTCAATTTGTACGTCGATCACTTAGCCGGTTCGTTCCTCTGCTGGGCATCCTTGTCCTTTTGCTCAACGGATGTACTCTTACATTGTTGAACATTCCAGGATTAAACTCCTCGACCGCTTCTCCTGTTACTCCTTCAGGTCAAACTTCCACACCCCTACCCGCCGCAGCGGTGACTTTCAGCGTGGCCCTGCCTTCGCCCTTGCTGGCGGGCGAGACTCTCTCCCTGTCAGTGGTGGACGAAGTCACTGGTTTGGGATTGAATGCAGTGACATATGCCATGCAGGGCATGGATGCATTGCATTACACGGTTGCAATCCCCTTCCCCCTGAATAGCATCGTCAAATATCGCTACATTCGCCAGGGGACGATTCCCTTTATGGAAGATGACTCCTTCGACAAACCGGTGAGATACCGCATGTATTTTGTTACCGGACCAGGATCGGTGGATGATGTGGTGGCCTCCTGGAGTGACAGCAGTTTCTCCAGCCCCTCGGGACGACTGACCGGCCGGGTGCTGGATGCAACGGACAATGACCCCATCCCGAATATCCTGATTGCCGCAGGCGGTCAGCAGATATTAACCGATTCGACCGGTTCTTTCTCGATTGAAAACCTTCCTGTTGGAACCCATAACCTGGTTGCCTTCGCCATTGACGGCACATACCAGACCTTCCAACAGGGTGCCCGTATCGAGGCAGGACAGAACACCCCGGTTACCATCTCCCTGTCCCCGGCACATATGGTCAATGTCACCTTCACCCTTTCCGTACCCTCAGATACGATCCAAAATACCCCCATTCGCCTGGCAGGCAACCTCTACCAATTGGGGGATACCTTTGGCGATCTGCAGGGCGGTCTGAGCACGGTTGCTACCCGCATGCCGGTGCTCTCCCCCCAGCCGGATGGCACCCTTTCGCTTTCCTTGATGCTGCCGGTTGGTGCCGATATCCGCTATAAATATACCCTTGGCGATGGATTCTGGAACGCAGAGCACAGTAATGACGGCAGCTTCGTCCTACGCCAACTGATCGTCCAGGTTTCGTCAACACCCGTCGTGGTACAAGATATTGTCCAGACTTGGCATGCGGGAACTTCATCACCCATCCTCTTCGAGGCCAGTGTACCAGCCACCACGCCGGTCACTGACACCGTCTCGATCCAGTTCAACCCTTATGGCTGGACCGAACCCATCCCCATGTGGCCACAGGGCAATAATAAATGGGTCTACGCGCTTTACAGCCCCTTGGATATGCTTGGGGATTTTGAGTATCGTTATTGCCGCAACGACCAGTGCGGTATTGCCGACGATCTGCAAACCTCGAATGGTCAGCCTGGGCGTCCAGTTTCCACCAGCCTCGCTCCCCAGGATTTACAGGATACTGTATCTGCGTGGAACTGGTTGCAGCCGCCGCTTCAATCAACACTGAATGGAGTTCCTGTCACGGCTCGACAGCACTTTATGGCGGGGGTGGAGTTCTCGCCAGGTTACAACCCCACCTGGCAGGCCTGGACAACGCTTGCGGTCCAGGATGTTCATGGGCGATATGCCAATTGGCTGGTGGTGGACCCCACCTGGACGGTCGGGCAAACTTCTCCGTTTGTCTTTTCTCCCGTCCCGGGGGTTGACCCGCTTTGGGCAGATACCCTTGATACCGTTAACCGCGCCCTCGCTTCCAATCTTAATGTGGCGCTTTTCCCGGCTGTAAATTTACCTGCCGATCTAACCTCCTGGTGGACCTCTGCCCCCCGCGATGCAGCTTGGTGGAACTCCTGGTTCGATCGTTATGAAGCCTTTGCTGATTACAATGCAGACCTGGCCGGAAAATCCGGCGCCCAGGCTCTCATCCTGGGTGGGGATTGGGTTACTCCAGCCCTGCCCGGTGGCCAATTGAATGGGACCGATTCCGGGGTCCCGGCAGATGCTTTGGCTCGCTGGCAGTCGATCATTCTGCATGTCCGCAGTCGCTTTAATGGCAGTGTTTACTGGGCTGTGTCTTACCCCGGCCAGTTGCAAAAAGTCCCGGATTTTGCCGGCACCCTGGATGGAATTTACCTGCTCTGGTATGCTCCCATTGCAGGTTCCGGTGTGGACCAAATTCAAGCCGCAGCCGGACAATTGCTGGATACGGACATCCAGCCCCTCCAGGCTGACTTGAATAAACCGCTCATTCTTGCAGTTGCCTACCCTTCCGCTGATAACGCTGCAAGCGCTTCCTGGCCTGTCAGTACGTTATTCCAACCAGGCGGGTCGCAGGGCCCGGTCAATTTGCAGGCACAGGCGGATATCTACCAGGCGTTGTTAATGGCAGTGAATGAACGGCCCTGGATTGGTGGTTTCGTCAGCCGGGGCTACTATCCTCCGGTTGTGGTACAGGATGCCTCGGCTTCCATCCATGGTAAACCTGCCGCGGACGTGTTATGGTATTGGTACCCGCGCTTTCTGGGAATTACCCCCTGAACCGTGATTGGTCCGGTTGGTTAATCAAAAGGTCTCCTATTTCAGGAGACCTTTTTTATTTACTGCATCTCGCTCTTGACTTTTTGTGCCTTCATATCCTGCCTTGTTTTCACAGCCTCGATCACTGCGGGGACAAAAGAGATGAGCACAATGGCAATGATCACCAGTTCGAAGTTCTTTTGGACGAAGGGGATATTGCCGAAAAAGTATCCGAGCGAGGTAAAGGTTGCTACCCAGGTGACGCCGCCCACCAGGTTCCAGGTGAGAAAGTAACCATATGACATTTCACTCACACCTGCTACGAAAGGTGCAAAAGTCCGGATGATTGGCACAAAACGTGCCAGGAAGATCGTCTTACCGCCGTGCTTCTCAAAAAAGGCATGGGTTCGATCCATGTATTCCTTCTTGATCCACTTCACCTCCCCTGTATAGGCTTTTGCACCGACAGTGTGCCCGATCCAGTAGTTGGCCGAATCTCCACTTACGGCTGCAAGGGACACGATTAAAAATATCAGCCACGGGTTGAGCGCACCCCGGGCGGCAAAGGTTGCTGCCGCAAAGATGAGCGAATCGCCGGGCAGGAAAGGAGTTACCACGAAACCGGTTTCCATGAAAATTACGAAGAACAGCAAGCCGTATGTCCAGGCTCCATAGCGGATGATGATATCGTTCAGGTATGTATCTACGTGTAGGATGAAGTTAATTACTTTTAGAATCCAGGTCATTGGTTTCCCTCGAATTTGAACTTGAAATCGGAGCGATTATATCAGATTTCGCTGCAGGCTGGGTTGCAAATGCGACCGATTTTCGCAGGTTCCGGTTGATTAGCGGAAACAAGGTGAGCATTAAGACCAGTTCCAGGATTAAGATTCCAGCCCCACCCACCACGAACAACGCACTGGGAAGATCAAGCTGCAGGGTGTTCTGTGCGATCATTCGCAGCGAGCCATATACAGCCATGATTGCTGCTCCGTTCCAGAGACCATGTATGCTTACAGCGGCAAGGTAGGCCAATGCCAGTCGTCCATAGCGTTTTTCCAACCGGGCGGATGCAATGCCCCAGCCTAATATCCCGCTGCCGGTGATATGCATCAGGGAAGCTGCTGCTCGTCCCGCCACACCAATACCCCACAACTGCGTGGCACCGCTCGCAGCCATGAGTCCCTCAAGCATCGCAAATCCGGCTCCGCAAAAGGCACCCAGAACGAACCCTTCTGCAGGGGATCGCATCCGTTTGCCCATGAACCAGAGCACAGCCGGCTTTGCTGCTTCCTCGATCAAGGGAGTCAGCACGGAGGCAAAAACCAGGATGGAAAGGATGATCAGCGGGTTGGTCAGGTAGGGAGCCAATGCTGTCAATAACGCCTGCATATCCCCCGCTTTTGCATTCGCTACCTGGGTCCTGATCTGGTCAATGACAGTACGCAGCTCAGGATTTGAAATTGCCAGGACTCCAATTGCCAAAATAGCGACCCCTATTACCAGGTATTCCAGTAATCCTGCCGCAACAGTACTTCCGACCAGGCCAAAACCAAAAACGGACCACACCCTGCGGCGGGACCCTGCGGGGATGCCCCCTGTTCCAACCCAGAGCAGGCATAAGATTGGGAGACTGATGCCCAACAGGAACAACGGCGCTGCAGCAACCCAGCCGTATGCATACACGGTGGCAAGCACTGTCCCGATTATTAATACCACGACCCAGACCGCGATCAATACCACGACCTGCCATAACTTGACCGGCTTTATCGCAGTGGGAGGAATAATCCGCCCATTTACTCGTCCGATACTATAGACCAGCATTGGCACAAGTAATCCGGCACAGAAGAGCATGGCGAGGGCATCAAGCATGTTGGAAGCTAGGCTGGGGATGTCTGCTGGATTAAAATAAATTATTCCGGTGACGGCCAGGTAGGCGCCGCGGATCAGCAGTCCTAGCATGCCGAGGCTGCTGAAGATGATTAGAAGGGTGTCACGGCGGCGGTTCAGGTTAAGCTCGGGTTGCATGGAGATACCTATCGTTCCTCGACGCTGACACTGACCAATTCATCTCCCGGCGGAAGATAACTACCCGGCTGCGGGTTGCGGGGGGCGAGCGCAGATAAGATGTTCAGTCCGCTCAATACCTGTCCGATGATGGTGTACTGCCCGTTTAATTGCGGATTGGATCCCAGGGTGATGAAGAAACGGCTGCCGTTCGTACCAGGTCCGTCGTTGTCCATGGCCAGCATACCCGCTTGGTTAAAACTCAAGCCTGCTGCAATTTCGGTCTCGAAGAGATAACCTGGGTTGCCCATCCCGGTGTCGCTGGGGTCACCGCTCATTACCCGGTCACCGGGGAGCACCCGGTAAAAGGTGATACCGTCATACCAACCACTGCGCGCTAAAAACACGAAGTTGTTTACTGCCAGCGGGGCTTTCTCAGGATAAAGCTGGAAAGCCACGTCGCCATTTGTTGTATGCAAAGTAATAATGTACTGTTTGAGCGGGTCGATATTATTGGGAGGGCAGGCGCTGAATTGGCGCGCCACCAGCGCATCCATGCGTACCACCGTATCCAGGCTCGCAAAATCGGCAAGCCCGGTATAGGGCGAAGTGCTGTTTACGTACAAACGCGGCGAGGCGAATGGTTGGAGTGCAACTGATTGGATGGCTTGCTGCAGGCGACCTTCTACAACAGTCCCCCCGAAATCTGTTTGGAACTGGCTTGGATTCATGCCGAGACCCTCAGCCTGGGTGACAGCCCATGTCTCGAAATCCGCTGGCGCCATCGTAAACCATTCATTCTGTTTCTCAAAAAGCAGGTCGTGCATCTCCCAGAACTTGCCTTGCAGGTCGGCTGCCTCCACCGCCTGGATTGCCAGGTTGTCCTTGTCGTTACTTGTTTGTGGTGCGTGAAAATAGATAAGGCGCACATCATTTGGATGGTTCAAACGGATCTGCTTCAGGCTGGCAGCCAGGAAGGCGCACTGCAGGCACTGGTAATCGCTGAACGCGATGATGGTTACCGGCGCGTCTGCAGGTCCGCTGACGTGGCTGCGGCCTTCAAACTCTGCCCCCAGGGCCGCTTCGGGTGTGACCGGGAAGTGCAGCAATGTGCAGGCGGTGGATGCAGAGGTGACAGCCGGTCCCCGCGGGGTGGGAGTTGCCTCAGGGACCGTGGCGATGGATGTTGGAGCAGAACTGCAGGAGACCAGGATAATAACAGGGATCAGGAAAATGCCGATAGTTTTTCGCATAAGATTTCACCCTCACGGAGATACCGCAGCTTGAAGTTGCTGGAAGGAGGACATCTGGGAAATTTTATTTAAGAAATCGGTCAGTGAGGCGCTCTTTGCCCGCAAGGCGCGCACTGCCGGTCCCACCGGGTCTTCACCGGCTGCTCCGCCGGGAACGTTCGCGTAAGCTCCATAGAAGGCAAAATACGCCTGGTTGAGTTTACGGATTGCGTATCCGTTATCCCAGAAGAACTGGCGGCGTTGTTCCATGTAGGCTTCCGCCTCGGTTACTTTGCCTTGTGCAAGCAGCGCGTCCACCTGGACCCGGGTGATGTGCATCTCGTTGTTGAAATCGAAGGTGGCCTGGGGTGGACTGAACGGCAGGCTGACGTTTTGAATGTTGTATTCAACTGCCAGTTCGGGGTAGTACTTTTTTAAGACGAGGACGGATATCTCGCTCCCGGAGATGGACGCGGTGGTTTCGTTCATCGTGCGGAGTTCGGGGGTGGTATCGTAGTTCAGCCCAAGGGGTCGCAGGGACAGCCAATTATGGGTCCACTCGTGGGCAATCGTATCGGATAGCCAGTCGAGGGCAGTGGTGCGCTCGACCATGGTGGGGTACGACCCAATCCCGCCCACGGGTACTACCAGGGATGAAACATTAAGGCCGGAATCGACTTGGTTTTCAAGGTTGTTTTGTTGATCCACACTCAGATTAGGGATCAGGGAAATAGCCGCGTCCTGCTGGATTTTATCCCTGGGTGAAATGATCAAGTCGTAGGGCAGGGGAGATATGTGGAAGAGGACGGGGGGTAGCGGCTGTCCCCCAGTGGTCAAACCCAGGTCTGCGAGTGTGGCGGAAATCTGTTCCTGGAGCACACTTTCTGCCATCGGGGCTAGCTGGATTTCCTGGCGGTTGAGACCGTCGAGTTGTTCCTGCAGCGGGAGAGCAGCCGTCACAGGGTCGCTGACCGTCGGGTCGGAGTACAAAGTGTTGATCTTGTTCTCGTCGGAGAGGATGGCATCCATCAGGTGCAGGTAATCCACCACGATTTCGTGACGGGAGTTTTCGGAAAAATAGTAGGGAGTCCCCAGGGCAGACTGGTCCAGCTTGACGGCGAAAGCCTCCAGCGTCCAGGATACGTAATCGAATTCCACCGACCGTGTGTAACGCCTGGCAGCCTCGGATGGTTTGGTGGACACGATCAGGCTGCTGCCCTCCAGGAGACCGGCAAAAAAGATGGCGTATAAACTGATTTCGACCCCCTGCAGGAGGCGCAAGTACCATGGCATGCGGCAGATTATAACATTCGCTCCCCCTCGCCATCTTTGAGACACATCCCGATTTAATATTTCATTTTTTCGAGACTTTGCCTGAGGCGCAGTACTCCTTGCATCAGTTCATCGGGTTCGTAGAAGACATAACTTAACCGGATGTAATCCTGCATTCCGTTCTGACACGAGAAAAGCGCCCCCGGTCGGAATCCGACCCTGAAAGCCTCAGCCTGGCGCTGGAGATCGACGGCATTAATCCTGTTTGGTAGTTGGATCCAGAAGAAATATCCACCCTTTGGTCGTGTGAATTCAGCCTGAGGGATCTGCTGTCGCAGCGCGGCATCCATGAATAAAACGCGCTCTCGGTAGATTTCTTTCAATTTGGCAATATTCTGATCGAGCGAACCATTTTCCAAAACCTGTCGGACGATCGCGGAGGTGAAGGGATTCATTCCACCGCCGCTGTCGAGCAGTCCGCTGCTTGTGAATCGCCGAATGATTTTTTTGTCGGAATGAATCCATCCCAGCCTCAGACCTGGGGCCAATATTTTCGAGAAGGATCCTAGCGAAATAACATTCCCGGTTTTTGCATCTGCTGCGAAAGGCCTCGGAGCCTTTCCCGAGTAGCACAGGAAATGATAGACTTCGTCCGCGACCAGGATGAAATCATGCTGGTGGCTCAGGCTTACCAGTTTCTTCCGCCGATTGCCGGGTAAAGTATGACCGCTGGGGTTTTGGTAGGTTGGGATGATATAAAGAAATTTCGGATGCGATTCGGCCAGCTTTTCTTCCAGGTCCTCGATAACCAATCCATTTTCGTCGGTGCGGATCGGGACCAGCCGCAATTCATGGTCGGCGAAAATGCGCAGAGCCAGGAAATAGGTCGGCTCTTCCACATAAACGGTGTCGCCCGGACGGGTAAAAAAGGTGCAGATAAGATGCAGTCCCATCGAAGCACCGTTGGTAATGAACAGGCTGTCTGCTTCAACCGGATTAAGGTATCCCCGGGTCAAAAATGCTGCCAGCGATTGCCTGAAGGGACCATCCCCCTGTTCAGCCCCGTATTGGAGCAACTCAGGGTCGTTTTGACCGAGTCTTTCTTCCGCACCCCTGCGTAGAAGTTCCAATGGCAGTAGTGAAAATTGCGGATCGCCGAGCCCCAGGTCGATGAATCCCGGGGGTATATGAAATTGTGAAATTTGGGTACGAGGATTCAAATTATCCTGCCCTCACCCGCTGGGCTTCCAAAACGTTGGGCAGATTTTCGATGCGGGCTAGCATTCGGCTTAATTGGCTGATGTCCCTCACTTCGATCACGATTCGCAAATCCGCCAGGTTTTTACTGACGCCCACCTGTACATCCACAATATTTACACTTTCGGAGTTGAGCAGGGTGGTGATATCGCCCATCAACCCTTGCCTGTCGAAGGCGCGGATGCGGATGGGCACCGGGTAGGTCCGCACATTTTCACCCCACGAAACCTTCACCAGGCGCTCGCGATCCTTGATCCGCAATATGTTGGGACAATCCTGCCGGTGGATGGTGGCTCCATGTCCGCGGGTGATATAACCGATGATCTCGTCTCCCGGGGTCGGGTTGCAGCACTTCGCCATGGCAGTCAACAGGCCTTTTAATCCAAGCACAGTGACTGCTTCGGTGGGAACGGCTTCACTGGTCGCCGGGACAACGACCAGAATATCGTCGCTTTCTTTGGCTTCCAGCAGCTTGTTGACGACCCGCCCGATGGTCAGGTCCCCGCAACCGATGGCATTATAGAGTTCCTCGGGGTTGCGCTGGAAATTTTGGGCGAGAGCTTTCAACCCGTTCTCATCCAACTCAACCAGGCCGAGTCGCTGGATTTCGTGTTCGAGTATTTCCTTGCCCTGGGTAACGTTCTGTTCGCGGTTCTGCTTCTTGAACCACGCCTTAATTTTTGAGCGGGCTCGCTGGGTGCGGACCAATCCAAGGTTGGGATTGAGCCAGTCACGGCTGGGGCCGCCCTGTTTGGCGGTCAGGATTTCCACCTGCTCGCCGGTTTTTAGCGTGTAGTCCAGCGGGACGAGTTTATTATTTACCTTGGCACCTCGGCAGCGATCACCGACCGTGGTGTGGACGTGGTAGGCAAAATCGATGGGGGTGGAACCGGCCGGCAGATCGATAATGTCGCCGTGTGGGGTGAAAATGTAGACGCGGTCTTTGAATACGTCCGTCTTCATGCTGTCCACGAATTCCTGGGCATCGTCCACATCCTGTTTCCACTCCATCACCCGCCGCAGCCAGTTGATGCGTTCGTCGTACTTGCCTCTTTCACCGCCTTCCTTGTATCGCCAATGAGCGGCGATGCCGATCTCGGCGTTTTCATTCATCTCGTGTGTACGGATCTGCACTTCGACCGGTTTGCCATCGTCATAAATGATGACCGTGTGCAGGGATTGATAGAAATTATCCTTCGGGGCGGCAATGTAATCGTCGAATTCCCCCGGGAGAGGTCGCCAGTGGGTGTGGATCAAGCCCAGCACTGTATAGCAGGCTGCCACATCTGGGACGATCAGCCGGATGCCGCGCACGTCGCGCACCAGGTCGAAGGATTTCCCCTTTTCGATCATTTTGTGATAAATGGAATAGATATGCTTTGACCGGCCTGAAATCTCCACCTTGATACCCGAGGCAGACACTAGTTTGGAAATTGCCTTGGATATTTCCTGGATCTCGGCCTCGCGCGCCTCCCGCCGTTCAGCCAGTTGTTCGGCGATTTCCTTGTATTTCTCCGGGTTGGTATAGCGGAAGCCCAGGTCTTCCAATTCCCACTTGATCTGCCAGATGCCCAGCCGGTTGGCGAGGGGTGCAAAAATATCGAGCGTCTCCTGGGCAATGCGGCGGCGCTTTGCCTCCGGGAATGCGCCCAGGGTGCGCATGTTGTGCAGTCGGTCAGCCAGTTTGATAAGCACCACGCGAACATCGCTATCCATGGCCAGGAAGGTTTTGCGCAGGGTCTCGGTGGCAAGGTCACGCTTGCGGGTGCGTTTGGCTGCTTCGTCCTCCAGTTTGAAACCGGCCTCGTCCGCTTTCCGCAAGGCCTCTTCCTGGTGCTCGCCTCGTGAGACGCGCGGCAATTGGGTCAGTTTGGTCACGCCCTGGACTAGATTGGCAACCCCCTCTCCGAAATCGCTGCGTAAATCCTCATATTTTATTGAGGTATCTTCAATCGTATCGTGCAGCAACCCTGCCGCGATGATATCGGCTGGCATGGAATACTCAGCCAGGATCGCAGCAACTGCCAGGCAATGGTTTACATAAGGCTCCCCTGAGGCACGTTTCTGACCGGTGTGAGCTTTTTCCGCCAGCCGGTAAGCACGCCGGATTAACTCGCGGTCAGCGAGTGTGTAATAATCAGGAAGCTGGTCAATGAGTTCCTGAAGACTGAGTGGTGACGACGTTTTCATTTGCTATCTATTTTACTTCAACCAGCCTGTCTCACAACCGAAATAGGTTTAATGCCTGGGCCAGGAATCCCAAAGGAGTGCTTGCTGCGGGATGTAGACGGTTGGATAAAGGCAAGGATTTGTTATTTTTCGAGTAAAATCCTAGGCAAGTATAGCATGTTCACCCATCTAGGATAAATTCCATGCCAATCGTTAATAACGTAACCCGCTTGCTGGATTCAAAGAAAATTCCCTACCAGGCGTTTGAAACCCCTCCCGTTAAACTCGGCGCCAATGAAACTGCACAGGCGCTTGGCCTGGATCCCAGATTGGTCTATAAAACCATTGTCGTTACCCGCCCCAAGGGCAAACCCATCCTGGCGGTGATTCCCGGCCCCAATCGCGTGGACCTGAAATTGCTTGCCGCTGCGCTGGGTGAAAAAAAGGTTAGCCTGCCAACCGAACGCGAAGCTGAAGAGTTGACAGGTTTGCTGGCGGGGGGGATTTCGCCGCTGGCGCTTGTGAACAAAGGCTTTCAAGTGATGATCGACTCGGAAGCCCGCAGCCGGGATCACATTCATGTAAGCGGCGGGCAGCGTGGACTTAATATCAAGCTGCCGGTTGAATCACTGGCTGAATTAACCCACGCCCGCTTTGCCAGCATCAGCCTCCCTGATCCAGGCAACTCATAGACAATTTCGGTTGAGGTCTGCTGGTTTAGACAAAAAATTTTCAATGCGTTTTTTTGAACTCTAACGAAAAGGCTTCAAAAAAAGAAGGCCGCACAAGGTTGTTCCTGTCTCTGATTTTGGTAAAGCGACTTGTTTTATGGAATCCAGGAGCCGGAGGTATTCCTCCGGCTCTATTTTTCTGGGTCTTGATTCGCAGGACAAGTTTGATGTTATTTTTCGACGAATTCACCCACCTGCTTTCCATTGACCCAAACCGTATAATGCCCGCTTGGGAATTTTCCAAGGATCACGCTGGTGTTGAATGGCTGGATGATGGTAATGCACACCTCGCCGGGGTCGATGACTGAATAGATATCCACCATGATTTGGTTTTGTGCGTTTGGAGCAGAGACAACGATACGCAGGGCATTGCACGGGCTGGGTAGGTTCCCCTGCAAATCCAGGACGATTATGGCAGGATCGCTGCTGAGATTGTGCACCCTGCTTGAATCCAGGTACACTTCCTGCCTTAGCCGGGCGCTGTCACCGGGCTGGGGAGCATAGGGTTGTTCCGTGGACAGCGGTGGAGGGACGGTCGTCGGGGGGACGTTGTCACCGGGCTGGGAAGCTGTAGGCTGACCCGTCGGTTGGGGGACTGGGTATGTCGCCTGTGGAACGGGGAGGACCGTCTGCGGGGTACAGGCTGCCAGGATGAGTCCCAGGGAAATTACGATTATGATTATTCGGGGCATGGCAACCTCCTGTATCATTATAAATTAGACGCCTGCATTACCTGGTTTGTTCCTGCCTGATCTGGGGATAAATGGTTTTCTAACAACTCATGAACTAAACTCACCCACTTTCACACCGTTTGCCCATACAGTATATTGTCCGCCTGGGAAACTTCCCAGGTTGATGCTCGCCTCCTGTGGGGTTGCTAGGGCCATCAGGGTACAGGGCATGTCCTTGGGTGCAACCCCGTATATTTCCATTTGAATTCGGTTTGCACTGTCAGGCTGGCTTATGTTCACCCGCAGTTGGTTGCAAGGGGTGACCAGGCGATAAGCAAGTGAGACCGAAATCTGGGGCGGTATTGCTTCTGTCATCACGACCGACGCGGAGACGATCTCTGCAATGCTCTGCATCATGGTCGTATCGCCCGGTTGGGGCGCATAGGGATTGTCCTCTTGTGTAGGCAAAGGGGTCGTGGAGGCTGTGGGTTGAACGCTGCACGCGGCCAGTAGTGCTGCCGCGCTCACGATTAATCCGAATGATCTGCTGATTGTGGACATTAAATTCTCCTTTTTATACCATTATTGTATAGTATGAAAAGAAGACGTCTTAAGCCTCGGGTTTGTTCCTGTTTATCCCTTCACCACAGCCAGCGGACGCAGGCGCGCCACCTTGCGCGCGATCCCGGCTGCAACCACCGTTTCGACTACCGAGTCCACATCCTTATACGCAGAGGGTGCTTCTTCGGCCAGCCCCGCCATGCTCCCGGCTCGTATTTTGATGCCGCGGCTTTCCAGTTCACGGCGCAGATCTTCGCCTCGAAAATCGTGTTTGGCCCTGGAACGGCTCATCGTTCGACCGGCGCCGTGGCAACTGGACCCCCAGGAACGCAGCATGGATGTTTCCGTTCCTGCCAGCACCCACGAGGTCGTGCCCATTGAACCCGGCACAAGCACCGGCTGTCCGCTCTGCTGGAACTCGGGCTGCAAGCCCGGGGTCCCCGGACCAAAGGCGCGCGTTGCCCCTTTGCGGTGAACGCACACCTTGACCCGTTTCCCCTCCACTTCGTGTGTCTCGATCTTCCCCATGTTGTGACAGATGTCGTAAACCTGGGTCAACTCCCAGTTCTTCAGCTTGCCCGCGAAGGTTTCTTCGAAAGCTCGCCGGGCGGAAAATGCCAGCAGTTGCCGGTTGACAAATGCAAAGTTTGCAGCTGCCCGCATCGCCCCCAGATAATCTTGTCCCTCCGGGCTGTCCATCGGTGCACACACCAATTCGCGGTCGGGCAGTTCGATCCCGTATCGCTTGACCGCAGCTTGAAAATCCTGCACGTAATCGGTGCAGACCTGGTGACCGAGTCCCCGCGAACCGCAGTGGATCTGTACCGCCAGGCAGCCCTGCCGCAGTCCGAAAACCGAGGCGGTCTCGCCATCCAGGACGGATTCCACCAGGTCCACTTCGACGAAATGGTTGCCTGCTCCCATGGAACCGATTTGCTCGAGCCCACGCGTCTTGGCACGCGTGCTGAGCTTGGAGGGCTCCGCTCCCTCCAGGCAGCCGTTTTCTTCGGTGCGGGCGATGTCATTTTCGCTGGCGTATCCCTTCTTGAGCGCCCAGCGGGAGCCGTCGCGCAGCAGCCGTTCAAGTTCGGGTACGTTGACATGGACCACACCCTTCACGCCCACGCCGCTGGGACAATGCTGGTTCAGCAGGGAAGCCAGGCGGTCCAGGTGCGGCAGGGCAGCCTCCAGTTCGATGGTTGAGGCCAGCAGCCGCACCCCGCAGTTGATGTCGTATCCGATCGCGCCCGGGGATATGACTCCTTGGGGAAATCGGGTGGCAGCCACGCCTCCGATCGGGAACCCGTATCCCTGGTGCATGTCGGGCATCACCACCACCGCTCCCACCAGCCCCGGCAAAGTGGAGGCGTTGACGGCTTGTTCGAGCGATTTATCCCCCAGGATTTGCTCGAGCAGTTCACGCGTGGAGAATATCCTCACCGGGCCGCGCATGTCGCCCCGCAAGGTTTTTGGGATTTCCCATTCGTAATCGGAGATTTTGTTTAAGTCTTGCAGGCGGATCATAAGTTTTTCTCTTCGTTTTTTAAAGCGCCTTGTTCTTGCCTGGAGGGTGCCTCAAACGTCGAATACGATCTCGACCTCGAACCCTCGCCTTGTCTGCCGGATATGGAGGTTATGGTAAGTAACCGCCTTGATGGCTTTGTCCTGGTTCTGGATGGAGGCGCCGGTAAGCATGGCAGACAGGTTGTAGGTCTGGCTTGGACCGGCCTCGATCTTCAAATCGAATTCGTCGAATGCCAGGCGATTCTGTTCGGCAAAATAGACCAGTTCTGATAGAAAGGAAACCAGCAGGCTTTCTTTATCCGCTGCGGAGAGGGATAGGTTGCGTCGGACCCGGGGGCTATCGGCCAGCCTGGTTCCGGCGATGGCATTCATCCCTTTCGCGCTCTCTTCGAAGAGCTGCCTCAGGTCCGCAGCCCAAACACGCAGCGACCAGTCCGCCGTGTGGGAAATTTCTTCGAACGGCATGATCAAATTGTAATCGGTTTTAGAGCGGCCGCGGGTCATGATCCGCACCCTTGCCTTGCTGGGTGGGTTTGGAAAGATCGGTATGATTTTTTTCCTTACAGAAACCTTAAGGTTCCCCTACTTGTATTTCAATTTAATATATTGTATAGTTTATTAATTGGTTTTCTAAAAAATTTTTTGGAAGGAGGAAATTGAAATTCATACCCTGCAAGATCCTTATCCCAAATTAATCAATAGATCACATATCCTGGAGGAGGATACACATGAGTAAACTTTCTCGTTTCTTTAACATTGTAATTATCCTGGTAATGCTGATGGCCGCGCTGGGGATGACCCACCAGCCGGCCGCGGCCGCCGTGAAGACCGACGATGTCAGCGGAGACATGCCTTTTGTCCCCGGTGAAGTGGTTGTCGTTTTTCAGGACGGGCAGGCCTCCGCGGCTTATACCGCCCAGGCTTCTGCCCTGGCCACCGGTGTGAACGCCCAGGTGGTGAACCTCTACAGGAACATGGCCCTGCTGAGCTTCGCCGAGGATGCGGATGTCCAGGCGTTGGCAACCCAGCTGGGCACCATGCCGGGTGTTGTGGATGCCGAGCCGAACTACGTGTGGGGTATCCCGGAACAGGAGTCCCAGCTTACGCCTTCCCGCCCGGATACGCCGACCAGTGTAACCCAGCGGGTATCCGCAGACGGCAAGACGCAAACGATTTCGATCGCTGATCTCAAGGCGATGCGCACCATAAACAATGGGAAGATAACTGCTTTATATCCCAATGACCCATACCTGTTTGTCAACTGGGGCTGGTCGTGGATCGGAGCGGATATCGTCTCGCCGAACACTACCCCCAGTGCGGGCGTGTGCGAGCTGGATACGGGCGTGGACTATACCCACCCGGATCTTTCCGCCAAGATCATCAAGGGCTACGACTTCGTCAATGCCGATGCTGACCCGATGGATGACGATGGGCACGGCACGCATGTGGCCGGGATCATTGCCGCCAGCCAGAACAACGGCAAGGGCATCGCCGGGATTTCGAACGGCAAGGTCGTGGCGGTCAAAGTGCTAAACGCCCAGGGCTGGGGCTCCTTCTTCAATATCGCCTCCGGCATTATCTATTGCGCCAATCGCACCGACGTCAAGGTGTTGAGCATGAGCCTGGGTGGCACCAGTAACTCCAACTATATGTACCTTGCCATCAACTATGCTGTCAACACCAAGAACAAGCTGCTGGTCGCGGCGGCGGGGAATGATAATGCCGATGAGTCTTTTTATCCAGCCTATTATTCCACTTATGGGCAATTTGCCAACGAGGTGATCTCGGTGGCCGCGGAAGACGATGGCTCCACTACGTCGCTGGGTTGCCGGGCCAGCTATTCCAACTACGGTTCGTGGGTCTCGGTGGTCGCCCCCGGCACGAATATCTTCTCCACCCTGCCCTACAGCGCTCCGTTCTACCTGGACTATTACGATGGCTACTACCCTCAGTATGACTTCCTGAGTGGCACCTCGATGGCTACCCCCTTCGTGGCCGGGGCCGCCGCCCGCCGCTGGGGTTACAAGCCTTTGGAATATAATTATCAGGTAGGCTGGGATGTCGAAACCATATCTCCCTATGGTGTCTATGCCGACGGTAGCTGCTGGCCCGTTCGTCGATGTCGGGGATCCGCGAAGTGAACCCGGCCGCCCTGCTCGACCGCGGTGGTGCATATGGATACATTTATAATGCCACCACCGGGCTGCCGCTGTACAATGCCCAGTTCCTGCTCTACCCGATCCTGGCTGTATCTCCATAGATCAGTACCACTGCGACAGCCACCGGGATGGTCCCGACCACTGGTACAGCCCAGGCACGAATGCTCAATGTGCCCTCCGGTAAATATCTACACCGCCAAGGTCAACCTTACCGGCTACACTTCCGGCGCGCAGTGGGCCTTCTTCCATGTGGGCGGTTGGAATGGCGAATATGTAATGGGTGGGATGTACACTTATTTCGATCGCGCCGCGGTGCCCAACAAGTCCGGCAACTTCGACGTGACCATGGGCTGGCTCGATACCTCTCGACGTTTCTGACCTCGACCTCAATGTCTGGCTGCCTTATGCCAGCACCGGTCAACCCGCGCCGTTCATCGTGGGACCGGAAGGATGGACGATTTGGATTCCTTGAGAACGACACCTCCGGTACGCTCAATGCCTTCCCGTTCGCCCTCTACGATCGCGAGGGAGGTGCCATAACGACCCGAACCCGATCGAATCTATCACCATCTTAAAGCGCCTGGCGCACAGCCCCTATGTGGCCAACTCCGCCCTTCCTTATTACCCGGGCTATTACTATGCCGGCGTAACCGATTTCGGCGGAACGATCGGCAGTGACACGAAGTTGTACTGGGCCGAACCCGTACGCCTACGTCTGGAAGGACGGGGTTATGAAAGATGGAGGCTTATGACTTCAATTGCAATACGCACTGGTGGTATCCATTCTATATCCTCAGTAGCGTCAACCGAGCGGCAGTCCCATATTAACTTTATGGACGCTTGCTCTAATGCTCAACCCCTTATGCCATTGGTTTCTCGTCGGCTTCCCAGGGAACAGGAGCAACAACTGCTCACAGGTAATCCTTGCCCTTGGGAAAGAGTGTCCAATAAATACTGGAGCGGCACGCAGGTGCCGCTCCTTGTTTTTCTATCCGTGGGTGTATCTATATTATTACGGCATCGACACCGGGTAGGCGATCACCACCACTCGCTGGGTGTTGCTTTCGGGAGGCCAGCACGAGATGATCGTCAGCCGCGGCTGGGCGGTTTCCGCCAGGTAGGCCAGGTACGCCTGCTTCTGGGTGGGGTTGGCGTTAAGCATCGGCAGCAGCAGCACCCGGTCCACCTGGTACTGCCGGCTGTCCTGTCCGGTCTGCAGGGTCGCTACGTCGCCGGGCTGGAGTTTCCACAGGTTCTTGAAGACCGAGCCGTACATGTTGTTGTGCCCGTACAGGATGACGTTTCCGCCCGTGTCGGGCAGCCCGCTGGTCACCACCCACCCCACTGCCGGGCCGGGGCTATCCCATTCGGCGCTATCCGCCTGCGGGTCGGCTGGACCCGTCACGTGCCAGCCCACCGCCACCACCCCGCTGTCCACTCCGATGGACGGCAGGCTGATGTGTTGGATCAACTGCTTCCCGTAGGTGCGCGCTGCCAGTGCCTGCACGCTGGGGACGGTTGGAGCTGCCGTTGGCGTGAGGGAGACAGCCGCCGAGATCGAAGAGCGCGTCCGTCGGTGGCAGCACCGTTGGTTGGCTGGTGGCGGTACCCGCGTGTACGATCCGCACCTCGGCCGTCGGTAGGTTTGCTGGGGATCCCGGGGATGGCGCGCAGCCGGTCAGCAGGATTACCAGCAGGCCGAGGGTTCGCTTGAGCTTCGAGAGGGACATGGAGAGCTAGTGCTTTTTGGCTCGCCGCAGCGAAACTATATACACACCCAGCAGCGCTCCCGCCCCGCCCATCAGGGACGCTGTTTCCAACGGATCCAGTCTCAGGGGAGCGCCGGTCACCGGCAGGCTGGCCGGGGCGGAAGGGATGAACACGCCGTAGATGGAAAGGTGGGGGGCTCGCGCGCTGAGCAGGCCCTGGGCGGGGTTCGCCGCCGTCGGCAGGATGTCCCAGGCGTGCCGCGTCGAGTTGTACGCCGCCAGGAACAGGTTCTCGGGGTGGCCGCCGGCGCGCAGCACGTCGCCATCCGTGTAGTGGTAGCATACGGTCGCTTCTGGCAGGAGGGAAAGCGGAGGGGGCGGCGAGAAGGACAGTGTGATGTCGGCAAAACGGTTCAGGCTGCTAAACCCGGAAGGTCCTGCCGGGGCAGTCTTGAGGTTCTGGATTTGCAGCGTGGCGGGATGCGCCACCGCTCCGCTTCGCGAATTCGACGCAGAATGGATAGGAGTTCGAAGAATCCACCCGTCTCGTCAACCGGGCGCGTATACGTCCCGCACGAATTCGAGGGGGGTGTATCCCCGCTTGCATAGGGCACGAACAACAGCGCCTGTCCGGGGACGACTGCTCCTGGTTGGTTATAGCTGTATTCCTTGCCGAACATGCCGTCCCCGTATTCCACGCCGATGGTGGCAGAGGACCCGTCTGCCAGGTCTCCTGTCAGGGTTTTGTATTGGAACAGGGCCTGGTTGCTGCCTTCGTAAAGGACGACTTCGAAAGTGAGCGAGCTGTAATCGGTCCTTTGCTTCTCGCTGGACTGGTACCCGTTGAGCGGTACGCCGTCCCATTCCACCACGTACTGGCGGTTTGGCGCCGCACCGAAGGTCTGCTGGTACATCAGGCCCCCGGCGGATGGGTTGAGGTCGTCCCAGTATGGCGCCAGGAAATTGTTCGGCTGGCCGATGCCGGGGATGAAGAAGTTATCCCTGATGCTCCCATCGCCTCCGAAGGTCACATACCCGTTCGCGCTGACGGTTACGCTGCTGTAGGTTTGGTCCCCGAAGGTAAAGTCGAAGGGCAGCGCAACGGTGGCGTATCCGTCGTTGCCGAAGACCGGGAGCCAGTTCTTCGCCGGGACGGCATCCAGCCAGTTGTATTGGACGAGATTGCCGCAGGTCTTGGAGTTCAGGATGTCGTAGGAGCTCGCCGGGGTTGGGGTGGGGGTGGGCGTTATGGTCGGGGTGAAGGTCAGGGCGGCGTACAGCTGGATCAGGCCGAAGCCGGTATTATTGTCACGGCCCGGAACGTCCAGGTCGAGGGCGGTGCTGGTCAGGGCCTGGTAGATTTTGTCCGGCGTGTTGAACTGGGGTTCGGAGGCCAGCAGGGACCCCGCTCCCGAAGCAAATGCGGCTGCCATCGAGGTTCCGGTGAGATACCCGTACTCCTTTGTCGTTCCGAATAGGGATTGATAATAAAAGCTCTCCAGCGGGGTGGTGGAGAAGATATTCACCCCGGGCGCCATCAGGTCCAGGGCTGCGCCCTTGCTGGAGAAGGAGGCACGCTGGTCGCTTGTGTCCGTTGCGCCTACGGCCATCACCCATGGGTAGGCGGCCGGGTACGAAATTGGCGAAATGTCCGAGTTGCCCGCCGCTGCGAAGATGGCTGCCCCGTGGCTGTAAGCGTAATAGCTCGCGTCTTCGAGCAGGGTCGAAGCCGCCGAGGTGCCCAGGCTCAGGTTGATCACCCGGGCGCCGCGTTCCACTGCCCACACCAGGCCTTCGGCCACGTCCGCGGTCGAACCGCTGCAGTAGCCGTTCAGCACCCGCACCGGCATGATCTTCGCGTTCCAGTCGATCCCGGCGACTCCCATGCCGTTATTGCCGCTGGCTGCGGCGATGCCGGCCACGTGCGTGCCGTGCCCGCAGGTGTCCTGCGGGGTGCTGTCGCCCTCCACAAAATCGTAGCCCGGCACGAGCCGTCCGGCAAATTCCGGATGGCTGGCGTCGATCCCCGAATCGATGATTGCCAGGATGACGTTCGCCGAGCCGGTGGTTACGGTCCACGCCTCCCCGGCCTGGATGTGGGTCGGGCCGTACTGCTCGGACCAGGATGGATCGTTCGGGATGACCGGCGTGGGCAGTGCTTCGGTTGTGACCACGTAGTTGGGTTCGGCGACCTCCACCCCCCGGTTGGCCTGCAGTTGTAGTGCGTAATCTCGTTCCTGTCCGGCTGGTACGTGCAGCACCACCGCGTGCAAATGGTCAAGCTGGGGGCTGCTGTGCACGACGGAAGTGCCGGCAGGGAATCCCAGCATGGTCGCCGCATAGCCGGGTTTTGCTATCACCACCACCTCGCCAGGGATGATCGCTGCGCCAGAATCGCTCCCGGGCGCTGCCAAAACAGTTGGCAGGCTGCCCGACCCGGCGAAGACCAGGAGGATGGCGATCAGGAAGATTAAGCTTGGTCTGATTCTCAAGTGAAGGCTTCCCAGGGCGGGCGCCCTGACGATATGATTGTATCATTCCTTCCTTGTTTTTCTATCGCCCCTGACAGCTTTGCAAAGCAGATCAACCTTTTAGGTTGATTGTCTTGATCCATCCCGTTTGAAATGGCAAGGTGAGTTGATGTTTAGTTCTTCCTATCATGCACCCGGGTCAATTTCCGTTGTTATGCTTTTGTTATGCTTCCCCACTTGCATATTCACTCCAACCGCTGTATAGTTTACTATATTAAAAATTGATGAGAATCTGTTCTCCCATCATTGGTTTCGTCTCACTCATCCACATTGCCCTCGGAGGGAAATGCATGACCACTACATCCATCGATCAGATTCGCAAATTTAGTATTGGTTTCATCCGGTTCGGGACGATCCTGTCCCTGTGTTTTGGGATGATCGCCTCGCCGGCTGCCCGTGCCCAGGGGGTGGCTTCGCGGACTAGCCCTCAAGTTGATTATGCCACTTCCCGTCATGGCGGCTGGCTGGATGAGATCGATATGTCGGTGGTTCCTTCGGGGTCAGCCCTGGATCAGCTCCAGGCTGGGGCGCTGGATGTATATGCTAATCCCCTTTCTTCAGCACAACTGCCGGCCATAAAGTCTGCCGGGTTGAATTATGCTTCCACGTCTGGTACCTTCTACGATATTTTGTATAACCCGGCTGCTTGTAGCAATCCTGACCTGCTCAACCCCTTCGCTGACCATAGTATCCGCGAGGCCACCAACCGGTTGTATGACCGGGATTACATTAACCAAGCGATTTATGCTGGCGGCGGCCTTTCGAAGTTCTTTGCCATTCAGACTAATGGGCCTGACTATACCGACCTGATCGATGTTGCCCACGGCCTGGAGGCCGATTATGCTTTCGATGAAAATCAGGCCATTACCGATATCGCTTCCGCCATGAACGGCTTGGGAGCCACTCTTGTGGATGGCAAGTGGCAATATCACGGTAGCCCGGTCACCTTGATCTTCCTCATCCGCAATGACGGCGATGGTACCCGCTTGCCTTTGGGGAACTACGTGGCTGACCAGTTGGAGAAGGCTGGTTTCACCGTGGACCGCCAGTATAAGAGGTCTTCTGAGGCCTCTCCGATTTGGATCGGGACGGACCCGATGGAATGCCAGTGGAACCTTTACACCGCCGGCTGGTCCAATACAGGTATCCAGCGCGATGAGAAGGCCGTTTTCCAGGAGATGTACCTGCCCGACAGCGTCGACGGCTACCCGTACACTTCCGCGAACGTGCCCGATCCCGCTTTCCAGCTGGTCGGCGATAGCCTTGCCAATGCAAATTTCACCACCGTCGCGCAGCGCCATGACTTGATGGTGCAGGCCCTGCAGCTCAGTCTGCAGGATTCTCTTCAGGTCTGGATCGTTGATACCCGCAACTATGCCCCCTATTCTCTCGACGTCCAGGTAACTGCCGATCAGGCTACTGGGCTTGAAATGTCTCCGATCACCTTCCAAACCGCGCGCTTTGCGGGAGTGGAAGGTGGCACGTTGAAATGGGGCGAAACGGACCTCTTCACTGCTCCGTGGAATCCAGTCGCTGGGAGTAATTGGTCTTGGGATATGAGCGCGACCGATGCCACCTCTGGTGCGGCGTTTATGCCCGATCCCTACACCGGGCTCTCTTGGCCGTTGCGTGCCGAGAGTGCCGACGTAATCGTACAAACTGGTCTGCCGGTCACCTCAACCCTTCCCTGGGTCACATTAAGCACCGCAGACACGATTAATGTCCCCACGGATGCCTGGGCCGATTGGAATGCATCCACCCAGGAATTCATCACCGTTGCCGATAAATTCCCCTCCGGCACTACTTCCAAAATTAAAAGTCGTCCTCCGTTTCCCGCCCGACCTGTTCGATACGGTGAAATGGCATGATGGCTCCAATCTCTCCGTTGCCGACTTTGTCATGCAGATGATCATGACCTTTGATCAAGGCAAACCGAATAGCGCCATCTATGACTCAGATGCTGCTGCAAAGCTGGAAGCCTTCCTGACCACCTTCAAGGGTGTCAAGATCGTTTCGACCAGCCCATTGGTGATCGAGACCTACTCCGACAACTTCTATAGCGATGCTGAGCTCGATGCTTCGTTGATTGGCTCCTGGTGGCCCACCTATAGTAATAATAGTGAGGCCCCCTGGGAATCCATCGCCCTTGGAAACCTCGCCGTTGCCAACAATGAACTGGCTTGGGGCTCTGGTAGGGCCGACCGGAATGGCGTTGATTGGCTGAGTTTCATCGGCGGCCCGAGTTTGAGCATCCTGTCGAATGATCTTGACTCGGCGATCGCTGCTAAAACCATCCCCTATGCCGCCACCATGGGCGCCTACCTCACCGCAGACGATGCAGCTGCCCGCTACGGCGCTTTGAAAACCTGGTACACGGATCATGGCCAGTTCTGGGTGGGAACTGGCCCGTATTACCTTGATACTCTGAACCTGGATAATAAGACCCTGGTGTTGAAGAACTTTGCGCTTTATCCGGATCTTGCAGACCGCTGGTCGGGCCTTGGCGAACTCAAGGTTGCAGAAGCCAGTGTCACCGGTCCGGGTACTGTCAATGCGCAGGATTCCCCCACCTTCGATGTCTCGGTCACCTATGCAGGTGACCCTTATCCGAACGCGGATATTAAATTTGTCAGATACTTGCTTTATGACTCCCATGGCAGTGTGGTCGAGACCGGTCCGGCCACTGCAGTTGGCGAAGGCCAGTTCCAGGTGACACTGAGTGCAGCTACGACCGCCAGCCTTGCGGATGGAAACAGCGAGATCGAAGCGGTCGTCGTGGTCAGTCCGGGGGATATTGCTACGTTCGCTCACTTTGATTTTACGATGGTGAATCCCTCCATTCATGTCGGTCTTCTGGACGAGATCGATTATTCGGTCTCCGATGCAGACTCTGCCATCACGCAGATTAACAATGGTGCGATTGACCTGTACAGTTATGGTCTGCCTTCCAACAAGCTTCCTGAAATTAAGTCTTCCGACTTATGCTCCACAAAGTCGTATGGAACATTCTATGATTTCATGTTTAACGCAGCAATTTTAACAGACCACACCAAGCTGAACCCCTTCTCGGATCACAAGATCCGCGAGGCCATGAACTGGGCAATTGACCGCAATTACATCAACCAGGAGATCTATGCCGGCGGGTCCCTGCCGAAATTTTTCCCATTGGCTACCCAACTGGTGGACTATACGGGCGTGATCGACACTGCCCGCGGGCTCGAAGCCTATTATGCTTACAATTTGGATAAAGCCAGGGCAGTTGTAAATGCAGAAATGCCCACTCTGGGTGCCACCAAGGGCACAAATGGCAAATGGCTGTACCACGGTGCGCCTGTTACCCTGACCTTCCTTATTCGCAATGATGGGGATGGCACTCGTCTTCCCCAGGGCGAATACTTTGCCGGACAATTGGAAGCTCTCGGCTTTACTGTGAATAAAGTTGAAAATAAATCCTCAGTGTTATCGCCCATCTGGATTGGGTCTGACCCTGCGGCTGGTCAGTGGAATATCTACACGGCTGGCTGGAGTTCCAGCGGTCTGAGTCGAGACGAGAAGGGCATTTTCCAGGAGATGTACCTGCCCGACAGCGTCGATGGCTACCCGTACACTTCCGCGAACGTGCCTGATCCTGTCTTCCAGACTGTTGGCGATAACCTTGCCAATGCTAATTTCACCACCCTCCAACAGCGTCATGACCTGATGGCCCAGGCCCTCCCGTTGGCTTTAAAGGACTCTCTGCAGGTTTGGACCGTTGACCTGCAGACCTATGACCCGTTCGATTGCAAACTCCAGGTGAGTGCCGATGTGGGTGCGGGTGTTGAATCCACCAAGATGAGCCCCTACACCATGCACATAAAGGACCAGTTGGGCGGCTTGGTCAAGGTCGGTTCCGCTTCGACCATGTTTACCGATCCATGGAACCCGGTTAATGGCAGCAACTGGGTAAGCAGTGGGAATATCCAGAACGCAGTCCAGGGCGGGGCTTTCTTGCCCGATCCCTACACCGGGCTTTCCTGGCCGTTACGCGCTGAGAGTGCCGACGTAACCGTACAAACTGATCTGCCGGTCACCTCGAGCCTTCCCTGGGTCACATTAAGCACCGCAGACACGATTGATGTCCCCACGGATGCCTGGGCTGACTGGGATGCCGCCGCCCAGAAATTCATCACAGTTGCCGATAAGTTCCCCTCCGGCACTACTTCCAAAATTAAAGTCACTCTTCATTTCCCGCCCGACCTGTTCGATACGGTGAAATGGCATGATGGCTCCAATCTCTCCGTTGCCGACTTTGTCATGCAGATGATCATGACCTTTGATCAAGGCAAACCGGATAGCGCCATCTATGATGAGATGCTGCTGGAAACCTGAACGCCTTCCTGACCACCTTCAAGGGCGTCAAGATCGTTTCGACCAGCCCATTGGTGATCGAGACCTACTCCGACAACTTCTATACCGATGCTGAGCTCGATGCTTCGTTGATTGGCTCCTGGTGGCCCACCTATAGTAATAATAGTGAGGCCCCCTGGGAATCCATTGCCCTTGGTAATATCGCCGTTGCTAACAATGAACTGGCTTGGGGCACGGGCAGGGCCGACCGGAATGGCGTTGATTGGCTGAGTTTCATCGGCGGTCCGAGTTCTGGGCATCCTGTCGAATGATCTTGACTCGGCGATTGCGGCTAAGACCATCCCCTATGCGCCCACCATGAGCGCCTACCTCACCGCAGACGAAGCCGTCGTCCGCTATACCGCCCTTAAAGCCTGGTATACCGCTCGCGGTCACTTCTGGGATGGCACCGGCCCTTATTACTTGGCTTCTGTTCATCCAGGTGCTGGCACTGCGGTGGTGAGGAACTTTGGGCTTTATCCCGATTCAGCGGAACGCTGGTCCAGCTTTGGTGAACCCAGGATCGCGGAAGCAAGTGTGACCGGTCCGGATTCTGTTACATTGGGTGACACACCTATCTTCGATATCTCGGTTACCTTCAAAGGCGACCCTTATCCAAATTCAGACATAAAATCCGTCAGTTATCTGCTATATGACCCTAAGGGCAATGTAGTTGATACCGGCTCGGCCGCAGCCGTAGGCGAAGGTCACTTCCAGGTGACCCTCAGCGCGCTTGCCACTGCCAGCTTGGGAAAGGGGACCAGCCGGGTTGAAGCGGTCGTGGTGGTGAACCCGGTGGTCATTCCCACCTTCTCTCACTTCGATTTTCTGGTTCCCAATGCTCCTTCCAACGACCTGGTCTCTGGTGCGACGTCGCTTATCGTTCCGGCGCACGTCACCCAAAATACCATCGGAAATACCATTTCTTCCACCGATCCCTCCATGGCAGCTTGTTTAACTTATTCAAATCCATCTTTCCCGGACGGGATCGCATCGGTTTGGTACAAATACGTTCCTACTCAGGACGGCATCTTATCTCTGGACACGATCGGCAGCGATTATGACACTGCTTTGGCTGTCTACCTGGGTACCCCCTCGGTGAGCACCCGCAAGGCTTGCAACGATGACCGCTCCATGAGTCCAAATTGGGATATGACTTCCCAGCTTGCCCTTGATGTCAAATCCGGGTTGACCTATTACATAGAAATAGTGGATGCTGGTTTCGCTGGTTCCAAGGTGGCTTCCGCAGCTGCTTCGAGCGGGTCGCAATCATCGGGCATGCAATCTGAAGGTGAGGTTGCAATTCAAAGTATTGGCGGACAATTGCACCTTAACGCTTCCATTAATCCATGCTGGTCGCTCACCGTCACTTCCAACAATACAACTTATGGTACGGTGGCGACGGCCCCTGCGCCCAACTGCGTCGGGACGGAATACAGCGATGGCACCGAGGTCACGCTCACCGCCACTTCCAAGCCCAACTACCGCTTCTCGCAGTGGTCAGACACAACCACAGTCAACCCTTATATCTTCACAATCAGTTCTAACAAGACCTTGCAGGCCCAGTTCGTTTACCTGGCTGCTCCGGTACTCACTTCACCTGCGGCTGGCTATCTCACCAACGATAACACCCCTGGTTTTACCTGGAACTCGGTCCCTTATGGAAGCACCTACGAGATCCAGATCGACCATCTTTCTACTTTCACCGCCCCGGTGGACCAATCGGCTTCTGGTCTTGGACTGTCTTACACCGCATCCTTGCTTACCGATGGGTTGAAGTACTGGCGGGTGCGCACGATCACTGCCAATTCCGAACCGGGTGCCTGGAGTGCAGCCCGCTCCTTCACGGTTGATACCACCGCTCCGCTGCCCCCTGTCTTGAGTGCTCCTGCCGACGGGGCAGTCGTGCGTGGCACACCGACCTTCTCGTGGCTGGCTTCCGCCACTGCTAATGCCTACCAGTTTGCCTATGACCTGGCGGATTGTTCCTCCCCTTCTTACACCTCGGCTGTCCAGTCGGGGCTTACTTACCTGTCGCCCCTCTTGCCAAAAGACACTTATTATTGGTGCGTCAAAGCCCGTGATCCAGCCGGCAACTGGTCGAGTTGGAGTGCTTCCCGCTCCATCACCATCCGACCGTTGATTCCTGTTGCTCCGGTTCTTACTTCCCCTGCAGCGGGTTTTGTCACCAATGACCCCACTCCTTATTTTGCCTGGAACTCCGTCCCCTATGGAAATACCTACGAGATCCAGATAGCTTCCTCCTCTTCATTTACCTCACTCGAGCAATCGGCTGCTGGTTTGGGAGTTACTAACTACACCGCCGACCCTGCCCTTTCCATGACGGGGCTGAAGTACTGGCGCGTGCGGGCGGTCAATGTCGACTCCGAACCTGGCGCCTGGAGCGCTGGGCGTGCCATCACCATCAAGGTATTGCCGCCTTCAGTTCCAACTCTGCTCGCCCCGGCCAGCAACGCCCTGTTGACCAACTACACTCCCACGTTGGATTGGAGCCAGTCTACCCTCCCAAGCGGGATTACCTTCGGTTACTACCAGGTTGAAGTTGCCACGGATGCAGGCTTCACCAGCATTGTTCGGACCTCCCCCATTATCACCAGCCTCGCTGGCCATTTATGGGTGGTCGATCCGCTGCTTGCCTCGAACACCAAGTACTATTGGCATGTCAAGGCGTGCAACAGCAATGACGAGTGCAGCGCCTGGTCGTCAGTACGCTACTTCCGCACCGCTCTGCCCGTGCCGATCACATTGGTCGTCGGTGAAAGTAACCAGGATCTGCGCCCGTTGTTTACCTGGCAGATGCCTGCCTACCCAACCCCTCCTGCGGCGACCGGTTATACGCTCCAGGTCTCGAAGAACATCACCTTTACCCAGGTTGTACATACCGGTCCAGCAGCTGGCATGAGCTACATCCCCACGGGCGACCTGCCGCGCAACCTGCCCTTGTTCTGGCGCGTGCGCGCCAATGGGCTCAATGGCCCCGGTGCCTGGTCAGACTATTCAACATACACCACCCACAACCCGCCGGGCACCCCAACCCTGCTCGTCCCTGCCAGCAACGCCCTGTTGATCAATCTCACGCCCACACTGGACTGGAGCCAGCCCACCATTCCAATCGGAACTGCCTTTAAAAACTACGCTGTTGAAGTGTCCCCGGATGCAGACTTCTCAAGCATTTCATTTAGCACCGACACCATCACCGACCTGGCGAGCCATTTCTGGGTAACTCCATATCTTGACTCGAACACCAGGTACTACTGGCATGTCAAGGCGTGCAACAGCAGTGACGAGTGCAGCGCATGGTCGTCGGTGCGTTATTTCCGCACTGCCCTGCCCACGCCGAATCCTTTGAGTGAAGATGGTAGTGACCAAAACCTGCGTCCAAAATTTACCTGGGAAATGCCTACTCTCTACCCGGCTCCTGCAGCGACTAGTTATACGGTCCAGGTTTCGAAGAACACCGCTTTCACCCTGATTGTGCACACCGGCCCTTCCACCTCATCGAGCTATATCCCCACAGCCGACCTGCCGCGCAATCTCACTTTGTACTGGCGTGTGCGCGCCAACGGCCTCAACGGGCCCAGTGCCTGGTCGGCCTACAGGCAGTACATCACCGGTAACCCGCCGGGCACCCCAACCCTGGTCGCCCCTGCCAGCAATGCCCTGCTGACCACTCTTACCCCCTTATTGGACTGGAACCAGTCCACCCTACCTAGCGGGACAACCTTCGCATCCTACCAGGTGAAAGTTGCCACGGATGCAGGCTTCACCACCCTTGCTGTTCCAGTTCCAACCACCCTCACCAGCCTGACGGGCCATTCATGGGAGGTCATTCCTGACCTTCCCTTGAATGCGCTGTACTACTGGCACGTCAAGGCCTGCAATACAAATAACGAGTGCAGTGCCTGGTCGTCGGTACGCACCTTCCGTATCGCCCTGCCCGCGCCGGATTTCTTGAACGAGCCTGATGGCACCTCCCAGGACCTGCGCCCGTTGTTTGCCTGGACCATGCCTGTCTACCCCGGCCCCGCGGTCACCAGTTACACACTCCAGGTCTCGAAGAACAACATCTTCACCTCGATTGTCCACACCGGCACCCCCACCGACATGAGCTATATCCCTACTGCCGACCTGCCGCGCAATCTCACCCTGTATTGGCGCGTGCGCGCCAATGGGCTCAACGGGCCTAGCGCCTGGTCTGACGTTGGGACGTACATCACCGGCAACCCGCCGGGCATCCCGGCTCTGGTCGCCCCCGCCAACAATGCCCTGCTAACCACTCTCACTCCAACACTGGACTGGAGCCAGCCCACAATACCCGGCGGGACTACATTTGGAAACTACTTTGTGGTGTTTTCCACGGCTTCAGACTTCTCCATAATGCCCGTAAATGCCTTGGTCAGTTCTCTGGTGGATCATTACTATGAGATCAATGTGGATCTTGCCCCGGGTTCCAATTATTACTGGCGCGTCGAGGCGTGTAACAGCAATGACGAGTGCAGCGCCTGGTCGTCGGTGCGCACCTTCCGCACCCCATAGCCAAGCCCGAGTTGCCATTGCCCGCTGATGGGGCTCAGCCTAGATCCAGTCCTAACTTCGATTGGGATGATCCGGTTGGTGCCACTGGGTACACCGTCCAGATTTAAAAGAATTTCGCTTTCCCTAATTTGGCAGGCACGTACACCGTTGGTTCCTCTACCTACACGCCTTCCACCAATCTACCTGCCGGGACTCTCTACTGGTAAGCCAGGGCAAATATGCTAACGTTCCAAACCCCTGGTCTGATATTTGGACCCTGATCGTTCCATAAGGGGAAAAAGCAAGCAATGATATGGGGCTGCCCATGTTTGGGCAGCCCCTTGACATAACAGAAAATATGTTCTATTATTATGTTTGCAGCCTCCCCGCAGGTTTACATGGCCCGCGGTTCGCACCTTGACAACCGACCTCGCATTACCATGCTCTGGTAGGGCTATCAAATTTCGTACCCGTTCTCATGTCCCCCGTCCGTTGGGGAAGTGGGGCTCCGTGCCCTCTGCCTTGGAAACGGTCACGTATTCCACTTTCATGGGCACAGGTTGTTTGATATGTAAAATCACCTTCTTGCAAAAATATCCTTCCGTCTGGGCATTTGTATAATGAAGGACCACCCGATGTGGAAAAGGATTATCTGAGGGGGTTGTTTGTTCCTCTTTTTCCCCAAAATCAAACAACATCCCATTCCTCCCTGTATCGTCTTTGAAAGGATTGCGCCTCGTAGGGGCGATTCTTGGTATCACCCGTTTCCCTGGAAATTGTTTCACATTGGCATCATCTAAAAATGGACGCCTAAATCCTCTCATTCGTTCGTGTTCGTTTTATCACGCTGATGTGCCAAGAACGAATTGTTCCACGGTCAATAGCGGTCCACAACCCGCCGTTGACCTGTTCGGACTCGTTGGGTCCCGAACCTTCCAACGCCACTCTTGGGGAGTGATGTTATTACCCCTTTTCTTCAGGGGGGGGTTACAGCCGCCTCTCCCTAGAACAGCGTCTCCTTATCCACCCGTTTGAAATGCGCCCGGTATGCTGCAGTTTCCGCCAGCAGCGCCTGGACTTCCATCCTTAATCGTGCAGCACCCCCTAGGTCGTTGATCGTCTTTCCGGGGCCCACCCACAGGTTCTCCTTTTCCTGGCGCACCAGGGTTATTTTTCCACTGGATACCAGCCAGTTCAACCCCTGCTCTACGGTCACTTTACGCTGTGCCGTTCCCGCCGCCAACTCAGCGTAACTGATTTTTCCTTCGTAATGGGTGATCGCATATTTAAGCAAACCGGTCAAGCGTGCCATGAAGGCATCTGTGATTTCAAGAAATGGATGTGCGCATACCAGGGATATGATCTTCGGTTTGACGGTTTCCAGGGCCTCTTCCAGTTCCCTTGGCGACGGGGGGATGGTCCAGATGACGAGATTGTTGGCAGGCTCGAGTTCGTTCCTGTCTTTTCCTCCCACCTCTTTTTTCGCGTCCGACTCCGCCCATATCATCGTGGACGGATCCCGGTTGAAATCTGGCAGCAGGTTGAGTGGTTCTTTGACATTGCGGAAGTCGATGATTTCAGGTTTTTGCCATTTGACCTCGACCGGGGCTGCCTCGATTACCCGGAAATCGACCAACTCCATCTGGACCTCGCGGCTGCCCCGCCAGTCTGTGGCTCGTACGCTGTATGCTAAATCGAATTTTCCATCGGGAGGTGTTTCTCCTCCGCCGTTCCACCAGAATACCTTGTGGGTATTTCCTGTCCTGTCTTCAACCGTCAGCTTCAGATGTTCTTTATTACGCCCAATGCTCGTTGCGGATTTCACCACTAAGCTGTGTGTCGCTAGGGTTAATTTTTCGTTACCCGGCCCGAAGGGCGCTAGGCTTTCGAGCGCGGTTGTCAGCTCGGGCGTGATTTCGGGCAGGTCGAGCCAGGCGTCGATCTTAACCTCCGCTTCCTCAACCCCTGCCTCGCCGAGCATTTCCTCTACAGTTCTGCACAACCTGCGGTTGAATTCGGGCAGTTTCTCCTTGTCCAAAGCGAGTCCGGCTGCCATGGGGTGCCCGCCGAAATTGAGCAGGATGTCTTTCTGAGCAGCAATGGCTGCGGTGATGTTGAGTCCTTCCACCGAGCGGGCGGAACCGTGCGCTGGTCCGTTCTCTGGTGTTGAAAACAGGATGGCGGGTTTGCCGTATCGATCCACCAAGCGGCTGGCAACGATTCCTACCACACCCCCCGGCCAGGCGGGGTGCCCAAGGACGAGCACCGGGTTTTCCAGCAGGTTAGGGTTTGCACGTATTTGGGCTTCGGCGGCTTGGGTCACTTGGTTGCAGAGGAGTTGCCGCTGGGCATTGTAATTCTCCAATTCCGTGGTTAGCACTCGCGCCCGCCCTGAATCACCTGTGGTTAGCAGTTCCACCGATGGGTTGGCGTCTCCCAAACGCCCCAGGGCGTTGAGCCGCGGACCCAGCACAAAACCGATGTGCTCCTCGGTCAGGTTGGCGGGTTCCAGTTCGGCCATTTCCATCATGATTCGCAGGCCTAGGCGTTGGGTTTTTCGCAAGACAACCAATCCCTTTTGAACCAGGTAACGGGCATCCTTTTTTAGGGTGGCGACGTCAGCTACCAGGCCCAGAGCCACCAGGTCGAGCAGGGAAGAGGAAGAGTATGCTTGGTCGGGGAATCGTTCTATGAGTTCTTCCGCCAATTTAAAGGCTACCCCCACCCCCGAGAGGGTCGCTAGCGGATGATCAGGCGTCATAAATTTTGGGTCGACGATCACCGTAGCCTGCGGCAGAATCTCTGGCAGGTCATGGTGATCGGTGATTACCATATCCACGCCGCGGGTTCGGGTATATTTAGCGGCTTCGACTGCGCTGATGCCGGTATCGCAAGTCAGGATGAGCTGTGCTCCCTCGTCGATAATATCTTTCAGGCGAGGAATATTAACGCCGTGACCCTCCTGCTCGCGTACTGGGATGTGGAAGGAAACCTTCGCACCTATTTCTTTCAGGGTCTGGACGAGCACAGTCGTGGATGTTTGCCCATCTACGTCAAAGTCTCCCCAAACACAAATGTGCTCGTGCATTCGGATGGCACGCTCGATCCGGTCAGCAGCGGTAACTAGGCTTGGCAAATTCGCCGCCGGTGAGGGGGTGTAGGCGTCCGGGTCTAAAAAGCCGCGGGCTGCCTCGGACGTGGTCATTCCTCGACGTGCCAGTGCCTGTGCCACGAGCGGGTGCAAGTCGGGCAGCAGGTCCTGGTATTGGAGGGGAGCCTTTTCTATCCAGCGCATGTTTAATTAATATTCAATTTCGGCGATTTGTTCGAAGTTAATATCGGGGTTGGCTGGTTCGGATTCAACCATTTCATCCATCGTTCCCGCCTTCCCGCCTCGGTTGCAGTAGGAACGGTAGGGACAGTAAGCGCATTTCTTTTCATCGTCTGTCAGCGGGAAATGACGGTGGTTGCCGATTTCAGTGATAAGCCCCGTTAAGGAATCCCAGTCACGTTTGTATTGGACGGCGTTATAGGGAAAGTGCGCAGGTTTCACTGGATATTCGGCATACCAGTAGATCATTTCGATTTGTTCGGGTGTAAATGGATTGCCTCCATTCAGAGATGCACCAGCCTGGAGGATCATCGCACGATAGACGCGTGTTTGGTACCGGGCTGCCATCCATTCATCTCGTGGACGCTTGTTTGTTGTTTTCCAGTCATAAATGAAGACCCGTTCTCCCGGTTTCACAGCCACCAGGTCATATTTTGCCAGCAGCCGGTGGGTCCCAACTGGGGCAGCCAGGGTCAATTCTGCGTAAAGCGTATATCCCGCAAGATCCAATTTGGCACCCAGGTAGTTTTCCCACCACCGCGAAAGGTCGGGAGATCGTGCCATAGGAGAAAGTTTTTCGGCTGGCAGTCCGATCAGGTGCTGCTGGACCATCCGGTGAAAAAGTTGCCCCTCCCGTTGGCGTCGTTCGTTTTCCATCATCGGGTTCTGTCTCAATTGCAGGCCATTGTAGTTGGTCAATATAACGCAACTGGAACCGGCGCGGGCAGTCGCTGTAATCTTGGAGGGATGATTGGGAAAAAGCAAAACCAGTGGGTAGGGTAGGGGAGTCCATACTCTATTTTACATGTTCTTGTGCGGTTTGAGTGGTACAACCATTGTCCCTATCCCCACCAGTGCCAGCCTGGAAATAGCTATTCTGCGTAGGGAGGTAATCGGTATGCGCCGATTATACAGGTCAATCTGGTTCTCAAATTGGATTATGACAATTGACACTGGACGCGTAAAATTCAAAAATGATATACTTTCACTGGTAAGTGGTCTTACCAGTTAGGAGAAACTATGGATTGGCAGCCCCTTCAAAAACCCGCTGAAATAGCCGAAAGCCGCCTGCTCGATGCCATCTTAACCGGGCATTTTCCTGTCAACAGCAACCTCCCAGGCGAACGTGACCTTGCCGACCAGGTCGGTGTCACTCGGCCCACCCTGCGTGAAGCTCTCCAGCGTCTTGCTCGCGATGGCTGGCTGGACATCCAGCATGGCAAGCCCACTCGTGTCCGCGATTACTGGCGGGAAGGTGGGTTGGCTGTTCTTGCAGTTCTTGCTCAAGCCCCGGCAGGTCAGTCACCCGATTTTGTGACCTACCTCCTTGAATTTCGGGTCCTGGTGGCTCCCGCCTATACTCGTCAGGCCATAGAGGTCGCCTCAGAGGAAATAGTTGCTCTGCTTGAAACTTACTTCGAACTGGAAGACAATCCGTCTGTTTTTGCCCGTGCTGATTGGGAGTTGCATATTCGCCTTACCCAACTTACTCCCAATCCAATTTTCCGTTTTCTCTTCAATGGTTTCCATAACCTGTCCATTATTATTGGCGAACAATATTTTGCCTTCCCTGAATGCCGGCAACATTCGAGGCGTTTCTATTTGGAATTGCTTAACTGTGCCCGTTCAGATGCAGCTTTCGATGCTGAAACGCTTACCCGTCGCGTCATGGAGGAAAGTCTGGCGTTGTGGCAAAAAGTGCAAAAGGAGAACTTATGAAACGCTGGAATGGATGGGGCAATGTCAAAACCGATTACCCGGTTCCGGCTTCAGCTCAAGCATATCTCGGTTCCTTGTTTGGAAAACCGGACCTGCAGCCGGACGCTGTCTACGAAACAGTTCTAAAATCTGTGCCTGCCACCCGCCTTCCCGTGCATATCTTGTTGGATGTCTCTGCAGAGGCACGCCTTACCCACGCCCGCGGTCAATCCATGTCCGACTGGGTAGCTCTGCGTTCAGGGAGGATCGGCGTTTTTCCTGATGGAGTCGCCTATCCCAGCAATGAGGAGGACGTTCAGGCGTTGATAAATTATGCCCAAACGGTGGGTGCCAGGATCATTCCCTACGGTGGTGGAACGAGCGTGGTTGGTCACATTAATCCATCCAGATCAGATACCCCGGTGCTGACCCTTTCATTGGAGCGAATGACGCGCTTGCTCAACCTGGACGAATTTGGGCTAACGGCAACATTTGAGGCTGGCGTCACTGGTCCGGAATTAGAGCAATTATTAAAAGAAAAAGGGTACACCCTCGGGCATTACCCCCAATCCCATGAATATTCGACCCTGGGGGGATGGATCGCAACCCGCTCGTCTGGTCAACAATCTTATAAATACGGACGGATTGAACCGTTGTTCGCTGGGGGACATGTGCTGACTCCGAAAGGGATGCTTGAAATTCCTCATTTCCCAGCTTCTGCTGCCGGGCCTGATATTAAAGAAATGATACTTGGATCGGAAGGGCGCATGGGAGTCATCACCCAGGCGAAGGTCAGGGTGCGTCGCTTACCCGAGGCGGAGGAATTCTACGGAGTCTTTTTTCCTTCCTGGGAGCAGGGCTCTGAGGCCGTCCGCCAGGTTGCGCAGGAGGAGATCCCGGTTTCGATGTTGAGACTCTCCAATCCACAGGAAACCGAGACCACGTTGATTCTTTCGGGAAAATCCTGGGTCGGTGCTGCAGACAAAGGACTGCGTTTGATCGGTTATGGCGGGAGTCGCTGCCTCCTGGTTTTTGGGGTGACCGGATCAGCTGGTCATCTGCGGCGAGTGAAGGCTCAGACGTCATCTATTTACCGTAGACATGGCGGGCTTTTTGTCGGCACGCTCGTCGGCCACACGTGGGAAAAAAGTCGCTTTTACTCTCCCTACTTGCGCAACACTCTCTGGGACCTGGGAGTGGCGATTGACACAGCTGAGACCGCGCTCCCGTGGGCGAATGTAATGTCGGCTTCAGTGGCAATTCCAGCCGCTATCACAGAAGCTGCCAACAATTCCGGAGGAAAAGTGTTGGCGTTTGCCCACTTGTCACACGTCTATCGCGACGGGGCCAGTGTCTACACCACGTTCCTCTTCCAGCGTCCACCCGACCCGGATGACCTTTTGTTCCTTTGGCAGGAGATGAAAAAAGCTGCCAGCCTGACCATCCAGAAGCATGGGGGGACGATCTCCCATCAGCACGGGGTTGGCATTGATCATGCTCCTTACCTACCGGCAGAGAAAGGTTCGCTAGGCATGGATGCCATCCGTGCCATTTGCAAGTCATTTGACCCGGATGGGATGATGAATCCGGGAAAACTGTTTTAGATGCTGGATCTGGGTTTGTGAATTTTCATCCGTGACGGGATTATCCAGGAGAGCAACTATGGATTGGACAAAAGGCTGGCGTGACCGGGTCTGGTCGGAACTCAATCAGGATTGGGACGTGCTCATCATTGGCGGCGGTATCACTGGTGCGGGGATTCTCCGTCAGTGTGTGCATTCTGGGCTGAAAGTCATCCTGGTCGAGGCTGACGATTTCGCCTCGGGCACATCCTCGCGTTCTTCGAAACTTGTGCATGGTGGCATGCGCTACTTAAGAAATGCCCAGGTCAGGGTCACGCTAGAATCCGTGACCGAGCGGGAGTATTTGTTGAAACAGGGACGCGGGCTTATCAGTCGTCTCGGGTTCATCTATCCCATCCTGCCTGGTGACCACATGCCAGGCTGGGTTTTCGGGGCTGGTTTGGTCATCTATGACCTGATGGCTCACCAATGGAGTCATCGCTCCTACGATAATGATGATTTGCGCGAACTGTGCCCTTCGTTGACTGCGCCGCTCATGCACGGGGGATTCAGATTTTTCGATGCCCAGACTGATGATGCCCGTCTTGTCCTGCGCCTTTTGCGCGAGTCTGTTTCAGCAGGAGGATTGGCCTTAAATTACGCACGGGTCGAGTCCCTGCTTAAGACAAATTCAGGACAGGTGTGTGGTGTTGTCCTGCATGATACTTCCAGCGAATCAGATCGGCGGGCGGAGGTAAAAGGCCGGGTGGTGATCAATGCCACCGGTGCTTGGGCGGATACATTACGTAGGGAGGTGGGCAGGTCGCCTCGACTGCGCCCTATTCGCGGCAGTCATCTAATTTTTCCATACCAACGCCTTCCCCTGACGCGTGCCATCACCTTTCTTCACCCTTTGGATGGTCGTGCAGTCTTTGCCATTCCCTGGGAAGGAGTCGTCATTTTTGGCACCACGGATGTCGATCAGGATTCGAACCTGGTGACTGACCCATGCATTAGTGCAGCCGAAGTCGAATACCTGCTGACCGGCTTGAAGAAGGTTTTCCCTGCTCAGGAATTGACCGCTGCCGATATAACTGCCACTTTCTCCGGGATCCGTCCTGTTGTTAATACTGGCAAAGTAAACCCTTCGAAAGAATCGCGCGAACACGTCCTTTGGGACGAGAGTGGTTTGCTTACTGTCAGCGGAGGGAAACTGACCACTTTCCGCATTATGGCCCGCGACGCATTAATCGCTGTCCGCCGCCATCTCGGGCATATTCCCTTCGACCCCGATGTCCCCGTTCTGGATGTCATTCCACCGGAAGCCGTGGCTGCCTGCGCAGCCTCGAATTTCAGTCCAACGCAGTGCCTGCGCCTGCTGGCACGTTACGGACCTGAATCTGCGGCGTTATTTACCGCCCCTGGAACAGACCTCGAACCCATTGCTGGGACTATTTATTCATGGGCTGAACTCCGCCAGGCTGCGCGCGAAGAAGGAGTCGTCCACCTCGATGATTTACTTCTGCGCCGCCTCCGCCTTGGGTTGCTTGCCCCCACCGGTGGATTGGATCAGATGTCTCGCATCCGTGCTACAGTTCAGCCGGAATTGGGCTGGGATGATGTCCGCTGGCAGGCGGAAGAAAAATCGTATGCCGAATTGTGGCGCACTTCTTATCGATTCGGCTAAAATAACTGGGATGGAAAAGGATGAATTATATCCTGATAGATCTTCAGATATTCCTGATTACCTCCGGCGAATGAAAGGAATTTTTCATGCCCGAAAACCTGCTTGCCATCGATAACGGCACCCAGTCAGTGCGTGCCATCGTATTTGATCCTCACGGGAGGATTTTGTTTAAATCTCGGGTTCCCCTTGAACCTTATTTCTCCACTGCCCCCGGCTTGGCTGAGCAGGACCCTGAAATCTTCTGGAAGGCAGTCTGTGAAGCCTGTCAAAAATTATGGGCGCAGGGTGTGGATAGATCCAGTCTCGCCGCCGTCAGCCTCACAACCCAGCGCAGCACGCTAATCAATGTGGATAAAGACTGCAAGCCGCTTCGTCCGGCCATCCACTGGCTCGATCAGCGACGCACCGATGGACTGAAACCGCTGGGTGGTTTTTGGGGGGCGGCCTTTAAAGTCACAGGTGCCTCCGAAACAGTTGCCTACCTCCAGGCGGAAGCAGAGGCAAACTGGCTGCAGAAATACCAGCCCGAAATCTGGAAGGCTTCCTATAAATACTTGTTCTTGTCAGGGTTTCTCACTTACCGGTTGATTGGGAGATTCGTGGATTCGGTCGGCTGCCAGGTAGGGTACATCCCCTTCGATTACAAGAAACAGGATTGGGAGGCTTCATGGGGCTGGAAATGGCTGGCTGTGCCGGTTGACAAAACCCTCCTTCCGGAACTCATCCCGGTCGCCTCTAAACTGGGCGAGATCACTCCCGAGGCTTCTGCCTTAACTGGTCTCCCGATGGGATTGCCGCTCATCGCTGCTGCAGCCGATAAGGCCACTGAAGTTCTCGGAGCAGGTTGTCTGGAACCGCAAATCGCCTGTCTCAGTTACGGGACGACAGCTACCATCAATACCACCCACAAGAAATATATTGAAGTCATCCCGCTCATTCCTCCCTACCCGGCCGCGGTGCCGGGGCAATACAGTTTTGAGATCCAGATCTACCGCGGTTATTGGATGGTGACCTGGTTCAAACAGGAATTCGGCTTGCGCGAACAGGGGATTGCTGAGGCGCAGGGAATCGAACCCGAAACCTTGTTCGATGGCTTGGTTCGCACCATTCCACCTGGCTCAGATGGCTTAGTGCTCCAACCCTACTGGTCCCCCGGTCTGGTCTTCCCTGGACCGGAGGCACGCGGTGCCATCATTGGCTTTAGCGATGTGACCACGCGTGCCCACATTTACCGCGCCATCTTAGAAGGGCTGGCTTATGCCCTGCGCGAAGGAGGCGAACGGACCACCAAACGCTCCGGTGTGCCCATCACGGAACTGCGGGTGGCCGGTGGTGGCAGCCAGTCCGATGCAGCTTTACAGTTGACAGCTGATGTATTCGGCCTGCCAGCATCCCGTCCACACGTGTACGAGGCCTCGGGACTCGGCGCAGCAATGGATGCCGCAGTGGGCAGCGGAGTTCACCCAGATTTTCAAACTGCCATCCGGGAGATGACGCATGTTCGTGATACATTTGAACCGGATGCGAAAGTCCATGAACGCTATGATGAGCTGTACCATGGCGTATACAAGCAAATGTATAAACGCCTCCAGCCCTTATATCAGGTAATGCGGAAGAAATAAATTAAGGCCGGTAAACTCCCAGCCTTAATTACATCGATTATATTATTTATTGTTCAGGTTCCAGCCTTCCACCTCCTTTCAAAGAATACGTCTGTCCGCCAAGCACCGAACAGGTGCTCTTAACATAATAAACCGTGTGACCATTGCCGATGATGTTGGTGACGGTAGACCCCGAGATCCCACTTGAATCGGTCAGGCAGGTTAGGAAGGAATCCCCGGTAACAGTCCAGGTGCTGGAACCATCCAACGTCAAGTTGATTGTCTTGGCATGTATTATCTGAGTTGATCGAGCCTGTTAGGGTGGAGCCATTTTCCAAAGTGGTGGCGATCGAGCTGATCGAGTCAGCTACTAAATTCCCAGTGAGGGTTTGTCCATCTGCGTTAAGGGTAACGATGCCGCCGTTTGATCCGCTGTTTCCCCAGTTTCCTGCCGAGGCTTTGACCAGCGTACCTGAAGCAGCCGTTACATTCACACCCTTGAGGATAATGGTGCCCATCGAATTGGTTAAGTAAAACAGGGGACCATCATTGGCAGTATAAGCGAGTGATCCACCGGTCATCGTAAAGGTTCCTCCAGATCCGTGTGCATCCCCCGACATGCTCTGGTAGATCATGACACCCCATTTTCCAGCGTAGGTGGAGGTCAGGCTGGTGTTTGCGAGCGTGATTGAGTTAGCACCTTCGATCACAGCTGCTTCTGCTCCGCTTGCGATGAATGTTCCGTTGGTGACTGTGATATTCCCAGTTGAATAAATCCCGGCTGAATTTGCCCCGGAGGTTGTCACACTTCCCCCAGTGACGTTAATAGTGCCTCCACCGCGATCGGTTGCTATTGCGCTCGAACTACCGCCCGATGTGATCATATCCACATTGGTAATTGTCATTGAGCCGCCTTGGGTCGCCATGACCGCGTGTGCACCGTCGGAGGCGGCCCTGATAGTGACATTGGTCAAGTTGATCGACGATCCGCTTCCAGTGACAAAAGCACCGTTTGCGCCAGTCCCACTTGTAGTGATCGTGCTATCAGAAAGGTTGATGGTGCTGCCAGAGGTCGCCAATACGCCGGCATTGAGACCGTAAAAACTGCTGTTATCTTGTGATGAAGTATTGCCGCTTGTTGTTACGGCTGAATTTATCAGCGTAAAAGTGCCAGCGTTTGTGATTAGGATTGCAGATTCATCAGCTATCGTTGCACGATAAGCCTGGTTTGCTCGGGAGATGATTCCTCCGTTTTGGGTGTACGCGCCGGTAGCTGTCGCCAACCCTGAACTTGCATTAGAACTACCTGTTCCTTTATCTGGGGAGGTCCAAGTGGGAGGATTAGCCCCCGGAGCTCCACTTGGAGGGGTTCCGACGGGAGGGTTTCCGAACGGAGGATTTACGTTTGTTGCAGAGGTGGACTGCATTGTGGCTGTCGTTTCTCTAGGGGCTGCTTCGGTTGCGGGAGTCTGTTTGGACGACGTCGATGAACAGGCGGAAAGGACGAGCATGAGAATAAGCCAGGATGATGAGGATAGCCTTTTTCATTTTTATATCTCCTAACTTTGTAATTAGGAAGAGCTGAGGAATTCTTTTTTTGGGGCTCTTCTTTATGCTAGAATTCGTTCACTTATCCTGCACCATCGTATCAAATCCTTGTTACAGAAATGTTTAGGAGTCATTTAGGGATTGTTTAGAATTCCGGAATGAATTATCCACGACCACTCAAATTAACGTTGTTACATTTATTCACTTTATTCGTTAGGTGTTTACAACGGAGAATGAAACCACCCGTACAATTCTGTCCGGGTGGTTTGACGGCGGATTAACCGTTAATCTACAGGAGCTTTGGCTGGCTTTCTCTTGAAGGAGTTGATTATTATCACTGATCCGATGATGATTGCCGCTGCCAGGCCCACCTCCCAGTTGAGGGATTCCTGTGCTAACCAGTTCCCTAATAAGATTGCGACCAGTGGGTTCACATAAGCGTAGGTTGACACCAGACTGATCGGAGCGTTACGCAGGAGCCAGGTATACGCTACGAACCCGACAAGCGTTCCTAATACGATTAGGTACAGCAACCCTAACAAAGAGTGCTGGGAAACGGCCGCCGCATTGAATGTTTTCCATTCGCCGGTGACCAGACTGGCGAGGTATAACCCGGCGCTGCCGCCCAGCATCTCCATGCCAGTTCCCAACAGGGGGGACCGGGGCAGGTTGGCATCCCGGCTGTAAATGGATCCAATTGCCCACAATAGAGCCGCCAGCATGAGAATTCCAATGCCTAGTAGGTCGTACCGAGGATGCTGCCCAAATAAGCTTTCCGGACCAATCAGCAAGAGGATACCTCCAAACCCGGTCACAAGCCCCACAATCACCTGCCAGCGCGGCTGTATTCGGGATAGGACAGCATCGAAAACCACCATCCAGATGGGAGACGTACCGATAATTAAAGCAGCCACTCCCGAATCAACTCTTTGTTCCGCCCATGAGACCAGTCCATTCCCGCCCAACAGCAGGAAGAGCCCGACGATAATGCCTGCAATCCATTGCCTGCGCGTAGGGGCAGGGTCACCTGCTAACCGCCTCCAAACAACCAAAAGGAGGCCGGGGATCAGATAGCGCGTCCCGGCCATGATAAAAGGCGGTATAGTTTCTACGGCGAACCGTATCGCCAGGTAGGTCGAGCCCCACACCAGATAGATCGCCAGCATGGCGACTGCAATGCGAATTTTCATGGGCAGATGGCTCCTTTCTATAACTGGATCATTTTAGTACTTTTGAATAATGGAAGCAATCTGATAGTTGCTATCTTTCTTTTTAGCCTAATTACCTTGGTAATGCCATGAGTGCTACCAATGGATTCGGTCACCTAGGTGTCTGGGATTCTATATCAGAAATGGGCTGTTCACTCACATACTGCCAGTGGCCACCACCCTCAAACACCTTTGACCGGAATCAACCCTGGTGATAGAGAGACTGTGTCCAATGCAAATTACTAAGCATTGGTTCGCGGTATAACAGTGTGACGTTGAGAATTCAGAGGGAAATGTTCTAATGGATGACCCGAAAGGCACTCATATAGGCCTGCAAATCATCCCAAACTTGAGCAGATTGGCCTGTAGCAGGAACAAATTGCAGCTCAACGATGTAGAACTGGTCTGGACCTTCCGAAAACAATGCCCATCTCTGCAGTGTCATGTCAGTCTGTTGTCCATCCACTTTTACATTTTTCAACGCCCAGGAAACCTGTTCAAAAACATACTGACTGTCGGGGTTGGCGACCAGCTCATTCACACCGCCTTGATGCAGATTTCCCCATGCAAGAGCCAGTCCATACAGCGTAAAATCCTGTCCTGCGACTTCCTTGGATAGCGCTAGTGTAGTGATTTGGCTGAAGAATGCGATCGTATCATTTTGCAGCTTGGTGGGATCAACTGGAACCCCATTCTCAGTGGACCCATTCAAGAACTCCACCATGACCGGTTCGTTATACCGGAGTTGGCGGACTGGCTGGTCATCCCAGGCATCCTTTACCCACGTAGAGAAGAAAATCAAAGGGGAAAGGTTTGTCGCTTGTTCCAGGAATAGATCCTGGTATTTCATTTGCCCCCTGTCTTTCCACCCGGTTCCGGGTTGAGCCATTACAAATCCTAAATCCTGTAAAACAATGAACTTTGATGGATCCAGGACATCCGCTTCAGATGAGGTGATCGTAATTTTGTTGGTATCCACAGTCAGTGGTTGATCGCTTGCGGGAGCCGCGAGCCCAATCTGCTGGGCATCCCTCTGTATTTTATATATGGTAGTTACTCCCCCGATCAGTGCCCCGGAGATGCCTCCGCAGACTGTCAGGATCGTCCCAACCAACCCGATAATTGCCACTCGATTTGAGGATTTCTGCTGCTTAATTTCACTTTCCATTGCACCGCTCCTCAACTTTATTACTGGACTACCCGGAATTGATCAATATATTGTTGCAGATCGTCCCACACCTGGAGAGGTTGTCCGCTTTGAGGGGTGTATCTGATCTCTATTGCATAATATTCGTTGTCAGCCTCGGCAAGCAGGAACCAGTTATCGATGGTCATGGTTGCTGCAATCCCACCTGCACGAATCCCTCCGTATTCGCTCGAAAGTTGCACAATAGCGAAATGACTCTTGGCTTGGGCTACGATTTTGTTTATCCGCCCCGCTGAATAACGCGTCGACAGTAAGATCATGTCAGGCAGACTGTGGATCCCTAATTTCTGAACTTCACTCTTTTCGAAAACATTCAGGATCATTTCGCTATAATATGGCAATTTCCAGGGAGGATTTCCATATAGTGACTCGATAGAGTTCAGGAGATCTTGGGGGATGAGATGCCCGTTAATGGTTGTATTTTGATCCGATTCGATCTCGATCTGTTCTCCGTAACGGATGCGGAAGACAGGCTGATCACACACGTCCAGGCAGGTGACATTCTCTTCCTTCAATTGTTCCTGTACGGTCATTTCTTGCATCTCGTTCCATCCTGAAAGCGGCCGGTGGAGAACAAAACCCTGCTCTAGGTTTACGTAATATGCAGTGGGATCCAATGCCGCTGCTTTTTGACGGCTAATGATGATGGTCCCTGTATCGACGCTTAGCGTTTCTCCACCCGTGGATGCAGGTAGTGAAACCTGTTGATTCTGTCGCTGGACCTGGTAGATCGTAACTGCACTTGTCAGGAGTGCACCACTGATTCCCCCGCAAGCCGTCAAGAAAGTACCGATCAGTCCGATCAAGGCGGTTCGCATCCCCGAGGATTTATGCCCTTGCGCCATACGCTCCTCCACCTTATTAAATATATAAGACGTTACCACAAAATAAAGGAGATTGTCAATTTACTAAAACGATGGACTGGAATAAAGGTTATCAACTATAGGTTCTAATTATATAAATTCGGGTTCCAAGGGCAATTCTGCGTTTATTTTTTTGTCTAACCCTTCTTAGACAAATTCTCTAGCCATCCCTGCAGCTCTACAAATGGGATTGCCGGAGTCTGGTCACCCTGGCGCCCGGTGTTCCATGTCAGGATAAGCTCTTTCTTCGCACGCGTAATCCCAACATAGAGCAGCCGTAAGCGCTCCCGAACGTAATCCATCCGGGCGGTTTGGCTGGCCGAGCCCTCAGTGTAGAACTCGTACTCGCCGGTCGATCTTACAGCTTTCAGTTGGGCCAGTGTTTCAGCTTCCAGGTTTAGGTTGGATCGCACAAACCATTTTTCCGGAATGTAACGATCATTGAGTTGCCCGGAGGGGAAATCGTAGTTGTTAACAGACATCAGGTAAACCCTATCCCACTCCAACCCCTTGGACTTATGCATGGTCGTCACCACCACCTTCCCGGCATGATGCGACGGATCGAAGCCAGAATCGTCCTCGCTGAATCCAAGGAAGCGCCGTTCATTATGGGAGATCATGCTGAGTTCTCCATTCAGTTCTGGCAGGTGCCAGTTGCGATGATTGTCGCTGGCTTGACGTAGAACCAGCGCAAGCTTGTGCGCCAGGGCTAGGTCGTTTGGGGCGGTGAACAGGTCCTGCGAAAGCGCTAGGATCATCTGGTCGATCGGGAGCATGGTCGTCCCTTGCCAACGTCGTACGAAAGCCCGAAATTCTTCCAGTTCCTCGATGGGTTCTTTTGTGGCTTCCTCTACCCCCAGGTCTGCCAGCCAATCCCGGTCCGGCCTTGGGCTGATAAAAGTCTCCACCTGGCCGCATGCATGGATTTTTTCAGCAACATGGTGCTGAAATTCAGAGTTGGATCCCTCTTCGTCGTCGCAGCGCCAGGCCAAGTATGCTTTTGCCAGCCGTCCTGCGGATTGAGGGTCGGTGAGGGTGCTGACGATATCACCAAGACGCTCGGCTGCTAGGCGGGTGGAAGAGGTGCTCCCGAGCAATTCCACAAAATCAATATTGCGACTCTTGAGCACATTGATCGCATCCACGCCGCGTTGGTTGCGCGGCACTAAAACAGCGATAGTCGAATCCTTGTGTTCTGGTAGCCATCGCTCAATGGACTTGACCACCGCTTCCACTTCCTCTTCAGGTGTATATTTTTTCCCGATGAGCTTGACCCCTTGCGGGTCGTCGGGAGGGTTAGGTTGCGGGTCGCCGCTGCTTGTGGGGCGGATATAGGGGACGGTCAACGCGTCTCGCACTACTGGTTCGGGATGCTCACCATTCACCCATTTGATTAGCCGGTTCGCCAGGTCGATAATGCTCGGTTGAGAGCGGCCTGAGTCGGGCAGTTCCTTGTATTGATCGGCTTCTCCCTGGATGAAGTCGAGCAAGTGTTTGGGGGAGGCTGTGGTGAAGGTTTCGAAAATGGCCTGGTTGGGATCTCCTACGCGGACCCAGTTTCCCCCTTCTCCAACAAGGAGACGCAGAATTTGTTCCTGCAACTGGCTGGAATCCTGGGCTTCGTCTTCGAGGATGTACGGCCAGCGATAGCGCAGTCGCTCCAGGAATTCGGTGTCATTCTCGAGCAGGTCGATCGCCAGGCGGATCAGGTCGTCGAAATCCACTGCGCCGCGATAAGTCAAAGCGCGCTGGTAATCGTTGTAGATGGACAAACCCATCTCTGCTAATGATAATGGAGCAGGAGCCTCTTCCAGAATGTTCCGGAGTTTTTCCGGGGTCAGACGATTATCCTTAGCGGAGCGGATGAATGCCAGGGCAATCCCGGTTACCAGATCTGGCAACTGCTGGCGGTGGACCCAGTCACGTTTGCCCTCGTCCATATCCAGGAGAAGATAGTTATCCAGTTCGCCCGGGTGTGCTTGCAGCCAGGCTGCTGCTGCTTCCTTGCGGATTAAATCGGCCTCACGTTCATCGATGATCGAGAACCGCTCCTCCAGTCCGACAGCCGAAGGTTTCTCCCGTACGATGTCGTGTGCGAGTCCGTGGAGGGTGCGTACGCGGTATCCGAATGGCATGGGCATTTCGAGAAATTCTTTGATCCGGCTGGCGAAGTTGTCCACCGCAGAGTTTACCAGGGTGACGATCAACACTTCCTGCTCGTCGGCGAGAGCTCCGGACCGGATGAGCTGTGCAGCCAAGGCGCTAAGGGTATGGGTCTTGCCAGAGCCGGGTACGGCTGAAATGCCCATTTTCCCGCCGGTATAGGCGAGGATCTGGGATTGGTCGGGGCGGGGAATGAAGTTAGTCATTAAAATTTCAGTTTAATGCGTGGGCGTGGATGAGATGTTGGTTGCTGATGGCGAGGTGGGTGTTTCGGTAGGCGCGAAGGCAGCCGAAGTGGTATTGGTGGCGGTTGGAATTTCGCTTGGAGTAGGGGTTGGCGTGCTTGTCATGGTGGGTGTTAGCGATGGAGTCGTCGAGGGAGTAAGTGTGTTCGTGACTGTCATAGTCAGACTGGATGTCGGGGTGCTGACCAGCCCGATATTTTTATTGCTCAAAGAAATAATGATAATTCCAAGGAGGATTGCCAGGATGGCGATGGACCCGATAATGGTTTTGGATTTCATTATGCACTCCAGACATATTAAGGAGCTACCAGAGTCTCGATACCATGCACGTTATCAATCTTCGTAATCGCCGGCAGGCCATTCTCGATCAGCACCGGGATGTAGTTATAACTTTGAAATCCTTGCTTGGTCAGGATAACTTGCAGAATGATCGTGGCATTGGAAATCCCTTTGTAATCGTCAAAGACGAAATTCCCCAAGCTGAATGCGATCAATCCTCCGTGGTATTTTTCGATGCTTTGCAGGATGTGCGAATGTGACCCAATGACCAGAGCTGCCCCGGCATCTATGGCAGCGTATGCTTCTGCTCGTTGGTTGGCGGAGATCACGGTGCTATTTTCCAGCCCTGAATGGAGCATAACCACAACCACGTCTGCCTGAAGTCTGGCGGCAGCCACATCCTTTTTCATTTGTTCCGGGTCAGCCCAGGCAATTCCAGGCTGGGTGGCGGTGGCGATCCAGGATTGCGCGTCGAACCCGGTTATTTCATTTGGTATATCTGCAAAAGCCAGGAAGGCAAGTTTCAGACCGTTCCGCTGAAGGATGACGGGAGTGTGAGCTTCTTTGGTATTCGCCCCTGCCCCCAGACCTTCGATTCCATATTGGCTCAGGGTATCCTGGGTGTCGAACAACCCTTGGCTGCCATAGTCCATGGCGTGATTGTTTGCTAGGCTGAGTATATCGAATCCAGCCAGTGCCAGTGCTTTGGCTGTCTCTGGTGGCGCCGCGAAGGTATAACTTTTATGTTGAGGATCAGTACTTGTTGTAAGGGCACATTCCAGATTTCCCACTAAAATGTCTGCTGGATTTAGCATTGGCTGGACCCCGGCAAAAACGATTCCGGGGCCCCTGGCTTGCACCTGTGACCCCACTGTGCGCGCCAGCATAATATCACCCACTGCCATCAGTTTGACCTGCAGGCTGGGCGTCGGTGTGCCGGTTGGTGTCACAGTTGTCGTATCCGTGACAGTGGCTGTGAACGTAGGCGTTGCGGATGCGGATGTGGGCGTATCGCTCACCGGAAGGAACGGGGTGCGGGTTGGGCTTTCCACGGGAGGATCGGCGGTATTTATCACGGTCATGTTGGAAGCCGCACAGCCAGTAAGTAATATGCCCACAAGGAAAATGCTAACCGCTGACAGATTAATTTTCATTCCGGGTCCGCATCTCCAGTTGCATTTTCCAAATGGCTTTTAGCAGGGGACCGCGCTGCTCGAAACCTGCTTCCCCCAGGTCGCTCAGGCCCAGGAAAACGCGGCTTCGGCATCGTCGCAGGAGTCCGGTGATTAGCCGCGCGAGGGTTTGCTGGTTGGCTGCCTGGTCATCGGCGTCCGTCCACGCACGGTCCCGATCCCAGAAACGACTGAGAATGTATGGCTGGGTTAACGGCTGGAACAGCCGCTCCCACCATCCTCCTGATCCAGCGTCCAGCCAGAATTGGATGGTTGCAGGTTGGTTCATCATCAAAAAAGTGTGCGCAGGGGCGAGCAGCACAGCCTCACTTCGTCCTGCCTGCCAGGCTTCCACGTATTGGGCAGCGATGACGCCGTCTTGAAGCATGGCTATATATTCCATGCCCATCTCAAGGCTTTTGGTTGTGCCTCCTGCCTTGTCGCCCTGTTCATTGGTAAACGCCGGATCCATAACCTGGCGGAACTTCTGCACCGAATCAACCAGATTTGCCGCAGTCCGCGCTGCGTCATTGTTGCGGTGAAATCCGAACCCTTTCTGTGACAGGATTTCTCCGAAAAGGCGTCGCAGGAAGTGGTCGAGCGGGTCCGGGACAGTCTGCTGGCGATAGGCTTGAATCCATTCCCGCAAGGATTCAAATTGCTGTCCGAAAACGTATGTGATGCGCTCTTGTACTTCCGTTCGGATGGCAGCGAAACTCGAAAGAGAATTATCCTTTAGACGGTAAACGATGTCCGCTAATAATTGAGCGCGCACCAGGTCCATGCCATCGATTGCGAATAAAAAAGCATATGCCACATCAAATTTAGTCGGTTGGATATTCCATCCCGGATGTGCCAACTCCGCCAGGGTCAGCAGACAATGACTGGCCGGTTCTTCCCGAAGTGACCGCGATGGCCTGAGAGAACGCCAGGGGATTTCCAGTTCTTCCAGCCGGTTGCTGAGCGAAAAACGTAACGCGTCGGAGAGATAGGGACCCAGAACAACGATTTCCGATGGACGTACTCCTCCGTCTGTGATCAGGCGTTTGATTTCCAGCGCCACCCAATCCAGCATTTGAGGATAAAAGCGTGCCGGAGTCTCAGCCGGTGGGAAGGTGAGGGCAGCCAGGCTATTCGAGTTTATAGGCACGGGATGATCAGGTTGCAGTTTCGATGTGAAGGCGATCTCCAGCGCCTGGATTTCAGGAGAAGAGACGAAAGTCTCATTCAATACAGCACTTGTACTGCAAAGGTCTGCCATTCGGTGGGCAGAATCCGGATCTGCGCCCAGGAACCGCCGATAACCTGCGTCGCTGTCAAATATAACCAGTGCGGAATCATAATTCGGCAGCCAGTCTGAAAACAGATCGTGGGCAACTGGGATATCTTCTTCTACATTATCGTAGATCAAGTGACGGTACTGGCTCGTTAGATAATCGTGGCACTCCGGAGTTCGCCAGAGGATCTTCAAGAACGTTTCCAATTGAAGGGAGAAATCTAGCAAGTTATGCTCGAGACAATATTGGCGGAAGCGGGTGGCGCTCTCCTGTGCATCTGCGTAAATGCGGTGCTGTCCCGTGTCGCCTACCCAGGCCGCAGACAACCTCTCCCCGATTTCCGTGTGAGGAAAGCCTACCGAGGCAGCCTTGTTCAAGTTATCAATCACCTGGCTGTACAGCCGGTTGCGGTCGATTGTCACTGAAGCGAATAAGCCCTCCTCAAGCATTGGGCGTACGATCCGCGCCATGTAATATTGGGCTGTTTCCAAAGTAAGGAAAATGGGTGGTTGGTCTGGACGGGCGAATCCCATGGGTTCTGAAGCCAGCGGCCAGAAAAGTTCCACCATGCGTCGCGCCAGTCCACCCACAGTTGCAAGAGCCACCTGTCCGCCCGGACGAATATTGGGACCTTGCAGGGCTGTCTCATAAGGAGATTGCAGGGTCCTCTGGGGGGTGAGAATAAGGATGGAATTGCCAGGCATACCTGAGGCAAGCAGCGTCCGGAGGCGTTCCACGCCAACGGTCGTTTTACCGCAACCGGCCGGACCGGAAAGGAAGGTTTTTCTATCAAAGGGGGCATCAACAATATTAAGTTGTGCTTCAGTGAGGTTCACATGTCAAGATTATCGGAAACCAAGGGATTTGTCAACCAGATAGATGAGACATATCTTGGATATATGGCTGCAATTAAAATAATCATGGTAAAATTTTAATTACTATTGGATTGATATTCGTATAAGGAGGCATCCATGAATTTGATCCAAAGTATTTTCCACGCTTTAACCCAGGTACATCCCCCTCACATGCTTGATCGTCCACTTTCCAATTGCACTGACCGGTGCAGCGCTTTTTTTTATTCTGCTGGCCATTTGGAAGCGGAATAAGATTCTTGAGCAGGTCTCTTTCGCGAATATATCGCTCGCAGCCGTGAGCACGATTGTTGCCGCGCTTTTTGGTATTCGCGATAATATCGTGTTTTATCACGGCGGGGCCCCCAATCACGTGGCAAAAATAATCCTGGCAAGCACACTTTTCATCGTTACTACAATCACGGCGATCGCCCGGTGGAATAACAAGGAACTTTTTTATTCCAAGTCCACCAAGGCTCTGTATGTAGCCGCATATTTTGTAAGTTTCGCCATCGCCTCAGTATTGGGGTTTTTAGGTGGAGTAATTTTGTTCGGTATGTGATGTTTAAGTTCAGGATGCAAATTTGTTTATAATTTGGTAAGCCATCCGGGGTGGAATGTTTTAAGGTTTCAGGCTCTGGAAGAATCATGAGGCAATTGAACTGATAAAAGGTATTGGACCGTCCTCCTGATTTTCCTTCCAGCCGTTGACACGCATGCTCCTCACAAGTATAATATCGTCCTGTTCTGCCCCGGCAGGTTGCTGGGGCGTCAGTTTGTATCCCGGCTTCCCCGCAGACCGGCGTAGGGTTTCGGCCTGAAGACCTTAACTGGGTCACTTTCCGAACCGTACCGCGGGCACGGTGGTGAAGCGAAGACCAGGAGAGAAAAATGAAGTACGCAATTGTGGAAACCGGCGGTAAACAATTTCGAGCCGTCGAAGGTGGCACCATCGAAGTTGACCGCCTGCCAGTCGAATCTGGTACCAGGGTCAAGCTTGAGCAGGTCCTTTTGCTGGCGGACGGGGAAACCATCATCGTTGGCAAACCTCTCATTAAAGATCTCCCTGTATGGACTACGGTTTTGGAGCATTTCAAAGGGCCGAAGGTGAATACCTTTAATTACAGCCCCAAGAAGCGCATTCGCGTTAAAATTGGACACCGCCAAAATTACACACGTCTGTTCGTGGAACAGATTGGAGGTTCCGAATTTGTGAAGAAGGAACCCGCCAAAGTGGAAAAGGCAGTCGAAGTTCGAGCCGAAGAAATCGCTACAATCGCTAAGGCTGAGAAAGAGGAAGAACAAATGAAAACTGAATTAAAATCTAAGAAGACATCTCCAAAGAAGGTCTCGTCCTCCCCATCGAAGAAATCAACTGCTAAGGCAGCCACGAAAACGTCAGCCAGGAAGACGACAGTTTCAAAAGCCGCACCTAAATCGTCCCCGAAAGGGAAAAAGCCGGTGAAGAGGACTACATCCTCCAAGGGTGCATCTTCCGCTAAGAAGTCTTCTTCCACGAAGAGTAAGACAGCTCCTAGGAAATCTACTGGGAAATAACTGGATAGTGAGGTTTTTATATGGCACATAAAAAAGGTGGCGGTTCGGTCCGCAACGGAAGAGACTCTAATGCTCAGCGGTTGGGCGTAAAAAAATACGCTGGCGAGCATGTTCTTTCTGGCAATATTATCGTGCGCCAGCGCGGTACGCATATCAAGCCGGGCCTGAATGTGGACGTTGGCAAGGACGATACCATCTTTGCCACGATTGAAGGTCTGGTGGTCTACGATGTGGTTAAAGGGCGCAAACGCGTCAATGTGATGCCGGAAGCACAATTGGAACCGGCGAAAGGATCCAATTAATGAAACAGGGTATTCATCCCACTTACTACACGGATGCCAAGGTAACCTGTGCCTCTTGCGGCACCACCTGGACAACCGGTTCGACCAAGCAGGAAATCCGCGTCGAAATCTGCTCGAATTGCCACCCATTTTTCTCTGGCGAGCAGGCTCGTATTGTGGACATCGAAGGTCAGGTGGACCGCTTCTATAAGAAGCTTCAGGTTCGTCAGACATATGTTGAAGAGAAAAAGTCCCGTGCTGAATCCAAAATTTCCCCCAAGCGCCCCATCGCTGAATTGGAATTGACCGCCCGTCCAGTTGCAGCCTTGGAAAAAGCTGGCATTACGGAAGTTGGCCAATTCCTGGCGAAACTTCGCGAAGGTGAAGCCAGCGTTCTATCGATCGAAGGCTTTGGACGCAAATCGCTGATCGATATAAAGAAGAAATTGCGCGCTCTCGGCTATGATCTCCCCGAAGCAGCGGAAACTCCCGCTGCCTAGGGCTTGTCGAAAGAGAATAATCAGGTAAACTTAACAGGCAGATGCACCGCGCATCTGCCTGTTTGATTATTTTTTTCTATATCACGCCTTTATAGAGATGGATTTATTGTCAATACCTTTGAGGAGATTATGACACCCCATATCCACGGTTCGGTTGAAGTCATATGCGGGTCGATGTTCAGCGGCAAGACCGACGAGCTCATCCGCCGCTTGCGTAGGGCGACGATTGCCCGCCAGCACGTGCAGGTTTTCAAACCTGCCATTGATATACGCTATGCTGTCGAGAAAGTCACCTCCCATGCCGGAGGCGATTATGCTGCCATCCCGGTCGAAAAGGCGGCGGATATCAGTCAGCGGCTTGATGAGGAGGCCACGGTCGTTGCCATCGATGAAGCCCAGTTTTTTGATAAAGAGATCATCCAGGTTGTCGAGGAACTGGCAGCCAGGCGAGTCCGTGTCATTGTGGCGGGGTTGGATACGGATTTTCGCGGCGAACCCTTCGGTCCGATGCCGGAATTGATGGCGCGTGCTGAGCACGTGGATAAAATCCAGGCCATTTGCATGGTTTGCGGTGAACCAGCCAGCCGGACCCAGCGGCTGGTTAATGGGAAACCGGCACGCTACGATGACCCGGTTGTAATAGTGGGCGCAGCGGAGATGTATGAAGCCCGCTGCCGTATTCATCACGAAGTCCCTCGCTAAACCACCGAGGTCTCGCGCCGAAATAAGGAATTTGATTTCAGGAGGCTGCATGCAGGATTATCATGATTTCCTCGCAGAAATTCTCATAGATGAAAAAACGCTTCAGAATCGCATCAAGGAATTGGCGCAGGAGATCAATCGCGATTATGCAGGCAAAGATCTTTTGCTAATTTGCATTTTGCGGGGTGGAATTGTCTTTTTGGTGGATCTGATGCGGCATATTACTGTTCCACTGCAATTGGACTTCATGGCGGTCTCCTCTTACGGAGCTGGTATGCGCCAGTCAGGCGGGAGTGTCCGTCTCTCCCTTGACCTGAAAACCGATATTCGCCATAAGGAAGTTTTATTGGTGGAAGATATTGTGGATAGTGGCAACACCATCGCCTATGTTCTGGAGTTTTTGCAAACCCGCCAGCCGCGTAGTTTAAAAGTTTGTACCTTGCTGGATAAGGAAGAACGACGCGAGACCTCCGTTCCAATCCATTATCGTGGTTTCAGCATCCCCAACAAGTTCGTTTTTGGATACGGCCTCGACCTGGATGAGTATTATCGCAATTTACCATTCATTGCGGTCGTTGATCAAAATAAATATCGGCCGCCTGAATAATTGGAATGGCTATGCAAGATTACCGAGCCTTTATTGACGAAATCCTCGTGGACGAGAAGGCCATCGAGAAGAGGGTGGCAGAACTTGGGGTGCAGATCAGCCGCGACTACACCGACCAAAGCTTGTTGGTTGTCTGCTTGTTGCGCGGTGGCCTGACATTTACTGCTGACTTGACTCGACATCTCACCATCCCGCATACCCTGGATTGCATGTCGCTCTCCTCGTACGGGGTGGGACGCTATGCTTCCAGCGGTAACGTTCGCGTCAACCTCGACCTGATGACCAACATCGAAGGCCTGAACGTTCTGCTAGTTGAAGATATTGTTGACAGCGGTCGCACGCTTGCGCACGTCCTGCAAATGCTGAAAACTCGCGAGCCCCGCAGTCTGAAGGTCTGTGTATTGCTCGATAAGAAATATCGCCGTGAAGTACCGGTGGAGGTGGACTACGTCGGTTTCGATGTACCAGATAAATACGTTTTTGGCTATGGGATCGATATTGACGAACATTTCCGCCACCTGCGCTTCATCGCCTCGGCTGACTTGCAGAAATATAATAAAACTCCGTGATTCGGGTTGGAGCGCAGAATGGCGGGAGAAGATCAAAAATTGTACGCCGGTCGTTGGGTTGCCCGTTTGCGGGGCCGGGTCATTGCCCAAGGCGGCACACCCGACCAGGCCCGCCACGCAGCCCAGTCTCGTTACAAGGAAACGCCCGAGATTATTTTTATGGCGACCGATTTTCCATTGACTTTCCCACCTATCCTTGACTCAGTCCGGCTTGCTTTGCCTGATGATACAACCATATACTTGGTGGGTGGAGCGGTGCGGGACGCCTTACTTGGCCGTCGTATCCATGACCTTGATTTTGTCTTGGAAAAGGATGCCATTATAAGCGCCCGTCATGTCGCAAATTCTTTGAAAGCTGATTTCTACCCGCTAGACACGGAAAGGGACACAGGCAGGGTCATCATGACCAACGAGGATGGGAGCCGCACCTTGATGGATTTTGCCGCCTACCGCGGACCGGATTTAGAGGCGGATATCCTTGGCCGCGATTTTACACTAAACGCCATCGCGTTTAACCTAAAGGATAAAACGCTCCATGACCCGCTTGGTGGGGCAATGGACTTGAAAGAGAAACGTCTGCGTGCTTGTTCTCCTTCGGCATTTACAGACGATCCCGTGCGTATTTTGCGTGGTATCCGCTTGGCAGCGAATTTTGGCTTTCATATCCTTCTAGAGACGCGTCGGGCTATGAAAGACGCTGCCAGTCTGGTTGGGTTCATTTCTCCCGAGCGTATGCGTGATGAATTTTTCCGCCTCCTGGATGGGCTTCAGCCTGCGACCTGTCTGCGGGCTCTGGATCTCTTGGGCGCTCTCGATAAGATTTTCCCGGAGCTTTCCACACTGAAAGGAGTAGCGCAGCCCCCGCCGCACGTCCATGACGTCTGGGAGCATTCGCTGGCAGTGGTCGACCACCTCGAGGCAATCTTCACAGCGCTGTCACCAGACTATAACCCCGATAAAGCCTCAGACCTGCTAAACGGTTTGCTGGTTCTGCGAATCGGACGTTATCGCCAGCAAATTGGAGAGGCATTCACAAGGTCGTTGTCATCAGACCGGTCCGTGCGCAGCTTGCTATTTCTGGCAGCCCTTTTGCATGATGTAGCCAAACCTGTGGTCAAAAAAGTCGATGACGAAGGGCAAATGCGGTTTTGGGATCACGACCAGCAGGGCGCAGAAATGGCTGCCAGTCGAGGACGCGCATTGGTTTTGAGCAATGATGAAACTACCCGCGTTGGAAACAGTCGTGCGCAACCATATGCGGATTCTTTATCATATCAACCGCCTTGAGGGGGAAGGCAAGCCGCCCTCGCGGCGTGCCGTCTACCGGTTCTTTCGCGATTCTGGTCCGGCGGGGGTGGACATCTGTCTTTTAGCTCTTGCTGACCTGCGCGCCACCTATGAGCAGACCCTGCCGCAGGAAACCTGGGCTGCCGCATTGGATGTTGTCCGCACGATGCTTGAAAACTGGTTTGAAAAACCGACCGAGTCTATTGACCCTCCGCAACTGGTTAATGGCGACGATTTGATGCTCGCGCTGAATCTCCAGCCCGGGAAAATAATCGGCGACCTGCTCGAAACCCTCCGTGAAGCCCAGGCGATGGGAAAAATTTCCACACGCGAACAGGCCTTGCAAATGGCGCGCGAAAAATTAGCAGAGTTTAAGTTGTGACAACTTTGGTCTTCTCTTCAAGAAACATGGACCGCTCACCCGGCGCTGAGAGAACCGCATGAATATCATTGTATTTGATCTCGAAACCCAGAATCTGTTCGAAGATGTCGGCGGCAGGAGCAATATTGGAGCGCTTAAAGTCTCCTGTGCCGTCACATGGTCTTCAGCCCGGAATGATTTTGCTGTTTACTGGGAGAAGGATATTCCTGAGCTTGTCGCCGAGCTGAAATCCGGGCGGGTGGTCGGTTTCAACGTTAAAGGCTTCGATTACGAAGTCCTCCGTCCATACGTTCCACAGGAGCACCTTCAATCCTTACCCACCCTCGATATCATGGATGACCTTTTCCGGACGCTCAGTTTCCGCGTAAGCCTGGATGCAGTGGCGCGTGCCACCCTGGGCGATACGAAATCTGCTACGGGTATCCAGGCCGTGCAATGGTGGCGCACTGGCGAATTGGATAAGCTCGTCGAGTATTGCAAGTCGGATGTGGACGTGACTCGCCGTATTTATGAATTTGGTTGTGAGAATGGTTTTGTCTTATACTTCTCCCGCCTGGGTAGCAAACAAAGAGTAAGCGTGAATTGGAAATGCTAGAACTTCATCTGACCGATGGAAAGGTGTAACGCAATCTCAACGCCGGCAGGATACAATATTGTCGTGGAGTTCGTGCTGAACCATGCGAACCTCCCTTATAATGACTATTTCAAGAGGAAATATGCAAAAGCTATCATTGAACGGAATTGAACTCGCCTTTGAACGCCGCGGTCGAGGAACTCCATTGGTGCTCATCCATGGCTACCCCCTCGATCACACCATTTGGCAATCGGTCTCCCTCTTGCTTGAAAATGACTTTGATCTCATCATGCCGGATTTGCCTGGCTTCGGGGAATCCAGCGCTCCAAGTACAAATTCCCTACTGCCTGGTATGGCTGAAGATATTGCAGCCTTATTGGATTCTTTAAAGATTAAAAAAGCTGCCTTGGTCGGACATTCAATGGGCGGATATGTGACTCTTGCGTTTGCACGCAGTTTTACCGGGCGCTTGCTTGGCTTGGGGCTCGTCGCTTCACAAGCACTGGCAGATTCCCCCGAGAAAAAAGTCGGACGCTATCAAGAGGCGGAACATGTCCTGTTGCATGGGGTTGGTGATGTGGCAGCAGATATGTCCACCAAGTTGACAGATAATCCCAATCTGCAGGCTCAGCTAACAGAACTGATGATGAGGCAGAATCCGCTGGGATTGGCCGGCGCACTGAAAGCAATGGCTGAGCGACAGGATTCTATGCAGATATTACAGGAATTAAATATTCCGGTGGTGCTTGTTCACGGGTTGACTGATAAATTGATACCCCCGGAACGTGCCCGCGCGGTCCGAAAAGTTGTTAAGGATGGTTATTTGACCGAAATCGAAGGGGTTGGCCACATGCCGATGATGGAAGCGCCTAAGCTCACTGCAGAGGCGCTGAAAACCTTGAAGAAATAACTCCACTTTCCTTTTTTGAAAGGAAGGAGAACTTTCTATCAATTCGCAACTTTTCCAACGATTGCCGTTTCTTCGAGTACGGGTTCATAAAAGCACCGGCAGCCGTTCTCATGCGAGCAGCCTTGGTGGGGAAGGTGAGGCACTTCATTTTTTGAGTAGGTTTTAAGCAATTCATAACAATGAGGGCAGGCATCATCCGCGACAGAAACCCGGATGGACCTGATGCGTGGGTTGGCTTGCATCCGCTTGAGGGCGACACTGGTGGCGGAGAATTCGCTCAAAAGGGCTCTGCAGGATACACAAGTTGCGGCGTCGTCCGGGGATGTGGCGTTGCATTTGGAACATGTTTGCATGCTGTTTCTCCAATGGACTTTTAGTATGGTGATTTCATTTCCCTTGAAGGGACCGGTTTGATTTTAGCATAAATAAAAAACGCAGGCTGGGTGCCTGCGCATTATTATTGAAATTGCTTAAAGAGAGATGGGGGCAGTTTGTGGCTTGAATTTATCGCCGTTGTTCATACCTGGTCGGCGGGTTAGTTTGTTCAAATGTGCGATAAGCACCCCGCTGGGAACAGGTTTGACCAGGTAATCGTCCGCGCCTGCATCGAGGGCGCTCGCCACCATACCGGGGCTGTCGAGCGCTGAGAAAACCAGGATGGGTACGCTGCTGAAGGTGCGTATTTGGTTGCATACCTGCCAGCCATCCATACCCGGCATCATCAGGTCAAGGATGATCACATCCGGGGTCTCTTTCAGGGCAAGCGAAACACCATCTTCACCGGTGTTGGCTGTTACGACATTAAACCCGTGCGTTTTTAACAGTAGGGTCAGCAATTCGGTCATGGCACGATCGTCGTCTATTGCAAGTACTTTTAGGTTCATTTTTCGCTCCACCAGTATTGATATTATTATCCCTCATTGAGCACTGTCTGTGCTTTGCAGATGCTTTACAAAATGGTTTTTTAGCTAATCCAGCGTTAATCTGGATTGACAATTTTGATAACGAATTCCGTCGGGACCGGAAATTGTCAACGGTTGGTTGACAAGTTTGTGGTAAACTTTTGGATTGTGTTTTTGGATACAACTTGGTTGAATTGTTCTGCTTTCGGTGATTGAACCGAAAGCAGTCATAATTGTTCATTTGCAGGAGGACAAAATGGCGAAGAGTAAGAAATGGGTTTATCTTTTTGAAGAAGTCGCACGAGGTTGAAAAGTTCGCCGGTTCATGGGAAGGCGTACGTGGTCTGCTGGGCGGCAAAGGCTCCGGCCTGGCCGATATGACCCGTGCAGGAGTGCCAGTGCCCCCCGGGTTTCACCGTCACAACCGAAGCGTGCAATGAATTCCGCAAGACTGGTCAATTCCCCGAAGGGCTGTGGGACCAGATGCTGGCAGCCCTGAAGGTGGTTGAGAAGCAGGCCGGCAAGAAATTTGGCGATCCGACGAATCCGCTGCTGGTTTCCTGCCGTTCCGGCGCCAAGTTCTCCATGCCGGGTATGATGAACACCATCCTCAACATTGGCTTGAACGACGAGGTTGTGGAAGGCATGATCAAGCTGACCGGCAATCCACGCTTTGTCTGGGATTCCTATCGCCGCCTGGTCGAGATGTTCGGCACCACCGTCTTCAATCTGGATGACGAAGTTTTCGAGCATCCGATGGCTGAATACAAAGCCAAGAAGGGCTACAAGCTCGATACCGAAATGACTGCCGAGGATTGGAAAGCCTTGGTGGGCATCTTCAAGGAAGCTGCATCAAGAAGCATGCCGGCTTTGAATTTCCCGCAGGATGTTTTCAAACAGCTGGAACTGGCCACCAAGGCCGTGTTCGAATCCTGGAATGGGCAAGAAAGCCGTCGATTACCGCAAGGCCACCAACATCTCCGATGACCTGGGCACCGCAGTCAACATTGTGACGATGGTCTTTGGCAACATGGGCGATGACTCCGGCACGGGCGTGGCCTTTACCCGCAACCCCTCCACTGGTGAAAAGAAAATGATGGGCGAGTACCTGCTGAATGCCCAGGGTGAAGATGTGGTGGCCGGTATCCGCAATGCCGACCCGATCGAGCATCTCGGTACCAAGATGCCCGAAGTCTACAACCAGTTCATGGACATCACCGCCAAGCTGGAAAAGCATTACAAGGACATGCAGGATGTCGAGTTCACCATCGAGCGCGGCAAACTGTGGATGCTCCAGACCCGCAATGGCAAGCGCACTGCCAAGAGCGGCAATCAAGATCGCCGTGGATATGGCCAATGAAGGCTTGATCATCAAAGGAAGAAGCCGTCCTGCGGGTTTCACCATCCGATGTGGATACGCTGCTGCACCCGCAGTTTGATGAGCAGGCATTAAAAACGCCGAAAAAGCTGGCGCTTACTATGCCAAGGGTGTCAATGCCTCCCCGGGTGCGGCGGTTGGTCAGGTTATTTTGATGCCGACACGGCCGAGAAGATGGCCAAGGAAGAAAAGCAAGACAGTCATCATGGTGCGCCCGTTCACCAAGCCGGATGATGTGCATGGCATGATCGCCTCCCAGGGTGTGCTGACCAGCGAAGGCGGCGCAACCTCGCATGCCGCAGTGGTCGCCCGCCAGTTCGGCATCCCCTGCGTGGTCGGCGCCTCGATGATCAAGATCGATCTTGAGAAGCGCGTCATGGACGTGGATGGAAAGATTGTCAAGGAAGGCGAGTGGATTTCGGTCGATGGCACGACCGGGAAGGTTTATCGTTGGCAAGATCCCGACCGTGCGAAGCCAAGATCGAAGAACAGACCGACCTGCTTGACCCTGCTTGGCTGGGCGGATGAACTTGCTGCCCGCAAGGATATCCGCATCCTGCCGGATGGCCGCAAGGCACCCGGTTTGCAGGTGTGGGCGAATGCGGATTATCCCAAGGATGCCCGGCGCGCCCGCTCCTACGGCGCCAAGGGCATCGGCCTGTGCCGCACCGAGCACATGTTCTTCGAGACCGAGCGCCTGCCGATCGTCCAGAAGATGATCCTGGCCGAGACCAGCGAAGAGCGCACCGGCTATTTGAACCAGCTGCTCCCCACCCAGCGCAAGGATTTCGACGGCCTGTTCGAAGCGATGAACGGTTACCCGGTCATCATCCGCCTGATCGACCCGCCGCTGCATGAGTTCATGCCCGACGAAGAGAAACTCTTCGAAGAAGTCGTCACCATGCGTGTCAAGGGTGAGACCAAGGGTCTGAAGGAAAAAGAAGACCTGCTGGCTGCCATCAAGAGTCTGCACGAATCCAACCCGATGATGGGTCTGCGCGGTGTTCGCTTGAGCATTGCCATGCCCGAAATCGTTGAGATGCAGGTACGCGCCATCTTCGAAGCTGCCGCCGACTGCACCCTGCGCGGCATCGTGGTCAAGCCCGAAGTCATGATCCCGCTGACCGGCACGGTCAAGGAACTGGAATGGATCCAGCCGCGCCTGGTCCGCATTGCCAAGACAGTCATGGAAGAGAAGAAGGTGAATTTCGATTACAAATTCGGCACGATGATCGAGATCCCGCGCGCGGCTGTCACCGCCGGAGAAATTGCCAAGCTGGCCGAATTCTTCTCCTTCGGCACCAACGACCTGACCCAGATGACCTTTGGCTACTCCCGCGATGACGCCGAGCGCAACTTCCTGGTCACCTATGTTGCCGCAGGGCATCCTGCCCAAGAATCCGTTCCAGACCCTGGACCGGGAAGGCGTGGGCAAGCTGATGCAGATGGCGATCAACGATGGCCGCAAGACCCGCCCCGAGCTGGAAGTGGGCATCTGCGGTGAACATGGCGGCGACCCCGATTCGATCGAGTGGTGCCACATGATCGGCAACAACTACGTTTCCTGCTCGCCCTTCCGTGTCCCGATCGCCCGCCTGGCGGCCGCGCATTCGGCGCTGAAGTACAGCGGCAAAAAGATCGCTGAAGATAAGTAATATTAACCATTCAAATGACAAGAGTCCGACGGCATGCCGTCGGACTCTTTCTTGATTGGTATTGGTTGCATGATTATAAAGTGTAAGCATCCTCCCCGAACTCGCCCTCATCCAGTCCTTTCACCTCGACCTCGTCCGGAACGCGGACAGGGACAAATCGGTTGAGGATCTTCAAGATCAACCATGTAAGCCCAAAGGCATAAATTATGGTGACCAAGGCAGCTAAAATCTGAACACCGAATTGGTGAAGGTTTCCTTCGATCAAGCCGCTAACTCCATTAACAGCACTCGCTGCGAAGACACCAGTCATGATCACGCCGAGAGTCCCACCCACTCCGTGACACGCCCACACGTCCAGAGCATCATCCCATTTTAATTTCGCTCGTAACTGGATCGCTCCATAGCAGATAAAGGCTGCCAGCACACCAATGACAAGCGCAGCCCAGGGCTGGACATAACCGGCTGCAGGCGTTATGGTTGCCAAACCAGCTACTGAACCAGTTAATGCGCCGGTCATGCTGGGTTTTCCTTCGTGGATCCATGAAATTAAAAGCCACGTGATCATGGCGATCGAGCCGCATATGTCTGTGTTCACGAATGCTGCGGATGCTATCCCGTTTGCAGCAAGTGCACTTCCCCCGTTAAATCCAAACCAACCGAACCATAGCAAACCCGTGCCGAGGGCAACATAGGTAATATTATGGGGCAGTACTTTTTCCTTTGGCAGGAGTTTTCGTTTCCCAACGATGAAGACTGACGCCAAGGCTGCAAAGCCGGCACTCATATGGACCACGGTACCGCCTGCAAAATCAACGACACCAAGTTTTGCCAGGAAACCGCCTCCCCAAATCCAATGAGCAAGTGGAATGTAAACCAAAATACTCCAGAAGACCAGGAAGATCAGGTAACTTTTAAAGGTTACACGATCTGCAAATGCGCCGGTGATCAATGCAGGCGTGATCACTGCAAATTGCTCCTGAAAAACGAAGAAAGCCAGGAAAGGGATGGTCTGTTTTACACCTGCAACGATGCCCGGGTCCGAACCGACCCCGATCAGAGCGACGTGACGCAGATCCCCGATGACGCCGCCCAGGTCTTTACCAAATGCCAGGCTGAATCCAAAAAATACCCAGATGACAGTCACAATGCCCATTGACATGAAACTCTGCATCATGATGGATAAAACGTTCTTGCGTCGAACGAGCCCGCCATAAAAAAACGCCAGTCCTGGTGTCATGATAAACACAAGTGCCGCGCTGATCAGCACCAATGCGGTAGCAGCAGGATCAATATTTGGCATAATTTTCTCCTTGGGAACTATATATAATGAACATGTCAATTGTAAGGGTGTGAAAATATTCTCACATCCACAAATTGACGTATAGTCACTACCTGATTTCAGGTATTCCGGCCTTTATGCAATTTTCCCCTTTGTGCTAAGATAGACCTCAATGAGCATTAAGATCCTTTTGGTTGAAGATCATAAGATTGTTCGGGAAGGGACACGCCAGCTATTGGGACAATCCCTTGATATGGAAGTCATTGGTGAGGCTTCCGATGGGATGGATGCGATCCAACAAGCTGCTGAACTTCATCCGGATGTCATAGTGATGGATGTACGCTTGCCGAGGTTGAACGGGATCGAAGCGACTCGGACGATCACGTCCCGGTTCCCGGAAATTCGTGTGCTGATACTTTCCGCGTATGATGACGATAGTTATATCTTTCCGCTCCTGGAGGCTGGAGCCGGCGGATACCTTTTAAAAACAGCCAGCGGAGCGGAACTGGCTGAAGCCATCCGCCAGGTTCATGCAGGACAAAAAGCGCTTGCCCCTCTCATAACGGCCAAGCTTGTTAACCGTCTCGGTGGTCGTGGCTCATACCGGGCAGCGGGTATGCTGGAGGGGTTGACCGATCGTGAGATGGAAGTCCTGCGTGCGGTTGCACATGGGCAGCCAAATAAGGCCATTGCCAGTGCTTTGGAAATCAGCACCCAAACTGTTCAAGTTCACTTGCGGAATATATTTGCCAAGTTGGGGGTTGACAGCCGTTCGCAAGCAGTCGCATACGCTATCCGTCACGGGTGGATCACGCTCGAGGCTGCAGATGAGTGAAGCAGAGACCGATCAGGATTTGGTCCCGCCGCCAAGAAACCAAATAAATGGACGCAGTTCATCAATCCGCCATCAACTAATATTGGCTTCTCTCTTTCCCCTTGCTTTTTTCGGTCTTCTTTCCATCCTTGTTTCTTTTGTGACAATAAATCAGGTGACTCTCCGCCTGGCATTGCAGGGAAATCTTGCTGAAGTCCGGGTCGCTGAAGTTTACCTATCGAAATTTGTCGATGACCCGCCCTTGCCCACCAGCAATGATATGTTTGAAATCCTTCAAGCGCTGGATGTCGCAAACGGGAGTCACCTTTATTTGTTAAACAAAAACGGGGATGTCCTGGTTGGTTCGAATCCCGAACTGACCAGCTCTCCCATTAGCAATGCCGATTTGCAAACCTTTTTCCAGGATGCAAAACCTGAAAGCAAGTTGTTGGTCTCAGCTTATTCAGCGGATCAAGCAGTCATATCGTTTTCGCCGGTCACTGCAGTGAACGGGGGAGTTATTCTCGAAGTACCCTGGACGGCCATCCTTGCCCCGACTTCTTATTTTCAAGGGTTGCTGGTAGTTTTGTTGACACTCGGGACCATCTTCTCCCTTTATATGCTATCCCTAAGCATCGGAAGAGTGATCCGTCCGGTCGCGGATTTAGCCGATCGCGCCATACAAGCGGTTCCGGGAAGTATTTTCAGGCCAATGCCGGAACAAGGGCCTGCGGAAATTAGTAGTTTGATAAAAGCCTTCAATCATATGGTCATCCGTTTGGCCGAACAACAGGGAACGATGAGGCAATATGCACATAAAGCCTTGCTAAGCCAGGAAGAGGAACGCCAGCGGCTTTCCCACGAGTTGCACGACGGGACGGTACAGGACCTGGTAGGTCTTGCCCAGCGCGTTGAACTGTGCAGGAATGAATTGGAACAGGATCCTGACCAGGCTCGCCGCCGGTTGGACGAGCTACAAGCATTGGTCGAACAGACCTTGAGTGACGTTCGCCGCATTAGCAATGCGCTTCGCCCTTCTATTTTGGAAGATCTGGGCCTGCCCGTGGCTCTGCAAGCTTTATGCAGCGACTTGGAAAAACAGTTGCCAGCTATCCAATGCAGTTGTGCGGTTTCTGGTCAACAACGTCGTTTGCCACCGGATGTTGAACTCGCAATTTTTCGGGTGGTTCAGGAAGCTCTGGTAAATATTCGCAAACACTCACCCAATGCGACCCGCGTGGAGGTGGAATTAACATTCAGGGAGGATGATGTTCAGGCAGTCATTCGCAACGATGGCTCGCTCTTTCCCGCCCTCGATTTGCGTTCCCAGGTCCGCACGGGACACCTGGGTTTGGCTGGGATGTATGAACGGGCACGCCTCTTCCATGGAGAACTGGATGTTAATTCTGAACCTGGGAATGTAACCACAGTTAGGCTGCGGTTGCCTGTTGAGGTGGCTGAATAATTCCGCGCACGGTTGTGAATTCTCACTACCACCTGTCCTGGGGTGTATTGGTTCTTGAAGGCCGGATGGTATGGAACAAAATAATGTCCGATAGAATCGGGCATTGGAGCGCTGGTGGATTACTGTAAAATAAAAATCGCGGGATTAACTACTAATTTCCGCTAAATCGTATAGGGGAAATTCTACAGCGGTTTATGATTTGGTTTATGGGGGCCAAGGAATTTCAGCGGGGCTGGTATAACCGTGCTTCTCGACGGTGTAGATCTGGCCGCCCGAAGGCTCGGAGCAACCCGCCTCGTCTTTGAATGTAACCGAGTTCTCATACTGGTTTTCCATATGAGTCGGCATCCAGACATAATTCCCATCCTGGCAGACCCAAACGTCTAGAAAATAACCATTGTCGTCGTCCTGGGTCATCCAGACTTCATCCCAGGATATGATCACTTGGTCCCCCTTACGCTCACTATAGATATTGGCTGGAGGACCATAAAGGGCATTTGTAATGGGCAGGATTACTTGCTGTACGATGACCTTCTTGGGGTCGCCAACCACGTCCACGACATATGGAGATATCCAACACCACTTTCCAACCCGGTCCATTTTTACATATAGCCAGGTACCCACCGGGGCGCGCCCATACACGGTCCCGGTGTCACCGGCACGCAGATCCCACCCGTAAAGGTAAGCTGTCGAAGGGCCCCACATGCAGGCGGCGAGAGTTTTATTTACAGTGACATGTGGGTAATCGAAGGTGGGGGAGGGAGTAAAGGTAGGCGTATCCGTAAAGGTGGGGGTAAAGGGTAAAGTGGGAGTGTTCGTATTGGTGGGTGTGGAAGATGTCGTAAATGTGAAAGTTGGTGTAAAGGTCCACATGGGTGTGGAGGTTTTGCTTGGGGTAAAAGTGAAGCTGCTCGTCCAAGCAGTCGCTGTCACAGTCTCAGCGGCGAAAGTCATGCTGACCTGCTCCTCAAGGGTAGGGCCGCACCCTGCCAGCAGGATGCAAATGGAAATAATTAGGAAACAGATAACTTTAAAGTTGAGTATTTTACGCATGGGTTATGGTATTCGAAAACAGGATAACTCCTTTGAGTTATAAATTACTCCTTTCACTGGTTATGAGATGGCACTCTGGATAAACTTGACCAGGTTTTCTTTCAGCATCTTAATTGAAGGCTCGTGCACGTACATCATGTGCCCAGCTTCATAATAACTCATGCTGATGTGGTCTTGCAGTTCCTTCTCTAGGCCGAGGCGGTTGAAGGTGTATTGGGTGGCAAAGTAGGGGGTTGCAAGGTCGAAAAAGCCGTTTGCCACGTGGACTTTCAGGTGCGGGTTGACACACATGGCGTGCCGAAGTGTTTCAGCCACATTGACGTAGCGGTTTTCATGATCGGCGTAAGACCAGGGCGATACTTTACCTGTTAATATTTCATATGGCAGGTCGGATTCGAATTTGAGATCGTTGCGCACATAATCGTACAAAGCTGCAGTGTACGGGCCGAGGATCGCATCCATGCTGGGATCTGATTCCCAAACTTCTCCAGCTGCATCCCGGTCCATGCCCACGAACCGGGTGTCGAGGCGGCCGACCGTGCGCCGTTTGTCGCGCAGGAGTTGTTTGCAGAAGCGGAAGATGACTGGGCGGAGGTTGGTCTGTTCAATGTATTCCTGGCTCAAGCCGGTGTAACCTGCCAATTTCTCTGCGATCAGTGTTTGCTGTCGCTTGCTGAGCGCAGCGCCTTTGGCGAGGGCTGCGGTATATTCCCCAGCCGCGAACTTTTCAACCTCGGCCAGGAATTTCCGGAGCGGTCTGCGGGTATGCACTTTGCCGTGGTAGAACGCCGTGGCGGCGTAAGAGGGCAGGAAAAGCACGAACGGAAGGTCGTTGCCCGGCTCGAACTCCAGAGTGCTGAAATCCAGTACTGCAGAGATGAGGATAATGCCGTTCAGGTACAAGCCGTGGCGGTCCTGAAGATAACCTGAGAGCCCTGCGGAGCGAGTGGTTCCGTAGCTTTCTCCTGCCAGGAATTTGGGAGAGAGCCAGCGCCCGTAGCGCGTGGTGTACAGCCGGATGAAATCTCCGACGCTTTCGATATCTTTTTTGAAGCCGTGGTATTCCCTTGCTTTCTGACCTTCCACCGGACGGGAATAGCCGGTGCTGACCGGATCAATGAAAACTAGGTCGGTCTGGTCGAGCAGGGAGAATTCGTTATCGGTCAATCCGTACGGCGGGGGCAAGAGTGCGCCTGCGTCTCCCATTACCACCCGCTTGGGGCCGAGCAGACCGAGGTGCAGCCACACTGATGATGAGCCTGGTCCACCGTTGTAGGAAAAAGTCAGCGGACGTTTGGTCTTGTCTTTTACATCATCTTTCGTGTAGGCAACAAAGAAGAATATTGCCTTTGGTTTCTCTCCTTCTGAATCCTTCTCACGGTCGGGTGTCTCTTCTTTCATCACCATCGTCCCGGCAATGACGGTGTACTTGATTTCTTTCCCGTCAAGCACGATGCTGTGTTTGGTCTCGACTAGGTTATCCTTTGGCTCGGCTTTCTTTTCTTCAGGTTTGCGTTCTTCGGGTTTCTTTTCATCGTCACTCATGGAAATCTCCTGACTGGATGGCTGTCAAACTGCCGCAATTATAAGCGTACCAGGTTCATGCCTGGTTAACAAAATTGTCCGAGCTCGATTTTCCCCAATGACAATCTTAAATCTTCTGATTTCATAATAATTGCCACCCCTCGCACCCCTGAGCCGAGCGAAACCTCATCCTGGATGAAGATACCGCTATCCGCCAGGATGGGGATGGGTCGCGCCAACCCCAGCGGCGAAACTGTTCCAACCGCATAACCTGTGACCGCCAGCACCTCATCTTCATTCGCCATCGAGACTCGCGAGACCCCTAGGTGGGCTCGCAACTTGCGCCAGGAAACCTGCCTTGGCCCGGCAGCCAGTGTCAGGAAGAAATTTCCTTTCTGGTAACGAAATAAGATGCTGCGGATGATCTGGTCGGGGGATTGACCTCGTTCATTGGCTGCCTCCTCGAGCGATTCTGGCGGATGGGTATGTTCGAAAACCCGATAGGGGATGGAGAGAACGTCGAGGGCACGCGTGGCGGGTGTGGAGGCGGACATATGAGAACTATATCACATCGTTAAAATCTGAGCTATTAACCATGGAGTCGGATTTTAGTATTTCATAAGAACGGTTCTAAAATCTGTTGACGTCATTCTTTTTGTATGATAATTTTAATTATTGATATATTAATTATCAATATGGTGATGATGGATATAGTGTTCACCTACCTCATGGTGTCTCCTGCAAATCTCAAAATGATGTGCCGCAAATCGAGCATATCCGTCTAATGGAAGAAATTTGCTGATCTTGTATCAAATATTTACTGAAATGAGAGACTAATATGAACCTAAAACTGTACGCGATCATCTTCCTATCCATTGTCATTAGCCTGAGCGCCTGCAGCCCGACAACGCCTATCCCCTTGAACACTTCGCCGATTACGACAAATCCCCCAGGAACATCGGCGACCCCGCTCTCCCAATCTCCGGTTGCGCCTGGTCCAGCAATGACAGATACATCCGTCCCTACAGCAATGGCTTCCGAAACGACCATTCCTACTCCTGCAGCCACTGAGATACCCACCCCCGTCAGTTCGCTTACCGCGCAGGTGATCCCGACCTTGAATGCCTACTGTCGGAAAGGTCCTGATACACTGTACGACATAGTTACATTTATCCAGAAGGGGAGTGCCTATGATGTGGTCGGCCGGGACAGCCAGAGTACCTGGTGGCTGGTCAAAGCGCCGGGAGTCAGTCCTTGCTGGGTGGGGGGCTCGAATGTCAGCGTAAATGGGCCGGTGGAACAGGCTTTGATTGTTCAGGGACAGCCTTTGCCGGAAACGCCAGCGCTTTTTGAGAGTTCCGATGTCTGTGATACCTTACTTAAAACGTTGGGAGTCCGGCTCGACTGGTCAGCGGCACAGGATGCTACGGGGTACAGGATTTACCGGAATGGGGTTCTTCTGACTACATTGGACGGGAGTCTGACGTCGTACCATGATGATGCCCCACTGGGGGTGGACCTGGTATACGAGCTTGAAGCTTTCAATGAGTATGGCGTCGCTGTTCGTGCTCAGACCAGTGTGCCTGCCTGTAAATAGCTGATCCTATTAGATATTCCCTCCATGCTGGAAGGATTTTTTTTGCAGGTTGATTTCCAATATTAATCTGATAATTATTGGATATAATCTCTCTTATATTATCGTCGAAACATACTCCAACAAGGGAGTTGGAATGGACAAGCAGAAATATCTTGATTTGTATTATCAGATGGTGCTCATCCGCAGACTTGAAGAGCGGGGAGCCGAATTGTATCAGGCAGGGAAAATCGGTGGATTCATGCACCTGTACATCGGTCAGGAAGCCGTCAGCACCGGCTTGATCGCCGCCCGACAGCCGCAGGACCGGGTCATCACCGCTTACCGTGACCATGGCGTGGCGATCAATGTGGGTATTCCGGCCAACCAGGTGATGGCAGAGCTGATGGGTAAAACCACCGGCATCTCGAAGGGCCGCGGCGGTTCGATGCACATGGCAGATGTGACCAGGAATTTTTGGGGTGGACATGCCATCGTCGGCGCGCAATTACCGCTTGCTGCCGGGCTGGCCCTGGGTGACAAATATGCAGGCCGGGATGGCGTGACGATCTGCATGTTTGGCGAAGGTGCCACCAATATCGGCTTTTTCCACGAGGCCTTGAACCTTTCCAAGGTCTGGATGCTGCCGGTGCTGTGGGTGTGCGAAAACAACATGTATGGGATGGGCACTGCAGTCGGTCGTGCTTCGGCGGTTTCCGAGATCCAGCAGAAGGCCGAGGGTTATGGGATGGAGCATGAGCGTGTGGACGGGATGGATGTGATGGCCGTCTATGCAGCCGCCCAAAAGGCAATCGCGAAGGTCCGCAGTGGTTCTGGACCGAGGATGTTGGAAATCATGACTTACCGCTTCCGCGGTCACTCGATGGGTGACCCGGAACGCTATCGCAAGCAGGAGGAGGTTAAAAAATGGGAGGAACAGGACCCGATCGGTGTCTATCACGCCTACCTGGTTGGGAATAAAAAGGCAACCATAAAGGCGCTCGAAGAAATTGAAGCGCGTGCCATGGATGAGGTTCAAAAAGCCGTGGAGTTTGCCGAAGCCAGCCCTGAGCCGGGCTTGGATACCCTCTTCGACAATGTATATGTGGAGGAGGTGTAGCATGGCCCGAATCACCATGCGCGAAGCCATCTCCCAGGCCATGTGGGAGGAAATGGAAAGGGATCCAAATATTTTCATCCTCGGTGAGGAAGTCGGTGTTTGGGGCGGATCCTATGCGGTAACGAAGGGTTTTTATGACCATTTTGGTGGGGAACGTGTCCGCGATACTCCAATTGCAGAGGCCGCCATTATCGGTGCAGCGATCGGGTCGGCTCTGACCGGTCTGCGTCCGATCGCAGAATTGATGACCATCAATTTTGCATTCTCGGCCATGGAACATATTGTCAACGAAGCCGCCAAGCTGCATTACATGTTTGGCGGACAATTTGTCCTGCCGCTGGTGATCCGCGCGGTGGGCGGAGGTGGGCGCCAGTTGGGAGCTACCCATTCGCAGACCCCTGATGCGATCTTTGCCCATTTCCCTGGACTGAAAGTTGTATCCCCCGGTACGCCGGCAGATGCCAAGGGTTTGCTGAAAGCAGCCATCCGTTCCAATGATCCGGTGTTGTTCATCGAAAATGCCACGCTTTACCAAACGCGTGGTGAAGTCCCGGAGGGGGATTATATTGTCCCGCTTGGGCAATCCACCATCCAGCGTCCCGGCAAAGATGTCACCATTGTCACCTATTCCAAGGGCCTGGAAATTTCCATGAAAGCCGCCGAGGAACTGGTAAAGGATGGCATTGAAGCTGAGATCGTAGATCTGCGCTCGCTGCGTCCGCTCGACATGATACCGGTGATCGAGTCGTTCAAGAAAACCAACCGGGCCGTGATCGTTGAAGAAGGCTGGAAATCATTTGGTGTGGGTGCGGAAGTTTCTAGCCGTATTTATGAGCAGGCTTTCGATTATGTCGATGCACCGGTAGTGCGCGTGGCGCAGAAGGAAGTCCCCCTGCCTTATAACCGTGCACTGGAACAGTCTGCATTGCCGCAGCCTGCAGACGTGGTTGCGGCTGTCAGGGAGGTGCTGTAATGGCCGAGACCATCAATATGCCCAAACTTGGCTTCGATATGGCCGAGGGCACGCTTGTCCGCTGGGTGAAAAAAGTTGGTGAGACCATCAACAAAGGCGAGGTGCTGGCAGAGATCGAGACGGATAAAGCCACTGTGGAAGTGGAATCCCCGGCTTCGGGAGTTGTCCGCAAACTGATGGTCGATGAAGGGGCGGTCGTTCCGGTGAGTTCCCCCATCGCCATGGTTGGCACGGCTGATGAAAAGATCGAAGAGCCTGCGAAGCAGATGCCGGAAAGCATTCCGCAGAAAACCGAACTCGCTGCCCCCGTTGCCGTTCCTATTCCTGTCACGCAACCTGCCCGCCTTTCCCAAACGGAATCGATCCATGCCATCTCACCACTTGCCCGCCGCATGGCCGCGGAAAAGCAATTAGATTTGTCCACAGTTAAAGGGACCGGGCCGGGAGGGCGTATTGTGCGTCGGGATATCGAAGCCATTTTTTCAAGTCAGCCTTCGGGCATGACTGGTCGGATGGTTTCCCCAATTCCTACTCCAGCATTTTCGACCGTGAATCTCTCCGACCAGACATTGCCTTTGACTAAGTTACGCGCTGCCATTGGTCGCCGGATGGCGGAGGCAAAGGCTACCATCCCCCATTTCTATGTGACACACGAATATAAAATGGATGCGTTGCTGGACGTGCGCAAGCAGTTCAACAACCTTCTACCGGAGGATGAAAAACTTTCGATCAACGATTTTATTATCAAGGCAGTTGGTCTGAACCTGCGCCAGTTCCCTAACTTGAACGCCTCGTTGAATGCCAACATGGTTCTTCACCATGGACAAATTAATGTAGGTGTGGCTGTTTCGGTTGAAGGGGGTCTATTAACGATTGTTTGCCGCGATGCAGACAAGAAGCCCCTCCGCCAGATTGCGGCGGAAATCAAAGCCATGGCAGCCAGGGTACGGGCAGGTAAGGTCAAGCCTGAAGACATCGAAGGCTCAACCTTTTCGATTTCAAACATGGGCATGCATGATGTGGAGAATTTTGCCGCCATCATCAATCCGCCTGAAGCCGCTATCCTGGCGGTCGGGTCTGCCCGCGAAGTTCCGGTAGTTGATGGCAGTACGGTCAAACCCGGTTGGCGGATGAAGGCTACCATTGCCGTGGATCACCGTATCAGTGACGGGGTCGAAGCGGCTAAATTCATGCAGGGCCTGGCGGTATACCTGGAAGCGCCTTTAGTTTTGGTCCTTTAGCATTTATAAATTAATATTGGTATCACGAAGGAGGAAGATCTACCTGTTGCCAGTATCTTCGCCGATATAAAATCGCTGGGAGTGACCATCAGGTCACTCCCGCACGTTTTAATGGATTTCTCCCACCACTTCCCCCTCCACTTTGTCTGCCCAGGGATAGTACTCTGTCCCTTTTGCAGCCGCACGGATGGCTGGATCGGTCGAATAATAGCCCCGCAATTCTGGCGGGATCAAGCTAGCGATACTGCGCATGATCTCGTGTCCGATCTCATCCAGCCGAGCCCGGTGCTCGCGCCCAGTGCCGGATGCGCTGAACGGTCCGATTGGTTTCCCGATATTGATTGTGGCGAGAGCGCGTCTGCCATGTCCAAGCGTTGGGAATACCTGGGTGAATCCGTAAAAACCCACCGGAAGCACCTGCACTCCGGTACGCGTTGCCAGGTAGGCAGTACCTGGGCGGGGGGGTCTTAATACGGTGGCCCAGTTACCGCCTTCCGGGAAAATGCTCAGCACCCCGCCGTCTTTGACAATATTCTCGGCAGCTCGCAAAGCATCACGGGATCCTGTTCCCCGATAGAGTTTAAGGTAACCCCACAAGAAGGGGATGATCCGCGTCCAAAGTGGAGCGTGTGGTGTGACCGCTCCACCTAAGAATTCCACCGGCCAGGGTGCCATACGTACCATTGCAACCGGGTCGATGAAACTGAAATGGTTACCTACTACCATCAGCGGGCCGGTCTTGGGCAGGTTCTCCTCGCCCAGGATTTCCAGCCGCGTTAGTAACCCAAAAGCCGGCGCGGAAAGTTTTTTCAACAGGAAGCGGATCGGTCGTCTTCGAAAAGGGTGGATATTTTCCGTCATTTTAGTCCGCAGCCGCGGCATAATCTTCGGCTACCTGACGTGCACGCTTCTCATTGACAAAAAGCAGGATTGCCAGGCCGATGATCAGGAAAATTGCAATGGTTGCCAGTCCCGCACGTGTTCCGTACTGCTCCGCCAGGATTGGGTCGATGCCGCCCTTTTCAAAAATACCGGCAATCCCTGCCGCCAGCAGTCCAAAGGTTGCGGGTCCTATAAACGAAGATGACTTTCCCGCCACGGCGAAGAAAGCGAAAAATTCCGCGCTCTTCGACTCGGGCGCAAACAGGCCGGTCATGGTTCGGCTGATAGATTGGACGCCGGTCAGTGCAAAGCCCGCTACGCCGCCGATTATGTAGTAACCGGTCAGGGTGGGATTGAAGATCATACCAGCCACTGCAGCAATCATCAGTAAGAGAGAAATGAACAGCGATTTTTTGAAGCCCATTCTTTCACCTACCAGTCCGAGTGTGTAGGCGCCGATAGCGCTCGTGACCTGGACCAGGATCATGAATAAAATTAATTGGGTCTGGGTCATGCCGAATAATACGGCGCCTATGATGGCAGCAAAATCCAACGCCATTAGGATACCGTCGTTGTAGATTAGGAAAGCGATGATGAATTTGAGAAATTCGCTGAAGTGACGAACCGCTTTGAAGGTGGTCCCAAGCCGCTTTACGGCTATGGAAAAATAAGTTTCACCTGCCGGCAGGTTCCGCCCCTTGTGCCGCTCTTTGACCCACAGGAATGTCGGCAAGGCGGCCAGGGCAAAGAACAAAGCTGCGAAAGCGAACGATCCGCGGATCACAAGCAGGTTCAAAGCTGGGTTGCTCTTAGTGAGCATGATGGGTGGCAGGATGAACAGCAGGCAAATTACTCCGCCGATCGATCCGATTGCCCAGCCATTGCTTGAAACTGGTCCCATCTCGTCCGGGGAGGCAATCTCTGGCAGCAGGGCGTTATAAAAAACCTGTGCCCCTCGATAGCCGATTTCTGCCAGTACGAAGAAAAGGAATCCCATCAGCACGTTGCCTTTTTGGACAAAGAACAGCAAGGCCGTAAAAACCCATGACAGGGCTGAAAAGGCAAAAAGCATCCGTTTTTTGGAGGCCGCGAAATCCGCCATCGCTCCGAGGAATGGAGATAATATGGCAACTACCAGCATGGCTGCTCCAATAGCCAGGCCCCACAACCGGCTGCCTTCTGCGCCGCCGACCACTTGTCCTTTAAAATATGCAGAATAGACCGCCAGCAGGATGACCGCCGCATAGGCAGAATTTCCAAAATCATAAAAATACCATGCCCAATGCTGGCGCCTGCGCTGCTTTTCATCGGAGATTGCATTTCGAGACATGGATACCTCTCAATTTGAGAACCTTGGGTACCTAATTGTACCAATACGTTTAATCAAATCGGTTATGATTAGATTAACAATCAGATACTAAAAAAGGTGTGCAGACATGACTTCCAGTGATGATATTCGTCAGTTCAATAATGAGACCCGGGATGTTTGGAATACCAACGCTTCTTTCTGGGACGAAAGGATGGGGGAGGGTAACGACTTTGTCAATCTCCTCCAGTGGCCGGCTATTCTGCGCTTGCTGGACCCGCAACCGGGTCAATTTATTCTTGATATTGCCACCGGAAATGGCCTCACCGCCCGCCGGTTGGGCGCTCTTGGGGCACGCGTCACTGCTTTCGATTTTTCCCCCGAACTGATTAAGCTGGCACGCGCACATTCGGATGTTTCAGCATCCATTACCTACCATGTACTGGATGCGACCGATGAACTTGCTTTGCTTTCCTTGGGGCAAGGGGTCTTCGACTCTGCCTTATGCAACATGGCGCTTTTTGACATGGCGGATATCGAACCGCTTTTTCATGCGCTTCCAAAAATCCTAAAACCGGGTGCAGTTTTTGTCTTTACGCTTACCCACCCGGCGTTTAATAATGCATCCTGTGTGCATATGTCCGAGGAGACGGATGAGGGAGGCAGTATCAAAACGGTTTTCTCGGTAAAAATCTCCCGGTATATGACCCCGCATCAACTGCATGGTTGCGCTTTACAGGGTCAGCCAAGACCACAGCTCTATTTCGAACGCCCTATCCAATACTATTTCAATATGGGCTTTCGCAATGGGTTCGTCCTGAATGGGTTTGAAGAACGCGCTTTCCCGCCCGGCATACCTCAAAAGGATCCGCTCGGTTGGGGTGGAAATTTCAGCGAAATTCCGCCTGTCCTTGTCGCCCGGATGAAATTGAATAGCGATTGACCTTCCTGGTTGAGAAACAAATCTCGCGTTTGCCTGTGGTTAATTTGATTTTTCTGCTGATCGAGTTCATTGACGAACTAATCTTCGGTGTGACCGATGCTGCTTGGCCGCTGATCCGCACCGACCTCCATCTAAATTACATCCAGATTGGTCTGGCGCTTAGCCTGCCTGGAATTATCGGAAACATGGTTGAACCTTTCCTCGGCATCCTCGGGGATGTTTGGAAACGGCGTGTTCTGATCTTGGGTGGTGGGGTCCTTTTCGCAGCAGCTTGTCTCTTAACCGCGGTTAGTCATAACTTTGTATTCCTGTTAATCTCTTTCATGATTTTTAATCCTTCCTCGGGTGCCTTTGTTAGCCTCACCCAAGCCACCATGATGGACAGTGACCCTTCCCGCCATGAGCATAACATGGCGCGCTGGACCTTTGCAGGCTCGGTGGGTGTATTCCTGGGGCCTCTTCTTTTGGGTGGCGCGGCGTATATCGGGTTTGGATGGCGGGGGGTGTTCATCATCCTGGCCGGTCTGGCAGTCCTGATCCTGGCAGGGGCGTGGCGCATATTGCCGCGCGCTTCCTGGATCCAAGCAACTTACCCTGCGCTTTCCTCCATTTGGGAAGGAATTCGCAATGCGTTCAGCGCTCTCAAACGCGCAGCCGTGTTGCGCTGGCTCATATTGCTCGAATTCTCTGACCTGATGCTGGATGTCCTATATGGCTTCCTGGCACTCTACTTTGTGGATGTGGTTGGGTTTGCTGCCTTTAATGCTGCCATTGCTGTTGCCATCTGGACCGGTTTCAGCCTGTTCGGCGACTTCCTGCTCATTCCCCTCCTCGAGAAGGTTCACGGACTTGACTATCTGCGCCTTAGCGTCGTCGCGGAACTTATCCTCTTTCCGGCCTTTCTCCTCCTTTCAAACCCGTGGGAGAAGCTGGTCGTTGTGGGCATGCTTGGTCTTTTTAATTCTGGCTGGTACGCCATCCTGCAAGGGAACCTGTATTCTTCCATGCCCGGTCAAAGCGGGACGGTGATCGCGATTGGCAATATCACCGGCCTTCTCGGTAAACTTATTCCATTTGGAATAGGCTTGGCAGCTGAACGTTTTGGTCTTGGCTCGGCAATGTGGTTATTGATGGCGGGCCCCATCGTCCTGCTTATTGGTTTGCCTAAAAAAAACCCCGCTATCGCGACGAATGTAGAATAACATGATGTCTAATTTTGCTCTTTATTTCCACGTCCCATTCTGCACTCATCGCTGTGCCTACTGTGACTTTAACACTTATGCTGGCCAGGAGTCCCTGATCCCGGATTACGTGGAAGCATTGTGCCGCGAAATTGAGATTGTAGCCAGGTCATCGCCTGAACCATTCAGCGCCCATACAATTTTCTTTGGGGGCGGCACCCCTTCTCTGCTCTCTGCAGCGCAATTCGAATCCATCCTGGATACGGTCCGAAAGTTATTTCGGCTTGATTCCAATCCAGAAATATCCCTCGAGGCCAACCCCGGCACGGTCTCCTTGGATTCCCTTCGTGACCTCCACAGTCTCGGCTTTAACCGCATCAGCTTGGGAGTCCAATCGGCGAATCCGGATGAACTCCGCCAGTTGGAACGCTCCCACAATTATTTTGACGTTATCGACGCTGTGACTTGGGCGCGTCGCGCCGGGTTCGATAATCTGAATCTTGATCTTATCTTTGGTCTGCCGGAACAGGCTTTACAGCGTTGGCAGGCCACGGTTAAACTGGTCCTCGATCTCCATCCCGAGCATTTATCCCTTTATGCATTGACGGTGGAGCATGGCACGCCCTTCGGGCGCTGGGCGCAGCATGGCCTGCTGTCTGTTCCTGATCCTGACATCGCCGCGGACATGTACGAGTGGGCAGGGGAGGCGCTCGAGGCGGCGGGTTTTGAGCAGTACGAGATTTCCAATTGGGCGAAACCCGGACGGCAGTGCCTCCATAATCTGCAATATTGGCGGAACATGCCTTATCTCGGTTTCGGGGCGGGGGCGCATGGTTGTGCCGGCGGGTTGCGCATATCCAATGTAATGAGAATTAAAACTTACCTTGACCGTCTGCAACCTGGACCCCTGCTCTCCAGTTACACTTTCCCCTTTTCACCCGCAACCGTGAATCAAATCCAAATCTCGAGTCGCGTGGAAATGCAGGAGACCATGCTGACAGGTTTGCGCCTTACCCGCGAAGGCGTATCTGCCGTTGATTTTGCTGCCAGGTTTGGGGCTCAAATGCAGGACGTCTTTGGCAGGGAGATCGACGAACTGATTGGGTTGTCGTTACTCGAGTGGGCGGGTCCTGTCCTCCGTCTTACAAAACGCGGTCACCTGCTTGGCAACCAGGTTTTCATGCGTTTCGTGGATTGATTTTCCCTCTTCCGATCTTGCTCCCTCCCCCGTTCTAAAAAAATAATATTCCTACTCTTATGGAAAGTTATTCCTTTTGAAACCAAAACCATGCGCTGGGACGCTTCATATTATCCATCCCGTCTTGACGTCTTATTAATATTAAGCGTTTATGCTCAAGGTCGTCAGAGATCAAGCCTGGATCCGGATTCTCATCGGGTTTGAAAAATCCATATAAAAGCCACGTTCCTCCTGGTATGAGCAGGTAATCCAACTGGAACCGATAAGCTTCCTTATCTGAGACAGAAAGACTGTGGAAACAGCCGATGTCAAGAACAAGATTGTAGGGATCTTCAACCTGGGATGGGGGCAGTCGGGTTGCATCGGCTACAAGGAAATCAACGTTAGCATTAGCGTCTTTGGCTTTTCGCTGTGCGATTCTGATGGCCCGCCGGGAGAAATCCACCCCGGTGACCTTCCAGCCTGCCCGAGCAAGCGCCAGGCTGGATGTCCCGCTTCCACAACCGAGGTCGAGGGCTCGCCCGGCGGGATTGTGTCGGATAAAATCTTCCACTTCCGGTGGGACGATGCCGCTGTCCCAAGGTGGGCGGTGCAGGTACCGCAGGTCGAATGTTATGCGTCGGAAAGGGTTCACTATATTGATTCGCTTGTTTTAGGGTTGTCACTGAGCCGCCATGCCCACCACCAAATGCTGTTATTTGGGGCAATCCGAGTCTTCTATGGGGAAATTTTATCTCCACAAGCGCAGCCTGCAAACAGCGATTCAGAATGTCGAATTTTGATTTTAGTCTTCATTTTCTCATTTTAAAGTCTGCCGAATTATCATTGGGTCGCCGGGACTCTTTGACGGTTGTGAGAACTTCCCTTATAATCAGGCGGCTGGCATCACAGCCTATCCTTCACGCGAGGTCCTCACAATGAAAGAGTATACTACCGAGTTTATCCGAAATATCGCCCTGGTCTCGCATGGTTCGGGCGGAAAGACCATGCTGGCCGAGGCCTTTTTACACGCCACCGGAGCGACCACCCGCCTTGGGAAAATTGACGATGGCTCCACCATTTCAGATTTTGAAGATGAAGAAATCCGCCGCAAGCTTTCGCTTTCCACGAGCGTCATCCCGGTGGAATACAAGGATTACAAGATCAACGTCCTTGATACCCCCGGTTATACCGATTTTATCGGTGAAGTCATCTCAGCCTTGCGCGTCGCCGATGGTGCGTTCATCCTGGTCGATTCCGTAGCCGGTCTCGAAGTGGGCACGGAGATCGCCTGGGGGTACTGCGATACGTTCAAACTGCCGCGCTTCCTGGTGGTCAACAAGATGGACCGTGACAATGCCGATTTCAAAAAGGCGCTGGCTTCAGTTCAGGAATTTTCTCCCATCCGCTTGATCCCGGTCCAGTTGCCGTGGGGCGAGCGTGCTGCCTTCAAAGGTGTGATCGACCTGATCTCGATGAAAGCCTATGCCGGGGAAGGCAAGACCGCCGAAGAGATCCCCGCGGACCTTCAGACCGGCTGCCGAAGAAGCCCGCACCAAACTGATCGAAGCTGCTGCCGAAGGCGAAGACTGCGCTGCTGGAAAAATACCTGGAAAGCGGCGAACTGACCGACGAGGAACTGATGCGTGGTCTGAAAGCCATCGTCCGTTCCGAAACTATACATTCCGGTCTTTGTTGCTGCGGGTGGGCACGAGAAGGGTGTCCTGCCGTTGCTGGATGCCGCTCATCAACCTGATGCCCTCCCCGAATGAGAAGGAGGTGGTTGCCCAGGGAAAGAGCGGTGAAGAGAAACTTGCTGCTGCCGATTCCGGCCCGCTGGCCATCTATGTCTGGAAGACCACTGCCGATCCGTTCGTTGGCAAGTTGACCTACTTCCGCATCTATTCCGGCTCTCTCCAGGGCGATGCCCGCATCTGGAACCAGAACAAGGGCGCCGAAGAACGCATGGCTGGCCTTTCCATCATGCGCGGCAAGGAGACCATGCCGATCAAGGTGGTTCACAGCGGCGATATTGCCATTGTTGCCAAGTTGAGCGCCACCTCCACCGGTGATACGCTGTGCGACAAAGGCTCATCCCGTTGACCCTGCCGGTGCCCAAGTACCCGAATGCCCTTTTCCGGGTGGCGATCAAACCCAAGACCCAGGCCGATGCAGCCAAGATCAGCCCGACCCTCACCCGCCTGTGCGAAGAAGATATGACCCTTTCCTGGTACCAGGAACATGCCACCGGTCAGACCATCCTGCAGGGCATGGGCGACCAGCATATTGACGTGGCCATCCGCCGCGCCGAAGGCAAACTCCAGGTCGGCTTGACCACTGCCGAACCGAAGGTGCCCTACCGGGAAGGCATCACCAAGAAAGCCGATGCCATGTACCGCCACAAGAAACAATCCGGTGGTTCGGGTCAGTTTGGCGAAGTCTGGTTGAGGATCGAGCCCTGCCCGGAAAAAGATTTTGATTTCACCGATGAATTGGTGGGGATGAACCTTTCGAAATCCTACCTGCCGGCCATTGAAAAAGGCATCCATGCCACCCTGCAGACCGGTGTGATGGCGGGATTCCCGTTGAGCAATGTGCGCGTCATCGTCTATGATGGCAAGGAACACCCGGTCGACTCCAAGCCGGTCGCATTCGAAATCGCCGGGCGTGAAGCCTTCAAGCTGGCCGTCCGGGATGCCGGCCCGGTGCTTTTTGAGCCGATCATGAATGTCCGCATCGTTGTCCCGGATGCCAACATGGGCGACGTGATGGGCGACCTGAACAGCCGCCGTGGTCGTGTGCAGGGCACTGAATCCGAGCGTGGGCGTACGGTGGTTGTCGCCCAGGTTCCCCAGGTGGAAATGCTGCGCTACACCACCCAGTTGCGCTCCATTACCGGCGGGCGCGGTGTCTTCACCATGGAATTCGACCGCTACGAAATCATCCCGAACCACCTGGCGCAGGAGATCATCGCTGCCCACCAGAAGGAATTGGAAAAGAGCCAAGGAAAACGAATAGACTCAATTAGGGCGGGTCACGCCCCGCCCTTTTTCTGTCTTTTTTGCGCTTGACAAGATCTGATTTTATTGTATAATTTTTATCATATTATTCATAAATATTCTGGAGAACGTAAATGTTAATTTGCATTTGTCTGAGGCGGGGATCGTAACCACCGCCTCTTCGTAGAAACCTAAAACAGCCAACAGAAGAAGGACGGTGGGCGAGCCCCCGCGAATGCATTTTTTCGCATGGCGTCACGCGCCGTCTTTTTGTTTGCCTGTTGGTTGTCCGTTTTTAATTGGAGTTATTGAATGAAAATCGCAAATAATGTTACCGAATTGATTGGCAACACCCCGCTGGTTCGTCTTAATCGCATTGCCGTGGAGCAAAAGCCCAAATTGCCGCCAAGCTGGAATTTTATAACCCTGCCCACAGCGTCAAGGATCGCATCGGGGCGGCTATGATTGGATGCTGCTGAAAAAGATGGCATGATCAAGTCTGACACGATCATCCTCGAACCAACCAGCGGCAACACCGGGATTGCCCTGGCGATGGTTTGTGCCGCCCGCGGTTATAAGTGCGTCCTGACCATGCCTGAAACCATGAGCAAGGAACGCCGGATGCTCCTGCGCGCCTACGGTGCAGAACTGATCCTGACCCCTGGCCCGGAGGGCATGGGTGGAGCAATAAAAAAGGCTGAAGAAATGGCTGCCTCCGACAAAAGATATTTCATCCCCCAGCAATTCAAGAATCCGGCCAACCCCGAAATTCATCGCAAGACAACTGCCGAGGAAATTTGGCGCGATACCGATGGCAAGGTGGATTTCCTTGTGGCAGGAGTTGGCACCGGCGGCACGATCACCGGTGTAGGCGAAGTGATCAAAGACCGCAAACCGTCCTTCCAGGTGGTGGCTGTTGAACCGGATGCATCTCCGGTGCTTTCAGGCGGAGGTAAAGGGCCGCATAAAATTCAGGGCATTGGTGCAGGATTTATTCCGGATGTGCTGAATACCAAAATATATGATGAGATTGTCCGTGTCAAGGATGATGATGCACTTGAAACTGCCCGCCGCATGGCAAAAGAAGAAGGCCTGCTGGTGGGGATTTCTTCCGGCGCAGCCACCTGGGCTGCCTTACAGGTCGCGAACCGGGCTGAGAATTCTGGAAAACTGATCGTGGTCATCATCCCCTCCTTTGGCGAACGCTACCTGTCCACACCCTTGTTTGCCAACCTGGCAGATTGATTACGGCATTTAGGTGGGGCGGCACATAACCTCGCCCTATCAAAGGATGTTTTATGGCTACCGAAGTTATTCGATCATATCCTGTCATTAACCCTTCCCGCGGCTTGAGGGGCTATTTCGCCATGATAAATCGCGATATCTCCTCTGTCCTTGAACGGGATCCGGCGGCACGCTCGCGCTTGGAAATATTCCTCGTATATTCTGGGTTGCACGCCATCTGGATACATCGCATATTGCACTGGCTGTGGATTCACAACCTTCGATTGGTTGCTCGCTGGTTTTCACAAATTGCCCGGGCAGTGACCGGCATCGAAATCCACCCCGGAGCGGTCATCGGTCCTGGATTCTTCATTGATCATGGCATGGGGGTCGTCATCGGCGAGACTGCCGAAATCGGTACAGATGTGACCCTGTACCATGGTGTCACCCTGGGTGGCACCAGTCTTGAAAAAGGGAAACGGCATCCCACCATCGGTGACCGTGTCGTGATTGGCGCGGGTGCAAAGGTGCTGGGAGCTATTACCATCGGTGAAGACAGCCGGATCGGCGCCAACGCAGTGGTGGTCCATTCCGTCCCACCCAATTCGGTCGTTGTAGGGGTACCGGGGCAGGTCGTCACCCGCACCTTACCCCACCATGTTGGGGATGCCCCCGACCTGGACCATACTTCATTACCAGATATTGTTGGTGTGACATTAAAGCAATTGCTTGAACGTGTGGATAGCCTTGAGGAGCGTCTCGACGGTCACGATCAGAAGCCGCATATCCATGCCCCTGTCGGCGATGCCTGGGATGGACAGGATTTTTCGATTTAGATTCTAACGATCCATTACCCTGACCGGTTAGACTTTTCACAGTTGTTGGGCTACAATTGCGCCATGCCCGTCATGAAAATCCCCAATCCTTTGCGGCCGTATGTAAATGGCCAGGCGGAAGTTTCAGTGCAAGGTGAAACAGCCGGTGCAGCGCTGCAGGATATGCTTGCTCAATTCCCCGCTTTCCGCCCGCATCTCTGCAAGGAGGACGGCACCTTACGTGCTTTTGTTAATCTGTATCTGGGGAAGAACAATATTCGCGACATGCAGGGGCTGGACACTCCCCTGAAGTCTGACGATATTCTTAACCTGGTTCCCGCGATTGCAGGTGGATGATTTGTTGCCAGAACTTTCGCGCTCTGAAATTCTCCGTTATTCTCGCCACCTGCTCATTCCTGAGGTTGGGCTTGACGGTCAACGCAAGCTCAAATCATCCTCGGTCCTGGTTGTCGGGACGGGCGGCCTTGGTTCGCCCGTAGCCCTATACCTTGCGGCAGCTGGGGTTGGTCATATTGGCCTGGTAGATTACGATGTTTTGGACGAGTCCAATCTCCAGCGTCAGATTATCCACGGTACCAGTAGGGTGGGGATGCTCAAGGTCGAATCTGCCCGCCTCCGCCTGCTGGACCTGAATCCTGCTATCCAGGTCGAGGTGTTTAATGAACCATTCACTTCCGCCAATGCCATGCGGATAGCCGAACCATTTGATATTATTGTTGATGGTACGGATAATTTCCCCACCCGGTACCTGATCAATGACCTATGCGTTCTCACCGGCAAACCGGACGTCTACGGGGCGATCTATCGCTTTGATGGGCAGGCCAGTGTTTTCGACTCCAGGCAAGGCCCGTGTTACCGCTGCCTTTTTCCCGAACCTCCCCCTCCGGGAATGGTGCCCTCCTGTGCAGATGCTGGTGTGCTGGGTATCCTGCCAGGAACGATTGGCACGATCCAGGCTACCGAGACGATCAAGTTATTACTAGGGATCGGTTCTTCTCTCGTCGGTCGCCTTCTACTCTATAATGCCCTTGATATGTCTTTCGAGTACGTCAAATTGAAAAAGAATCCGGCGTGCAAGGTCTGCGGCTTGCATCCGGAAATTACCGCATTGGTGGATTATTTCGAGTTCTGCGGCGTTCCTGGGCTTGATCATCCCGAAACTCCAACTTCTGCAGAATGGAATATAACGGCCTTGCAATTGGCTGACCGACTACACCGCGGCGAAAAAATCCGCCTTGTCGATGTGCGCGAACCGCATGAATTGGCCATCTCGCACATTGATGGCGCCCAAAACATGCCGCTTGGAATGCTTGCTGCGCACCTGGGGGAACTGGACTCGGCCCAGGAGATCGTGCTCTTTTGTAAATCTGGGACGCGTTCCGCCCGTGCCCTGGAACTGTTGTTGAGTGCCGGCTTTCGAAAGGTTAAAAACTTGCAGGGGGGTATCAATGCCTGGGCGCGCGAAGTGGACCGGAGTTTGCCCCTATATTAATTAATCCAAATGCACTGTTTCAAGTCTCCAGACGATGACTTGGATTTCGATATTTGATATCCAGATGCGCTCGAACTGGGAGGCGTTTTCAATTAAACACATCTCTTTTTATTACCCCAAAATGAGGAATGTAAATAGCAATCCAAAGGTGACGATCCCGCTCAGGATGAGAACGCCAAGATCGGATAACATTTTTCGTTTTCGAATTATATCGGCAAGAATTGCCGCCCCGCCAAAAAATAATGCAGGTACAACCAGGAAAACAATGACGCTTACCGTGAACTCACCCAGGATACCTAAACCCATTAATCCACCACAAGCGATCCAGGTTAGGATTGCCCACCTGAAAGCTGACCGGTTGGGCTCATAAACAATTCCCAATAATCCCATTGTTCCCAGAAGGGCTATTTCTATTAATATCAGCGCAGGCATGGGCCACATGGAAACCCCTGGTGGATTTGATGATGCTTGCAATCCCCAAATGGATATTGCTCCCCCAATACATAGTATCGCTCCGATTGCGGCAAGTAACCATTCAATGATCCGTTTCATCTCGATTCTCCGTGAGAAAAAACATCTTAAACACGATCTAAAATATTATGACGAATAATAAAAGTTTTGTCAACAACTCCCATGGAATCCAGCGCATGCCGGTGTCCTGGTTGTATAATGGACAAAACGAATCCGATTTGGAGTCCGAATGACTGAAACGAAAACCATCCTTGCAGTTTTGGCACACCCCGACGATGAATCCTTCGGAATGGGCGGCACCTTGGCGTTATATGCCTCGCGTGGTATGCAGGTACACCTGGTGTGTGCCACGCGCGGAGAGGTGGGGGAGGTCTCTCCCGATTTATTGGAGGGATTCGATTCCATTGCTAAATTGCGTGAGTCTGAACTGCGCTGCGCTGCTGGAGCCTTGGGACTTTCGGGTGTTCACTTCTTGGATTACCGTGACTCGGGCATGCCCGGGTCAATGGATAACTCACATCCGCAGGCGTTGGCTGCTCAGCCACTTGACGAGGTGGCTGCCAAAGTGGTCCACTACATTCGCACGTTGAAACCGCAGGTTGTTCTGACTTTCGATCCGATCGGTGGGTACCGTCATCCGGATCATATCGCCATTCAGCGGGCAACCGTGCGCGCCTTCGAGCAGGCAGGGAACCCGGATTTCGCACCGGACAGTCTCCCGGTCCATGTACCGGAACGTTTGTATTTCCATAAACTTCCCAACGGGCTCTTGAAATTTGCCGTTAAGGTTTTGCCTTTGGTGGGCAGGGACCCTCACAAGTTTGGCTCCAACGGCGATATCGACCTGGTCCCAATCGCCGAAGTGGATTTTCCCACGAATGCTCGCATTGATATTCGCCCGGTTCTGGAAAAGAAGGAAAAAGCCGGGGCATGTCATGCAAGTCAGGGAGGCGGTCGCATGGGTGGCGGTGTCGTCAGTATGGTAATGCGCCTGTTCAGTGGTTCGGAGTTTTTTATGCGCGCCTCTCCTCCGGTAGGAGCCGGGGAAAAATTGGTGCATGACTTGTTTGCATGAATGGCTTGGTTCGATTGACCCCCCTTGATTAATCTGAATAACTTGACAAATAGAAAAAATATTCTATTTGAACAAAATGGGCATCAATTTACCAACCAAATAAATTATCCCAATAATCGGAATCTCCACCATCAAAATATCAATAATTCTATTTTTCTTATTTCGTCCATCCCTGTGCAAATAATAATTCCTATTCATAATGATGTTCCTTCAAACAAGTGACAGAATGACCTTGGTCAATAAAACCAGGGCAACAATCCAAAATGGCAGGGAAAACAGGCAGCCATTTACTCTATCTCCATCGGCTTCCGTCCGATCATCTTCCAGCCGCAGATTATAACTATTCATAATTTCCTCGTTTTGTCTATATCATTTTATTTAAAATAGCAAGCAGTTGTCCATATCATTTTATGGAATAAAACGAGCATTTATCTATATTATTTTCATACAATAAAATGGGGGATATTTGCGCGATAATTTACGTGGAGGGAATATGTCCATCAAATTCGAATAGCACTGGACAGCCTACAAAACATAAATTCTTTGATGAAAAGCCCGGCGATTAATCGCCGGGCTTTTTGTAATTCCGATCGTGATGCTGCAATCGCAGTAGATTCAACTAATCTTTGTTCAACGATTATCCCATTCGCCAGTATATCGGAACATTACCCCTACCCTCACAAAGCGGGGGTTTGTTATCAATTTAATGAAAGAAGATTTCCTTTGCGTTCCTACCTGCTCAATAGCCCAAACATCATTAGCAATAAAAATATTGCCGCAGCGGTAAGTACTCTGACAAAGAGGCTTGCGAAAAAATATTTCATATACCACCTTTCCTTTCATAAATTATTTATGAATCCTGATTTAACAATACCAGCTCTTAAATCAGCGCTCTCGTACTAACCTCTTCTAAGTTTTATTGTAGAACAATATAGTTGAGTTTTGATTTACAGTTGCGATAGATTGGTCTATTTTGCCTTATCAAAATTGAAATTTTCATTAACCTCTAACCCCCACCCCAAAAACAAGCCCGGCCTAATCAACCGGGCTTTTATAATCTTGACAGCATGTCATTCTGGTATATACTTGCGTGGATAGAAAAAACGTTCTATATTGACTGCTTATAAATTAGAAAGGAGCAACTTATGACAAAACGAAATATCGTTCACATTGAAATTCCCACTGCTGACCAGGCCAAGTCAGCAAAATTTTACGAGGCCTTATTCGGCTGGAAGATCACTCGGGATGAGAAGATGAATTACACCATGTGGGAACCAGCGGAAGGCCCGGGTGGCGGCTTTGCTCCTCTTGGTGAGCAACAGGGTGGTGGCCAGGTGAAACCTGGCGATATCCTCATCCATGTTGACAGTCAGGATATCGAAGCTGACCTGAAACGGGTGGTAGAGCTTGGCGGGAAAGTTGTCCGTCTGAAAAGTGAGATTCCCGGTATCGGCTGGTGGGGAGAATTTAAAGACCCAACCGGCAACAGGATCGCACTGTATACCAGCAAGAACCCGGATTACAACAAATAACCCTTGGGAACAAAATCCCCAGGGTCGGATATCACCAAATCGCTGATTATCACAAACCAGGGACGGACCTTCAGGTCCGTCCCTACGGTTTTGGTTGGGGCAGGGGGGGCATGAGATTCATTGCCAGCAATTGACCGCCGGAGTTGGTAATTTTAAGGATCGTAATCGATCCGGCGTTAATGGTCAGCCGTTGAAAGTTATCCAATGGCAAACCGAGATAATGCGCCACCCCCAATTTAATCGGGTCAGCGTGAAAAACGACCGCGATCATTTCATTTTTATACCCACCCGCGATTGCTTCCAGGCTGGCAACAACCCGTTCTTGGATTTGGATGAACGATTCTCCGCCGGGGAATTGAAATTGCGATGGGTTCTCCTGGATGATTTTCCAAAGCTTATTCCGGCGCAGCACCTTCCAGGAACGCCCCGCCCATTCACCAACATCGCCATCGGTCAAATCCGGCCTGATTTGAATATCTAGTTTCAGGGATTTCGCCAGCGGCTGGGCGGTCTCGACTGCGCGTTCTAATGGGCTGCAATAAATGGCTTTGATAGGCAGCTTGCGCAGGCTTTGGTCCAGGTCCGCTGCCTGTTCTTTTCCGCGCTTGTTTAAGTGGATGCCGGGGATATGTCCTGGCAATTTATTTTTTGCTAGGTAATCATTTTCGCCGTGACGGATTAAAAGTAGGGTTGGCATATTGGGATCCAAGAGTTAGGGATATCCGGATTGTAACCGATGCTGCTATATATGAAAACTGCCCTGGAAAGATGCCGCAATGGTTTATTATCTTTATTGTTCACCTCACTTGCTATGGCTACCAATATGCGATATACTAGATAAACTTTATCAATATATAGCAAATGGAGGTGTAGTATGAAGTGGGTTCTAAATATTCTCGGCGTGCTCCTCTTCTTGGTGGGCACAGTTTGGATTTTACAGGGAACGGGTATCTACGCAGTGGGCATGATGGCGAATCAAATGCAGTATGCTTACGCTGGCATTGTGGTGGATATCGTCGCAATTGCGTTGTTTTTTATTGCCAACCGTCGACGCAAGCATCTCCCACCCTCTTCCAGCAATCCACCCTCATCCAACAATACTAATACAACTAGTTAAGCGGGAATTTCTTTTTTTCCCAACATAAGCAAGGCTGCTTTTCTTCCGATCTCCACTGCAAAGTTTGTCCCCCGGTCCCAAGGATAGACCTGGCTCATTGAGGCGAAATAGATTCCCTCTACCGGTGTCTCGATGGATGGGATGTTTTGGGAATGGTTGACCAGCGGCACTGGCTGAGCGTAAGCTGTGCGATATAGCCATGCCTTTCGCACCCAGCTCCGTACGAAATTGGGGTTGAACTTCTGCAGCGCAGGCAGGAAACGCTCCAGCAACTCTTCTTGGCTTAGGCGGAAGTATTCGTGCTCTGGCTCGAGGTAATCACCCATGTAAATGATATGGTCGCCGCCAAAGTGTTCTTTTCCCACGAAGTTGGTATGCTCTACCAATGCCAGGAACGGGTAGCCAGCGGATTTTGGTAGGTTATACCAGTAATACCCTTCCTCAGACAATTGGTGGGTAAGAGCCAGGGTCATTACCACCGCTCCCATCGATTTCATGCTTTTTAACCCGTGCAGGTAGCTTTCAGGTAGCGACGGGACGAGGCGGGTCATCGCTTCGGGCGAGAGGGTCACCAGCACTTTATCATACCTTTCGCTTTTCCCACTTCGGACAATTACTCCTCCTGAACCTTCCATGCGTTCAATAAGGGAGACCGGCGTCTGCAGGCGGATCTCCACTCCCATTTCCTTTAATTTGCCCGCGAACATGTTCGCGAAATTCTGGAATCCGCCCTCGAACGTTCCAAGCCGCGTGGTACGCGCTTTGAGTCGCGCCCACATCCAGGCCATATTCACCTGCTTGTAATAACGTTCGCCAAACTTTCCAATCACCAGTGGTTCCCACATCAACTTGTATACTTTTTCTCCCGCCCACTTGCATAACCACTCGTCCACGGTATATTTTTCCAGAGCTTTCCAGTTATTTGTCAGGCGCAGGAATACCCCCACCAGCCCGAAGCGGATTTTATTGATCCCAAAGCCCAGGCCGGGAAAAAGCAGAGCTTTGATGATGGAATCGAAGGGATAGAATTTCCCTTGATGGTACATGACTGTCAATGGGCGCGGGAAAACCACTTTATCCTCCCAGCCCAGTTCCTTGATCAGACCCAGCATGTGTCGGTCGCTGGCGAACCAGTGGTGGTAGTATTTCTCCACCCACCAGTCCCATCCGGGTTCTTTGAACCCGCCTGCCAGCCCGCCCACCGAATCTCCCGCCTCGAAGATGGTTATATGGTGACCGGCTTTGGTCAAATCGTAAGCGGCTGCCATTCCGGAAAAACCGGCGCCAATGATCGCTATTTTCATTACGCAATTACTCCTGTCATCAAAGATCCTGATATTTTGGAAGTCTTCTCGACACCATTTAATTCAGATTTGTCCCGTAGGTTCTTTGGGCACTTCCGCCTCTTTTGCTTCGGTCCTCAGGGAATCGCTCCACTTGATTCCCTCACGTGCCATGAAATATGCGCCCAAAAGCGTGATCGGTAGCCAGAGCGCCACGTGCAATACGATCGTATATCCTGCTGCCAGAGATTGTTTTACCCCGTACGCGGTCAACACTGCGATTCCTGGTGCATCAAAAGTACCGATGTATCCCGGCGCAGAGGGGATGGTCGTAGCCAGGTTGACGATGCCATTCATGAGCATCAAGGCAAAGAAACTCACCGTAAAGGCGAAGGCATGCATCACGAACCAGTACTTGACCGTCTCGAGTAGCCAGATCAGAACCGAGGTCAGGAAGACCATCAGTACATTGAACGGAGAGCGCAAGGATGCCAGCCCATCCAGGAACTTGAGCATGATTCCCGAAGTTTTTTCCCGGATTCGCTTGGGCAGGATTCGCTCGATGAACCATTGCCCGATTTTTGAGGTGAATTTCGGGAACATGGCCGCCAGCAGAAAAAGTATCAGGGCAGCTGCAAATATTCCAACCCCCCATAAGGACAGCGTCTGGATATCCCCAATAAAGCCGGAATTGGAGGAGGCCAGGTTTGCCAGTTGGGGCAGGTTGACGAAAACGAATGCCAGCATCACCACCCCGTCGAAAATACGTTCGACGATGATCGTTGCCAGGGAAGCCGAGATAGGCACGCCTTCCTTGCGCTTCAGGATGACCGCCCGAAGCACCTCACCGGCGCGGGCCGGGTAAATATCGTTGCCCATGTACCCGATGCAGGTGATCGGGAACATTCTGCTCGTGGGGATCTTCTTGATGGGGTTGAGCAGGTAATGCCAGCGCCAGGCCCTTGCCCATACCACCCCCAAATATATACTGCCACCCCCGGCAGGATCCACCAGTAATTGGCGGTTTGGATTGCCTGCCAGAAATCGCCCAGTTTGAGCCCTCGCAAGGCAAAATATAGGAATCCCACGCTGATCAAGACCCCTACCCAGAATTGCCATTTTTTCATATGAATGATTTTACCATGCGGAAGAAAAGGGTATCTTTGATTTGGGATGGTCTTCAATAGCTTCTCATTCTATATATCCGGGTCCGAAATAGGGTGCATAAACACCTCATTTCCTAGGGTTTCCAATTAAGCGTTCCGTGCTAGAATTAAATTGTCATAAAAGCTCTTTGAAACGTGTTGATCACGGTTTTCGTGTCTTTATAACGCCTTTATTCAAAATTTTATTGTGATTAAAAAATAGCGATAACTCAATGAATTCTAGTCAGATACTTTCAATAAATACGCAGGAAGCGGTTCCGAATGCCTATAGATCCTTCAGAACGGATTAAATTTCTTAACCAAATTCATCTTTTTAATGGCCTTGATGAGGCCCAATTCTCGGCTGTGGCAGATGAACTAAAGGAAGAAACTTTTCCTGCAGGGAAGGAGATCATCCGGCAGGATGTGGAAAACGACTGTTTGTTCCTTGTTTGGAGTGGAAAAATAACCGTTTCCCGATCGGGAAAACAACCATTGACGGCGACCTTGGTGGCTGGCGATCATTTTGGGGAAGAAGCCATGCTCGTTGGGCATCGTCACCCGACGGTTTCAGCCACTGCCGTCGAGACCACCACTGTCTTGGAGCTGTCCCGCCCGCAATTTCAAGCCCTCGATAAGCAGGCTCCCTGCCTGAAGACCAATATCGCTGTTTCTCTAAATAGCCATCGACTTGAGCAGCGTGTCCGTTTCAAGTGGCTCCAGGAAAACGAGGTCGTCTACTTTCTAACGCGTAAGCATTCCGTTTTACTTGTCGAGGGGTTGACTCCCCCGGTTCTGCTCGAAATTGCCGCGGTTATTGGCATGCTTGTCACCTGGTATTACTCCCTTTGGGTGCCTGCCCTGGCAGCCGTGTGGTATGTTTCACTTCTTTTGTGTGTTTTCGCTGCCGGCTGGGGTGTCTGGAATGCCATCGATTGGGGGAACGATTACTATATTGTCACTGACCGGCGCGTGGTCTGGGTTGAAAAAGTCGTGGGGCTTTACGAAAGTCGCCAGGAAACTCCCCTGTCCGCCGTTCTCCGGGTTAATGTGGAGACGGATTTCACCGGTCGGCTTCTTGATTATGGTGACCTGGTAATCTCGACCATTGTCGGGAGTACCCTGAAATTAAGAAATGTGGACCACCCATACCAGGCTGCAGCCTTGATCGACCAGTACTGGAAACGCTCAAAGGATGTCTCCCGCAAGATGGAACAGGATGAAATTCAAAACGCTTTGCGTTCCCGGCTGCTGGGAGCTCAGCCACAGCCTCCTGAGATCAAGGGGGTTGTTGCCAAGCCGGTTGAGACGAAAAATCCCTACCAGGGTCAGCGCGGCATTATCAACCTCTTCCGTCTGCGCTTTGATGACCTAACCACGGTCACCTACCGCAAACATATATTCGTTTTGATGGAACAGATCTTGAAACCTGGCTTGGTCATGCTCATCTTGTTCGCTTTTTTGTTCTTTGAGATCTTCAGGCCAACTGCCAACATTGCCTCACTCTTCAAGGCGGATGCGGGCTTGATATACCTTATTTGGGCGATTCTGTATGTAGCCTCTTTATTATGGGGGATCTATGAGTACATCGATTGGAGTAATGATATCTTTCAGGTCACTCCCGACCAGATCATGGATATTGATAAAACGCCTCTAGGGCAGGTGACCAGCGATATTGCCGCTCTGGAAAACATCCTGTCCATAGAACACAAGCGCATCGGTATCTTACAGCTTTTCTTTAACTACGGAACGGTATATATCACCATCGGGGGTGGCAGGGAAATGGCGTTCGAAAATGTTTTCAACCCCTCTGCAGTGCAGCAGGATATTGAGCGCCGCCGGCTGGAAAAGATCACCAAAAAAGAGCAGGAAACTATTAAAGCCGAACGCGAACGCACTGCCGACTGGTTTGCAGCCTATTTCCACAACGAACAACAGCTCCGACGGGAAGAGGGGGCGCCGGGTGATAGTAAACCGGATGACACCTTACCGATAAATGAAGTAAAATAGGCACTCAATCCTTTTCATTTATTGGTGAACCATGACGCTCCGTAAAATTGTCACCCTGCCTGATCCTATCCTGCGCCGTAAAGCGCATCCAGTCACCCGCTTTGATGCTGATTTGCAATCCCTGATAGACGATATGATCGAGACTATGCGCGATGCACCCGGCGTTGGCTTGGCAGCTCCGCAGGTGGGCATCCCCAGCCGGGTCATCGTGGTCGAATATCCTGAAGATGATGAGCAGGAAGACGCTCCCAAGAAACTCTTTGTGGTGGTAAATCCTGAAATAAAAGAGATCTCCGCAGAAACCGAGTTGGGCATCGAAGGTTGCCTGTCCATCCCCGGCCTGCACGGTGAGGTGGAACGTGCCCTGGCGGTGACGGTTAAAGGGCAGACCCGCCACGGGAAGCCGGTCAAGATTAAAGCCAAAGGCTGGACTGGCGCGAATCTTTCAGCACGAGATCGATCACCTCAACGGCGTCGTTTTTACCGACCGGGCCGCCAAGGTTTGGAGACCCGAGCCAGAAGAACCGGTGCTGGATAATGTTTAACCCCCAACCTGTCCGGTTGACAGGGTGCTTGACATCCGGCACCAAGTAAATCATGCACCTGACTCATCTCTCCCTCACCAATTTTCGCAGTTTCGCCCGCCTGGATATGGACATTCCCCGGCGGGTTGTTTTGTTGACCGGCAGCAATGCCCAGGGGAAAACCAGTGTGCTGGAGGCGGTCTATTTCCTGGCAGCCTTTACCTCTTTCCAGACCCACGCAGACCGGCAGTTGGTCAATTTCCTTGAAGCCAAAAAGGATCTGGCTGTGGGACGTTTGGTCGCCGAGTATACGCGTGGTATTTCCAAGCACAGGCTCGAAGTTCGTCTGGTTCTCGAACCTGTTGGAGCCACCGGTCAGCGCCTGCGCAAGGAAATCCTGCTTGACGGCATCAAACGCCCCCTTTCCGAAGTCATCGGGCATTTCAACGCGGTCATCTTTGTTCCGCAAATGGCCCAGATCCTCGAGGGCGGTCCCGAAGAACGTCGCCGGTATCTAAACCTCGCCCTCGCCCAGACTGTCCCCGGCTACGCCCACCTGTTGAGCGAATATGGGCAGGCGCTCACCCAGCGCAATGCCCTGCTCAAGCTGTTGGCCGAACGAGGTGGGGACCAGTCCCAATTGGATTTCTGGGATGAGACCCTCACCCGCACCGGCGCGGTCATTATCTTGCGTCGCATCGAAGCGGTACATGAGATCGAGAAACTGGCCGCCCGCATCCACCGCGAGCTGACTCATGGTGCGGAAGTGCTTCGCATCCATTACCACCCTGCCTACGACCCGCTGCCCTCCCCCGGCGGGCAGATCGCCATGCCGCTTAAAACCACTGTACAGCGCAACGGTTTCAGCGAGGATGATATCCGCCTGGGATTTTCTTCAGCACTGAAAGATAACCGTGCTGAGGAGATCCGCCGCGGCGTGACCGTGCTAGGGCCTCACCGCGACGAGTTGCGCTTCCTCGCCAATGGGATAGACCTATCCGACTTTGGCTCGCGCGGCCAGGTGCGCACGGCGTTGTTGGCGCTCAAACTGGCTGAGATCGAATGGATGAAAGCCCGTACGGGTCAGTGGCCTGTTCTCCTCCTCGACGAGGTTCTGGCAGAGCTCGACACATCCCGCCGACTGGATTTGCTCGCTTATCTGGAAAAGATCGAACAGGCCATTCTGACCACTACAGATTTGAATTTGTTTTCCCACGCTTTTGTTGAAAAAGCCGAAAGGTGGGAGGTATCTGCCGGGACGGTCAGGGTTTGTCAGAATGGAAAGGAAGGATAAAATGTCTGTCAAACACGCAGAGGATGTGGAAGCTCAGGCTGTCAAATCGGGTGATAAGACTACAATCCAGGTTTTGATCTCTTCCCACGAAGGACCGAATTTTGCCATGCGGCGCTTCGTTATGGAGCCTGGTGGTGGGATGCCTGAACATACCAATACCGTCGAGCACGAGCAGTATGTTCTCCAGGGTCATGCTAGCATCGGCATCGGTACCGAAACCATCGAGGTTCACGCTGGGGACGTGGTCTTCATTCCGGAAGGCGTTCCCCATTGGTACCAGAATATAGGTGAGGATAACTTCGAATTCCTCTGCATCATCCCAAATAAACCGGATGAAATCAAGATCATCGACAAGGGCTGCTAGCTTGGATTTCGACGCAATCATCATCGGCTCTGGCGCGGGCGGGCTGACCGCTGCGGTTGCACTCGCGCAAGCTGGCAAAAAGGTCCTCGTCCTCGAACAGCACGACCGCCCCGGCGGGCTGGACTCATTCATTCACGCTTCAGGGTTACCGCTTCAGCCCGGGTGTGCATTACATAGGTGACCTGCAGGATGGCGGCGGTTTACGCCGGATATACGAGGGTCTCGGGGTATCCCAGGACCTCACCTTTTGCGAGCTAAATCCCGATGGCTATGACCACATCATCATTGGCGATCGGCGCGTGGACTTCCCCAAAGGCAAAGAAAATTTAATCGAAAGGTTGAAGAGCCATTTTCCTCACGAAGCTGTTGGGATTGACGGCTATTTTTCCGACCTTGTTGACATGATTCAATCCCTCTCGCGGATAGGGGATATGAACCATCCTTTGAAATCCGCTGCCAGCGCCCCTACCATCCTCAAATGGATGCGTGCTACCGGGGCTGATCTCATCAATAGCCATGTCAGTGACCCCGTCTTGAGAGGCGTGCTGGCTGGGCAGTCGGGTGACCATGGATTGCCCCCTTCGCGGGTCTCGGCATTTATGCACGCCGGTATTACCAATCATTACCTTGAGGGCGGTTATTATCCGCTTGGAGGATCGTTTGCTCTTCCGCGCGCCTTTGTAAAGGCTCTGAACCGTTTCGGCGGTGAGATCAGGCTCAATTGCCGGGTGAAACGCATTCTCCTGGAAGGGAAAAAGGTTTTAGGTATTCAGTTGGATACTGGTGAGGAGCTCCGCGCTGGGGTCGTCATTTCCAATGCTGACCCCGAGGTGACTTTTGGACAATTAATTGGACGGGACAAACTCCCATCCCGCCTGAGGAAAAAAGTTGATTCGGTCAATTATTCTACCTCCTGCATCAGCCTGTTTTTTGCCACCGATATGGACCTGCGCGCCGCAGGGCTCGACTCAGGCAATTTCTGGTTCTACGACCATGCTGATGTGGATAAGATCTACTCGGAGGGTCTTACCGATGCCATGTTGCAGAACGAAACTCCGCCCGGCATGTTCCTCACCGCAACCACACTGAAAGACCCATCGAAAATGCACTCGGGTCATCATACCTGCGAGGCCTTTGCCTTCGTTGGGTATTCTGCCTTCGAGAACTGGGCGCATACCAGCTATGGCGCCCGCCCTGCGGATTATGGAGCCATGAAGGAAGACCTTGCCTGGCGTATGGTGCGCGGCCTGGAAAAACACCTTCCTGGGTTGAGCAAACATATCGTTTTTTCAAGTCTCGGCACCCCGCTCACCAACGAACATTATCTCAACGCCACGCGCGGAAATCTTTATGGTATCGAGAAAAGTCCCTCCCAGGTTGGACCGTGGGCGTTCCAGCCGCGCACCGGATTCGATGGTTTGTTCCTGTGCGGTTCCAGTACCCTTAGCCATGGGGTCGCGGGTGTGACGGCCTCCGGGATCAATGCCGCCAAGGCAGTGCTCCACTGCCGCTCGGATGATATTTTGACCCAACATGGGCCTAGCCCAAGATTCTTACCCTCGGAGGATGTCACCCTGTGGCCAGAAGATTTAAGGAAGAAGATGGAGCGTGGGGACATTGCCCGTGAGGAAGAAGAGAGGGAATTTTAAGGAATATTTTGATAAAGAATAAGCAATTCGATGAACTAGGTTCGCCGAATTTCAGATATTGGAATCCAGCGATGATGAATGGTTTCCACGTGTTTTGACATTGGCTCGAGGTTAGATTTCAACCTTTGAAATTTAACAATTCTCAATCTCATATTCTAATCGTGCTAAAATATCTATATAATCTGGGCTCATTTTGGAGGAAACCATGTCCATCGATTACACTCAAAAATCATACTGGTTGAATACCTACGGGCCGTATACCCCTAATGCTGCCTTGCTTGGTGATATCACCGTGGATGTAGCCATCATTGGCGGTGGCTTCACCGGGCTTTCGACCGCTTATTTTCTTCGCAAAACCGAACCAGCGCTCAAGGTTGCCGTCCTGGAAGGGGAGGTGGTTGGTTTCGGCGCCAGCGGGCGCAACGGCGGTTTTGCCATGACTCTGTTCGGCCTGGAGCCTGCGGTCACAGCCATGTTGTTCGGCAAACAGCGTACGGTCGAGGCGCATCACTATTGCGAGCGATCGGTTGATCTGGTGCGCGATCTGGTTCGCGAGCACAATATCCAGAGTGATTTCGAGTACACTGGCTTCCTGCGTCTGGCGACTACACCCGGTTACGTTAAACGAATTCAGCACGACATTGAATTGCTAACGAGCTTTGGCGTGACCGGAATTGAATGGATTGACCAGGAGAAAGCCCGCGCCGAGGTAAATAGTCCCTTGGTGCTGGGTGCCTGGAAGGAAGCCCGTTGCGGTATTCTGAATCCAGCTAAGCAAGTGCGTGAATTGAAGCGGATTGCCCAGGAAGTTGGGGCGGTTATCTACGAACAGTCGCCGGTCACTGAAATCCGACGGGGTGATAAATTTACGTTGCAGACGCCGCACGGGAAAATCACTGCCGGGAAAATTGTTTTCGCCACAAATGCCTACTCTCATCTAATCCCTGAGATCAGGAACAAACAGGTACCTGCATTTACGCATATGGTGATCACCGAACCTTTATCCAAATCTCAAATGGACTCTATTGGTTGGAAAAACCGTCAGGGGCTCGAAGATGCTCGCAATCTCGTCCATTACTTGCGCCTCACCGTGGATAACCGTCTCGCAATTGGCGGAAGTGACGTGACCATCTCCTACGGAAGTGACATGGATCGCGATTTGAATCCGAAGACCTTTGCGCAATTGGAGAAGGATACGGTTGAATTATTCCCGGGTTTGAAGGATGTGAAGTTCACTTTCCGTTGGGGTGGACCTGTTAGCGTGACACTTCAAATGGCTCCCGCCATTGGCATGGTAGGAGATTTGCGCGCCTGGTACAGCCTTGGCTGTGTTGGGCATGGCGTTGCACCTACCCATCTAAATGGTCAAACATTGGCCGATTTATTGCTTGAACGCAAGACCGACCTGACTTCGGTTTGGTTCGTGGAACGCAAGCCCGTCGCCTGGCCTCCCGAACCGTTGCGCTGGGTGGCTTCCCAGGCCTTGCTCGGTTACCTGCACACCGAAGATTGGTGGTACGAGCGCGGATTGAAGTCATCAACACCATAACTAACATGAATTCTGTGAAAAAAATTGATGCCCCCAAAGATGTACTTCATTGCGACACATAAGATATTTTGACCTAACACGGTCCCGGCCCCAGGTTCCTGCCCTCGGAGGATGTCACGGTTTGGCCTGAAGATTTAAAGGAAAAGATGAAGGGGGGTGAGATTGCCCATGAGGGGGAGGGAATAGATGACTAATCAATAAGAAGCTCTAGGGTGTAAAATGGATTAGTAATTCTACAAGAATATGAAGTAATAAGAAAATAGGAGGGTTTTTCATTATGCCACAATTACACCAACCTGCTCTTCTAAAATTTCTTAAAACTAAGAATATTGAGTATTTTGGAAAAAGCCTTGAAATTCGTGATGCAATAAAAGGTTGGCTATATTACATTCCTCAAACTTTTCCACACTATACTCAACACACAATTGAACATAGTGACGAAATTATTTTGCAAATTTCTAAGCTATTATTTACGAATGAGGATCCAAAAAAACCTATTCTGAATCTATCTTCAGTAGAGGCGTATATTATTGTTGCAGCGGCATATCTTCACGATGCAGGGATGGTTGTTTCGGATACGGAAAAAATTGAAATAATTAAATCTGAAGAATGGAAATTATGGATTACAGAAGGAAGTGGTGCAAAGCGTTGGGAAGAAATATTGGAATTGCGTAAAAAAGGGACTCTGATAAATTCTGATGTAATGAATTTTGTTGCCGATTTGCAGACACGTTTCTTACTTGCCGAATATTTGCGAAAAAAACACCATACTCGAGCAAACAAAATTATAACTGAGTATCAACCATTTTTGGGACGTTTTTCATTTAATGATCCAATTTTACAAAGAGCAATAATAAGTGTGTGCGTTGCCCATGGATTAGATAAATATGACCTTGAGGACAACGATCGTTTTCCAGACCAGAGCGACATTATGGGGGAGAAAGTCAATGTTCAATTCTTGGCAATAATACTTCGATTGGGTGATTTGCTAGATATGCGATCTGATAGAGCATGCCCTCTGTTATTAAATGCAGCTAATCCATTACCATCAGATAGTTTAGCTCATTGGACAGAATATCAACGTATAACACACCATTTAACATCTCCATGTGTAATTGAAATTACTGCAAAGTGCGAAAACCAAGAAGAACATAGGTTTTTGCAAGACTGGTGTCAGTGGCTAGTAAATGAGATAAATAATGCACGTGAGCTAATGGCAAGGTGCACCCGACATAATGAATGGAAATTGCCAATCGCAAGTCTTCAAGGAAATGCCCGAACAATAAAAATTGAACCTTCACAAACAGCAAAATATATTCCAAATGAATGGTTGTTTAAATTAGATCCAGATTTGGTATATGAGCGACTAATACGAGATCTCTATGCAGATAAAAACTCATTTATCCGAGAGCTTCTACAAAATGCTTTTGATGCAACTAGATGTAGACTTTATGATGATTTAAAGTTAGCTAATATAGAGACACCCGAATATCCAAATCAAGTAAGTGAAGAGTGGTTAAAGAAATATCCAGTAAATATTTGTATCGAAACTCACCCCTTAAAAAACGATCTGTCAGGAGAAGTTGAAGATAGACAATATATTATTATTGAGGATTTTGGAATTGGGATGGATAAATTAATAATTGAGAATTTTCTTTTACAAGTTGGACATTCCTTTTACACAACTGAAGAATTTAGAAGAAACTATCGCTTTGTAGGAGCAAGTAGATTTGGGTTGGGATTTTTATCTGTTTTTTCGGTTAGCGATCATGTGGTAATTGAAACTTTCAAGCCAACGTCTGAAAGCAAAGTTGGACCCATACGACTTGTGGTTACAGGACCAAAAAACTATCTTCTTACAGAAAAATGCGACCGACAAAGAAGTGGCACAAAAATCGAGATCCAACTACAAAGAAAATTTGATGCTGGTCAATTGACAGAAATGGTTGAGAAATGGTGTAAGCGTGTCGAATTTCCAATATATGTAAAAGACCTTAATAAGGAATCGATTATTAGAGCAGAAAATCCAAATCAATTTATTTCAGAGATTCCTCTCGTTTCAAACCAAAAAGCGAAGTTTGAGATAAAATATTTCCCCATAATATTACCTGGGATCAATGGAGAATTTTATGTGTTGGTATATAATGATGGAAAATCCGAACAATGGGGCAAAAGTGGGGATAACTATTTAAATAGCAATCCTTTAGCAACTATTCCAAATATTCCAGATCATCTAATTTGCTTACACGGAATCACCACTGGTACAGGTTTCCTCGGTCCCTATCCTTCATTTGGAAAGTTTTCCTTAAGAATAGATTATCGACGCAATGATGTTAAGCCTGTGCTATCAAGAGATCAAATTGGATTTAAAGACCAAGAAAGGCAAATTGGCATAGAAGATCCATTGATACAAGAAGTATTAGGTAAGGTGCTGACAGATCATCTTAATTCTTGCCCGAAAGCTAAAAGTAAGAAAAATGGTTGGAAATATAAGCAGTATCTATCAGACAGATTCCCTGTCATCCCTTGGAAATCATATTGGAGAACCTTACCAAATACAATAAGATTAAGAACCAAAGATAAGATTCTTTTAGTGTCGTTGGACGAATTAGATCATATTCCTGTTTTCAACACTTACTACCAAGGAGTAAATAAAAACATTCCCGTTTTGGATAATTCCTACAATCTTATTCCTGAAGATTTTAAGGTATTTGCTGATAAATTTATCACCTCAATTTTCGAAAATCGTTTACCAATTTCCGCAATTAAAATTAGAAATGGGTTGTATAAAATCTCCTGGGGACTTAGCAATGGCCAAACAAAAAATGGCTTAGAAACCTTTATAGAAGATCGTATTTCCTATATAGAATTACCCATTCAACAAATTGGAATGGAAATTCATAAAACTACACATCCTGTGTATGAACATATATTATTGAACTCAAATCACCCTTACATAAAGTGGATACAAAAAATCATAATAGCCTCCTTGGCTGGGGACCAGAATATCGCAGGTAGTGCTGTGAGGCGTGTTTTAGAATTAACGGTCGGTACAATACGATATAAGATTTTGCATTTTAAAGAATTAATTTCATACTTAAACAATTGGCATGATATTCCAAATTTACCTTCATATTTATATCCCCCTCAATTAGAAGAAAATGATATATTTACTTTCCCGCCATATAGATTCTTTAAAGCTAAATATAATAAAAATATAAAACCCCAATCTAAAAAGGGTTTCCTCAAAAACGTTAACCAGGAGCGAAAAAAATAGGTCCTCGTTCAAAGTTATAATCACACTAGTTGTGAATAAACTTAATTTATATGGGATATTTGTATTCTACTGGATAAATATTCAATTATTTTTTGTTTCCAATCAATTAGAATATGGAAGTTATTAGCATCTAATATTAACTGTTCATTATTTTGTGAATACTTGGGCGGATTCACAAAGGTTTTTTTGCCGGTACGCCCGGCTTGCGCGGGTACTGCGGGGGAGTTGCCGCCACCTTATCAACGATTACCAGGAACCTCTCATCTGCCACGCCTGGTAAAGTGACCGGTACCAGTTGGCGTGTGCATCCACCCAGGATTTTGAACGCTTTCTCGGATTGGTGGGTTTCGGCCAGTCCGCTTTGACCTTTTTGGGCCAGCATGGCTCCGCCAACTTGAACCAGCGGAAGCAGGTACTCAGCCAGCACAGGCAGGTTCGCCACGGAGCGAGCCACCGCCCAGTCGAACGCTTCACGTGAATCGGGCATTTGTCCCACGTCTTCGGCGCGCGCCGTCACCACTTCGGTGGTATCCAGGCTGAGTGTTTCTACCATGTGTCTGCAGAAATTGGCTTTCTTTCCCACCGATTCCACCAGCGTTAGCCGCATGGATGGGTACAATATTTTGAGTGGGATCCCCGGGAAACCCGCACCGGTGCCGATGTCAATCAGCCGTCGCGGTGGGTTCTCCTTCCATGCTAGCACGCAGGAAAAAGAGTCCAGGAAATGTTTGGTGCGGATTCCCTCTGAATCCCGGATTGCGGTTAGGTTGTATTTCTCGCTCCATGCCAGGAGTTCGCGCTCGAAGGTCATCAGCGCCACAACCTGTCGCCCGGTTAGGTGGATTCCAAAAAGTTGCCGGGCCTCAAGGACGAGTTTTTCCATGAATAAAATTATACCCCCTCTCTTTTTGGGAGAGGGGGTTCAGCGTATAGAGGGGATTATTTATTGCTTGACTATTGCTGCCTTTTTCCTCTTTTGCCGCTTGATTAGGGCGATGATGCCCCAGACCACTAGTGCGATTGGTCCAAGGATGGTAATTAGGATCGGGATTACGAGCAGGAATAATTTAATTAGGAAGTTCACGAAGCCCTGCCAAAATGTAATCAATGATTGGATCGCATCCCTGGCCACCCCTTGCGGTTTCCAGCCGCCAATCTCGATCGGTTTGATGGTCTCTTCCGCGATCAGGGTCACGTTGATGAGTGAATAAGAAGAGGCCTGTTCGTAATAGGTCATCTGCCCCTTGATCAACTCGATTTGCCCGCGCACCGAGATGATTTGGTTGTAGACTGCTAATACATCTTGTGTCTTGGAACTGGTGCTGCTGTTGGGGTTGTTCTTGGCCTCGTCCATGATTGCCTGCAGGTCCGTCTCTGCCAGTTCCAGGTTGGTCAGCTGGCTTTGCAGGTCCACATACGACGCGGTCACATCCTGGCCGTTTTGCGTATCACTGCGCACTTCGACTGCATCGGACTTGATCTGGCTTAAGGCATCCTCCAGTTTGTCTGCTGGTACTCGGATGGAAATGGTCCCTGCCGGCACGGATTGCCCGTCTTGCGCAGTGGTCTGGTACATATTCATGGAGATGACAAAGCCGCCCAGGGAAATTGCCATCTGGCTGATCGCATCCAGTTTGGCCTGCGGGTCGGGGATGACAATGGTCAAGTCGGCATTCATGACCACCAGACGGTTTTGCAATTCTGTGCTGCTGGCGCTCACGTCTCCTGGTGCTTTAAATGCATCTGAATATGCTGGTGCCGCTGTGGGGACTGGTGCGAATTCATTGGCTGGGCCGCCGCCCACACCTTGAGCGTTCAGGCTCGGCGTTGCTGCGGCTTTTGCACCGCATGCCGCTAATATCACGGTCAGGGCGATAAATACGATAACGATTTTCTTATTCATGGATTTCTCCTCCTTCAAGGGTCATAATGCTTGTGGTTGCCACATAGACGACTGACCGGCCCTGAATGTTCCATCTCCTCAAAAAAAAGCACCTGCATTGATCAAATGCAGGTGCCTATATTTGGAATCTATAATTGAAAAAATTACCAGCCTCCGGCCAAACGTTCAGCATGCCGGGGCGGTAGACCCGCACCCATGATCATCTTCTGAACTGCAGGGATATCATATTCAACGCGGCGCGGTTCCCAGGTGTGCGCATCAGGGGAGAAAATAGCGTACGCTGCTCGTGGGTCCCGGTCGCGCGGTTGCCCCACCGAACCGGGGTTTAGGATGGCTCGTTCCTTGAGTTCATATATTTCGCTTGGACGCGGCACAACGATGGACATGTCGTCTGCTTTCTCATGGTATTGGAACACAGCTTGGAAGTGCGAGTGTCCAACGAAACACCACGGTGTATCAAAGGAGGCCAGGTTGATGCGTGCCACTAGGGTGTTCATTACGTATTCCCAGATAGGATCACGCGGACTTCCGTGTGCCAGGGATACCTCTCCGTGCACAACCAGTTCGTCGGGCAGGGAACTTAGAAAACTCCGGCTTTTTTCGCTGAATATTTTGCGTTGCCAGAGCAGGGCCTTCCTTGCATCAGCATTAAAGGTCTCCAGAGCCATATTACCTATAGCGGCATAATCATGGTTCCCCATGATGCAGATCAGCTTTGGCAGTGTGCGGATGCGGTCGATGCATTCGTTGGGTTGCGGGCCGTAGCCGGCCACGTCGCCCAAACACCAGGTTTCGTCCACTTGCCCGGCATCCTTCAGGACGGCTTCCAGCGCGATCGCGTTGGCATGCACGTCAGAGATCACCAGAACTTTTGTCATCTATTCTCCAGGAGTTCCCCTAAATGTGTGATGAGAGTCTCTGCCACTTCTGATTTGCTCATCAGCGGCAGAACTTTTGCTTTTGCGTTCGGGAACAGGAGCGTGACTCGGTTGGTGTCTACGCTGAATCCTGCGTCGGGAGCGGAAATGTCGTTGGCGACGAGTATATCTACCTTTTTGGATTTTAACTTGCGGGAGGCGTTCTCGATCAGGTTCTTGCTTTCGGCGGCGAACCCGATAACGACCTGCGGCTTCTTGGACCTCATGTTAGCTACCGCCAAAAGGATGTCTGGCGCGGCCTCCAGTTCCACCTGCGGGATGCCATCCAGTTTCTTCAGCTTGTTTTTTGCCACCGTTTTGGGGCGGAAGTCTGCCACTGCCGCGGCCATCACCAGTGCTGCCGACCCCTTGGCCTCCTTCAGCACTGCTTCCTGCATTTCCTGCGCAGTGCGCACCTGGATAACTTGTGCGCCTACCGGGGAGGTCAGACTCGTCAATGCTGTGATCAGTACCACGCTCCCGCCTGCATCCAGGGCGGCTTGTACGATCGCATAGCCCTGTTTTCCGGAGGATTTATTCGAAAGCATTCTCACCGGGTCGAGAGGTTCCTGGGTTCCCCCTGCGGTGACCACGATCTTCTTTCCTGCCAGTTTTCCCCCTTTCCCAAGGATTAGTCGGATATGTCCCATCAATTCTGCTGGTTCCACCATTCTGCCGCGCCCACTCAGCCCTGAAGCCATGTGACCCTCGTCCGGTCCGGCAAAATGGATTCCTCTTTCACTTAATAGATGAATATTTTCCTGAGTGACCGGGTGCTCGAACATACCGGCATCCATGGCGGGCGCAATAAGGATGGATGAACGCATTGCCAGGGCGGTGATGGTGAGGAGATTATCTGCCAAGCCGTGGGCCAGCTTCCCGATAGTGTTGGCGGTGCACGGGGCGATTACCAGCAGGTCGGCGCTCTGCCCCAGCCCAACGTGCAGCACGTGTGCCTCACCTCCCCATAAGTCCGCATCTGTAAAAGCCTTCCGCCCGGTTACGGACTGGAAAGTGAGCGGGCTGATGAATTTCTGTGCCGCAGGGGTGAGGATCACGTCCACCTGTGCTCCGGCTTGGGTCAGCTTTGAAGCCAGGTCAGCGCTTTTGTAGGCAGCAATGGAACCTGTCACGCCGAGGAGGATGTGCTTGGAAGTGAAGATGGACATACCGTGTAATTATAATGCCAACCGGCTGCGCAGGGGTGAATGCCGCCCGCCTGGTTTAGGCAACATTCGCGTTTACGAGTGGAATACGACTTCGTGGCTCACGAACTTGTCCCCTTCATAAATAAACTTGGCCGAGAAGAACTTGTCGTCCCGCAGCCATGGAAGAAAAATGTGGTCGCTGGGCCAAAGCGTCAGGGATTCCAACTCCGTATCGAGGACCCACTCCAGGTATCCCTCCTCATTCTCCTTAAGTTCACCGCTGAAAGTTTCAGCGCTATACACGAACACGTACCAGTCGTTGCCCTTGAATCCGGGGAACATAACCAAACCGTGTAGATGTGGACCTACGATTTCCAAACCGGATTCTTCGCGCACTTCCCGCACTACGCATTCCTCGGGGCTTTCTCCTGGTTCGAATTTCCCACCTAGCCCGTTCCATTTTCCAGCATGGATGTCGTCAGCCCGCTTGATGCGGTGGATCATCAATGTGGAACCTTCATGATGGATGTAACAAAGTGTAGCTAGGATCACAATCTTTTCCCTGGTCAAGTTGATTTTACGAGAATCATACTTTATTCGATATATACGTTTAGCTGCTGTCCGCAGTAAGTTTCCATGCCATGCTTGGCTGTTCAGAATGTCACCCTTCATTTCTTACGATTGAGACAGTCCGACTCCCAGGTTGACTGCAATGCTCAGGACGCTTGGTCGCTCTCGCAAGGAAAATACTGCCATGGTCCCCTCTATTTAGGGCGCACTTCCCTCTGCGCGGCTGGTTATGAGCTTGATTTGAGCAGTTAATTCCGCGATCTCGAATGGTTTCGAGAGGTAATCGTCCGCCCCTCCCTCAAACCCTTTGACCTTGTTTTCTGCGTTGTCCAGAGCGGTCAGCATGATGATCGGGATATGTGCAGTGGCGGGATTCGCCCGGATCTCGCGGCAGGCCGTAAATCCATCCATGTCTGGCATCATTACGTCCATAAGGATGATATCGGGAAGCATGACTTTGAGTTGTTGTAATCCCTTCGCTCCATTTTCGACCGCGATGACTTCGAAACCTTGCTTGCTCAATAGGATCCCCGTCATTTTTCGCAGCATTTCGTCGTCATCGATCAGGAGAACTTTTTTGGACATCCTACACCTCTGGGTATATTAAAATTTTGATTCGATGTTGTCGTATGTATTGGGAATGAAGTTCTTCATTAACTTTTCCGGTATGATAAGTAGAAGTGGTTCACCCTGTCCGATATTATGATCGAAATAGTGCTTCCATTCCACGCCAGATTTCGTTACGCCACGACGTGTAGTTGTGCCCGCCGGAAAATTCATAATATTTCACTTTGTAGTTCTTCTCTTTCAGTAAAGCGTACATCTGCCGGTTGGTCTCCAATAACCACTCATACACGCCGGCATTCATCCAAATGTCGATTTTTTGAGGCGGTAAGTGCCGTACCAGGTCCGCTAACAGGGACTCGTGTTCCGAAAACGTGAATGCTCCCGATTGGCTTATAACCTTGCCGAACAGCTTTGGAAGGCGGATTCCGGAGTACAACGCCATCAGCCCTCCTAGCGACGCTCCTGCCACTCCGTATTCCCCTCTTCCCGGAGATATCAGCCTCAGGTTCTCTTTTGCGAGCGGGATGATGCAATCAACGACGAACGCCAGCGTGGACTCGGAGCAAGAGTATTCCAGGTTGCGTGCTTGTCCTCCGTTTTTTATCAGCGCCATGGCAAATGGGCGCACGCGTTTCTGGGCTATCAGGTTGTCCGCAATAATGTTCAGTTTGGCGCGTCTCAGGTATTCGGTGCCGTCGTAAACAACCATAAGCGGGACGGGGTCCTTGACCGCCGGCTGGTAAAGGATCACTGTCCTCTTCGAGCCGACTAGATATTCCTTGGTCGGCACCTGGAACCGGGTTATGGTTCCCCGCGGAACTCCAGGCGCCGCTTGGGTGAGCGGACTGGGTCCCCCGCGTGGCATGTAAAAATAATGGTTGGACGAATGGATCCCATTCAAAATGCGTTTCTGGTTCAGTGGGTCGGCGATGCGGTCACCGTTCTTCGGGTCGAGGAACCCATATTCCATGTAGGTGTCGTTAGCTAGGCGCATCGAGTAGGAGAATAATCCCGGTCCGATCCGTCGCATGGTCTGGGGGTCATCCTCCCAGTTGTGTAGATCGTCCACCAGGCGCGGGGCGGTTCTACCCTGCCAAATGAACGTGGCTTTTTCGCATTCGATGATGGGGTTGCCCATCAAGCGGGCTTTGGTAAGCAATGGATGGACAGGCAATTCAATGTCCCCGTTTTCTTTAACCAGGCTTGAATATCACCCCGGTGTTTTTTGTAATGGTTGCTGGTATTATCTGCGATTCCTCTCCATAGGGGTCCCATCGGCCATGTGTCCGGGTAAATTGTTTGCAATTGTTCCTCGCTTAAACTTTCAGCCAGGGCTACGGATTCCCAATATGATAAGTGGAATTCCTCAAGCACGTCCGCCAGTTTAAATTCTTTTACGCGCTCATAGTTCTCAGCATTCATCCGATCCACGTCCCATGGATCAGGTGTATCCGGCATCTCGCCGCGCAGGAGACTGTTGGTCCAGCGGATCATCCATCGTTCCCAGGTGGAAATGTGTGCCAGGGCGTCTTTAACACTCCACTCGCCATCCACCCCGGGGAGCAGCATTTGTGCATGGGTCAGGCGCGCCAGGGTTGCTTCGAGCAGTCCGTGTTCGCTGCGGATCTTTTCAAGTAGTTCGGGTTTGGTTAACTTTTCGTCATGATCGTTCATTTACTGTAAGTCCCTATTAGTTCTGCAGTACCCAGGATGGACCCCTGCATCTGGGCAGTCAATTCGTTGATGGTTGCTTTGTTTTCCGGTCCGAGGTTTATGTTCAGCGCGTTGATCTGAAAAACATAATGGTGTGTGCCGGAGGACGGGCAGGGACCCCCGTACGTTTGTTTGCCCCAACTGTTTAACCCAAAGAGGACGGTTGTATCATCGATCTTGACACCTGGGCGGATAAGGTCATTGATTGTGCGAGCCTCAGCTGGGAGGTTATACACGACCCAGTGTATCCAGGGGCCACCCGGTGCGTCGGGATCTTTCACGATGAGAACGAAGGATATTGTCCCGGAAGGCGGTTCACCCCAGGCCAGGGTGGGGGGGATGTTGTCGCCATTGCAGGTAAATTTCACTGGGATGGGACTTCCGTTGTTGAAGTCGGGACTTATGAGCACGAATCCGGCGTCGGGGGGCGGCATTTCAATGCTATTGGAAAAAACCTCACCCCGTGTTGGTCTAAAAAGAAAAATGGTGGCAGCCAGTATGATGACCACCACGGCCAATATCCCCATGATAATAAAGAAAACGGGTTTCTTCATCTATCTTCCTATTTTGTCACCGAGGCCATTAACTTTTTTCCAAATGTCGCCGGTTCGCTGCGCTCGATGACCAGTTCCTTAGCTTCATGGAAAGCCATGAAATCGCTCATTGCATTGGCGACATCCTTGATTAGTCTTTCCCCTAATTTTACACCGGGCTCTAAAAACAAGCCGCGCAGGATCAGCGTGCCCGTCTTGCGTTCGAGTTTTGGATCGAGCCGTCCCACCAGCCGGTCTTTATGCAGGATGGGTAGGCAGAAATAGCCGTAGACGCGTTTCGATGACGGGAGGTAAGCCTCGAGGGACTTGCGGAAGCCCCACAACATCTCGTCCCGCCGTGACGCCCAAAAAAGATTGTCGAATGGGCTGAGGAAGGTCGTGCGTTCAGCCTTGAGGGCTCCGTCAGCGGCCTGTTCCAGCAGCGAAAGGTTGTCCCGGTGGACCAGCAGGTCGGTTGTTTGGCCGTCTGCTAGCTTGCCTTTGATGGGAATCAGGATTCCATTTTTGATCAAGGCTTGAACGGGGGGTCGGGATCTGGTTACCTTCATCCAGGTGTAATCTCCTGCTTGCCGCGCGGAGCAAACCCCCAGCGATTTTGCACCCCTTTCTACCCAGAACCGGTCTCTCTCTTCAACAGATGGCTCTCGCACATCAACCCATTTTGGCAGGACGCGTGCGGTTAGATCGTAAACCCGCTGGAATTTTACCCGGTCTGCGATCATCAGTTCACCCTGGGAGAACAGGAATTCTAGGGCCACTTTGGCTGGACGCCAGTTCCACCAGGTGCCTCCTTGGTGTCCATCCGACTCAAAATTACTGACCTTTAGCGCGCCTTCATCGCGGACGCGTTCCAGTACCTGTGGGACAAAATCTTTTTGGACCAGTTCATTTAGCCAGCGGTTGTACCAGTTGGTGGGATGTTCGCGCAGGTCGTGCTGGTGCGGTATTTGAAACCGGTATTCTGTCAATGGGATGATCGAGGCTGCATGCTCCCACCCCTCGAAGAGCTGCCGTTTCGCTCCGAATGTGAGCGCATCGAAATCAGCCGGTTCGTAGGTTCCCATCCGGCTCCATGGCACCAGGTAATGACTGCGGCGAACCATGTGGAGCGTGTCGATCTGTACGCATCCGATCTGGTTGACCACCTGGAAAATAGAATCAGCCAGAGGGGATGGCTCGCGGCCGTTTGCAATATGCAGGGCTTGGGTGCGCAGTGCCACGGCGCGCAGCGCTGAGACGGGGTAGGTTGTCATTTTCCTCGGATGGAAATACGCAGTGGATGTAATTCCGCCACCATAACGTTTTTCTTTACGCTTGGATCCGCGAACATGAATGCATTGGCAGACTGGTCATTCTCCGCCTTGAATACCACCAGGCCAAATGTCTCGTCCGTGCAGGGTCCTGCTAAGACTACAGTCCCCTCTTGGGCCCCTCTTTTGAGATACTCGTAATGTTCATCCATGATCGCTTCTTCTTCGCCGGTCGGAGCATCAAAGAAGCCGTGGCGGTAGGGATGGATCAGATAAAGGTATTCTGACATAATAGTTACTGGAATGACCTCCGCAAGGTTCGAAGATGCTGCCCTGACATCATTAATTATATCCCCTATTTTTATCCACTCCTTTTCCCCTATAAAACCCCTGCCTTTTTGACCCAAATTAAGGTACTATTGCGGAATATATGGCTACTCCACCATCTGTCAGGCTCCCCCGTTCGAACAGTGGCGTCCCGCGCACTGGTCGCATTTTACAGACCTCCTTTAGCGTAGCCTTTTTATTGGCGACCCTATTTACAGGTTTTTCTCCCAAAATGTTTTCGGGTAATTTTGGGACGTTGATTTCCGGCCTCCTCACTCCTCAGCCCGGTGTGGGGGAGGCTGTCCCGACAACCCAAAATAATATTCGTATAGGCATTGTCTCTGGACACTGGGGTAACGGCGGCGATCCCGGAGCAGTCTGTCCGGATGGTACGAATGAACTGGATGTCAACCTGGCCATCGCTTCTATTGTTCGCCAGCAGCTCGAAGCGCGCGGCTACACAATTGACCTTCTTCAGGAATTCGATCCCCGCTTGGATGGCTACCAGGCTGCCTTGATGCTCTCGATCCACAGCGATACATGTGATGTTATCGATTCCCAGGCAACCGGTTTCAAAGTTGCAGCTTCCGAGTATAGCCGTGACAAGAACCTCACCGACCGCTTGTCAGCCTGCCTGGATGATCGCTACAGCAAAATTACTGGTTTGCCATTAAAGTCTGGCAGTGTAACCATTGACATGACCGACTATCATGCCTTCCGGGTCATCGATTCATCCACCCCGGCAGCGATCATCGAAGTTGGTTTCCTTAACCTCGATCACACCCTTCTTGTTGATCACCCGGATGTAGTGGCAGATGGCTTGGTTGCGGGTGTGCTTTGCTTCGTCAGGAGCGAAAGCGTCCAGCCGGTACCGACGCCATGAATGATGGTTTTGAGTCTGCGCAACAAGCACTGTTAAATGCACAACAGGCTGTCCGTCAGGGTGACCGTCAGACCGCCCGTCGATGTGCTGAGATTGCGGCTTCCCTTTCTCCCGATTTGGAAGAACCCTGGTTGATCCTGGCGGCAGTCGGTAGCCCTCGTGCCAGCGTGGAGTATCTCGAACAAGCGCTTCGCATCAATCCTCAGAGTGAACGCGCTCGTTTGGGAATGCATTGGGCTGTGGATCGTCTTCGCAGGGAGACGGCTCGTGGGAAAAATTCAGGCCCTCCTGACAAGCCCACAGGGGGTGGTCTCTCTCAAGCTGAATCATTTTTAGAATCGGAGACAAAACCGCTGAGGGGAGGAAACCCTCCTCGGGCAGTGAAATCTCTTCATTGGATTCGATTTTGGATCCGGAGACGAAACCGCATATATGGATGAAACCCTCCGCAGGGATTGAAATCTCTCAACCAGATTCAACCCCGCAGGAGGATACTCGCCCCCTCGTCGCAAGGAAACCGCCAGTACCCGTCTCTGCCACTCCACCTGCGCACACGCCGCTTTTAATAAAATCTCTTGCAAAGTATCGCTGGTCGTTTCTGACCTTGGTCTTTCTGGCGCTTTGTGTCTCGGCAGTATGGGTATTCTGGCCTGGCAACGCCTCACCGGTGTTTGCCTTCCTCCATACCCCCCAGTCTGTTTCTCCAGTCTTTGGCGCTCCGATCAAGCTGGATAAACCGACTTATACGTCCACTGTTACTTCCACATTTACTCCCACCGATACCTTTACTCCCTCGCCGACTTTTACTTTAACATCCACCCCCACCGCAACATTTACGCCAACCCACACACCGCGTCCCACCAATACCCCCCGGCCCACTTCCACCCCCACCCCTGCGGTCGCCGATTATAGTGGTCGTTGGATAGAGGTGAACCTTTCCCAGCAGATGTTATATGCGCATGAAGGCGATACCACGGTCGCGAGTTTCCTGGTCTCCACCGGTGTGCCCGCCTTTCCAACAGTAACCGGGCGGTATTACATATATATAAAATTGTTGTCTACTCTTATGGAGGGGGATGGCTATTATCTTCCGAATGTTCCCTACACAATGTACTTCTATAGGGGCTATGGTATCCATGGAACCTATTGGCATCATAATTTTGGTCACCCCATGAGTCACGGTTGTGTTAATATGTACACGCCTGATGCCAAATGGATGTTCAACTGGGCCTCCGTCGGAACGATGGTTATTATTCATTATTAATTTCAAATCTACCCAAAGGAACGGTTGCGGGGAGCACCCCCGAATAAACTTATTTCTATGTCAAATCGGTATTTCTCAAGACGTGATTTTTTTAAACTGAGCGGCGCGGCATTGCTCAGTCTTTTTCTTTCTGACTTCCACCTAGATAGTGTTCGGGCTGATCAAGCCTCCATGCAGGGACGGGTGGTTTACAACAGCCTGGTCGTTCGCAATGCACCGGCCTTTACGGGGGTGCAGATTAATTCCGTTCACCGCGATAACACCCTTGACATCGTCGCCCAAGTATTTGGCGGAGCGGATGGCGATTACAATCGGGTTTGGTACCAGCTTGGGAATGGAAGCTATGTCTACTCCGGCGGGGTCCAGCCCGTCAAAACGATTTTGAATCCGCTTGTTACCGAAATCCCTGCAACTGGTGTAGTGGGTGAAATTACCATCCCCTACGCCGATTCAATTTGGGCTATTAACCGTAGCCCTTCCCCTGGTCCGCGCTTGTATTACGGCAGTACTCATTGGATCGACGGCTTGGTCACGGACCAGCGCGATGGCAGCTTTTGGTACAAGGCCTACGATAACCTCTACAATTCTCATTACTACACCCGCCCCGAATGGATCCATATTTTTTCGCCGGATGAGCTCACCCCGCTTTCACCAAATGTACCGGAAGATCAAAAACATATCGAAATTTATCTGGATCGCCAGATTCTCCTCGCCTTTGAGTGGGACGTTCTCGTTTATGCTGCCCGAGTTGCCACTGGTCAGAAGAATTACGAATCTCCCACCGGGTCGTTTCACACTTTCCACAAGCGTCCCACCTACCATATGACCGGTGGGGCGGATGAATTCTCGGTGTTCGATTTGCCTGGTGTTCCCTGGGATTCGTATTTTACGGATGGCGGAGCCGCCCTCCATGGCACTTACTGGCATAATGATTTCGGACATCCTCATAGTCATGGTTGCATCAACATGGCGTTGCAGGATGCTAAATGGATTTATCGCTGGACACTCCCAACCGTCCCACCTGGGGAACGAATGCTCCTCCAACCTGGATACGGGACTCGGGTCCTGATAGCACAAAGTTAGCTAGTTCGATTTTTGTAGGGAGATTAACTGAAAATGCCCCGTCAACCTATATTTGCCGGCCTCGTCGTGGACGAGGCAGATCGCCCTGCTGGAACCGCTTATGTCGGAGATGAGCCCTGTTACGTGGTGGACGATGGTGGGTTCAAGCGTCATATCCCTTCTGAGCAGGTGGATCGCCAGGTGCTGGAGATGATGCGTAAGCAGATTCGCGGGAACGAAGGCTTGCTCAGCGAGCAGGCTGCCAAGATGCTCGGCACCGATGACATCTTCTCAAAAGCCATGCTGGAAAACCAGTTGAAGAATATTGAGCAGCAATTTGATAATTTGCTGAAAATGGGCATCCCCGAAGAAAGCCGCGCCTTCATGGGCATGTCCGGTTTTAAAATAGTGATCAATGTCCATGGCGATGTGGTTCGCCTTGACCAGCCCTCCCAGGCCGAAGAAGGGGATGACGACGGGGAGGAATAAAATTCAAAGGTAACAAAAAAAGGGTGTAGACGCGTAGCGTCCACACCCTTTTTTTGATTATTACTCCCTCCTCGAAACGGGTAGGGGACAGAGGTGAGGTGATTCAATGAAAATTCCTTTTTCCTGCTTAAATCTTGAAGAAAATTTCCGTTTTAAATAATTTTCCTTCCCTCAGGGAACTGAGAAAGGGGGAAGGGTTGTAAAATATCCCCACAATCTGACCTTCTTCGCTTGACTCCTGGCGGTTCGAATTGTATGATAAAGTCATGACAGACCAACTGACCCTCGCGGAAAAACATACCCTCCTCCAATTGGCGCGGCAGGCACTCGAAATCTGGCGTGCAGGGATCCTCCTTGCCGCCGGTTGACGAAGCCTCTCTTACCCCGGCTCTTCGTGCCGAAGGTGCTTCTTTTGTCACCCTGACAGTAGGTGGTAACCTGCGCGGCTGCATTGGGGCCCTCGAACCCTACCAGCCGTTGGCTGAAGATGTACGCGAGCACGCCGTTGCTGCCGCCCTTCAGGATTATCGCTTTCATCCTGTCCAGCGGGAGGAACTGCCGCGAATCGAGATCGAAGTTTCCCGGCTGACGATTCCGGTCCCGCTCGTATACAAGGATGCTGCCGATTTGCTTTCCAAACTCCATCCTGGCGTGGATGGGGTCATCTTGCGCGATGGTTTTCGTCGTGCCACCTTTCTCCCCCAGGTTTGGGAGAAGATCCCCGATCCATCTGAATTTCTGGAAAACCTGTGCTACAAGATGGGTGCAGCTCCCGACACCTGGAGAAGGAAAAAACTGGAAGTCCTTATTTATCACGTGGAAGAATTCCACGAATGATTTTATTGCAGTTCGCAGTAGCGACTTTGGTCGCTCGTTTTATTTAATATTATCTGGTAGCATATTGAATTTTCCATTAAGAAAGCTATTTCCCACCTAAATTTAGGAGACATTCATGGTCGATCCATTTTTCACCCCCGCCCCTGTTACTCCTTCTGGCATGCAAAAGCATTCTCGAATTGGCATCGCTTCTTTCGTGATTGGCCTTGTTTCCATGTTTATTTTTTGTCTGGCAATTGTGCTGGCATTTGGGTACGGCCTCTCGATAACTGCGACCAATCCTTCCTTTCAAGTTGAACAGAGCAATCCAACAGTCTTGGGGCTTGGTTTGTTGCTTTTCTCCAGCCCGATCCTGAGTCTGGTAGGCGCCGTTTTGGGTTTCGTTGCTGTGTTTCAAAAAGATAAAAAGAAGCTCTTTAGCGTCCTCGGCATTGTCTTAAATTTGTTGATAATGTTGGCGTTCTGCGCCTTGCTGGTGATCGGACTGGTCGGGCAGTCTGGAGCATTAGGCCTTTAGTCAGTTCCGCCCCGGAATTTTCTTCCGGGGCGGTTTTTTTATAGGTTTTTAGTCTCGATCTCCTGCCAGGTTTCATCCGGCAGTTGAAGGTATTTTCCGAGCAGGGGGTGCACCCGCCTGATTTCTTCTGCCACCCGCTGCGCTACCCTCCGCATCGAAAAGTGGGCATTTGCTGACGCGCGTAATTGACAAAACGCAAAAGCTTCCCGCATATTCATTGTGAAAAGTACCCGGCGGTTAAACCCATTGGGTACCACGTAGCTTGCTACGAATGGATTCCAGCTGGACAATTTATTGTAAGTCACCGCTGCTGCATCCATTGCAGATCGGTATGTTGCCTCGAATCCGGCTTCCACCACCAGGCGCGGCACAACGTATCCCAGCCTGGTAGTCAGGAGTTGCGGAGTTTGGGTCATCATGCGGTGGCGCTTGAATTCTACGTATGCTCCCTGGTCCAGGATGAGGTCGAAAGTGTACGTGCTGTATTCCAGCTCTCGCAAAGGGATGTCGTGCACCCCCAGCTCACCCAGAAGGGACTCGCCCATCTTATCCCGTTCGGGTTCCGATGAAGCATGTACCTTCTCAAGTGCTTCTGTGTACGACTTTTCCCCATACCGGTAGAGTGCCGCCGCCAGCACCTTAATCTCGCCCTCGGGATCATAGTCGATCAATTGGCACCAGTCGGTCTTTTCCCCCCGTTTTTTTCCTTTGTTTTTTCTGGTTTCTCTGTGGTGAAACACTTCCCTGGTCTTGATTAAATAAGGAATCGCCTCCGCGTACTTTACCAGGGTTGGCACCTCTGCCAGCGCCGCTGCTTTGACTTCCTCGCCGATATCCCTTACTTCTTCCAGCGGGTGCGACAGCATTTTGGTAATGGCATGTTCGAGGGCACGCGCGTTCACGGTCATCCCCAGGTTGGCGAGGCTTGCTGCAGGGAGCAGGAACCGGCAGGCATCCACATATTGCGAACGGATGCGACGGTCATATGCCTCCTCTTTTTCCTCCGGGGCGGGTGGATTAAACTTCCTGACCGACTCTCGCAGGGGCTCCAGGCTTTTCGCATAGGTATCAAACAGTAGACGACAGGTCTGGAGGTAATTCGCTTTCCTTGCGGCGTGCCCTTCTAGCTCAGAGGGGACAAAAAAATCTTCCGGCCCCTCCTTGGGGTGGTAACGCTCTGACTCGATCCCTTCTATCTCAGGGAGGGGTGGTTGGAAAAATAAGTCCTTCGGTCCCCACTTTTGGTATCGGGTCGATTTTTCTGTATACGATGCCAGCCGGTTTGAACTCGATGCACTCCACTGCCAGCCGCGAAACGTTTTCGATCGCAATGTGTAGCACCGCATGTTCCGCTACCGAAGCATGCCCGTATCCCACCACCCATTTCTCGTGGAACTGGGCGCTCTGCTTGTCGCTCAATTCGGCCGCGATTTCGCGGAAGGATTCTGGTGATCGCGAAGTCTTTGCGAAAGCTACAGCAATGGTTTCGGGGCTGAGTTCTTTTGGCGAAAGCAAATAAACCTGTCGTTTGGACATCCCTCGTAATATAGACGAAAAGCCCCCGCTAGTCAACCGGACTGATGTAGAAATTGTATTTTGGCTGTGTAATTCTTTCCCTGTTATCTAAAACCTATTCCCACAAAATTCTCTTGGCAGCTACCCCGCTGCTCTTATGAAAAATTTCCCAGGCGTCTCGTGTCGCTCCTCGAATAAAAAATGCCTCGGGGAGTTCCCTGCTGCCTTTTTCCTAATGCTCCGGTCGGCGTCCCCGCCGCCCGATTTCATCACAAGTTTCACTATCAAACCAAATTCTTTTCGATAAACTATGTACCATTATCTTATCCATATTTCTCAATAAATGCCTTTCTCGACATCCAGAATTCCGTCCTCTGCAGGTTGAACATCGATCTTCGCCGTGTGCTTGCGGGGTTATAGGTCCACATTAACCACCACGTAAAGAAATTCTCCCAGAATTCCCCAAATGCTCCCAGCGGACGGTGGTAAGGGATCACCATGAAGCCCAGGTGTTCGAGCATTATCTTTCCTCCGTCCGCTTTCCCGAGTACCACGTGCGCGGTGATCCCCCCCACGGCTTGGACTTCCGCGCAAGTTGAATTCTCTTGTAAATAGCGGGCGATAAGACGCAGGCTGTAATGCATCCGTCGGCTGGTATCCAATGCCCATGCCAGCGTGGGTCCCTCTGCAGGGATCAATGTCGCCCGTTCATTCCACCAGTGGATCATGAGGGCCTGTGTATCACTTGTCACTTTCCCATCCGGCAAATTTACCGGGTGGCGAATGGGACAGATTTGAATTCGCAGCACACACTTAGGGTCTTCTGTGAACACCTGGACGCAGTATTGTTTGCTTAGCCAGTCATCGAAACGGCGCAGGATAGCCCGGACAGGATTCAACGTTTCACCCTCTTTACCAAAGCCAGGTTAATGGGGAAAGTTGAAGTTTCACGGACCATTGTTTTCCTTGAATAATTTGACAGGCCTTTTCTGCTTCTTTTCACGCTTGCCGCCTCTTGGCTAACGAACCGCGTTTGCATCCCTAAATGCCCGCTGGCTTGGCGCGACCACCTGGCAGGATCCATGCTCTTTTCATCACCAATTATCGCGCATTTTTTTAACTGTCTCGTTCACATTGTTAAACCCCAATTATTTAGGAAAGCTTTGTGTTTTTTTGGCTCTTGGATTTGGCCGGGCTGACATATATTATCCCCTGATAGTGATGGCTTGATTTGATGACAATAAAGGGATAAAACACTTCCCTCATTTTCTTTATTTGCAAATGGGGGAGACCACTGGGGGCAGATGTATGCCGGTTAGATTATCAGTCTATTCGTCTATTTGACTTCCCTATCCAAAGTTGCGTTTAGTTCTAACTTTACTTTTCTCCTCTTCATCTTCGCCCTGTTCCCGCACTCCTCCATCGAGCACCATTTCCGCAGGTGGTTTCGGCTGGCGTCCACGAACAACCAGTCGCAGCCTTCACCCGCACATTGTCGCACCTGGTGTACCTGCGGCGATGTCAGCAGTCGCATCGCTGAAGCGGTCACCGCCCGCAGCGGACGCTCGAGGCAGGGTTCGTCGTCCCAGCCGAGGTCGAATCCTCCTGGGGATCGCACCAGCTGGGCGTGCCTCATTCCATCTCGCCAGGCAGCGTTCAGCCGCTGAAGGTCACCTTCGTCCCCATTGTTTCCTCCTGCCAGGGCGGAAAAGATCCGGAAGATCGTCTCGCGTAGCTCCAGTCCATGCTGGTAAACAGCCTGCGCCTCAAGCACGTCCCTCCGCGCTTCTGTTAGTAGGTTATCAACTTCAAGTGAGTTCAAAACGCCTGCATGCCCTCCCCACAGCACCAGGTCCCGGTAATCATAAATGTATTCGTGGTGGCGCACGCGTGTGTGCCCGTTGACCGTGTTCGCAAAGTCCAGGCACAGCTCCCCACCTGCCAGCCGCTGGCTCTCAGATTCCCGTTTTTCGTTCATTCTAAATTCTTGACTCCGTTTCCGGGTGGTGTTATCCTCGCATTTACACCCGTATAATCAATTATACCAGTGTCTGATTGGTCGGTTGGGAGGACCGGAAGGAGAAACGTTATGATCTCTAAATTTCAGATTTTGGTCAAATTGTCCTTTTCTGCCGGCTTGCTTGCGTTGGCTGCTTGTACCAGCACCAGCACTCCGGTTTCAAATGAGAATATGGATGTTCGCTGTAGCTCCAAGTCCCCTTCCTGCAATGTTCTCGCAGGGTATTCGGGTAACTCGGTCATCGCCGGGATTGAGGCTGCAACCGTTGCGGGGGGTGGCCTGGTCGGGCTTCCGAATATGGTTACCGGGAATGGCGGTTCCGTCGGCGGTGGGACGGGGAACACCGCAGGGGAAGGCTCCACGGTCGCTGGCGGTTCTGGCAATACCGCCCTCTATTTCCGTGCCGCGGTGGGTGGCGGCTCCGCTAACAATGCCGTAGCCGAGGAAGCCACGGTTGCTGGAGGATTGAAAAATACAGCCAGTGATCGTTTCGCTGCGGTGGGTGGCGGCGCCTCCAACCTTGCCAGTGCCAATTATTCCACGGTCGCAGGAGGCTCTGGGAACACGTCCAGCTATCAGTTTTCCACCGTGGGTGGTGGCACCGAAAATCAATCCACCAATGAGGCTTCGGTTATTTCAGGTGGGGAGCACAATATTGCTCTGGGGTCCTTCAGCGCAGTCCTGGGAGGGGTGAATAACCTTTCCTCCGGCTCGGGCGCGGCGATCGCTGGCGGTGCCGGGAATGTTGCCTCTGGGTTGTACGCTGTGGTCCCGGGCGGGTTTTCCAACCAGGCCTCCGGGGATTACAGTTTCGCTGCCGGTCGCAACGCGAGTGTGGGTGCGGCCGATCCCGGCACGTTCTTGTTTGCCGATTCCAGCAATTTCCTGTTCCCTTCCATTACCCCCGATGAGTTTGCTGTGCGCGCCACTGGCGGCGTCCGCTTCGTCACCGCCCTTGACTCTGCAGGCAATCCGTTGTCAGGGGTGCGCCTCAGCCCGGGTAGTGGGTCCTGGGAGAGCCTGAGCGATTCCCAGGCAAAGGCTGCGGTCCAGCCGGTCGACGGGCGTCAGGTCCTCGATGCCCTAATGTCCATTCCGGTCAGCACTTGGTCTTACCGCGGCCAGGATCCTTCGATCCGCCACATTGGTCCCATGGCCCAGGATTTTTACTCCGCCTTCCATGTTGGCACTGATAACCGTTATATCAGCACGGTCGACGAGGAGGGCGTTGCCCTGGCTGCTATCCAGGAGCTTTACCGCCTCGTCCAGCAGGGTCAGGTTCCAGTTAACTCGGTCTCTCTGTTAAATAATTCCGCCTTGAATGCGCAGGTCTCTTCCCTTCAGCAGCAGCTTACCTTCTCGAATGGTCTTGCCGGTGCATCTCTCCTCATTGCCACCCTGGCTCTTTGGCGCCGTAAAAAAGGAGTTAAATAATCTGCCTTGTGCAATTATGTTTGACTGGCAGTTCATCCGTAAGGGACAGGGATATATGAAGATTTCTGGAATACTTTCCGCCCTTCTGATCGTCCTCACTCTCAGCGCCTGTGCCTCCGGCGTTTCTGGATCTGTTTCAACCGCCACACTTGGTCGCGCATTTCCGTTGGCTGCGGGGACGCCTCTCCCGGGAAACCTTGCCCCTATTTCCCCTTCCAACGCCGGTCAGATGACCCAGTTGGCGCGCTGGGGCGAGGGCACTCTACAAGCGATTGTCTCATCCCCGCGCGCAAAACTGCTGGCTGTGGCCACTTCGTTGGGCGTTGAATTGCTCGACTCCTCCACACTTGACTTGCTTCGTTTCATCCCCTCAAATGCTTCCATCACTTCCTTGGCCTTCACCCCTGACGGGAACACCCTGGCCGCCGGGGCGGCGGATGGCAGCCTCTTCCTGTTCCGTGTCTCCGACGGAAAACTGCTCCGCACCCTCCTCGGGCATACCGGGCATTGTCCTCGCCGTGGAATTCATCTCCGGCGGGCGGACTCTCCTTTCGGCGTCTGCAGATCAGACTGCGCGTTTGTGGAACGTCTCGAGTGGGGGAATGCAGCGGTTGATAAATGGGTTGAGTTACGGGGTCTTGAGCGCAGCTTTTAGCCCGGACGGGAAGCTCTTGGCCTGGGGCACGCGCGATAACTCCGTCAGGTTGTATCGCATCTCCGACGGGAGCCTGGCGTCCACTCTCCAGGGTCACACCGGCCCCGTCGATGGCCTCGCTTTCAGTCCCGATGGTCATCTCCTCGCTTCCGCCTCCGGCGACAATACCTCCCGCCTGTGGCGCGTTTCAGATGGGAGCCTGCAATTTACTCTCACGGGGCATGCTGGGCCTGTTCTCAGCCTGGCCTTTAGCCCGGATGGGAAGGTATTGGCAACCGGTTCAGCCGATCATACCCTGCGCCTGTGGCAGGTATCCGCTGGCTCACTCCAGCAGACCATCCAGGGGCATACGGGAGCAGTTATCTGGGTGGCCTTTAGCGCGGATGGGAAATCCCTCTATTCAGGTTCTGGTGACGGGACCTTGCGTTCCTGGCTCCCCTCCGACGGCAGCTTGCTGCAAATGCGCTCGGGGTATACCCTCCCCATAAATAGTGTTGTTTTCAGCCCCGACGGGCAGACCCTGGCCTCTGGCTCGGATGACGGCTTCGTGCGCTTGTGGCGTGTCGCCGATGGGACTCTCCTGCGCAGCCTGGGAGGGGACACGGGCCCTGTGCTTGGCGTGGCCTTTTCCCCGGATGGTCAGGTCCTGGCCTCCGCTTCGCAGCAGGACGTCGCCCAGCTTTGGCAGGTCTCGGATGGCAGCCTGCTGCGTACTCTGGTAGGACATACCGGCCCGGTCCGCAGCGTCGCCTTTTCCCCGGATGGCAAGCTCCTGGCTTCTGCCTCCGACGACGGTACCGTCCGGCTCTGGTCGACTGCGGATGGGTCCCCTGTCCGTGTCCTGGGTGGTAAAACCTTCCGCACGCGCATGAACAGCGTGGCATTTAGCCCCGATGGGGCAACCGTGGCTGCCGGGCTTGAGGATGGATCCCAAATATCCTGGGATGTTTCCAGCGGCAATCAGCTCCATGTCATGGAGGGGCATACCAGTTGGGTGAACAGTGTGGCTTTCAGTCGGGATGACGTGACCATGGCTACCGGCTCTGATGACAACAGCGTGGGGCTCTGGGATTTTGCCCAGGGCAGCCAGGTTGGTTCCCTGCTCGGGCATACCGGTTGGGTGAACAGCGTGGCCTTCAGCCCCGATGGGGCCCTGTTGGCTTCAGGCTCCTCCGACCTGACCCTCAGGGTTTGGCGCGTCGTGGATGGCCAGTCCCTCGCAACTCTCACCGGTCACACGGGAGCCGTTCTCAGTGTTGCCTTCAGTCCCGACGGGCGCATTCTGGCCTCCGCGTCCGGCGATGGCACGATCCGCCTTTGGAGCGTTGCGCCCATTCCCCCTACCCCGTAGTGGTATCACATCGTCCTGAAAAGAACGCCTTGCCTTTTATTCCTCAGTGCCATGCTTTTGAGGAGGCGCATATCATCTCTCGCGCAGCCTCCCCTTTGGGAGCGAATAGGGGACGGTGTGTGAACATTCGAACCCAACCCTGTAGGGACGCGCCTGGTGACCGTCCGGTCGATCTCGTATTGCCAGTATCATCTTCGAAAAAGGGAAAGGTTTGTGCAACTCAATTTTTGGCGGGTAGTATAATCCGTGGATCAATTTGATGGAAGGAATCCACTATGGCCAACAAGACTGTTTTTCCAATTTTGATAATCATAATTCTGGCTTTATCCGCCTGTGGTCCCACCAGCACAACAACCCCGCCGGCGATCCCCACGAATGCCACTGGCATACCTACGGCAGTTGCGCCAACAGCCGCTCTCCCCCAATCCACAGCAACTCTTATTCCCACGGCCACATTGCCTGCAGCCACTGCCACACTGGTTCCCAGCGATACTCCCCTGCCGGTCGCTACCGCCACTGTCTCTCAGGGGACAAATCCCGGTTCTGCGAATTATATCGATGACCGCAGCACACCCTCCCAGGTGATTGTCTCTTTCTATAATGCCGTCAACCGCAAAGAATACCTGCGGGCTTATAGCTACTACGCTGATCCGGCCACCACGCTGGGTTCCTACACTTCCTTTGCCAATGGATATTCCGATACGGCTTCGGTGGACCTGGTATTTGGTCAGATTACGGGGGATCCCGGCATGAGCCAGGTATATTACACCATCCCGGTCATCCTGAAGGCCACTTCGACCACCAATACACACACCAATTATGCAGCCTGTTATGTGGTTCATGAGGCCTACTCCGGATGTCTTCGGCGCTCCTCCCATTTCGCCCATGAGCATTGCCCGGGGGTCGGCCCAAATATCCAATATGAATGCCCCCGATGCGAGTGTGCTTGCCTCGGCCTGCAGCGGTTATCCCGTCGGAGGCAACCCGCCGTTTTCTGCATACAGCAACGGCCTCAGTATTGACAAGAGCAATTTCGTTGACAACCGCAGTGGTCCGGTTGAAACCGTCAGCTCTTTTCTAAATGCGCTCAACCTGAAGCAGTACGTGCGCGCCTATTCTTATTTCCAGGACCCCGCCACCTTCCCTGGGCCCTATGACCCGTTTGCCGCCGGATATGCGGATACGGGCGTGATCACGGTTACCTTTGGCACGTTTCAAAGCGAAGGAGCCGCAGGCAGCATATACTACAAACTGCCCCTTGCAACCGTTGTGCTCACCACCACGAATACCACCCAGACCTTTGTGGGCTGCTACACGCTGCGCCTTTCGCAGCCTTCAGTCCAGGGTGTCCCGCCTTTCCAGCCCATGGGTATCGTTTCCGGCAAATTCAACCAGGTCGCTAACGGCACGGATGTAAATCCCCTGCTCCCTTCCGCCTGCAATTAGATTATAGGGGCGGGCCTCGTGGTCCTGTAAAGGAGGTGCCCGCCCTTTTTCATCGCCTCCCTCATTCTAGCTTTTCATTTTTCGGATATACTATGAGCCGGGAGCTTTCGCTCCCGACCTTTTTTATTCCGAGGACAGATGCCATACATCGGCGAAATCGCGGCCCTTTTTACCTCCTTCTGCTGGTCCCTCTCGGCGGTTGGGTTTTCCAAATCCACGGACAAGGTTGGTTCCATGGTCACCAACCGCGTGCGGGTTTTCATTGCCATGCTTATGTTGATCCTGATTAACGCCGTCTTGTATGGGGAACCCATCCCGCTTCACGCCGGCGCCTCCCGCTGGGCCTGGTTGGGAATTTCGGGGATCATCGGTCTCTCCCTGGGCGACGCCTTTCTATTCAAAGCCTACCAGGAGATCGGGCCGCGTCTCGGTCTGTTGCTGCTCAGCCTTGCCCCGGTTTTCGGTGCCACCATCGCCTGGATCTTCTTCGGACAGTCTCTTACCCTGTTGCAAATTGCTGGCATCCTCGTTACTCTGGGAGGCATCTCCTGGGTCATCCTGACCCGTCCGAAGAGTGGCGATGAAAATGCCCGCAAGGTCACCGGGCGCGGTATTTTGTTCGGCACTCTGGCTGCCCTCGGCCAGGCCGTCGGGCTGGTCTTCTCCCAGCAGGGGATGACCTCCGGGTTCTCTCCGTTTGCAGGGACTCTTATCCGCATGTTCGCCGCGGTCGCTGCCCTCTGGGTCGTCGCTCTCTTTCAGCGCCAGGCCGGCTCGACCGTCACCACCATCCTCCGGCAGCCGCACACCCTCGGCTGGGTCGCTTTCGGTGCCCTGTTCGGACCGGTCATCGGCGTATCCTCCTCGCTGCTGGCGGTCCAATACACGGAGATCGGGGTTGCCAGCACCCTCATGGCGCTGCCCCCCATCTTTATGCTGCCCATCAGCTACTTTATCTTCAAGGAACGCTTTGGCTGGCAGGCGGTTGCCGGCACCCTGGTTGCCATGGCCGGTGTCGCCCTCTTATTCTCCTGACAGTACATTTTTCCCCGACTCTAACACGATGACATACCCCCTTGATCGATAATCTATAAACTTAATGTAACTGCTGTTCCTTTGCCCCGTGTACGCGAAATCTGTTTGTGTAACTGAGCCCACATCCGGGTGCACCTGTCCGGAGGTTTTGATCGAGTAATCCTCCTCGACCTGATGATCGAAAAGAGGTCTCCAGCCAGCTCCTTACCGGTCAGGAAGTCGGCGGGTCACTGGTGCCGGAAGACGCAGGCAACTTGCAGTAAGTGGCTGTGAACCGACTGGTCAGGGACATCAAGACCAGATAGGCGACCACCATTTTCGCCGGGTAGAATATCATGTCGGCCTCGTCGCTCGAATTCATCAACAGCAGTGAGTTCGAAATTAGCTCCTCCACTACCACTTGAGAAATGGAAACCAAATACTACGATTTTCTCGTAGCGAAGAACCTTCGTACGCCAAAATAGATCCTGCAAGCTCAAATGGGATTACCGCTCTAAATAAATCAGCCCTGGATTATCCCAGGGCTGATTTATTTGGGAGCGATCGTTTTTGGATAGGAGTATTCATTTGGGTAGCAGGAACATCATATGTTCACCCTGTATTAGTGACATATATCATATTCCAATTTCTGAATATGATCCTATAATGTATTCGGAGTTGCGAATATGATTAAAACATACAAATCCACAAGCATTGCAAAAGTTAGCGATTTATTACAGGTCATCAGCCCTGAACCGTGCTTGGAAATCCTCCTGGCGATCGCCGCGGGCGAGGCCTGCGTCTGCCACTTGGAAGCAGTACTCGGTTACCGACAGTCTTATATCTCCCAGCAATTGATGGCCCTGCGGGAGGCTGGCCTGTTGAATTCCAGACGCGATGGGAAATATATTTATTATCATCTAGCAAACCCCGGGGTTTTGGAAATTCTCCATAATGCAGCACAAATTGCAAATGTGGACCTTGTAAAACTCGATCCAGCCAGGCATGAAAAACAATGTGCTTGCCCTCATTGTGCACCAGCGAGTTCAAACTTGATACTCATTAAAAAAGCCCAGTAATTATTTAATAACCAAATTCCCACCTTATGGAGGTTTGCATGCTAACTGTTAAAATTCTCGGATCCGGTTGCGCCAACTGTAAAAGATTGGAAGCCATTACCCGTCAGGTCGTGGACCAGATGGGACTGGAAGCGGAGGTTGTGAAAGTCACCGACTACTCCGACATCATGTCTTACAAAATCCTGTCCACACCCGGACTGGTGATCAATGAAAAACTGGTTTCTGCCGGGCGCATTCCTTCTCCCGCCGAGGTCACCACCTGGTTGACATCCGCCTTGGAATCGGCCTGAAGATACCTTTAATAAAATTCCCGCCTGAAGGCGGGAAAAAAATGCCCAAACCCATTCCATTTTTCGAATATGTTCCCGGTTTCACAGCTTACTTCAGGAAGGCAATACGTATGGCACAAACTCTTTCTACAGAAACACCGCAACCCGCTCAAAAGAACCAGAGCCTCAAAGCAATTGCTATGGTTGGCGCAGCAGTGGTGGCCTGGCTGGTTCTCTACAATATCCTCCAGCCGTTTGCCAATTGGCTGGCTTACGTTCTTCTGTCTCTGCCGCTGGAATCGCACCTGGGCCAATCGATGGCTTTCTTCTTTTACGACGTTCCGAAAATCATCCTGCTTCTGGGTGGAATGATTTTCCTTATCACTCTGCTGCGCACCTTCTTCAGCCCCGAGCAGACGCGCGCCTGGCTGGGCGGCAAACGGGAAGGTGTGGGCAACGTTCTGGCGGCGATGCTGGGCATTGTCACCCCGTTCTGCTCCTGCTCGGCGGTGCCGCTCTTCATTGGATTTGTCGAGAGCGGTATTCCGCTGGGCGTGACTTTTTCCTTCCTGATCGCCGCTCCGACCATCAACGAAGTGGCCGTGGTGATGCTTTTTGGGCTGTTCGGCTGGAAAGTGGCAGGTCTGTACATTGCATCCGGACTGATCATTTCCATCCTCGCAGGCGTGGTGATCGGGCGGCTCAAGATGGAGCGCTATGTGGAAGACTTCGTCTGGCAGCTGCAAAGCCAGGGGAATGGCCTGGTCGAAAAGATGAGCGTGGCGGAGCGTATTGAACGTTCGTGGGCCTCCGTCAAGGATATCGTTGGCAAGGTCTGGATTTATGTTGTGGTGGGCATCGCTGTTGGAGCGGCTATTCACGGCTATGTGCCGGATTCAGCCCTGGCCGGGATCATGGGGAAACAGGCGTGGTGGTCGGTGCCGGCAGCGGTTCTGCTGGGCGTCCCGCTGTATTCCAATGCAGCCGGTGTCATCCCGATCGTCAGCGCTTTGATGGAAAAGGGCGCTTCGCTCGGCACCGTGCTGGCCTTCATGATGTCGGTGGTGGGATTAAGCCTGCCGGAGACGATCATCCTGCGGCGCGTGCTCAAGCCGCAGCTCATTGCTGTTTTCATCGGCACAGTGGCGCTGGCCATCATCATCACCGGCTATTTGTTCAACCTGGTGCTGTGATATGGACATCAAAGTCCTCGGCTTAGGCTGCGCCTCCTGCCGGAGCATGTACAACGATGTAAACCGCATTATTGCGCGCAATGGCTGGCAGAATATCGAGGTGGAATACGTGCAGGACATCCAGCGCATCATTGCGTATGGGGTGATGACAACTCCGGTCCTGGTGATCGACGAGAAGATCGTGATGGTTGGCAACCGCGGTGCGGCCAAGATCGAGCAGGCCTTGCGTGCAGCCACTGCAGCATGAACAAGGTTTTTTATGTTATCGGCGCTATTCATGTCTTTGGAAGCATAGTTGAGGAGAATCAACCATTATGGCTATTAGTTCCACTTTGATCTATGCTGTAATTTTTGCCTTTGGGATCGCCTTCATCTTTTCGATGTTTGGCCAGGGCGGAGGCTCGGTATATTCCCCATTGTTGCTTACGCTGGGGTTTGCGATCCTGCTTTCCACCTCCACCTCGCTGGTATTGAACCTGATCACATCGTTATCGGCTGGCTATATTTTCTATAAAAAGAAGATGATCGACTATAAGACTTCGCTCATCTTCGCCCCGGGTATCAGCCTGGGTGCCTTTGCAGGAGGCGCCCTGTCCAAATCTTTTGATACGACGGTCTTGATGTGGTTGTTCGTGGCTTTCCTGGTAGGCGTAGGCGCAAGGATGATCTACTCCTACTGGGAAAAGGCTAAGGTCGAGGAAAATAAACCCTTGCAGCTGTCCACTGGCAAGATCGTCCTCATTGCGATCTTTGGCGCAGCGGTCGGGTTCCTCGCTGGTCTGCTGGGTGTGGGCGGTGGCATTTTCGTTGTTCCGTTCATGGTCTACGCGCTAAAGAGCCCGACAAAAATCGCGGCGGGCTCGTCCCACCTGATCATCTCGTTTTCGGCGCTGGCCGGCATCCTCGGGCATGCAACCTCCCACCAATTCGACCTGCCCCTGATCCTCATGACCGGCATTGCTGTTCTCGTCGGCGGAAATCTGGGGGCAAGGGTCAGTATGAAGATCAATACAAAGCTGATCAAAGCCGGCCTGGGCTTGATCATGTGGGCATTTGCAATCCAGATCCTGGTCAAGCTATTAGCCTAAGTAGCAAATTTCCCCCAACCCTTCTTGAAATAGAGAAGGGAATCAAAGATTGAAAAGGAGAATTCAAATGACTACGCAATACATTCCCCCCGAATGGGCCTTCGAATTTCACGCCCATGAATGTCCCTTCATGCCGATCGGCTACCGCATGGGCAAACTGGCGCTGGCATACCTGGGCGCTGAAAAGGAGCCGACCACGGGTTCTTCATCTTCCCCGAACTGGGCGAAGGACACCCGCAGACCTGCATGATGGACGGGATGCAGATCGCCACGGGTGCCACCTATGGCAAGGTGATGATCGCCAAGACCTTCTACGGCAAACTGGCGGCGACCTTCTATCATCCGCAAAAGGGCGCGGTGCGCTACTCGCTCCTGCCCGATTTCATCGACGCGATGGGCAAGTTCGAGTTCTTCGTCTACCGCAAGAAGGGCATCGAGCCTTCCCAAATTCCGCTGGAAGTGCGGCGCGAGGTCATCCAGTGGGTCTATGACCAGCCCGATGAAGCCATCTTCAAAGTGGAAGCCAAACCGGATTTCAAGTACACGCGCGATCAAAGGCTCGTTCAACAAGACCAAATGCAGTGTCTGCGGCGAGTATGTCTTTGAGCGCTATGTGCGCATGAAGGACGGCCAGCCGGTATGCATTCCGTGCTCTGGCTACGAAAAAACCGTCCTGATTGAGCGATAAAACCCTCACCCCCAACCCTCTTCCTATCGGAGATGGGAGAAATACCACAAGGAGATTTTTACAATGAATCGCAACGATGAAGTTTACAAAGTTGGTCTGGCCCTGCACGGGCACAAATGCCCGGCCATGCCGCTCGGACTTGCGCGCCGCGGAAGCCGCCATGCAAGCCCTGGGTGTGCAGCACGCGCCGGATGGTCAGTTGACCGCCCTGGTCGAGATCGACCGCAATCACTGCTCCACCTGCTTTGCGGATGGCGTGCAGGTCGTCACGGGCTGCACCTTCGGCAAGGGCAACATCCGCAGCCTGGGCTACGGCAAGTTCGCCCTGACGCTGATCGACAACAAGACCGGGCGCAGCGTGCGCGTGGTGGCCACACCCGAAGCCATGCGCCGCAGCCAGGAATCGGAATTCATCAAGTTACCGCAAGAAGGGCATGCCCGCTTCGCAGGTGGATGAAAAACTGGTCGAGCCGTTGATCGACCAGGTCCTGAGCGAAAAGACCGAAGTGTTGTTCAAGGTCGAACCGGTCAAGGAGATGAAACTGCCGCCGATGGCACCGCACGCCTTCGATACCATCATCTGCGCCGAATGCGGCGAAGTGACCGTCGAGCGCTACGCGCGCGTCAAGCACGGGAAGATTGTCTGCCAGCCCTGCGCCGAGAAAATATAGAGGAAAAAATGAAAATTGCAGCCGTTTCTGAAGATGGCGTGACCATCAGCCAGCATTTTGGCCGCGCCCCGTTTTACGTGGTCGTTACCGTTGAAGACGGAAAAATTGTCTCGCGCGAGAAACGCGACAAAATGGGCCATAACCAGTTTGGTGGGGAATCCCACGAAGAATCGCATGAGGGCAGACCCGCGCGGACACGGCTTTGCCCCGGCCGAGCAGGACCGTCACGCCCGCATGGCGACTGCCATTGCCGATTGCGAAGTGCTGCTGGCGCGTGGCATGGGTGCCGGTGCGTACGAAAGTATGAAGCAGGCCAATATCCGCCCGGTGGTGACGGATGTAGCCGACATTGACGAGGCCGTGCAGGCTTATCTTGCAGGCAGCCTGAAAGATCACGTCGAGAAGTTACATTAGCAAAAGGAATTTACCAATGGCTGAAAAAAAGCAGGAAATGTGGCATGGCATTCCCCGTAAGGATATTCCCTGGTTCCCTGTGGTTGACGCCGATGCCTGTATTGGCTGTACGCTGTGCTACACAAGTTGCGGACGCGGGGTGTACGAAATGCAGGAAAACAAAGCCGTGCCGGTCAATGCGATGAGTTGCATGGTGGGATGCAGCACCTGTGGCACGGTCTGCCCAACGCAGGCGATCGAGTTCCCTGACCGTGACCTGATCTGGAAACTGGAGCGCGAACACAAGATTTTCAAGGTTGTGCGCCAGGAGTCCAAAGAGAAGATGGCCAAGCAGGATGCGCTCAAGGCGCGCGCCGCTGCCGAGGACGCGGTGGCCAAGCTGACCACACGCGTGCGTTTTGAAATCGCCGGCGAATTCGGTGAAAAACGCTTCCTGGTCCAAATGGAGGAAGCCATCAAAGAGAAACCGTATGACTTCGTCAACATGCGAATGGAAGTGCCAACCGTGCAAGGCGCGATGGAGAAAACTCCCGCCTTCATGTCCTTTGATTTCACTTCGACCGAACAGGAAGACATCCAGGCATTCCTGCCGGATGTGCGCGATTTGATCCGCCGCAACGGGCTGACCCTGGTCAGCGAAAACAAAATTTAAAGGTGCGCGGTGGTGCGCCTGGCAAGGCGCGCCGCTGTCTACAATGGATAAATTATGGAAACCGATTCATTAAATATTTTGGAAGTACAACCCCGCCCGCAAATCTCGCTTTGGACGATCTTTAGCTCCTACTTCATGATCGGCCTGACCGCCTTTGGCATGGCCATCCTGCAAAAACTGAAAGCGCTGGTGATGAAAAATCGCTGGATGAGCGAAGAAGAAATGAACGAAGGGCTGGCCATGGTGCAACTATACCCCGGCCCGCTGATGGTGGATTTCAGCGCCTACGTGGGCTACAAACTGCGCGGCGTGATGGGCGCAATCCTTGCAACGATCGGCTTTATCCTGCCTTCTTTTGTTCTGATGTCGGTTCTTTCGGCACTTCTACTTTGCCGCCGGGCAACCTGCCCTGGGTGCATCCGCTCTTTGTGGGGCTGGAAGCGCTGGTGGTGGGCATCCTGTTCAACGTAACCTTGGAGATGGGCGGGCGCAATATCCAAAACCGAACACAGGCAGTCATCATGCTGCTGGCTTTTACCGCTTTATTATTCAAAGTCAACTCGATTTTGATCGTGCTGGTGGCGCTGGCGCTGGGCGCCTGGCTCATCCGCCCGGCAGCGGGCGCGGGGAAAATGGCGGGAGCAGGCAAACCCACTACGCCGAAGGTGGAACCTGTCTCAGCGAAGCGCTGGGCAGGCATTGGAGCGGTGGTGGCGGTCATTTTGGCGGTTGTGGCTTTTGTCGTGGAGTCTCAAATCCGAAATCGGTGGGCTGGCATTATCCCTGTTCAAGATCGGCTCGGTGGCGTTTGGCAACGGCACGACGATCATCCCACTGATTCAGTCTGAAGCAGTAGACAGCCCATCCGTGGATGTCGACTCAACCAGTTTGCGGATGGGATTGCGCTCGGGCAGATTACACCCGGTCCGTTCCTGATTACGGCCACATTCATCGGCTACAAACTGGCGGGTTTCTGGGGCGGCCTGCTGGCGACCTTTGCCATCTTTTCGCCTTCATTTGCGATGACGCTGGTATTCACCGAGATCTTTGCCCGCATCCGCGAATTTGAAAGCCGTGCGTGGTGCGCTGGCCGGGGTGATGGCGTCTTTTGTCGGTCTGCTGGCGGTGGTCCTGTTACAGTTGGGTGGCGTGGCGCTGACTGGCCCGGCGACATTTGCGCTAGCAGGTGCTGCCTTTGTGGCGGTGCGCTGGTTCAAGATAGATATCCTGTGGGTCTTTCTCTGCGGGTTGGCTGTGTGGGGCGGTCTCCTGATGTTCGGATTGGTATAAAAATTTTCTATCAGAGGTGTATTGTATGAATCCAACTCTTTTGCTGCTCATCAAAATCCTCGCCGCAAGCGTGATCGTGGGGTTCGTCACCGCCTCTATCAAATCCTGGGTGGACCGCTTTTTCCTGGTCATCCTGCTCACCAGCCTGGTGGGACTGCCCATTCAGCAGTCCGTCGCCATCAACCTGGTGGTGGTTGCCCTGGCATCGTTGATGCTGGCGCTGCGCCAGGGTGAGGCGCTGAAATCGGTGCGCGAAGACTGGGCCATGCTCATCCTCCCGGCGGTTTTGGGCGGCATCCTGGGGCGGCTGCTCGGCTTGCAGACGCCCGCGCCGATCTTACTGATCGTGCTGGGTGCGTACGCCATCCTGGCCGGCCTGCGTATGGCGCTCATCAAACCCTTGCCAGAACGGGACGACAAGGCTCACCCGGCCTGGCTGACGCCGGTTTCGTTCCTGTTCAGCGGGCTGACCGGCCTGCTTTCGGCGGGCGGTAAACCTTTCAGCGTGCCAATTTATAACTGGGCGATGGGACATCACCCACAGCGCGCCTATGCCCTGGCCTCGGTGGGTGTCACTGCAGCGGCCTGGAGCGCGGTCGGAGCGCAGGTGGCGACGGGAACGCCATTTGCTCCTGCTGACCTGGGGCTGGCTGTGTATGCGTTTATCCTCATCACGCTAACGGCGTTGGGTGTCAGCCGTTTCTGGTCGCCGCGCCTGAACCAGATCGTGACCTGGATCATTGCGCCTCTGCTGGTTTTGATCGGCATCCGCTTTATAATGCTGGGACTGGCTTGAACCCTGAAAGGATATAAAAATGACTAAAACGACTGACGTAATGAATGCCTTGAAAAAGGTGATGGATCCCGAACTGGGCCGCAGTGTGGTGGATCTCAACATGGTGCGTGATCTCTCGGTGAACGAAGGTACAGTGGCATTTACCCTGGCGCTCACCATTCCCGGAATGTCCTTTGCGGGATCAACTGCAGCGAGATGCCCGTACGGCTGTCCAGGCTTTGCCCGGCGTGCAAGAAGTACAGGTGACGCTCGGGGCGATGACGGAAGAGGAACGCCGCGCCGTTCTGGGAACGACGAATGAGCAGCCAGGGCTGGCTGTTGCTAACAATCAAATTAACCGTGTCATTGCCGTGATGAGCGGTAAAGGCGGGGTGGGAAAGTCGCTGGTCACCGGCCTGCTGGCAACGGCGTTGAAACGCGCCGGTCAACGGGTAGGCATCCTGGACGCCGACATCACCGGGCCCAGCATTCCCAAACTCTTCGGCGTGCATGGGCCGCCCGAAAGGAAGCGAAACAGGGATCGAGCCGATCCAAAGTCGCACGGGCATTAAAATGATGTCGATCAATTTCCTCCTTCCAGATGAGGGGCAGGCCGTCATCTGGCGCGGGCCAATGATCTCGGGTGCCATCAAGCAGTTCTGGGGCGATGTGGAATGGGGCGTCCTAGATACCCTGCTGGTTGACCTGCCACCCGGGACTTCGGATGCTGCCCTGACCGTGATGCAAAGCCTGCCCATCAACGGGATCCTGATGGTCACCACGCCCCAGTCACTGTCGAACATGATCGTGCGCAAGGCAGTCACGATGGCGAAATCTGTCAACGTGCCGATTATCGGTGTCATCGAGAACATGACCGGTTTTGTTGCACTCGATACGGGCAAGCGCTACGATATTTTCGGACCTAGCCATGCCGACGAAGTGGCCGATCTGGCGGGAGCGCCGGTACTGGCGCGACTGCCGATTGACCCGCAGTTAACTGCGCTGTGCGACGCGGGAATTATTGAGGAAGTTGCCCGGCCCGAACTGGATGCCGTCATCGCTGCGATGGGAGCTGCGTCAGGGACAATTGTGGACAACAAAGAAAAACTGCATTAGCGAAGGGCTTGCATAGCCAGGATAAATTTCGAGGAGAAATCGCATGGCAGATCGCTTCGCACGCTGGATTTCCATCTTTTTCGATAGTTCTTTCCTCTCCATGCCTGTTTTTCTGGCGCTTGGCTGGCGTTCAGGCAGAGTTTCAGGTCTTCTGTGGGCTATCCTGGCGCTGGTCATCGTGACGGGAATCCCGCTAGGCTATCTGCTTATAGGGCGCAGACGCGGTTGGGTCAGCGACCTGGAACTCTCGCGCCGCGAAGAACGCCCGCGCTTTATCCTCGTCAGCCTAAGCAGTGATGTGTTGGCGCTGCTCGCATTATGGCTGGGTAACGGCCCACAGCTCCTGCGCTTGATCGTGCTGACCTACTTCTGCCTCGCCATCGTCATGTTCAGCATTTCCAGTTTCTGGAAGATCAGCATGCACATGGCAGGCGTGGGTGGGTTTTCCACCGCGCTGGTCTTTGTTTTCGGCGCGCCCGCCCTATGGGCTTTTCTATCCCTGCCACTAGTGTCCTGGGCGCACCTGCCCGAAGGGTAGGTAACACTGCTCGTTCAAAAGGGCGCCATTCTCATCGGTCACCGCCGCCACCGAGCCCAGGTGGTCGGTCAGGAGGTAATTCAACGTGCTCGATCCGGTTGTCATCGTACGCATCGCTACGATCTGCCCGCCGATGGCGTAATACATCTTCGTCACCGTCTCCGCACCGCCTGTCTGCACTTTGTACGATCCCCCCTGAAGTTTGTCCCGAGAGAATCGTGGGGGTAATAGGTTGTCATAATGCTGGTGAGATTGTCGCTCCCATCGAACTCAGGTTACTCTTGCTCAACCCGTGTCTCATCCGCATCGGAGGTAAAGACCCAGGCCGCCATGATGTTTGACAGTTCCGCCGGCGCATTTGCTTCCGGGCAAGCCACGCTTTTGTCCAAAAACTGCACAATGTATAGCCGGTGCTTTATGCTAAATCAAGTGTATGAGCGATTTCATGTTGGGGCAACAACCAATCAAACCGCCTCGCAGGTTTCCTTCTTGACTTAATAGAACATAAATTCTATAATCATTTTGCGGCGGGTGTCATTTGTTGCTCACCTTTGCCGCGTATATTTTGCACGTTAAAAACCGAAAATATGTTAAGACAGCCTGAAGATACTATCTTTGTCTTTTGGCGCTGGTCTACCCGCCTACTCGTTCCTCGAAAATTAATTAATTTACACGCGAATTTGGTTGGCTCAAATTGAAATATGGTGATTTATTGGAACAACAGCCAGGAATCCTTTCAAAAAAGGAAAAAAGATTCGTTCCTCAGGATCGAACGCTTAATCGAATGTCGCTAACGATTTTTGGAGCCCATATAATGAAGAACCACTCGAGGAGAATCTATGTTTTTGGGATGAAAATTCGTTTCTTTTCTCACACCCATCCGATCGCGTGCGCGGACATTGTCCCCGCTAGCCCCCGGTCTTTGGGGCAAGGGGAAGCGGCTTCCAGCCGCATTCCGCCACACCGCAGACGTGAGTCTGCGGTGCTGCCCTGCCGGTGCAAAATATTTCACCTTGATATGATCGAAAAAAGGATGTTTAAATTCTCTCATTCGTTTGTAATCGTTCTACCTTATCGATCATGACAAATGGCCATGTTTCACGATCAAGGACTGGTTTGTGACTTTGTACGCCTCCGCCTGTCCCCCAATTTTTGGAGAACGGCGCCCCAATGGGATCAATTCTCACCCTGGTTGTTCTTTCCATTGTTATTCCTTTCGGTGCTTCCTGTTTGCCTGCCCCCGAAGTTTGGGGGTCACACTGGATCATTATTTATGTCTCCCTTTGCCCCTGCCGCCACTATTCCCCATCTCATAGTAGAATACAGCATCCCCCTGAGGCTAAACGAGGTTTAATGAGAAAATCGTCAGTTACCACCCTTATCGTTGTCGGCGTCGTGCTGGTCCTGTGCTGCTGCCTGCTCGTCCTCGTAGGCATCACGGGCTATTTTGTATACCAGATTCGGGCGGTTCTTCCGACGATCGCTGCCTATGCTACGATTATCCCGGATGCAAGTTACCCCCACTCCTTTTGAGATCACCCGTCAGCCTGTCGACGCAGGCAACTCCAGTACCCTGCACCTGCTCGAACAGGCCATCATCCCCGACCGGGACCTGGATGCCCTTGCCTGCAGCCTGAAAAAAATATGTAATGTGCCTCCCACGGAACCTCCGCCTCCCTCACCCCTCGCTGCGGGTGCCCAAACGCAGCTCTGGATACTAAACACCGATACCAATCAAAATTCGAAGATTACGGTTACTCTTCAATACATTACTCCCCATGCCTACTTTTGGGTGGAAAATGGCGTCGATTTTATCCGTTCCGATGCTAAAAATTTGATCGATACCTTTGAAAATAAGATCTACCCCACCGATCGTGAGTTCTTTGGCTCGGAATGGACTCCCGGCGTGGATGATGACCCCCATGTATACATTATTTACGCCCGCAACCTGGGCGGCAATGTCGCCGGTTTTTTCAACTCGGGTGACGAATACCCGCCCCAGATCAGCCAGTATTCCAATGCCCACGAATCGTTCTACATCGACTCTTCGCAGAATCTGTCCGACGAATACACCTATGGCACCCTCGCCCATGAATTCCAGCACATGATCCACTGGTACCAGGATAGGAATGAGAGTTCCTTCCTTAATGAAGGTTTTTCTGAGCTCGCTACCTTCCTCAACGGCTATGATAACGGGGGCTTTGACTGGTACTATGCGATCAATCCTGATATGCCTCTGACCGATTGGCTGGGTGGCACCGGGGATAACAGCGCCCATTATGGCGCAAATTTCCTCTTTGTCACCTATTTCCTTGATCGTTTCGGAAGGAGCGCCACCCAGGCTCTTGTCCACGACCAGCAGAATGCTCTCGCCAGCGTGGATGACGTATTACAGCAGTTGAATATCAGCGATCCCCTCACCCACCAGCCGGTTACTGCTGACGATTTCTTCCTCGACTGGACTCTCGCCAACTACATTCACGACTCCGGTGTTGCCGATGGGCGCTATTATTATCACAATTACCCCTCCTCGCCCACCACCTCGGATACGGAGGTTGTCACGCAGTGTCCCCAGGGGCAAAGCTCTCGCACGGTTAATCCATACGGCGTGGACTACATCCGCTTCACCTGTCCGGGCAGCTTTATGATTAACTTCACCGGGTCCACCCTTACCGGGCTTTTGCCGACTGATCCCCATTCAGGAAATTACGCTTTTTGGTCTAATATGGGGGACGAATCTGATATGACCCTTACTCGTCAGTTTGACCTGTCGGGCGTCTCCTCGCCGGTTCAGCTTTCTTATTGGACCTGGTACGATCTCGAAAAAGACTATGATTATGTCTTCCTCGAGGCCTCTACCGATGGCGTCTCCTGGAAAATTCTCACCACCCCTTCCGGCACGGATGCCAACCCCTCCGGCAATTCATATGGTTGGGGCTACAATGGTCAATCCAATGGCTGGATCCAGGAAACCGTGGACCTGTCGCAGTTTGCTGGCAAGGTCGTTACCCTGCGCTTCGATTACATCACCGACGCCGCGGTCAACGGGGATGGGTTCCTGCTCGATGATGTTTCCATCCCTGCCATCGGCTATAACGAAGGCTTTGAATCTGGTGATGGTGGCTGGGTGGGCGCAGGCTTTGTCCGTATCCAGAATGTCCTCCCCCAGACTTTCCGCCTCGCCCTGATTACTCATAAAACCACCGGAACCACCGTGGACATTCTCCCCATCAACTCAGACGAGACGGAGCAAATCCCGGTGACGATCGGCAGCGATGATGTTCAGGATGTCGTCCTGGTGGTGACTGCCACCACTCGCTTTACCCGTGAACTGGCAGCCTATCAATTTGATATTCGCTGAATACTGATGTCTGGGATGACGGTCCCGTTCGAAAGAAATTTGCTGAGCTCCCGCTCCCGGTGGTGTTTTGTAAATATTCTCAGGGCTTCGTATAAATTATGGTGTTCCAGAAGACATCCTCTCAAAGAAGCTCCGGACTGCATCCCGATAGTATTTTAAAGGGTAGCTCCTTCTTATGGTGCTCCGGGCGGCCTCCTCGCCGCCTGGTTGGTCGGAGAGCAATTTAAAATTTAGTTCTATAAATCGGTTGGAGGAACCCATGCCCACTGCCCCCTATTCTGAAATTATGGATATTTCCAGCCTGGCAGATTACCAGGTCGGAGCAATTGTCTCCCGTCAAATTACCAAAGCCGAAGGTGGTAACGTTACCTTGTTCGCCTTTGATGAAGGACAGGAACTGAGCGAACATACCACGCCGTTCGATGCCCTCGTCCAGGTGCTGGACGGGGAGGTGGAGATAAAAATCTCCGGAAATCCTTATCTCCTCATAGGCAGGTCAATCCATTCTCATGCCCGCCAATCACCCCCACGCCTTGAAGGCCATAAAAAAATTCAAGATGCTCTTGACCATGATCAAGGTATAAATATCTGATTGGGTTAATCAAAATATTGATGTATAAATGGGTGATCCGTCTTTGGAATTACATTGCTTTAATTAAAAATTAGATCAACCTCGAGCTGTTCACCTCGAGGCTGATGATTCCATTTGAATCGGGCTCGCTGTCATTTTACGCAACAGCAATTATATGTGGATGGGGTTACCTTCCGCCACGTGCGCGGCCTCCATCAGCGTTTCCGATAGCGTCGGGTGCGCGTGCACGTTTCTTGCGATTTCAGCCGGGGTCAATTCCATCATGTGCGCCAGGGTCAGTTCGGGCAGCAGTTCTGTCACTTCCGGACCTACCATGGTCGCACCCAGGATTTCCCCATATTCCTGGTCCACTACCAATTTTACCCAACCGGCAAAATCACCCAGTCCCAGTGCCTTGCCGTTGGCTTGGAACGGGAAGCGCCCGGTTTTCACTACCAAACCTCGTTCCTTTGCCTGGGCTTCCGTCAACCCGAAAGAGGCCACCTGCGGCGAGCAATACGTCGCCCGCGGCATCATTTCGTAATCCAGGGTAACTGTTTCGTGGTTTGCGATATTTTCCGCACAGACAATACCCATCGCCGATCCAACGTGTGCCAGCATCAGTTTTCCGGTCACGTCGCCGATTGCCCAGATGCCAGGGATGTTCGTCGCCATCTTTTCATCGATTTCGACAAAACCGCGCTCATTGATTTTAACGCCAGCTTCCTCGATCCCTAATCCTTTGGAATTGGGGCGAAAACCGATTGCCACAAGCGCCTGCTCCGCTTCCAGGGCTTTGGTGGCGCCCTCCGCGGATACAGTTACCTTGACACCGGTCTTGGTAGTCTCCACCGCCTCCACCTTGTGTCCTGCCAGGAGTTTTACTCCGCGCTTGGTGAATGCCTTGGCTACTTCGTTTGCGGCTTCCTCATCCTCCAGGGGTAGGATATGCGGAAGCATTTCCACCACGGTCACATTCACACCGTATGCATTCCACACGGTGGCGAACTCCATTCCGACTGCACCCGCCCCGATGATGATCACGCTCGCGGGTAATTTTTCCTGCAAAATTGCTTCCCAGTAGGTGACGATTTTCTCGCCATCTACCTTCCATGCCCCCGGTACTGCCGCAGATGCGCCGGTTGCCAGGATGATGTTCTTGGCGGATAACTCGCTTGCTTTGCCGTCTTTATCCGTCACAGAAACGGTTTTAAACTCGGTGGAGCCGCCCTGGTTCAGGTGTGCTGTTCCCATGTGCACGGTAATATTGTTTTTCCGCATTAAAAATCCGACCCCCTTCACCAGCCTGTCCGAAACCTGTCGTGAGCGTTTTACCGCTGCTGGGTAATCTAGTTTAAGGTTGTCGAATGAAAAGCCGAATTCCTTGCCGCGCTCCCGCAAGGTATGGGCAATTTCAGCATTTCGCAGCAGTGCCTTCGAAGGGATGCAGCCTATGTTCAAACAAACGCCTCCCAGCCATTGCTTGTCAACAATAGCAGTTTTTAGCCCTAATTGTGCGCTCCGAATGGCAGCTACATAGCCGCCAGGTCCGGCCCCAATTACAAGAACGTCAAAAGTTTCTGTCATGAAAATTCTCCGGTAAAAAATGAAATTAGCAAGGTCGGATATTTCCTGTCTTATTGATTGTTTTACCCATACTCCCGGTTTGAGGTTAGACCTTCCATTCTACCAGTGTTTGTTTGACCTTCGCCAGGAAGGCATCCGCGCTGGCTCCGTCGAGTATGCGATGGTCGAAGACAAAGGATAGATATACCATCGGAAGGATGGCGATCGCATCGTTTCCCGCTGGATCGCTGACAATTACCGCCCGCTTCTGGATCGCTCCCACTCCCAGGATCCCGACCTGGGGTTGGTTGATGATCGGCATTGCGAACAATGATCCGCTGATTCCGTGATTGGTCAGGGTGAATGTGCCGCCCCGCACCTCCTCGGGTTGCAGTTTTTTCGTCCGTGCCCGCTCCGACAGGTCATTGACTGCCCTGGCTATCCCCAGCAGGGATAACTCGTCTGCCCTCCGCAAGACCGGGACGATCAGTCCTTCTTCACCCAGGCTGGTCGCCATTCCAACATTGACTTCCGGATGGACCAGGATGCCTTCCTCAGTCCACGAAGAATTGACCAGTGGGTAAGCTTTCAACCCCGCCGCGATGGCAGCGATAAAATATGCTGTATACGTCAGGTTGATCCCATCCGATGAAAATGAAGCTTTGTTCGCTGCCCTGTGCGCGGCCACCCTACTCATATCAGCTTCCATCACGGTCAGCACGTGCGGTGAAGTATCCCTGGATTGAAGCATGCGTTCCGCGATCTGACGGCGAACGGAAGTGACTGGCAGAATTGTGCCACCTGCTTCCGGGTTGTATTTCCCTTTGTCGTGGGCTTCCGCTGTTTTTTCCAGGGATGCGAGCACGTCTTGTTTGGTGATCCGTCCATTCAGGCCGGTACCCTGAACCCTGGATAGATCCAGGTTGCTTTCAGCGGCAATTTTCCGCACTACAGGGGATAAAAATCCTATGTTGCGGTTCACAACCCGGGATGGTATGGAGATTGACGACTTTTCAGCCGGGTATTGATTTTCTTTCTTGTTTGATGGTTTTTCAGGTGTTGGACCGCTTGTGGCAGGGACGTTTTCTCCCGCTTGACCGATCCACGCCATTACTTCCCCAACCTGGGCGGAAGTATTTTCAGGGACCAGGATCTTTAGAACGATGCCCGTTGCCGGGCTTGGGATTTCGGTCACTACTTTGTCGGTTTCAACCTCCAGCAGCGACTCCAGTTCCTTTACCTCGCTGCCTTCGGTTTTTAGCCATTTAACCACGGTCAGTTCATCGACACCTTCACCCAGTCGTGGGACAAGGACTTTGGTTGCCATAATCCCTCAATTCCTCAATATGAAATCGACGAAGGAAATAAGAAAGAACTTGTTTTTTTACATCCATTTATATTATTTTATGACCGGGTATTTGGCTGGTTTAGCCTCGTGCAACATTGAATAAATGGCATCGAAGATTGCCTCTGCGTTCGGCTTTGACCAATAATCACCATCCGATCCATACGCGGGGCGGTGGGCTGTCCCGGAAAGTGTGCGCGGAGCGGAATCCAGCCAGTCATACCCTCTCTGCTTCTCCAAAACTTCCTGAAGCATGTACGCTGTCGTTCCGCCGGGAACATCTTCATCCACGAACAGGATTCGGCTTGTTTTTTTCAGGGATTCTACGATCTCTCCATGAATGTCGAAAGGCAGTAAGGATTGCACATCGATCACCTCGGCGTTGATTCCGATCGCTGCCAATTTCTCCGCAGCCTCCAATGCAATTCTTACGCATGCTCCGTAGGTGACGATGGTGGCATCCTCTCCTTCCCGTAGAACTTCCGGGATGCCTGGTGGGACGGTCATCTCACCGATATTTGCTGGCATTCTTTCCTTGACCCGGTAACCGTTTAGTACTTCAACAATGATTGCCGGTTCCCCGGCCTTGAGCAGGGAGTTGTAGAACCCGGCAGCCCGCGTCATGTCGCGTGGCACCAGCACTTGCATACCGCGCAGCAGATGGATGATCCCTGCCATGGGGGAGCCTGAATGCCAGATTCCTTCGAGACGGTGACCCCGTGTCCGCACAATGACCGGCGCTTTTTGCCCACCTTTTGTCCGCCAGAGCAGTGAGGCCAGGTCGTCTGACATCAACTGCAAAGCGTAGAGGAGGTAGTCCAGGTATTGGATTTCTGCGATCGGTCGCAGGCCGCGCATCGCCATTCCGATGGCCTGCCCCAGGATTGTGGCTTCGCGGATACCGGTATCGGTCACGCGCAGTGCACCGAATTTTTCCTGCAATCCATGGAAGCCCTGGTTCACATCTCCTAACTTCCCCAGGTCCTCCCCAAAAGCTATCAGGCGTGGGTCTCTTGCCAACGCTGCGTCGAAGGCAGCGTTGACAACCTCGAACCCCATCACCAGGGGAGCATCGGGCTTATAAACTGGTTTAATTTCTTCGACACGCAGGACTGAATCTGGCAGGGGAGAGTTGAGGTAGCTGGCATAACGGTCTTCCTGCAGCGTTGCCAGGGTGTGTTCCCAGGTTAATAATTTCTGTCTGCCTGTGGGAGGTTCATCTCTTGTCAGTACCAGCGCCTCGTGCACCGCGCCGGTAATATCCCGCCGGATTGGATTCTGGATTTCCGCGAGTCGTGCCCGTATCTGCTCCACCTCATTAGAATGACGCGAAATTCGTGATGTTCCCGCTAGCATGTCCAGGATTTCGGTCCGCTCTTGCAGCAGGGGGGATTGGTAAGCCTCCCAGGCTTGCTTGCGAGCCTCCTCCACTCCCTGGTGTTCTTCCTCTTCAGCCCTCGCAAGAATTGTTTCAGTGGCGATCCCGTTTTCTAGGATCCATTCCCTGAATTTCCTGATGCAGTCCCACTCTGCTTCCCAGGCAAGCCGCTCGGGAGTCTTATACCGTTCCTGCGAGCCGGATGTGGAATGGCCGAGTGGTTGGGTGAGATCGGTGACGTGGACCAGCGCAGGGATGTGATATTGGCGCGCCGTCTCAGCGGCCGTTTTGTACGTTGCCATGAGCTGACGGTAATCCCACCCGGGGACGGTATACAGGTCAAAGCCTCGATCGCAATCCTCCGCCGGGCAGGGGTCACGTTGAAAGCCTTTCAGAATTGTTCCGATGTTCTCCTTGACCATTTGGAACTGGTTGGGAACGGATATCCCGTATCCATCGTCGTAGATGGAGATGATTGCTGGGGCGTGCAGGACCCCGATGGCGTTGACCGCCTCCCAGAACATTCCTTCAGCAGTGGAGGCGTTGCCGATCGATCCCCAGGCGACCTCGTCCCCATTGTGCGAAAATTTGTCGAATTGCTTGAGGGATTCCAATTTCCGGTACAGGACCGAGGCATAGGCCAAACCAACCAGGCGCGGCATCTGCGCGCCCGTCGGCGATACATCTGCGGCGATATTAAACAATTTGGTCTGGTCTTTCCATGAACCGTCCGGGTTGATGAAACGGGAAACAAAATGGCCCACCATCGAGCGCCCAGCTGTGGCAGGCTCTGCTTCCAGATCCGCATGTGCATAAAGCTGCGCAAAAAAATCTCGAATCTGGAGGGCACCCAGGGCATTCACCCAGGTCTGGTCCCTGTAATATCCGGAGCGCCAGTCACCTTCACGGAAGGCATGTGCCATGGCAACCTGTGGCAGTTCCTTCCCGTCCCCGAAAATTCCGAACTTGGCTTTCCCCGAGAGCACTTCACGCCGCCCGATGATGGACGCCTGCCGCGATCGATATGCAATCCGGTAGTCGGTCAGGATATCGCTGGTTGGTAACGGCATGGAGCTTTCCATTTTCTTTTTCGCCATACACCATACCTTCTCAGACAGAATTAGTCAGATTATATACGTTAAGTGTAAATATTCTATATAAATTTCCGCATTATTCTAATGAATTTTGTCTGGGAACGAGGGCTGTAAAGTTGATTAGCGAAAGGAAACTCGTCATTTCTAGGAAGTTTTCTTATCCCGAATGTTCACCTGGATGTACACCTCTGATGATTGGCAGGGTGAGCAATGCATGAGGAACAACTAGCACATCACTGGATTTTCCCATCTCTTTTTCGGCGATAGACAACGCCTCCTCCATTGTAGCTGCTGGGATCATTTTGCAGGCTGCCACCAGGTCGGGGCATTCACTCCCTACGATGATCACACGAGTTTGCTCGAGAACCTTTGCCATAACGAAGGCGCGTTGCTGGCCGGGTGGGTAGCCGTTTCGGCGGGCGTCATCCAGGATGAATTGGATATTTGGTGCATCCCGCATGGCTGCCAGGTACCGCTGTTCTCCAACACCGGTTCCCGCCCCTTCTTCGCAGCGGGCTGGGATAATGATAATTCCACCTTTCCTCACCACAGCTGTCGGCGCGAAGAAAAGGTATGACGCGGCTCTGCTAGCCTGGTAAATGTTGGTATCTTTTGGGAAGCCAACTCCGCCAATGGCGATGTCATATTGATGATGAATGGGAACCTCGTAAATGGATTTGGCAAACTTGACCAGTTCCTCGAAAGCCTGCTTGGGATCACCTGCCTGGACACACAGGACTCGCTTGTCATCATCCAGTACCACATTCACGATAAAGGTCAGGTTTGCCCGCTGTGCTGCCTCGCTGACAACCTTCTGGAATGGGTTCTCTTCTATTCGACCCAGGCGGGTGAGGGGATTATCGATGAAAGCCGGTCCATGCGTGTAGGCAATAAAATCTTCTCCTGCGGCCCCGATTGCAACTGTTTTGCTTCCACCTGAGTACCCGGCATATTGGTGCGGCTCTATGATACCTGTAGAAATGACCAGGTCTGCCTCCACGACTGCACGATGGATTTTTAACGGCACATTACCGGAAATATATCCAAGCTCCATCATAGCCTTTGGATTTTGCGGTTCATTATCGATAACTTTGAAGCGCTTTACAAGTTCGGCTCCCAACTTGATAACCTTTTCTTCTGGTGTCGATATCCGGTGCATGCCGGTCGCGCATAGCAGTGTGATGTCTTCGTCTTTTATACCGGCTTTTTCAAGTTCAGCCAGAATGGCCGGGACCAGGAGATGGTCCGGGCAGCTGCGGGTAATATCAGTGAAAACGACGCAGACATGTTTTCCTCGGGACGTATGTTCTCGGAGTGGTTTTGTCCCGATCGGATGAATTAGCGCTTTATGGATCGCACCTGGCACGTCCGTTATGGGATCTGCCTCATGTGACACAATCGCCTTTCCTATCATTAGTGGGGGCAGGGTAAATTCCAGGAACGATTTGCTATAAGGGACTCGATAAGGCTGTTTTTCCAAAATATTCGCGGTTCCTTTGTGAGAATGTCAGTATTATAAAAGCAAATGCGGAGACACAGCGTCTCCGCATTCATATTGGTTTGAATGGATGGTTGGTCTTACTTCACCGTCACCGTTACTGCGAACGTATCTAATGGATCTACACCAGTCTCCCACGGGCGGTGGTATACCAGGTTCAGTGCGGCTGTTCCAGTCTTCATAGCTTTGAATGTTAAAGTGAGGCTTCCACCTGCACCCACCTGCCCAGGGTTGCTGCTGACAAATGTGGCTGCACCAACCTGCTCGAAAATGGTTGTATCCAAACCCTGCGCTTCCCAGGTATATCCGGTGGATGGGTTGCCGTCCAGGGTAACAACAATTTGATCCCCAACCTTGACGTTTACTTGACTGCCTTTATCGGCTGCTGTCAGGTTCACAGGTTTGGTGGGGGTGCAGGCTGTTACCATGAATAGCACGAAAGCCAGGATGCTTGGGAATAGGATTTTACGTGACATACTCTCTCCTCGATAATATTGGTTATTGCCAAGACGATGGGACGCTCCCTTTTGTTCCAGGAGCTAAACATCGCTGGTTAAGGAGAGGCATTGCTAATATCGGTAACGTAATCGATCGCTCCCTGGCAGACAGGTGTCAGATTGCTGGAAACGTGTGCCCAGTCCAGCGGTTCGCCGGATGCGCTTGTCCTGTTAACTGCTAGGCCCAGGCAGCCAGGTCCGGCATTATAGTTTACCAGGGTGAATCGCCACAAGTCCTCATATCCAACAGTAACATTCTCGGTATTGTTAAGCTCGGTTACCATGCCGGCCTGGTCGCAATTTGCGAGTAGGGTCTTGGCGAAAATGCCCACGCTGTTCTCTGCACGTGTCAGGTCGATGCCCATTGCGCAGTCCGGACAGGAGGCCTTTACACTCTCAACCAGTGCAGTCCTCAAGGTTGCCTGCTGATCCTCAGTAAGGTGTATGATACCCTTGACTGCAAAGCGCGCCATCCAGCACGGTGGGACAGAACTGCTCGTAGAATGGCCGGTTCCATAACAGAGTGGTATCTGCCCCTCCATCCGTCATTTGTCCCAGGCCGGCCTCCGGATGTCCAACCGTGCCATCCGGCCAGAACTGGCTTTCCCGGCTGAAAATATTTTTCAATATTTGCGCAGGCACTCCCGTTTCCTGGGCTGCACTGAAGATCAATCCGTCAAAGCGGTTCTGCCAGTCATTGACTGCACTCCGGGCTGCCTCCAACCCGCAGGGACTGACTTGCCCATTGTCGAGCAAGCCGCCATCCGCACAGGTAGATGCATCCACCACCCCCTGCTTTATTAGGTTGGCTGCCAGGTATTCGTACGGAATATTGGTTGCCAGGTCTTCCGCGCTTGATGGGGTCGAAAGCCAGGCTGGAACCCCGCCGACAGGTGGGAAAACATTCCAAGTCTCTGAGCAACCTGCCAATGGAGCACCCCGCCACTGGGTGCTTAAGATGTCCACGTACCAGGATTGGTCAGTAGGGTCAGCTGATGCTGCCACCCGCACCCGCGCTGTGAATAGCACACTGCTGTCGCCGTAGCTGGAATATGCCCAGAATTCAAGGTTCACACCGGTATCACTTGTAGGAGCCATGTCCAGCTCGCAAGTAGGGTCGCAGGTGAAAGCCACACCGTCTATCCGCCCTGCCAGGCTGGTTATGTGCTCGCCTTCCATTGGCTCTTCGCCTGTCAACACCAGCGTCGGTAAAGTATCGCATCGGAAAGTGGAATTGAGGGGGACACATCCATCCAGCGTCACCCAAACCACTGGTGGCGGTTGGACCACACCCACTTCCCGCTGGGCAGGTTCGGATTTGACAAGTACCAGGTAATAACCCTGGCAGGTCGCCGGATCATCTTCTGAAGAATCTACATGGTTTGGTGGCTGACCATTTATTGTAAAGGGTCGGCTCCGCAGGTTGCATAATATTTCCCCATTGGTTGGCGGCCCTTCGTGGTCGACCATCAATGAACAGACGACTTTATTGTCCCCCCAGCTGGTCAACCACCATTCATACGAAGTGTAATCCTGTGTGACGACTGCAACCCGGTCTGGACCTGGAGGTTGTTGCCCCGCGGCAGATACTCGCCAGGTCCTGACTGCGGACACTGCGGCAACGACGAACAGGAGGGTAATGGCCGTCCAGCCGGCCCGGAAGCGAATCCCCATACCTCTAATAAAAGAGTCCGCTATTATTATAGCGGACTCTTGCCTTCTTTGCCAATATTATTTTCTGGAGGATAATTGAGTTCTTTATAAAAGGGAGGAAATTAATGAATCCCTTTCCCAGGAGATTCCTGGGGTGTCTTATTTTGGATCTCTTTTAGGGTTTGCAGATCCCGCTTCAGGTTGCGCCATCGAATGAATTAGACTGATGAGGTAAAGTGCAAGCACAGTTAGGATTACCGCATACCCGGCGATCATATAATTTTTTGAAACAACTTCATTTAGCATGGCATCCTCCTTTATTGCAATTCTTCAAGTTTTAATTGTTCAACCTGTTGTGCAAGCTGTCCCAGGCGGATGCGGTGCCAGAACAGGTTGACAAAGATGACCGAGAAGGTAAATATGGCGAAAAACATGGTGACCAGCATTTTTGAGGTCATGTCAAAGCTTCCCGTTGTAGCAGATGAATTCGTCCCGATGACCACCGGATGGATGGTACGAAATAGACGGATGGACATGAAGGTGATCGGCACGCTGATTGCGCCGATAAGGGTGTAGACTGCGCTGAATCGGGCACGCCGGTCTGGGTCATCGATACCCTGGCGGAGTAAGAGATAAGCGATATAGACCATTTCGAGGATGGCTGCAGTGGTTAGGCGTGGTTCCCAGGTCCAGTATGCTCCCCAGGTGGGACGTGCCCAGATAGAACCAGCCACGATCGTAATGAAGAAGAAAACCAGGCTGATTTCTACGGCGGCCAATTCGATGATGTCCCATTTCTGGTCATGCTTCACCAGGTAGATCACCCCGGCGACAGCTGCAGCCAGGAAGCCGAGCATCCCGACCCAGGCATTGGCAATGTGGAAATAAAAGATCTTCTGGACGTAGTTCATGGTCGCTTCCAGGGGTGCGAATAGGAAAACCATGCCGAGCGCAGCCAGGAAGAGCAGAACCGAAACAATGTTAAGCACTTTTAAAGCGATCGGTTGAGGTTTCATTTTTTCTCCAAGTTTAGGTGACCCGCCGGCGCTCGTCTATTCTTCGACCACATAATCGAATACCATGTAAGCGGCAGCAATAAAGATTACGTCATAAACGATAAGCAGGTTAATGTACGGCATGACATCCGTCAACGCCAGGCCTTGCAGGAAACCGCTGCTGGCTTTGACTGCCGCAATCAGGATGGGAATGACTACCGGGAATAACAGGATCGGCAGCAGCACATCCCGGGTGCGCGTTTGGACGGCCATGCTGGATAGCAAGGTCCCGACGGCAACATATCCTATCGAACCTAGCAGGATGACGATAATTAACCCCGGGTTGAACAGGTTGGTGTTGTACAACACGCTGTATACCGGCAGGACCACCGCTTCGACGATGAGCATGAATGCCAGGTTGCTGATTGTCTTGCCAAAATAGATAGCAGATCGGTCTACCGGGGCGAGCAAAAGACCATCCAGGCAGCCGCGATCTTTTTCAACTGCCATGGAACGGTTCAACCCCAGCGTACCGGCGAAGGCAAAGGTTGCCCACAAAATTCCTGGAGTGGCTACCCGTCGCGTCGCCGGATCGAGTTCGAGGGCAAAATTAAAGATCAGGATCACCAGCAAGGCAAAAACCAGCATGGCAGAAAGAAGCTCCCGCGAGCGCAGTTCGGCTGCCAGGTCCTTCCAGACAATTGCGCCGACGGCTCCAAAAAACCTGGAGGCTGATTTCTGTCCCGCGACTTGTTGGATGTCGTTCATGCAGTCCCCTCCAATGCTTGGCGGTAAAAATCCAGCAGGTTTTTCTTCCCAATTCATTCCGTTTGGTGGATGGCGGAGATGACCCCTCGCGAGAGCACGTCGAAGCGCGACGCCAGGTCTTCCACCCGAGCCAGGTCGTGCGAAGTCATCACCACCGTCCGTCCCTGCCCTGCCACCTTGCGCAGGAGACGATCGAGCATATCGCAGGCATCCTGGTCGAGACCGGTGTGCGGTTCGTCGAAGAGTAGCACCTCCGGGTCATGCAGGATCGCCCGTCCAATGGCGAGACGCTGCTGCATTCCGCGTGAAAAAGTCCTTACCAGGTCTCGGCGACGGGATGTTAATCCTACCAGTTCAAGGATTTCATCGATTCGCTTGCGCAATTCGAACACTCCATACATCTTCCCATAGAACCGCAAATTTTCCTCAGCGGTCAGGTCTCCGTACAGCAAGGGCAGGTGGGAAACCACCCCCAGGTTGCGGCGCACTGCCGCGGCTTCTGCCGGGAGACAATAACCTGCCACCCGCACTTCGCCCAATGAAGGTCGCGAGAGAGAAGCCAGGACGCGCAGGAAGGTGGTCTTGCCGGCCCCATTGGGACCGAGCAGGGCTACGAATTCCCCTTCCTTGACCTCAAAATCAAGGCCGCGTAGGACGGTTTTTAACCCAAAGCGCTTTACGAGCTTCTTGACGGTTATCATGCGGATCTATCTATTAATTCGTATGTTCATCGTGTCTCGATTGAAAATACGGATGAACACTTTCTGTGAAATTAAACCAGGTTTTTAAGCCGGTCTTTCAATTCGCCGCGGCGTTTTTCGTAGGCTTCTTGGGATATGTCTCCGGCTTTGTATTGATCATCCAGGGTGATAATGGCATCCATGATGCCTTCGCGATCCTCTCCCAGCGCATCCTCTTCGCCTTCTTCATCCTCGTCGCCTAATTCATCTTCCAGCTTTTTGAGTTTCCGGTCACGCAAAAACAGGAATACTCCCAGGCCGATCAGTACCACACCTAACGCGCCTACTCCGATCAGCAACCAGGTGTGCTGGTCGAGGACGAACCCGGTGGTTGTCTGAGCCCCTGGCATCCCTGACACCGTCAAGGTCAAGGTACTCCCCGATGCCAGACTGCTGCCTGAATATAAATGATATGTGGTGCCCGTTGAACCTTGCGTACCGGCATCTGTCAATTGGTCGCTGATGACTTTGACCCCCTCTGGCACGATGATGGTCGCTGAAGAAACCGGCAGGCTGAATGGCTGGGATAATACCAGTTTGTTTGTGTACGGTAAATTGAACGTGGCAATGATCCCATACTGCAAATTGGCACCTGGCAAAAGAGCAAATCCGTTTGCAGCACTCATTAAAGGTGAACTGCTCTGCGCTAACTGGTAATTAACGCTTTGTGCGCCTGCAGGGATCTGGATGAATGGCACGCTTGTTCCGTCGCTGGTCACGGTGATGGCATTATTTCCAGGATTACTGATCACATACAGTACCATTACCTGTACCGTTCCGGCAGTCGAAAAATCAAATTGCAGGTGGGCTTGGGTGATAGTCAGAACATTTAGGTCGGTGCTGGTTTCGTATACGGTGATGGGCATATCGAACGTGGAGACTGTCCCTTTGAAGTTCTCAGGAGCAGAATCATACGTTACACCGCTGTAATCAACAGTGACCAGGAAAACGGTATTGGTATCCGCCGGGACATTGGAAAATTCGTATTTCCCATCTGGTTGAATGGGGGATGTTAGGGTATGGGTTACCTGTCCCACGCTGCTGTCATATACCAGTAGGGTCGCAATTGTGCCATCCGGGATTGCCGCACCGGAAGCCACGGTCACTGTACCACTGACGGCCGCCATGCTTGGCTGGACAGTGGGACTGACCTCCGCTAATGGCGTGGTTGCCTCTGTCCCCCCCGGTATTGTTCCAGTACCGGATTGAGCAGTTGGGCTCACCGTTCCGGATGAAGTGATGGAACTTTTCGTAACAGACGCTGTTCCAGGGTTTGTGGGGACCACTGTGGAGGCGGCGGTCGATGTTGCTGGGATTTCTGTCGGAACCGGCGTCTCGGTGGCCGGGATAGTCACCGCCAGGGGTGTTGGAGAGGTGTAGTTGGGTGGTGGGGTGATATCCTCAGCCAGGCTGCAGGCGCCAAGGGAAAGGGAAAGAAGAATGACAAGTATGCTCAAGCGGAATTTCATGAAATATCCTTTTTGTTTTTTAAATTGTCATTTAAAAGACTTCCAGTATGATGCACGGGACGAATTTTAGACGACGCTATTTTGGTTTCAAAGTGTTGCCACATGCTGGGCAAAATACATCAGAAAGTAAAACAGGTTTTCCACACCTGGGGCAAAAACCGGCGGCTTTATCTTTCCGGGTATTTCGCCGTTTTGCCACTAAATCTTCTAAGTCCTCATCTGTGAGAGTGCCATGTGGTTTGGGTGCGATGGAGTGACCTTGACCAATTCTCGCTGTCCTGCTTTCAGCCTCGGCAGTGAGCGTATCCAACCGGCGCAGCACTTCTGCACCTTTGTGGAGCAGAAGGGCACGCTGGGTAGGGTAATCTTCAGCAGGTATTTTACCGAGGGATTGGTCGAAATCCAATTCCTGCAGGGCAGTTAGCAATCGTTCACGCTCAGCTAGCAGGGACGACATTTCGCGATTGTTTTCTGCTGCATGGACGCGCTGCCTTTTGAAAAAGGGACGTGTTACGAACAGCACGATGAGCCCGAGTAGGATTACAAGGAGTAATAGGGCAACCGGTTCCAAGAAATTTATCTCCCCGACAATAATGGATCGATGGTGGACTGGATTTCAGCGACAGATTGGAAAGGTCCAATCTGGATGAAGCGCAGGACGCCTAGCTGATCAACCACGTATGTTTCTGGCACTCCAAGGTTGCGGTTGAATATTTGCGAAATACGCGTCCCCATATCGGGGCCGTTGGGATAGCTTATATTAAAATCGGACATATAAGAACGTGCTTCTGGTTCGGTATCCACGTAGTCCACACCTAGAAAAACAACCTGACCCTTATCTGCATAGGAAAGCCAGGCAGATTCTAGGTCCGCCGCTTCCGTTCTGCATGGTTGGCACCAGGATGCCCAGAAATTGACAACCACTACCTTGCCCTTGAGATCCGAAAGTTTAACCTCCGAAGTGCTGTTGTATTCATATCCGCTGAATAAGGGCAGCGTGAAATTAGGCACTGAAGAACGGACTGCTAAGATTGGATTCTTGGCCTTAAAAAGCCCGGCTGCCAGCAGGCCGAGCAGGCCCAATAGACCAATCCAGACGAGGATCTGCGCCCAGACGGGAACCCCGCGTTTCGGCGCGGGAGCGGTGTTCGTTTCTTGGGTCATTTTGCAGGTCTCCTATTTCCGTTTCTTGAGTTCTTCTTCGATGCGGGCTATGTACTGGTCGTCCAATGGGATCCCTACCCCAGTCGTTTGAGCAGTACTATCGCCCTTAGCAGACGAAATGGCTGTTCCCTCCGAGGCTGGTTCTTTTTCCATCCGTTTCCATGTCCGGAATGCCAGGAAGAGCAGGGTGGCTCCGGCAATAAACGCCACGGGCGGGACTACGTATACCAACCAATTAATCCCCGAAGTCGGTGGCTCCGAAAGGACCCGGGCTCCATAATAATCTACGAAATATTGCTTGATTGCTTCCGGTGATTTCCCTTCTGCAAGCATCTGCCGGATGAGTTCACGCCATTGGTGGCACGCTGTGGTCGGGCAAACGTCCAGTGGGGTATTTTCGCAGACCGGGCAGAATAATTGGCTGGCGATGGCATTTACCTGATCATCTGAGGGCGTCGGCTGCTGCGCGGAAACATTCCTTGTGAGTAGGAGGGCGGCAGTTATAACCAGAATAGTTCTGGTAAGGAAGACAACGATCTTAGTTTTCATTCGTTCCCTCCCTATTTTCTTTCTCGCGAACCGGCCATGCTGCCACCAGGAAACCGAAAATAAACATCAGGCTGCCGATCCAAAGCCAGTTGACCAGTGGGTTATGGTAGACCTTAAAAGGCGCCTGCGCTTCGGAGACATTTTCCCAATTGACCAGAACAACGTACAGGTCGTCTGACAGGGTCGAGCGTACACCCGCGATTGTTACTGGTTGCCCGTCCGGGTAATTGTCATATCGTGGATAGAGGTCACCCAGATACTGCCCGCCTCGGAAAACGCTCATCACGGCGCGTGTCACGTACCGGCCATCAGTATAGGTGAATTGGGCTAGCGAGTCGTACCGCAGGGTATATCCGGCGAGTTCCATATTTTGGCCAACCGCCAGCGTTTTTTGTGTGGTGGTTTGGTACACTTGCATCCCCAGGATGCCGATCGCCATTACCACCATGCTGAGGTGGATCAAGTAGCCGCCGTACCGGCGGGGATTGCGCCTCGCCAGTATCCAGATGGCGATCATGAAATAGGTCAGGATCATGCAAACGAACGGTGTCACCCAATTGGCGGGATCCAATATCACCCAGGTAGCAGAACCGATCGTCGCCAGGATAAAAAGTGTAAGCACGATCCATTGGGCGCGTTTTGTTACTGCCAGGTTCGATTTCCTGAATGCTCGCCAGAATTCATACAACGTCACGAAGATCACGAACGCCACCAGCGTGAACCCAACCAGTGCAACCCAATTTCGTACCCCCAGGATGGCCAAAACGATCGGGACGATAACTGTGGGAATGAGCGGCTTCCACAAAGCATGTCCGAGTGTCTTGTAAGTGGATCTACCCCAGGCTGAAAGCGGGGCAATTCCCATTAAAGCGAGGAGCGCACCGAATAATGGCCCGTTGGCCCGTACATAGAATGGCGGTCCCACCGTCACTTTCTGCCCCGTCACCAGTTCCGAGATCAGGGGGAAGATTACTCCCCAGAAGCAGACGATCAATACACCCATGAACAGCAGGTTATTGAGCAAGAAAAGTGCCTCCCGCGAAAACAAGGAGTGCATCTCAACCTCGGCTCTTAGGTCTTTCCAGCGATAAATTAAGAGTGCCACCGAAGTGACAAATGTGATCCCGATAAAGACAAAGAACATGGGTCCGATGGCGCTTTCAGAGAACGCATGTACCGAAGAAAGCACACCCGAACGGGTAAGGAATGTTCCAAAAATGACCAGGGCATATGTCAGGATGATCAGCAACATGTTCCATTGTTTGAACATTCCCCGCTTTTCCTGGATCATCACTGAGTGCAGAAAAGCCGTGCCGGTCAGCCAAGGCATTAGGGCGGCAATTTCCACCGGGTCCCACGCCCAGTATCCCCCCCAGCCAAGTACGTCATATGCCCAACGCATACCCAGTACCAGGCCCAGTGACAGGAACACCCAGGCCACCAAGGTCCAGCGGCGGGTTAGCCGGATCCAGCGATCATCCGAACGCCCGGTAACCAGGGCTGCGATAGCGAAGGCGAATGGAATGACGAATGCAACGAAGCCCAGGTATAACATGGGCGGATGGATGATCATCCCCGGGTGGCGCAGAAGAGGGTTCAGACCTTGTCCATCTGAAGGAGTTAATGGAAAGGCTCCGGCCGGGGCGAACATACGCGCTATGATATCGCCTCCCGTCGTTTGCCACCAACGTGCAAAGGGATTTTCGTAAAAGATGGAAAGGGCCAGGAAAAATGCCAGCGTCACCGATGTTACCACGATCACCCATGGCAGCATTTCACGGTCGCGTTCCCACTTTCGTAACGTGACGGCGGACGCGAACGCCGCCATCAGCCACGACCACAGGACGAGCGAGCCGGCCTGTCCACCCCACAGGGCGGTTATTTTCAGATAGACCGGCATGTCGTTGCTTGTTACAGAATAGACGTATTGAAGTTCATAATGTCCCGTCACCAGTAAATAAGTGAGTATCGCCACCCCCACGGTGAGGAGTGGGAACGATAAAAGCATGCCAAGTCGGGCGGTTTCCACCCACCGGTCAGACTTGCTGAAGTACCCTGCAACTGCGGCACCCACGCTGAAAAGTGCCAGCAGGAATGTCAGCACGAATACGCCAAAGCCGAATTGTGCAAGCATGAAGACTCCTAGGGATTTTTTCTTAAGCAGGTTGGTGCCGCAACTGCTTCCTGCATGAATCTATACATTTTTACTTGGAGGGGATGAAGTCGTAATTAAGTTAGACCTTGTTTTGGTATATCTGCTGGTGAATAAATCCATGATTCATTGTTCCTAAAAACCGCTGCTTACCTGGCTTGGAACGCCTTCCTGGTATTTGGTGGGGCATTTAAGTAAAAGTTCATCCGCGTAAAAAATTCCGTCCGCACCCAAATGACCGGTGATAATCGCCTGCGCTTCGTTTTGTAGCAAGTCGGGTTTTGGTCCATTATAAATAACGGTCAACCGTGCTCGCGTTGGGTCAGTCACCGCAGTGTGCAGAACGGCAGCCAACCCACCACCCATTTCGATGGCTGCGTTGTCCCCGGGTACATGAGCAATGTCAAAGGTCAAATTCATCGACTTTGGATCGTACGAGATCGATGTGCCGACAACGGCACCCGATATCCGGATACTTTGTCCAACCAGCGAATTGCCTTTGGCTTTTAATTCATTCACCGTCATAAAATATTCGGCGTTGGCTTGCGTCGCCGATACGATCAGATATATGATTGCTGCCAGGATAAGTATGCCGCCAATAATGAATTTCCCGCGACCCTGTAAACCCGTTTTTGGGGAGTTCTGCATTTCATACCTCCAAATTTACTTCTCTTTGGTTCCAGTGTAATTGTACATATCGAGATTAACATAAGCTGAGAATGGGCAAAACATAAATCACGATTACTGTAATTGAACCAAACCTGTGCGGATCGCGAACTTCACCAGTTCGGTGCGGGAATGCATGTTGAGTTTATGCATGATTCGTTCACGATGGCGGGCAATCGTCTTGGGGCTGAGTTCCAGTTGCTGCCCGATTTGCTGGTTATTGGACCCGTGTGCCACCAGTTCCAGCACCTGCCGCTCGCGCAGGCTGAGGACGTCCAACCCAACCAGGTGTAATTCATCGCCTTCTACCTGAACCAAAGATTGGTTCGGCGATGACTGGCGCGCCAGGCGCTGGTAATCTTCCAGCAACCAGCGCGCCAGAGCTGGCTGGAGAAAAACGTTGCCCGCGGAAATTGCATGGATGGCTGCGATAAGGTCATCTCCCGCAGCTTGTTTCGTTATGTATCCCGAAGCACCTGCCGCCAGCATTTGCATGAAATATTGTTTGTCGTCGTGAACGGTTAAAGCCAGGATCAGGCATTCCGGACACAAGACCCGCAATCGCCGGGTGGCCTCCAGTCCATCCACTCCGGGCATGGTGATGTCCATCAGGATGACATCGGGGTGAGCGGTCATGGCGCGATTGACTGCTTGTTCGCCATCGCTGGCTTCAGCTACAACCTCGAAATCCTCCTGTGTTTGCAGGAAATTTTTTAAACCGACGCGTACCACTTCATGATCGTCCACGAGCATTAATCGAATTTTTTTCATGCTTGATTATTCCTTTGTCGAAAATAATTAGGGAAGGATGTCAAAGACGGGCAAATTAACTTCGACGATCGTTCCTATCCCTGGCTTCGATTCAATGATTAATTGTCCGCCGACAGATTCGACCCGTTCACGCATTCCGGCCAAACCCCAGCCGCGCGGCGGTACGAAAGACTGTCCGGGAGTAAACCCGGCACCAGAGTCTTCTACCTTCAAGGTGATCTCCTGGGGTTGGAAGTCCAATGAAATTTGGGCTTTTCCCACTTGGGCATGGTGGACGACGTTATGCAATGCTTCCTGTGCCACTCGAAACAGGACAGTTTCAATAATAGGATCGAGTCTCCGTGCTTTGCCTTGAATATTGATTGCCACCTCCAATCCGGAGGAGATGCTGTCGTCCTTGAGATATTCAAGGGCAGGGATCAAACCCAGGTCATCCAATTGCGCTGGGCGAAGATCATGGACCAGGCGGTAAAGTCCCTGCGACATTTGTTTGCTAAGACTCTTGTAGCCGGTCAACCAGGTTTTTTACTTCACTGCGGTCACAGATTACGGTCTTTAAGGTTGCCAGGTCGAGGGAAAAGCGGTCAGGACCTGGGAGGTTTCATCATGGAGTTCCCGTGCAATGCGGGATCGCTCCTCTTCCTGTGCCCGGACAGTGTGCCGGAGTAATTCGCGTCGGAGTGCTTCCCGCTTGGTCAACTCTTCCTGGATGCGTTCGAGCGCTTCCAGGCGGGCTTGTTGAACGGCGAGCAATTGCAGCTGCCTGTCCTTTTCTACGATTTGCGTGGCCCGCAGCATGCTGAGAGTGATAACTACGGCCAATAGTGCCCTTATGACTTGTATTGGAAAACCGGTGATACGTCTGAAATCCGGTTGAGTTCAAGATTCGCGCCGGGAACATGTCGATTGCGGGGACGAATAATTGAGTCAAACCATACAACCCAAACCCGATGGCTGCCCAGGTAAGAAAAACCATCACCCGCCTCCGCCCGGCAGTCAACGCGTTCACTGCTTCAGCTCGCAGGGCCAGGGCTGCCAGGATCGCCGCGGGCACCGCCAGGAGGTAACGGCATAGCACATCGTAAAGGTTTACTAAGAGAGTTGTTCCTATTCGGTAGGTAAATACGGCGCTTCCTAGGATTCCAATTCCATACACCGTCATTACTACCCAAATGATGTAGGTGGAAATTCCGGGTTTCTTTATATGTGCTTGCATGGTTTCGATCCCATAAACCAGAAGGGAGCAAAATGATGCGATCAGCAGCACCAAGTCGCAGCCAGAGCAGCCAGGGGGGTAATTGGATTCCTCCCAAAACCGGTTGCAGGATATATGAATCAAGCCATTCGTGTACCCCGTGGATCATCCCAAAGGCTGCCAGTGGGCGTAGTAGCCGTGCTTCTGCCAGGGCAGGGGAGCGCTCGGATTCAAGTGCCAGCGTAAGCCCCATTCCAAAGAATGCCAGTCCATAGGCAAAATAGACCACTAGCAACACCAGATCGAATGATTGACCAGACATATTCCCTGTCCCATTGGGTATTTTACACCAATATCAGTTTTGCTAATTGTGCATATTATCACGGATAGATAGTGACGATAGTCACGATAGTTTGTCTCATCTTTCACTTGATTTTAATCATTGTTGGGGTTATAAACCCAACAATTGGTTTAATGACCCCAACCCTTATTGGGGTATTGATTATAACCATCACGAAGAAACAACTTTTATCGTTCATTATTGGTGAAACCACCAGGTAATGACAACTCCGCGGAGCCCTCCTCATGGCAAGTTGTCCATTGTCGATGCTAATTTTTCCAATCGGAGCGAGTACAAGTAAATTTAGAAGCGCCACCGCCAATACCATGAAATCACTATAAATTAATGTCGTTTTCGTTCATTTTAATTTTGAGGAGATAGCCATGCGTTTGATTAAAAATAATCACCGCCTGAAAATTATGGTCCTGGTATTTGGATTCGGGTTGGTGGTATTAGCCTTGGCTGGGTTTGTCCACCCCGTGGGTGCATCCGCTGTCCCCTCCCTTATTCAAAATCCGGTTCAAACGTCAGTTGAAGCACCCGACAATGCCGCCTGCCTGTCCTGCCATGCCCAACAGGGGTTGACGAAGACCCTCCCAAGCGGGGAAGTGCTCTCGTTGACTATCGACTCGAGTCATTTTGCCGGATCTGCCCACAAAGATCTTGCCTGCACCGATTGTCATTCGAATATTAGTTCCTTCCCACATCCCGATTTGCAGGTTCAAACCTTGCGTGACTTTTCCCTGCAAATGTATCCCATCTGCCAAAAATGTCACGAGGATCAATATAATAAAACTCTGGATTCGGTCCATATGCAGGCCATTGCAGCGGGGAATACCAATGCGGCCATCTGCACCGATTGTCATAACCCGCATTCCCAACCGGTGATCACCGATTCGACCGGCGCACTCCTTCCGGAAGCTCGATTAAGCATCCCCGAAATTTGCGCCCGCTGTCACAGCGCAATTTATGATGAGTATATTCAGAGCGTCCATGGTGCCGCGCTTACCCAGCAGGGCAATACCGATGTCCCCACCTGTATAGATTGTCATGGGGTCCATAACATCGTAGATCCAACAACCACTGCATTCAGGCTGCAGTCCCCTCAAATTTGCGCCAAATGCCACACCGATCCTGCCATCATGGATAAATATGGCATTTCTACCCAGGTATTAAATACATATGTCGCAGATTTCCATGGCACTACTGTCACACTGTTCGAGAAATTATCCCCTGACCAGGCTACCAATAAACCAGTATGTTTCGACTGCCACGGGGTCCATGATATCAAGCGCGTTGATGACCCGGTTTATGGACTTCAAATGAAACAAAACCTTCTTGTGGTATGCCAGCGCTGTCATCCGAATGCCAGCCTTAACTTTCCTGATGCCTGGATGAGTCATTACATCCCCAGCGCCACTCACGACCCTATCGTTTACTATGTGAATTTGTTCTATAAATTTTTTATTCCCGCAGTGATTGGATCAATGGGAATCTTCGTGATCAGCGATATTGTCCGGCGATTGATTGAACGCCGCAGAGGAGTTAAAAACATATGAGCGAGAAGAAGGTTGTCAGGAATCCAACTCGATCAAAGAAAAAACCTTTGCGCATATACAATCGATTCCATTGGACTCAGCGCATTGAACATGGATTGCTATTAACCTCTTTCACATTACTGGCGCTGACCGGCCTCCCACAAAAATTCTCGATCTCGGCATGGGCTCAGGCGTTGATTGGATTCTTTGGCGGGATAGAGACCACGCGTTTGATTCATCATGTTTTCGCCATCTTGGTGATGTTACTGGCTGTATACCATATTCTCGATATCGGGTATCAAATATTCGTCAGGCGTACCCGCTTAAATATGCTCCCCGGCATTCAGGATGTTAAAGATGCCTGGCAGGCGTTCATGTATAACTTGGGTTTTTCCAAAAAGCGCCCACAGATGGGTCGCTATTCTTTCGAAGAAAAGGCAGAGTACTGGGCTTTAATATGGGGGATCGCAATAATGGGCCTTACCGGCTTCATGATGTGGAATCCCATCACTACAGCCAGGTTCTTGCCCGGGGAAATTATTCCAGCCTCCAAGGCTGCTCATGGCGGGGAAGCGCTTTTGGCAGTTATGGCGATTGTAGTCTGGCATATGTACGGGGTTCACTTGAAGCGCTTCAATAAAGCCATGTTTACTGGGAAACAGACCGAAGATGAAATGCTTCATGAACATCCGCTTGAATTGGCCGATATAAAGGCTGGAATTGCTGAACGCCCTGTAAATCCTAAGAACTTACGTAGGCGCAAGACAATTTATTATCCGGTTGCCGGTGTTCTGGCTGCTGCCATGCTTTTTGGAATATACGGTTTTATTGGTGGCGAAAAGACTGCCATTACCACCGTCCTGCCGATCTCAAATCCTGTGCCGATCTACGTTCCACAGACCCCTACTCCCATCCCAACCTCGAATGCCACACCTGTACCTTTGGGTTCATTAACCTGGGATGCGTCCATCGGGGCAATATTCCAATCTAGGTGTTCGTTGTGCCATGGAACAACTCTGTCCACCAACGGGTTGTCCTTTGCCACCTACGCGGATGCCATTCGTGGTGCCAGTGATGGACCGGTGATTGTTCCCGGAGATGCTGCTAATAGCAAGCTCGTGGCAGTTCAATCTGCAGGCGGCCATCCGGGTCAGTTAAATCCCGAAGAATTAACTGCAATTAAAAATTGGATAAATGCCGGAGCCCTTGAGAAATAGAATTTAACAAAACGTAATTAAATTGGTCTGGTAAATGTTTATTTTCCAGACCGTTTATTTATTTTTGGAGGAGTCAATGAAGAAATTTTTAAGATGGGTGAAATTATTTTTTTTCCCGCCTGCCAATACCCCTTTTTATCTCCGCGCTCTTCCATACGTAATTTTGGGAATTATCTCTATTGGTGTGCTTATTGGTGGGATTTATGGGTGGGATTACACCAACTCACCAGGCTTCTGTGGCACCACCTGTCATACCATGCCGCCTCAAAACGCCACATACTTGATTTCTCCTCATGCCAATGTTTATTGCACCGATTGCCACATCGGACGGGGTTTTCTTGGAGTCGAGCTTAGCCGAAAAACCGAGGATGTGTACGAAATCTATTCCTTTGTCTTTCATACTTACACCTATCCCATTCAGGCAACTCGAACACGCCCGGCTCTTGAAACTTGTGAAAAGTGCCATCAGCCCGAAGCTTTTTCTGCCGATAGCCTGCTGGAAATTAATCATTTCAAGGATGATCTGAAAAACACTCCTTTCAATATTTACCTGGTGATGAAAACTGGTGGGGGCGCCAAGGAACAAGGGCTTGGGGAAGGGCATCCATTGGCACATCATCAGCAAGGTGGAATATTACACCACCGATCCATTGAGCCAGAATATCCCTTACGTCCGCGTGTATAACGATGATGGCACCACTACCGAATATGTGGATGTCACAGCCAATTTCGACCCCTCCAAGATTAAAGAGAGTGACCTCAAGGTGATGGACTGCATCACCTGCCACAACCGGGTTACCCACGACTTCCGCCCCCCGGCTGATTCGGTTGATAGTGCCATGTCAGTGGGCCTGATTTCAACCACCATCCCGGAGATTCGCAAGAAAAGTGTGGAGGTTCTGAGTGTATCTTACACCTCACAGGCTGAGGCAATGTCTGGCATTGCCGGCCTCGAAAATTACTACACACAATACTATTCCGATTTCTATAACAAAAATACTCAGTTGATTTCCTCGGCGATAAAAGCACTTCAGGACATCTATAACCAGACTGTTTTCATTGACCAGAAGGTCGATTGGACCACTCATCCCAATAACCTTGGGCATATCAACTCGCCGGGTTGTTTCCGCTGCCACGATGGGAAACACCTGGATTCCCAGCAGCAGGCCATCCGGTTGGAATGCAACCTTTGCCATTCCATTCCGGTGGTCGCCACTTCCACAGGACTTTGTCACCAGTATTGAGATCAGTCAGAGGACCGGAGCCCAGTTCGCACCTGAACCCCAATTGGATCAGCCTGCACGACTAGTCCTTTAATGCAACTTGTGCCAATTGTCATACCACCGGTGATCCGGGGGGCACCTCCAATACTTCCTTTTGTTCGAACAGCGCCTGTCACGGGACTGACTTTAAATATGCTGGTTTCGACGCTCCTGCATTGCGGGCCATCCTTCAACCGCAACTGCCCGCTTCCACTCCCGAGCCAACCCTTGCTCCGGTCATTGGCACTCCAACATTTGTAGCCAACATCGAACCGATTTTTACAGCTCATTGCATCGTTTGCCACAGCGGACCAGGCGCTACTGCTGGTCTTGATCTTTCGACCTACGCCAGCGTCATGAAAGGCAGCGAGAATGGTCCGGTGATCGTGCCGGGTGATTCGGCCGGGAGTAAACTGGTGCAGGTGCAAAGTGCTCAGCACTTTGCCAATCTGAGCGTTGAGGAATTGGAGCTGGTCAAGCAATGGATTGATGCCAACGCACCAGAAAAATAAACCAAAGGTAGATTTTGCCAAAGGAGATAAGAAAATGGAGCAATAAGGAGAAAAAGGAAATTTCGCGACGCGATTTCATGAAATTTACCATTGGTGCCCTTGGTGGACTGATCGGGCTGGGATACGTCATCCCTGCCGTTGCGTATGTTGTGGCACCTGCACTCGCCAATAGTCAGGCCCAGCAATGGATCCAATTGGGAGCAGTTTCCAAGATCGAATTGGGAACACCGACGCTTTTTAAAGTAAACATTTCACGTCAAACAGGTTGGATCGTAAACCAGGAAGAACTCTCTATATATGTTCTTACAGAAAACGGGCGTGATTTCATTGCAATGTCCAATGTCTGTACTCACCTTGGTTGCCGTATTCGTTGGATAGCTGACCAGGATCAGTATTTTTGCCCCTGTCACAATGGAATTTATGACAAGCAGGGGAATGTTGTTTCTGGCCCGCCGCCTCGACCGCTTGATAGATACCAAACTAAGATCGAGAACGATCAATTGTTCATCCTGGAGGGCTGACCATGCTTACACGATTTGGTAATTGGTTGGATGAGCGCATGGGTTGGCGCTCGGTTTGGGAAGCCATATTCCTCCGGAAAGTACCTAAGGTTAACTGGTTCTACACCTTGGGGAGTGCGACCCTTGTTCGTTGCCGTTAACCAGGCGGTCACTGGCATCCTGTTGATGATCTACTACGTACCCACACCCGATCATGCCTACGACAGTGTGCAATATATTACCACCCAGGTGACCGGCGGCTGGCTCATTCGCGGTCTGCACCACTGGGGAGCGAGCGTCATGGTCGTTCTGGTGGTACTGCACATGCTGCGCGTGATCATTTATGGTGCTTATAAATATCCGCGCGAAGTCACCTGGATGACAGGTGTTGTGCTCCTGCTCGTGGTGATCGGCTTTGGGTTTACCGGGTACCTTTTGCCTTGGGATCAGAAATCCTATTGGGCGACGACGGTTGGTACACGCATTGCAGGCGTCGTTCCCTTTTTGGGAAATTGGATTTTACGCGTTATGCGCGGCGGGGATGACCTTTCTGCAGTTACGCTGGCGCGCTTTTTCGGGGCGCATGTTTGGGTGCTGCCTGCCACTCTTTTGCTCCTGGTTTGCACCCACCTGTTTTTGGTGATCCGGAATGGCATCAGTGAGATCCCAAAGAAGGAGGGAGGCAAGCAATGAACGAGCAAGAGAAAAAGGAATCCTTGGAAAGATACCAGGAAGCAAAGAAAAAAGGCGTCCCTTTCTTCCCGGACATCATATTCTCTGACGCGATGGTATCCTTCGGCATTTTTCTCCTCCTGATCGCATTGGCCTATTTCATCGGAGCTCCTTTGGAGGCACGCGCCAACCCTGCCGATACCACTTACACTCCGCGCCCGGAATGGTATTTCCTGTTCCTGTTTCAGCTTTTGAAATACTTCCCCGGAAAACTGGAAGTGGTTGGGGTGATCATCATCCCAACGTTGGTGATCCTGGTTCTGTTTTCTGCTGCCATTCCTGGATCGAAGCCTCGCGTAGGCATTTTTTGGACAGGCCTGTGGTAACCGGGGTGACCGGGTTCATGCTGGTGGCCGTCGTATTCCTGACCGTCCAGGCGGCACTGGAAGCACCCCCTCCGGTAGCGGTGACTTCCGGAGATCAAACCGCTGCTCTCTATGCAGCAAACTGTGCTTCTTGTCATGGCGATTCCATTGTTGTTCCCCCGGGGACAAATTTGCATGATGTGATCGCCCAGGGCAAACACGAAGGGATGCCAGCCTGGGGAGCGGATCTTTCGACGGATCAAATTGACGCCTTGGTGGGTTTCATCCTATCCCCCGGTGGAAGTACCCTCTTTACCCAAAACTGCGGCAGTTGCCACGCTGCCACCGAATTGGTCGCCATAAACCCGCTGGAACTCAAAAAGGCTTTGGATGAAGGTGCAGCCTATGCACCCCATGCCACGGTGACCATCCCGGACTGGGCTACCGTGATGACTGCCGAAGAACGCACCCGTCTGCTGAATTTCCTGGTTGCGCCGGATGGTGCCAGGCTGTTTGCCGTCAACTGTTCCCCCTGCCATGGAGAATCGGTTGCCTTTTCTGGTTCTGAAAGATGATCTGCGCACGTTGATCAGCCAGGGTGGCCTTCACCTTGAAATGCCACCGTGGAAAGAAAAGCTTACTACAGATCAGATAAATGCCCTGGCTCAGTATGTGGTTGACCCTGCCGGTAATCCGTCGGTGAAGACATTGTTTGACCAGAACTGCACCAGTTGTCATGGGAGTCGCATCCCCGTGGAAACAAACGTTGCACAGGCACAGCAGGCATCTCAGCCGGCGGCGCACATCAAACCATGCCCATCTGGGGTCAAATCCTGACCTCTGAGCAACTGGATGCATTGGTGCAGTATACTTTCCAGGCGGCTCAGGGATCTCCCATCCAGCTTGGGCAGGGCCTTTTCGCTCAGAATTGTGCATCCTGTCATGGTGAATTCGGTGAAGGTGGTCCCAACCCAGCGAATGCAGCTGAGATCATTCCACCCATCAGCACCGCAGCATTTTTGCAGACGCGTGATGACAGCACCATCCGCGCCATCATTGCGCAAGGACAATCCGATCTTGGCATGCCTCCATTTGCGGCCTCGAATGGTGGTCTCCTTAGCGATGACGAAATTGACGCCATCGTTGCCTTTGTTCGATCATGGGCGGCGAATCCCCTGGTGATTGAACCCACCCCGTCAGCCGACCCCAACTCACAGCCCCTGCGGGCCTTTCTGCAGTGGAAATTTATGCCAATTTGTGCGCTCAATGTCATGGCCCATCTGGAGCAGGCGGGTCAGGGCCGGCACTGAACACCGCGGAGTTCCAGCAGCCCGGCATGGATCAGAATATATTCGATGCGATTAACCTTGGCGAGGAATATACACCCATGATCGCTTGGGGGAAGCTCCTTTCAGCGGATCAGATCAATCAGTTAGTCCAGTATATCCTCGGGTTGTCTGGCACTGCCACTGGGACGCCCGCAGCCGGGACTCCCTCGTTTATGGCCGATGTGCTGCCAATTTTACAGGCGAATTGCGCTGTCTGTCATGGAACGATGGGAGGCTGGACGGCTACCAGTTACTACAGTGTCATGTACAACCGGCACCCATGGCCCGGTTGTTGAACCGGGTGATGCGGACAATAGTTTGTTGGTTCTGAAACTTCTCGGAACGCAGCAGGATGGTTCCAGTATGCCGCCCTCCGGGAAATTATCGGATGCCCAGATACAGGTCATTATCGACTGGATCAATGCCGGTGCATTGGAAAGTAAGAATAAGGATGTTGAATTTTCTGAAAGTTTGACAGGCTCGCTCTTATGTGCGGCTTCTCATTATTACTATCTAATCCTCGATCAGTTGGCTGTTGAACATGAAATATTTCACACACAGCCGGTAGTGACATTAATCACGAATCAATGTGACAGATGAGGGTCTTGGGGTTTTCAGCCCAATGATATAATTCTAATGTGGTACTAATCTTATTTTGATTGTGTTAAATGACACAATGGCAGGAGGTGCCCACCTCATAATTGACTAATGGTTCCCTCGCCCGATCACCACAATTTTATTCTCAGGAGAATGAAGAAATGTCCATTAAAAAAGGTTTGGTAATAGGAGTTGCTTTGCTCGCCGCTGCATTTGTTTTGGCAGCCTGTGCCGGGCCTGTCGGCCCAGTTGGTCCTGCAGGTCCTGCCGGCCCTGTTGGCCCACAGGGTCCTGCCGGCACGAATCCCTCCGCTGCTGATCTGTCCTGCACCCAATGCCATAACAACACCAATCTGATCTCCAGTAAAGCGGAAGCATGGGCTACGTCGTCCCACGGAAGTGGGACTCTTTTCGTTTCAGAGGGTCCGAACTGCGGGTTGCTCCGGCTGCCACTCTGGTAGCGGTTTCCTCGCGGATCTGGCTGGAAGCCTCACTCCCGACAAGTCGGCTGCTGATGCGAACCCCACTCAGCAGGATTGTCGCACCTGCCACAAAATCCATACCACCTATACTCAGAGTGATTTCGCCCTGACAACCACCGCTGCGGTGACAATGTATGCTACCAACACCTCCTACGATGGAGGAGCGGGCAATTTGTGCGTCAACTGTCACCAGGCGCGCCGCATTATCCCTACCCCTGCAGCAGATGGAACGATTGCAGTCACCGCCCGCTTTGGCCCGCATCATGGGCCCCAGGCTGACATGATCCTGGGCATCGGTGGTGCCGGTGCTGTTACTGGTACCCCTAGTCCACACTACTCCACAGTTAAAGATACCTGCGTCGCCTGCCATATGGGTGGCGCTGGTCCGGATGCCAACCACTCCTTCACGCCAAATGTGACTACCTGTGTGGCTTGCCATCCTGATGCCACGGACTTCAATATGAATGGCGCCCAGACCGCGCTCGATGACAAGATTGCTACTCTGAAAGCCGACCTGACCACTGCCGGTCTGCTCGATAAAACTGGTGCGATCGTTGCCGGGAATTTCTCCGAGGCCCAGGCAAATGCCCTCTGGAATTACCTGCCTGGTTGCAGTTGAAGATAAGAGTAACGGTGTCCACAACATGCCTTACGCCAATGCCTTGATGGATGCAAGCCTGGCAGTATTTACCAAGTAATTTACTAAAAGCAGAAGCTCGGTTTTATTAACATAACCTATCCTTTAATGAGGATAGGTTATGTTTTTGTGTGAAATGGAATTAATCAAAAGAACCGCCTTAATTGGCGGCTCTTTAAGTATTATTAGAAGCTGCTAATCACCCGGCACTGGGATTGCCTCGATGACCTTTTCTTCCACTTCATGAGTTTTTACCATATTGTGATCCACTACTTTCAGGTAGCGGACTCCCAGGCTGAAAGCCAGCAAACCATAACTGACGATTCCTCCTCCGGCCAGGATTTCGATTAGCGAAGGGTGAGTAAGCCGCATATGCCACTGTGGGTTCGCCCGGTAGATACGACAGATAGATTAACAGACCCGAAAGGTTGGTATCCCAGCGATAAGCCACCACGCCGCCCACCACCAGCAACATGGCCAGCATGCGCCAGAGTGGGAGAGCGCGCGTCCGCTTGTTGAGCAGCAGGATGATCGGAACCACTGCGCCGAGCAAGATTTCACCGACCCAGAAGTTGAACGAAAGGGCTCCTCCGGTAAGCAGGTGCAGCCCTTCCGTCCGTCCTGGTTCGTAGGTGTAAGTCATTGCCAGGGCATCCCAGAAGCGGAAATACAAGATAGACTACCAATATCCATCCAATGATATTGGGAAACCCGATCCAGGAGATTGTTATCCACGTTGGCGTTGCTTGGACAGGCGTGCCGAGAGCATCGAAGCAAAGACCGTCAGGGCCATGCCGGCCGCGATCGCAGAAATAATAAAAAGCACTGAAATATCCGGTCGATACCAGAGCGGGCGGGCTTTGAGGATCCCATAGAGTGGCTCCCAGGGATGACTGGTGCAGCATGGAGAGCGCCAGGCCGGCAATTGCCAGGTAGGGTGCCAAATGATGCACCTGCGACATTTTGTCTAGCAAGTTTTGGCCAGTGTGAACGCAGCCATTCGAAACCGGCAAAAATGGGCAATGCCTCCAGGGTCAACACCCCCAGGTATAACGTCACGCACATGGTCACTTCCCAGAGCAGGGAATGCTCGTTCCAATAGATCATGGAATGCCAGAAACGGTCCGGGCGGCCAATGTCAAGCAGCAGCGTCAACACTGCCATGGTGTAACCGATTAAACCAATGAATGTTGCCGTGCGGGCCACTGGCTGGTACCGCTTTAGACCCAGCAGGTAAACCAGGGCGCACAAGCTGAACGCTCCTGCGCTTATCGCAATGGACGACAGATCGATGGTGATCCACAATCCCCAGGGACTTTGTCAGTGAGGTTGGTCAGCGACAGGCCCTTCCATAAAACCATTATTCCTGCGGTTGCGCCGGCGGTCAGGAAGATTGCGAGGCCCAAAATCCATCCGGTCCATGGAGTGAGTTGGGGGAGTGTGATCTTCATCGGCTTGAACTTGGGAAGCTTGATTTTCATGATTGCGCCTCCTCTGTTGCTGGGAGATAGTAAACATGCGGCGAAGTTCCCAGGTCTTCGCGCAGCCGGTACGATGCCCGTCCTTGCAGAAGTTTGCTTACATTCGATTTGGGATCATTTATGTCGCCAAATTGGCGGGCGCCCACCGGGCAGACCACCACGCAGGCTGGAGTGGCATCCTCGTCGACCCCGGGTGTCAATCCGAGTGACAGGCCGCGGTCGATGCGCTGGTAGCAGAATGAACATTTCTCTACCACTCCTCGTGGGCGGCGCGCCACTTCAGGCTGTCCCCATTCCGGAACGGACGGGTTTGGACCATCAAATTCCTTCCAGTTGAAAGAGCGCGCTCCATATGGACAGGCGATTTCGCAGTAACGGCAGCCGATGCAGCGCTCGTAATCCATTTGTACGATCCCATCCGGGCGGTAGGTGCTCGCTTGCACCGGGCAGACGTCCACGCACGGAGCATGTGCACATTGCATGCATGGGCGCGCAATGTAAACATCCTGTCGCTCCGACGGTTCCTGTCTTGGTAACCACATTCCAGGAAATTTCTGGTGGGATGTCATTATGCGCCCGGCATGCCAGGGTGCAGTACCCGCATCCTGTGCATTTGGATTGGTCGATCACCATGGCCCATTGACGCCCATTGGGTGTGAGCGTTTCGAGGGCCTGCGCTCCGCCGGATGATCTGTGGGATCGGCCAGGACAGCCACTCCGGCAATGGTCAACTTAATAAAGTCTCGCCGGTTGATTTTGTCGCTCATTTTTTATTCCCCTTCTTGTTAATGTTCCGGTAGGCTTTTTCCAACCAGGGTTGCAAAACCATGCCGCCAGCCAACCCGAACAGACCGGCTAACCCTGCAAACCCGAGTGGGCTGACGGGTGAAGGGTTGCTTGTCCGCATCTCCGGAAGTCGAAGTAATCTCGGGTAAGATGGTTGGCGTTGTCTGGGCTGGTAGTTGCAGCGGTGGGTTGGGCATGCATCTGGTCGGCATGGCAGGCAGAGCAGGTGGCAATGCTGGCGGTAAAACTATGATCCGGTACGGCATGTACATCGGTGCTGCCTGTTTCGAAATGACGCAGGTGGCAGTCCACGCAGCTGACACCGGCCTGGTTGTGCTTGGAATATGGAAAGTGCCATCGCGACTTCTCTGTGACAGTTAATGCAAAGCGCAGACGGCCCGGCAGCTTCCTGCCCTGGAACTGTCTTCAAGGTTGCAGAATGCGGGTCATGGCAGACAGTACAGGTCATTCCCCGCTGGAAATGTGTACTGGACTGCCAGTCCGCAATATTGAAACGATCGCCGCTGTGACAGCGTCCGCACAGGTCGCTGCGTCCGGTCAACTGGCACCGGATTGGCGACCGGGTCGGAAGAATGTGCAGCCGGTACCGGTCCATGGCAGGCTTCGCAGGAAACTCCATCTGCTGTCCAGGTTCCTGTCGCCGGGTCGTACCCGGTCACGTGACAGACCAGGCAGGCTCCGGGTTTACCCTGGTCTGTCCACATCTGATTAAATAGTGGATCGCTGATCGCGTGACCATGTGCACCTGATTGAAGTGCATCGGTAAATTCCGAGTGGCATACACTGCATGCAATTTGCTGTTGGGTGTTTTTTGGCTCGGTCGGCTGTACCGGCAGGGTGGGTTGGGGTTGTTCAGTGGGTTGGGGCTGTTGCGCCTGTCCACGCGGTTCTGTCCCGGCCTGTGCGATCATATATGTCGCTGCGGTCACAAACAGGGCGAAAAGGACGGCAATGGAAGTACGTTTAAGCAATTTCATAATTGATTCTCCTCGTGGAATGGATTGATTATGATTGAGCGGGGACCGGTGCCTGGCGGAATACATCGCATCCCAGGCATTCTTCTCGTAGCAGGCCATTTTTTGTGCGGAAGACTTGCCAGCAAGGTACGTCTGTTTGGGAAAAAGCCGGGCAATTCTGGCGTTTCTCTTTGCTGCAGCCTTTGATTTCCCAGCAGGGCCGCTGGGACGAAATGACCGGTATTGCCTCTGCTTCTTTCTGCCAGCGCTTGTCAAGGCGGCGCAGCAAGAAGAAGATCAGGGCGGTTACGGCAGCAGGGATTCCTATCCGCAGGAGGACGCCAAGAATGATCGCTAAAACAGTATTCATTAATTACCTCATGAGTTGCGAATTTTTTTGTGATGATGTTTTACAGTCTCACCGATCAGAAGGAGAATGCTGGCGGGAATGCCTAGTCGTAGGATCGTCAGAAAGGAAATTACCAGTATGCTTTTCATGGGAAACCTCCATTACTATTTGTTCCTATTTTCACTATCAGTCTAGTCTCTGTTGCTAGGGGAAATACAATTCGGCAGGCATCCTATCTTTCGTATGGGAAAAACACCCCACAGTTTTGCTCCTATCCTAATTAAAATACTATCGGCACCCCACCCCAAGAAAGAACATTGGGTAAAAATTGTGTCATTTATCCCAAATAAAAAGCCTGCTGGACTTCCAGCAGGCTTAATCATGGTTTGATGAAAACTGTTATGGTTTGATGATCCCTTTGCGAATCGCGTAGCGCACCAACTCTGCCCGTGAATGCAGCCCCAGTTTGTGCATGATATTTTCCCGATGTCGTGCGACCGTCTTGATACTGATTACCAACGCCTCGGCTATCTCTTCATTATTAGCCCCCTCTGCCAGGTAACGCAGCACTTCCTGTTCCCGGTCGGTTAAACCGTCCAGTGTGGAAGCCTTGTCAATACTTCGATCTTGCGCAAGGTAATCCTTGACCAGTAATTTTGCCAGGGAGGGGTATAGGTAGACTTCCCCTGCTGCCGCCGCTCGGATCGCCGTCAATAATTCTTCCGGCGCTGCGCGTTTTGGCACATAGCCCTCCGCTCCCACTTCCAGCATCTTGAAAAAATATTCTTCGTCCTCGTGAATGGTCAGGGCTACCACTGCCACCTCGGGGTTGGTACGTTTGATCTCGCGCGTGGCTTCGATCCCTGATAGATCCGGCAGGCCGATATCCATCAGTACAACTGTTGGCTTCAACTGTCGCACGGCATCGAGCGCTTCTTGTGCTGTTCCTGCTTCTCCCACGATTTCCACGTCACTTTCGCTTGCCAGCAGCATCCGTAGCCCGGAACGAACCACCTGGTGGTCATCCACCAGCAGTAGGCGAATTTTCATCGGCTTCCTCCTGTAGGTACGGGATGGATACTTCCACCATGGTTCCCTGACCCTGGCCGTGACTGGACCTCGAACTTTCCGCCCAGTAGGGATGTGCGTTCCTCCATTCCCTTCAGTCCCCATGACACTCGTTTGGCGGTTGCCGCTGCATCCATGTCGAAACCCCTTCCATCATCTGTTACCCGTACCATGAACAGATTTTTCGCCATAATTCAGGGATACTTGTGCAGTTTTGGCTTGGGCATGTTTGACCACATTGGTCAGGGCTTCTTGTGCAATCCGGAAAAGCGCGATCTTGACCGGTGAAGCAACAGTTCGTTCCTCACCCGTGATTTCGACATGTACTACCAGATTGACACGTTCCTGCAGCGTATTGGCATACCAGCGCATAGCCGAAGAAAGTCCCAGGTCGTCTAGGTGGGATGGGCGCAGATCTGCGATCAACCGCTGCAATTCGTCCAGGGAATGGGTGGTCAATAGTTCCAGTTGGTGTAAATTCTTTTTTGTTCGTTCTGGGTTGGATGTGCTCAAAGAGCCGGTTAAACCCCGTAATCCAAGTCCGATCGCCGTAAGGGCTTGTCCAGTCTCATCGTGTAGTTCACGGGCAATTCGTTGTCGTTCTGATTCCTGAGCGGCTACTACACGTTTGTATAATTCCCTGCGCAAGGTTTCCCGCTGTTTCGCCTCCTTTAGGCGCGCCTCCTGCAGACTTGCAATCTGGCTGTTATTTTCTACCTGGAAAGCGCGCAGGAAACGGATGACAAAGAATGCCGCTGCTCCAGCCATGACCGCCCTGAACAATTGGATCGGGATGCCTGAAAAATTAGTGAATAACGCATCATTTAAGACATTGGAAGGCGGCAGGGGGGAAGGTTGGACAAATAATTGCCCTACCAGGCCGTACCAGCTGAAAGCCACTGCCGCCCAGAGTGCATCCCGTCCAAATGAGAATCAACCCGGCCCTGCGAAAGACGCGCTGCTGGACCACCAACCCGATCGCTGCCAGTAGGGCAGCTGGAATGGCTAAAGAATAGCGCGTCCACACGTCCGCCACGTTCCACAGGATGGGCAGCCCATAGGTCCCCTTGAGAAGGATCAGGCCAACTACCCAAATTCCTTCCAGTCCTAGTGGAACCAGCAGGATCAATCTCCATGCGGTTCGCGATACTACCAGGAGATAACTGCCAAAGGCTGCCAGCGAGATGAAAGAAAAAGCCAGGGTGGCAAGTCGAATTCCCAAAAACCAGCTTGGGGTTACATGCCCACCTTGTACGGCGATTACGTCGAACATTTCCAGCCATTCATTTACGGCATGCACCAGTCCAAAGGCTGCCAGTGGTCGCAAGGCGCGGCGAAGGCGGGCATCTGATGACCGCCCGCCTTCGACCATAACCAACAGGCCCATGCTGAAGAATGCCAATCCATAGAAAAAATAGATCGGGATGATCGGAGAAATATTCACTTCAGGAAGCCTTTATGCAACCTGTTCTACTCGTCTTTCAGTAAACGCATCCCGCAAGTTCGGCAGAACACATCCCCCGCTTGGGCACGTTTCCCGCATTGGTGGCAGTAGACCTCGTCTGTCACGGTTTCCTGTTGGGGTTGTGCATGCCGTTTGCGTGTCGCAAAGGTTCGGCGGGTGCCGTTTTTCCACATGTAATACCCGCCCACGATCCCAAAAACGATCAATACCACACCAACCGCTGCCAGAACCCATGGTAGCACTGCACTCATCGTCACTCGTCCGGGTGTACTTCCATTCAAAGGCTGTGTCGGTTGGACCGGAAGTCCGGTGGTGCTTAAGGCATCAGTTGTTTTTTGATAGTCGCTGGTCAGCGTAAATGTCTGCCCTGCCGCTAAGGGCTGGGGTGCGGATTGAAAATAAACGAAACCATCCTGTCCCACTGTGCTTTGTGGGAGGGTGGGATTTGTGACCATATTAGTCGCACCGGTTGGCTGCTGAATGTCAACTGTAAACGATTCAACTGCATAATCCCCCGCCCATTCGTACACGATGTGACGTGCTGTCCCATTTTTTACCAGGGTATCGTAATATTCCACCTGTACATCCTTCGCGTTGGCTGTGATTGCCAGCGTTGCCCATGTACCTTGCACGGTTCGGTCATAAGGAGCGTTAAGCAGCCCGTTGACAGGGTCGGAGATGGCTACCGCATACGCTTCTGCTTGGGCGGGAATGCGCAGGTTTAAGGTTACTGGAAGTGTCGTATTCGCGGGCATTGATATGTGATAAATCACCAGCACGGCTGGCTGGTCGTATTCCGGCCAGATGTCTACGCTTACGGAACTCAGCCGTAGCTCGCTCTGTGCTTGCGCAGGAAAGGTAACCCACAGCGCGATCAGGACAGCCAGTGCGGTAAACCATTTCCTCATCAAACACCTCCAATAAAATAAAAATTGTCTACATCTTAATATTACCACGAACAGGAATGGCTTTGACCAGCGACCAGACTGTCCGGTTGATCGGGACTTGGATGGCTTTTTTCTCGGCCAATTGAACGATTGCCCCATTGATCGCGTCAATTTCTGTTGGCGCTCCCCGCAAGAACATCTTGTAACATCGATGATAGGTTCTCTGCCGTCCTTTGAGCTACTTCTTCCACGGCCCGTTCTGGACTTTTAAATGGGAGTAATACTCCCATTATTTTTGCCACGGCAGCTGTCTCGTGCGCCAATTTACCCATCAATTCCAGTGCTTGTGGTCGTTCGAGGATTTCCCCATTTTTTACTCTTAGCAATGCCGTTAAAGGATTAAGCGCCGAGCTGACCACGAGTTTTCCCCAAATTAGCGATTGAATGTTATCCACCACGTTTACTTCAAAACCAGCCTCTCGCATCATCTTTTCCATGGCCGAAACGCGTGGATGGGGGGCAAGGCTAACCGGTCCTACTCCTCCTTGGCAAACCTCCCCGGGTGCATTTAAAGTTGCACCCAGGGTGGTTATTCCCTGGGATACCCGCGCTGGCCCTAGGCTTGAGGCCAGCATGATATCGTTCCCAAGGCCATTTTGGAGCGTCAGTGCTACTCCTTCTGCCGCCAGGCATTCTGATAGTTGATGAGCTGCTCGCTCTGTCTGCCAGGCTTTAACAAGCACCAGTGCAAACTTTGAGCCTCTGCATTCAGCCGGTTTGGCCGTTGCATGTACGCGGTATGCCTTTCCTTCCCCTTCTACCTGAACGCCCTTTTCGTTGATCGCAGCCAATCCCTCTGCCCATGTACCGAGCATGGTTACAGAGATACCCCCCCTGGCAAAACGCGCTGCGAAGAGGGTTGCCAGTGCACCGGTACCCACGATCAGGATTGAGTCGCTCCTCATCCCCCTAACTGCCCTTGGGCTTTGAGATGCTGGAGGAAGGTTTCCCATTCTTCTTCAGGCATCTCAACACTGTGCTCTTTCGCCGGGAAGACGTGGTTTTCTACGTCACCGATAAATGCCTTGAAGGCTTCCTCCATCTCGGCGTGCAGGTTGGCGTATTTGCGAACGAATTTTGGTGTGAAACGGTCGAACAACCCTAGCATATCGTGCGTTACCAGCACCTGTCCGTCACAACCTACGCCGGCTCCGATTCCAATAGTGGGAATGGACAGCCGTTTTGAGACCATCTCCGCTAACTTGGCTGGCACAGATTCAAGCACCAGGCTGAAGCACCCTTCTTGTTCAAGGAGTAGCGCATCCTCGAGCAATCGCTCGGCAGTGAGTGCTGTGCGTCCTTGGGCCCTGAATCCGCCCAGTATGTGGACGGATTGCGGCGTTAAGCCCAGGTGCCCCATGACCGGGATCCCGGCTCCAATGATGGCTCGCACGGCGTCCAGGCGTTCCCGTCCCCCTTCCAATTTAATTGCATCCATACCCGCTTCTTGTAGGAATCGGCCCGCATTTCGGACAGCTTCTTCCGTAGAGGTTTGGTACGACATGAAAGGCATATCTCCGATCAGGAGTGCCGTCTTGGCGCCGCGCGCTACAGCGCGGCAATGGTGTAACATCACTTCCATGGTCACAGGCAGAGTATTTTCGTAACCTAGCACTACCATCCCGAGAGAATCGCCCACTAGGATGGCGTCGATCCCGACCTGGTCGAGTGCCAGGGCGGTCGGGTAGTCGTACCCGGTCAGCATCGTGATCGGTTCGCCGTTTATCTTTTTTTGGCGGATCGCCAGCGTGGTGACTTTTTTACGTGCACTCTTTGTGTTGGTGTTTGGGAGAAGTGTCGACATGGTACCCTCCTTTCAGGTAGGGGCCTTGTATGAAAGTGTTTGCAGATTGGACTTGCTTTTACGGTCGCGTTCTATAAGATACGCGCAACAATCCCTATTATTCCACAAATATGGTGGTACCGCAATCTACCAACGGATTTAATAATGCTCTATAATATGCCTGGTTATTAAATAACTATTCAAAGGAGGCTTCTATGCGTCGGGCTTTTGGGTTTTTGATTGGGACGGTCATCGGTGGGTTTATTGGCGCAGGCGTTGCTCTACTTTTTACCCCTATGGCTGGAAAGGATTTGCGCTTTCAGATTAACGATCGTGCACAAGGTGTGGCAGCCAGCATCCGTACCGCTGCCAGTACGAAACGGATTGAATTGCAGGAACGGTTGGAGACTTTGCGCGCCCCCCGTTGATTTGTCATTCTGGGGTTCTCTTCGAGTTTCCCATCACAATTTTGGTATAAAACGCCTCGGTCATTGCCATGCAATGTTCATACGTGGCTCGTTCGGCAATGATACGGGCGTTTTCTTTTTTTGCAATTGAACGGAGAACGGGGTTCCCCAGGGCTGTAACGATCCCGTTTGCCAGGTCGCTTGGGACTGGTTGCATCCACAAGATAACCATTCACCCCCGGATTCACCCATTCTTGCATCGACTCGATATTCCCCACTACAGGAAAACATCCGCTTGCCATTGCTTCCAGTAGCGAATTGGGCGTTCCATCGTGAATGCTGGGGGAGACAAAGATTCCTGCTTTTTTATACAGGCACCACATTTGTGCCCGTTCAAGGTGCGGCCATAATTTCGTGCTCGACCCGATCCCCAGCGACTTAACCCAGTGCTCCGCTTCTGCATCCCCGGCCAGGTTGGGGCAGATGAACAGCGCCTCAGGTATTTTTTCAGTCACCAGGGGGATCGCCCGGAAAAAGACATCTTGACGCAGGCTCCCGGGACGTTGGCCGCGGGGGTTGACCACGATCGGCACATCTGGCAGTTCCTCCGGAAGGTTTTCCGATTTCGATTGAGCTTCCATTTCATCAAAGCGGATTCCCCCGGATCCCGGCACCACCAGGGTTGGCTTGTCTGAGGCAAAACCCCATTCCGCTCCAAGTCGGATGTCGCGCCTTGCATCCGCGATCATGCCGTCAGCTCTGCGCAGGGTCTTCCGGGTGAGCACCGACATAAAAATAGAGCCGTGGGCATGCAGAGTGAGGTCATTCCCCCAAGTCGAGACCACCAGGGGCGTCCCCGCGAGTATGTTGCTTGCTAGCATTCCTTCGAAAGGGATGCGTAGGGCATGTACAAGGTCGGGATGGAGGTCGTCAACCAATTTGCGGAAACGGGTCTGATAAAATGGAAGGCTCAAAGGGCCGGCCACGCTTCGTAGCGGGCGTAATGTATTTCGGACTCGCTCCGCATTTCGGCCGCTTTTTTTCATTCCCATTAGATTTTTGGTTGATCCCCTCAACATCCCACTAAAGGCGATCGGCAGGATATGGAAAGTTTTCAGGCCTGGAGGTGGCTCGCAGGGAAAGGTTGACACAAGGTGTACCTGGTGTCCGCTCTCGGTCCAGGCTCGCAGCCAGGATAGTGTCGTAGGAGATCGCCCATCCGCGACAAAAAGCAAACGCATGGCTGCACTATACCACAAACAGACATTCGATTTGGTTTGACGAAACAGGTCAGGTTGTGTATATTGTAAGGACTGGGGAATCTGCGCTCCAGCTTCGAAAACTACTTGTCTTGGTCCATCAAGAAAATTTTGTAGGCTTGGAACGCAATTTTGCTGGAAAGAATGATGCAGGAAGAAAAACGCCCCCCCGTTTGTGATTACGAAGGCTCCGACTATCAGACTCGCTTCTGGGAGAAGGGCGGACGCGATTATGAGGATCGTTGTGAAGCAATCGCCCTCAAGCGCTTGCTGCCTCGCAGCGGTAGCTTGATGCTGGAATTGGGAGCAGGCGCGGGTCGCAATACCTTGCGCTATCGGGGTTTTGAGCGTGTTGTCCTGCTTGATTACTCGCGTACACAGCTCAAACAGGCACAGGAACGCTTGGGTGTTTCAGACCGGTATATTTATGTTGCCGCGGATATCTATCGTTTGCCTTTCGTGGACAGCCTTTTCGATGCGACCACCATGATCCGTACTCTCCACCACATGGCCGATGCCCCTGCTGCGTTGCGACAGGTGCGGAACGTTCTCCAACCTGGTGCCACATTCATTTTGGAGTACGCCAATAAGCGTAATTTGAAAGCCATCCTGCGTTATGCCTTTCATCGTCAGGCATGGAGCCCCTATAAACTCGACCCGGTTGAGTTCGCCCCGCTGAATTTCGACTTCCACCCCCATGCCGTCCGCCTTTGGCTCGAGGCCGTGGGCTTTCATGTTGAAAATATCCTCGCCGTGTCGCACTTTCGCGTTGATTTTCTTAAGCGGAATATACCTCCCGCAATTTTGTCTGGTCTCGATTCTCTTCTCCAATGGACGGGAGCATTGTGGCAGTTAACTCCGAGTATATTTATCAAATCGGGGCTGGAAGGTGTGCCATCTAGCCTGTTTCCTTCGGATCCAATGGAATTATTTAAATGTCCCGAATGCGGCCATTCTCCTCTTCTCCATAAGGGCGACCATATCACTTGCCCGGCTTGTTATCACACCTGGAATATTTTGGACGGGATCTATGATTTTCGCGGTGAGTGATCGATGAAGCATCGTTATATTTACACAGCTCTTATCGTCTTGAATATCCTGGTCATCGCTATATTTGTCATTTTATTTACTGGCGCCACGTATCCGCTTGTCGGAGGTGATTATCGATTATTCGGCCCCCGACTGCTTGATGCTTTATTACATTACAAAGTTAATGGGTTGAGCATTCAGTGGTACACGCCCAGTTTTGGAGGAGGCCTCCCAGCATATCCCAACCCTCTCCAGACCCAGTTTTCGCTTCCTCAATTGTTTACTTTTTTTGTCAATCCGTGGATTGCAATTCTGGCTTCAAGTATTATTTATGTCTCGATTGGATTTTGGGTTACATTTCTGCTTCTCCGGGATGTCATGGAATTTAAACCTTTTTCGTCAATTCTGGGAGCCAATTTCCTGGTTTCGAGCGGATTTTTTATTGAACAAATGGTCTCAGGGCATGCCGATAAGATCACCTTCCCGTTGATAGTGATTCCCGTGTATGCATTGTTAAACCGAAAATTACCTGCATGGTTGTCGGGGGTTTTAATTTCTCTCACTGGAGCGATTGTTTTGTATTCTGGGGGGGAATATATTGCTGTCATCGCCCTTTTTACCGCGATGGTCACTCTTCCTGTCATTTATTTCTTAAAGCCTTCTTTGTTTGGCTGGCGGAAGATGGTCCTCGTGATCGTATGGGGAGCTGTTCTCACCCTCCTCCTGTGTGGTTCCAAACTCTATGCGGTTGCTGCTTTTACACGCTCTTTTCCTCGGGGTGTTCAGGATCATTATTTCGTGGCTTGGTCTACGAGTATTGGTGGGTTGGTATTCCAGCTCGTCGGTGTGATGACGACCCTCCCTATACTAAATTTGTTCGGAAAGAGTAGCCTCGTCTATGTTGTCCGTTTAACCCAATGGACCGGATCTCCCTATGGTTTCTGGGAATTGGACTCATCCATTTCTCCCGCATTGATTATTCTTCTAATTTACGGGGCGTGGATGATCTTGTTTCATAAACCGCATTTCGATTGGAGGAAACTTTTAAAAAAGGGGATTGCAGGGATTACCCTGATTTTCGCCATCCTTATTGTCGTTCAATATTCAACTGCCAGGGGGTTTCTGTTTGACATAATGAAGGGACTTCCTTTATTTATGTCTTTGCGGACCAATACTCGTTTTGTTTCCTCGTTCGTCCTCCCGTTGGCAATTCTGGGATCATTAATATTCGACCACTTAATTAACGGGAGATCTGGCGCAAAAACGATCTCAGCATATGTCTTCCTGAATGGGATTTCACTGGTTTCACTCTGGGCATATTACCTTCTCCCGTTGGGAGTTCAGGGAAGGTATTTTGATATTAGCGCAGTTTTGGCCCCTTATTCGAAAATCCAGGCTGGGAATATTTTTCCGGTAAATAAGATTATCCCCGCCATGAACGATTATGAAGTTTTCCAGGCGCAGGCAAGCAATGTAACGGGTCATTACGATGTTTTATTGGGCGAAAATTCATTTCATCCTCTCGTCCACGCGGGATCCGTTTTTGATATTAATAATGGTTTTTTCAATATGACCGACCCAACCGGGTATGTTTTCCCACGGGAAAATAATTCCAAAATATTCTCGCTTATCCCGGTCTCTGACTATGACAAATTGGTTAAATTTTTAAATCGCCGCCAGCCGGACTGGAAATTACCATTGCCTCAAGTCATTCTTGACTGGGCTGCCGGCCTCACATTCATCCTTGAAATCTGCGCTGTGTGTGTATTCCTGATAAGGAAATGGTTGAGGCATAAGCTTGTTTCGCGATCAACCTTGCATCCCTCTTGATTTTGTGTTAAAATTTGATTTATCTGAAAATCAATACCGCACGCATCGAAAAGTGGGCAACCCCCACTTTTCTGCATGTAACAGGAAATTAGGTTCTGGGGAGCAGGTTGAGTATGAAAAATGAATTTGCATTGGCTTTCAACGAAGTGTTGGAAGAAAAACAACTGCCCAAAGAGATCATCATGTCTGCCATTGAATCGGCCATGGTCTCGGCCTACCGGCGGGCAGTCAATGCTTCCAATGCCCAGGAAGTTCAAGCCAAAATCGACCCGGAAACCGGCAAGGTCACCATCTTTGCTGAAAAGGAAGTGGTCGAAGATGTTCAGGATGAGCGCACGGAAGTGACGCTTGAAGATGCGCGCGCGGTCAACCCGGAAGCCAATTTGGGCGATATGGTGGTGGTCGAAACCACCCCCGCAGATTTCGGCCGGGTTGCCGCACAGACCGCCCGCCAGGTCATCCAGCAGCGCATCCGCGAAGCGGAACGCCAGATGCAGGCTGATTTCTTCAATAAACAGGTTGGCGAGATCATCAGCGGTGTGGTCCAGGCCGTCAGCATGACCCAGGGTGTGACCATCGGCCTGGATATGAAGGCCGAAGGCATCATGCCCCCCAATCAGAAGATCCCCGGCGAAAAATTCAAGGTGCACGAACGCGTCCGCTCGATCGTCCTGGAAGTCAAGGATAGCCCGCGCGGCCCGCAGATCATCCTCTCCCGCTCCCATCGCAATTTCCTGCGCCGCCTGCTGGAAAACGAAGTCCCTGAGATCTATCACGGCATTGTCGAGATTCGCGCCATTTCCCGCGAGCCGGGGCAGCGCGCCAAGGTGGCGGTCTCTGCCACCCAGCCCAATGTGGACCCGGTTGGCGCCTGCGTGGGGATCAAGGGTGTCCGCATCCAGGCCATCGTCAAGGAACTGCACGATGAGAAGATCGACATCATCGAATGGAATGCCGATCCGGTCATGTATATTTCCAAAGCCATCAGCCCGGCCAAAGTTTCCGGCGTTTATCTCAATGAAGCCGAAAAGACTGCCACGGTGGTTGTCCAGGAAGACCAGCTTGAGCCTGGCCATTGGGCGCGATGGACAGAACGCCCGCCTGGCAGCCAAGTTGACCGGCTGGCGGATTGACATTAAGTCCCTGATCGAAGCTGCCGGCGATGCCATTGTCAAAGTGCAGAGTGATCCATCCTTTGCGAATATTGCCGAGGTTGAACAGAAAAATATCCCCGTGGTTGAAGGATATTCTGACCAAGAAGAGCGAAGGTCGCCCGGTTACCCCGGAAGAATTTATGACGCTCATCCAGTTTGTGGAGCGTGTTGAACGGCGGACGGTGGAGCAGAAGAAAGCCACAGCTGCTGCCGAAGAAGAACGGGTCTCTGCTGCTCGTGCCGAGGTCCCGGATGCCGCCTTTGAAACGGGGATTGATGTCTCTGGGTCTGGCTGAGCATGTCTACAACATCCTTGACCGAAGCTGAGCATCGCACCGTCGGCGACCTGATGATGGCGATGAAACTTAACCCCGATAGTGTCCTGGGGTTGGCTGGGATTGGACCCAAGTCCATGGAAGCCATCCAGACTGCCTTGGAAAATGTCACCTTCCCGGAACCTGAACCAGTCGTGGAGCCGGCAGTTGTAGAGACCGTAGAGCAGCCGGTTGAGCAGGTCGCTGAAATTCCTGTGGAACCTGTTACAGAGATTGCGCCTGCCGAAGGGCAGCCCGAGCCTGTAGAAGTGGAACCTGAACTCGCTCCTGTTGCAGAGGAAACCCCCGCAGAAATAGTCGCTGAGAAACCCCTCGAGGAAATCTTCACCTTGCGTCCCGATATGCTCCAGCCTGTAGCGGTTGCTGCAGAGGACGAGGAGGATGAGTCGGACAAGAAAAAAGGCAAGAAGAAGAAAAAGAAAGTTGTCGAGATCGTCTATGACGAAGATCTCGACAAGGCCATCGCCAAGAAGAAGCATAAGCGTGGCGATGAAGGCTGGGAAGAAGACTAGAAGAAGACTGGATTGGATGAAGAGTTCTTCCCATCCGGTGCAATTAACTCTGTTCTTTTGACTGCTTTGCTCTGCGCAACCCTGTGAATCCTAAGGATAGAAGCTACTCGTTTTTTGCCTTTCTAAGTTCATGGGTTTGTGCAGGCGGCAGGTTTGGAATTGAAGGTGTCTGGCAAAACTGGAAAACCACTCAAGCATATTCCCCAACGCACCTGTGTGGGCTGTCGCACGATCCTGCCGAAGCGGTCGTTGCTCCGTCTGGTGCGTCGGCCGGAAGGTGTGCAGGTGGATCCGACCGGAAAACTAGCTGGGCGCGGCGCGTATCTGCACAATCGCCGTTCCTGTTGGGAAAAGGGCCTGAAAGGACCGTTGGCGCATGCCCTCAAAGTTAGCTTGACAACCGCTGATACCCAGTTCCTCCGCCAGTTTATGCAAACACTTCCGGAGGATGAGGGGGATGCTGGTGAACAGGCATAAGGCCCTAAATGGACTGATTAACCGCTGAACGTTCAACGGCAGGCTTGAGGGTTTTGGCTGCACCCGGTCAGCACACGGGGATTGCCGCGCTGGTATTTTGATTAAGGAGATGCCGTATGAGCGTTCCAGAGCGTAAAAAAGATTGAACTTCCCGCGAATATTTCCATTCGCGATTTTGCACAGATAATTGAAGTCAGCCCGATCCAGATCATTAAAAAGTTAATGAGCAATGGTGTCATGGCAAGCATCAACCAGACCATTGATTATGACACAGCTGCCATTCTGGCTGATGAAATGGGTTTTGATGTCACCTTGGAAAACCAGGTTGCTCCGGTGGAAAAGGAGATCGGTGAATGTGCCGCTTGTGGCGGCAAACGATTGCCGGTGAAAAAGAATCCTCGCTTACCCCGCGTCCGCCGGTCGTGACCATCCTGGGGCATGTGGATCATGGCAAGACCTCCCTGCTGGATGCCATTCGAAAGACAGATGTTGCTGCCGGGGAAGCCGGTGGCATTACCCAGCATATCGGTGCTTACCAGGTGGAGTTAAAAGGCAGACAGATTACCTTCCTGGATACTCCCGGTCACGCTGCCTTTACCGCCATGCGTTCGCGTGGTGCCCAGGGTGCGGATATCGTCATCCTGGTGGTCGCTGCCGACGATGGTGTCATGCCGCAGACGAAGGAAGCCATTGCGCATGCCAAGGCTGCCCGGGTGCCCATCATTGTGGCGTTGAATAAGGTGGACAAACCTAATTCCAATCCCGATCGGGTCAAGAAACAACTCGGCGAGAACGATCTGATGCCCGACGAATGGGGTGGCAATACCATGGTCATCCCGGTTTCAGCCAAGCAGAAACAGGGCATCGAAGATCTCCTGGAAGCCATCCTGCTGGTCGCTGATAATACCGATATTCGTGCAAATCCCAAGGGTGCGGTTATTGGGACGATCATCGAAGCAGAGTTGGATAAATCCAAGGGACCGGTTGCCACGCTCCTGGTCCAGAATGGGACCCTCAACACGGGCGATATTGTCGTGGCTGGGAATACCTATGGTCGCCTGCGTGCCCTGTTCGACTTCCGTGGGCGCAAGGTTCAAAAAGCCGGGCCTTCCATCCCGGTCTCGGTGATGGGTTTGAGCGCATTGCCCTCCGCCGGTGATGTGTTCAAGGTGGTTGCGTACAGAGAAGGAAGCCCGGCAGGCTATCCTGGAGCGCCAGGCTGCCAATACCAAGCAGGCTGTCTGCGGCCAAGAAGATCACCCTGGAGGAACTGTTCTCCAAGATCAAAGCGGGTGAAGCCCAGGAACTTAACCTCATCCTGAAAGCTGATGTGCAGGGTTCCCTGGAACCCATCATCAACGAGATCAACAATCTGGGAAAAGGCGAGATCCGGATCAACATTCTGTACGCCGAGACTGGGAATATCAGCGAGAATGACGTCCTGCTTGGCATCCTCTTCCCAGGCCATCATCTTCGGTTTCAGTGTCCAGGCCGATGTGGCTGCCCGGCGTCTGGCGGAAACCGAAGGCGTCTCCATCCGGCTGTACGACATCATCTACCGTCTGATCGAAGATGTGGAAAAAGCCCTCAAGGGCATGCTGGCTCCGGAATTCACCGAAAAGTCCATCGGCAAGGCGGTGGTGTTGCAGGTCTTCGCCCTGTCAAAAGGCACCAAAATTGCCGGCTGCCGGGTCACCGAAGGCGAAATCCGCCGTAATGGCAAGATTCGGGTCACCCGCGGCAAGGATATTGTCTTCGAAGGCGAAGTCAGTTCCCTGAAACATGAGAAGGAAGATGTGCGCGAGATGCGCACCGGGTTCGAATGTGGCATCGGCCTGAAGAACTTCAATGATGTCCAGGTCGGTGATGTGATTGAATGTTACCTGCTGGAAAAAGCCGAAGCAGAATAGCGGTGGATCGTTGAGGGAGAGTAGAGTAGAATTATGCCATCCGGTGTCCGTCTCCAACGCATTGCAGACCGTATTCGCCAGGAAATCTCGGAAATGCTCATCCGCGAGATCAGTGACCCGCGCCTGCATCAGATATTTATCACCGATGTCAAAGTGGATCGCGAACTGGCCTTCGCTGACATCTATGTTTCGGCAGTCGAAGGATCGGTCCGCAGTGCTGAAATCCTGGCAGGGCTCGAACATGCCAGTGGTTTCCTTCGTCACGAACTTTCCGCCCGTATCGAACTGCGCACCTTCCCGCGCTTGCGGTTCCACTGGGACCCTACGCCCGAAAACGCAGACCACATCGAACGCCTATTGGCTGATTTGCGAAAGAATGAACGACCTGCAGAAAAAAATTAAAGGCCGCATTCAAGCGGCGCAACGGGTTCTGGTCACTTCCCATGTCCGCCCCGACGGGGATGCCATTGGTTCCAGCCTGGCACTTTCCCTGGCTCTGCTTGACGCCGGCAAACAGGTTCAGGTGGTGCTCTCGGATGGCCTCCCCGATGGTTTCAAGTACCTGCCCGGCGCGGACTTGGTCCGCACCCAGGCCGAAGGGCAATTTGACCTGATCATTAGCGTGGACTGTTCGGATTTGAAAGCGCATTGGTGCCGCCCTGGATGGTTACCATGCTCCTGATATAATTATCGATCATCATGTGACCACCGAAGATTTCGGGACCTTGAATCTTGATCGAACCCGGGCGGTTGCCACTGCCTCCGTTCTGACGCGACCATATGCCGGAGTGGGGGCTGGACATTACATCGCCCATTGCTGCCAATCTGATAACCGGTCTGGTCACCGATACACTTGGCTTCCGCACCTCCAACACTACCCCCGAATGTCTGCGCCAGGTGGCTCGACCTGATGGAAATTGGCGCTGATTTGAGCAAGCTCTATTACCGCAGCCTGGTTCGTCGGACCTTTGTGGAAGCCAAATACTGGGGAGCGGGTCTCTCCAGCCTGCAGCGGGCCGATGGGATTGTTTGGGCCACTCTAACCCTGGCCGATCGCAAAGCCTCCGGGTACACTGGCAAGGATGATGCCGATCTGATCAATATTGTCTCGTCCATTGATGATGCTGATATTGCCATCATGTTTGTTGAACAAAACGCTAATACAACCAAGATCTCCTGGCGTGGGCTGAAACCGCAGTGGACGTTTCGCAGATTTCCCTTCAATTTGGTGGTGGCGGTCATAAAGCCGCCTCGGGTGCGGAATTGTCCGGCAGCCTGGCCGAAGTACAGGAGCGTGTCCTGGCAGCAACGCGCAAAATACTAGACCAACCCCATTGATGGAGTGGGTGGTCCATGGAGGAATGAAAAATGGAAAGTCAGGATATTAAAAATGCCATCTCCGGAATTCTCGTGGTGGACAAACCTGTTGGTTTGACCTCGCACGATGTAGTCGACCATATCCGCCGCGGCACCGGCATCCGCCGTGCCGGTCATACGGGAACCCTTGACCCGCGCGCTTCCGGCGTGTTGGTCATCCTGGTCGGACCGGCGGTCCGTTTGAGCGAGTTCGTCTCGGCTTCCGATAAGCGCTACCAGGCCATCCTGCGCCTGGGGAATGCCACCGATACCTACGATGCCGAAGGGCACTTTACCCGCACTCCTTCGACAACGCCGGTGGATGTGACCGAGGAGCAATTCAATGAGGTTCTCCAGCGCTATATCGGTGAGATCGAACAGACCCCCCCGGCCTATTCCGCAGTAAAGGTACATGGGCGCAAGGCCTACGAGATGGCGCGTCAGGGCGAAGAAGTGGATCTCGCCCCGCGCAAGATCAACGTTTACCACCTGGAGATTCTGGAATGGGCTCCCCCCGAAGTGGTCATTGATGTGCACTGCTCTTCCGGCACCTATGTCCGCTCCCTGGCAAACGATGTGGGTGTTGCCCTGGGCTGTGGTGCATACCTGGTTGGGTTGCGCCGCACCAAGTCCGGTCGGTTCAGTTTGCGGGATGCCACTCCCTTGCGTAAACTGGAGGAAGCCTTCACCGCCGGTAACTGGTACCAGTACCTGATCCCTGCCGCAGAAGCCCTCGCGGAATGGTCCGGCGTGGAACTCTCCCCTGATCAGGTGGAGGAGGTCAAGCATGGGCATCGCGTCAAGGCCGCCCCGGAGACCAAGCCGGGCTTGGTGCGCGGTGTCAGTATGGCCGGTGAACTCATTGCCATCCTCGAACTCGATGAAGTCACCATGGAGTGGCAGCCGAAAAAAGTCTTCTTCTCTTAATACTTCATGATAGTAACGACTTTGGTCGTTCACTTCCCGCCAACATGTAGTAACGCCTTTGCGATGCTGTCCCCGAAGAGGAAGAACCCTTTAAGGTAGTCGTTTAACATTCGCGCCCATTGTGCCATTTGTGTTTATGGTTTTTGTTTTTTTTACCTGATAAACAACCGTGATTCATACTCATTCCATCGACGAACTCTCCCTTCAAAATGCATGGTTGACCGTCGGTATCTTTGACGGCGTCCATCGCGGTCACCAGCAGATCCTGCGTCCCTTGGTCAGCGGTGCACACCAGGCGGGTGCACCCGCAGTGGTGCTTACCTTTTCCCCCCACCCCGCGGTCGTCCTGGGTGGCAAAAAGGATTTCAAGTACCTGACCACCCCCGACGAACGCCTCTCCCTGCTGGAGTCCCTTGGCGTTGACGTGGTCATCACCCAGACCTTTGACCGCGCCTTCGCCGATCAGACCGCTGAGGTTTTTATGCGTCAGGTCGTTCAGGCACTGGACTTGCGTCGCCTCATGATTGGCTACGACACCGCCCTCGGTCGTGGCAGGGAGGGGAATGCCGCCCGTCTCACTGAAATCGGCAAAGAGTTAAATTACACGGTCCAGGTGACCCCTCCTTTATCGGATGAGGCTGGGGTGATTTCATCCACCCGCATCCGGGCATCCATTGCCTCGGGAAATGTGTCTGCTGCTGCCAAAGCACTGGGTCGCTCCTACTCCGTTTCCGGGCAGGTCGTCCATGGGGATGGACGCGGTCACCGTATTAACGTTCCCACCGCTAACATTTCGGTTCCCTCTGGAAAGGTCATTCCCGCCTACGGCATTTACGCCTGCAGGGCTTGGCTCGAAACTTCTTCCAATAGGAATGGTAAAGAGTTTGGTTTAGACTCGCGAGTTGCGAAACCCGCACAATCTGTGCGCAAAGATGCTATAAAATCTGTCCCATCCGTCGAATCCGTGTCCGGAACCTCACTTTCCAGAGAGTTTGGGCAAAAATATATTGCAGCCACCAACGTAGGTGTCCGTCCCACCTTCACTCCCGACCTTCCCGCCCCTACCATCGAAGCCCACCTTCTGGATTTCGACCGTGATATTTACGGTCAGCAGTTAAAGTTGGAATTTGTCGAGTACCTTCGACCCGAGCAGAAATTTGCTACCGTAGAGTCGCTCGTTCAGCAGATCCATGCCGACATTGCTCTCACTCGTGAGATTTTAACCTGAGCATTTTATAAATATGTAACTTATGTAGCTCCATTCCGGAAATTCCCCAAAACGAAAAGATCGAGAAAAAAGGAGTGGGGGACGCGCGGCGGATCTGCTCTCCTTTTTTCAAATTCTTTTCCCTCCCTGTTTTGGGAAGAGACAGGGGTGGGGCTAAAAATTCAAATTTTTATGTCCCTAATTTCGACTTGTTCCTGAAAGTCTTGTAATGAAAAAACCATAAATTATTTATAATTTTTTTCCACGTAAACAGGAAGAATACCCATGAAATATAAGAAAAATGTAATCCTTACTCCTCATCCTCTTGCACCTGACCCTTGAGTGCGCTATAATGTGCCGCCAGTAGCAGAGGAAATTGGAACAACGAATGCCAGTCTATACTTACCATTGTACCAACTGCGGTGTGCAGTTCGAAAAACAACAATCTTTCTCCGACCAGTCCCTCATCCGTTGTCCGGAGTGTGGGAAACGTGCGTTGAAGAAGATCTACCTGCCTGTCGGCATTGTATTTAAAGGCTCCGGCTTCTATGCCACCGACCATCATTCCCCTTCCGGTATGGCGTCCATGAAGGCTGATGAAAAAGCGGAAGCCAATTCGTCTGAGAAAAAAGAAACCAAAGAAGGAAAAGATAAAGGGGATAGTAAAGGGGAAGTCAAAGAACCTTCTGCCAAGGCTGAGAAAGCCGCTGAAAAGGTTATCGAAAAGAACCCCGAGAAATCCGGGAAAAAGGACTGAACACATTACCTAAAAGCGCACTGTTTCGGTGCGCTTTTTTATTTCAATTATTCTTATTTTCCTTCCGGAAAAAAGCCATTACTTCCATTTTGTAAGGATTTCTTCTCGCTGGAAGGTCGCTTTGGCCAGGTAAAAGACGCCCACATCAATGGCGGCCAGGACTGCAGCTATGATCAACATGTTGTTTGTGGTCAACGTCAGCACACTAAATTCCGATAGAAAATACAAGGCAGCAAAAGGCAAAATGATCAGCGTACCCATTTGTTGGGCGGTGCGCACGTCATTCACTCTAGAAGAAACCATGATGTTATACCCAACGGAAAGGATGCAGGCCAGGGGTGCAAGCAGGAACAAGATGATGGCAATATTCCAGTTGGGGAAATAATTGTATTTAAGCGTGCTGTTCGTAAACAGGTCCGCCAGCAACATGAAAATCAGCCCACCCAAAAAGTTGGCACCAATGGCAGGAAAGAAGGCGGCGATACTTTTTCCAGCCAGGATCTCTTCATCGGTCGTGGGTGTGGCCAGCAGGGGCTCCAGGCTTTTTTGGACCTTCTCCCCGATCAGGCTGTACGCCGCGATCCCCACCGGCGCAAAGGCGGCGCCAATGATATACAAGAGCGAGAAGGCATTCATAAAGGTTGGAAGGACTGCTGCTGCATCCTTGGATCTGCTGGCGATAAACCTCATGATGAACGGCAGGGCGATCGAGACAACCCCTTCGAAATAGATGATCGTGAAAAGGATGTTTTTCTTCTTTGTGAAGGTTTTAAAATCCTTGGAGGCAACAACCCACGCTTTTGATAGTCTCATTTTGTCTCCTGGATGACCTTGAGGTAAGTCTCTTCCAACCCAGGGTTGAGCTGAGTGACGTATTGAATGCGGCCGCCGGCCGAAACGATCTCCTGCACGAAGTCGGCATTTTCCTTCTGGGGGTCGGCTGAGGACCAGGATGATTTTATTCTCTTCAACGCTAAGGTCTTTGGGGTTGAGTTTCCGGACCGCCGCCAGAATTTGATCGTTGATCTGCTCCACCTGGATCACCGTCCTGATGTTCCCCCAAACGTTCTTCTCTAATTGTTCCGGGGTATTTACCGCCAGCAATTTCGTACTCAGTATTCCGATGCGGTCGCAAATCCGCTGAGCCTCATCCAGGTTGTGGGTATTGATGAAAATCGTCTTCCCCTCTTTTTTGAGCTTCAGGATGATATCTCTGACCACCCGGGAAGATTCCGGGTCCAGGTTGGCGGTAGGCTCGTCAAAGAAAAGCAGGGTAGGGTCGTGGACCAGCGCCCTGGAGATGGCGACCTTCTGCCGCATGCCTTTTGAAAAATCGCTGATGGGCTGATCCTTCTTCTCCCACAGCTCCATCATATTCAGATAATACTCGATCTTCTCTTTTCTTACCTCTTCAGGACATTCATACAGTTTCCCGTAGTAGTCGAGATTTTCATATGCACTCAGTTCTTCGTACAGGCCGATATTGTCGGGGACCAGGCCGATCAATTTCCTAATGGCCAGCGAATCGGTGCCGTTGCCGGTTGAATTGCCTCCGATCTGGGCCTCTCCGCTCGTCTTGGAAATCAGGCAGCAGAGCATCCTGATCGTGGTGGTTTTCCCGGCTCCATTGGGCCCGAGCAGGCCGAACACCTCACCCTTGGTCACGTGGAAGGTCAGGCTATCAACCGCGGTGACCTCCCCGAACTTCTTTGTCAGATTCTTTACTTCGATCATTTTCATGGGCGTTTGTTAATTCCTTTAAAGCCCAGCGCGGACCAGATGGTTATCGCGATGAGGATAATGGACGTAATAATCCAGAGAATGAAGGGGGTCATCGGGAACGCCCCTGTCTGCGATCTGATTTTAGTGAAAACGATAATACCTATAACGACGACTGCAATGGTCAACCCCAGGGGGATTCTTATGGATAATCTCATTAGTTTCATTTTATTTTCCTTTCCTTCTCGGCCATTTACGAGATGCCATTTTAAGAGGAGTGTTCCCTGTAGTTGGTATCGTACGGTTAATTCTGCGTATTCCTGATTAACAACGCTTGAGTATAGTTACTAATATACCTCCAATTTATAATGATGAATGCGCCAGATCAAGGTAGACTAGGGTCTGTGAATCTCGATAACCCATTTCAATTTTGCCGGAAACAAATCATCAAGCGTCCCATTAAATTTGATCTGGAATGAATCGCTAGCTCTATTGCTTTACCTGGTATAACCAGGGCGGAAAAATAATATTTTCGTTCTTACAAATCTGGGCCCGGATTAATATATTTGAAGTTCAATTTACAAACCAGAACATATGTGCTATAATTAGAGCGAATTGAAAATTGTGTTGGAAAGTATTTTTTACTAATTTTTGTAATTTAACAACCGAGCTAAATGTCATTTCGTTTCCATCGCTTTAGGAACTTTATTCCATTTCCATGGCCCTGGTTATTGGGAGATTAAAGGACGAAAATCTTTGGGGAGAGCCCTGCCTCCAGGGTTTTCAATTGACGGACGAATTGTTCCTCAATTGTTCCTCCTTCCCTGGCATATATATTATTAATATCCCTTCCCCTAGCGGTTAAATCTTCACAATTTCCATTAATATTGCTTTTCAGAATTGGAAGAACACCATATCCCAAACCACTTCTTTACTGTCTTTCCATGGTCTTCTAAAAAATCAATAAAACGAATAAATTTGCTTATTTTACCTAAATGTCCACTCGACAAAAAATGAATACTTCTGCCGACTCTGGTTTTTACCCCCTCAAAACCGGTCATTCGATTGTAATCGTTTTGGTCGCGAGATTCCCTCAATTCACAAACGGGATCCTTTTAAATAAAAAAACGCCCTTTCAGGCGTCTTGAGGCTCCTCGCCGAGGATTTGAACCTCGAACCTAGCGGTTGGAGGTTCAAGTCCTAAACGAGGCAAATTCACTATATACCTTTTCTATTTTTGAAAAGTGGAACGATACGATAAACGATAAAGCGACTCCAACAGCAAGGATAACATCAAATGCTTTGTGATAAGTCAGATAAGATAATCCAGTTATTTCATAAGTGATTAGGATTATAAGGGCAGCGAATACGATAATAGGAAAAAGGATTGTGTAAAAAAACCATGGCCAATTTTAAAAAGTGGGTGATTATTTAGGACGCTTTCCCTTCACAGCGGTAAATCTCCTTATCTCCCAATTATGTAGATATTTTTCTTCTTGTGAGTGAAGATAATTATATTGTCTCTCGATATTTATTGCCGCTTGACAGTAACGTAATATAAATACTAATAGGGTCTTATGCTATTTGAGATGGGCTGACGAAAAATCCTTCCTTATGGAGGAATTTGGTTACAACACCAAAACCTTACCAAGGGAAGGATCATCTGATGATAACGGACTTTGCTCTGGCTTTCCCTATCTAGCATAAGATCCTACTAATATTGTTTATCTGTAGGATTAGCTGGAGTGAAGTGATATAGAAGAAGGCATGAATGTGGAAATGTTGGGAAAAATTTTACGATATAGTTTGGTCATAATCTAAGATTAATGCCGCTTGGTCTCGAAGCTTACGAAACTGACATAGCTGAGAAACAACAAGAGCGTGATCCATTCAAGCACATAAGCGATCGGGAAGATACTCGTCATAATGACCATCATGGCAGTTGAGACACCCAGGATCAACAACCATCTTGGAACCCTTTGATGGTATCTCAAAGCTGCTGCTGAAAAAATAAAAGCAGTTGATAGCAGGACATACAAAGAGGTAGACCAGAATGAGTGGATCGCATATAAATTGATAGGGTAAATGGCGCTCATCATCATACAAAATGATCCCAAAATCCCAAATGCTTGTGTCAATCGGAGCATGATGATCTGCGCTTTATTGTCTTCGATCTTCCAAACAGACAAACCCAGAAAGAATACGATCAGTAATAATGCAGTTGAGATAATCCCGATGTTGTAGAAAATTGCTCCGTCAGGATTGAGTTCAACACTACCCAGGTCACTTAGCCAATTCTTCATTGGGGAATAGGGCATTGGGTACCGACTGAAAGCGAGAAGAGCGAACACCAAATAACACAGTACGGCAAGAATCCCGCCAATGAAACTTATATATTTACATTTCTTCATGGGATTATTTTCCACGATTCATTCAAACGACTAGAATCCTCTATTCACTGACAATTTCTGGAACCGAAATTGAAATTGTTATTATCATCCCGATAGATTTGGTTATTGCACTATGCTAATGGGGCAGGACAAAGTTATTTATCTTCAGAATCCTTCTGAAAAGGACAGCCAACAATATGCTCGATAATGGCATAATGATATCCCAGACAATCAAACCTCCAGCTAAAATGTTCAAGCTCAATCCAAGAGCATAACCAATCATCCCCCCAATTCCCAGGATACCATTGACGATAAACAGCCAACGAATTGCATTTTCCGGTTTTCCGTTGGTAAAAACATAAGCAGTTGAAAGGGTTGCCAAGCCCATAAAACCATATCCAAGCACTTCGATCACCCACATGATGGATTGAGGGTTATCCATTGCAAAAACATCGGTATACAGGTTGTTCTGTACAAGTGTCAATTGCATATAGTAATTGAAACCTATTAGAACTGCATATCCCATTGTAAAAAGAAGCCCAAGGCGACTGTAAAACTTCCTATCTGCAGGGGAATATTCATGGATGCAAGCAATCAAAAGGATAAAAACAGGAATTAGAATAATACCAGAAACCAACGATGGTATTTTCATTGCTGTGGATGCTGTAATCCCCGAGAAAATCACAGCGATTGTCATGATAACTGCCGACCAGAAGGCGAAAGATGCCAGTATGGTTCATATCTAATGAGGAGTTTGATGATTCATTCCTGGACATAATTTTCCTCAATAATTATCTATTGGATGGTTGGCAATTATGATTCAATTGTAAAATCATCTACAGTATACAGACTAATCCCTTTCAATGCAACACACTGTACTGTTCAATAAGCGTGGAGCTGTTAACCCAGGTTTCGAGGTTCGTATCCTACAGGAGGGGAAAGGGGATAAAAAAAGGGATGCTCTCTCTACGAGCGCATCGCAAAAGGCTAAAAAGCTCCTCGCCGAGGATTTGAACCTCGAACCTAGCGGTTCGCGGTTCAAGTCCTGGCCGAGGCAAATTTGATTTCAATGGTGTGGCTTGCTGGCGCGCAGCCGCATGCGAAGCGTCCGGTGGAGCTGTTGTTAGGCGGCTTTACGTGATCAAATATTGAAACAAATCTCAATATAGGTTTCTTTTCTAGGCACTGTTAGAGATTTGTTTGCTTCTCCATAGGTTGGCATTGCTTTTCAAAGGTAATTGAATCGGGCTTCCGTACGAAACCTAACTTTTCATTCATTTTCAGCATCGGGATGTTCTTGGCGTCATTCTCTGCCCTGATAATGGTATGCCCGGTGGCCTTGGCATACGCAATGCATCTAATTTTCATTGCTAGCCCAATTCCCTGGTGCTGATATTGGAGTTTGACCCCTGTCAAACCCTGGTAAAGGGAAATACCTTTTTCGGATGATAAAACATAACTCAACCCAATGAATTCTTCATCTTTTACTGCAATGAAAAAACCCTCCGGAAGAGCTGAAGATCCTGTAATGGCATACTCGACATACTTATCAAGTCCCCTGCACCCTATACCAGTCGCCAAATCTCCTGGCACAGATAGGCTGAGTTCCCAATCCAAATCGTACAGTTTGCGATTTCGCTCAGGGTCGTTTTCCAATTCTGGGAGAGTCTTGATTTTGATGCCGTTGAATTGAAAACGATTCTCCAGCCCTATAAAGCGAGTCATGTCAAAGGATTGAACATCTAGTTCTGAAGGAATATCTCGGATGACCTCTTGAAAGTTTCGCTTCTCTAAAAAACGCATACTTTCGGGGTGATCCTCGGTGGTTGTAGCTCGTAATGCGAGAGGGTCAAAAGGTTCTAACCCGTGCATGATTGTTTCATAAAGTGTGGACCCAATGCCACATTTCTGGTAATCGGGCTGCACTCCAATCCAAAGCAGGAATTTTTGAGGGTGGGCGAACCAAATTGACTGGTTATAAGAACCTATTCCAACAATCTGATCCTTCTCGATGGCGATCCAGCGCTGGAACTTGAACTTCGGGTCGCGTCGCTTGTCTCCTTCCGCGATTTCCACCCCGGAGGCGTGTCTCTCCGGATCAAGAGAATTAATGATTTTGGCAATTCCTTGATAATGAGCAGATGTCGCTGGAACGATTTCCATTTTGTGTCCTTATTGAACGGTATCCAATGACATTAAACCGAGATCGCCTGACTATGATTCAATAAAAGTGTTTATATAACAAACAAATTTGAATTATATATAAATAAAGTATACCAATTTTACCCCGGTAAAACACCTATTTTCAATAAGCGGGGAGCTGTTAACCCAGGGGTTCGAGGTTCTTATCCTACAGGAGGTTAAAATGGGATAAAAAAAGCGACGTACTGTATTAAAGTACGTCGCAAAAGGCTAAAAAGCTCCTCGCCGAGGATTTGAACCTCGAACCTAGCGGTTAACAGCCGCCCGCTCTGCCGTTGAGCTAGCGAGGAAGGCAGTCGGGATTATATAAGGAACGCCATACTCTGTCAAGTCGCTTGTGGAATTAGGCCTGTTACAGTATAGTTTTAGTACCTTTGCATCTTGGAGACCTCATGAACTCACCCTTGAAACCCTCTTTTCGCATCGCCGACCTGCCGGTTGACGAACGCCCCCGCGAACGCTTGGCACGTTTGGGTCCGCAGGCCCTCTCGATCCCCGAACTGCTTGCCATCCTCCTGCGGGTGGGTGTTGCAGGGGAGAACGCCGTTCAGGTGGGGCAGCGCCTCCTGAAAACCTATAATAATAATCTTGCGGACTTGCATCGTGCTCCTTTTGAAGATTTGTGCAGCCAGCGTGGTATCGGCGCAGCCAAGGCTGCCCAGATCAAGGCTGCCATTGAACTGGGCAGCCGCATGTCGAGTGAAAAATCCCGGGAACGGCCCACCATCAACAGCCCCGCTGACGCCGCCGCCCTGGTCGCCTATGACATGTCTGCCCTCGAGCAGGAACATCTGCGTGTCATTCTTCTCGATACCCGCAACCAATTGATCGATATCGTAGAAGTTTATAAAGGCTCGGTCAATTCATCCCAGGTGCATGTAGGCGAGTTGTTCAAACACGCCATCCGCCGCAATGCAGCCGCTGTGATAGTCGTCCATAACCATCCCAGCGGTGACCCGACCCCCAGCCCTGATGATGTTGCCGTGACCCGCTCCATGGTCCAGGCTGGGAAACTCCTGGACGTGGATGTCCTCGATCATATGGTCATAGGGCAGGGGAAATGGGTATCGATGAAAGAACGCGGCCTGGGCTTTGTATAAGGCGATTCCTCCCTTACTGTGCCCTTCCTTGATTTTTTCTCCTCTCCTCAACTGTGGGGCAGGATACGGGTTGGGGTTTAAATCTTTGGTTATATGAACCCCTCGGCAGCTCAATAATACTTACTTATAGGTGGCTGCCAGGTAAGCGAGGAGCGCTTGTTCTTCCTGTGGATTTAGCTGTGCGCCATGAGCGATCATCCGTTGCAAAGTGACGGTCCATTGGTCGAACGTCTTGTGTGCCGAAGTCACCCGGTCCAGCGAATGGCATACCGAGCAGCGCTGCTGCATCAACGCCTGCCCATCCAGTGTGCTTCCGCCTGTTGAGGCAATCGGCGTGGCTGTGCTGGTTCCGCAGGAGATCAAAAAGGTTCCAAGAATTAGGAAGAGAAAACTAATGCTGATTATAGAAAGGAGTTTCTTGTTCATCATAGTCTCCAAAAGATATTTGATCGCGCGCCACGCGAAATTTCCTCCTCTGACTTCTACTTTATTCCAGGTTGTGCCGGTACCAGGAGATATATCTTCTGTCAAATATTGTACTTGACACTAAAATTCTTGTACTCACCCTGCGCAGTTTCCCATTCGACCTTTGCTTCATCCACATTTCCGGCACGTGGACCTATTTTTATCGCTTCTTCAAACCTCTCCAGTTTCTCGCGCGGACCCTCGGCCACAGTCTCCACCCTATCATACCCCACGTTTCGCACCCAGCCAGTGAGAGCTAGCTCTACACCTGCTTGCTGGGCAAAAGCGCGAAAACCTACTCCCTGTACGCGTCCCCTCACCCAAATGTGGATGCGCACAACTTCACTCGCTTTTAGCTCTGTCATGGTGTTTCCTTATCAAAACTTCCAGGTCTTACTTACGGCAAGTAGGATGATCCTCACCGCCCGAGGAAATAAAGCAGGGGTGTCAGCGTAAGTGGACTTAATACAGTGCCGGCAAAAACGATCGCTGTTACCAGGGAGCTGTCAAGGTTGTACTCGTTGGCAAGCACGGTGGTCATCACAGCAGAGGGCATTCCTGCTTCGGTGATCCCATCCTTGCTGGCCATTTTGTTCAAACCGAACAGGGCTGCCATGGCTATGCCGATGACTGGACCGATCAGTAGGCGGCACACCACCGGGATGCTCAAGGCCTTCAGGTTGTTCGTCCATTCGGCTTTCTGCAATTCCAACCCGAGCAGGATGATCATGGCCGGCACGGCTGCTCCGGCAGTCAGTTCCACGGTTTGTTGGATGGGAGAGGGCAAAGTCCAGCCGGTTTGAATGAAGATTACGGCCAGGCCGATGGCATAGATCGCTGGTACTTTTAAAAGACCTAGCGCAGCTTCCTTTAATCGCAAATGGCCAAGGCTGGCGATCAATACCCCTACGGTGTAGAGCAGCAGGGAATTGGTTACAAAGTAAATGCTGGCGTATGCCAGGGCCTCCTGCCCGAAGGCAAAGGAGATAAGTGGAAGTCCGTAGTTGCCATTATTGGCAAAAAAACTGGTGAGCACCACAATGGTCAGCACGCTCTGTTCCAGCCGGAATAACTTGCCCGCGACGAAAGCGATTCCCGCGATGAGCATCATCGTCGCTGCCGCATACCCCATCATTAGCAGGATACTTTCCACCGCTAACTTACTGCTCGTAAGGATGTTAAAGACCAGCGCTGGGCTGAGGATGTAAAAGATTACCCTCCCCAGTGGGCGCGAGTCAAGGTTGAGCGTCCTCCCTAGCGCAAATCCAGCCCCGCTTAGCAGCAGGATGGGCAGGAGGTTGTTGATAAATACATTCAGCAACGCCATATGAGGTTGTGAGATTCGCGATTCCCACCGATCTTGCAAACTAAATAATATATGGGAATATTTTTCCGGTCTTACTCTTTTTCGTCCGGTTCTTCTTCGATGAAATCCACCTCATCGTCCACGTCGATCAGGGAAAAGTTGCCCATATCCTCGGTGAACGACAGGGTATCTATGGCTTCTTCGATGAAATCGGCTTCTTCGTCGTCTTCTTCGATCTCGAGCAGTTCTTCAAGTTTGGACCGCACACCTTCTCCGCCGATCTTGGAAAGCGCCCAAATTAGTTCCCGCCGCACTTCCAGGTCTTCTTCGTCCTCGAGGATGTCCAGCAGGACCGCCCGGCTGGATTCCAGTTCCAGTTCTCCCGCGGCATGGATTGCCTCGGAACGGATATCTTCATCGGGTGAACGCATTTGTGCGAGCACTTGTTTTTTCCACCGGTTGTCACTGGAACGTCCCATGGCAAACAAAGCGCTTACCATCCATTCGGGTTTTTTCTCCCAGTATGCAGCTTCGATAAGCGGAATAACCTCTTTGCGCCCGGAATATCCCAGGCTCTCGAGCGCCCGTCTGCGGACCAGGGTCTCCTTGGAGGTAGACGTTGCTGCTAATAGTTGGTCTTCGATCTCATGATGTAATTCGGTTGGGATCTTATCCAGTTCCCCCAGGTATACGAATTGTCCCAGGGCATTTGCTGCAGCAGCCCGCACTTCCACGTCCACGTCATTATTCAGCTTGTCAAGATATACCGGGATGAGTTTCGCGTCTTCGCATTCCCATAACAGACGAATTGCCCGCGTCCGAACTTCCGGGTCAGGATCGTCGAGCAGGCTGCGCGCAAGGTCGTCGAAAGACGTCAATGTATCTGTTTCCGCCAGGTCTTCCAGGTCTTCTAGTAATGTATGTTTCCGGCGCGGTGAGACTTCCGGCCAGGTTTTTTTTAGCTGTTTCAAATCAGCGGGCTCCATATCAGAAAAACGGTGCAAATAACGCGCTGGAAAGGGATTGTTATCGTCGAGCAGCGCGTCAAGGACAGTCAGAAAAGGTGCATTCTGAGGCATACGGTTTTTTCTTTCTCATTTATGGTAAGGTGAAGTTCACCGGACTGATGATGTCTTTTAGATAAAAGAAGCCAAGCAAGGAAACCAGGATGATGAAGCCGATTCCGTTGATCATTGCCTGGTATTTAGCCGGGATGCGGCGTCGGAAGAGGATTTCCGGTAAGGTCATAAAAATCCGTCCGCCGTCAAATGCCGGGATCGGCAGCAGGTTGGCTACTGCTGTGGTGACCGTTATGGAGATGATGATCAGCAGGGTGTAGTTGGTTGGTTTGGTTGAAGTTCCGCCGGTAGCCGGAGCCTCCCGGCTGGTTACGTCCCGGGATACGGCTTGCTGGAATAAGTTCCATACGGTACGCGGTCCGCCGATTTGGGCAGCTTGTGGAGAAATTGTCCCGGCGATCAGGCGACCTGGCAATGCTAGTAGACTATCCACGTCCTGGGCGGTAGCGGAAAAGGCTGCCGGGATCGTATTGAACCAGGATGTGACCGGAACCAGGGGTTCACCGATGCTGACTCCCATTGGTCCTTGGGTCGAGGGATAGACTGTGCGGGGTGTCAGTGTAATTTGCAGCGCTTTACCATCCCGCAGGATGACCAGTTGAAGCGGTAATCCAAGGTTGTTATGGGTGATCTGGGTTAGCTGGTTGTATCCATCAACAGGCTGCCCCCCTGCAGCTACAACCACATCGCCCACCTGTAAGCCGGCTTGCTGGGCAGGTGAAGGCGAATCAACGCTGGCGATCACCGCTGTGTGGGTGTCTGGGATCCCGACTTGGTAGAAGAAAAAGGTGTAAACCACTACGGCTGTCAACAGGTTCATGCCTGCCCCTGCCACGAGCACGGCTAATCGTTTCCACGGATTGGCAGCGGCCATCCCCCCCGGAGTCTCTGGGTCGTCTTCCCCCTTGATCTTATTAAATCCGCCCAGGGGGATCCAATTCAGGGTGAACTCTGTGCCGGGCCTGATTTCGTTCAAAATTCCACTCAGGTGGATTTCATTAGGTTGCATGGTCGAAGTTATTTTAGTGTTTTTGGCAGTAGCAGAATTGTCCGGAACGGGAGATGGTTTGATTTCCGATGTTGGCTCGGATTGCGCTTGCCCATTTTCATTTGACCCAAAGGAAATTGAACGGAGTACGAGCTTCCCATTTTTGGGTATCGCAAAAGCGTTAACCAGTCTATGAAGGGATTGCTTTGGATCGAAAGTCAGTTCGAAATTGATTGGAATTATTACGCGGTCCTTCCCAATCAGAAGGCTTCCCTTTCCACGCCATAGCCGCACCAGGCGTGGTGGAAACCCAAACCCAAATTCTTCCACTTCGATTTTCATCAACCTTGCAATGAAAAAGTGTCCTAATTCGTGGACCAATATGATGCCGGCGAAGACCACCACGAAGATGATTCCACCAAGTAGACCAATACTCATCTATGAACCTCATGAACATTAAACCCCGCCTCCTGCGAGGCGGTCTGACTGATTATATCCGTTTTAAGCTTTTATTGTTAATTTATAGAATAATTATTATTTAAATCTAATCATGGTTTGGAAATGGATTTTCCACGACTTTTGCCGCTCCCCCTACTTGAGCCACGCGCACATTCCGGACCCCCGGGATGCTTCCCATTAATTTGGCTGTTTCCGCCCCTGCAGTTTTGCTGCAAACAACGTGGACGTTCGGTCCAGCGTCAATTGTGTAACAAACTGGCATTCCATTTGCCCGCGCTTCCCGAACAGCTTGCATGACCATCAGGGTCGTGGGTTGCCAGTAAAACAAGGGCGGATGCGATGTCATCATTACCGCGTGCATCAGGTTGGAATCTGTTTCAACGATATCGGCGAAAGCCTCAAAGTCCCGGGATAGGATTGCGCGTCGGCAAATATCTAAACGACGAGGGGCGTCGCTTACGCGTGTGGCTTGAAGGGGGGACGTCCGGGCAAGTTCATGGCCCTCAGTGGATCCGGTGGATTTTTGTTCGCTGCTGATTATTGCGATGCAATCCACCAGGTTCCAATATTCGGGTGGGGCAATAGAGATGGCATAAGAATCGCCGTCTCCCGTACCGGCGGTCCACTCCACGAAACCACCTGGAATGGACCGACAGGCAGAACCGGAACTTCTACGTGCTAGGCGGGAAAGGTCAGCTTCATTCAATTGAATGCCCGCTGCTCTTGTTGAAGCCAGAGCCAGTGCCGCGAACGCGGATGCCGAGGAAGCGATTCCGGCTCCCGTGGGGAAATTGTTTTGACTTTCTACTTGCGCAAATAGCTGGATTTTAGCCAGCACGCGCACTTCGTCCAACATTTTGCTGACCCGAGCCAACGACGTATCGCCGGCGAACTTCCCATTGATTTTTACCTCGTCTGCTCGAAGACCCACCTCAAATTGAACCGTGGTGCGTGTTTCCAAGTCATTCAGGTTCATGGAAATAGACCCGTTGGCTGGCAGGCGCAAGGCATTGTCCTGGTTTCCCCAATATTTAACAAATGCGATGTTCGGATTTGCCCTGGCTGTAACTGGCTCCATAATCAGAGTTTATCACAATTGAATGTGCATAAAAAATTTTTTCCGTTGTAAACGGGCAAGTTTGCTCTCATTTATTTGCGCCGGACGATTTTAGGAATTTCTTGATGATTTCGTATTCCTCGATTCTATTCCCCCTCGCTTTTATGTTCGAATTTAGACAACACTCCCCAGCCCTTATTATCTCAGAAGAAAATAATGAGAACCGCTTTATTCAAGCGGTTCTCAAGGATGATCTTCCTTCGTAAAGTTTTACTTTGTAAAGACGTATTTCTTGACGAAATGGACGACCAGCAGCGTCAGGCCTACTGGCGCCAGGAAGGCAACTACTGAGGTGAACATGCCGGTTATATACTTTCCAACTGCGGGAACAGCATTCAAGGCACTGGCAACCGCGAACAACAGGAGGAAGCGGATTGCGAAATTCACCACGTCTTCCGAGTCTAGGAACAAGATCGCTGCCAGGATTCCTATGATTACCAGGATAATGGACAGCCATAAGTATGATAGGCTGAACAGGCCGGCAATCACGGCGATCAGCAAGCCGATGAAGTAGAGCCACTTTCCGATAGTCTTAGTCATTTGAAAATCTCCTTTGGTTGGATTGAGAGAATAGATTGGAGCTCCAGACTATATAACATCTATCCGATGTGTTGGTTACGAATTATTTGTCATAATAATGGAGTATTTAGAAAGCGATGTGTCTATACTTATTCACATGATAAAAAATCCCTCGGCCATCTTATTGTCCGAGGGATTGGCTGCTGCTCAATTTGGTGAAATTGCTAGGACGACTGCCCCAACCAGTCGACCATTCCGAAGGCTTGCCAGCGCCTCTTCAGCTCGTTCCAGCGGAAAGCTTGTCACATCCGTTTTTATAGGCACTTTTGGCGCTAGCGCCAAAAATTCCTCGCCATCCCGGCGTGTGAGATTGGCTACGGAGCGGATGACCCGCTCCTCCCAAATTAGATTATATGGAAAGGCAGGGATGTCGCTCATATGGATGCCGCCGCAAACGACTATTCCACCTTTGTTTGTCGCTTGCAATGCGGCAACCACCAGCGCCCCAACCGGGGCGAAGATTAGAGCCGCGTCCAGTTTTTCAGGCGGGGTTTCGGTGGAACCTCCAGCCCAGTCTGCACCCTGATGTTTCGCAAACTCTTGTGCGGTAATATCACCGGGACGGGTGAATGCGTATACCCGCTTTCCATCGTGTTTGGCCACCTGCGCAATGATGTGAGCAGCTGCACCAAAACCATAAATTCCGAGCGTCTTGGCGTCTTCTCCTGCCATTCGGTAAGTTCGGTACCCAATTAAACCTGCGCACAGCAGAGGGGCTGCTTCCGTGTCAGAATATGCTTTGGGAAGGGGGAAGCAGAACCGTTCGTCGGCAGTTGTATAATCAGCGAAACCACCATTAATATTGTAGCCGGTGAAAGAAGGATGGTCGCACAAATTTTCCTGCCCGCGTTCACAAAAACGGCAGGTTCCGTCCGTCCCACCCAGCCAGGGGACGCCAACTCGCTCACCGGGTTGGAACCGCGTTGCCCCTGGTCCACCACTGATAACAGTCCCCACAATTTGATGTCCAAGGATAAGAGGCAATTTTGGTTCGCTCAACTCCCCGTCTACAATATGCAGGTCGGTGTGACATACCCCACAAGCATGCACTTTGAGCAACACCTGTCCTCGCCCAGGTTGAGGGATTGGTAATTCGGCCATTTTCAATGGCTTGCCAACGGTTTCGAAAAGTATGGCTCGCATGGTTTCCATGTTGACTCCTTTCAGGGGGTGGGTAGGGGTGGCGTAACGTTGTGACCGCCGCGCCAGGCCACCAGGAACGGAAATGGATCTACCTCACCGCGCCTGGCGTGCCAGTCCTCTGGATAGGTGGGAGGCGATATACCGAAATGCAGGTGAGATGGAGTGGTACGGGCGTCACCGGTATGTCCCACATACCCTAGGATTTGCCCAGCAGTCACCCGGACTCCGGGGCTGATTCCTGGTTCAACAGCCGAAAGATGCGCGCCATAATAGCGCACGCCATCATCCCCAATGATGGCGACGCACAACCCGCCGCGCAGGGCTGGATCATCTTCCTCCGGGTTCCAGCGATCCTCGGTTGAGACAAAGTTCACCACTCCGGCTGTGACTGCCACAAACTTTGATCCTTCCGGGGCAAAGATATCCGTGGCAGGATATCCGTGTCCGGCCGTTCCTTCGGCGAAATCTGCCACATTCGATGGCTCGATGGGGAAAATGTAGGACCAGGCTATGGGAGTCAACGTTGGGGTTTCGGTTGGTGTGAATGTTGGCGTCAAAGATGGTACAGCCTCGGCTGTTTTAGTTTCAGTGGGGGACAGTAGGGGAATAGGAGTATTTTCCTGGAAAGGCGGGAGGTCTGTCAGGGTTGGAAGAGGCGCTGAGGTGGGAGAAGGTTTTGCCAACAGGACCCCCGGCATTGGGGAACACCCAACCAGGATTAGTCCGAATATCAATAAGCGCCTTTTCATAAGACAATTCTACTTTTTCTTATTTAAGTTTTCCAGGTCCGGAATATCTTCAGCGGCTCGACGGAGGATGTCGAAAGCCGAATTCGTCAGCAAATCCAGGCGTCTCACCGGGATGGTTTTTCCTGTGTCGGCCATCTCTATTATTTTGATAATGTTGCCGCGCAATCCACTGGCACGCCGTGCCCAATGAGAGTCCGCGGAGAGCCGCTCAAGCCGTGAGGCTAGCAGGCGTAGTAGCTCGAGCTGTTGATGATACTTGGTCACGAGGGTATTATAGCGTAAGGCGACCCATTGACTGAGTGGATCGCTTCTCTTTCAGGTCTAAGGGGAAAAAAGTTCTTGGGATTTACTCTTTGATTTCATTGAATAATTTCCGGGTTGATTCAATGAGCTTCGGCCGCACAGGGCGCGCCTCTACCCCGGTTTCCTGCATGCCAAGGACTACGCCGCCTACCACCGGTGGGACGGTCAGCCGCACCAACCTGGCTCCTGGTGCTGTAAGTTGTATGGTTGTTTGCATGCTCTCAGTCATTAAGGGGTGCCCATCGTATAGGCTTCCGATCAGGACTACGTCGAATACTTCATTTTGAAGATCAAGTTGGTTGATTACACTGACGGCCATCATTCCCAGTTCTTTACCTGCCCAACGGATTACTTCTAGGGCTTGAGGATCACCCTGCCGGGCGATCTCGAATACAAGTAGGATCATGGCTGGGTCGAATTCGAACTTTCCCAGGTAAACGCCTTCCACGAGATCGTCCAAATTTTTTGCACCGGTTTGCTGTAAAAAGGCTGGGGTAAGCGCTGTCGCAGGTCCTCGGCGAACCCACTCGAAAACGACTGCACGCATGGCCCGAGTCAAAATATCAAACCCTCCTGCGGCTTCTCCGGACCAATGATTTCCTCCTCCTACTACCCGCCCTTCACTCTTGTGATCCCGGCTCCATCCTCGGCAGTTGCAGCCGGTTCCTGAAACTACAGAGATCCCCCACCCTTCTTCTGCTCCCGCCAGGATCCCTAAAGTTGTGTCATTTACGATTTCCAGAGGACAAGCTAGTTTTAATTGCAGGAGTGCATCTAAATGCGCCTGCCGCTGGCTGGGCCAGTCGTAACCGGCCAGTCCCATCCCGGTCCCTGCAATTTGCGCCACAGTTAATTTTGCCATCTCAAGAGCCTGGGAGGTGGCGTTGAGCAGGTTTTCTGCCAACCCGTCGTAACCCACTGATTCCCAATTGCCAGGTCCAGCAACCCCAAAACCGATTGCCTCGCCGGTCTCATCCGCGATCAGGGCGTGGGTTTTAGTCCCACCTGCGTCAACTCCAAGAAAATATTTCATTGATTCTCTCTATATAAGAAATCTTTACCCTCTGTTGTTACATCCAGAATTGTGGAATATATTCTTGATAACTTGTCAGATAATCATTCAGGATTTGCTTTGCCAGTTCGAAATCATTTACAACCGGATCGAGCAGGAGGCATTGCAGGGCCTTCTCGCGCGATCCTTCTATGGACGCTTCAACGCATAATTGGGCCACGGTAACCTCTCGCCGTAGGATTTCTGCCACCGGCTCTGGGAACGCTCCAATATGAACCGGATGGATGCCGTCACCGTCAACCACTACGGGTGTCTCGACGGTGGAGCCTAGGGGCAGGTTGGTGATCTGTCCTTGGTTGCATAGGTTGGCAGCCAGGTGGTAATGTGTGCTCCCACCTGCTACATTCTCGATCATCTCCAGCGCTCCCTCGGAATCGGTATCTTTCAGGCCGTCAATGGTCGCTTCGCCATTGGCCATGCTTTTAAGCCTTTCATGTTCGAACTCGCGGACTGCGGCATTCAGGTCCCAGTCATATAGCGGGAGGTGATACTTTTCCCATGGCTTGGTTGCCGGGTCAGAAACCCAGGGCAGGTACTCGCAAAGGTGGCTATCCCCGGGAACGGGGAACAATCCAAATGCATCGTAAACACGCCTTGTCAGCGGTTCAAATATCGGGTCAAGTTCAAAAAAACGTTTCCGGAAGAGCGGGTAAAGGTCTTCACCGGTCTGCCGGTCATGGATGGAAATGATCCAGGAGAAATGATTCAGCCCTGCGGCGCGGATGTCAACGCGTGGGACGATTTGCGTTTTTACCTGGGTATGAAGAGGTGCTTGCATTGGGTCAGCATGCATTCCGGTAATTCCCTCTGGGACCGAAATACCCAGGTCTTTTGCAAGTGCGATACCCACCATCGTGTAGCCAATGTAAATCTGGTGGCATAGGCCCACAACTTTGATTTTACTGAAACGGTTGATCGCGTCGCAGATTCGGATCATTGGATTCGTAAAATTAATGAACCAGGCATCCGGGCAGGCTTGCTCCATGTCGTGGGCGATTTGCATAACCGGGCCGATGTTGCGTGCTGCGTGGGCAAACCCTCCCGGTCCTCCGTTTTCCGCATACGGCTGCCGGACCCCGTATTTGAGGGGGATTTCAAAATCTTTCCTCCACAGCCCTTCACGCGCTCCTACTTCGATGGCCGAGACGACAAAACTTGCCTCATTTAGTGCGTCCTGGTGGTGGGTGTATGCGGAGATGGTTAACCCAGAATCCCACTCTCGATTAAGCCGTTCCGCCAGCTGCTTAACCGTATCGAGTGTTTCGGGGTTGTGGTCAACCAGGGATAGTGTGCTGCCCCGCAGCTTTTTGCACCGGACGAGAGCAGAAAGAGTATTTTCCCCAAAAGAAGCACTGCCTGCACCTATTACAACGATTTTAGTCGGGAGGGTCATTTTCGTCACCACTTTGAATTAGCACGAATTTATTCCGTGTTCTTCGCGGCCTATTACATGGATATTGGATCGCGGTTAATGAATATTCAATTCGTACCAGTTTTCGCCAATATTTTTCCCATTCGCAGAGACTCCAACTGATAATTTGTATACCCCTGTCCCAAGAGATGGTAACGTAATTTTAGTTTGTGATGAGACGTTGTCAGCTGGGATATTCACTGGGAAGGTGGCAGAGGCAATATCTCCCATTCCTCCCTCCAGACGCCAATTACATACTGCGCTAGGGGATGCTTGCAGCAGGTCGTTAACTACGCAGAAGGAAACCTGGATTGCTTTTCCTGGTTCCATTTTTTCCGGTAACGTGAAACTGGGTAAAACCGGTTGCATGGACCGCCGCAAGGCATCATAGGCGGGTTTGGGCGTCCTCCAATAATCCAAAACCGACCAGGTCACTGCGGGCCATGGATCGCAAAAATCGAATTGTATGATGCCGGTGACATTTGTGTATTTTGCTCGCCGGTAGCATTCTGTGGCGTATTGAATTAAAAAACTCTGGTATCTCTGGCTGTTGGAGACAAATTCCTCCAGTGAGCCTCCCAGATCGATTCCATTATCGAATGTCTCGGCTGGTTGAAAGTCGTGGAAACGCCAGGTATCCCAGATTTCCCTCGCGTGCTTAAGTTCCTTAGGAGTTTCCTCAACAGACGGAATGTTATTATAGACGGAGCGTTCTACCTTTATGCCCCACCCTTTCATCCAATCTTGGATGGATTTCCAATGTTTCTTTTCGGTCAAATTCCAAAAATTGGTACCAATGTTAATAATAGATCTTTTGAATGCGCTGATCTTTTTCAAAGAATCGAGCCACCTTTTAAATTGGACCAATTCACTATATCCTGCATCGGGTTCGAACTGAAGGAGCATCCGTCGAACACTTTGCGCATCCGGTAATCCTTGGGCTCCATACTCGGTAACAAATGGGGAGGATGGTAAGTTTTTATAATCACGCCAGTGCCCTACATACCACCCGGGGTAGGTGTGACCATCTCCAGTACCTGAGTTCCGATGAACGTAGCGCGTCGGGTCGAGAGTATGGGCAACCGTTTCCAATCGTGCATCCAGGTCGCGATTATGGTCCGGATTATACTGTTCTCCCGACCGGACTGCCATCCAGGCTGCATCACAGGGACTCTCGTTATGACAACACCAGGTAATAATGGATGGATGGTTATACAATCCAATGACCATGGCCTTCATCTGGCGTATCGCCTCTTCGTGAAATTCAGGATCGTCTGAGTACCCCCATTGAAAAGGAAAATCCTGCCAAACAAGCATTCCGGCTCGGTCACAAGCTTCGTGAAATTCTGGTGGCAGTACGTGCGCGTGTACGCGTAGAATGTTCAAATTTGCCTGCTTTGCCAGGTCTATGTCGCGAGGAAAGAAATCACCGCCCCCGCCGCTGCCAAAGGGATGATCTTTGGCGCAGGCAACTTTTTTGAAAAGGGTCTCAGACAACCATTGTGAAGGCAGGTAATTCGAACCACGCAGAAAATATGGTTTCTCATTGACAAACCATTGAAACCCGGGTTCCACCCGCACAGTGCGAAATCCAAATGTACCGGAGCCGGAAACGATTTCCTTGCCGGCGCTAAGAGATATTTTGATTTGATAAAGGTATGGAAAACCCCGGTCCCAAGGCTGCCATGGTTGGACATTATTTACAGGCATCTGGACCGATTGGACACTTTCGCCTTCTGGGATTTCCATCGAGAATTTGGCAGTCTGTGACTTCCCTCGAAAATTCTCGGGGATGCAGCGGAGCTCGAGCTGGGCGCTCTTTTTCTGGGATCGGTTGCGAACCCTCACTTCGGCGAGAAGGGTAGTGGGTTGCGCATTCAAGTCAGCACGCAGGAGCAGATGTTCGATTGTCACTGTGCCGTGCTCCTCTAAATGGACGCGGTTCCATATCCCGCCTGTGTTATAGGATTGCCCAATCGGTTCCCAGCCCCCGCCTGGCCGGCAGTCATGATGGTTGAACACACCCTTTATGAGCCGTTTGCGCATATACCATCCATTTAATCCGGGTAATTCATACGGGCTCTCTACGCGCACAGCCAATAGGTTTTTACCTGAACGGATGGTTTTTGTGACATCAAATTCGAATGGATCAAAATAACCGGTATGATGACCTAGGAGCACACCATTGAGGAATACATCGGCAAAATAATCTACGCCATCGAAATGGAGAGAAATATTTTCTCTGGGCAGACGGTAACGAAATACACGGCGAAACCAAACGACTCCCTGATGGTCAAGTCCGGTCAGGAACCAATTTGATGGGATCGCCATCGTATTCCAGCCAGAATGATCGAAATCGGGTTGGGCGAAGATCGCATCATCCTCGGTACTGAAATGCCATTGGCCAGCCAGATTCATCGGTCACCTTTTATTCCGTTCATTGTACAAGGTATTAATCTTTCTATTCCTATTTATGAAGAAAAGCTTGTTAATAGCACTCGACCAGGATTTTTCCGGGTTTGATGTCATGAGCTATAGAGATGACATCGCACCCAATGACTGGGGGTTAATTCTTTCTTCGCTGGCATAATCTGATGGCAAATATTAATTACACTTGGACACCGTGCTCCGAAGGGACATCCAGGGGGTGGATCAATCAAAGATGGTACTTCACCGCGTACTCTAATCCCTTTGTCAGTATGTAAGCCGGCATGTGGGTTTGGTACGGCCGACAACAACAGTTGGGTATAGGGGTGAGCTGCTTCGCGCATGATTGCTTCTCCATCGCCGCCCTCCACCATGTGTCCCGCATACATGACCATGATCTGGTCTCCAATGTAGCGGGCGGATGCTAGGTCGTGGGTAATGTAGACATAGGAGATGCCGCGTTCCTCCTTTAGTTTATCGATGAGATTGAGCACACCCATTCGGATGGAAACATCCAGCATGGAAATCGGTTCATCCGCCAGGATCAGCTTAGGATCGACAGCCAGGGCACGGGCGATGGCCACGCGCTGTCGCTGTCCGCCGGATAGTTGATGCGGGTATCGGTTGGCAATTTCACTGGCAGGTTTGAGTTCTACCGTATCGAGCAGGTCACAAACGCGTTCGTGGATTTCCTGTCTACCAAAGGCTTTCTTGTGGATGATGAGAGGACGAGCCAAATGATGCTCGATAGTTTGAACAGCGTTTAGGGAAGCGAATGGGTCCTGAAATATCAACTGGACTTTGCTGCGGTAGTCCATAGAAGCCCCCCGTGGTTCAGTTTTAAATATATTTGCGCCCTCAAAAAAAATTTCACCTTGTGTCACCGGAATTAGGCGGGCGATCATACGGATGGTGGTCGTCTTTCCGCTCCCTGATTCACCTACAAGTGCCACCACCTGGCTGTATTGCACAGTGAAAGTGGCATTTTCCACGGCATGGACCTGTTTTTTATTAAATAGGATACCAGCCGGGAAATGTTTTGTCATCCCACGTACGTCTAAAATGGGTGCAAGTCCTTTATTTGATGGGGGCATGGTCTCTCTTCGCGTTATTAATTGAACAGATGACATGAAACAGAGTGATCGGATGAAATGAACTTGATTGCGGGGACAGTCTTGGAGCAAATTGCCATTACTTTGGGGCAGCGCGGATGGAACCGGCAACCGGTCGGAGCGTCTATCAGGTCGGGAGGGGAACCGGGAATACCGGTCAGTTTATGTTTTGAACCGCTGATAGATGGGAATGAGTTCATAAGACCCAACGTGTAGGGATGAAGAGGAGTTTCGAAGAGTTCGCGTGCAGGCGCCCTTTCGACGATCTCGCCAGCATACATAATGGCAATATGGGTCGAGATCTCCACCAGGAGAGACAGGTCGTGGGTGATGAACAGGATCGAAAATCCCAATTTCTCCCTTAGGACGGAAATCTGTTGGAGGATATCCTTCTGCACAACCACATCTAGCGCTGTGGTTGGCTCATCCATGATCAGTATGGGTGGATCCAGCGCCAGGGCAATGGCAATCACAGCTCTTTGGCGCATACCACCCGAAAGCTGGTGTGGGTAGGTATCCAGGCGCTGCGGTTCAATTCCGACCAGCTTAAAAAGATTCAATGCGCGTGTATTGGCATCGGCTTTAGAAAGACCGTGATGCAGCATCACGTCTGTTAGTTGGTCACGGATTTTCATGACCGGGTTGAGGGCATTCATGGCGCTTTGGAAAACGATGGAAATTTTGCTCCAGCGAAACTGGTCCAGTTCTGCGTCGTTCATTTCCATGATATCCCGGCCTTTGAAGAGCACTTGACCGCCGGTGATCAAGGCCGGAGGATGCAGGATGCGCAGAATGGCATGAGCGATGGTTGATTTTCCGCTGCCTGATTCGCCTGCCAGCCCCACAACTTCCCCGGGTTGGATCGCAAAAGAGACGTCATCCACAGCCTTTACAGTTCCGCGCTTGGTCAGATAGACCACCTGCAAGTTTCGTACATCCAGTAGCGGGTTATCGGGTGGCGGGTTCTTTGACGACGGGAGTGGCGCGTTTTGAACCGGTGTGATATTTTTTGAGGACACGGGTAATCTCTTTCTCACTTCTTAATCTTGGATTAGTTACTTCATCCATGGCGTAGATGAGCATGGTGGTGGCAAAGGAAACCAGGGCAATGCACAGACCGGGGGGCACAAAGGTCCACCAAGCCTCTTGGAGCAGGGCGGAACTGTTCGAAGCCCAGTACAACATGGTGCCCCAGGAAACGATATTGACATTTTCGAACCCAAGGAAAGCCAATCCGGCATCCGCGCCGATGGTATAGATTACTGCGCCGAAGAAGGGAAGACATGACCAAGGAAAGCATATTGGGGAGGATTTCCGAAAAAACAATCCTTGGTGTTCGCTCCCCGCTGACGACCGAAGCGGAAACGAAATCCTTTTCGCGCAGGCATAGCACCTGGGAGCGGAAGACGCGGGCGGGCCATGCCCAACCGGTGAAAGTGAGCACCAGCATGACAGTCAGCATGCCCTGAGGTAAAAAGGAAGCCAGGGTGATCAGGAGGGGCAGTCCAGGGATAAGCAGAAACACATTGGTAAACATGTTTAGGACGCCATCGACTACGCCGGGAATATATCCCGAGATCATCCCGATCGCCAGCCCCAAAATGGTGCTCAAGATTCCAACAGAAAAGCCAATCAAAAGCGAGATGCGCGATCCCCAGACCAATTGCGTAAACACATCTTGGCCCTGGCCGGTCGTTCCCAGCCAGTGATTGATCGTGGGCGGCTCGTGGGCGAGGCCGACATATTTATTTGGATTGTTTGGAGCGATCAATGGAGCGAAGAGGGCCATCAGAATGAAAACGCCAAAATGACCAGTCCGATAATCGCCTTGGGCTGCGTGATTGTCCGACGCAAGAAATCTATTTGAGTGGAGACAGGTTTTCCGTGAGTTATGGACTGCGTTTCACCGGTTTCGGGATCGCAGGGTGAAGCCTTGGCGTTTGGATTCATCTTTTGGTTATCTACCTTCCGGTTAACTAACCCTCACCCGAGGATCAAGCTGGACATACAAAATATCCACCAGGAAATTGGCGGCCAGGACTGCCAGGGTGATCATCAAGAACAGAGCCTGCATGAGCGGGTAATCCATGGTGGTAACCGATCGGACCAGGTAAAATCCAAGGCCTGGGTAGGAAAAGACCATTTCGGTAAGAAGCTGACCTGCAATAATGAAGCCAATTGACATGCCGAACTGGGTGATGTTTGGCAGGATCGCATTGCGCATGGCATACTGAAACATGACCGTCCGTTGGGATAGACCTTTGGCTTCTGCCATGGTGATGTAATCCTCATCTAAAACTGCGATCATCGTGCTGCGCATACCCATCATCCAGCCTCCGACTGAGACCAGGATGATCGTACCGGCTGGCAAAACCATGTGATCCAAAACACTGCCGATATAAGCTACTGTAAATCCTGGAGATAAATAATCCGAATAAGCATGCGACATGGGGAACCAGCCGAATTTAAATCCCAGAAAATATAGCGCAACCATCGCCAGCCAGAAATAGGGGAAGGAACCGATAAATCCGGTCAACCCTGGCAGAGTCGAATCGAGGACACCATTGCGCCTCCAGGCGATGACAACTCCCAGGGCAGTGCCGAGTACAAAACTGATGACCAGAGTGACCACACCCAGCAAGATTGTCCACATGAAACTCGTGGCAATAATGGTGGACACGTGGGCAGGATAGGACGAAATGGAGATTCCAAAATCGCCGCGCAATGCATGCGACAAATACTGGAAGTATTGAGAAAGAATTGGACCGTTCGTGAATCCGTACGCAGTCTTAATGGCTTCAATTTGCTGAGCACTGAACCGTCCGTGCATACGGGCAACCAAAGCAGTGACAGGATCCCCTGGCATAGTGCGCGGTAGGATGAAATTGAGCGTCAGCGAAGCCCAGGCAGCTAGGAGATAGAGTCCCACCTGTCGTAGGATGTATTTCATTTTCCATTTCTCCGATGGAAGAATTGAGCTGCCGGGGCTGCACTGTTACAAATAGTGCAACCCCGGATTATTTCTGCGGGTTACTTTGGTTTAATTGTGGTGAAGACGATTAGAGCAGTGTTGTAAGGACCGTTCGGCCAAGGTACACCGGGAGCATATGCGTCGTCTGCGCTTGGGAATCCCGTGAACCGGGTGGTATTGTACTCATACCAATCCGGCCCTGGGAAGAGTGGCAAAGCGGGAGCCTGGTCGACAAAGATTGCCTCGATCTGGGCCATGATCTGTTTTTGTTGGGTAATGTCAGAGGTGGTTGCAAAATTATCGAGCAATGTATCTGCCTGTGGGTTGACATATCGCAGGAAATTTTCGCCTGCTGCCTGTCCGACAGGTTGGACGGTAATGCTGCTCATTTGCCCACGATAGAAGTTGTAGGGGGTCGGACCGCCTGAGCCCGAATACATCGCCCATTGGAAATCGCCTTTTTCAACCTGCTCAAGGTCTGTGGTCTCATCAGGTGTAGTCAGGTTGATCTCGATCCCAAGGTCGTGCATGTTCTGGGCGATGATCTGGGCGGCTGAGATCCAGTCCGTCCAGCCGGCGGGGACGATAAGTTCATAGCTCATTGGCTTGCCGTCCTGGTCAATGCGGGTTCCGTTGGATCCTTTTGTTAGACCAGCCGCATCAAGGGCAGCATTGGCGGCTGCAGAATCGTATTTGACCCAAGTCCCGGCTGCGATCGCGGCTGGGTCTTTCCAAGCACCATATGCATCCCCCAGGCCAGTGGCATCTGCTGGCGGAATGTAGCTGAACTCGGCAGTCTGGACAACCATCTCGCGGTCAATCCCCATGCTGATTGCTTTGCGTACGGCTGGATTATCGAAGGGCTTGATCGTCTGGTTAATGTAAAGCAGCACGCAGTCTGCGCCAACGAAGTAGTAGTGAAAGTTCTGCGGATCCTTTGCTACATACGTCTTTTCGATGTCCGGAACAAAGTTGCCTGCCCAGTCCAAATCACCGTTGGCGAGTGCAAGGTTGGCGGCATCGTTGTCTGCATAGGAGGGATAGCGGATGCCTTGGAAGTAGGGTTTGCCAGCCTGCCAATAGTGTGGGTTCCTATCCAGGATATAAATCTGGGCATCGAACTTGGTTACTTGTGTGAAGGGACCAGTCCCAACTGGGTTGTCATTGGTCCATGTGGTGGGATCGGCGACATCTTTCCAGATATGCTCCGGCACAATGAGCTGGTTGGCGAGATCGTACAGAGAGGGGGTATAAACTGTCTTGAAATTGAACTCGACTGTGAAATCGTCGGGTGCCGAAAAGGTGTCGATATATTGGTTCAGGATGTTGGAGGCTGTGCCTGCCAGGGCGGAATTGTCCTTTAGTAGATTGAAAGTGTAGATAACATCATTAGCGCTGAATGGCTGCCCATCTGACCATTTAACATTATGGCGGATCTTAAAGGTAAGGGTTTTATTATCCGCGCTCCAAGTATAATCCGTTGCCAGCCACGGCACCAGCTTTGCGGTCGACTTGTTATAAATCATCATCGGTTCATAGATGGCAGTCGCGGTTGAACCAAGCGCAGAAGCCGAAAAGGGATTAAAGTTGCGCACCCAAGTGGACAGTTGTTCGTAGTTGATCGTTAAATAATCCCCGCTGCCCGATGTTGGTGTCGTTCCACAGGATGCCATCAACAAACTTGTGATGACAAGAATGCTCGTAACCAGCAATAGCAATTTCGTTTTCATGTTTCTCCTCCGAATTTCTTGAAATGAAAAGATTTGAATTCTTCTGGGATTTTTATGGTTCGTTGGACACCTCCTTTTTAATTAGGGATGGCATCCGCAAGACTGGCGGATTGTCAATTCAGTGGGTAAAACCACTCTTGGTTCGATTTCTTCACCCTGGATGAGGCGCACAAGTTCCCCAACTGCCTTTTTTCCGACGAGTTCGGTCGGTGCATGCACTGTGGTCAGTGGGGGCAATAGCGTTCCCGCGAACAATGAGTCATCGAATCCGACGACTGCGATTTCTTCCGGTACTCTCTTTCCGGCCTGGCGTAAAGCCATGAGCACACCGATCGCGGATTCGTCGTCACCTGAAAAAACGGCATCGAAATCTACCCCTTCTGCGATCAACCGTTCCATGGAGGAACGCGCTACATTGCGGTCAAAGTTACCTCGTCTTATAAGCAATGGATCAAATGAAATGCGATGGGCTTTCAGCGCCTGGCGATATCCTTTTTCCCGCCAGGTCGAATCTTCATGGCCTTCCGGACCCTGCAAGAAAACAATCCGGCAGCAATGATGTATTTCGATAAGGTGTTCCACGATATTCTGCGCGCCGGACTGATTCTCAATAGTTACTACTGGGATATTCAAGGAAATGGGAGGGGCTTGGTGAAGTAAAACAACCGGAAACCCGCTCTTGTACAAACGAGTTAGCTCTTTCTCATCCAGGCTTTCGGTGAAAACCAATAGACCATCTGTATTGTGTTCACCGAGTGGACGATGGGGAGCGTTTTCAGAGCGTGATTGCGTGGTATGGATTAACAGGTCATATCCTGCTTCGCTGACCCCTGCCTCTATCCCTCGAAGTAATGGCTGAAAGAAGGCCCCGCTGATTTCAGGCAGGAGTAATCCAATAGTATCTGTTCGGTGGCTGGCAAGTGTTCGTGCCGCAGCATGGGGAACGTAATTCAGCGCGGTTATTGCAGAACGGACCCGCTCTGCTGTCTCTGTATCAACCGGTGCAGTGCCGTTCAGAACGCGACTGACTGTGGCGATGGAGACGCCTGCTCTTTGGGCTACATCGGCAATCGTGAGACGGGACATATGCATGGACATGGTAAGGAAAAATGTAAGCGTTTTCTGAAAGCGCTTACATAGTATAGCAATTCTTTCGGCCCGAGTCAACTCATCCGGAGAATATTTAAGGTTGGAGTTACAAATCGATTCTTTGAGCCCCCGCGATTAATCCCCTTGTTTCTGGAAAAAGGAATTCCCATCCCTCTCCGTATTCTTTGTTGCCTTTCCAATGTTTGAGGACGGATCCATTTGTGTTATTACCGCGATATCGGTTCTCGTTCCTCCATCTTTTATCAGTCATCGTCAAAATAGCATCCAAAATACCACTTCAATAATAATCCGTCAGGTTGGATAGGATTCTTAAGGATATAATCTCTTCGATGACCGATCCGCTAAAATCCTCCCTTGCTGGAAAACTTAAATCATTGGGAGTAAAAATCGGCACAGCGGAACTCCAGCCGCAGGTTTCAAACCCGAAAAAGGAAGCCGCCATCCAATCTGTTGTGGGTGGTCATTTCGTTTCTACCCGGCAGGGGGAAACATTTGTTTCTGAACAGATATTTCCCTCCGATTACCGTCATGGTCTTACCCCATTGCGTATATCCGTTCCTCTCCTGACTGTTGCGCAATGGGCGCGCGATGCGCGCCTTGCCGATCTGCCCCTGGAGTCATTCGCTTTCCTTGATGTTGAGACCACTGGTCTGGCAGGTGGGACAGGCACTTATGCTTTTCTGGTTGGCGTTGGGCGTTTCGAAGGAGAAAACTTCCACCTGGTTCAATACTTTATGCGTGACCCATCCGAGGAATCTGCCATGCTCGAAGGGCTGATGGATTTCCTGGCTCCCAATGCGGCGCTTGTCACATTCAATGGAAAGGCCTTTGACGCTCCTCTCCTGGTCACGCGTTACTTGCTTCACGATCTACCTGTGCCCTTCAAGAATTTTGCACATCTCGATTTACTACCCCTGGCCCGGCGACTTTGGCGTGATCGTCTTCCCAGCCGCGCCTTGAAATACCTCGAAGAGAATGTCCTTGTAGCGCCGCGGTCAATCGATGAAGTTCCCGGGTACGAAATTCCTTATCTTTACTTTGATTATTTACGCACCGGTGACGCCACGCCTCTGAAGGGTGTGTTTTACCATAATGCCATGGATATCGTCGCGCTGGCAGCATTGATGAATCACATGGCTTCCGTCCTGCATGCCCCGTTTGATGGCCGGGTGCAGCACGGCCTGGATTTCATTGCCTTGGCGAAATTGTTTGAAGACTTGGACCGTAGGGAAGAGGCAGCTCGCCTTTACGAACGCGGACTGGAGGTGGGTGTAAGCGAAATGGATTTTAGCGCGGCAGTACAAAGGCTCTCCGCCTTACAACGCCGTCGCGGTGACCTCGAATCTGCCGTGTCTCTGTGGCAAAAAGCTGCCGCACAGGGACATGTTTATGCTCACATTGAACTCGCTAAATACTATGAACATCACCCGTCGCGATTATGCGGAAGCCATGAAATGGACGCTGGGAGCGGAAGAGTTGATAAGTTCGCTTGACATTCCTCGATATGAATACCGTCACTGGATGGAATGAATTGGAGCATCGCAAAAAAAGATTGCTGGAAAAAACACGAAAGTAATTCGATGACCAGCTTCTGTGGTTAGGCTCTTCCAATGTCACTGTAATCTGGTATTTTCTTGACAAACGAAATGGGGGTGGCTACAATTGAAAATCATTATCAATAACTATAGGAACTCAAATGGCTGAGACTGACAGTAATTGGTTCGACATATTGCAAAAAAGCGGATGTAGGCTGACTGCACCCCGGCGGGCTGTAGTGGAGACGCATGGTGGGAAGTTCGTATGCCCTCACACCGGTCGAAGTGTATGATGTAGCCCGCAAGGATTGCCCCGGTCTTGGCTTGGTCAGCGTATACCGCACTCTCGAAAAACTCGAGGAGCTGGGTTTGGTGCAACGTGTTCACCAAACCAAGGGGTGCCAGGCTTTTATCAGGGCAGGGGATGGTCACCAGCACCTTATGATTTGCACCCAATGCGGAAAGGCAGTTTTATTCGAAGGCGATCAGCTTGATCACCTATTTAATGCTGTTTCCAAAAGGACCGGTTTTCAAATTGAAAACCATTGGCTGCAGGTCTTTGGACTGTGTAATACCTGCCGATCGGACTCTATAGGAGGTAGATATGTGTATTTGCTGTGTAGCTGTTCCGGTGGCTGCTGCAACCGGGTTATCCATGGATAAAAAGCAACGAAAGAATGCCCAGGAGCGGGGACTGTGAACCAAAGCAGCCTCGTCCATTCCTAGTTTTAACTATGATCGCGATCCTGCTGTTGAACGTCGGATCGGTGATCATCCACACTCGTTTTTACCAACTCGGGTTATAAAAAAGGTTCGACCGCTGAACGGGAAATGTATATTTTTGCTTCTATTTTGAAAATGGTTTCCATCAATTTCAAAAGAGAGTTGATACAGATTTCAAACACTATGTAACCTTTGGTGGATTAGTTGTGTGCCTATTAATTATCTGCATGCCAACCTGCGCCTACGACATCCTGGATTGCCGATAGTTATGGCCACCGAGACTTTCCTTGGGGATATTGCCCAGAACATTGCTGGTACCCGGATTAGCATAGAGACACTCCTCCCGGTCACGGTTGATCCCCACGAGTACCAACCCAAACCCCAGGATGTTACCAAGCTCGCCCAGGCTCAGGTGCTGATCGTCAATGGCCTGGGATACGAGGCCTGGCTGCAAAAGACGACTCGATAGCCTCGGTGGTCAACGCCAGATTATCACTGCAACGAATGGTATCGTACCTGACCCCGACCCGTCCGGTGTACATCCCCAGGGCGATCCCCATATGTGGATGAATCCCCTTGATACAATAAATTATGTAATCCAGATTCGGGACGGTCTTATCCTGGCAGATCCAGCCGGAAAAGATATTTATACCACGAATGCGGATGCCTACATAGCCAAACTTCAGGCACTCGACCAATGGGTAAAAGACCAGGTCAATCAACTTCCGGTCAACAAGCGCCTGCTTGTTACCAATCATGATGCCCTGGGATATTTTGCAAATGCCTACGACTTTAAAATCATCGGTGCGGTAATCCCAAGTGTTACCACGGATGCTTCTCCATCTGCGCAGCAGCTTGCCAGTCTGATCAATACGATTAGGAGCAGTGCGGCGCCTGCCATCTTCCTGGACATCGGTGAAAATCAGACCCTGGCTCAGCAAATCGCCTCCGAAACTGGGGTTAAGGTGATCACCGGTCTATATGTTGAAAGCATTTCCGGGCCAGACGGCCCCGCACCCGACTTATATCGATATGATCAAGCATGATGTGACTGTTATATTGGATGCATTAAAGTAATATGGATAATCTCTCTGTTTCCCCTGCTCGTTTGGATGTTGATAACATATCTGTTGCTTATGATGGCATCCCGGTCTTGCGAGATGTCACTTTTCAAATTCCTCACGGGGCACGTGTCGCTGTGGTAGGTCCAAATGGTGCCGGGAAATCCACCTTGTTTAAAGCTCTGGTGGGTCTCCTGCCTCTGCGTTCAGGTAAAATATTCATCCATAACCTGCCCCTCGGTCATCACCTGGACTGCGTTGCTTACGTTCCTCAAAGGGAAGAAGTGGATTGGCACTTTCCTGTAACGGTGCGGGATGTTGTCTTGATGGGGAGGTTCGGACATCAGAAGTGGCTGCAGCGCTCTGGGCGGTTTGACCGGGAAATTGCGTGGAATAGCCTCCAGCAAATGGGAATTGCCGACATGGCGGACCATGCGATTAGAGAATTGTCGGGCGGTCAGCAGCAGAGAGTTTTCCTGGCGCGTGCCCTTGCTCAGGAGCCTCACATCTTCTTGATGGATGAACCCTTTACGGGAGTCGATGCCACCACCCAGGAAGCGACCCTGGCTCTGCTTGACCATTTGCGCCAGAAAAAAGTCACGGTTCTGATTTCCACGCATGACTTGAACCTGGCCTCCAGCCGGTTTGACTCTGTCTTGCTCCTAAACCACAATTTGATCGCGTTTGGGGATCCGAAATCAGTCTTGTCACCTGAAAACTTGGCCAAGGCCTTCGGTCCCCAGATGTTGAAATTGCCAGACGGCACAATCTTGGTGGACGATTGCTGTCCGCCCGACGAAGGTCTTACTCAGAAGGGGAAAGTTAATTGAACTGGCTGCTCCTACCTCTTCAATACGAGTTTATGGTTCGAGGTCTGCTGGCCTCCTTGATGGTCGGGATTCTATGCGCTGTCATGGGGACCTATGTTGTTTTGCGCGGAATGGCCTTCCTTGGGGACGCTATGGCTCACGCCATCTTGCCTGGAGTGGCAATCGCTTTTCTCTTGCACGGAAACCTGCTGGTCGGGGCGGTAATTGCAGCAGTGATCATTGCCCTCAGTATTGGATTATTCTCGAAAGGTGGCACCGTCAAGGAGGACACTGCCATTGGCATCCTGTTTGCGGCAGCCCTTTCGCTGGGAGTAGCCCTGATTAGCTCCATCCAGACTTATGCAGTTGACTTGAGTCACATTCTGTTTGGTAACGTCTTGGGCGTAAGTGTGAGCGATTTATGGTTGACAGCCGGATTGGGTGTGCTGGTGCTTGCCTCGGTGGCGCTATTCTATAAACAATTTCTGGTTATTTCCTTTGACCCGATTCTGGCGGCTACCTTGCGCCTGCCCGCGGAACTTCTCCGCAACCTCATGTTGGTCTTGCTGGCTCTGACTGTAGTTGTCTCGTTACAGACTGTTGGTGTGGGGTTGGCAGCTGCCATGTTGGTTACACCGGCAGCCACATCCTATCTTCTTACTCGCCGCTTGTGGCCCATGATGTTGGTTTCAGCAGCCATCGGGGCTGTGTCAAGCTTGGTGGGACTGTACCTGAGCTATTATTTGAACATCGTCTCGGGGTCTGCGATTGTATTGACGGCTACGGCAATTTTCTTGCTTGTTTTTCTATTCCAACCTCATCGGGGACTTTTGTGGAAAAAAAGCTAAATATGCCCCGCCGCTTGATTTACTTAATTCTAGCGATTTTCTTCCTTCTTTCTTCATGTTCTGGGGCTGGTCTACCTGAATTGACAGCCGCAGCCCCGACAGTCGTACCCAACCCAAGTGCATTGACCAGCCGGACAGCTATCAGCGCCTCATCTGGTATTTTGACGGTTACCCCCACGATTCCATTTTCACCGGTTTCCACTCAGATACCCCCTCCCATTTCTGTCCGTCCTTTATATACATTGAACGCCAGTCTGGATTATGCTTCCCATTCCATTGCCGTGGATGAGACTATTTTCTACCGCAACCCTTCAGGTGTTACGCTTCCTGAACTTGTATTGGCAGTTGAGCCGAACATATGGGTGGGTTCATTCGTAATGGGAGGGGTACTCATCAATGGGCAGAATCCGGGCAAGATAAGCCTTGCAGGCGACCGGCTGGTTGTCCCACTGGGTAACCCCCTGGTTCCAGGCGGGTCTTTGACCATGTCTATTCAATATAATCTGCACCTTCCTGCCGCGGATAGACACCACCTCTTCGGTTTTAACACCCGTCAGATAAACTTGGTGGACTGGTACCCGTTTATTGTTCCTTACTCGGGCGGCTGGATTTTGCACCCACCTGCTGATGTAGGCGAGCATCTGACCTATGATGTTGCGGACTTTGATGTGACAGTAACTCTAGTGGCCCCTTCGATACCCATCGTTTTGGCTGCCAGCGCTCCTGCCGAAATGAGTCCCGGGAGTTGGCACTATCACCTGCAAAATGTACGCACTTTCGTTCTTTCAGCCAGCCCTTCCTACAAAACGGTATCCATCACAAACGGTGGTGTGACAATAACCAGTTATTTTTTTAGTGGAGATGAATCCCCGGCTGGGGCGGTTTTGGATGCGACAACTAGAGCGGTGATAATTTATGGTGAAATCTTTGGCTCTTACCAGCATTCATCCCTGAGTATTGTAGAATCACCTTTCTTTGATGGGATGGAATATGATGGACTTTTTTTCTTGAGTCAGGAATATTATGCTTCTTACGATGGGACATTGCTCAATAACCTGGTCGACATAGCTGTCCATGAAACGGCTCACCAGTGGTGGTTCGGCTTGGTGGGGAATGATCAGGCAATGGAACCCTGGCTGGATGAAGCGCTGGCTACCTATAGCGAAGAGTTGTTTTATGAAAAAAACCTGCCTCAAATTTCAGCTTGGTGGAAATTCCGTGTGGAGTCGTTTTCCCCTGCAGGCTGGGTGGATACGGATATTTACGACGGCGTCAATTTTCGGATCTATGCCAATGCTGTCTATCTGCGCGGTGCCCAATTCCTGGAAGCGTTGCGTAAAAAAATTGGAGATGGGGCTTTTTTTGCATTCCTGAAAGATTATGCCATTCAGATGTCTGGGAAACGTGCGACTGCAGAAGACTTCTTCCGTATCCTTGGAACCCATACGAGTGTAAATATTATGGACTTAATTTCATCCTACTTCCAGCATCCACAATAAATCACCTTATAACCATGAGCCCACAAATCTATCCTGAACCAACGGTCGGGATTTTAATCTTCAACTTTAAAGGGGAAATTCTTCTCCTGCAATCTCATAAATGGCCGGGTCAGTACGTTGTACCCGGCGGCCATGTGGAATTGGGGGAACGGGTGGAACAGGCGGCTATCCGGGAAGCTTTGGAGGAGACCGGTCTGGATATCCATGACTTGCGGTTCCTGTGCTGGCAGGAATTCGTCTATGACTCTGCCTTTTGGAAAAAACGCCATTTCCTTTTTTTTGACTATGCCTGCCGGGCCAAATCAGACGCAGTACGACTGAACGAAGAAGCTGAAGATTATTTATGGGTCAAGCCGGATAAGGCACTCGATTTTCAAATTGACTCATACACACGCAATTCGCTCCTAGAATATTTAAAAATCGATCCCTATAAATTTGGAGATAATGGGTCAGACGCAGCATAAGAGATTGGAATAAAGGAGATGTTTATGGAACGAATGCCTCTGCTTTTCGTCGGGCACGGCAGCCCGATGAACGCCATCGAAGAGAATGAATTTAGTCGCTCTTGGGTATCTATGGGGAAAACCCTGCCGACTCCAAAAGCTATTTTGTGCGTGTCAGCTCATTGGGAGTCTAGGGGAACACAAATCACGGCTATGGAAAAGCCGCGCACGATATACGACTTCTACGGCTTCCCACCTGAACTCTATGCTAAGAATTATCCTGCGCCAGGCTCCCCTGAGCTGGCTGGGCGTATCATCGAGTTGGTAGGCGCGGACGAAATTGCCCAGGACCTTACTTGGGGTTTGGATCATGGCACGTGGTCGGTTTTGGCGCGCATGTTTCCCAATGCGAATATCCCTGTTGTCCAATTGAGCTTGGATGTGGCTAAAATCGCTCAGAAACATTATGACTTGGGACGGCAACTCAAGCCACTTCGCGACGAGGGGATATTGATCCTGGGCAGCGGGAATATTGTTCACAACCTCCGCATGGTTGTCTTTGAAGACATTGCCTACGATTGGGCGCTGGCATTCGACGGCATGGTTAAACAATGGATTGTGGACGAAGACCATGAATCGATTATCCAGTACCACAAACAGGGGCGCGAGGCAGCCCTTTCGATTAATTCTGCCGAGCATTACAAGCCCTTGCTTTATGTGCTGGGGGCGCAGGATCGGGGGGAACCGGTCAATTTCTTTGCAGAGAAGGTGTGGGGAGGGTCGGTTTCAATGCGCTCCGTCCGGATTGGGGAATAATGGCAGGTCAGTCCGAACATCTTTATATCGAAACAAATGGTGCCCGATTGCATGTTGTCGCAATGGGCGATCCTGTTGGTAAACCTATTATTCTCCTGCCTGGATTTCCCGAATTCTGGTATGGTTGGCGCCACCAAATTCCTGTTTTCGTCGAGTCTGGATTCCGCGTGATTGCCCCTGACCAGCGCGGTTACAATCTTTCAGACTGCCCGCATGGAACACGTCCCTATCGGTTGGATTACCTTGGCAGGGATATTCTCGGCCTGATCGACCATTGGGGGTATGAAAAGGTGGGCTTGGTTGGGCATGATTGGGGTGCGGGAGTAGCCTGGTGGATCGCGGTTAATTTCCCCGGGCGAATTAATCACCTGGCTATTTTAAATGTAACTCACCTGTCGGTGATGATGGAGACCTTGCGCAAATCTCCGCGCCAGATGTTAAAATCCTGGTATATCCTTTTCTTCCAGATCCCTGCACTGGCAGATTGGTTATTGCGCTTGAACAATTTTTCCCTGGTTGTTAAAATGCTCCGATCCAGCGGAAAATCGACTACCTTTACGGATGAAGATATACATGAATATCAGAAGGCTTGGACAAATTCCGGCGGCCTGACCGGGATGATAAATTGGTACCGGTCTCTGGTTCGTCTGCGTCTCCCGGAAACAACTGATATCCATATTCATGTTCCCACGCTGATTCTTTGGGGCAAACTGGATGTTGCCCTGACCCTGGATATGGCGCAGAAATCGATTAACTTGTGTGATAATGGGCAATTGAAAATATTCGACGATGCCACTCACTGGGTCCAGCATGCCTCCGCGACCGCAGTGAATCGTGAACTTGTAGAATTCTTTAAATAAACACTATTGTCTTGTTGTATTCATGACCGAGCCTGCCGTCCACCTTCACGAATTATGTAAAACCTATCGGGTCCCCGAGCGAGAATCCGGGATGAGAGCCGCAGTAAAGTCCCTTTTCCATCGGCGGATGCAGGAGATTAAAGCTGTAGATGGCTTGACCTTCGACTTGTATCCCGGTGAGGTTGTCGGCTTCCTGGGACCGAATGGCGCAGGCAAAACCACTACTCTTAAGATGCTTTCTGGGCTGTTGCATCCCACCGGGGGTGAAGGGACTGTGCTTGGGTCGGTTCCTTGGAAGCGTGAACGAGCATTCCTGCGCCAGATTACATTGGTGATGGGGCAGCGCAACCAGTTGGTCTGGGATATTCCTGCAGCCGATTCCTTCGAACTTAACCGGGTCATCTATCGCCTTCCGATGGCAGATTTCCATCGCACTCTGAACGAGCTGACTGAATTGCTTGAATTGGGTCCATTGCTTAAAAAGCCCGTCCGCAATCTATCGCTGGGGGAACGCATGAAGTGTGAAATTGCTGCAGCCTTGCTCCACCGTCCCCAGGTGGTTTTTCTCGATGAACCCACTATTGGCCTCGACGTGACCATGCAACGCCGAATACGCTCTTTTATCGCCGAATACAATAACCGCTATGGAGCGACTGTACTTCTAACCAGCCATTATATGGCTGATGTGGCTGCTCTCTGCAAGCGTGTCATTGTCATTCATCACGGTCGATTGCTTTTCGATGGAGACTTGTCTGATCTGGTTCAACAGTTTACCGCCCATAAGACCATCGTTGTCCAGTTGGAGGATTGTCAAGCCAACCTGCATACCTATGGGGAAGTACTGGACTGTGAAGACGGGCGTTTCACTTTGCGGGTCCCAAAAGCGCAAACGGCACATGTCACCGAACGTCTGCTTGCAGACTTGCCTGTTATCGATCTCCTCGTGGAAGATCCTCCCATCGAAGAGGTTATCGACCGGGTCTTTACGCAGGAGACTGCATGACCGCCTTGCGGGAAATACGCGCCCTGGTGCGTTTGTACGCCCAGCAGTTCAGAACCACCTTCGCCAGCATGGTCCAGTATCGGGCCTCACTTTTCATCTGGATGATTTCCCAGGTGCTCGAACCTTTGGTTTATTTGATCGTATGGTCGACAGTTTCAAATAGTAGTGGAGGAAGCGTAGGTGGCTATACTGCTCAGGGATTTGCAGCTTATTACCTGGCCTTAATGCTGGTCAACCAATTCACGTATACCTGGATCATGTGGGAATATGAATATCGCGTTCGACAGGGTTCACTTTCGTTTGCTTTGCTCAAACCAGTCCATCCCATTCATTCGGATATTGCCGATAATCTTTCCTCCAAGCTTATTACCCTGCCGATCCTGATGGTTGTCGCGGCTGGCTTGGCTTTGATCTTCCGGCCAGTTGCAGCGTTCAACTGGTGGGCTGGACTTGCGTTTATTCCGGCATTGATCCTGGCCTTCTTGGTGCGCTTTCTCCTTGAATGGACCCTGGCCTTGTCAGCTTTCTGGACGACGCGCGTGAACGCCATAAACCAGGTGTACTTTATCCTGATGCTCTTCCTGGCAGGTCAAATAGCTCCCTTATCACTTTTCCCATCTTGGCTGCAAATCGTGGCCGATGTCCTGCCTTTCCGCTGGATGCTTGGATTCCCTGTAGAGCTTGTGCTTGGCCGTCTCTCGACAACCCAGGCGTTGTTGGGATTGGCTGCGCAATCCGCTTGGGTCATTGTTAGCCTGGTTTTAATCCGTGTGATTTGGCGGGCAGGGGTTAAGGTCTACTCGGCGGTGGGTACATGAACACCTTGCGGCTGATTTATGTGTTTTTCCGGGTCAGCGTTCTTAACGAGACTGCCTACCGGGTAAACTTCTTCGTCCAATTATTCCAGTCATTGCTCGAGCTTGGTACAGCACTGGCTGGGTTGGCGGTCATTTTCTCATATACTCAGTCTCTTGGCGGTTGGCATCCAGATGAAATGCTTGCGTTGGTGGGAGTCTACTTCCTGGTAGGCGGGATCATCAGCCTCGTGATCCAGCCGGGTATGGCTGCTCTTATTGACTCGGTCAGGGATGGGACCTTGGATTTCACCCTGACAAAACCCGAGGATGCCCAGTTGTTGGTTAGCATCCAGCGTGTGGCAATCTGGAGCCTGCTTGACCTATTAATGGGTACTGGAGTTTTAATTACAGCACTTATCCTGTTGGGGAAATCCGTTGGGTTGGGGGAGGCGGCTCAATTCATCGGCATGTTGTTGGCAGGCACCGTGATCGTTTATAGTTTCTGGCTGATCCTTGCCAGTTTGTCATTCTGGCTGGTTCGGGTTGAAAATCTTCTCGAGATTTTTCAAAGCATGTACCAGGCTGGGCGCTGGCCGGTTAGCTTGTATCCCGGCTGGCTGCGTTTTGCTCTCACCTTTATTGTCCCCGTTGCATTTGCCACCACCGTCCCGGCGGAGGCCTTGACTGGGCGCCTGGGTGGTCCTACCCTCCTTGGGGCGATTGGGCTTGCAATTCTTCTGTTTGCAGTTGCGCGCTTGATATGGCGGCTTGGCTTGCGCCGTTATTCGGGCGCTTCGGCGTAAACTATAAATCAGATGTTCCTTGCCCTGAGGAATTGAGGTAAGCTACCTTGTATAATTTCACGCCTGTCAATTTTTGAGGTTCATTCAGAGCCTTCGCACATACATAGCACCTTCCGCTATCGACTTTAATTTGTTCGAATGATGGAAGATCTGATATGTGCCTGCTGTGTCTCTGAAACATGCAAATGAACCCACAGAACATAAATTGGGGATTAATTGATTGAATTCTTGATTCTCATGGATTCGCGAATATTATCTGGAAAAATAAATAATTGCATGAATTACGCTGTTTGGGATTGACAATATTTCAATTTCCAAATAAAATAGTTTCAGTAATTAATCATTAATAAGATTAATCAAATTCCCGATTGGATGGAAAAATGAATGCAACGATTAGCTCGTCAGAGCTGCTCAGGCATGCTGTCGATATTTTCTGGGAAACATACCCTCCGCTTTGGAGAATGATCCAGGCCCATATTCGCGAGGTCGCAGTGGAACAATTTCACATCAGCGTTGACCAATTCCATATCCTCCGCCACATTCGCAGGGGACGCAACTCGGTCAGTGAGTTGGCAGAAGTCCGCGATATCAGTCGTCCGGCTGTCAGCCAATGCGTAGATTTGCTTGTTACCCGGGGATTAATTTTCCGCACCACTGATATTCAAGACCGCCGGCATATTAAACTTGACCTGACGGCTGATGGCAATGCTTTGATGGATGCCATTTTTGGGGATACCCGTCAGTGGATGGTTGAAATGTTCGCTCAATTGAACGCCGACGAAATTCAGGCATTTACTGTCTCCATGGATTCTCTCAAAAAAATACTATAAATTATGAACCAGGTTACGAAACTCTTCCGCTTTCTTAAACCATACTGGAAAAAATCTGTCATTTCATTGGTCCTGCTGACTGCCGTGGTCGCCATGGATCTGGCCATTCCGCGCCTGGTGCAGCGCGTTATTGACCAGGGTATCAATGCGCAGAACATGCAGGTGGTTGTTAACTACATTCTTCCTGATGCTGGGCATTTCGGTCCTGGATACCATCTTTGCCATCGGCAACAATAACTACTCGGTCCAGGTCGGCGAAGGGGTGGGCCGCGATATGCGTGAGGCGATCTTCCTCAAGATCCAGTCCTTTTCGTTCGGCAACTTGGATCGGCTGAAGACCGGGCAGTTGATGGTTCGCCTCTCCAACGACTCCGGTGTGGTTCAGCGCTTGTTTCAAATTATCCTTGCGCATCGGCACACGCGCTCCACTCTTAATGATCGGCAGCATCATCCTGATGTTCAATACCGCTCCGCAGTTGGCGCTGGTCATGCTGCCTCTGCTGACTCGTCACCTCGGCCATCATTGCCGTCTTCAGCATCAAGATGGGGCCGATGTTTTTGACCATGCAGCAGAAACTGGACAAGCTCAATACCGTCCTGCAGGAAAATATTGCCGGGGTGCGTGTGGTCAAGGCTTTCGTTCGTGCCCGCCATGAGGGCGAGCGCTTCGAAGAAGCCAACGAGGATTTCACCGAGCGCAACATTCGGGTGACTCAGCTCATGTCCATCCTGAGCCCGATCCTGACCTTGGCCCTGAACATCGGTGATCGTGATCGTCATCTGGTCCGGTGGGCTGCAGTCCATCCGGCTGGGCAACCTGTCCACCGGGCAGATCGTGGCATTTGTCAACTACTTGCAGACCACCATCGTTCCATTGATGAACCTGGTCAACCTGGCGAACATCTGGGCTGCCGCCATCGCCTCCGCGGCTCGCGTCAACGAGGTTTTGGATGCTGTCCCCGAGGTCCAGGATGCACCGGATGCCATTAGCCTTGCCAGCCGCCTGCCATCCGCAAGTCATCTTCGAGAATGTCTGTTTCCACTACAACGGCTCGACGGATGGGTCCGTCCTGCATGGCATCAACTCTGACCGCTGAACCAGGGCAAAGGGTGGCCATCCTGGGTGCAACCGGATCAGGAAAATCCACGCTCATCAACCTGATCCCGCGTTTTTACGATGCGTGCGAAGGACGCATCCTGATTGATGGGATTGACATCCGCAAGGTCCGGCAGGACTCGCTGCTGGCTCAGATCGGTATCGTCCCTCAGGAGACGGTGCTCTTTTCAGGGACGGTGCGGGATAATATCCGCTACGGTCGCCCGGATGCTATCGACGAGGAAGTGATTGCAGGGGCCAAAGCTGCCCAGGCGCATGAGTTCATCCTGGAGCTGCCGGAAGGGTACGACACCCATGTGGAAGAACGTGGCACCAACCTTTCCGGTGGACAGAAGCAGCGCATTGCCATTGCACGTGCTCTTCTTACCAAACCTTCCATTTTGATTTTGGATGACAGCACCAGTTCGGTGGACGTGGAGACCGAGACGAAGATCCAATCCGCCCTGGATGCAGCTGATGAAAGGACCGCACCAGTTTCGTGGTGGCTCAGCGCATCAGCACGGTGCTGAAGGCCGACAAGATCGTAGTGATCGACAAGGGTCAAATAGCTGCTGAAGGCACGCACCGCGAATTGCTGCAATCCAGCCCGATTTACCAGGAAATTTTTGCTTCCCAGTTGGGGAATGGGGTCAACGGAGCCTAGCCATGGCAGACCAACCCACTCCCCCAGCGCAATGCCAGTGAGATCCGTTCTCAGATGATGCGCGGAGGCCCGGGTCGCCCCGGCAAGATTGAAAAAGCGCGCAATCCTCGCCGCGCCCTTGGTCGGCTGGTGCCATATCTCAAACCGTATCGCCCTAATCCTGATCCATCGTATTTGGATTTATTCTTGTCTCCACCGTGCTCGGGTTGATCGGACCCTACCTGATGGGGCAGGCCATCGATAAATTCATAGCAGTCAAAAAGATCACCGGGCTGGCGACAATCGCCTTGTGGATGCTGGTCGTCTTCATCCTGGGCAACCTGTGCGATGCCGCCTCAGGCTGGATGATGGCAAGTGTCTCGCAGAAAGCACTAAAGGGCGTGCGCCATGACCTGTTTGGGCATTTGCAGACGCTTTCGATCAAGTTCTTCGACACGCAATACCGCCGGCGAACTGATGAGCCGTCTGACCAATGATATTGACGCCATCAACCAGGCAGTCTCTCAAAACGTGGTCTCGCTGGTCGCCAGCGTGCTTTCGATGGCTGGCATACTGATCGCCATGTTCATGATGGATGTCTGGCTGACCTTGGCTGCCCTTGCAGTAGTGCCTTTGATGATCTGGTTCACGCAATTCGTTGCCAAGTACACCCGTAAAGGCTTCCGTGAATTGCAGAAACACCTGGGAGAGATGACCAGTGTCACCGAAGAGGCCATCAGCGGGCAGCGGGTGATCAAAGCCTTTCGGCGAAACGATTCGGTCATCGAAGCCTTTCGCAAAAGCAACCAGGATGTTTACAAGGCAGCCATCTATGCCAACACCTATGCCTTGTTACTGATGCCACTCACCAATCAACTTGGAAATTTGTTCGTGATCACCATTGCCGGCCTGGGAGGTTACCTGGCGCTCAAAGGGCTGGTGACCATTGGGACGATCGCGGCCTTCATTAGTTACGGGACGCTCGTTTGTCAATCCGCTGCGACAACTGTCGAATATTTACAACGCCATCCAGGGGGCGCTGGCAGGCGCGGAACGCGTTTTCGAGGTCATCGACACAAAGTCAGAAATCGATGATGCTCCCGATGCTGTCACCTTGGAACGATTTCAAGGACACGTGACATTCGATAATGTCCAGTTTAGTTATTCTCCTGAAAAGCCGATTATCAAGAACCTGACCCTGGAAGCGAAACCGGGAGAGATCGTGGCTCTGGTCGGCCCGACCGGAGCTGGGAAAACCACTCTCGTCAATTTACTCACCCGTTTCTACGAAATCGATGCTGGTCAAATCTGCATTGATGGCAAAGATATCCGACAGATTAAAAAAGATGATCTTCGCCATCAACTGGGATTGGTTCTTCAAGATACCTTCCTGTTTTCAGCATCGGTAATGGAAAACATTCGCTATGGTCGTCTGGAGGCGACAGACGAAGAAGTGATCGAGGCTGCCAGGATGGCGGATGCGGACCTTTTCATTCAGAAATTGCCACAAGGCTATCAGACCATGCTCTCTGAACGGGCCAGCAACCTGAGTCAGGGTCAGCGGCAAATGTTATCCATTGCGCGTGCCATCCTGGCTGATCCTTCCATTCTGATATTGGATGAAGCCACCAGCAGTGTCGATACCCGTACTGAAGTCCGCATCCAGAATGCACTACTGCGCTTGATGAAAGGACGCACAAGTTTTGTCATCGCCCACCGGCTGAGCACCATTCGGGATGCCAACTTGCTGCTTGTAATCAAGGATGGCGAGATTGTTGAGAAAGGCACCCATCAGCAGTTGCTTAACTCAGCATGGTTTCTACCATCACCTGTACCTGAGCCAGTTTAAAGGTGAGCAGATTTAAACAACAAAACCTAGGTAGTCTGAATGGGATCAAAAATCGCCCGGATAAAATCCGGGCGATTTTTTGTTCGGCTAATTATAGAAGTACTCCCGTTTATTTTTTCTCTCCCCTGGATGCCATCCAAATCCCAATTAAAATCAGAACAGCTCCTCCAATTTTCGTCCACCCAGGCTGCTCCTGGAAAATGAAATAAGCCAGGATCGTCGAACCGACAGGTTCTCCCAGCAGGGCAACGGAAACAAACGAAGCGGGCAGGTATTTTAACGCCCAGTTAAAGGTGGAGTGCCCGAGCAACTGGGGTACTAAAGCCAGGAGGATGAACCACAGGTACACCAATGGAGGCAGTCCCACTGGACTTTCCCTTAACCCCAGCATGATGACAATCAACACGATTGCAGCCATCCCATAAACAATAAATACATACGGGATCAGCTCCATTTTTGACCGTAGCTTGCGCCCCGCTAAAATATATCCTGCCGCCATCCATGCTCCGGTCAATGCCAGTAAATCGCCCAGGGCGGCTCTCCCGGCGAAAAAGGATTGCAGTGGGGGGCAGGTTACAGCTCCTGATTGCCAGGTGCATGTATCGCTTAAGCCAACAATGGTTCCCCCTGATAACGCCAGGATTAATCCTATCCCTGCAGCAATCCCCAGGCGCTCGCGTAACACAAGGGGGGCAAGAATCGCCACCCACAGCGGTGTAGTTGACACCAATACAACCGAACTGGCAACGGACGTGTATTCTAATGATGTGATCCAGGTGCCAAAGTGTAATGCAAGGAAGAGACCGGAAAGCAACGCTAAAATCCATTCTTGCTTGCTCAACGTGTGCAAATCCGATCGGTAACGGGTTAAAGCGAAGGGAGCCAGCACCAGGCTGGCAATCGTCAGCCGTGCTGCGGCAATGACAATGGATGGCGAACCTTCTTGCTGGGCGAAACGGATAAAAATGGCGGCGGTGGAGACCGCCACGACACCTGCCAGCAAACTTAGGGTCAGTGTGGCCCGACGAGGCGTCTGGAATTCACTCATAATCCCCCAAGTATACCGCTTGTGTAGTTTTGTATTAGTAATTTGTAAGAGCACCCGCACAAAACTTGACTTGAGTGAAATAAAAAGTACAATATAGACAATAATTATCCAATAATATTAACCTAAATAAGGAGAAAACAACATGTCATTCCAACTTAATCCCCTCCCATACGCCTATGACGCATTGGAGCCATACATTGATACGATGACGATGCAAATTCACCACGACAAACACCATGCCGCATATGTCACCAATCTGAATGCTGCTCTAGATAAGCACCCTGAGCTGGCAGGCAAGTCGCTCGAGGCCTTGCTAATGGATTTGAATGCCGTGCCGGAAGATATTCGGACCGCAGTTCGTAACCACGGTGGCGGGACGTGGAACCATGACTTTTTTTGGCACATGATGGCTCCCAAGGCTGGCGGAGAACCGCAAGGTGACTTTGCAAAGGCCATCGGAAGCACCTTCAGTTCATATACTAGCTTCAAAACCGAGTTCGAGAAGGCTGCCACGGGACGGTTCGGGTCCGGCTGGGCTTGGCTGGTCAGGAAGGGCAATGGGCTTGCAGTTGTTTCGACTGCCAACCAGGATACTCCAATCTCCGACGGGATGACACCACTCCTGGGATTGGACGTTTGGGAACATGCCTATTACTTGAAATATCAGAACCGGCGTGCGGAATATATTACAAACTGGTGGAATGTGGTTAATTGGACAGAGGTTGCCCGTCGTTTTTCGTCAAAATAAATTTCCAGGAATATAAAATTGATATGCCCGGGCTTCAAATGTCCGGGCCTTATGTTGCACATTTTTGCCTGCCTCGTTATAATATGACAATCTTTTGAATATATTTCGAAAAGGAGGATCATCATGACGCATATTATTACCAGCCTTTGTTTACGTGACCGTGGCTGCATTGAAGTGTGTCCGGTAGAGTGCATCGTGCCTGGTGAACCGGTCGAAAAATATCCGTGGATGTACATTGATCCGGATACTTGCATAGATTGCGGGGCATGCATCCCCGAATGTCCGTTTGCGGCTATCTTTCCGGAAGATGAGGTTCCGGGTGCTTACACTGCTAAGGGTGGGGAATATATCAGCAAGGTTGGCTTGACCGGCCATTTTGAAGGGACCAACCATCTAGGCACACCCATCGCGCTGGATACAGTAAAACAGTTGACTGCTGGTGAAGTTGTTAACCTTCGAGACGATATTCAACCCAATTATGATTTCTTCAAATCCGGTCCCGGTTACGGAGCGAAAGACCAGGATAAGGGAATATAGTTGTACACTCATGAAATATGAGATCAAGCTTGAAACCCGGTTGTCCCTCTGAACCGGGTTTCGCTTATATAGGGAATAATTTATCAAACCCATCAGCTATATTGTCTATCTCGCACCGGGGGTTTTTCAAAAGCCCCCGTTTCTTTTTTGTGGGTATAATTAATACATAAGAGGCCAATTTTACTCACGGACAGACAAAAACATGCAATTGCGTGGGCGCATGTTGATTCCCAAGGATCCAGGGGTTGTTGGTTTCAGTCAGAATATTACCGGGTCGGCTTGTATCAACCTGAAGAGATTATTTTCCATATAATTAATTGGTATTGTGATCTTTTTTTTGTTTTAGACTAATATCGTGCTGTAATTTTCTCGGCGGGAGGTACCATGCGTTTTGACCCCACATTTTTAAGCGGTTTTACCCTGGTGCTTACAGGTTTCACTGGAGCTTTCATTGTAGCTTTATGGGTAGCTCTTGTAGTCTGGACCTTTCGCGATATCCGTGCTCGTCACCGTGATCGCTTGGTTCATTTCCTGGCGGCTGCGCTGGTGGCACTGCTTAATTTACCTGGGGTCATTGTATATCTCGTTCTGCGCCCGTCTCGCACCTTGGAAGAAGAATACCAGCAGACATTGGAAGAGGAAGCCTTGTTGCAGTCTATTGAGGACCAGTCTGTATGTCCTGGATGCGAAAGGCGTATCAAGGACGATTGGATGGTGTGCCCTACGTGCCAGACCAAACTGCGGAAACCCTGTCACGCGTGTGGACGGCTGATGGAATTACCTTGGAATATCTGCCCTTACTGCGGTGTACCTGCACCTGGGATGAGAAAAGAAGGAGGGACAATGGATGACGTGGTGCGAGGTCTGCAGCCAGAAGAAGACGTCTCGTAAGTACCTTTGTTCAAACTTTATTCTCCTTCAATGTTCAATTATTTAAATTAGCCAGGACAATTCAAGAAAATTGTCTTGAAACCTGCCACTTCACAATTATGTTGGTGCAATATTAAAGCTTGTATTTTTACTGTATAATGCTAATATCAACCCGGGTCGGAAGGAGAATCCCATGAAGCGTGGACGTATATTCATATATTTAGCATTGATTATTATTATCGTTGTGGCTGCTGGGGGAGCATATTTATATATGCATCGAACCCCCGCTACACCCCAGCCCCCCGTGAATCAGGCAACCCAGCAACCCAATGCAATCGGAATTATTACTGCCGGACAAAATATTCCACCTGGTACACTCATCACTGAGGCGATGTTGAGTTCCATCCAAATCAGTCAAACCGACCTCGTTCAGGGAGAATTTGTTAACAAAGCTGACCTGGTGAACATGTACGCCAAATATGCACTGACCCAAGGTGTTGTGATAACGGACACCATGGTTTCATCCTCTCCGGGAGCTAATTTACCTGGTTCCTCATGGGCTCCGGTTATTCCCCAAGGCTTGACTGCAGTGGCGGTCCCAATTAAAGGACTCGCCTCAGTTGCGTACGGGATCAGTGATGGCGATTATGTTAATATCATCGTGACTATGTTGCTTGTAGATGTTGATCCCACGAATCAGAGTATCCTGCCCAATTTCACGGCTAATGTTTTATCCCCTGGAGTAACTCAAAATGGGACTCTACTCACCGCTGTTATAACGTCTGGCGGGGAAGGATCGAGAGTGGGAACAACAGCATTGGACGAAACTCTGAACCAACCTCTCTACCTTGTCCCCTCAGAAGGGCAGCGTCCGCGCATGGTCACGCAGATGATTATGCAAAACGTACAGGTATTGCACGTGGGTTCGTTCCCGGCCCCGGGTGAGACAACCTCTGATCAATTCGCACAGTCATCATCTGGAACAGTCGCTACTGCCACCCCTGCGCCCGCTGGTTCACAACCGGCTGTTGCTATCACGCGTCCTGATGTCGTCACGTTAATGGTTTCTCCGGATGATGCGAATACACTAGTTTACCTGATTTATAGCGGAGCCAAAATTACCTTAACCCTTCGCAATCCAAATGACACAGGCCCAGCAGTGAAAACCAATGCAGCCATGCTGGAATACCTTTTGACCCAATATAATATTCCGGTGCCTGCCAAGTTACCCTATGCCGTTCAACCACGCCTTGATACACTACCTGACATTAAAATCTATGGCGATGCAGCGACGCCCACCCCATAGATAATTATTTGAATATTCCAAAAAGGTTTATGGTGATAATAGATGGTTGATGGTGAAAAGTTTCGCGTCTTAATTGTGGATGATGTTGCTGAAACACGCGAAAATGTGCGAAAGTTGTTGCAGTTCGAGTCGGATATTGACGTGGTGGCTGCTGCTCGAACTGGTCGAGAAGCAATCCAATTATCCCAGGAGGCCAATCCCGATGTAGTGTTGATGGACATCAATATGCCTGACATGGATGGCATTGCTGCTACGGAAGCGATCCGGCAGAAAATGCCAGCCGTCCAGGTGGTGATCCTTTCGGTTCAGGGGGATCAGAATTATATGCGGCGTGCAATGTTGGTCGGTGCACGGGATTTCCTCACCAAACCACCTATGCCGGATGAACTCGTTGCCGCGATTCGGCGTGCCGGCAAGATGGCCCGTGAAGAACGCGCCAAATCCACCCAGGTGTTTGTTGCGGCGCAAGGCAGTCCTAATCGATCTACTACTACCAACTTAACGACTCGCGGGAAAATCATCCTTGTTTATAGTCCGAAGGGTGGGACGGGATGTACCACGATTGCAGTAAATCTCGCAGTCGCTCTTCACAATGAGGAAACACGCGTCGTGATCGTGGATGCAAACCTTCAGTTTGGGGATGTAGCCATCTTTCTAAATGAGCAGGGAAAAAATACAATTATCGATCTTGCTCCGCGTGTTGATGAACTGGATCCTGAAATTGTGGATAGCGTAATGATTAAAAACGCAGCTTCCGGTGTGCATGTTCTGGCATCTCCTTCACGACCTGAGAATGCAGAAAAAATAAATGCAGACCAATTCGCGAAATTGCTGCGTTATTTGCGTCAACTTTACGCTTATGTGATTGTGGATAGCAGTGCATATCTCACAGATGTGACATTATCGGTACTCGATATCGCTGATGCCATCGTTTTGATTGCAACTCAAGACATCCCTTCGATCAAGAACGATCGATTGTTCCTGGATCTTCTGCTGACATTGAATATGCCGGCGGATAAAATAGCCTTCGTTATGAATAAGTTCGATAAACGAATTGCCATTTCTCCGGAAAAAGTTGGTGAGAATTTAAAGCAAGAAGTGATGGCTGTTATTCCGCTCGATGAACGCACGGTGATACCGGCTGTCAATCGAGGTGTTCCATTTATGCTCGATAATAAGACCCAGCCGGCTGCCAGAGGGATCTATACATTGGTTGAAGCTCTACGGGCCAAGCTGGTCAAACGAGAAATGGAAGAATCAGAGGCAATGGCTAAACGGTAATTAATTATTAGGAGGTAGAATGTCTTTACTTAAACGGATTGAGCAAGGGCAGGGGAAACCTTCCGAACAGGTGCCTGGCGCCCCTCAGGCTCCTGGTGGAGATCAATCTCGCCTTTCATCCTTGCAGGCACGCCGGGTGAGCGCTCCCAGTGCAACTCCCCAGGCTGGCACATACTTTGATCTGAAAACGCGTGTTCAAAATCGGCTATTGGCCGAACTTGATCCTTCGATGGATATCACCAAAACCGACGATGTTCGCAAGACCATCCAGGGGTTGTTTGAGCAAATTCTGAGTGAAGAAAATATTGTCCTTTCCAGGCCCGAGCGCGCTCGCCTGTTTGAACAGATAACGGCTGAAATCCTGGGCTTGGTCCCCTTCAGACTCTTCTTGAAGATGAGACCATCACGGAAGTCATGGTGAATGGGGCGAAGAATATCTATATTGAGCGCAAAGGGAAAATTCATCGTGTTCCGGTGACATTTGAAAGTAATGACCATGTGATGCGCATCATTGACCGTATTGTGGCTCCGCTGGGACGGCGTATTGATGAGTCCAGCCCCTATGTGGATGCACGTCTGGCGGATGGTTCTCGTGTGAATGCAGTCATTCCCCCAATTTCCCTGGTCGGTCCCACTCTGACCATCCGTAAATTTTCAAAAGTGCCAATTACGCTTGAGCAGTTGGTTCAATTTGGTACAATTACACCAGAAGCACTTCAATTTCTAAAAGCTTGTGTTGAAGCAAGAATGAATATTGTCATTTCTGGCGGTACTGGTTCCGGAAAGACCACATTGCTGAATATCCTTTCCACCTTTATCCCGGGTGATGAACGTATCCTCACCATTGAAAATGCAGCAGAATTGCAGCTTCGCCAGGAACATGTTGTCACCCTCGAGTCCCGCCCGCCGAATATTGAAGGTCGTGGTGAAATTACCATCCGCAATTTGGTGGTTAATGCCCTCCGCATGCGTCCTGACCGGATCATCGTTGGAGAAATCCGTGATGACGCCGCGCTGGATATGTTGCAGGCCATGAACACCGGTCATGATGGCTCGATGACCACCTTGCACTCAAACTCGCCACGTGATACATTGGCCCGTCTCGAGACAATGACCATGATGGCCGGGATGGAGTTGCCAGTTCGTGCCATTCGTGAACAAGTTTCCTCGGCTATTGATCTGATTGTCCATCAGGAACGTATGCGTGATGGCTCCCGCAAAGTAACCTTTATCACCGAAGTGAGTGGTATGGAAGGAGATGTCATCACCACAACGGATTTATTTGTTTTCGAACAGACTGGATTGGAGAATGGTAAAGTTCTTGGTCATATGCGCCCCACCGGTCTGCGACCGAAATTCATGGAAAAAATTGAAGCGGCTGGTATTCATTTGCCCCCATCAATCTTTGGTGTTGGTAGCAGGCAGAGATATTAGGAATAGGAGTCAGATCTATTTTTGGATAGGTGATAAATGACAACCTCTTTGCTTATTGGTGGTGGTGTACTTGCTTTGGTGCTGCTGGTCGTTGGATTGATTGTTTCAGCGACCGGTGATAAGACATCCATGGATGACCGCCTAAACAAGTATCTGGAAGAAGATAAAAAGACCGATGCCAAGGATTCCAAAGGTGCACTAACCGATTGGGTGAATAAGCGTGTCGAAAAATCTTCGTTCGGAGAACGCATTTCCCGCGAATTGGCTCGTGCTGATTTAAAATTCAAACCTGGCGAATATATGGCTCTGTATGTTATTGCAGTGATCGGTGGAGCCTTGATTGCCTTTTTACTCGGTGGGAGACTTCTAATATCAGCTGTTATTGGAGCAGGAATTGGTGCGTTGCTGCCCCGGATGTATGTCAAAAACCAGCAATCGAAACGCTTGACCCGCTTCAATGATCAATTGCCTGATATGTTGAACTTAATGGTAAATGGTCTCCGCGCAGGTTATTCCACGTTACAGGCAATGGAAGCCGTAAGCAAGGAATTGCCTGCCCCCATTTGTGATGAATTTAGGCGGGTGGTGCAGGAAATGCAACTGGGCATTCCCATGGAGAAGGCCCTGGCGAATTTGCTTCGGCGCATCCCGAGCCAGGACCTTGATTTTCTGGTCACTGCCATAAATGTTCAGCGGGAAGTTGGTGGTAATCTGGCCGAAATCATGGATGTAATCTCTTACACGATCCGTGAGCGTGTCCGCATTAAAGGGGATATTCGTGCTCTTACAGCCCAGGCCATGTATTCTGGTCGTGCGCTTGCATTAATGCCGATTGGCCTTTTGTGCATCTTGTGGTTCTTAAACCGCAGTTATGTTATGGAATTTTTTAATAAGGATAATATCTTGTGCGGTGGAATTGCCCTGGGAGGTGCAGGAATGTTGATTGCAGTTGGATATTTTGTCATGACCCGTATTGCAAATGTAGAGGTGTAGCATGCTTACAACAATTATTATTATTGTGGTAATCATCGGAGTGATCACCGGTGCTATTATCCTGGTTGTCGCTGGAATCCGAAAATCAAGATCTCAAGAAACTGATCCTTTGGCTGCACGCCTGGCTGAATATAGTCAGCGTGGGGAGACTGTATCACTCGAGGAAATTGAACTTGCCCAGCCTTTTTCTGAACGTGTGGTTATGCCGATCATGCGCCGTTTGGGTGAAATGTCGTCCCGCTTTACCCCGCAACATGTCGTTGAGCAGACGCGCGTCAGGCTGGAATTGGCTGGAAATCCAGGGCGGATGGATGCATCCACTTTCATGGTTTTGCATTTTGTATCCGCGGGCTTGTTTGGTGGGGTGGTATTCCTGATTTCCCTCTTTTCACAGACCTTTACACTTCCAATCAAGTTACTGCTCGTGTTGGCATTTACGGTTTTGGGTTATTTCTTCCCGGATTTGTGGGTCAGGTCCAGGATAAACAGCCGGCAGAAGGGAGTCCGCAAGGCCATGCCGGATGCTCTCGATTTGTTGACCATTTGTGTGGAGGCAGGTTTGGGTTTTGATGCAGCCATGTCAAAGGTAAATGAAAAATGGGACAATGAACTATCATTGGCATTTGGTCGTGTGATTAGGGAAATCCAACTGGGGAAATTACGCCGGGACGCATTAAGAGATATGGCTGATCGATTGGGTTTGGCTGAAATGACCAGCTTTGTAGCAGCGGTCATCCAATCTGAAATGCTGGGTGTCAGCATGGCGAAGGTCTTGCGTATTCAATCCGACCAGATGCGGATTAAACGCCGTCAGCATGCTGAAGAAGAAGCGCATAAAGCACCAATAAAAATGATATTCCCGATGGGACTCTTTATCTTTCCGGCCTTGATGATCGTATTGCTTACCCCGGCTGGGTTCCGTCTTTACGGTTCTTTGAAATACTTTATTTAAATCTGCAGACTGGACGGGTATTTGATATATCAGTTAAACCAGTGGATGTGGGCTGGTCTGGACTGGCTGTTTCCACCGGTTTGTGGGGGGTGCAATCAGGCGGGGTACCGCTGGTGTCCAGATTGTCAAAAACAGGTTCAGACCATTTCTGAACCTGTTTGTCGGACTTGTGGTTTACCCATTTCCCGTCCCGGTCAATGCTCCCATTGTAAAGGTTCTCACTCCCCATTACAAAATGATGCGTTCGTGGTTGGTCTTTGAAGGCCCAATCCGTAATGCATTGCATAAACTTAAATACCGCCGTAATGTTGCGCTTGGCGATGCCCTTGCGAAACATTTTGCCGAATTTGTTTACACGCTGGGATGGCCCGTGGATTTGGTTGTCCCGGTTCCCTTGGGGAAAGAAAGGACCAAAGAACGCGGCTATAATCAGGTCGGATTAGTGGCAATGCCTTTGGCCTTGATCAACCATTGGCGATATTCCCCTCGTGCGCTTGTTCGCGCCCGTGAGACAAGATCTCAGGTCGGGTTGTCCATCGCTGAACGTAGGGAAAATGTCTCTGGGGCTTTTCTTGGGAATCCGGCCCTCGTTCTCAGGTCGAATGTTCTGCTCTTGGATGATGTTGCCACGACTGGAGCTACTCTTTCGTCTTGTTCGGCCGCATTAATGGATGCAGGTGCAAATTCTGTTTATGCATTGACAATTGCTCGCGCATTACCTCATCATGGTTTAAATAATGTTTGAGCTTTAATTCCAATTTTTCACAGGAGGATCTATGACTGTTGAAGTCGAATTGTATGCAAGGAATATGGAGTTGGCTGACAACTTAAAAGAATATGTCACGAAGAAAGCCTCCAAGTTGGACCGCTATCTGAGTGATGTCGAGCATGTTAGAGTGGATCTGACTTATATCAAAACAGCACGCAGTGCTGAAGATCGTAATGTCGCCCAAATTACAGTACGTGGGCGCGGGGCTCTATTACGCGTCGAGGAACGTGGAGTCGATATAACTGCGGCGATCGATACCGCGATTGATAAAATGCAGCGCCAACTTGATCGCTACAAGGGCAAGCATTCTCGTGGTAGGGGTGACGGTCGTTCCGCCTCCGAAGTCGTACCGCTTCCCCCACCCGTAGAGTCGGCTGGGGAAGAAGCTCAGGTGATCGCCCGTCATAAGACCTTTGACCTGATCCCGATGAATGAAGCGGAAGCGTTGGAGCAGATGAAATTGCTTGGCCATGATAACTTTTTCATCTTTTTCAATGTCGATACGAATTCGATCAATGTCCTGTACCATCGCCGCGATGGAACTTACGGGCTGATCGAGCCTAAGATCGGCTGATCTTCGCGGACCGAATATTCTGGCCCGGAAGATTTTCCGGGCCAGTTTTCTTGTGAGAACCCTATGGAATATATCGATTTTGACGATAATATCGCTGATGAAATGACTGCAAAGAGTAAGATAGACATGATTGAAATCCAATCTGCAGTGAAGAAAATATTGCAGGCCGTCGGTGAAAATCCGGAGCGGGATGGTTTAAAGCGCACCCCAGAACGGATTGCGCGCATGTATGCTGAATTGCTGTCCGGCTATCAAATGGACCCGGTTGCAGTTGTTAATGATGCCTTGTTTGAGGTCAAATATGACGAGATGGTTCTCGTTCGCGATATTGAATTTTACAGTCTTTGCGAGCATCACTTGCTGCCTTTCATGGGGCGCGTGCACGTGGCTTACATCCCGGATGGCAAAGTACTTGGATTATCGAAAATTCCCCGCATTGTGGACCTTTACGCTCGTCGGTTGCAGGTCCAGGAGCGCATGACACGCCAGATCGCTGATTTTATTCGCGATTTGCTCCATCCACAAGGCGTCGCAGTGGTCGTTGAAGCATTGCATCTGTGCATGAGTATGCGCGGGGTTCAGAAACACAACGCCCGCCTGACAACTTCTGCCATGCATGGGGCATTTCGTGCCAACCTGGCAACGCGGCAGGAGTTCCTTGAAAATATCAGCCGAGGGGCTTCGCCGCTGCAGATGTAAATAGTTGTAATTGGTTTGTATCACGGATTCAGCGGTTGTAACCCTTCTGGGTTTATCGACTTTTTTATTCACTTTCTGGATATCTGTTAAACCGTTGATAATATCTGAGGTTCCGTCTCCTGGTGGATAATTTTCAATCCGCACATTTTCCCTGATGTGCGGATCTTATTTTCGCCTTCAAATAAAATAATTATCAAGTGGAATCATCGGTTTTAATCTTGCAATACATGACAGGAACAGAGTTTCTTTTACTCCTGAATTTCCTGGCGAAAATTGGTTACATTATGGTCATCCACCCTATTAATACCCTCGAATTGTGAATATAAACAAAATGTTTTATCCATGTTGCATTAATTGCCCTTTTATTCTAAACTATGCTTAGTCGGTTCATCTTTATCAGGCAGCCAGGTCCTATGCTATTCTCAAAGGCAACTTTCATTGGCATTGACCTTTCTGGAGGACTCCATCCATTTACGTGTGCTGTCCTCGATGAAGATTGTCTGTTGGTTGCTCTATCAACTGGTGAGATCGAAGATGTTCTCACCTACCTGGGCAATCAACAGGAAACTCTCGTCGCGATAAATGCGCCGCATTGCCCAAACTTGGGGCTTGTTCGTAAAAAAATGGAAAACCAAAGCCTCACTCCAGGTCACTTGCGTGGGGTGGATATGCGTCTGGCTGAGCACGAACTGCGGGAATACGGAATCTCTGTTTCGCCAACCTCATCCCGCCCAGAGACCTGCGCAGCCTGGATGCAAACGGGTTTTGATTTCCATGCAAAGTTGGAGGGGATGGGATTTAAACTTTATCCGGCTGAAAATTCTCCCCACCAGTGGCTTGAGACACACCCCCATGCCGCGTTTTGCACCCTGCTTGGAAAACTGCCATTGCCAAAACCAACCTTGGAAGGCCGATTACAGCGCCAGTTGGTCCTCTATGAACAGGCGATGGGCATCAAGGATCCTATGAATTTTTTTGAAGAAATAACCCGGCACCGGTTATTAAAGGGCGTTTTACCGGTGGAACTTATCTATACCCCTGAAGAATTGGATGCGTTGGTGGCGGCTTTTACTGCGTTCACAGCCGCAAAGCAGCCGGGAAAGGTTACGAGGGTGGGTAATAAGCAGGAAGGGCAAATTGTTTTGCCTGTACCTGAATTGAAAGAAGTCTATTCGTAGGGTTGTCTGTCGTAAATTAAACATGCGGCAGTCTATTGACTGCCGCATGTTTGTATTATTTCTCGAATTACAGACGGATTACATAACCGCAATATTCACATGTGAGGCTGTCCATTCCTCGAAAAACCACCTGGGTGATATTCCCCCCACAGCTTGGGCACTGGCTTGGGGCGGTTTTGATTTTATCTATGGCGGATTGATCGATTGCCACTGCGCGTTCTTTATCAAAGTCTTTACTTTTAGCACGGTTGATTAATTGCTGCCAGATCGTGTTGTCTTGCCAGATGTGGAAGTGGGCAACTTCAACCGGGGCACCGCTTGCGAATCGGACCTCGATGTGGTCTTCATTTTTTAATAATCCTTGCTTGCTGAGATCCACTCTTTCAACCAGCGCTACCGGACATTCTATCTGTAATTGCTGCACTTTCTGTTTCTCGGTCGCCATAAATAACACTTTCTTGGTTACTATCTCTTCTTTCTGTTCGAAGAGGATTCGTTGGTCGGTCAGGTAAAGTACCCCTTCAGGGTCCCCTTTCTGTTCCTTCCCGGTCTTGCACCAGACTCCCTTGATTGCTGCAATCCCACCTTCGGTGGGTAGCAATTGGAAGTTTGCTTCTGCCAGTTGCGTTACCAGGTATTCGATTTCGCTCAAATGGTTGGTAAACCGGGTGACCTCGTTGCTTAATTGGTCGTACATCCCGGCTATGGTCCGTTCGGTTGCCGATACTTTCTCCTCCAGGAGGTCTACCGCAGACTGAATGGTACTGAGCAGTCCGCGTGCCGCCCCGGGATTACTGGTTAATGCTGCAAGCTGTGACATTTGCATTTCAATGGGCCGCAAGCTGTTTTCCATGGCTAGAAGATTGCAGGTTGATTTGGGATTCAATGTTTGGGTAAAGGGTAAGCCACGATTTCGCTAATGTTTGCCCTTGGTTTTCCAATTCTTTTTCAAAGATATATCCGCGTGTTCGTAAATTTGCAACCCGCTGGGTAAGGCCATTGACCGTAGTCTGTAGATCTTCTACTGCCTCGCGCGTTTTGGATAAATGGACATTCCCTTGCAGATCCCCAACTTTTGATTGAAGGTTGCGGATCTCATCAGCAATTTCCTGGGCGGGGTTGGGAGTTGCCATGCATACCTCCTGGGGGAAAAATTTCTAAAAGGATAAGTATGTCAATTATGGCACAACAGCTATCGTAAGACAACAGACTTTTCATGTCAGCCTGCATGGTAAAATCAGTTTGCCGGGGTTCGGGAATATCATTGTTGAATTGGCGCTTTCATGGGAAGGGACCCAAAACCCTGAACGGAGAACGAGAGATGAAAATTGCAATTGCCTGTGATCATGCCGGATATCCATTAAAACATATCTATTAAGAAGACGGTGCGCGCTTCCGGACACGATGCGGTTGACCTGGGAACCGATAGTGTCGAGCCTGTGGATTACCCCGATTACGCCGAAAAGCTGGGACGCCTCATCCAGGCAGGAGGCGCTGATCGAGGGATTTTACTGTGCGGCTCAGGGGTGGGCGCATGCATTGCTGCCAATAAAATTAATGGGATTTATGCTTGTGTCTGTCACGACACCTACTCGGCCCACCAAGGCGTGGAACACGATGACATGAATGTTTTATGCATCGGAACTCGCGTTATTGGTCCTGAATTGACAAATGAAATCGTTATGTCCTTTCTCGAAGCCCGTTTTGTGGGCAATGATCCGGGTCAGGAACGTCATGCTCGCCGGGTTGCTAAAATTAAAAAAATTGAAGTAAATAGATAATTATTGTCGTATAATAAAAGGCTTGGAATTAAATTGAATCTTTGTATTCTTCGAGGTATCTAATGAGTTCACAAATTCAAAATCTCCTTGAACTTGGACAATCCCTCTGGTTCGATAATATCCAACGTCGCTTATTGGTAAAGGCACCCGATGGCTCGCAAGGTGAAATGGCTGCCATGATTGAACGGGGTGACATTCGTGGGGTCACCTCCAATCCGACCATTTTTAACAATGCGATCTCCAAGACAAACGATTATGACTCGGTGATCTTGCCCCTTGCCTGGTCGGGGTGGAATGCAGAGGAAATATTCTGGCAGCTTGCCATCGAAGATATTCGCGATACCTGCGACTTGTTTTCTGCACTTTATCGTGCTTCCGAAGGAGCCGATGGCTATGTTTCCCTTGAAGTCAATCCAACGCTGGCGCACAATACCGAGGGGACTCTGGCCCTGGCGAAAGATCTATGGGAGAGGGTATCTCGACCGAACCTGATGATAAAAATTCCGGCAACTCAGGAAGGCCTCCCTGCCATCCGGGATGCAATCGCTGCTGGTATCAATATAAACATTACATTGATCTTTTCGGTTGAGCGTTATCGTTCCGTAATGGATGCCTACTTGACTGGCTTGGAGACGCGTGTTGCAGCCGGTTTGCCTGTGGACCACATAGCCTCGGTTGCTTCTTTTTTTGTATCCCGTATGGATACCAAGGTGGATCCCCTCCTGGCGGCAGATTCCTCGCTTCGCGGCAAGACCGCCATTGCCTATACCAAACTTGCTTATGAAGAGTTCAGGAAAGTATTTGAGGGGGAACGTTTTGCCCGCCTCCGGATGTCTGGTTGTCACCTGCAGCGTCCGTTGTGGGCCTCCACCAGCACCAAGAACCCTGCATACCCCGACACCTTATATGTGAATAGCCTGATTGGTCCTAACACCGTCGATACCGTTCCCCCGCAAACTCTCGCTGCCTTTCGGGATCATGGAAAGGCTGAACTCACCCTAACGGTTCACCTCGAGGAGGCTCGGAAAGTTTTGGAAGATGTTGAGTCATTGGGCATCTCAATGAATAAAGTGACTGCGGAACTTGAGGACGAAGGGGTCAAAACGTTTTCAGATTCATTTGTGGCGATGCTTAAAACGATCGATGAGCGGCGTTCCAATGCAGTCAAGGCTCTTGGATCTTTGGCTGATCCTGTTAGGCGCCGTGTCGCCGGTCTGATTGCAGATGCTGTGCCTGCCCGCCTCTGGTCGCATGATCCTACCCTTTGGACTGCAGATAAGGCCGGGCAGGATGAGGTGCGGAATCGTATGGGCTGGCTTAACCTGCCGGATAGTTCCCGCCCAGCGCTGAAAGAGATTCGTGATTTTGTTTCCCAGGTTCACGCTGATGGATTTACGCACTTTTTATTGATTGGAATGGGTGGATCATCGCTTGCGCCGGAAGTGCTATCCCTTTGCTTCCCTATCTCATCGGAAAATGGTGTTAATTTTTCCATTTTGGATTCGACAGATCCTGAACAGATTTTTGCTGCTGAAGGCGCATTCCCTCCTGAAAAGACCCTATATCTGGTCTCATCTAAATCTGGTGGGACGGCTGAGATCAATGCATTGTTTAACTATTTCTGGGAACGGAGCGGGCGTGCTGGCAGCCATTTTGTGGCCATCACTGACCCGGGAACATCCCTGGAGGCGTTGGCGAATGTGCGCGGCTTCCGTAAGAGTTTCCGCGCCGATCCTTCCGTTGGTGGACGCTATTCAGCGTTGACCCATTTTGGATTGGTCCCTGCGGCACTGTTGGGTATTGATCTTGATCGGTTGCTTGATCGCGCTGCCTGGATGATGAGCCAATGCGCTGCAGACATATCCGGCGCGCGCAACCCTGGCCTGGTTCTTGGAGCCATCCTTGGTCAATTCACGCTGGACGGTCATGATAAGTTAACAATCCTGGCTGATAAATCGATCGCTCCTTTTGGTGCCTGGCTGGAGCAGTTGGTCGCCGAATCGAGTGGAAAACAGGGAAAGGGCATCATCCCGGTTGTTGGAGAACAATTGCTCGGTGTGTCTCCAACTTCATCAAAAGGGCTTGAAGGTTTCGGCGCAGATCGCCTTCTTGTTTACCTGCGTCGGGAGGGGGAGTTGGATGGAGTTATAAAACCGCTCCAGGAAGCAGGTCATCCAGTGCTGGTTTTCAATCTCGCAGATGCATATGACCTCGGAGCGGAGTTCTACCGTTGGGAGGTGGCAACTGCCATTGCTTGCTCAATCCTGGGTGTAAATGCGTTTGATCAGCCGGATGTTCAGGATTCGAAAGATCGTACAAAAACTAAAAGCGCAGCGTATAGCCAATCGAATCATCTTGACCAGGGCTCACCTTTCTGGAACGATGATGGAGTTCAAGCCTTTTCAACTCTGCGTATGTCCGATTCCAGTCTGGATAAAATATTGAAGTCATTTTTAAATGCTGCTCGGAAAGGTAATTATGTCGCGATCAATGCTTATTTGCCAAGAAACGCTGACATGACCGCAGCCCTCACGCAAATTCGCCAGGCAATCCGGTCGAAGACAGGCTGTGCCACCACTATTGGTTATGGGCCGCGTTTTTTGCATTCAACCGGTCAGTTGCATAAGGGTGGCCCGGATTCCGGCTTGTTCCTCCAAATAACAGCCGAACCGGTGAATGATTTGAATATACCCGGACAGGGAATGAGTTTTGGAACATTGGAGAGAGCACAGGCGTTGGGCGATTATGAAGCTCTGGCAGCACGTGGAAGGCGTATTTTGCGACTGAATTTGTCCTCGCCAGGGAATATTAAATTGTTGGTAAACGCTCTGAACTAAGCAAAGTAAATCCGCCATGGGCCCGATTCGTTTCTTGTGATAACCCTAATTGTGGTCTCTCTGTCAAGACCGCATGATTTAATCTTAGACCGGATTTTGTTTCAGCATTTTCTCCAATTTCAATTTCCCCAATTTATCGAATCCTTTCAACAGCACCGGGGAATTTGCCAGTTCGCCAAGGACTGCCCCCTGTAATTTACTGAATATACTTGGCGTGACCGGCATACCGATGTGAGGTCCGAAATCCACCTTGTGGTCACCGATCTGGTAGGTTGTCTTTCCGACCTTTTGCACTTCAGGATTGCTTTCCAAATACGCGTGCAGTGCAGTCCGCTCATTATTTGTCAGCCAGGAGGGGATATCCGAGCTTGCTTTGAACCTGCAGATTTGTGCCAGGTCTTGAATCATTGATTTTTGTTCAGGGCTCAGCTTGTTCTGCTGGCTGCTGAAATAAACCACGTCTGGATCGGTTTGGACAAGCGGCTGGAGCCACAGGCGGTTGCATGTGGTTCGTATTGCATTTCGCGCCCCGGGGATTGCGAAATTCGTCAATAGGATGTCGTCTCGATGGGAGCTGAAGTGACCGGCCACATCCGGACCGATGCGCATTCCATCGCACAGCCCGATGGAAGGCAGGATCGGCGCTCCGCAAGTCAGGAGGTATGCATCCCCTAAAGCCGTACGGATGGTCTTTAATCCGTTGCGATACGCCGCCTCGCGTGGCATTTCTATCTTTCGCTTGCCGGGTAATGCTCCTGCATAAAGAAAATCAAGTTTGATGTAGTCATAGCCCCAACCGCGTATTTTTTTCATCAATCCATCCAGCCATTCCAGCGTGGCGGGATGGGTGGTGTCTAAGGCATAGAGTGGCTCGCTCCAGTTAAAGCCCGCGGATACTGGTTTTCCATTTATGTCATGGAGAAGCCAATCTCTGTGCTCGCGGAAAATGCTGGAGGAGCGGACGACGAGCAGTGGAGCCAGCCAAAGGCCGGCCTTGCGACCCGTCTGTTTTATTTTGTCTGCCAGCCAGTCCATTCCGGATGGAAATTTCCTGTTTGGCTCCCAGTCGCCGATGTTGATTTGCCACCCATCATCGATCTGGAATGTGTCGAATGGCAGTGCATTGGGGCTGCCCAAAGTCCCCAGGTCGTTAAGGATTTTTAAGAGTTGCTGTTCGTAAATTTCAGTATACAAGCTGTACCAGGAACACCAGATTCGCGGGCTGGGTTTTGCTCGTCCATTCCCAAAGCGTTCTCTAAGCAGATCGGCATACCGGATCATGAATTCGTCCTCATTGCCGCTTGCTATGAACCATTCCCCATCTCCTCCTTCATACGCGCCAGTAAGGGATTGTCCATCCAATCTCACATGGCTTTCGAACCCCAGCGCTCCTAGGAAGACAATCCTTCCATTGCTGAGTTCCACTGCCCCATACCAGGACCCGTTCGGGACCCGCTCGGTAGCATGGACAGGATCGGTTTGCATGGGATGCATGATGCTTGGGCGCATCGGGCGGATGGGACGGTCTGTGTTCACCCAGGCGGTCAGCGACCAGGACTGCCAGCCTGAAATAAGGAAACGCACGGGAGAGAAGGGCAGGTTCAAAGTCAGGTGGGAACCGGAAGCGATGATGCCACCCTGGACGGGTTGGATGTCGGTTGCGTTGGAGGGGAGGCTGAGTTCATTGATCTGGATGTTCATGATAATTATCCTTGCAGGAGACGTGTCAAGCTATTATAATTCAGTGCAACTTAGAGCCTATAAGCGATGATGGGAACGAGTATGCCTCCCACCGCCAACAGCGAGCCCGGAAATAGTGTGAGCCGGGTTGGTAGGAATGGCTGAAAATCCTCCCGGAGCTGCAATCTGAAAACCTTGTGTGAGTAAGAAAGCCGGAAGCCACCCGTTATATTGGCAGGGTATATGCTGGTTGGTTGTACCTGTAAGCGCCTATTTAATTAGGAAGCAGAGTGGTACCGCGTGAGTCTTCCGACTCTCGTCTCTGGGATGAGACGAGAGTTTTGTTATTCAAGATTCAGAATAACGTATGTTGAGGTGTATATGTTTAAATCTGTTTCTTCTAAACTTGATGTAAGTGCCCTGGAAGAGGGCATATTGAAATTCTGGAAAACGCAAAAAATCTTCCAAAAAACCATTGAACTTCGCAAGGGGGCACCCGAATACGTTTTTTTCGAAGGGCCTCCGACCGCCAATGGCAAACCGGGCGTGCATCATGTGGAGGCGCGTGCCTTCAAGGATTTGTTTCCGCGCTATAAAATCATGAACGGTTTCCACGTTTCACGCCGCGGTGGCTGGGACACGCATGGTCTGGCAGTCGAAATCGCTGTCGAGAGGAAACTTGGCTTCAACAATAAGCAGCAGATTGAAGAATTCGGCATCGAGAAGTTCAATGCCTTGTGCAAAAAGTCCGTATTTGATTACATCCAGGATTGGGAAAAACTGACCGATCGCATTGCCTTTTGGGTGGACCTGGGTGATGCTTATGTAACCTACACCAATGAATACATCGAGTCGGTCTGGTGGATTTTGAAGACCTTCTGGGAGCGCGATCTGCTTTTCAAGCGTTACAAGATTGTCCCGTATTGCCCGCGCTGTGGAACACCGCTTTCGGACCATGAAGTTGCCCAGGGCTACGCGGATGCCACCGACCCCTCGGTATTTGTGCGCCTGCCTTTGGTGGATAAACCCGGTACATCGCTTTTAGTCTGGACGACCACGCCCTGGACACTACCTGCCAATGTTGCCGTGGCAGCGGGATCTGAGGTCGACTATGTCACGGTGGAACGCGCCATCCCGGAGGGAGGTAGTGAACGTCTCATCCTGGCTGAAGCCCTTTTGGAAAAAGTCTTTCCGGAAGAGAAAGTCAAGGTGGTGGAGAGATTCAAAGGCAAAAAATTAAAGGGCACGAAATACCACCCGCTTTTTACCTTCATGCCGTTGGAGAAACCCGCACATTATGTCGTGTTGGGCGATTTCGTCACCACCGAAGATGGTACAGGATTGGTTCATATTGCTCCGGCTTTCGGCGCGGATGATTTGGAAGTATCCAAAAAATACGACCTGCCCTTGTTGATGACAGTTGGCCCGGATGGGAATTTCCTGCCGCAGATCACGCCTTGGAGGGGAGTCTTTATCAAGGATGCCGATCCTTCTATCACTGCCGACTTGGATAAGCGTGGTCTCTTATTCCGGTCAGAAACCATTACCCATACCTATCCCTTCTGCTGGCGCTGTGACACACCGCTGATGTACTACGCTCGCGATTCTTGGTATATCCGCACCAGTGCGTTCAAAGATCGCCTGGTGGAACTCAACCAACAAATCAATTGGGTTCCTGAGCATATCAAAGACGGTCGCTTCGGCAACTGGCTCAGCAATAATATTGACTGGGCGCTCAGCCGTGAGCGTTACTGGGGCACACCGCTGCCGGTCTGGGAATGTCCGGACTGCAAGAATCGTGAATGTGTCGGATCGGTCAAGGAACTTTCGGAGAAAGCCGGACGCGACCTGTCGACACTTGACCTGCACCGTCCTCATGTGGACAAGGTCAACTGGGTTTGCGTCAAATGTGGCGGTAAGATGACGCGTGTTCCCGACCTGATTGATGTCTGGTTCGATTCTGGTTCGATGCCGATGGCGCAGTGGCACTATCCATTTGAGAACAAGGACAAATTTGCCAATCAATTTCCGGCTGATTACATCTCTGAAGCCGTTGATCAGACGCGTGGCTGGTTCTACACCCTGCATGCCATCAGCACCTTGCTTTTCGACCAGCTTAGCTTTCAAGAATGTCATTTGCCTTGGTCATGTCGTAGACGCCGAAGGTCGAAAAATGTCCAAGCACCTTGGCAATGTCGCTGACCCTTGGGAGGTATTGGACCAATCAGGCGCGGATGCCTTCCGCTGGTACTTTTACACCTCCGCTCCGCCCAACGCCGAGCGTCGTTTCGCAGCCAGCATGGTCACGGATGTGGTCAAGAATTTCACCCTTACCCTCTGGAATGTCTACTCGTTCTTTGTCACCTATGCAAATCTGGACAACCCCGATCTGACAAAGGTAATTAAGCCGGCCAATGATCTGGATAAATGGCTGCTTTCTTCGCTGAACACCCTTGTCAGGGATGTTACCAAAGCGTACGAGACTTACGATGTCCCAGGCGCAACGCGTCCCATCGAAGCCTTCGTCGAATCGCTCTCCACCTGGTATCTGCGCCGCTCCCGCAGGCGATTTCTGGAAGTCTGAATCCGATTCCGATAAACAGGCTGCCTACTACACTCTTTATACTGCGCTGGTGACCCTGGCGAAACTGCTGGCGCCCGCCATGCCGTTCCTGGCCGACGAAATGTACCGGAATCTGGTTTGTTCGATCGATCCGAACGCGCCTGAGTCTGTTCACCTGGCAAAGTGGCCAAAAGCGGACGAATCAAAAATCGACGAAACCCTCAACCGTGAAATGGCTCTCGTGATGAAGCTCGTATCGCTGGGCCACAATGCCCGCCAAAAGGCCAACCGCAAGGTGCGCCAGCCGCTGGCCGAGGCTGCTTTCGCCTTGGCGCGGCCTGAAGAACGTCACGCTGTGGAAACTTATGGCTCCCTGATTACCGATGAGTTGAATGTCAAGAAAGTCCGCCTGCTGGATGCCACCGGTGAGGCAGTCTCTTTTGCAGTAAAACCCCTTTCCAAGCAGCTAGGTCAGAAATATGGCAACAAATTCCCTGGGTTGGCTAAGGCCATCGCTGCACTGGATCCCGGCATTGCTGCTCCTCGTTTTTTGGCTGGGCAGCCCGTCAAGGTGACGTTGGAAGGCGTTGGAATACAACATCTTGCCCGAGGAAGTGGAAGTCCGTGCCCAGGCTAAAGAGGGCTTTGCTGTTGCCAACGATGGGGCATATCTGGCTGCCCTGGTCACCGACCTGACTCCGGAACTGGTCCGCGAAGGGCTGGCCCGCGAGTTCGTTCGCCGGGTGCAGGACCTGCGCAAGACCGCTGACCTGGATGTGGCCGACCGCATCCGCGTTTATGTGACGGCATCTGAAGGGTTGAGGGAAGCGATCGAAGCCAACCGTGACTATGTAATGGTTGAGACCTTGACCGTTGAATTAACCTTTGCCTCTCCGCCTGGCCTTTCCGCAATCGTTACAGACGAGCTTGATGGAGAAAAAATTACTGTGGGATTAATTAAAGCATAACGCGCATATGGGCAAGATATGAATGCGGTGCATTTTAATATGCACCGCATTTTTTGGTGTTTTATTAATCATGGCAATCGAATATAATCTTATTGGATAAAATCATGGTGGAATACCTAAATACAGCCAACTTCCGCTTGATCAGGGGCAAACGGGTGGTCTGATGCCGCAAAAACTACGCTGTCAGGTGACGGATATCCTGGATCATGGCGATCAGGTTTACAGCATATTGTTGAAACCGGAAAACCTTGCCCCCCGCTTCTTTCCGGGTCAATTCCTCCATTTGGCATTGGATGATTACCTTCCTGGCGATTTCTGGCCTGATTCGCGCTCTTTTTCAATTGCCAGCACCCCGACAGACCGCAAACTCTTGCGCATAACCTATGCAGTCAAAGGCCTATTTACCCGGAGAATGGAGGCTGAATTGCGACCTGGGCGCAAGGTGTGGATAAAGATGCCCTATGGTGAATTTATCGTTGACACTGGCAGTGATATATGTTTGCTTGCTGGTGGCACCGGTATAACAGCTTTTACTGCCTTTCTCGGCGGGCTTTCACCTGGGTATCCCCACCCTATCTATTTGTTCTATGGTGCTCGCTGTCCGGACCTGTTGATTTACCGGTCCTTGGTGGTGGCTGCCCGGGGGAGGTGCTCCAACCTGAAGGTTTGGTTCTTTGCTGAGCAGGATGCTGATGGAAATGATTGCATTTTGGGACGCATCGACGCTGGGACGGTTATTAACTCCATTCCACACCCGCTTTCCCTCAAGTATTACCTTGCTGGTCCGCCCGAAATGATCGCTGTCCTTACTGCTGGGTTGAATCAATGCGGAGTGAAGCCGGATTTTCTTATCGCTGATGCATGGGAATGAAAAGGCAGCGGAAACCAAATCCTATTCAATCGACCTCATTCCTCATTAATGAGAGTGAAAAAGCTCCCCTTACCTTTCATGGTAAAATCCTCAAGTCTTTCCCCATGCTTACCAGGTTATCATGCAGCATTCAACGGTATACGATTCGGGACAATTAATACCCCACGCCCTCCAGGAACTTAAGGAAGCAGTGCATTATCGGCATTTGCTTTATCAGTTGATCCGGAGGGATATCCTTACCCGCTATAAACGTTCCTACCTTGGTGTGGCTTGGACCATGCTCAACCCACTGGGGATGATGCTCATCTTAAGTTTTGTTTTTTCCAATATTTTTGGTGCCACTCGTCAATTTCCCGCCTATATTCTTAGTGGCTTAATTGCCTGGAATTTTTTTTCACAGAGTACCACGAGTGCGATTAGTAGCCTTGTCTGGGGGGGAGGGTTGTTGCAGCGAATTTATATTCCGCGTGCCTCTTTTGGGCTTTCCGCAGTGGGATCGGGCATCATTAACCTGGCATTGGCATTCGTTTCCCTTGTTATTGTTATGGTTGTTACAGGTACCCCATTAAGGATTACAGCGTTTTTTGCGCCCATTTCTCTGCTCCTTTTGACCTTTTTTACCCTTGGCTTGGGTTTAGCGATTTCTACGCTAGCGGTTTTTTATCCTGATGTAGTTGAGATGTACCAGGTCATCTTGCTTGCTTGGATGTACTTGACTCCAATTATTTACCCTGAGACCGTTATTCCGGCCAAATATCAATTGTTATTGCATCTTAATCCCCTCTATTATTTGGTTAAGCTCTGGCGGCTGCCGATATATGATGGTCTTTGGCCAGCTTGGGGTGATATCTGGCCTGCAGCTGCAATCGCGATTGGAATGCTGCTGGTGGGATGGTTTATCTTTACATCAAAATCTGATGAATTTGCCTATCGTATTTAGGGCAATGCCCCCAATGGTCCAATCACAAAATCCCTTTCCTGCACATGCAATTCATCTTGAGGACGTTTCGGTGCGTTTTCGCGTACCTAGTGAGCGCATCGGTTCTTTTAAAGAATATTTGATTCGTCGGATGAAACGTCAGGTTCAATGGCGGACGTTCTGGGCATTGAAAGGAGTTAATTTGGAAGTGAATCGGGGGGAAATATTTGGTATCGTTGGAGACAATGGTGCTGGAAAAAGCACGCTTCTAAAAGTAATTGCGCGAGTTTTACGTCCTACCAAAGGGAGAGTGGTTGTATGGGGGAAAGTTGCGCCTTTATTGGAGCTGGGTGCAGGATTCCACCCTGAATTAACCGGGCAGGAAAATATATTCCTGAATGGGGCACTCTTGGGCTTCAGTCGTCGGGAAATGTTAGAAAAATACGATCAGATTGTTGAATTTTCAGAACTAAACGAATTTATTAATGCTCCCATCCGGACCTATTCTACTGGTATGTATGCGCGCTTGGGCTTTTCGGTAGCTACTGCCAGTAATCCTGACGTATTACTCGTCGATGAAATTTTGGGTGTGGGGGATGAACCCTTTCAAAAAAAATGTGAAGCGCGCATTGATGATTTTTGCCGGCGAGGTACATCTATTTTACTGGTTTCACATAATATGACTAAAATACGAGGGGATGTGTCAGCGCGCAGCCTGGTTGGACCATGGTGAATTAAAAATAATTGGAGAACCTGGACCGGTTGTTGAAGCCTACCGCCAAAAGGAACGTGAGAAGAATGCAATTTGAACGAACTACCATTCCGGGTGTAATTCTCATTTTGCCAAAGGTATTTAGTGATGGACGGGGGTTTTTCATGGAAACATACCGGGCAGATGAATTTGCCGCGTACGGAATTACAGCAGGATTTGTTCAAGATAATCATTCGGGTTCCCGGCAAGGGATATTACGTGGTTTGCATTATCAGATTCGGCAGGTGCAGGGTAAGCTGGTGCGCGCTGTAATGGGCGAAGTTTATGATGTAGCTGTCGATCTGCGCCGTAGCTCGCCAACCTTCGGACACTGGGCGGCAGCTATCCTTTCTTCAAATAATAAAAAACAAATGTGGATCCCCCCGGGGTTCGCCCATGGGTTCTACGTCATAAGTGATGTGGCGGAAGTGGTGTATAAGACTACCGACTACTACTCATCGGTTCATGAGCGGTCCCTGCTTTGGAACGATCCCTCCCTGGGGATTGAATGGCCCCTCCTTGATAATAAGCCTCCCTTACTCTCTTATAAGGATACCCATGCGTGCTTATTATCGGAGGCAGATCTGTTCGATTAGGAGGATCGAGATGAGGAATGTGCTTGTTACAGGTGGCGCAGGGTTTATTGGCTCTAATTTTATCCGTTACCTTCTGCTCACCCAGACAGACGTAAACATCGTCAACTTGGACCTGCTGACTTATGCGGGTAGTTTGGAAAATTTGAAAGACCTCCCTTCTTTGAACCGGTATGAATTTATTAAAGGTGACATTTGCAGTCAATCTCTGGTCGAGGACATTTTACGGCGTCATAAGATTAATACCATCGTTCATTTCGCCGCAGAGACACATGTAGACCGTTCCATCCTCGCCCCACATGCCTTTGTCCGTACCAATGTCCTGGGCACTTTTTCACTCTTGGAAGCAGCTCGCAAAGTTTGGTTGGACGAAAAAAGTGAAGCCGTAAAAGTTGTTCGTTTTCATCATATTTCCACAGACGAGGTCTTCGGTTCGCTGGGGAAAGATTCCCCTGCTTTTGAAGAGACCACCCCTTATTCTCCAAATTCGCCTTATGCAGCTTCGAAGGCTGGCAGTGACCACCTGGTTCGCGCGTATTCAAAAACGTATGGCTTACCAATTAATCTTACAAATTGCTCGAATAATTACGGCCCATACCAATTCCCTGAAAAACTTATTCCTTTGATGATTTTGAATGCTTTGGAAGGGAAACCTTTGCCCATATATGGGGATGGAAACCAGATTCGTGACTGGCTTTATGTGGAAGACCATTGCGAAGCCCTTTGGCAGATTGTTCAACATGGGAAGGTAGGTGAAAGTTACAATCTGGGTGGAAATAATCAAACCACCAACCTTGAGATTGTTGATGCCATCTGTGAAATCCTTGATCGGTTGAGCCCTTTGTCTCCTTTCCGGTCTCATGTCGGCATTAAAAATTTTTGTTCCCGATCGTCCGGGACATGACCGTCGATATGCTATGAATATCAATAAGGTTGTATCGGATATTGGCTGGAAACCGAAGCATGATCTCCAGGAAGGTCTCCTAAAAACTGTCAATTGGTATTTGGAACATGGTGCCTGGGTTGAGGGCCTTCGTAAACAAAATGAATATCAATCGTGGCTTGCAAAAAATTATACCGACCGTGTGGAGGCCAAAAAATGAAAGGGATTATCCTGGCAGGGGGCAAAGGAACGCGCTTGCACCCTATTACCCTCGCAGTCAGCAAGCAGTTACTGCCTGTGTATGACAAGCCGATGATCTATTATTCTCTTGCCATGCTGATGTTGGCTGGGATCCGCGAGATTCTTATCATCAGCACTCCGGATGATTTGCCCCTTTTTAGGCGATTGCTGCGTGATGGTCAGGATTGGGGCATGCAATTCAGTTATGCAGATCAGGCTGAACCTCGCGGTCTCGCCGACGCATTTATTATCGGAGAACAATTTATTGGTGGAAACTCAGCGTGCTTGATCCTCGGAGACAATATCTTTTTCGGACAAGGATTGTCCGAACAGTTGCAACGGGCTGCACAGATAAAAGAAGGCGGATTGGTTTTCGCATATCCAGTTCGTGAACCCCAGCGCTACGGTGTGGTTGAATTTAATGATCAGGGACGTGCCATTAGTTTGGAAGAAAAGCCTGACAAACCCCGTTCGAATTTTGCTGTTCCTGGATTGTACTTTTACGATCGGCACGTGGCCTCCTTAGCCAGGTCACTCAAACCTTCTTCTCGGGGAGAAATTGAGATTACAGACTTGAACAAGAAATATTTGGAAATGGGGCAGTTGCAGGTTCAGCGATTGGGACGCGGTATTGCCTGGTTGGATGCCGGGACCCACGAATTGCTGTTGCAAGCAGCTAATTTTATTCAGGCAGTCCAGGAACGGCAGGGGATAATGATTTCTTGTCCCGAAGAGATTGCTTATCGCCAGGGATATATCATCCCGGGATAAATTGGTTGCGATAGCCAATTCATATGCGATCAATTCTTATCGCGAATATCTTTTCCGGTTAATTGAGTCAGAAATTTAGATGAAAATTTTGCTTATTGGCAACTCTGGCCAGTTAGGATGGGAACTGCAGAGCGTTTTACAGCCCCTTGGTTCGGTTCATGCCCTCGATTACCCCGAGATCAATATGGCGGATGCAGACAGTATACGCAAAATTGTTCACGAACATAATCCGCAGGTGATCTTCAACGCCTCAGCTTATACTGCTGTCGATAAAGCCGAGAGTGAACCTGAACTTGTTGAGGCAATAAATTGTACCGGCCCGGGCATGCTGGCCGAAGCGGCGAAAAAGGTGAACGCCGTTCTTATCCACTTCTCGACCGATTATGTCTTTGATGGGAGGAAGGGTGCACCTTACCGTGAAACCGATACGCCCAACCCCCTTAATGTTTATGGCAAAAGTAAATTAGCCGGGGAGCAGGCCATCCAGTCTGTAGGTGGGAATTCCTTGATTTTCCGCACCGCCTGGCTTTACAGCTTGCGCAAGGATAGTTTCGTTACAAAAGTGCTGAGATGGGCTCGGAAAAATGAATCGCTGCGAGTGGTTGATGACCAAATCAGTAATCCAACCTGGGCGTGTACTCTGGCAGGGATTTTTGCTCAATTGTTTACCCCCAATGTGGGCCACCTCCATCGTTGGCTTGCACAGCGCACCGGTTTGTATCATCTGGCAGGGGGAGGGTTTGCCAGCCGTTACGAATGGGCAAAAAAAATATTAGAGTTCGATCCCCATCCTGAACAACAGGTTTTTCCGAATGTTTTTCCTGCTTCTACATCCGACTTCCCAGCACCCGCTGTGCGACCTCTCTTTTCAGCGCTGGACTGTACAAAATTTAAAAATACCTTCGGGTTGCAACTCCCGCCTTGGGAGCAGACACTGGCATTGGCTATGGATGAATTAAAAGACGCACCTATATCTATATGAAACTACAGCAGACAATTTATATAAAGAGGTCATCATCCGTATCTATTGAGTAATATTATTCAATATATTGGTTAAAACTTCTGCTGGTAGGTTTTCCGATAATAATGATTAGGTGGTGATTCCCTCCGAATGGAAATTAGTCTTCTTTGAAAAACCGGATATTACTTGACTTATTCAATCAGTGGAAACCAAAATATGTCTTAAAGAAAGGTAACTTTCTTTAAGACATATTTTTAAAACCGCCATTCAAGCTTAATTAATATGACCTTTATCCCGCCGTGGCTCTACCAATCCCGATATAAGTAAAACCGATTGATTTTAGATGCTCAGAATCCCATAAATTGCGCCCATCCAGGATGATCGGGTTGCGTAATAAGTTCTTGATCTGTCCAAAATCGATTTGTTTGAACTCGTTCCATTCTGTGGCAAGCAGAAGGGCATCCGCACCATCTGCCACTTGATAAGGGTTTTCGCATAGCTTAATATTTTTCAACACTTTGGCAGCATTTTCCATCGCTTGCGGGTCATATGCACGGATATGTGCGCCTTCGTTCTTGAGCAAGTAAATGATCTCGAGGGCGGCGGCATCACGAATGTCGTCTGTATTGGGTTTAAAAGATAAACCAAGCACGCCGATTGTCTTTTCATTCAAAGAACCCAGAGCTTTACGTAGTTTCATGACCGCCCGCCGGCGTTGATTCCGGTTGATTTCCATCACGGCTTGCAAAAGCTGAGGTTGAGTGCCATTCAATACGGCCATGTGTTCGAGGGCTTTCACATCTTTCGGAAAGCAGGATCCACCCCAGCCGAGTCCCGCATCCAGGAACGCATGACCAATGCGTTTATCATACCCCATCCCGAGCGCTACTTCGCGCACATCAGCTCCTAGTTCTTCGCAAATATTCCCGATCTCGTTAATGAACGAGATGCGAGTAGCTAAGAACGCATTTGAAGCGTATTTGATCATCTCCGCTGTACGCACATCCGTGATTATGGTCGTACAACGTAGTGGTTGGTAGAGTTCTGCAACCTGGTTGGCGGCTTTTCGGTCTTCCGACCCAAGCACAACCCTGTCGGGGTTCATAAAATCGTTGATTGCTGACCCTTCCCTTAGGAATTCTGGATTAGAGACCACGCTGAATTGGAGGATCCTCTCCCCTCGCCTGCGGCGGATCACATCTGCCACCCAGTCTCCCGTTCCCACCGGAACCGTCGATTTGTTGATTATCACGATTGGCCAGTCTACCATGTCGGCGATGGATTCGGCCGCAGATTTCACATATTGTAAATCCGCTTCACCGTCCACACCCGAAGGAGTTCCAACAGCAATGAATGCATATTCAACCCCTTCCAGTGCTTTTTTGTAGTCTGTTGTGAATTGGAGCCGTTTTGCGATCACATTCTGTTTCACTAATTGTTCCAGCCCGGGTTCATAAATGGGCATCTGGTTTGCTCTGAGATTATTTATCCGTTTCTCATCGATGTCTAAACAAGTCACCTGGTTGCCAAGATCAGCAAAACAGGTTCCGGTGACCAGTCCCACGTATCCAGTGCCAATGACACAAATCTTGCTCACTATTTCCTCCGATATTATGAGTTTTGTCTTGTTCCTATTCTACCATGTTGAAAAAACAGCCGGTATTTTTTTAGCTTGCAATTTATCCCAAGGCAGACTAAAAATTGTATCGGAAATTTCCCTTGGACTAAAAAAATACATATTGTATTATCCCTTGGACCTCTTATAAGCTGTGCGTGCCAAAGGCGATCGAGGGGCTTTGGTTTCCCTTGAAGTTAATATTGCCATTCGTTTATAGGTTTGGGTTTTCGTTTGATAGGTTTTCTATCATCGCTGCCAGCCAAAATCCGTTGGTCCACTTTCAAACCTTGTAAGCTTCGTTCCCAATCATGGTCAAAGGAGGGTGTGATAGAATGGTGGGGCTGGTAGGAAAACCTGGTGGATGTATATTCAGAGGCTGCTATATAAGCTCCGATCCCACATGAACAGAATCCTATGAATAATCAAGAATTTTCACTGCTTAACCCTGTGGAGCGTGTCATATCCCGTTGGTGGATGGTGGTTGCATTGATGGTCGTGGGGGGAATTGTTGGTTATTGTTTCCATTTATTTCTTCCACCCATATATGAAGCAAAAGCTGTTGTTTCGATAAATTTGGATTTTCCGAAAGCCAACCTCACCCAGATCGAAGAAGATTACGCATTTAACGCAGCCAGCGCCATTATCACTTCGTCTTCTGTAATGAACCTGGTAATAGCTGATGCACAAGGACAGGGTTATTCAATTACTCCATCCATTTTCCGTAAGGATTTTTATTTGGAAGGGATGCAATCGGTATGGGAACTTCGTGTCAGGGATCGGGATCCGAACGCTGCAACAGCGCTTGCCAATATCTGGTCACAAGTCTCGACTGATGCGCTGAATTCTGCCCTTGCACATGCTTTGCAGGCTGACCAGCTTCAGATCCAAATTGCTGGGTTGGAAAATTGTCTGGCAGGAACCACTCCTCACCTTGTCACGATTCAATTGGATTGCAAAGGTTATTCCAATGAAGTAATTCAAAGTATGTTACTCGACCAGACAGCTGCACTTGTAAATGAAAAAAAAGCGAGTTTGGGGATAATTTCAATCATGTCAATTGGGTTGACGGATCTGGCTGCGACACCAGAAACACCTGTCCTGTACGGACAGGCTGGGTTGGTTTTAGCGGGGGCATTTTTGGGTCTTTTGGTTTCCCTGTGGGTGGTCAATACACTGAAGGTTTCTCGTCGTGGTTGAAAAATTCAAATATCTTGGCCGTCGTTCGCTCGATATTGCCTGGGTGGCTGTCATCGTTTTGCTACCCCTCACAAGTCTGCCTCTCTTGTCTCGCCTGGCAGGAAATACGATGGTCGCCCCTGCCTCCTTCATTCCCCTTTTATGGATCATCCTTTTTTGGTTCATTTATTATTTGACCAAACGCGGCAGGATTCCGCGTGAAACGCTCCCCTTCCTTTTTTTTATTACAGTTGGTTTGGTATCTAGCGCTTATGCCTTTTTTTTGGATACTCCCCCTTTCAAGGGCGGAAATCTCCTTGGTGAAGAGATCCGCGCTCTGTTAACCCTTGCCATAGGCACTTCCTTTTATTTGGTAACCTCCAGTTGGCTTTCTCAATCCCGCTCACGCTTGGAATCGACATTGAAATGGATCAATGTCGGGGGCATCCTTCTGCTATTATGGGCATTTGTTCAGGCAGTAATAATCTATCTATTTAATGGTAGATACCCGGCCATAGTAGACAATATCCAGCATCTGGTTTCCTCTGGCAATCTTTTCCCCACCAGGATCACATCCTTTGCATTTGAACCCTCCTGGCTTGGTCAACAATTGAACCTCCTGTTTATACCTTTTTGGTTCGCAGCTACGATCAATCGCTGGTCCGCTTTTCGTTTTCGCCTGTGGAAAATTAGCTTGGAAAATTTTTTGCTTGGATTTGGCGTGATAGCATTGTTCCTGGCTTCTCGCGTTGGCACGCTCTCGCTGCTACTGGTTATAGCCTTCCTGGTTATAAACCTTAACGTCTACCTGGCACGACGCATACATGCCTGGAGCATTGTGCGCTTTTTCAAATATCCCTCTCTCATCCAAAAAATCCTGCACACCTTGCTGCCGGGAATAATTGTGCTTGGCTTTCTCGGGATATATGTGCTGGTGGCGCTGGCTTTGGTTAGGGTCCTTACCTATATTGAGCCTCGCTTTGCAGTTTTTTTTGAAATTCAAACATGGGCTCATTTGAAATTCTTGACAAGCAATATATATGTGTTATTTAACTATCTTCAGTTCGCGGAACGCTATGTTTACTGGACAGTAGGGTGGAACATTTTTAATTCCCATCCGATATTGGGCGTTGGCTTGGGGAATGCAGGGTTTTATTTTCAACGTTATCTTCCCGCTTACGGATGGTCCCTTCCCGAAGTAATGCAGATTTATCTCCGGGAAGTCGCCCTTCCCAATATCAAGAGTCTTTGGGTGCGTTTGCTGGCTGAAACCGGGATCGTTGGATTTTCTTCATTTTTCGCCTGGTGCTATGTCATGCTTAGGACCGCATGGTCGATGCGATTAAATTCAAATAAATTGTTCAAGGTGATTGGATGGTGCGGGTTGTTCGTATTGGTGGCATTTATTACCGAAGGATTTAGTACCGACACCTTCGCTCTGCCTTATCTGTGGGTATCTCTCGGCATTGTCAGCGCCGCCGGGGCTTTGTTGCGAAATCCCAAAGCAGAGGCCTGATTTGCGAGTTGGATTTTGCTGGGCGGACTTTGTTCTTCAGTCCCTCTTCATCCTTCCATACAGTTTTGTACGGCACCTAAGCCCCTTTTCCTTTTCTTGGGTTTATCGAATATAATCTTATTGGTCTATTAATCTGGATGAGGAGAATCTATGAAAGTAGCCATTCTTGCGGGTGGATTGGGAACGCGCCTGACCGAAGAAACCACATTGAAGCCCAAGCCGATGGTCGAAATCGGCGGTATGCCTATCCTCTGGCATATCATGAAGATCTACGCCGCATATGGTTACAAGGAATTTGTGATTGCATTGGGTTATAAGGGGGAGATGATTAAAGATTTTTTTATTAATTACCATTATCGGGCTCGCAATATTACCGTCGAATTATGCACGGGTGATTTAACCTTCCACGATGGCGAAAGCGAGGATTGGGTTGTTCACCTTCTGGATACCGGTCAGGATACTCAGACGGGTGGACGCATAATGCGTGTAGCAAATTTTATTGGCAATGAACCGTTTATGTTGACCTACGGGGACGGCGTTGCCAATATTAATATTCCCGCCCTGATCGAATTTCACAAAACCCAGGGAAAACTTGTTACTCTTACCGCTGTTCGTCCTCCGGCGCGCTTCGGTCAAATGGTGATCGAGCATGGCAGCGTGGCAGAATTTAAGGAAAAACCGCAGATTGGGGAAGGCTGGATAAACGGGGGATTCTTTGTGCTCGAACCTGAAATCGTAAAATATATTAAAAATGATCAAATCGTCTGGGAGCGGGAACCGCTGGAACGTCTGGCTGCGGATGATCAATTAAATGCCTATCAGCATCAGGATTTTTGGCTTTGCATGGATACATTGCGCGATGTGCAAATGCTGGAGAAACTGTGGGCGGGAGGAACTCCACCATGGAGGATATGGAAATAAAATCAGCTTTTTGGCAGGATCGCCCCACCTTCGTGACGGGTGGGACCGGCCTGGTTGGTAGTTGGTTGGTGCGTCGCCTGTTGGGGGCGGGAGCGGATGTGGTCTGCTTGGTCCGCGACTGGGTACCGCAGAGCGAGCTGGTGCGTTCGCGCCGGATCGAGCAGGTGACTGTGGTGCGCGGTGATATCCGCGATCGGGACCTGTTGGAACGTATCCTGGGTGAGTATGAGATCGACACGGTCATTCATCTCGCTGCCCAAACCATCGTCACGATTGCCAATCGTAACCCGGTTTCGACCTTCGAAACAAATATCGCCGGCACTTGGAACCTGCTTGAAGCTTGCCGCCGCAGCCCACGGGTTAGGCAGGTCGTTATCGCCTCTTCCGACAAGGCCTATGGAGATCAGCAAACTCTTCCGTACGATGAAGATACCCCCTTGCAGGGGCAGCATCCATATGACGTTAGCAAGTCAGCGGCAGATCTTATCGCCCATATGTATGCGGTTAGTTTTGACCTGCCTGTGGTGGTCACGCGCTGCGGTAATTTTTACGGTGGTGGCGATTTGAACTGGAACCGCATTGTGCCCGGTACCATCCGCTCGGTGCTGCGCGGGCAGCGACCGGTCATTCGCTCGGACGGAAAATCTGTTCGCGACTACTTCTACGTGGAAGACGGCGCCGCCGTCTACATGCTGCTTGCCGAACAATTGGCGGTTTCTCCCCACCTTCGCGGCGAAGCGTTCAACTTTTCCTATGGGAACCAGGTGACTGTTTTGGATCTTGTTCGCCTAATCCTGTCACACATGGGGTCGAAACTCCAGCCCGAGATACTCAATGAAGCCGGCAATGAAATCCGGATGCAATATCTCGATTCTGCCAAGGCGCGGAAAGTCTTGAGCTGGTTGCCCCTCTATACTTTGGAGGACGGTCTCGACAAAACCATCGCTTGGTATAAAGAATTCTTATCAAAATCGTGATAAAAGATGAATAAAGATGAACTACTCCGCGCCGATATTTTAAAACTGGTGGAACAGTATTATCAGGAACGTTTTGGGGGACGCTCCTTTGATCCCGGCAAGGATACGGTCCATTATGCCGGCCGCGTCTTTGACGCGGAGGAACTGGTCAAGCTGGTCGATTCTAGTCTTGATTTCTTCCTGACCGCCAGCCGTTACGCTGACCAGTTCGAAGCCGAATTTTCCGAATACTTCGGACTTGCCAATGCCCTTTTGGTTAATTCCGGTTCGTCTGCCAACCTGGTTGCGCTGACCGCGCTGACCTCGCCCAAATTGGGGGATCGCCGTCTTCAGCCTGGGGACGAGGTGGTGACCGTTGCGGCTAGTTTCCCCACCACTGTGGCTCCCATCGTTCAAAACCGGCTTGTCCCCGTTTTTATAGATGTAAATCTGGGCGATTACACTGCCATACCCAGCCGCATCGAGGAAGCCATTGGCCCGAGGACTCGCCTCATTGCCATGGCTCACACTCTGGGCGTGCCGTTCGATCTGGATACGGTCATGCGTCTCGCCAAAGCCCACAACCTGTGGGTGGTGGAAGATAATTGCGACGCTCTCGGCTCTCGCTACCGGGGGCAGTTAACTGGCACATTTGGAGATATTGCCACTGTCTCGTTTTATCCTGCCCATCACATTACCATGGGCGAGGGCGGCTGCGTGCTTTCTCGGGACGACCTTCTCGGTCGCATCCTGCGCTCCATTCGCGACTGGGGTCGGGATTGTTATTGCGCTGGCGGAGAAAATAACACCTGCGGTAAAAGATTCAAACAGCAATTTGGGACCTTGCCCTACGGGTATGACCATAAATATGTCTACACCCATATCGGGTACAACCTGAAATTGACCGACATGCAGGCCGCGGTCGGCGTGGCCCAGCTTGAAAAATTGGAAGGTTTCATCGCCCGTCGCAAGATCAATTTCCAGAAGCTGTATGTCATGCTGGAACCCTATCAGGATCGCTTGATCCTGCCGCATGCCACCCCAAACTCCGATCCATCCTGGTTTGGATTTGTGCTCACGGTTCGCGATTCAGCCGGTTTCACCCGCAACGATTTGACCCGCTTCCTGGAAGCGAACCGCATCGAGACCCGCAACTTGTTCAGTGGCAATTTGTTGCGTCAGCCGGCTTTTATGGGGATTGATCATCGCGTGGTTGGCGACCTGGCGAATACCGATGTGATCATGGACCGCACATTTTTTATCGGGGTCTATCCGGGCATCGACGATTCTCAGTTGGAATATACCAGTTCTGCCTTTGATCGTTTCATGCGTGGTGAACGGGCGGGTTGATGCCTGAAAACCCCCTGGCCGCCGATTTGGATCATGTACTGGAACACACGCGTGAGCTGTGGGAAGAACTGCGCAGCGGGCGCATCTTTATTACAGGTGGGACCGGTTTCTTCGGTTGTTGGCTGCTGGAAAGTTTCGCTTGGGCCAATGACCGCTTGGGACTGAATGCCTCGGCCCATATCTTAACTCGCAACTTTGATGCTTTTAAAAAGAAAGCCCCTCACCTGGCAGCCCACCCATCCATCCTTTTCCATTCGGGGGATATCTGCTCATTTGATTTTCCACCTGGCTCTTTCTCGCACATCATTCACGCCGCCACAGAATCCAGCGCCAGGCTGAGTGCCCAGTCGCCCCTCAATTTGTTTGATTCCATTGTTTCGGGCACGCGCCATACCTTGGATTTTGCGCGGGAGTGTGGTGCTGGTAAATTCCTGCTCACCAGTTCCGGTGCGGTCTATGGCCGGCAGCCCTCCGGCATGACCCATATCCCTGAAGAATACTTGGGCGCGCCCGATTCGACCCTTCCGTCTTCTGCCTATGGGGAAGGGAAACGGGCAGCGGAAATCCTGTGTGCTTTGTATTCTAAACGATATGGCTTTGAGACCAAGATAGCACGCTGTTTTGCTTTTGTGGGTCCCTATCTGCCCTTGGATGCCCACTTTGCCATTGGTAACTTTATCCGGGATGGGTTGAATGGCGGTCCGATCGTCGTGTTGGGCGATGGAACCCCTCGCCGTTCCTACCTCTACGCCTCCGACCTTGCCATCTGGTTATGGACGATTTTGTTCAAGGGTGTGTCCTGTCGTCCATATAATGTAGGCAGTGACGAGAGCCTTTCCATCGAAGAGATGGCTCATCGTGTGGCAGATCAGTTCTCAACTAAAATAGAGATCGAAATTCACGGCAAGCCCAGCAATACAGTAGAAGTAATTAGGTATGTGCCAGATGCCTCGAGATCTAAAAATGAATTGGGGTTAAGTCTGTTAGTTCCATTACCTTTAGCTATTGGAAAGACCATTCAATTTATTGAAAGATAATTTTGCGTAAATTGCTCAAAGGCATGCCTCATTTGTTTCTAAATAAAGAAACTAGCAAAAAGATTGGAAAATCAAAATGAAGCATTCAATAATAACCATTCTTATAACCTTGAATATATGATCACAGGTAAGCAGTTTATTATTTCTAAAAATAGAATCACCGGAATCCAAAAAATATCCATGAATAAAAAATTATTTTTTTCCAATATTAAGAGCAAGTTATCAAATTTCAACAAAAATGGTTATCAAAAAATTATAGAATTTCCATGGATAGCTTCGTTACTTGTGGTTAGCGCAGTCTTGCGGGTTTCCGGTTTTGTGACTGGCTCAATGTTTTATGATGAAATGTTTAGTCTTCAAATGACTCATCAGGGGCTTTTGGAAATGATTAATTCACTGCGCCCAAACCTGAGTCCACCGGGATTTGAAGTTTTACTATGGTTTTTAACTCGCATATTTGGTTGGAACACATTTAGCCTTCGCCTTCCCTCTGTAATCGCTAGCGTGGTCACATTGTGGTTGGTTTATAAATTGACAAGTTTATTTTATTTCACCAACGCTCAGAAAATAACTAGTTTGTTGATTTTAGCGCTGCTTCCTTATCAATTAATGATATCTCAGCAAGGGAGGGTTTATTCGATATTTATTTTTCTGTTTCTAGCTGGACTTTATGCGGCGGTTACAGGTAAGTGGGTATATTTTGGTATTGCAATAAGTGGCATGCTATGGAGTCACTCCGATTCATTCTTTTTCATTCCCGGGTTAATAATAATTGCTATTCTGGTTCGACCACAAGCGTGGAAAAGGATCATATTGGCAGCTATTTTGGCTGGAATCACATTTATTCCCTGGCTTCAAATATTTTTGAACCGGGCGGCAATCCCGATACCATGGTTTACTCCACTTACTCTTGAGTATTTTATTTTGGCGAGCTATGATTCTCTTTTTGGGTTTGGTTTACCTCCATTAATTGGGTCCATCATATATTTGTGGATAGTCATACTTCTGACTATTCTATTCTGTATTTATTGCTCTAGATTTGTCTTGACTAGATCACATTTAAAATTTATTAACATAAGGAAGTTAATTGTAAATAATAACAAAAACCATCCACTCCCTGAAGAATTAATATATTCGCGCAAAATAGTCATTAGGATCTTATTTATTTCTTTTATGACACCTCTTGTTTTATTAACTTTCGTAAGCATATATATTCAAAACATTTTAATTTATCGTACGATATCTCTTCTGGTGCCCACTTTCATTATTTGGCTTGTTTATCTTGTTGTCGTTGAAAATCCTTCCATATTTCGTAAAGTTATTTGGATTGCTAGTATTATCATAATTTCAATAGGCATAATCTATTGGGTGCCTTCTGCCTCAGCAAGTGGAATGAAAGAATTATCATCTATTGTTAAGTATAATTTTCAAAGTGGGGATGCCTTTTACCATGATACCGGGTTTACTGCTGTAATTTTCAAATACTATTTTCCAGACCGCCCCCAATATCTAATTGACGGAAAGTATACAATAGGCAAGGGTGATCTCCAGGTAACCAAAACGAATATTCAGGAGTTGGCCCCTAATCAAGTACCTGGGCAACGCTTATGGGTAGTATGGTCGCGATCACAAGATAGTGCAATTATAAATAAAATAGCCGATGATCGCACTAAGACTTTAGTTGCAAATTGCCCGTTAATGGGCGTCTTGAGATACCCAACAAGTTGGGATGTAGAGGTATATCTTTGTGCATCAAATTAACACAAGTTATTGGATTTTAATTGGTGAGTTTTGTAACCTTGATTAAAGCTGTCAAATATTAATAAAGAAAAGCCATTAATAATTGCTTCTAATAAGTCATCTAATTTTAAAAAAATTCAGGATCTTGAGATGTTATGAATGCACTTTAAGATTAAAAGAATATTACCTATATAAAGATTTGTAAGGAACATTGCTCATTTTTTATAAATATCTGCTGGTGGAGATTCTTTCATGAAACTTTCTGATTATGTTTTTCGTTTTATTGCTGATTTGGGCATTAAGCATGTCTTTATGGTCCCTGGTGGCGGAGCCATGCATTTAAATGATTCGCTTGGAAAGTGTCAGGATATTGAGTATGTTTGCAACCTCCACGAACAGGCTAGCGCAATTGCGGCCGAGGCATATGCTCGCGTAACAAATAATCTTGGGGTTGCGCTCGTGACAACTGGCCCCGGTGGCACCAATGCAATCACGGGAGTGGCTGGAGCATGGTTGGAATCGACACCTTGTCTGATTATTTCGGGCCAAGTAAAACGAATTGATATGAAGGGAAATTTAGGGATCAGGCAACTCGGGCCGCAGGAGCTTGACATAATTTCAATCGTAAAATCAATAACAAAGTATGCCGTGACTGTAACAGATCCAATTACTATTCGCTATCACTTGGAAAAAGCGGTTGCCTTGGCAACATCTGGGCGAAAAGGTCCAGTATGGATTGATATTCCCCTTGATGTTCAGGCAGCAATCATTGACCCGGATACCCTGCAGGGGATCGATCCTGAAGAATTGTCAACTGGTGATATTAATTCTTCTTTACTTACTAAGCAAGTAGAAGAAACAATTAAATTGCTGAACAACGCTGAGCGCCCGGTATTATTGGTTGGAAACGGGGTTCGCTTGGCTGGAGCGGAAGAAAGCATTTCTAAACTTGTGGGAATTCTTGGAATCCCAGTCTTGACGACCTGGATGGGGATTGATCTTGTATCGGATGAGTGTCCGGTATTTTTTGGTAAGCCTGGAACGGTTGCCTCTCGTAGTGCGAATTTCATCATTCAGAATTCTGATTGTTTGATTTCGATTGGTGCCCGTTTAGACTTTTCAGTGACTGGCTATGATCAAACTAAATTTGCACGTGCCGCAAAAAAAATTGTAGTGGATATCGATGCTGGAGAATTACGCAAACTTAAAATGACAGTTGATATCCCGGTCTGCGTTGATGCCAGGGCATTCATTCTCGAATTCTTAAAAAATAAATCTTCTATCAAATCTTTAGATAGGAAGGCTTGGCTGGTACGCTGTAGGGAATGGAAGGCAAAGTATCCAGTGATGTTACCCGAGTATTGGGGAAAAAAAGATTACGTGAACGTCTGTGTATTCACCTCTGTTTTGGCGGATGAATTGACGAATGATGACCTTCTTATCCCCGGAAGCTCTGGAGCAGGCATTGATCAATTTTGGTTATCTATCCAGGTTAAAGTAGGGCAGCGCCTGTTTAGCACAGGTGGTCTGGGCGCGATGGGGTTTGGAGTTCCAGCTAGCATTGGAGGCTGTCTGGCAAGTGGGCGAAAGAGAACAATTACTGTGGATGGCGATGGCGGTTTTCAATTGAATATACAAGAACTGGAAACGATCGCGAGGTTAAACTTGCCCATTAAATTTTTCGTTCTTAATAATCGGGGATATGCTTCTATTCGTTCTACTCAGCGATCTTATTTTGATGGACATTTGGTAGGCTGCGATCCCTCCAGCGGATTAACCTTCCCGGATTCGATAAAAATTGCGTCGGCTTATAACATTAAATCGATGCAAATAGTAGATCATTCAGCCATGCGAGACAATATTCGGACTGTTCTTCAAATGCCTGGTCCGGTTATTTGTGATGTCCTGGTTGATCCTGACCAAATGGTTGCACCCCGTATCTCCTCCCATGTCCGCTCCGACGGATCTATGGTATCTAGGCCTCTTGAGGATCTCTGGCCTTTTCTGGATCGGGATGAATTTAACTCCAATATGCTAATTCCCCCATTGAGTGAGTCTGGGTCTTAGAATAATTGGCGAATTTCCTAGAATTTCTGAAAATAGGGTTGAATGAAAAACACTAGCTTAGAAGATGAACTTGAAGCTTTGTTGAGCGAACCAATGAGTAGCATCCTTCACCGGGAACAGTTCACATTTGATGAGCAAACATCTCCATTTGAAAAATCCCTCGTCTTGTTTGGCGCAGGAGGACTGGGCCAAAAAACTTTAGCAGGATTGCGTCGATTAGGTATAGAGCCATTGGCCTTTGCAGATAACGACTCATCGTTATGGGGAAAAGAGATTAATGGAGTTAAAAGTATATTCTTTACAACATGCCGCGGAAAAATTTGGTCAAAGCGCAGCATTCATCGTCACTATTTGGAAGGCCGATTCTACAGATAGAATGGCTGAGCGCAGGGAACAATTACTTAATCTCAATTGTAGGAAAGTTGTTTCGTTTGGCTATTTATTTTGGAAATATCCGGAAGTCTTTCTTCCCCATTATGCCTTGGATTTGCCTCACAAGGTTATTCTACATGCGGACGAAGTGCGAAAGGTTTTTTCACTTTGGGCTGATGTTGATTCACAGCAAGAATACCTGGCACAGATTAGATGGCGATTAATTTTGGATTTTGATATCTTGCCATCTCCTGTCTCACATGAGAGTGTATTTCACCGAACGACCTTGTCAGATTTATTACCTGATTATGAATTTGTAGATTGTGGTGCATATGATGGTGACTCAATAAGAAATGTTCTCCACGGTAGCCAGGGGTATTTTTTCAAAAAAATCACTGCATTCGAGCCAGATCCGGCGAATTTCAAAAAACTGCAGCAATTTGCCTTATCATTACCAGCGAATATTAGTAACAAGTTGGTTTTATAGAAACTTGCAATTGGTGCGCGGAAATGTAAGGTATCATTTTAATGCTACTGGAACGGCATCCTCAGCGATTGGGACTGGCAATTTGAGGTGGATTGCATTTCTCTGGATGATGATTCTCTCAAACGAAAGCCCAACATTTATTAAAATGGATATTGAAGGTTCTGAAGTTGACGCTCTTATTGGAGCTCAAAATATTATTCGCAAAAAATTACCAATTTTACTATTTGTGCCTATCATCGTCAAGACCATTTGTGGCACATTCCTTCGCTAATCCGATTCATTTTCTGATCGATACAGGTTCTTCTTGCGTCCACACCTTTTGGAGGTGTGGGATCTTGGTTTGTTATGCTATTCCCGGAAAAAAACTTAAGGGACAATCATAATCCTAGAAGTCTAAAGAGTCTTTGATGAAAAAATTAGTACTTATTACCCCATGTTTCAATGAAAAAGAGAATATTCAGGAATTATATGATCGCATTAAAAAGGTCATGAAAAATCTTGCCTACGACTATGAACACATCTTTATTGATAACTCTTCGTTGATAATACAGTGGAAATATTAAGGGGCTGGCTGCGCAGGATCGACGGGTAAAGGTGATAATCAACACCCGCAACTTTGGCCAAGTCCGCTCCCCTTATCATGCCTTGTTGCAAGCCAGGGGTGACGCAGTAATTGGCATGGCTTCCGATCTTCAAGATCCTCCTGAAAAGATTCCTGAATTCATTCGAAAATGGGAAGAGGGATATAAGGTCGTCGTCGGGGTAAAAACCAGCAGCCAGGAATCTGGCTTATTCTTTTTATTGCGCAGGCTGTACTATCGCGTTCTATGCAGCCTTTCAGAAGTGCCCCTGATCGAAAATTTCACCGGTTTTGGGTTATATGACCGCAAAGTGATAGAGATCCTGCGCGGACTCAATGACCCCTATCCATACTTCCGCGGGTTGATTGCTGATCTCGGTTTTGACATTGCCAGGATCGAGTTTGAGCAGCCGCGTCGCAAGCGCGGCATTAGCAAAAATAACTTTTATACTCTTTATGATCTGGCCATGCTGGGCGTGGTCAGCTATACCAAGGTCCCGTTACGTCTGGCAGCCATGTTGGGGTTCTTTTCTGGGGCCATTAGTTTCTTGATCGGTGTGGCTTATTTAATCTATAAGCTTGTGGACTGGCGAAATTTCTCGCTTGGGCTGGCGCCCGTGGTGATTGGTCTCTTTTTTCTTGGTTCAGTCCAGCTTTTTTTCCTGGGTATTGTCGGTGAATACATCAGCCAAATTTATACGCTATCTTTGCGTCGTCCCCTGGTCATAGAAAAAGAACGGATTAACTTTTAGATTTGTCCACTCTCCCGTCTTTAACGAACAATTCACCCGTAATAAAAAGGCGCCCTGTCTGGGTTCTGGTCTTCGCATTCCTGTTGGCGGCAGTCCTCCTGTTCCTCACGTTACGTGGTCTCGACTGGGCTTCCTTTTGGAATACTGTAAAAACCGGTCATTACGCTTTTCTCCTGCTCACCATTCCAATTGCTTCAATAAATTTTGTTATCCGCGCGATCCGCTGGAGTGTTTTTGTGCGCTCCGAAAAAAAGGTCCCCATCCTGCCCATCTTTTGGGCTAATATGGTGGGGTATATGGGCAATGCGTATTTACCTGCCCGGGCAGGCGAATTGTTGCGTTCGGTGTTTCTCGGGCGGAAAAGCGGCCTTGGCACCAGCTTCGTCCTTGCCACCGCGCTGGCCGAACGTGTCCTGGATGCCGTTGCCCTGGTATTGATTGGCTCAGTATCCCTGATGATACTTGGGAATAGCTCACCTTTGCTGATTAGCGCCGTACGGTTCATTGCGGTCGCCAGTGTCGTGCTTTTAGGGGTTCTCATCTTCGCCACTTACCGGGAGGAGCTCCTCCTGCGTTTGTTCGGTCGGTTACCCTTTTCGCCGGCGATTTCACAAAGAATCGCTGAGCAAATTTCAAGGTTTCTGGTAGGTATGCGCACCCTGAAAAACATTCGCAGGATGTCGGCATTTACCTTGTTGACTGCCCTAATCTGGTTAATAGATGCAGTGGGTACGATCATCGGGGTCCGCATTATCTCGCAGACCTTGAACCTGGGTCAGGCATTGGTCCTTCTCGCTGCTCTCGGTTTATCGAGTGCCATACCGTCCACGCCAGGGTACGTGGGAGTCTATCAATTTGTAGCCGTCACCGTCCTTGTCCCTTTCGGCTTTTCGCGCTCCGAAGCATTGGCTTATATCCTGATTAGTCAGGTAACAGGGTATATATTATTTGGTCTCTGGGGGTTGCTTGGCTTATGGCAGATAAACCAAAATCAACTGGAAAACGAAAAAGGTGAAGGAGCTGCATAAATGGACTACCGAGGTAAACGCTTCCATTGGGCGCCATTCTCGTCACCGAGGATGCAGGGATTTCCTGGGCAGTTATCTATTAAACTTCTGACTGATAACAACGATTAATAATTGGTGATAAACTAAAAAAGGTTCGCAAGAGGACGGTTCACACAAAGCCTGTAAAATAATCCTTTGGAGCCGTTGAAATTGGGTGCTGGAAATATAAACATTCCCATAAGATGGATTTTTCGGATCAGTTTCCTTTATCTGCTGGTCCCATTTTTGATTTTTTGCCTTGGTTTTCTAAGAATTTACATTTCGATTTGTATCACCCTGGTTATTTTATGGCTGATCATTAAAAATTGGCGGCATGGATCCCAGGCAAGTCAAAATATTTCGCTTTCAAAACGAGCTTTGTGGTTTGCAATATTTGCTGTTTTGCTTTGGGTTGCGTTGTCGGGGATTGGGGGTTTTGCCTTTCAAAATACGGATTTCCATATTCGTAATGCTATTTTTCATGATTTGATCAACTATACTTGGCCTGTCAAATACTTTACCAACCCAGTCGACCCCTCTATTGCTTATACCCTCACTTACTATATTGGCTTTTGGTTGCCCGCCGCCTTGGTTGGAAAGATCGCCGGCTGGCAGGCTGCCAACATTGCCTTGTATGTTTGGGCGGTGTTGGGAGTCCTCCTCACCTTGTTCCTGCTTGCTTCTAGGATTAAACTTTCCCCGGTAAAAATTGCCCTGGTATTGATTTTCTTTAGTGGCATGGATGCCCTCGGCACGTTGTTGATGATGATCGCTGTGCCTGGTACAAGGAATACCCTTTGGCCCCCCATTTACCATCTCGAATGGTGGCTGCCCGGTTTCGATTTCCAATATTCCTCATTTACAACCCAGCTCTTTTGGATTTTCAACCAGGCCGTACCTGTTTGGTTGTGTATGGCCCTGTTATTTATTTCCCGGGAACGTAAAAACATTCTCCTGGTTTGGAGCCTGTGCTGTTTTTTTGCTCCGCTTCCTGCCTTGGGAATGTTCCCGTATGTAGTCTTGAAGATCCCCAATAACCTTGTCGATGCTGAAAATATCAATGCACGGTCGAAAATTCAATCGATTCGAGACTTCTTTTTTAGGTTATTCCAGGATATTCGTGCGTTGTTTTCGGTCGAAAATATAGCAGGCGGCGGGCTTGTCTTGGGGATTACCCTCTTATATTTTCTTTCCAATGTTCAATCTTCCAATTCGTCTACGTCTGCGTCCCAGATCCAAGGTGCCGGTTGGATAGTGTATGCCATCTTCTTGATTTTCGAAGGATTGCTTATTTGGGGCATCTTGGTCACCCGTTATAAGACGAACCTTAATTGGTATTTGGCTGGAGGTTTATTTATCATTATTCCCCTGATAAATATTGGCTCCGCCCGGGATTTTGGCACGCTCTCGTTGCTGCTGGTTATAGCCTTCCTGGTTATAAACCTTAATGTCTACCTGGCACGACGCATACATGCCTGGAGCATTGTGCGCTTTTTCAAATATCCTTCTCTCATCCAAAAAATCCTGCACACCTTGCTGCCGGGAATAATTGTGCTTGGCTTTCTCGGGATATATGTGCTGGTGGCGCTGGCTTTGGTTAGGGTCCTTACTTATATAGAGCCTCGCTTTGCAGTTTTTTTTGAAATTCAAACATGGGCTCATTTGAAATTCTTGACAAGCAATATATATGTGTTATTTAATTATCTTCAGTTCGCGGAACGCTATGTTTACTGGACAGTAGGGTGGAACATTTTTAATGCCCATCCGATATTGGGCGTTGGCTTGGGGAATGCAGGGTTTTATTTTCAACGTTATCTTCCCGCTTACGGATGGTCCCTTCCCGAAGTAATGCAGATTTATCTCCGGGAAGTCGCGCTTCCCAACATCAAAAGGCTTTGGGTGCGTTTGCTGGCTGAAACCGGGATCGTTGGATTTTCTTCATTTTTCGCCTGGTGCTATGTCATGCTTAGGACCGCCTGGTCGATGCGATTAAATTCAAAAAAATTGTTCAAGGTGATTGGGTGGTGCGGGTTGTTCGTATTGGTGGCATTTATTACCGAAGGATTTAGTACCGACACCTTCGCTTTGCCTTATCTGTGGGTATCTCTCGGCATTGTCAGCGCCGCCGGGGCTTTGTTGCGAAATCCCAAGGAAGAGATTTAATTTATTTTCGCTGTTGTCTGCCTTGCTATTTGATGCCTGACCTCCCCCCATACTGCCTATCCGTCATGCGTAATTTATCGTCTCGCTTTCCTTCCCTTGCGTTATTTTTGGATTACGAATAGAGATGCAAAACAGAACAGAAATCATAATAAGCATAAAAAAACTCTCATTCTCGAAAATTAGGCTCCAGCTCACGTTCGCAAGTAATGTATAGGACATTAAGATTATTGGGAAAATCCCAATAATATCGTTGGCTTTGATTGCAAATTTGAAGGAACGCCACCACAAACCAAAATAGAACATTGAAAATAAAATTAACCCGACAAAGCCTGTATTCACTAATATATCAATAAAACCATTATCAGAGATGACAATTGGGTCAAGATAACCTGCTGCTTGCTGCATTTCCACTCGATGAGAACCAAGGTACCAAAATGCGTTGAAACCGTACCCTCCTATAGGTCGTTTGCTTATAAACGTGTCAAATAAATGAGTCCACATTGGAATTCTACCGGTTAATGTTGTATCTCGATTGAATATTCCAAATACCTGATCTGCGTTAATCAATATAATAAATGAGGCTATTATTAAGATTGCGAGTGCAATAAAATAATGAGACCTTCGGATTTTATTTCTGTATTTAATCCAAAGCAATGCAACAAAAATTAATCCATGTAAAAATATGGTGGTGAAGTAAGCGGATACAGAATCTGATTGATAGACAAACAATAATGAATAAATATACAGAATGCTCCAAAATAATATCTGCTTCCAATTGGATTTCAAAGATTTAATCAGGTTAATTAAGAACAGTATATTGATAAATGTGGCAATAAGTCCCATATGGTTTTTATGCCAATATATGCCTTTCCATGCCCCATGAATATTGTAATAATTCATCACCCCAATAGTCGGTATAAAAAAAACATAAATGGAACTTACCAATAGAATTAATATGCCAAAAATCGACAGTAATTTAATAATATTTTTTATGTCATAGTGCAAGCCAATATATCCACCCGTAATGATCGTACAAAATAAGATCATCCATCGATATAAGGAGATTTGCCAGTAAATAGACCAGAAAATGGATAAGCCGGAAAAGATTAAGAATGGAAGGATGATCCAGTTTCTCTTAAACTTTTCGAGGAATTGAGTAATGTTATGTTGTTTATTAAGAATCCAAATACAGAGTGATGTTAATACTAACCAAATGATTGACTCGCCAAGGACCAATGGAGGGGTAAGCCAAATGATGGAACCATAAAATGCTGAAACGTTGGATAAAAAATAAGAAATGAAAACGATCAATAAACTTGGAATGCGTAGATATTTATTTTCTAGCATTATCACCTCTTTAACTTCAAATGCTTGATTGCCTCCCTCCCTCATTAATTTAATACGATCCTTTCCCGATTAACACAACCCATAACGTCCTCACCAGGATCTGGATATCCAGCCAGATTGAATAATTATTGATGTAGTACAGGTCATCCTCGGTATGCAGGTGCATCATTCGTTCGCTTCTCCCGTTGACTTGCCACCACCCTGTGATTCCCGGCGCCACTGCAAATCGCTTGCGTTGCCAGGTATGGTACCTTTCCACCAGGTAGGGTAATTCCGGCCGTGGACCGACTAAGCTCATCGTCCCCCGGATCACGTTGAGTAATTGTGGCAGTTCATCCAGGCTGAACCTTCGCAAAAAACGGCCTACCCCTGTCACGCGTGGATCGTTTTCGCTCTTGTGGATGATATTGCCTTCCGCGTCTTTATTTTCTGCGATCTCCTTCATCTGGTCGGCGTTTTTGACCATCGTCCTGAATTTGTACATATTGAAGGCCCGCCCGTTTTCTCCCACCCTTTTTTGTAGGTAGAAGACCGGTCGCCCATCGAATATCCAAATGACCAGTGCAATGAGGGCCATGATGGGAGTTGCCACCAGGAAGGACAGCGCACCAAAGATGAGGTCGAAACCGCGTTTGGCCAGCCGTTGGTATTCGCTCAACGCCGGCGCCCGCAGGTCCACCATCGGCACCCCGGCGAAATTCTCTATCTCTGTTTTATACAATGCCAGGTCGAAAAACCCCAGCGCCACCCACACTTTGACTGGCAGGTCGGTGGTGGCATTCACCACTTCGCTCATTCTTTGGTAGAGCGAATGTGGCAGGGCGATGACCACATCCGTGATCGCTGACTCGTTGACTAGCGCGTGGATGTCGCAGAATTTCCCCAAAATGTCGGGATGGGCTGCATCCAGGTTGATTTCATCGTCCACGTACCCCCTGCATTCCATGTTATCGATTCCCGCCGCCTTGATTTGTGTTCCGATCCGCACCCCCAGTGGGCCGGCGCCTACGATGAGCACTTGCCGGGGCACGTCTGGCCACTCTTTTCGCAGGCGGAATCCTAGTTCTGGCGATCCCGCGCCACGCCAGGAATAAGATGAATACGATGACCACAAAAGATAAAAACAGCAATCTTGAGACTTGCCGGTAGGACAGGTAGAGTATTCCCGCCATTGAGATCGATGCGATCACGCTTCCCAGGGTCAGCATGGCATATTCGTCCACCACCCGCAGATATTTTCTTCCGTCATAGATCGCAAAAGCCGAAAGGATGCCCACCCATAGTAGCGGAAAAATGATGTAAAGACTGGTTGGCAGATTAATTTGTTCACCGATGGGGTTCACAAAAGGCAATCTATCCAAGAGGGTCGGACAAACTTGGCTAACCCCAGCCCGATCACGGTCAAAAAGGCATCCATGATTATGGAAAAGATCGCAAAATTGATTGAAAATCGTCTGAGCATGATTAATTCCAATGTTCAATCTGTGTTAATTGGGAAGCGAGAACCCAAGGAAATGATGAATAAATATCCGCCAAAGGAACAAAGGATTGCCAAGTAAGTATCTCCTCCACAGTCTTCCCGGCTCGATCAATAATCTTCCAAGCCATTCTAATCCATTATTCGTCATCCAGCGTGGAGCCCGCCTGACTTCACCTCCCAAATAATCGAACATGGCTCCTGCCGGGAAAGCAATATTTACTTGCAGGTCAGCGATATTTTCTAAAATTCATTTTTCCTGTATGGGCATTCCGAACCCTACAATAAGGATTTGGGGGAGAAATTGATTGATCTGCGCAATCACCCTCTTATTTTCTACGCTGTCTTTGGATTTATTAAAATAACCGTCTCGGGTATCCATTTGTAACCCCGGGAACTTTTTGATTAATTTTCCTGCAGCTTGTTGAGCAACACCAGGTCTGGCGCCGAGGAAAAAAATTTTCCAATTTAATTGCTGTGCTTGCTCTGCTATGTTCTCGATAAAATCCGGTGGTGTAAAGCGATGGGGTAAATATTGCCTTGTCAGCCAGGCAGCAAGTCTTATGCCATTTCCATCACAGAACGTAATATAACTTTGATTTAAAAAATCCTGGAACCATCTTTTGGAATATGCAATATTCAAAGCATGGATGTTAGCATACGAAATGATGACCTTTTTGTCGCCGTTTATGCAATTTTGCATGGTTTCCAATAGCTCGCTTAAGGAAAGAGCATCGACCTTTACTCCTAGCAGGTTGATTCGATGTCTCTCAGGATTAAGTAATGAATTAATCATTTGGATTTACCATTCACAACATCGTGAAGAGTCTGGATTAACAATGGAAGGGTGTTCTCTAGACTGTACCGGGTTTCGACTGTATGTCTTCCCTGTCGTACCCAGGCGGGTTCTCAATGATGGATCTTCGATCAATTGATCTATTCGATCGTACCATTCGGAGGGAGAACTGGCTAAATAGCCATTAATTCCGTCTTGGATGATCTCGCTGTTCACCCCGATGGGCGAGGCAACGCTTGGCACCCCCACTCCCATGTATTGTAGAAGCTTTAAGCCGCATTTGTATCTGGCATACCTGTCATCCTCTAATGGCATCAATCCAATTGATAAGACTCTGGAGATCCTCTATTTCGGTTTCTACACGCCACTGCTGCGAAATCAGATTTACGCCGGGCCATTTTATGTCTCCAGCTCCGATGACCTTGATTTGCGCTTGCGGATGTTTAATACAAATTTCTCGAAAAACTTCAATTAATTTATCAAGATGAGAACGCACTCGACCAGCGCCCCACCCAGCCGATAGTCACTTGCTCGTTATCATTTTGGGAGCGAGGTTGATAGCGTTTAGTGTCAATGACAGTTGGCAGGATGGTAACTCTGGGATTTAATTGGCGTGCATATTCCGCAATTCGCCCGTTGCCGGCGAGAATTTGATCGCTGAAAGCGATGACTTGGTCGATTTTATGAGGATCGCGCAGGACTTTTCCAATTTGTCTCATTTGAGGGGGATGAGACCAAAATGCATCGTCCATATCATAAATCAGTGCCCCGCTGCGCGCTCTTAATGCCTTTTCCAGCCAGGGTGGGCCAAACATGAATGCTTCTTTATGCAGGAAGATTAGATCATACTGATTTGCCTTAATGACATCACATAATCGCCGCTCCATAGCGCCTGCAATTTCTCTTAATTTTGTCAAAAACCTGCCTCGTTCGGCATAAATAGTAAATAACTGTTCGGACATAAAAGGGCGCACGTCAGCCTGTATCCCGGCTTTCTTAAGGCCTGGCAGATATTGTTCGATCCGATAACGTGTATCCGCAGAGCGGTGCGGGTATGGGGCGATACACAATAAACGCATATTCTAAGTGCCTGAATACGTCGAATAATTTTGCTTTCTTGACCAAAATTCCAAACAACCTCGGTCTGAAAAAAGGTCATCTGCAGGAAATCAGTCTGGTCCGTTGCTTTTTTATCGATCATAATTAATTAGTTTTCAGCGGTCGGTTTTTTGCCAGATATATCCCCGTGCCTTTACCAGCCATCTGGCGACTGGACGACCCAGGAACATAAAGGTTCTTAGCAGGAATGGGTAAAAACGCTGATTTGTTTTCATTCTGCGCTAACTTTAGAAATTGTCTGCGCCTTTTTGGATTCGCCGAGTGCCCATTGTTGCAAAGCGAACCGGGTGAGCAAACGCGTTCTTTGTCTGGATGGCAGAATTCTAAAACGTTTTGATTCGGAAATATAAGCTTGAAAATCAAGTTTACCTTGGAACATTGCTCTAAACTCGTTTGACATGTTATTTTTATGTATCCGATAATAACCTAAGGGTTTATCGATCGCTGAGAATGTACTGAATTCCGCTGCGCGTACGAGGCATTCCCAATCTTCATGCCCGGAACGATTGGCAAATCCACCCACTTTTTCTAGCACTTCACGCTTCCAGAGCACGGAATGGACTGGAATGAAATTTCGCTCGACTAAAACTGGATAAAGATCTCCACTAGGAAGAGGTCTTGGGATGCGTTTAAAGCTTTTGGACCTTGTGATCCCATCTCTCATCCGTCAGGTAAAGATCTGAATAAACCAATCCTAAATCAGGCTTTGAAACAAATTCATTATGCTTTACTTGGATCGCATCGTTCGTAAGCCAATCATCGTCGTCCAGGAATTGGATACAATTCCCTTTACTGGCTTCCAATCCATAATTCCGCGCAGCACCTAAACCCTGGTTTTTTTGATATAAGTATTTAACTTGAGGATATTTGTCTGCTATTGACTGGGCATCCCGGTTGTCAGAACCGTCGTCAACCACGATTAATTCTGTGGGCGTGTAAGTCTGGCGTGACTGCACTGTCGATCGCTTGGTCCAGCCATCGGGTCCTGTTGTACGTGGTGATAATAATACTGACTAGCTCCATTCTCGCGTCCCATTCTTTTCAAGGCCGTGTTTGAGCCTGATGCGATCCCAAACCCTCAAGATTACTCGCTGAAATGCATCGGGGAGGGGCAATAAGCTTCGAATCGAGCAGATAGCGGAAAGTAATTCCGCGCTGAGCTTTATATTTTTCTAAAGTTTGTCTTGCTTCTCGATTTTGGTTGTTTTGAAGGGAAAGTTTGGAAATCCGGATAAGAAGATTGAAATATCCCTGATCAAGCATGGAATTTGGCAAATTCAATAATTCAGGTGCATATTGAAATGCCTTTTCCTTTACTTTGATTTCATTTTCTACCATGCTAATTCTCTGTTTTGTAATCTGCCCCGCAGAGACCCGGTATTTGGCGAGTGGTTCTTGAATAAAGTCAATTTTCTTTGTCTTGCATATTCTTAACCAAAGATCATAATCCTCAGGGCCGATAATGGACTCATCAAAGAAACCGGAGGTATTAAAAATATTCCGGCGTAATACAACGGTAAGAATGGGAATAAAATTTAATAGGAATAACCGTTCAAACGCTCTTTCTGAGGCTGGAGGGGACAAATTAAAATGCGTCTTTTTCCAGGTAAAACTTTCTGTAAAAATATATGCATCGCAATAGACCAGGTCGGTTAAAGGATGTTGTTCGAGAAATGTTATTTGCCTTTCAAGTTTACTGGGTAACCATAGATCATCCGCGTCTAAAAAAGCGACATATTCTCCCGAACTAAGTTTTATTCCTCGGTTTCGAGCAGCAGCTGGGCCCTGGTTTGATTGGTGTACAATTTTTATATTTTCGATATTGGAATATTTATTTAATATCTCTGGGTGTTATCTGTAGATCCATCATCGACGATGATGATTTCATAATTTTTGTATGTCTGAGCTAGGACACTTTCTATTGCTTGTGATATAAATTGTCCGCATTGATAAGTTGGGATAATTACGCTGACATTAGCCATAAGTCTCTTTCCCCCAAAGGGAAATGAAAACATGCTCAAGTTCTCCCCAATATACGCCTATTTTATTAACATCAATTCCGAAAACTTTTTCAACCATGTACTGTTCCCAATAAGGATATTTCTTTCCTCGCCAGAAAATTAGAATGGGTATTCGTGCACAAATACGGATAAATCCGTAAAAAATCCCTGCAATAATCTGCAAAACTCTGATTAATTTCCGAGGAGCTGGTAAACTCTCATAATCTTGAATCGCATTAAAACCCTCCAGACCTTTCTTGCCTCCTAAGAAATACCACCTGAGCAACCACCCCAGCTTCACTTTCTCTTCACGGACTTTATGGTATAGCCATAAGCTTGAATCAAAATAAATCTCTAGATTGGGAATATTTTCAGTCGCTCTTTGTTGAAATTCAACTTCTTCAGCATAGGCCAATTGATTTCCCTTCATACCGAGATTGATATTAAAACCTCCTAATTTGTTGAGTACGTCTTTTTTAATTCCCATGTTCCCACCATAAACAAATTCGTCTTGCGGAAGCACGCCTGTTTTTCGACCTAGAAAATCAGAAAAATACTCCTCTTTTACCCAAAGGGGTTTCTCAAAATCATATAATGCTTTGATAACCCCGCCAAAGATGTCAGGGTTAAAAGATTGAATGATTTGGAAGGTTGTCTCAAGGTATCCCGGTGGAAGTAGGCTCTCATCATCGATGTAAACAACATATTCACCGTACGCCTCTTTCCAACCTCGGTTGCGCGCATGGGAAAGCCCTTGTTTTACCTCGAAAATATAACGAATATTCTTCCGCTCTGGGTATGACTGTTCTACAACTTCTTTCGTATTATCTGTCGATCCGTTATCCACTATGATCAGCTCATAACATACAGGAGAGATTTCTTGCTCCCAAACAGATTTGATCGCTGACTGCAAAAGTTTGGAGCGATTAAAAGTGCAAATTACTATAGAAAGTTTAGGAGATTTTGATGCAAAATCCATTTGAGCCAATTTAATGATTCTTTATAAAATTGCGAATTCTTACCCAAAAAAGTTCAATAATATTATTGTTATTCACTTTTTTTTGCTCAGACCTTTGTTTAAAAAAATTGTACATATAAATTATATAGATGTTTATAAGACAATTTATTCTCTTCAACAATTTTAATTATTTCATTTTGACATCTTTTTGTTGCAGTATGGTCTAATGTTCCAATATGTTGTAAAAGAAATGACCTTCTCTCATCTAAATTAGAATTATTAGAATTGCGATTTATAGCTTCAACTATTGCCCCCCTTAATTCTTGTCGGTTTTTGGCATAAATAATTGTTCTGGTTTCATCGGTGGTTAAAAGACCAAAATTCTCATTATGAGGGTTGTAATATATAACTTGACGCCCTGCTAATAGAGCTTCATAAACGATTGTACTAAATCGAGTAATTACGATTGAACATTTTGAAAGTTGTTCATTTACTAAATAGGCATTTGAATTTACGACTTCAATTCCTTCTTTAAAATCCCCTATATCTCTTGGATGTTTTGAGATAAAGAATTTTATCCCCATTTCATTTATTGTATCCACTACGTCATTTAACCAATTCTCACGGGCATCAATAAATATTCCATAAGTAAAATTACAATTAATCATTATCGTATTTATTTCCGGAAGCGGGAGTTCATATAAAAAATCATACTTGGGATTTCCAGTTATTATTATTCTTGGTCTTATTAAATATTTTTTCATTATTTCGCCTTGTATAAAGGCGTAATCTGCTACTTTCATTCTGTTTGACCCAGGTGTTATAAAATCAAGTACTCCTTCTTGTATTACTACTGTTGGTAGTTTCATTTCCTTGGCTTGCTGAAATATCTCTGGGTTCGACCAATCATTTCCAAATATTAATATCTTTGGTTTAAGTTGATAAATTAGGCTGGGCGAATATTCATAATGCATTATGCCTTTTTCTTGAAGCCTAAATTCGGCATTTTCTGATTTTTGTTTCGGAAATGTAGCGAAAATTGATGGGCTTATTCCATGTGCAATAGGAATCATCCATTGAACATGGGTATCGCTATGAGGGAAAAACAAGAATGGATTTGTTGGATTTGCGAAGTCAAACTTAAATCCTTTAATACCTTCTTTTTCAATTATTTTACTTAGACCCGAAACAATATAAGCAGGCTGATTTGATTCTAATTTTCCATACCGTTTAATATATTTATTTCGTAAATCTAAAGTGTTGTTCTTATATTGTTCAATTATTTCATTATAAAATCCCTCGATTTTAGTTTCCTCAAAAATTTCTAATGCGTCGTCAGCAGATAGGTTGGTTTGTTGAGATTCAAAAAACCATTCGGTTTTTAGCGATAGTGGAAATGTTATTAATAAAAGACCACCAGGTCGTAATAATTCTATACTTTTAGTAAATAGTCGTTTTATTTGTTGAATTTGATTGTGTTCAATACTTGATAACCAATAAATAATATCAACGGACCCAGGCTCAAAGTAATTGAATTCAAGAAAATCTACAAGAAAATCTAAATTCCTACCAACATCTTGATGACAGTAACCCTCCGGTCTATCAATTCCCCAAATATTCAAATTTAATCGTTTCTCTAAAAAATTATGGAAGATAGACTTCCCGCAACCAACATCTAAAATGATAGGGTTTATTGAATAAACTTTTTTGCAATACTCTTCGATATTTTTTGTTATCCAAACTTGATCTAAAATATAATTCCATCCCAGATCTTCTTCACTGAATAAATGGTTTAATCCGAATTTCTCAAGATCTCGAATAATAGTTATTTCCTTTTCTATTTCACTCGGATTTAAAATAGTTATCATGGAAATACCCAATTAAATTCTTTCAATTCTAGATATTTAGAGGTTTGTTCGTAAAGGTAAAGCAAATTATTAATTTTAAAATACATGGGAATCCAAGATGCTTAAATATTTTCAATTTCCCATTTACCATCTAAGAAAATTATGCCATAATCGCGAGTTACCTGATATCCTGATCCATATACATCAGCTTCCACAACAGTAAACGAAATTGCTCTATCTACGTAATCTATTCTTTCAAGTTTACTTCCAGCACTTATTGAAATCCAATAAGTATCAGGGGTTAACGGTAAACGTGGTAATAATAATGTTGCTTGTTCTTTTTCACTTCTTTTTTGATTCTTAAATACACTATTCATACCTGTATTAATGCTTGCTACCCACTGATCTGAATGGGATTTAATAGTAATTCCAAGCATAGAATCATTAAACCTAGATAAACCTTCAATGTTTACACGTATCATCATTTTTTGCCCCATCGGAAAGATGTCTCGGCATTCCATATTTGTATCCATTAATGTGATTTTTTTAATAATTAATTTATTAGGTTGGTAATAATTAATTCGATTGGCTAAATCTGCAATTCCAGATATAAATCCATTCTGTTGTTGATTGAAATTGGACAAATCTATGAGGTAATTGTTAATTACCTCTTCAGTGTGTCCAATGGTTTTAATATTTCCTTTATCTATCAAAATACATTTTGAACATAAATTTTGAATGGCTACCATGTTATGGCTCACAAACAACACGGTCCTACCTTCGTGGGCCACATCTCCCATCTTCCCCAGGCACTTCTTCTGGAACTCAGCATCCCCCACCGCCAGCACCTCATCCACCAGCAGGATCTCCGGTTCCAGGTGCGCCGCCACCGCAAATGCCAGCCGCACATACATCCCGCTGGAATAATACTTTACCGGCGTATCTATAAATTTCTCGATCTCGGCGAATGCCACGATCTCGTCGAATTTCCGCATGATCTCTTTGCGGCTCATTCCCAGGATCGCCCCGTTCAGGAAGATATTCTCTCTTCCCGTCAGTTCCGGGTGGAACCCGGTGCCCACCTCCAGCAGCGACCCCACCCGCCCGTAAACGTCCACCTTCCCTCGCGTCGGGCTCGTGATTCGTGACAGGATCTTCAGCAGTGTGCTCTTCCCCGCTCCGTTTCGTCCGATGATTCCTACTGCTTCCCCCTCCTTCACCTCGAACGATACGTCATCCAGCGCCCAGAATTTATTTTGCTCCCTCCTGCGCTCGCCCTTCAGCCACCTGATTGGTGTCTGGGCCGCTTCCACCATCGCCTCGCGGAACGTTGCGTACCTCGCCTGCTGCCCGCCCAGCCGGTATTCCTTCCCCAAATGCTCCACTCGAATGGCTGGCTCGCTCATTAGATGATGTCCGCGAAACTGCTTTCCATGCGTTTGAAATAATACAGGCCGCCCACTAGTAATAGGATGACCGCGCCTGCCGAGATCCCTAGCGAAACCGGGTCTAGGCTGCTCTTACCCAGGATCGCCCAGCGGAATCCCTCCACCACGCCCGTCATCGGGTTCAAACTGTAGAGCCAGCGCCACTTTTCCGGGATCAGCGAACTGGAATACGCGATCGGCGTGGCGTACATCCAGAATTGCGTCAGGAACGGCACTACGTAGCGGATATCCCGGTATTTAACATTTAAAGCCGACAGCCACAGGCCGATCGCCAGAGCGCTTGCCAGCGCCAGGATCAGGAATAATGGCAGGAGCAGGGCCGCGGGTGTGAGGTTGATCCCGTAAAAAGCCATCATGCCCACCAGCACCACGAAGGCGATTGCAAAGTCCATTACCCCCGCCAGCACCGACGAAAATGGCACCACCAGTCGCGGGAAATATACCTTGCTGATTAGTTTTTGGTCGCCGATTAGGCTGTTGGAGCTCTGTGTCAGCGCGAAGGCGAACAGTTGCCATGGCAGCAGCGCCGTGAATGTGAAGATCGGGTAGGGGATCCCTTCCGAAGGCAGTTTCGCCAGCCCGCCGAAGATAATGCTGAACACGATCATGGTCAGCACCGGTTGCAGCACCGCCCAGGCCGCCCCTAGCGCCGTCTGCTTGTAGCGCACCTTGATATCCCGCCAGGTCAGGAAGAATAGCAGTTCCCTGAATTTCCACATTTCGCCCAGGTGAAGCGGCGCCCAGCCTTTGGGCGGCAAGATCACGGTGTGCACAGGTCTCTCGGGCAGGAGTGATTGTGTTGGTTCGATTGTGGACTCTGGCAGGACCAAATTTACCTCGCGTTTTTTTATCTTGCTGGAATGACTTTGGTATGTAATCCGGACCTCGTAACTGCTGCCCGAAATTATAGCATCAACCACCCTCGCAGCTGCCTTGTCGGACAAATCCGTAAGCTGTTCAAAAACTGGTAAATTATCGGGAAAATCTTCAATATCCGCTGGTTTTGATCCAAGACTGCTTTTTCTTTGTTTAAAATTCCTCAAGCTGCCGCCTTTCTTGGTCTGTGCTGCCATTTGATCTTTCCGGATCTTATATTCCCACATTTTGACCGCTTGCAGATAGGGATTGTAGTTGACAAACCAGAATATATGTTCTATAATCAAGTAGGAATATTGAGTTAAAAATAAATCCTTGTATCTTTTATTTTGCATGGGACCGTAAAAATGGAGAGCCAATTGGCTTACGCAGGACAATGGTTTAGGCTGGATGAAAATGATTGGGGTAGGGGAATAGGCTCTGGCGATTCTGCCCATAGCTTTTCTCGATCCGGTGCACCCCGTCGGAACGCACTTTCCTTTACTTCACTCTTTCTAACCTCTTTTCACCGTAAAGATTCTTTGCTATCCAATCTAATCGGAAGTTGTTTCACGCAATTGTCCAAAATGTGCTCATGGTTTCGAATAATTTGTCCACAGTCATTTTGCACCCACCAAAATCGGTCATTCGTTTGTAATCGTTCTCGCGCGCTGATGTGGCAATTTTGCAAGAGCCCCCGGTTAGGAATCGCAATGTTTCACAGCCCTCTATTTCGCTTTATTTACTCACCTAAAAACATTGGCAGGAAATACCAAATTTATCTCGAGAATTCAGCTTTTCCGGCGGAGTCTATAACGGTCAAAGGTTTATTTTCGATCAATGCTGGCTTGGGATGTGCGCTTGGTTCTCTGGAAGGAGATTTCATCCATCTATGAAGACCACTGAATTCTTTCCACTTACCCCTGCTCGCTGGGCTGACTTTGAGCTGCTCTTCGGTCCGCGCGGCGCCTGTGCCGGCTGCTGGTGTGTCTATTGGAAGCTTCCTCGAAAGGTATTCACAGCCAATCAGGGGGATAAAAATCGTCTCGCTCAAAAAGAGATCGTTGCTTCTGGTCAGATCCCTGGTTTGCTTGCCTATGTGGATGGGATCCCGGCAGGCTGGGTGGCGGTTGAACCCCGAGAAAATTACCCGGTGTTGAATAATTCCCGCATCTTGAAACCGCTTGATGATATCCCCGTATGGTCGCTCCCCTGTTTCTTTGTCGCTAAAAACTATCGCCACCAGGGCTTGACGGTGGGTTTGCTAAAAGCTGCGATTGATCATGTGGCGAATATGGGTGGAAAAGTTTTGGAAGGCTACCCTGTGGAGCCGCGCCAACCTGGGAAGATGTCGCCTGCATTTGTATACACAGGCTTGGCCTCGGCTTTTAAACAGGCCGGGTTTACTGAAGAGGCCCGCAGGTCTGAGACCCGCCCCATCATGCGCTATTACATTAATAAAAATAAATAAAAAATCCCGCAAGTTCTACACTTGCGGGAGAGGAGTTTAATCCAGGTCTTCTACCAGTTCTGCCGGAACTACCGCAGTCCCGACGATTCCAGGTCCGGTATGTACTCCCAGCACGGGTGAAATCCGCAGGATTTCCAATTTTTTGATGTTTAGTCGCTCGGTCATGGATTTTGCGAGGCTGTCTGCGCTTTCGGCAAATCTTCCATGCAGCACCGTTGCCCACAGTGGGATCGAGCCATACATATCAGCAATGTGGTCCACGATAACCCCCAGGTTTTGGCTCACGGTGCGGCCTTTCCCAACGGTGCTGTATTTTCCGTCCTTGTGGTCAACTCGGATGATCGGTTTGATCTTGAGCACTGAGCCCATCAAAGCCTGCACCCGTCCAATGCGTCCGCCGCGCGCCAGGTATTCCAGTGTTTCGAGAGTATAAATGACCTCGGTGTTTTCACGGATCTTTTCCAGTCGTTCCAGGATGGCTTTCAAGTTCCATCCAGCCTTGGCAGCTTTGGCGGCTGCTAGCACCTGAAAACGCTCACCACCTGAGAGTGTCATTGAGTCGAAAACATTTACTACTGCTTCCTTGATGTGATCAGCTCCGACGCGCGCCGAGTTGATTGTTCCGCTTAGGCCGGAAGATATATGGATGGACAGGATATTTTTACTGGCTTCGCTTATTTTTTGATATATCTCATTGAATTTCCCGCTGGAAGGTTGTGCGGTGGAAGGGATGGCTGGGCGCATTGCTTCCAGCCGGTTATAGAATTCATCCGCCGTTATGTCTGCAGAGTTGACTTCTCCTTCTGGAAATTGAATGTAAAGTGGTGCTTGGATGATGTCAAGCGATTTTAATTCTTCGTTGGGCAGGTCGGCTGCGCAGTCGGTTACAATTTTCATTAATTTACTCTCTTTCGCGAATTTTGACAATTATAATCCAGTTCGAAGGTCGCATTTTCGCACATTCTCAACTTCCTCTTCTGTTGAATATCCTGATCAACTTATTTTGAGCCCTGCAGCTAATTTTGATTAAATACTTAATTATCGCCTGACTTGATATTTATAAATCTTTTTTTACTCACGAATCTGTTCTCTTGTAATGGAGACAGATTTCTTGTGAAGGAAACGTTTTCTTAAAAATATCGTTCCTTCTCAAAATTCACATATTTTTGAAAGACGCAGTACAATCGCTCCCATGCAAATTCACCAACCCGTCATTACGGTCAACGGCGACGTTCGCGCTACTTGGGTCGAGGTCAATTTGACTCGCCTCACCCAAAATTTGCAGGCGATTCGCGCTCACGTTGCTCCGGCAAAAGTGATGATTATTGTAAAAGCAAATGCATATGGGCATGGGCTTGCAGAAGTGTCGAAGCATCTTTCACCCTTTGCTGACTATATCGGAGTAGCTGTCTTGGAGGAGGGGATACTCTTGCGGGAATTGGGTGTGACGGCTCCCATCCTCGTCCTCGGCGGCATTTGGGGCAACCAGCTTCCCCATTACCTTCAGCATGATCTGACCCTCACCGCTTCTTCGGTGGAGCGGTTGGAACAGATTGACACAGTCGCCCGGCAAATGGGCGTGCAGGCCAAAGTTCATTTAAAAATTGACACTGGCATGGAACGAATTGGGGTTCATTATTACAACGCCCATACGATTTTGGAAAGTGCATTGAAGTGTCCCAATGTCGCTGTGGAGGGAATATTTTCCCACTTTGCCAATGCAGATTCGAGTGACCTTACTCATGCACACTTGCAGTTGGAGCGATTTAACGATGTCCTGAGATTTTTTGATAATCACAGCCTGCCAATGCCCATCCGTCACATGGCAAATTCACCTGCGATTCTCCAGCTTCCTGAAAGTTATTATGATATGGTTCGTCCTGGGATCATGCTATATGGGGTATATCCAACATTAGAAATTCCTCGTACCGTTCCGGTCCAGCCGGCGCTCGCATGGAAATCACGTGTAGTCTATTTCAAAGTAGTTAATCCTGGACACCCGGTTAGTTATGGGTCAACCTGGCAATCTGATCATCCGGTTCGCGTAGTAACGCTCCCGGTCGGGTATGGTGATGGATATTTCCGCGGCTTGTCTAATAAAACTCAGGTTCTCATTCGCGGAAAGAAATATCCCCAGGTCGGGCGTATTTGCATGGACCAGATGATGGTCAATATCGAAACTGATTCGGCCTTCAATGGGGACGAGGTGACTCTTATTGGAGAGCTGGATGGCGAGTCGATTTCCGCCCAGGATTTGGCCGATTGGGCTGGTACAATACCTTACGAAATTTTGACAAACATCAATACGCGTGTCCCGCGCGTTTACATTACGGAGGAAAATAATTAATGGAGTCTCCCCAGCCGACAGTTCGGCCGAACCAGCTTAACGTGGAAAAAATATTAAACTTCCTGAAAAATCACTGGTTGGATTATTTAATACTGTTTTTATTCGGTGGGGTCATTATTGGCCTTGATCAATGGACGAAGGCTCTTGTCCGAGCCAATGTCCCGGTTGGCACTGATTGGTTGCCTGCTGGATTGGCTTGGCTGTTGCCGTACGCCCGCATTCGCCATTGGTATAACTCAGGAGCGGCTTTCGGCATTTTCCAGAACGGAAACCTTGTCTTCACCATTTTGGCAATTATCGTCATTATTTTGATCTTGTATTATTTTCCTCGCACACAGCGCAATGATTGGTGGCTCCGCGTGGCTATGGTAATGCAATTTGCTGGTGCAGCCGGCAACTTGATCGACCGGTTATTTTTTAAACAGGTCACCGATTTTATTTCTGCTGGGAATTTTGCGATTTTTAACCTGGCTGATGCGAGCATTTCTACTGGCGTGGTCGTTCTTCTGATCGGTGTCTGGCTGAAAGAAATGGAAGAAAAGAAAAGAGCGGCGTTGCCTCCTTTGCCCAAAGTTGAGTCAACAAGTTCGATTGGAGATAAGATGAGCGAGCCCGAGGAAGATGAGGGTAAAGGTGGGTGATCGGATCGAAACCTTTCGCTATGAAAATGAAAACAGCACTCGGTTGGATGTTTTTTTGACAGCTTGCTTGCCTGAATTTTCCCGTTCACGAATTCAAGGTCTCATTAAGGACGGATACGTCAAAGTGGACACAGCGATGGTTGCGAAAGCTGGACGAACCTTGGAACCTGGCGAGCAAATTGAGATACGGATTCCTCCACCGGTCCCAAGCGGGTTGGTGGCGGAAAACATTCCTCTCGATGTCGTTTTTGAGAACTCAGATTTGGTGGTTGTGAATAAACCTGCCGGGATGGTGGTTCATCCTTCGCCAGGTCATGATCAAGGTACCCTGGTCCATGCTGCCCTCGGATATATTCCTGAACTGGAAGGCATTGGCGGGGAGGAGCGGCCGGGGATTGTCCATAGGCTCGATAAGGACACTTCTGGCCTTATCGTGATTGCTAAAAACGACCTGGCACACCGTTGGTTGCAGGAACAGTTCAAATCCCGCAAGGTCGAAAAAATCTATCTAGCACTGGTGGATGGCAAGCCGCCCACGCCTGCAGGGCGCGTTGAAGCTCCTATAGGAAGGAATACGACCCACCGGAAACTTATGGCAGTTGTTCCCTTGGATAAAGGCCGCCAGGCCATCACCGAATATCGGACCCTGGAGAGTTTTCCCGCCCATACATTGCTCGAAATCCATCCACTGACCGGGCGTACACATCAGATCCGGGTACACATGGCTTTCTTGAATTGTCCGGTGGTTTCGGATATGGTCTATGGAAAGCGAAAACCGACGGTTGCATTGGACAGGCATTTTTTACACGCGTATAAATTAAAGATTGTCCTTCCCAGGGAAAAGAACGCCAGGGTTTTTGAGGCTTCCCTACCCGCAGATTTACAAGGCGTCCTTGATCATTTACGGCAAAAATAGGAGTAAATTATGGAATTCGTTGATCTCCGTTCTGACACGGTAACCAAGCCCACGCCCGCAATGCGAGAGGCGATGGCCAAAGCAGATGTCGGCGATGATGTTTATGGGGAAGATCCCACCGTCAACCGTTTGCAGGAAATGGCGGCTGTCATGATGGGCAAGGAAAGTGGCTTGTTCGTTACCTCCGGGACCATGGGGAATTTGGCGGGGGTTTTGGCTCACTGCCAGCGCGGCGATGAAGTGATTGTTGGAAACAAGGCTCATACATTCTTATTTGAGGCGGGAGGGATTTCTGTTTTGGGTGGCGTCCATTCATGTCAGCTACCCAACCAACCCGATGGCTCGCTTACGTTGGAAGATATTGAAAGTGCTGTCCGTCCGGATGACCCGCACGATCCCATCACTCGGCTGATCTGCCTGGAAAATACTCATAACCGCTGTGGTGGTACCTACCAGACCCCTGAATACATTGAAAGCGTCAGCAAATTTGCACATGCACGCGGGTTGTCTGTCCATTTGGATGGAGCCAGGATATTTAATGCCGCAGTCGCCCAGCAGATTAGCGCAAAGCAATTGGCCGCCTCGGTAGATTCAGTAACATTCTGTCTTAGTAAGGGATTATGTGCGCCGGTCGGTTCGGTGTTGTGTGGTTCGAAAGAATACATCCGAAAAGCGCTTCGTCTGCGGAAGATGCTTGGTGGGGGAATGCGCCAGGCTGGGATTCTCGCAGCAGCGGGGATTGTCGCGCTGGAAACGATGATCGCTCGCCTTTCGGAAGATCATGCCCGGGCTCGGAATTTAGCCCGAGGCTTGAGGCAAATTCCAGGCATTGTACTTGATCAGGAAATACCAGCGACGAATATGGTTTTTTTATCGCTTGGCTCGGAGGTAAATTCGAATGCAAGCGAAATTGCTGAGGAACTGAAGGAACTGGGAATCTTGGTTGGCGATACGGGTCCACGTAGTATTCGACTTGTTTTACATTATTGGATAACTGATGCTGGTGTGGAACAAACTGTTGCCGCTTTCAGATCTGTTTTACATTAACTCCCTGTAAACAAATCGATATATAGGCGATAAATTCTTAAGATTGATATAAATTTCCAGGAAATAAGCAAAGTATGCAGGATGTTTGGCCAGGGTTAAAAGCCAAACATCTTTTTTTCTCAAATATGGAATGGCGATACTTAACGAAGCTTCCATGGAACGAGTTAAGATATAATTCTCTCGGCAATAATTCATTCGGGACATTTGGAGAAATAAAATGCAACTGACGTTGGAGTTGATAGACCGCGTGGCTCAAAGTATTCGGTCAAAAATTACATCGAAGCCGCGCATTGGATTAATATTAGGCACCGGTTTGGGCGGAGTGGCAGGAGCGATTGAAAATTCTGTGGTCATTCCATATCAAGAAATGCCGGATTGGCCTGTTTCCACCGTGATCGGTCATACCGGGCAACTTGTTATTGGAAATTTGGATGGTCAGTCAGTTTTAGCCATGCAGGGACGAATTCATTATTATGAAGGTTACTCCATGCAGCAGGTCACTCTTCCGGTCAGGGTCATGCAGCGGCTGGGAATTGAAATATTGATTGTAACCAACGCGGCTGGAGCCATTCACCCGGATTTTGTCCCTGGTGATCTCATGCTGATCACGGACAACTTAAACCTCGCTGGAATGTCCGGATTGAATCCGCTTATCGGGCCCAATTTGGATGAGTTTGGACCGCGTTTCCCTGATATGAGTCAGGCTTATGACCGGCAGTTATGCGGCTTGGCGCGCAAGGTTGCCTTGGAAAGCAAAATTATTCTTCGCGAGGGTGTCTATGCTGGGCTAAGTGGCCCATCTTTTGAATCTCCTGCAGATTTACGCTTTTTGCGGATAGCTGGAGCTGACGCTGTAGGGATGTCAACCGTCTCGGAGGTGATAGTTGCACGGCATGGTGGCACACGGGTTCTTGGGTTCTCAGGGATCAGTAATAAAGCCAATCTGGATGGGAACACAGTTACTCTGCATGAGGAAGTTCTTGCAGCTGGTCGGTTAATTGTTCCCAAGTTGGACACGATTATTCGAGGCGTTTTACATTTACTTTAATGGGTGGGATGACAATTATTCTGAAATTTTTTAATAATTATGCCATTCTTATCTTCCTCCTGCTAATAATAGGGCTGGTTTTTTCTATCCGCAGCCTCGCCAAAGCAAGGCATGAGATGAAAGCATCTCTGTTTGGGTTGGAACGTGAGACTGCCCACCGGCACATCAGCCAGGCAGTTGCCGCTGTTTCATTGGTTATCTTTTTGGGCATGGCAGAATTGGTATTGATTGCATTTCTGTCTCCAAACATGCCTGCTTATTCCCTCCTGGTTACCCCCACCCTGAATCCGCTTATGACGACTACTGCTACTATACCCCCGGAATTACTGGCAACAATTGGCGTTACCTCCCCTTTGTCTACTTCAATTCCACAAATAACAGGGTGTATTCCCGGACAAATTATGATCACATCCCCTAAACCGGGGGATACTGTAAAAGGCCAGGTTGAATTGACAGGTTCGGCTAATATCCCGAACTTCGGATTTTTTAAATTTGAATTTTCTCCGATAGGATCAGATGTTTGGTCTACTATTGGAGCTGATCGAAAAATTACCCAGGATTCCCCATTGGGGAACTGGGATACTACTGAGGTTACTCCAGGTGATTACAATCTTCGCCTGGTCGTCATTGACAATCAAGGCAATTCTCTCCCACCTTGCATTGTCCCTTTGCGAGTAGCAGCTCCATGAGGTGACGCATGCCCGAGGTTCATATACGCTCCGCAGTTGCCAGTGATTTATCCGCGCTTATGGCCATCGATCATTCTTGCCAAACTGAATATGTTTGGCAGATGGATGTCGTACGTGAAGAGGATCAGATGGGGGCCATTTTCCGAGAGATTCGATTGCCTCGCCCGGTTTCAGTTGTTTACCCTCGGCAGGTTTCAGGTTTATCCGAGTCCTGGAACCGGAGGTCGGGGGTGCTGGTGGCTGTTATTGGCAAGCAGACAGTGGGATATGTTCGCACCTCAGATTCCATCCTCCCCAACACAGCCTGGCTATTGGATGTGGTTGTTTCTCCTCGGTTTCGCCGCCAGGGGATTGCTAGCACGCTGGTATTGGCAGCCCAATCTTGGGGAGTAGATCGGAAAAATCATCGAGCCATGCTCGAAATGCCCTCCAAAAATAGTCCAGCAGTGCATCTTGCACAAAAACTGGGATATGAGTTCTGCGGGTATAATGACCAGTATTACGAAACACAAGATATTGCGCTTTTCTTTGGGCGTTCCATTCGGTAGTTTTACGGAAGGTTTGCATGTTTAACGGTTGGTTTCAGGATTTGTTGGTGGGGATAAGAACGATTAATGATATTCTAACAGCCGGGATCGCCATCACGGCTTTTTCGTTATTTTTATATGCCCTGTCTTTCAATTTGCGCGACCGTGTCGCACGTTCGTTCGCGATCATCCTTTTGTGTGTCGTGGTTGTATTTACTTCAGAAGCATTGGAGAGTTCGGCCACTTCTCCTAACACGATAGTTCTTTTCCTGCGTTTGGAGTGGTTGGGGATAATATTCTTGCCTCCCGCTTATTTTCACATGTCTGATGCAATAATGGTAACCACCGGTCGGCCCTCCCATGGCCGCAGGCGTATAGTAGTCCGGGCAATGTACGTGATTTCCACAATATTCCTGCTTCTTTTGGGATTTGGTTATCTTCTGGGTCCATTGGTTCTGACAGGGCAGCCTGCACCTCATTTGCAGCGTACTACTTGGACGGAGATTTTTACAGCTTATTATGTGATCACGATGGTCCTGGCATGGGTTAATTTTGGTCGCGCTTACGATCATACTTTGACCCGTTCTGGCCGCCGCCGTATGGTTTATCTTTTAGCAGGTGCCACTGCGCCAGCCCTGGGGTCTTTCCCCTACCTCCTATATGGTTCAGTTTTGGCAGAAAACCACCCTTATTTATTTTGGGGAACGGCATTGGGGAGTAATCTCCTGGTGGGTGGGTTGATTATCCTGATGGCGTATGCAGTAGCCTTCTTTGGCGTTTCCTGGCCAGACCGGGTAGTAAAGAGCCGGCTTTTTAAGTGGATCATGCGCGGTCCGGTTACAGCCTCTGCTGCGCTTGGAGTTATGACGATCGTTCGCCGCGTCGGTGAAATGTTCGGAACGGTTTATTCCGGTGCCGTACCAGCTGCCATGGTTACGACGGTCCTATTGATGGAACATACTATTACCTTGGTCGCTCCTCTTTGGGAACGTTTAATCTTTTTTGGGCACGATAGATCCGATTTGGCGCTTTTGCAAAACTTTGAAGAACGGTTGATTACCCAGAATGATTTGCGACAGTTCTTAGAGTCTGTGCTCGCGGCCGTACGCGACCATTTACAGTCACCTGCAGCGTTTGTGGCTGCCTTGGATGGAGATCAGCTTTCATTGGTCGTATCCTCGAGAAATTTGCCCCTTCTAAAAGAATCCAACCTTTCCGAAGCCCTACAAGTAGTTACTCATGATGGGAATGGGAATGGTGATGAATATATATGGGGAGATTATTGGTTGTTCCCGCTTCATGAGCCTCCGGAAACTGTTGAAGGGGAACCAGCCCTTCTCGGTTTGCTGGGAGCAGTGCGTCTCCCCGACCAGGATATTCTAAATGAGCAACGCCAGGCTCTCAAAATTCTCATCCGGCGTGCTTCCTTGGCTTTGCAGGACCGTCGATTGCAAAAGAGCGTTTTTCGCTCCCTGGAAGATCTACGTCCCCAGGTGGATATGTTCCAGCGCTTGAGGGCGGTTGGTCGTTATGATAGTAAGACCAGCTTGCTCGAGGACGCTCTGCCTCCTGAATCGGATATGGCGGAATGGGTGCGGGATGCTCTCACCCATTATTGGGGAGGTCCGAAATTAACCCAAAATCCGCTTCTAAATCTTCAAATAGTCCAGCAGGCTCTGGATGACCACAATGATAACTCTGCCAATGCCTTGCGGTCTATCTTGCGTCAAGCAATGGATAATGTCCGTCCAGAGGGAGAACGACGTTTTACAGGTGAATGGATCCTATATAATATTCTTGAAATGAAGTTTGTCGAAGGTCGAAAAGTGCGTGAAGTCGCGTCTCGGCTGGCAATGTCCGAAGCGGACTTGTACCGCAAACAAAGGGTTGCAATTGAAGAAGTGGCGCGGGTGATCCTCGAAATGGAGCGCCAGACACAGGAAAGAGAGTACGGGAAGGAGGTTGGACAAGTTGATGGTACATGATCAATTATCTGATAAGGATGACGCGATATATGATGATGGGTGGTGGGCGTCAGTATTGGCGGAGGAAGAAAGTCGGACCATGCAAACAGCCACAAAATCTCCTGTGCCAGAAGAATCTTCAAAACTTTCAGTTGATTGGGACCGGGCAATGTCCCTTTATCAGCAGGATGGAATAATCGAACTGTCTGTCACAGGATATAATCGGGGAGGCTTACTGGTTGAAGGGGAAGAATTGACTGGTTTTGTCCCCTGTTCACACCTGTTGGATTTGCCGATTCAACCTGCTGAAGATCGCCGCGAAGAGTGCTTAGCTGTTTACGTGGGTCGGAAATTGCGGTTGAAAGTGATCGAGTGCGTCCCTGAAGAGGCTCGCATGGTCTTTTCGGAACGGGCTGCTCGGGCGGAAGCTGGAAAGCGCCCTGCGCTTTTTAGCACTATCCTACCAGGTCAACATATTTCCGGGGAAGTGACTAATATTACGGAGTTTGGGGTCTTTGTGGATTTGGGTGGGGTTGAAGGTCTCATTCATATTTCCGAACTTTCTTGGGGACGCGTTGCCCACCCTGGTCAAGTATGCCAGATTGGGCAACGCGTCGAAGTCCAGGTGATGGAAGTGTCGCCTGAGCGCTGTCGGATTGCCTTGAGCTTGAAACGGTTATTGCCAAATCCTTGGGAGACTGCCCAGGAACGGTATCCGGTGAATGCGATTTTTCCTGCGGTGATTACAGCCCTGGCATCCTTTGGTGCGTTTGCTCGCTTGGAAGAAGGTTTGGAGGGCTTAATCCACTCCTCGGAAATTCCGCTTCCTCCTGACAAGACGATGAAAGATGTCCTTGCTCCCGGACAGACTGTGCAAGTGCGTGTTCTTCAAGTGGAATCCTCGCGTCAGCGCCTTGGTCTAAGTATGAAGATTAACTGATATGCCATCTTCTTCCAAAAGATCCCCAACCCGATCTGTTGAATCCCCATCTAAAACATCCCGCCCAACCGACTGGGTAGACCGCCTAGCCCGCCTTGAAACCCACTTCGGGCGGTTTCTTTGGGATATCCTTGGGGTTTTGCTTTTAGCCTTTGCTTTGATGACACTCGTTGGGATTTTAGGCTTATCAAATGGAACGTTACTTGAATTATGGATAACTCTTCTTGGAAATTGGGTTGGGTGGGGTAGTATTCTGGTCATTCTTGCCGCCCTGGCACTTGGTTTGTTGGCTTTTCGTCGCAGCCGCCATCCTATGAAAGTGCATTGGGGACAGGTGATTGGTGTGGAAATTGCGGGCTTCTTGTCGCTGGCAATACTCTCGATTCTGAGTGGAAACCGGTTGTCCCAAGGGACTCTGTGGGGCGGGCAAATTGGCTGGGGACTTTCGATATTGGTTGTTCGTTTCATCGGCCCGATCTGGGGCGGTATGATTATCTTCTTGTGTTGGGGTCTGGCGTTATTGACCGCTTTTCGCATTTGGCATCCCCTTGAGGTATGGTTGGTTAATCAATCTGGTGAATCTCTTGTACATGGCGTAGGAATTGCCTCACCTGAAACTCCGGTCGTATCTCCTCTACCGTTGGACAAACCTCCCGACGGAATTGTTTCCGATAACCGGAAATCCGCGAAGAAATTACCGCCGGAATTTCGCAAAAAATTCAAAATTCCCGAAAACCAGGATGATCGTCCTGCCTCCCTTCCACAACGCGGGGAACGCTTACCCCCACTTAATATATTGCTGGGTGAGCAAATCGCCCGTCCGGATGAGCGGACGATCAACCAAACGGCGGGACAGATCGAAAAATCTCTTTCCGAGTTTGGGATTCCTGCAAAGGTTGTGGGGTTTCGCATTGGCCCAACGGTCACGCAGTTTGCTGTTCAACCCGGGTTCATAAAAAAAGGCACGGAAGAGGATGCTCAACAAATGAAGGTACGAGTCGCTCAAATAGCAAGCCTTCAAAAGGATCTCGCACTTTCACTTTCTGCTGAACGGCTGCGAATTGAAGCACCTGTACCTGGGCGCGCTTATGTAGGTATTGAAGTTCCAAACCCCCGGTCTTCTCTTGTACGTCTGCGTCCATTATTGGAGACAGAAGCATTTTATAAGATTGGTTCACCATTGACAATTGCGCTGGGGCGGGATGTCTCTGGAAATCCGCTCGTGGCTGACTTGGCCAGAATGCCGCATCTGCTCATCGCCGGAACAACCGGTTCCGGAAAGTCGGTTTGTATCGCTTCATTGGCGGTATGTCTCGCCATGAATAATGCCCCCGAAGACCTGCGCATGGTTATGATCGACTCGAAAATGGTCGAGTTGATCCGGTTTAATGGTCTTCCGCATTTGTATGGCAAGGTTGAGACGGATGTTCAGCGCATCCTGGGTGTATTGCGCTGGGTTGTGGTGGAAATGGAGCACCGTTATAAGTTGCTGGAAGCCGCCAAGGCCCGTGATGTAGATGCATATAACCGGCAAATCCACCGTCGCAAGGATATACAGACTTTACCACGCATTGTCGTACTGATCGATGAGATGGCTGATCTGATGATGTCGGCTCCCGATCAAACTGAACACAATCTGGTCCGCCTGGCGCAAATGGCGCGGGCCACCGGTATACATCTCGTGGTTGCCACCCAGCGTCCCAGCACTGACGTAGTGACCGGTCTCATCAAGGCCAATTTCCCGGCACGGCTGGCGTTTTCCGTTGCCTCCGGGATTGATTCACGCGTAATTCTGGATTTGCCCGGTGCCGAGACATTGCTCGGGCGCGGCGATATGCTCTTCCTGAATCCGGAAGTCGGCAGCCCGGTGCGTGCACAGGGGGTCTTGGTAACCGACCAGGAAATTGAACGTGTCATTTCTCATTGGCAAAAGACTGTCCCTCAAAAGGATGTTCGTCCACCCTGGGAGTCGATGCTTAGCGAAGCAGCCAACGAAGACAGCGACGATGTATTGATCGAGCAGGCAATTTCGGTCCTCAAAAAGGAGCAGCGTGCCAGCGCCTCCATGCTTCAACGCCGGTTGCGGATCGGGTATCCGCGTGCTGCACGTTTACTGGATCAGTTGGAGGAATCAGGCGTGGTCGGACCATCCATGGGCGGGGGACGCGAACGCCGGGTATTGCTTGATCCAGATGAGGAGAATGGAGCTGCTCCAGCCGATGCGGATGCTTAGTATGGTATCATAGCCAGGTTTTTACTCCCGTCTTTAAAGGAATTACATTGACCCAAGAATCCGAACAAAAGAAAATGACATTTACTGATAAGATGCGTGTTTGGTTCAAATGGTATTTGGACCCGATCGCTGGATTTTTTAATCGCCTCGGTATCCGGCCAAATACGGTCACACTATTTGGTCTCTTCGGGACAATTGGCTGTGCAGTGCTGATTGCGTTCGGTAAAATGACCTGGGCGGGTATTCTGCTCCTTTTAATGGGACCAGTGGATGCAATGGACGGCGCGTTGGCCCGCCTTCGTCACGAGGCTAGTGATTGGGGAGCCTTTGTGGATGCGGTTACAGATCGCTATTCAGAACTATTCCTCTTTCTTGGCTTCATGATATTCTATTTGCTCAAGGCGAATCCCACAGGAGTATTACTTACATATCTGGCTGCAGCAGGGTCGGTGTTGGTGTCGTATGTAAAAGCGCGCGCCGACGCCTCGAAATTGGACGCCAATGTTGGCGTGTTAACCCGGGTCGAGCGCTATATTGTTCTTATTCCCGGTTTGATTTTCAACTTGCCATTTCCAGCCTTGATTATTATTGCCTTCTTAGCGAATTTTACAGCCTTGCAGCGGATCCTTCGGGTGCGACGGGATGCCCGTCGCCGCATATCCCAATCTCAGGAGTAGCTCATGCCAACCTTGCCAGATGGTTTTAATATTCCCATACCATTTCTTAACCAATCCTTTCACGTTTATTTTTATGGAATTTTAATTACGTTGGGTGTTGTGGCAGCTGCGTTCTTGGGACAGGCAGAGGCAAAGCGCCGCGGCATGAACCCTGAGTTCATTTGGGATGCATTATTCTGGGTAGTGCTTGCTGGGATCATTGGGGCGCGAATCTGGCACATCCTGACCCCTCCGCCATCTATGGTAGCACAAGGAATTACCACCGAATGGTACTTGATGCATCCACTGGATATGATTAACATCCGGAACGGAGGACTTGGGATCCCGGGTGCAGTGATTGGTGGCGCTCTTGCATTATGGATTTATTGTCGCAGGAAGAAGATCTCTTTCCTGACTTTCGCGGATGTGGTTGCTCCAGGTGTCGCCCTGGCACAGGCTATTGGGCGCTGGGGTAATTTCTTCAACCAGGAATTATATGGTTTACCCACCAACCTCCCCTGGAAAATTTATATTGACCCTCTCCACCGTGTGGCAGGGTATCAAAATTATGACTATTTCACACCGCTATTCTTTTATGAATCAGTGTGGAATGTGATTAACATGGGCTGTATTGCTCTTGCTGGCACGTCGTTTTTCAAAATGGTTGAAACCGGGCGATATCTTCCTCATATATATGGTTATGTACTCCATTGGCCGATTCTTCTTGGAGTTTCTCCGCCTCGACGCTGCACAAGTTGGGGGAATAAATTTCAACCAGACGTTTGTAATTATTGTAGCCGTGGTAGCGGGGTTGGTTTTTTTCCTGAACCACCGCCTCCGCCGCGCGCCCATTCAAATGGAATGATCCATACAGAAGACCTAAGTAAACAATTTGGTGATTACTGGGCTGTAGATGGCGTCAGTCTCGATGTTTACCCGGGACAGGTGCTGGCATTAATCGGCCAGAATGGAGCTGGCAAGACCACAACCATCCGTATGTTGACCTCATTGCTCTCTCCAACCCGGGGCAGGGCATTCATCGCTGGGTTCGATGTGGTTAAATCCCCCGATCAGGTGCGGGGTTCGGTCGGTGTGCTTACTGAGCAGCATGGCTTGTACCTGCGCATGACAGGGCTGGAATATCTCGATTTTTTTGGCAAGGTTTATAGTTTGGACGAGGCAACCCGCCGAAAACGAAGCCGGGAATTGATGGGGTATTTTGGTCTAGCTGACGTTGCTAATCACACCATTGGTCAATATTCGAAAGGGATGCGCCAAAAATTGGCGCTTGCCCGGACGTTGATCCATGAACCTCCTGTGCTTTTATTGGACGAGCCTACTTCAGCCATGGATCCCGAATCTGCACAGTTGGTACGGAATGCAATCGCAAGTCTGCGTTCGGAACAGGCGTACAATAATTATATGCACGCATAACCTGGTTGAGGCAGAAATGTTGGCAAATAAAATTGCCATCATATATAGAGGCAGAATTTTAATCAGTGGGACGATGGATGAATTGAAGCGAGAATTACTTGGGCCGGCAGAATATGAAGTGCGGTTGCAGGGGAAATGGCCGCATGGTTCCCTTCGTTTGCCCTCCGGTGTCACTCCTCTCCCAGACTGGCATTTCAGGTCCCCGCTTTCGCGTCGAAAATCCCCAGGTCTCTAACCCCATTTTGCTAAATGAATTGATGAAACACAAGGTCGAAGTGGTGGCATTCCAGGAATTACCCCGTACCCTGGAACAGGTCTACCTGGCTGCCATGGCAAGGGTGAATCGTGATTAAAAATTGGCCGGTTGATCTTCGCATGGTCTGGTTGGTGGCATGGCGGGAGTTGCGCGACCAGTTGCGCGATTGGCGAATTATTTTCCCAATGTTAGTGCTGACCTTTGTCCTTCCTTTTTTGGCAGATTTGGGTGCCCAAGCTGCTATAAATTTTACGCTCAAGTACGGGACACCCCTGATTGCCGAAAGGCTGGTACCATTTCTCTTGATGGTGGTGGGGTACTTTCCGATAACTGTTTCTCTGGTGATAGCTTTGGAATCATTTGTGGGTGAGAAAGAGCGGGGGACGATTGAACCACTCCTGGTCAGCCCACTAAAGGATTGGCAGCTTTTTTTGGGAAAATTAATTGCCGGGACAGCTGCCCCGCTTGTGACCTCTTATCTCGGGATTACGGTCTATATGATCGGACTTTATTTCCAACGCATCCCATTCCCTGACTTCAATCGGATGATGCAGACGCTGATCCTCACTACCGTCCAGGCACTTCTCATGGTTAGTGGGGCCATTTTGATTTCTACCCAGGCCACTTCAGTGCGCGCTGCGAACTTAATGGCTTCATTCATTGTTATCCCGATGGCACTGCTTATTCAGGGTGAAAGCATTATGTTGTTCTGGGGTAATGATCAGGTACTTTGGTTGGCAGTGGCTGGGGTGGTCGTTTTGACTGCATTATTGGCGCGGGTTGGTATCGCTCATTTCCAGCGCGAAGCTTTGCTGGGCCGTGAAATTGATGTGCTAAATTTGCGCTGGATCGGAAAGACTTTCTGGCGGGCATTTAAAGGAGATGCCAATTCCTTTTTAGGTTGGTTCAGAGTTGAGGTTCTTAAAACACTTCGCAAGCAATTCCCATCCATTATCCTTACGGTCATTATCGGTCTGGTTGCAATTTTAGCGGGATATGTTTGGGTGTCTTCGAATTCTCCGAAAATTATGGATCAATTCAAAACAGGGGATTTATCCACCATGTTGTCTTTTGGAATGGGTGTACCTGTGGCAAACGTCGGTATCTCTTTTCCGACAATTTGGGGTCATAATTTGCAGGCTATTATTGTCATTCTCCTTTTGGGATTGTTTTCTTTCGGAGTGCTGGGTGCATTGGTTTATCTCCTAAATATGGGGATCATTGGCGCAGTACTCGCCTTAACTCGCGCAATGGGTGCATCGCCTTTGAAAGTGGGTCTGTATGGAATTCTTCCCCATGGGCTCTTTGAAATTCCCGCCCTGATATTTGCCAGTGCAGCAATTTTGTACATCGGGGTTTTGCTGGTGACACCCCGCTCGCAGCGCACCCTTGGTGAAGTGCTCATCGAAGCGATCGCGGATTGGGTGAAAATTGGTCTTGGTCTTGTATTGCCTTTGTTGACTATCGCTGCAATTATCGAGACGTGGATTACTCCGGTCCTTTTGCTTTCTGCCTTTAAATAAAGCTCAATAAAAATTCACAGATGATTTTTTGTCCCTGCCCTATTAAATAAAAAAATCCCTGTCAATTGAAATGGGGATTTTCTTATTTACCAACCATGGATGAATTGTTCCCATTCAGAATTTTCTTCCAGGTGCCTCCCAAAAATATACTTTGCACTGGCAGGTGGTTCCTTCGGGGCATGCAATAAGGTCATCTTGACCTCATCTAGTTTCCTTCCACCCTTACGGTGGTTGCAGGAAGGGCAGGCTGCCACAACATTTGTCCAGATATGTTCTCCGCCAAGGTGTTTGGGCCACACGTGGTCCACGGTTAGGTCGTTGGAGCGTCTTCCACAATATTGGCAGGTATATCTGTCTCTTCGAAAGACTTCTCGACGGGTCAATTTGACCTGAAGTCGCGGTCGGTGTATCATTTGTTCAAGACGGATGACTGAGGGGATGGGGATCGTTTGTTTGACTGTCTGGATGGTGCCGCGCCCGTTCATGACCAGATCAGCTTTACCCAGGAAGATCAGGCCTAGTGCGCGGCGGGTATTACAGACGTTGATGGGTTCAAAATTAGCGTTGAGAACCAGAACTGGCGCATCCATGGCGCCTCCACATTGGCGTGAATTATACTCCACACCTGGTAGGATGTATTAAAGGAATTAATGATGCGTATAATCATCACTGGTGGCACAGGATTGATTGGGAGAGCATTGGCGGAATCTCTCATTTTAGATGGACATCAAGTCTGGATATTAACTCGCAATCCGTCAACTGCGCACATTGCTGAAAGCGCTCAAGGCGTTTATTGGGACGGCCGGACTACTGCAGGATGGGACCCTCTTGTCTCCCAAATGGATGCTGTTGTTAATCTCGCTGGAGAGAGTCTTGGTTCAGGACCCTGGACCAAGGTGCGAAAAAACCGAATTATCTCCAGCCGTGTGGAAGCTGGTCGGGCAATTAGCTCTGCAATTCTTTTGACAACACAGCGCCCGAAAGTTCTGATTCAGGCCTCTGCGGTTGGATTCTATGGTCCCCATGCTGCTGAACCTGTAACCGAAGATTCTCCATTGGGGCTTGGCTTCCTCGCAGAAGTTTGCAGGGACTGGGAGGCCTCCAGTCAAGCGGTCGAAGCCATGGGAGTCCGCCGCGTTGTGGTCCGCACGGGTGTAGTACTCTCGAAGAACGCGGATGCATTTCAGCGGTTGATGTTACCGTTCCGGTTATTTGCGGGTGGCCCAATGGGGACTGGGCACCAGGGATTCCCTTGGATTCATCTTGCCGATGAAGTCGCCGCTATCCGTTTTTTACTGGATAATAATCATGCTCTGGGTGTTTTCAATTTATCCGCTCCGGAACCGTTATCAAACGCTGATTTTAGCCGGATTCTTGCCCGGGTTATGCAGCGTCCTTACTGGTTGCCCGTTCCAGCCTTTGCATTGAAGCTACTGTTGGGTGAAATGTCCGCCCTTGTTTTGGAGGGGCAGTATATGCTTCCCAAACGGCTTCAGGAACTCGGGTTCAGATTTCGTTTTGAGAATGCCGAGCTTGCATTGAGGGATTTGTTGGTTGAGTCGTCCCACCTATAATTCGGTGTTAACCACCCTACCCTAGACGGAATAATTCTGGCATGGTAGAATACCGCCCGCTGGAATTGGGGGCTCGTCCAATGGCAGGACGGCTGACTCTGGATCAGTTGATAAGGGTTCGAATCCTTTGCCCCCAGCCTCATATATGGCGGTAGACCGCCTCCATAGCCCCCATAAGCGGGGGCTTTTCGTTTTGGTTGTCGAGAAATAGTTAGCTTTTATTTTGCATTTATCCAAGTATGGGCCTATTTTGCACCTCATCCTGGAGACTGCGATCAATACGGTGTCTGCAACCTATGCAACCTTAATTAATTACAAATTCCCATAATGAAGCAGTGAATATAACAGGATCGCGAGCAAGGTAACCCTTAATACATCCCCGACATGATACTTTCGAGATCCCCAACCATTTGTCCCTAGGTAATAAGGCTGCGGATGATAATAAGTCAACACGAGGTTTACTCCAATCCCGCCCGCTAATAATGCTTGAATTAATTTAAGTCCCACCGTCCATAAAATATAGATTGCTTCCTTGCGGTCTGCCAATCGATTGATATGTGCACTTTCGATTGAAACTATCTCCGCTCCAACCGCGATAGGCTACAAATGAATATGGGATAAGGACACCCACTCCACCGCGTGAATTTATTAACCCAATAAGTAGATATCCACTAAATCGAGCAATGCAGCTTCGATCTGATCATTTTTATTAAATTGCAATCAATAATGAGCTGGATTGTGTATTTATAATATTTTTATCTCGGTTAGAAGTCGCAAAATGTTTGCTACTTAGCAGCTATGAGGATTCTTATGACGGTGGAAACCTGGTATGTCAACCCGACCGATATCATCGAAATTCGTGCCCGGTAAATAGCGCGGGAGATTTGCCAAAAACCATATTAAACATTTTTCTTATTTTCTCTATAAATTTACCTATGAATTTTCGCAAAGAGGGATTTATCTCCAGATTTTAGAATAAATGAGAATATTTGAGCCAAAATATAATATGATAAACTTTTTCAATAATAGGTAATTATTTAAATCTTTGTTTACTATCCAATGAAAGATGTTGTAAATTTATTCCGAAAGCAATGTTCTAGTGCCTCTTGTGTCCACTTAATTTTTTAATTAATTCCCATATTTGAAGAGGTTTTTTTATAACCAGGTCTTGTTTCCTGCCCTGTTTTCTTGTATATTATACAAAATTACCCAATTCTCTCAGACTCCCCGTTCCTTTTCAAGGGGAGAAGATGTGAAAACTATCAAGGAGAAGTCCTATGACAGAATTAATGAAGCCTCCTTATCTGCAGCGCGATGAAACCAGGGGTGATTATCAGGTTTGGATAGTGGATGGTGCATATATCCGCGGACACGTGGACGAAGAATTTACGAATTTCGGCCAACACTATCGCTATCCATACATCCCCGAGAAGGAATTCTGGATTGATAAAGAGGCCGAGCATGATGAGCGCAGTTTCTTTATCGACCACTTGCTCGTGGAGCACGATCTCATGGCGAAAGGCGCATCCTATGCTGATGCGATTACTCAAGCAGACCAGGTTGAGCGCAAGGAAAGGCGGCGTGCGGGGGACATTCGTAAGCTGACAAATCAAGGGCAGGGATTGCCGGATGCCAGCAAGGTTCACGAATCCCTATGGAAAAAATTGGAGAATGGCATCAGCGTGTGGATTGTGAATGGCAGGCTGGTCCGTAGTGCGTTTGACATTGACTTCACCGCCGGTGGTCATGATCATGTTTATGAATTCGTTCCGGTAGGGGAGGTCTGGATAGACGATGCGATAGAGGAGAAGGAAAGAGGTTTTGTGCTTCTGCATGAATTGCATGAAAGGAATCGTATGTCTGATGGAATGCCCTACAGCCAGGCGCATAACGAATCGAGTCGTCTGGAATTCCACTGCCGGCACCATCCTGATGAATTGCACGATGCCCTTGCAGCTGAAGGCTGGGCTTGATCTAATTCGTACTGATAACATTCTCGTCTTGATTTTGAAGTCAGTAAAAAAATTTCCGAGGTGGAACCTCGGAAATTTTAGTCTTTAGATTGTCTCTGATTCTGGTTTTCGTCGGAACCAATTACGCCATTCCTTGTTTTCCCAAACTACCAACACGGGAGAGGCATTGAAGATGGAGGAATAGGTGCCGGAGAACACGCCAACCAGCAGGATAACCACAAAATGGCGAATGCTTACACCTCCAAAAAGGGCCAGCGCCAGCAGCGTGATCATTACAGTTAGTTGCGTATTGATCGAGCGGTTTAGAGTCTGAACAATAGAATGGTTGACAATGGTCGTGAAGTCGATACGACGGTATAGGTTCGAGTTCTCACGAATTCGGTCGAAAACCACGATGTCATCATGAACCGAGAATCCGATAATTGTTAGCAGTGCGGTCAGGAAGAGCGAGTCTGCTTGCCATCCGAGGAAGTGGCCCAGGATTGCCTCCACTCCGAGCGTCACCAGGATATCGTGGATAGTGGCTATGATGGCGGCCGTACCATACCGGAAGGAATTTGGAACTTTACGAAAAGCGATAGTAATGTAGATCAGGATCGCCAGGGAAGCCAGAGCTACCGCTCCGGCAGCGCGGATGGCTACTTCCTGTCCGATCACGGCGCTCACTTGGGTGAAGTTTGTAATGACCACATTCTGTCCACCACCATATTGGTCTTGCAAGGCCGCAACAATCTGGCTTTTCAACGCATCGTTCATCTCTTTGGATCGGATCGAAAGCGAATCGGATCCGACCGGTTGTACTACCGGGTTGGATATGTCCACTTGTGGGGTTGACAACTGGTTGTATAAATTAACTACATCATTAATGGCAGGTGGATTGCCCGAAGCGAACTGGACTTCGAGCAGACTGCCGCCGGTGAAGTCGATCCCCAGGGGGAGTCCCCATAGAATTAATGCAATGACGCCGGGTACGATGACCAACAATGAGATGCCGAAGTAGAGGTAACGAAATTTGATGATATTCATCGCGGGTTCTCCTAAATACCGAACCAGCGGGGATGTTCGGTTGATTTGACGGTGTCCAGCACAACGTGCAGGAATGTGCGGCTGACGATGATGGCCGTAAACAGGCTGATTAATACTCCCAGAGCCAGGGTCAGTGCAAAGCCTTTGACTACACTGGCTCCGAAAGTGCTGCCAAACCAGAACAGGATGATGCAGGTGATTAGGGTGGAGGAGTTTGAGTCTCGGATGGACGGCCAGGCTCGCTTCCAGCCCAGGTCAATTGCCTGGCGCAGTGTGCGGCCCGCGCGCAGTTCCTCCTTCAACCGTTCGAAAATCAGGATGTTGGCATCCACTGCCATTCCGATACTTAAAATAAAACCAGCTATCCCGGAAAGAGTCAGAACGACCGGGATTAGTTTGTAGAGCATTAGGCAAATCAATGTAAAGGAAACCAGCGCCACGTCCGCTATAAGACCTGGCAGCCTATAGTAGAAACCCATAAAAACGACAACCACTAAAAGACCTATGATACCGGCGATCAAACTTCGCCGAACGGATTCTGCGCCTAGCGTCGGGCCGACAGAAAGGCTTTCGACCACTTTGACCGGGATTGGTAGTGAACCGTATCGAAGTTGGATAGCAAGTGTATTTGCGCTGTCTTGCGTGAAGCTTCCTTGAATGATTCCCTGCCCTCCGGTGATTTGGTTGCTGATCGTTGGGGTGGATATTACCCGTTTGTCCAATACGATCGCCAGGTATTGGTTGATATGGCTGCCGGTATAGTCAGCGAACATGGTCGCGGCATCAGATTTTAAGGTAAAAGCGATGACAAAGCCGTTTAGCTGTCCGGCCTGCACATTGACCGAGCTTAGGGCTGCCCCGGTCATGACGGTGTGGTAAATGGTTGGTGCAGGGGTCGTTGTCGGACTCGGGGTTGCGCCTGGAGTTTCGGACGGGTTGGTGGTGGGGGTCGCAGCTGGGGTGTCTGTTGGGCTTGGAGTATCGGTCGAAGTTGTGGATGTTCCTGAAGGTGTCCCCGTATTTGTCGTGGATGAAGAGACGGTACCGTAGTCTGTCTCGATGATCGTCCCAGGCGCTACAGGCGTGGTCCCCATATCCACAAATTCGAGCAAGCCTGTCTCTTGTAATGAAGCTATGACTTGTGCCGGGTCTTGTAACCCTGGAAACTCAGCTACGATGCGGCGTGGCGGCGCAACTTGCATCACCACTTCGCTTACCCCTAGGGCGTTGGCACGACTCTCCAGGATTTGCCGCGTGACATTCAAGTCGTCTGTTGTGACCGATGCGCTGGCAGGAAGATCGGCTTCCAGGAGCACTTGCAGACCGCCACGTAAATCAAGCCCGAGCTGGACATCTACGTTGCGGTTAATAAGACTTGATTGGGAGTTGAAAGGATTGGGGATGGTAATTTGCTTGCTTGCGTCCACCCAAATAGCCAGTGCAATTAATGGGATGATGAGAAAGAGCCAGTTGTATTGGCGACGATTCATAAAACGCTTCTCCAGTCATAAAAATGCCAGCCTTTGGCTGGCGGCGGGGGTGATTATACTCCGATTGATAGGTCATGGGTAGGGGAATCCTCAATCGCTCGGTTTTTCCGGCATCTGATTAACCAGGAAATCCAGCACAATATCCAATACATCTTCAATTCCGAGGGGATCGGTGTCCAATGCAAAGTCGGCATGTTTGTGTGCATGTGTCAGTCGTCTTTGTTGTTCCTCCCATTCGGATTCGGTCCAATTCAACCGGCGTCGTTTTCCGCCTACCAGGCAGGAAGCCTGTAAAAAGATTAGTACATCGGGTTTGGTGAGGCGCTGCCACATATCTTGCACGTAGGAATGCTCCTGCACGATTGCGCGTGCCCGGTATCCCTTGCGGCGCAGACCTTCAGCCAGTGTCGTTTTTCCTGCTCCGCATGGACCGACGATCCCGATGAGGGGTGCAATGTTTTTATTATTCCCCGGTTCCGTAGCATCAACCATATTCATCCACAAAATTGTGTAACGCTTCTAGACCGTTCTTAACTGCCATTGGGTCTCCCAAACTGGTGCAGCGCAAGGTCGGTTGGATGATTCGGTCGTGGTGCACAAAGACCAGCTCCAATGGTGGAATTGATCGATTTTCCGACTACTATGTTTAATCTGAGTTGATCGGCAAACGGACTGTCATGCGGCGAACATTATCCCCCCGTCGTTTCAACACCTTTAGGACCACCACGCTGATATCGTCAGTGGGGCGGCCTTCATCCAAGTTCACTGCTTCCGCCAGGAGTGTATCGGCGATTGCTTGCGGAGAGGGCTCTTGTTCCTCGAGCAAGGCTTGCAGGGAGGTACATACGTCCATCGGGCGCCCGGTTCGTTCCCCTGCATGGATTAAACCATCCGTATAAATGACAATTACCAATCCTGGTTCAACCGGTATTTCGCTAATAACCGGCCTGGTGCTGCGCGCGGTCCCGATCGATTTGGATTCAGACCCTATGCAATCGATTTCTTCGCCGCGTGCGATGAAAAAAGGCGCTGGGTTGTTGCGCGTGATCACCACTGTCCCGGTATGCAGATCTACTGAGACAATATTGAGTGTGGAAGTTACCTTTCCTTGTTTTTCCGTATAAAGCAGATCTGATGCAGCGCGTGCCGCTGCTCCGTCGCGCACTCCTTCGGCTAAAAGGCCTATTACTTTGCGTACGACCATCATTGAGACGGCTTTGGCGCCTCGTCCTGAAGTTTGCCCATCTGCCAGAACAACAGACAGACCGCCATTGGGCCGTTCCACAACTTCTAGCGTGTCGCCGCTTTCAGTGACTGCATATTTGTTGGTTTTTGCAACGGCGATCTGAATTTCCATGTCCCCATTTTACTCCGATTTACCTCGCCACTGCGGATGAAGCAATGCGACCCCTATGTTTTCTTTGCTAAAATGACCAGCACCTGGCTGCCCCTTTTTTCTACGATTTCATTGTGGACCTCGAACCCGGTGTGAACGAATCGAGTTTTTAGCACAACCGACAAGGGGTGTGGCTTGCCTGGCGCTTCTCCGCTCAATCGGAAAACCCACGCTGCCAAGCGTTCCAGCAGATGCCCCCCGGTGATCCAGGCAGTTGGGATGATGACCAATTGCCCGCCTGGGAGAAGCACACGTCGGATTTCTTTTAGTGTTTGTTGATCGAAGATGATACTCAGCAGGGAAAGTAGCAACAACCGAATCAAAGGCTTCCCCCGCGAACGGAATACTTTGCGCGTAGCCACGAGTTAAACGGGCGATTGCTCCTGCTTTCTTGATTCTTCTGGCGGCTTGGCGGCCCATCTGCGGTGATTCGTCCAATCCGAATGTCGGAATTATTTTCTCGTTCAGGGAGATCTGCAGGTGACCGGGTCCAAACCCAATTTCGAGTACTCGGCCGCTTATGTAAGGGAGTGCCGTATGTACCCATTCCTGCCATCGACCCAGGGAAACGATCGCGGCGACGAGATCGTATGCCCACGCGAATTGATGGTAAAGCAAATAGAAGATGGGTCGAAGTATGATTTGGATAAGGCGCATGGGACCTGGCATCAATCTTGCTCAGGCAGCAATGCCAGCCGGAGGGAAATAAACACGACCAGTGCAACAAGTATTAGTAATAATGCAATTGGTTGAGCTGCGTCCAGGCCGAACCCTTCAAATCGCTCGTAAACCAGTATCGGGACGATTTTTGGGTGGTACGCCAGAATAACCACTGCCCCGAATTCGCTGATTCCACGAGCCCACATCATCACAGCACCGCCTAGCACCCCTCGCCACGCCAGTGGAAGCGTGACTGTGAAAAATGCCTGCCACTGACTTGCTCCGTCGATCAGTGCTACTTTTTCGAATTCTTCGTCCACCAATGCAAATGCCTCTCGGCTTAAATTAACCAGGAATGGCAGGCTGACAAATAACATTGCCACCACGATCCCTCCCAGGTTATCCGTGAATGTGATCCCCAGTGGAGAAAACCATTGACCCAGGAGTCCGCGTCTTCCGAACACCAGAAGCAGAGCTATTCCGGCTGCTGTGTGTGGGATTACCACCGGCAGGTTGATGATTGCCTCAAGCAATCGCTTGCCCGCAAATTTCCGCCTTGCCAGCAGGTAAGCAAGCGGAACTCCGGTGACCATTGCCAGCGCGGTTGCGATGGCCGCCGCACCGAATGTCAGGCTGACGGACTGCAGCACTTCCGGGTCGCCGAACGATTTGATAAAATCTGCAGGAGTTGTTGAAAGCAGCGTGCTCACTAGGGGCAGGACCACGAAAACAACTAGCAGTCCCCCGGCTAATGAAAATATCAGGTTGAATATCAGACGCTTTCGATTCACGGAGTTCCTGTTGCAGTGCAATACGCCTGCAAGCTGGCTGGAATATTTGGGAAGTTATCACCAAGGGCTGGATCGAACAAGGGGTGGCTGTCTGCCTGCATGATGGTTCTGCCTTCGGGGCTCAGCAGGAATTCGATGAACAGGGCGGCTTCTTTGGGGTGGGGGGCGCTGCTCGGGATGGTGATCGCATAACCGATCCTTTCGCCTCGAAAAACGGGTGTGACAGAAGCAAAGCGCTGAAAGTCTTCATTTACTTGCACGGTACTGTAAACCTGCTGGTCAGCTTCTTCTCCCAGGTTGAGGGCATCTGGTAACTCCACCATGCTTAGTTTGTGCTGTCGGATTACGCTTTCGTATTCAAATGCATAGTCCACATCCCCGGATTCGAGTAGTGCGATTATTTCCATGCTGGCGCCGCGTAAGATGATGTGCGTACCTGTTTTCGTTTCCACGATCTCAGGGACTGTAATGGAAGTCAGGTCATTTTCAGTGAAGATACCAAACGGGTAATTGAATTGACCTTTGAACATATCTGTAAAGATGGTTGGCTGGTGATAATAATCGCGGGCTAGCGCATAAACCATTAATGCACGATAGCCAACTGCGTCAAAGCGCGGATCAGCTAGTCCCACTTTGACATCCGGGCGGCTTAAGATCGAGTACCAGTTATTGGGTGTGATTTGGTTTGCGTAAAGGCTGTTCGGCTTGTAAGCGATCGCCAGGCGGTTACTGGCAAAGCGGATGTACCAATTTGCGTTCGGCAATCCGGAGTCCGGGTCGTTCGTGGTGTACATCAGCATCGGAAGTAGGGAAGCGTCTGCGGTCGCCACCACATCGATGGGCACGTGCAGGTCGGTGACTTGGCGGATAACCTGGATGCTCCCGTGATATTGGGCTTGGACGTCAATTTGCGGGTACTTTTTTTCAAAAGCTTTCTCAATATCACCGAACGGGACGATGAGACTGCCGGCGGCAAAAACCACCAGGGGAGTCTTTCCAGAACTTGATACATGTGAGTTTGTGCAGCCGGCATTCAGGCTGGTCAGGCAGATAATGGCGGCGAGGAAAACGGAAGGAACTGTTTTCATCTAGGAGGGGAGTATAGGGAAAATGAAGAATCAGGCAAGTGTTCTGTTCTGATAATTATCAATTATAAACGAGACGGAAAGGGTGGGCTGGTACCAAGCCCACCCTTTGTGTAGTAATTGCTGAATTTATTTCACTGTGATTGTTACCAGGCCGTTGACCCATGCTTTGCCGGAGGTTTGGCCGGCCATGGCCAGGTTGTAGACACCGGGTGTAGTTGGATCGAAGGCTACCATGCAATCCGTGCAAGCCTGGACAGTGGTGAGATCGACATCGTTGGTGAACCCATCACTTGCAGTAAATGTCACGGTTGTGGCACCCGTCTGGATGCCGGCCTGGGTGAGCAGATCGCTCAAGCGAACACCGGTATAATCCGTCGGACCATTTTTGGGGTGGACCAGGTTGAGCGTGACAACGGTCATTGCGTGCAGCGCCGAATCGGTCAGTTTGAGTTCGTGGTTGACCAGACCGGTGATTGTTAGGGTGACAGGTTCCGGCACCGAAATTGTTATGGATACCAGGTCATTGACCCAAGCCTTGCCGGAAGTTTGACCGGGCATCGCCAGGTTGTAGACGCCGGGGGTGGATGGGTCGAATGCCACCAGGCAATCTGTGCATGCCTGGACGGTAGCGAGATCAAGTTCGTTGGTAAACCCATCGCTGGCGGTAAAGGTCACGATCGTGGCGCCTGTCTTGACGCCGGCCTGGGTGAGCAGGTCATTCAGGCGTACACCGGTGTAATCTGTCGCGCCATTTTTAGGGTGAACCAGGTTGAGCGTGACCACGGTCTGCGCGTGCAGGGCGGCATCGGTCAATTGAAGTTCGTTATTGACCTGGCCGCTGACCGTCAGGGTAACTGGTCCTGGTGTGGCTGTCGGCGGTACTGCGGTGGGTGGGACCGCCGTCGACGGGACAGAAGTTGGCAACTCTGGTGTTGGGGTTGCTGCCGGGCCGCAGGCAGATAGCAGAATCGCTGCCATTGCAAAAATGGATAGAACGAGCAGGATGGTACGATTTTGTTTCATGGCTTCTTCTCCTAAAAAAAGTTGAATTGGTTTGCCTCCCAGAGTTCATCTGCGAGGACATAACTCCTTCATGGTCAGCACAGACAAAGCTTGTTGATAGGTACTGGCAGGTCGGTTATTTAACCTCGATTGCGATAATATTCTTGACCCAGGTGCTTGTGGGTTGATCTGGGAGCACGATCATGTAGGTTCCTGGTGTATCCATAAAGGCGAGTAATGCCTTGGGACAGTTCCGGACATCGGAAAGATTTACCTCAGCGGAATAATTATCCGATGCAGTAAAGGTTAGTTTTGTCGCTCCGTCTTTGATCCCTGCTTGATCAAGAATGGGGTTTAGGAGCACGCCCTGGAAATCTTGCGGTCCGTTTTTACCAGTTGCATTAACTGTGACGATTTCCAAGGCTCGCAGGTCGGCATCTGTTAAGGTGATTTCCTGGTTCACCATTCCGGAAATGGTCAGGCTGCCTGAATTTTCCTGAGCGGAAGCGGTTGTGGGTGTTGCGGCTGGTGGGACATTTACAGTAATCCGGGTGATCTGTCCAACCATCTGGCTGTTTTGAAGGCCGCTGCCTACCAGGCGCAGGGGGAAATATTGCTGGGGAAGTTCCCCGTCGTTGACCATGAAAGCCACTAGAATGTCGTTATTCTCTTTAATGGCCTTGCTGTCTAGTGTTATCGTTTGCCCGTTTCCGCCGACCACATCGATGGTATAACCGGCATCCGCCAGAGTATGGTTAAAAGCATTCTCCGTATGGCTGTCACTGTCGTCCACTTCCCCCACCAGCAGCCACAATGGCACTCCCACCCAGGTCTGCCCGTTTTCATCCTGCCAACTTGTTCCATGACAACTGGGCGAACCACAGGATTGGAAGGAATCCCGGGTGACAGGTGAAGATATTGCTCCCTGCAAGTCGAGTGTCCAGGTTTGTCCTACCGGCTTGACCTCTATCTTGTTCACCCATTTGACCGACCAGTGACCGTCGACTACCTGATCGTTGTTCGCGCTTACAACCACTAACCTGAGCGTCCCCTCTTCCGCTGTATTTAGCGGCTGGCCATTATGTTCATAGGCAATGATGGCAGTAAGCGGGTCATGTGTGATCAGTTCATTGCCCATGGCTGGGTCGTAAGCCGTGAACGCACCGTTCATTATCTGGTCGTATGAAAAGGTCATGCTGTATCCATCTTCCGCTGTGATCACCACTCCCATGGACGAGTCAAAAGGCACTCCCAGGGCAGCCACCAGGTCCTTGAGTGCCACACCCTTGAATGGCTCTGGGATGGTAATTTGACCCGTGCTGCTTTTAATGCCACCCTGACCTTCTGTTACTGGCAGGGCTTTTAGTTGGGCCAGGTTATACACATGTCCACCGTTTGGACCTACCAATGCTAGGACGGTGCCAGTTGGTTCGGAACTGGCCGGTGTCTCAGTTGTCTCGGTCGGCTTCGGACCACAGGCTGATAGGGCCAGGCAGACCGCAAAAAAAAGGGTCAGGGTGGGGATGGAAAGGCGATAACGGTTCATGCTGGTTTCTCCTTAAAGCGGGATTTGTTCACCGGTGTGCTTTGTTTCGTAGCCGGTAAGGGCTTCTACACCTCGGCGGAAAGTGCTGGTCTGGATGGCATCCAGTATGGGAGCCAGCAGTCCGCTCTCCTCCTGCGTAAAAACGATATCGTACCGTTCGTGGAATAGCGGAATGAAGCCCAGCCCAAATTGGTGGGCAGCTGCCCGCAAGCCGAGGGCGACATCTGCCAAGCCGGATTGGATCTGGCGGGCACACTCGGTGTGAGTACTGACAAAATTCGCGTAACCATGAATACTCCCAAAGGGTATGCCCTCTGCCTGCAACTGGCGGTCGAACCAAAGACGTGTCCCAGATCCTGGGTTGCGGTTGATAAAGATTACTTCTTTCCGTGTCAGGTCTTTAAGGGAACGGATTACTTTGGGGTTGCTGGGTGCGGTCATCAATCCCTGTTCGCGGTGTGCCAGGGTTACTACTTGCATCGCCCTGTCAGGAAAGAAATGTCGAACAAAGGGCAGGTTGTATTCACCATTCGGGTCTAGAAGGTGGGCGCCTGAAATGTTGCATAGGTTTTGGCGCAAAGCCACCAGCCCATCCAGGCTGCCTACGGGAAGGGTGCGCATATCGAGATGGTTCGAAAGTTGTTTCGCAAGCAACTCCACTGCCAGGTCATGGCTTCCAGAGAAAATGATCGAGGGGTGGGTCGGGTTTTCCGGCAGAATGAGTTCCTGGACCAGGAAACCGCTTGCGCGAGCGCGGTAGAATTTTTCCACCACTCCCGATTGGACTCGTGTCTCAACCAGTTCCACCAGTCCGGCCGCTTCCAATTGCTTGAGGTGATGACGCACCCAGGCTGGATGCTCTCCAAGTTCTTTGCCCAGCATCGTCAGCGAGGCTGGTCCTGCCATCAATTGCCGCAAAATGGACAGCCTGCGCGGGTCCGCCAGGAGTTTCAGTTGGTCGAAACTTTGAAGAGGCTGGATAGGTAACATGCCGTTAAATTTTTCCTTAACGGCTTTGAGTTTAGCAACGGAGAAAGGTTTTGTCAATGAACATTAATCATGTATCCCGGAATATTATGTCATCGGGCGATTGCATCTCTGTTCACCTGTCTGTATAATACGGATGCATCGGTGATGAGTTAGTCGATTGATTTAGGAGGTAGGTTTCATGTCTGGTGATATTGTCATCACTGTCAATGGAAAAACGCATACAGTTCAGTCTGCCGCGGATACGCCCCTACTTTACGTATTACGCAACGAGATCGGTCTGAATGGACCGCATTTTGGTTGCGGAGGGGAAAAATGCGGAGCTTGCATGGTTCTGGTTGGAGCGGAACCCAAACTATCCTGTCACTTGCCGGTCTCCGAAATTGGCCGGGCTAGGATAACAACGCTCGAAGGGCTGATTGAAGAAGGCGAATTGCACCCGGTGCAGCGTGCTTTTATCGACGAGCAAGCCATTCAATGTGGCTATTGCGTCAACGGCATGATTATTACCACCGCCGCTTTGTTATGGAAAAACCCGCATCCCACCGACGAACAGGTCCGGACTGCTTTGGACGGGAATCTCTGTCGCTGCGGATCCCACCTGCGCATTCTTCGCGCTGTCAGGCGCGCCGAGACCTTGATGTCGGGATATGGGGGTGAATGATGGCGAACCGGGGCAGGCAAATGCAATCGGAAGGCAAGCGCCGGGGAGGACGGCGTGGATCGGGGCGGCAGGAGGCCTCCTGGGGTGCGCAATTGACCAACTGGCTCGACGATTGGCTGGAAATTAATCCAGATGGCACGATTACCGCTTTCAGCGGAAAAGTCGAACTGGGCACAGGTGTTCGCACTGCTTTGGCACAGATCGTTGCCGAGGAGTTGGAGGTATCCATCGAGCGTGTGCACATGGTCATGGGGGATACCCAGCGTACTCCCGATGAAGGCTATACTGCTGGAAGCATGACGATCAACTCGAGTGGTACTGCCTTGCGGAATGCAGCTGCACAAGCGCGGCTTGTACTACTGGATTTGGCGTCCAAGTTGTTCACCGTCAATCTCGATGAGTTAGTTGTGCAGGACGGGGTGATCTCGGTGATCCGGGATCCGCAGCGCAAGGTCTCTTATGCTGAATTAATGGGAGGTAAAAATTTCGATCTCGAAATCCCGGATAATGTCTCGGTCAAGGATTCACTGACCTATACAGTTGTTGGTAAATCTACCCCGCGTGAAGATATTCCTCGCAAAGTGGCCGGTCAGTCTGCCTTTATTCAGGATTTGCGTGTGCCCGGCATGCTCCATGGGCGCCTCGTACGTCCGCCAAGTGTGGGTGCGGAATTTATTTCTATGGACGAGAGTTCTTTGTCTGGAGTGCCTGGGGTGGTCAAGGTTGTTCAGCGGAATAATTTCATCGGGATCGTCGCTGAACACGAAGAGCAGGCTATCCAAGCCGTTCAAAGACTCAAGGTGGAATGGCGTGAGCAGGCTACTTTGCCCCCCATGCAGGATTTGTACACCACCTTGCGATCCAGCCCGACGCAGGATAATTTACTGATTGACCAGGGGGACCTTGAAATAGCTTGGAGAAACGCATTCCATCAGCTTAACGCCACATATTATCAGCCTTACCACGCGCACGCGTCAATTGGTCCCTCATGTGCTGTTGCGGATGTAAAAAAGGATCAAATAACCGTTTGGGCCAGCACGCCGGGACCTTATCCCCTGAGTGGAACATTGGCTAAATTGCTCGATGTGCCCCCTGAAAAAGTACATCTGATCCATGTGGAAGGCGCTGGTAGTTATGGCCAGAACGGTTCTGATGATGCCGCTGCCGATGCCGTCATTCTTTCACAGGCAGTCGGTCGACCAGTGCGCTTGCAGTGGTCCCGCCAGGATGAGTTCGTATGGGAACCGAAAGCCCCCGCTATGGTAATGGAGGTGAGTGGTGGTCTGGACGCTCTGGGAAATGTCGTCGCCTGGGATTACCAGGTCTGGTCACCATCGCATGTGGCTCGCGCCCATTCTCCGGAACAACTGGTTGCTGGTCAGCTTCTTTCTGGGCAGCCCTCTACGCAATTCGGGTTTTCCTTTGGTGCGGAACGCAATGCTCTCACGAATTATTCATTCCCGAACCAGCGGGTGACCGTCCATTACATTGCCGACTCTCCCCTGCGGGCTTCTTCCTTTCGCAGCCTGGGAGGTGCCGAAAACACATTTGCGAACGAATCGTTCATGGATGAACTCGCTGCCGCAGCAAGGGTGGATGCAGTAGAGTTCCGCCTTCGCTATCTGCCGGATGAGCGTGCTCGCCAGGTGTTGAAATCGGCTGCCTCGAAAGCCGGTTGGGAAGCCCGCCCTTCCCCGCAGCGAATGGGGAATAAATTAGCGCAGGGTCGCGGGATCGCTTTTGCCTGGTATGAGAATGATCAAGCGATTGTTGCAAGTGTTGCCCATGTCCAGGTGGATACAGAAAGTGGAGCCGTTTGTGTTAAGCGCATCGTGGTTGCTCACGACTGCGGTCTGATCATCAACCCCGATGGGTTAAGAAACCAGATCGAAGGCAGCACTATTCAGTCTCTGAGTCGGGCGCTAAAGGAAGAGGTGATGTTTGACGAATGGCGGATCAAGAGCGTTGACTGGGAATCTTATCCGATCCTGACTTTTTCCGAAGTGCCCGATGTGGAAATCGTCCTGATTGATCGCCCCGATCAACCTGCCTTGGGGGCGGGGGAACCCTCCACCACGACGACAGCCGCTGCAGTTGCCAATGCAATTTTTGACGCCACAGGTGCACGCCTGCGCCAGGTTCCTTTTACTCCCGGCCGTGTTAAAGCCGCTTTGCCTTGATTGGGTTTTTAATGGGTGCGCTCTCACTTTTTGGAAAATTCTTTCCTGTAATAGGAACGTAATATCGCTTTGTCGGGAGAAGACATGAGCAAAACGAAAACCATTGCCCAATTCATCCATGTTATTCGTCAGTTACCATCGGATGAACCGGTGGATGATGCTCGCGTGTGGTATAAAACACAAAAGGAACATTGGCTTGAGTGGTTGAAAGGCTACCAGGGTCCTGGTGCGTACGGTCGCAAAGTGGTTAAGGAACGGGACGCCAGGTTCGCTTACAACCATGTGGTAAACTCTGAAATGCTGCTTTGGATCATTTCTGCGGGTGGGGTAAAACCGAATTTGGTCAAAGCTGCCCACCGCGCCTCGGCTCATGGGGCCACCCTTCAGCAGAAATCTGCCGCCATACGAAGATTAGTTCCTTGGGAGGAATTGGTGAAGACGCTTTGGGGATAATAATAGGTTGTCGATGTAGATCTTCCGAATGCAACTTTTTTCTCCCACATTATCTCCGATTTAGGTTTTCGATAATTCAAGACGGGGATGGTGCTACAATAGGGTTGGAAAGAGTTGCAGTATTTTCTTAAAAACTCAGGAGTATGACAAATGAGTAAAAACAATGAAGATGAGCTGCGCGATATTCTTAACAATACGGCGCTGGAAATATCACAAATGTATCCCAACCCGCGCACTTGGCAGTCCTGGATGATCTATTTAATGGAGCGTCTCGAAGCCAAAGCGATTGAAAACCCCGCCTACACCGAATCTTTCAAAGAAATGATCCTGTCCCTCCAGGACGAATTAAGGAATCGGCTGAAAACCGGGGGTTGGTAACGCAAACTGCAACTTTAAATGAATTGACAGTTTCGAACTTTTTTTTATTGACTATGCGGCAAGGGATGTAATTAGGTTTCCTTGCCGCAATTGTTTTAAATCTAAAATCAAAATTCCCAAAGATTGTTTCCATCTTGATTGTTCCTGTTCATTCGATCTCGTGATAAATTAGTAAATGAAAATAAGGCCGGTATTCGTTCCTCAATAATAATTACAAACGGCGATATTTGTAGGAATGGTTTTTCCCTGATACCCTGTAGGAAGAGTCAAATTTACATTAATTCGAATTATCTGATGTGCAGGCGGTTGTGAGATTTTATGTGAAATAGTATACTTTTACAGATTCCTTTCCGGATTGGTTAGACAATGATAGGAGCGGGACTGATGGCTGAAGATACCTTAAGTCAAAAAGTGGTTTATTCGGAATTGGAACAGCAACTTGCCCAGCGCGATGCTGAATTGGGGATACTCAACAGCGTTCAACAGGCGCTTTCTTCCCGTTTGGAGGTCCAGGCTATTTATGATTTAGTTGGAGACAAAATCAGGGAAGTTTTTAACGCCCAGGTCGTAATGATCTCCACCTATGACCCCCAAACCGATACGATTGAACATCGCTATGCAATTGAGCGTGGAAAGCGCGTGTACGCGCCAGGTCGATTTCCTAACCGGGGATTTCGTATGCAAATCGTCCAAACCCGGCAGCCTGTCTTGGCCAGCTCCAAGGTTGCTGAACAGGCAGCTTGCCTTGGGCAGCCAACCTTGCCCGGCACAATTACGCCCAAAACCTGGTTGGGAGTACCTATGTTGGTTGGCGATCAGGTGACAGGCATCCTCAGCCTTCAAAACGTAGAACAGGAATATGCATTCACCGATTCCGATGTTCGTCTCTTGCAGACGATGGCTGCCTCATTGAGTGTCGCCCTCGAAAACGCCCGTCTCTTCGATGAAACTCAGCGTCTCCTTAAGGAGACCGAACAACGTGCTGCAGAATTGCAGATTATAAATGGCGTGCAGGAAGGACTGGCTCTAAAACTTGATACGGCTTCCATTTATGAATTGGTGGGTGATAAGATCCGCGAGATCTACCTAAACGCGGATATCTCCATTGGGATCTATGACCCGGCGATTGATCTATTATCTGTCCCCTACCTGGTTGAAAAGGGCCTCCGCCATGAATTCACGCCGTTTAAAGTGGCTGGGAAAGGGTTTATTGGGGATTTACTAAAAAACCCTCATACCTTGCTGATCAACGAAAAAATGGAGCAGGCAGTCACCCAATATCAAAGTGAGGATGTCACGGGTGCTGGGCTTCCAAAATCCGCCATTTATGTTCCTTTGACGATTGGCAGGTCTGTGCGGGGTGAGATTGTTTTAGCTGATATGCAAAAAGAACACGCCTACAACCAGGCCGACGTGCGCTTGCTGGAGACCCTTGCTGCCTCGATGAGTGTTGCCCTTGAAACTGCCCGGCTGTGGGAGCAAGAGAAAATTTATCTAATGGCTCTCGAACATGAGTTTGAGGTCGGCCGGGAAATACAAGCAGGATTCCTTCCCCGTGTGCTGCCTCAACCGAAAGGCTGGGAAATCGCCGCGTCCCTCCATCCTGCCCGGGAGGTTGCAGGGGATTTTTATGATGTCTTCGAACTGCCCGGCGGGAAGGTCGGCTTGGTTATCGCCGATGTCTGCGATAAGGGCTTGGGTGCAGCCCTCTTCATGACATTGTTTCGTAGTTTTATTCGCAGTGTCTCAAATATCGATTTTTATGCTTGCACTTCTTCGGGGTATGGAAACACTTCTGGCGATCGGATCATGCAGGCCATCACGTTGACTAATAAATATATCGTCGAAACCCACGGGGATACGGGCATGTTCGCAACGATATTCTTTGGAATTTTCGATACGCATACTGGACTTTTGACATACATTAATGGCGGTCACCTGCCCCCCCGGCTGATAAATAAAAATGGGATCAAGCACGTGTTGACCCTCACCGGTCCTGCCATTGGTGGAAGGGCAGATGCAGATTTCAACCTCCGGGAAGTGATAATTGAACCAGGAGAGACATTTTTCGCTTATACGGATGGCTTGACGGATGCGGAAAACACTGCTGGTGAAACCTTTAGCGAGCAAGGATTGATCCCATTATTTAGCTTGGATCGGACCTTGACTTCCATATTAGCCCAAATTTACAAACAGCTCGATACTTTCTCTTCGGGTACCCAGCAAATTGACGATATCACCATGCTTGCGGTGAGACGTGGGAAAAAATAAATTCCACCTGCCCCTTGACATCCTTCGATCTGTCACCTCTTGGCTGAGTTTATTTTATATATGATTATTTTTCCGACCTCTTGCGCGAAGCGCCAAATTCATGGACAATTGCGTGATAATGAATTATTTTGTGGAAAGTAACCTCGTGATCGTCTTGTTATAATATTTTGGAATCTTTACGGATTGATCAACACGCCGCAGAAAAATGAAAAAGGAGACCATATGGCAAAAAAGTTTATCCCAACCAAGTTGAAAATCGTCCGCCCGGTACCTTCAGATATTGATATTGCCCAGGCTTCGGATATCAAGCCGATCGCGCAGGTGGCTGAGGAAGTTGGAATCCTACCTGAAGAGTTGGAATTTTATGGCCCATACAAAGCCAAGGTTAAATTGGAAATTCTTGAACGTCTGAAGAATATCCCGAACGGAAAGTACGTCGATGTCACTGCCATCACTCCCACCCCGTTGGGTGAAGGCAAGACCACCACCACGGTCGGGCTGTCGCAGGCGTTGGGCGCCCATTTGGGGCGCAAGGTTTTTACTGCCATCCGTCAGCCTTCCCAGGGTCCAACCTTTGGCATTAAGGGCGGTGCAGCTGGTGGCGGCTATTCCCAGATCATCCCAATGGAAGATTTCAATCTCCACCTCACTGGCGATATCCACGCCATCACAGCTGCCAACAACCTGTGCGCTGCAGCCATTGAGGCACGCATGTTTCATGAAAGCGAGCAGACAGATGAGCAACTCTTTAATGCCCTTTGCCCGCCCGATAAAAAAGGTCAGCGCAAGTTTTCGCCGTCTATGCTGCGTCGCTTGAACAAAATGGGTATTAAGAAAGATGACCCCAACAACCTTACCCCAGAGGAGCGCAGCCGCTTCTCCCGCCTGGATATCGATCCGGCTTCCATCACCTGGCGCCGGACGATCGATACCAATGATCGCTTCCTGCGGGAAATTGAAGTTGGCCTCGGCCCTGAAGAGAAGGGGAAAACTCGCCGGACCGGGTTCGACATCACCGTTGCAAGTGAGATTATGGCTATCCTTGCCCTAACTACAGATTTGCGAGATATGCGTGAACGACTTGGGCGGATGGTGATTGGTACCGACCGCAAAGGGGGTGCCGTTACCGCCGAAGACCTGGGTGTGGCTGGCGCATTGACTGTCCTTATGAAGGACGCCATCAAACCCAACCTGATGCAAACCCTGGAAGGCACACCCGCTCTGGTTCACGCTGGTCCTTTTGCCAATATCGCCCACGGGCAATCATCAATTATTGCAGACCGCATTGCCTTGAAGCTGGTAGGTCCCGAGGGCTATGTGATCACCGAGTCTGGATTCGGAGCAGATGTCGGCATGGAGAAATTTTTCGACATTAAATGTCGTTACTCCGGACTGATCCCGCAGGTAGTGGTGCTTGTCGCAACCGTCCGCGCCCTCAAGATGCACGGAGGTGGGCCAAAGGTGGTTGCAGGTAAACCTCTCGCTTCTGAATACACTGACGAGAATCTCCCTCTGTTGCATTTGGGTCTTCCTAACATGGCGCGCCATATCAAGAATGCCCTTAAATATGGAGTAAATGTGGTGGTGGCGGTAAATTCATTCTCTACTGATACCGCCGCGGAAGTGGAGGTTGTCCGCCAGGCTGCCCTCGAAGCCGGTGCCATGGATGCAATCGTTTCCACCCATTGGGCTGATGGTGGTTCAGGTGCGATCAAGTTGGCCGAAGCTGTGATTAAAGCGGCCAATCAACCCACTCAATTCAAGTTCCTCTATCCACTGGAACTGTCGATCAAGGAAAAATTGGAGATAATATCAAAGGAGATTTATGGCGCGGCTGGTGTTGAGATCATGCCCGAAGCTCAGGCCAAGATTGACCTGTATACCAAGCTTGGCTTCGATAAACTCCCTCTATGTATGGCCAAAACTCATCTTTCCTTCACAGCCGATGCCTCCATCAAAGGTGCACCGGTTGGGTTCACCATCCCCGTACGCGATGTCCGTGCTTCGGTGGGAGCTGGTTTCCTCTACCCTCTTCTGGGTAAAATGAGTACCATGCCAGGACTTCCCACCCGTCCGGTATTTTATGATGTTGATCTGGATCCGGATACAGGAAAAGTGCTCGGCCTCTTCTAATCAAAATGGGCGGACGCAACGTCCGCCCATTTTTCCTATGGGGACCTGCATTAAGTACTTCATCGCTTTTGGAAAATATGGAACCTGATCTTTCTACCCTTTCATTGTCCACAGCCCTGCAGGCATTGCGCCGCGGTGATTTTTCCTCGCTCGCGCTTACTCAGGCCTGCCTCCTTCAGATCGAGAGGCTCGATCCGTTAATCAATGCATTTATCACCCCCACTCCTGAGCTTGCGGTCCAAGCTGCCTTACAAGCTGATGCTCTATATTCCCTGCAGCCATCTAATATGAATGACTTGTCCATGCTGGGCATACCGGTCGCGTTAAAAGACCTTTTTGAAACACAGGGCATCCGCACTACAGCAGGTTCACGGTTTTTTGCTGATGAAATTCCGGTTGATGATGCCGAAGTGGTTCGGAAGATCAAACTTGCAGGAGCGGTCATCCTTGGAAAAACAAACACCCATGAATTTGCACTGGGTGTGACAGGAGTTAATCCTCATTATGGAGCGGTCAAAAATCCCTGGGATCTCGCTCGCATAACTGGCGGTTCCTCCAGTGGGTCTGCTGCAGCCGTTGCAGTTGGGATGTGCCTGGCTGCTATGGGAACAGATACCGGTGGATCCATCCGAATCCCGGCTTCGTTATGTGGTGTTGTCGGATTGAAACCCACCTTCGGGCGGATTAGTACGCGCGGGGTGGTTCCCCTCTCCTGGAATTTGGACCACGTGGGCATTTTGGCTCAGACTGTCCGGGATTCAGCGATTTTGTTGCAAGTCCTGTCAGGGTTTGACCCCCATGATTCAGCTTCCGTGGATGCACCTGTGGATGATTACCTTATTAAAATAGAAAATGGGGTGGGAAATTTACGGATCGCGTTGGGTGCTGGCGACTATATCGAGGCCTCCGACCCGGATGTACTCTCAGCATTGGCTAGTGCTGCCAGGGATTTCAAAGAGCTTGGTGCGCAGGTTGAAAAGGTGGACTTATCTTGGATCTCGGAGTTGGCCCTAGCCAACTCCCGCATGACCCAGGCCGATGCGGCTGCGTTTCACCGCGAGCGTCTGGGATCCCATCCCGATTGGTTTGGCGCTGATATCCGCCAGCGATTGGAAGCGGGCGCTGCGCTGACTTCCACCGAATACTCTCTTGCCCGACGGATTCAGTCTGAAGGCCGTCGCCGTTTTGAGATGTTCTTCACGAAGTTCGATTTACTGCTCCTTCCAACCACTCCCATCCCAGCCCCGGAAATCGCCGGGACCGGGGCTATCGAAGCCGCCCGTCAATTAACCCGCTTCACATCGCCCTTCAATTTGTCGGGCCTCCCGGCTCTTTCCATTCCATGCGGTTCGACAGGGAACGGGCTCCCACTGGGCTTGCAGATTGTCTCAAAACATTGGGGGGAGGCACAGCTTTTGCAAGCGGGAAATGCATTCGAACAGGCCACTGAATGGCACTTGCTTCGGCCAGGACTGGTCAAAAAATAAAGGGGATGAACATCCTCGTCTGGTTCATATACATGGCGTATTCTTCCCCGAACTTGACCTGGCACTCTGTTTCGTCGGCTCGTGCCGTGGCATAAAGGAATGTTGAGGCCACCGTCGCAACGCAGCCGCCCACTAGGGACGGCGATTTGAAGAAGATCCCCCAGGCCAAATAAAGCAGTGAAGCGTAAAGAGGGTGGCGGATGTAGTGATAAATTCCGCTCTTAACTAGAATTGTGGTTGCTTCGAGGGCATTCGTTGGCTTCCCGGCCTTCCGGAGTAGGTACACTCCGAAGAGTAATGGGATCAGAGAGGTGAACAGGAATATCCACGAAATTATTTGATACCATGCGAATGGATGGACAAACCACCCGCGTACGTTGATCAGGAACAAGCCCCAGATGGTTTCCCATGCATAGAATCGATAGTAGCCATGCGACCCGGGTCGTCGCAGGGAGGAAATCGAGACCCAGGTGATAAAAATGGATCCGACGAAAAATAAGACTGCTTCGATCATGGGGATTTATTCTGCAGGCAGGCAATCATGCTTTTTGCCACTGCAAGCGGCTCGGATTTTGAGATGACTAGTACTGGAGCAGTTGCTGCATTAAATGCATCTATGACATTGCTGTTTTTCCAGTGGCTTGTCAGAATTCCAACGGCGTTCACATCAGCAGCGATGGCCCTTGTCATCTCGTCGGGGCTTGTCGCCAGTCGTGCGTTGCCAGTGACCCGGTTTCCTCCCAAGGCTGCCTTCTCGAAAATCTGTTGCACATCCTCGCCCGATGAATAAACCCACACTTGTACGTTGCCATTGGAGACGCCTACTTCCTGCCAGTTCAATATCTGACCGGTGAATAATCCCCTCACCTGTTCAACAGTCAGCTGCTTGACCGTGTTTTGCGGATTTACGATGATGATTATTTCTTCGCTTCCGATTTGGTAAGCGGGGGAAGTCAAGGTATCAGGCTGACCAATCCGGATGGAGAGATCAAAAGATTGCGGGTCCTGAAAGTCTGCTGCAAGCAGATCCGCATTGACCACATTCCCACCTGCACACTTGTAAATGGTTGCCAACCACGGGGTGGATGCAGCTGTGTATTCGACGGAGATGGTTTCAGGGGTGGCATCCGGTGTAACAGGATTACAGCCAGTGAGTAGGATACAGGCGAGAATAAAAAAAATGATGGAGTGTTTCATTTTCTACCATTGGCGTAGAATAGTTGTCAGGAGTTTGGCACGCTCGGAAAGGCTGTTTCTGAAGATGAACTCCCGTTCGGAATGCTCGCCGTCGCCAACCGCACCCAGTCCGTCCAAAACCGGGATTCCCAGCGGAGCGACGAAATTGGCATCTGACGCACCTCCGGTACCGCTTGCTCTGATCTTCAGGCCTATCCCGGCTGCCAGTGTCCGGGCTTTTTCGAAAGTGGATTTCATTCTCTCATCGGATGGCATCGGGGGTCGGTTAAGCCCACCATTGACTTCGATAGTAGTCCCATCGAGGGTCGATTTGAGAGTATGCAGGGCGTCGATGATCCGTTCGGCTTCTTCGGGCTTCATCACACGCAGATCCACTTCAGCCCTCGCCTCTTCAGGCACGACATTGGTGGCTGTCCCGCCGCGAATAACGCCGACGTTTAGGGTCGTGCCCTGATCGTAATCAGTCAGTTTCTGGATCGCCAACACCTGGTGGGCTAGTTCTTCGATGGCGTTGAGGCCTTCCTTATGACCACTGCCGGCATGTGCAGCTCGCCCGTGCACAGTGACCACGAAATCACCCACGCCTTTACGCCAGGTCTTGAGGGCTCCATCCGGCATTGCTGGCTCGAGCACCAGTACTAGGGCCGATTCCCGCGCCAGCGCCTCAATCAATGGACGGGAGGAAGGGCTGCCAATTTCCTCATCAGAGGTGAATAGAGCTGTTACAGGTCTGGCTGGCAGTTGGTGAGCTTCCGCCAGGATGGTTAATGCGGTCAACCCGATGACGATTCCAGCTTTCATGTCCTCGGTTCCCGGGCCCATAATCCGGCCGTCTGTCTCCCGGAAGGGCATGCGCGCGAGAGAACCAATCGGATGAACTGTGTCCATGTGAGCAAGGAGCAGGATGCCATCCCGCCCTGCTCCCCAGCGTGCTTCGATCAGATTCCCATATTCGCGTTGCTGGTGGACTTTTATCTGTCCTCCAGTCCGACGGCATTCATTGGCAATAAATGCTCCTATCCTGTCCAGGGCTGTCTTATCATGCGAAGGAGTTTCAATTTCGACCAGTTGTTTAAGCTGTGCCACCATGGAGGGCGTGTAGTCTTCAAAGTTGAACATGAGCAGAACCAGTTAAATCAAGGAAAAAATAAGACAGATGGCCCCTGCGATCGCGCAGTATCCTGCAAAAATATATAATGAATGCCTGCTCAAGTAGCTTAGAAACCACTTCACTGCAATCCAGCCGATGACCGCTGCTACCACGAATCCGACCGCTAGCACGGGTAAAAATGAGCTGACCCCGGTCATCTTGAGTAGGTCAAGCGATTGGTATCCTCCAGCAGCCAGCATGACTGGCACGGCCATCAGGAAAGCGAATCGGGCGGCCGCAGTGCGGTCGAATCCTCGTGCCATTCCTGCTCCAATGGTCGTCCCGGAACGGGACGCCCCAGGGAAGATGGAGATCACTTGCGCAATCCCAATAATTAATGCATCCAGCCATTTCATTTTTCTTAGGCTGCGGTTGCGCTTCCCAGACCATTCAGCCAGTGCCAGGACGACCGCAGTGACAACCAATCGGATGGAAGCTTCTACGAGCGGGGTCTTGAAAAGGGTTTCAACGGCCGACTTGAGCAAATAACCGAAAACCAGGGCTGGGATCGTGGCAATGATAATAAACCAACCAAGCTTATTCTCAGGCGTGGAAAAGGGCTTGGCGAAGAATGAAATGACCAATTTAACCAGGTCTTTCCAAAAGTAGACCACGAGTGAAAGAATGGTCCCCAACTGGACAATGATCAGGTACGAAAACATGGCGTTGCTGGAAGGGATGCCTAGGATTTTCTGACCGATGAGCAGGTGCGCCGTCGATGATACCGGGATAAATTCAGTCAGACCCTGAATTATCCCAAGGATAACAGATTGAATGATGGTCATTTATTCTCCTTATTCACTTCAATAAATCACATTCATCATGATAAAAGTCTTTTTGCATTGGCTTGAGGAAAACCGTTGCTTGGGAAATTGCTTTGATTGGTTGGGTCTCTGTCCGCATTTCCCTTCCATTGCGCAAGCCATACAGGTACTTTGCTTTCGAATGTATCGTTCAATATCGAAACCCGGATCTCTTTTACCAATTGGATCAAAGCGTGCAAATTATGGATGGATAGCAATGTTCCTGCCAGCAGTTCTTTTGCCACGATAAGGTGCCGTAGGTATGCACGTGAAAATTTTTGACAAGTGTAACAATTGCATGTATCGTCTATCGGACGCGGGTCTCTGGAATATCTGGCGTTCATCAAGTTAAGTCGTCCTTCCGACGAAAAAGCCGCATTGTGACGGGCAAGCCGGGTGGGCAGGACGCAATCGAATATGTCCACCCCGATGGCGACACCATTGATCAGGTCTTCTGGCGTACCGACCCCCATCAGGTATCGCGGTTTTGAGTTCGGGAGGGATTGACAGACTAAATTAAGGATTGACTGCGTCTCATCTTTGGTTTCCCCTACCGATAGCCCTCCGATTGCAATTCCTGGGAAGGGTAGGGAGGCGATGAATTTTGCTGATTCCGTCCTCAATTCTGGGTCGATGCCTCCTTGAACGATTCCAAAAAGAGCCTGATCAGCCCGGCTCTTCGCGGCAAGACACCGCTCAGCCCAGCGGTGGGTTCGGTCCATTGCGGTTTTACTGTAAGCATGCTCGTTTGGATTGGAGCATTCGTCGAAAGCCATGATGATATCGGCGCCAAGATTCTCCTGGATTTGTATGGATTTTTCTGGGGTGAAACGGTGTGCCGATCCGTCGATGTGACTCTTGAAAGTTACTCCCTCATCGTCTATTTTACGGGTTTGAGCCAGGGAAAAGACCTGAAACCCACCCGAGTCAGTCAGTATGGGCCCTGGCCATTGCATGAATTTATGCAGACCACCCATCTCCCGCACGAGATTGTCGCCGGGACGAAGGTAAAGGTGATACGTATTCGAGAGAATAAGTGATGCCCCCAATTCATCCAGTTGAGCCGGCGTGAGAGTTTTCACTGTAGCCTGTGTGCCGACGGGCGCGAATATCGGCGTTTCAAGATCGCCGTGAGGAGTTTGGAAGACTCCTGCCCGCGCAGCACCGGCATGAGCAACTATGTCAAAAGAAAACATGCGGTGATTATATGCGATATTCAGTTTTACTCGTTATATTCTTTTTCTTCGGGATATTCCACCCCGTGTGCATCCAATTCAACGTCACGCCCGGTGATCTTCTCCGCCAGGAGCTCACGGAAGTACTCATGTTGGATCACCAGATCCATGATTTCATTCGTGCCAGTCCAAATAGTGATCAGACGCACGTCGCGCAGAAGTCGCTCAACCGGATAGATATTGGTATATCCGATACCGCCCAGGATTTGCATGGCATGGTTGACAACCGTCCAGGCGGTTTCTGTGGAGAATTTCTTTGCCTCTGAAACTAATCTCCGGACTCTATCCTGGTTTTTGTCGGTTTCAACCGCCCGGCAGACCGCATAATCCAGCGCCCGGGCGCCGTCCAGGAGCGTCTGGCTTTCGGCTATCTTGAAACTTACTCCTTCAAATTGGCGAATTTTCTGTCCGAATGCCCGTCGCCGATTGGCATAACGAGCTGCGAGTTCGATGGCAGCACGCCCCATACCAATTGCTCCGCAGGCGGAGGTCATCCGTTCCGGTACCATCATTCGGTGGAAAACCTTTGTTCCTTGACCAATGCCCTCTTCTCCACCCAGGACATTTTCGATCGGGACTGGAGCATCATGGAATACCAGTCTGCCGGTTCCTCCACCCCGCGTGCCCATCAGCCCGTATACGTGCTCCACTTTGACGCCCTCACCTCGTTCGACGAGAAAGGTGGTCATGGAATTCTTGGCATCCACAATGCCTTCAACCTTACCGTAAACAAGGATCAGGTCAGCGCCTTCGGCGCCCACTACGAACCGCTTCTGACCGTTCAGGTAAAAAAGATTTCCTTCCCGGCGGGCGCTGGTGGTCGCAGCGAAAAAGTCCGAACCGCCGCGTGGTTCAGTTAATCCCTCGGCAACAGTTATCTCCCCAAGCAGCACGCGCTTCAGGTATTTTTCCTTCTGTTCTTGGGTTCCAAACGTGTGGATTGCCTCGCCAACAATGGATACCAGCGAGTAAAGGCATGCAAGAGATGTCCCTAGCGTACCGGCTTCTTCCAGGGCCACCATCTCGGCAGTCCAGGGAAGACCCCGTCCGCCCCATTTCTGATCGAAGCGCAATCCTAATAAATTACGGTGTCCTGCTTCCTGGAGGACCTCTCGTGGATAAGTGACTTTTTCTGCATCCATATCCAGCAACAATTGGCGGGGGATGGACCGAACGAACGCCTGCATTTCGGTGCGCAGGTCTTTTTCCTCGGCGGTTAACATGGATTCGATCGACATTTTGGTCTCCCTTTCTCTGAAAGCCTAAGAGCAACTCAGCACTCAACAAATAATCCGATATCCATTGCGTTTTATCCCAAAGTAATAAAAATGGATAATAAAAATCGAAACTTTTCCTTAAAAATATTATACAACTTCGATTAAATGGGTACAAATACGAAATTGATTCAAGTTAGGGACCTCTTGGGGATCTTTCATGAAAAAAGATTTATGCATTAATATTCTCTAAAACGCGGCAGGTTTCTGGAGCCGCTGATTAATGTTATGATTGGCAATTGTGATTTGTAGTCAAAATAATAAGAATCTGAGGACGCGATGAACAATACAATCGCATTAATTACCGACAGTACTTGCGACCTTCCCCAGGCTATGATCGATCAGTATGGAATTACGGTTATTCCTCTGGTTGTTGTCTGGGGAAATGAACTTTTACGGGACCGAATTGATCTGACACCCGAAGCCTTCTATCAACGCCTTGAAAAGGATCCTCTTTGGCCAACTACAACCCTGCCCAACCCAGCTGATTTCGAAAAAGTTTATCGGGATGCAATTGCATCTGGCGCCCGGGAAATTGTCATAATGACGGTCAGCAGTGCCATGAGCGGGACCTTCCAATTGGCTGAACAGGTTGGACGTCAGATGTCTGTACCGGTACACGTAGTTGACTCCAAGGGGCCGACCATGAGCTTGGGATGGCAGGTGCTGGCCGCTGCTCGTATTCGTGAACTGGGAGGCACGGCAACCAAAATGATTGATGCTGCTGCCAAAGTTCGGGATAAACTGGTACAAATCGTTTGCTTGGATACCCTGGAGTACCTCCATCGCGGCGGTCGCATTGGAGGCGCTACCCGTTTCATCGGTAGTCTGTTGGATATTAAACCCTTAGTACAGATTAATCATAAAACCGGGCTGGTTGAGTCAGCGGGACAGGCCCGAACGCGCAAGAAATCCATCGACACATTGGTGAGCCGCTTTTTTGAGCAAATTACCCCGGGGACAATAAAACGCATTGCTGTCCTCCACGGCAATGCCCTCACCGAGGCTCAGGCATTGGCTGAGCGGATAAAAAAAGATTTCCACCCAGCAGAACTTCTTGTCAATATTACCGGGCCAGTCCTGGGTATCCATACCGGTCCGAGGGCGTTGGCATTATGCGGGTATTCTGAAGATTGATCGCTGCCTGGGAGTTGGGAAATTGCACATGGTAGGCCGAGTATTTCGATCCAGGACGATTGGTACAAAATCTTGGGTCCCGAAGCCAAAGCATTGATTAATATAGGCTTCTATTTGTTTTCGGTCAATGGAACGGTCCCGTACAAATGCTTGTATTCATCCTCGAGTAATGAGAAAAGCTCCTTGGCACAGTATAGGAGGAGCTCTTTCTTGTGATGCAACTCCAATATTTTTAACATGTTGCGTCGCATAGAGAAATCTGAAATTTGGGCGATGATCTCGTTGGGTTCGAGGGGAACTGAAAACTCTTATTCCATCCAGTCTGTGTCTTTCGCATATCCAAATTTCGTCATGTGTTGTAGCTAATATGGATAATTATAGATGGTACTCAGGGAGGATAGCTCATTAAACCCGTCCACCAGCATCCCCTCCCGGTCCAAGTCGTTGAAGTTGGGCGGAAGATGTACCCCGGTCATACCCGTCTCCTTCGTCGAATTCTCCACCCTTAGCAACACAGCCTCACTCACGCTCGTATCATTTTTGAAATCGATCCACCCGAAACGCTTGTGACGTTGCCCCCATTTTTCGATGTTACGTTAGTTAAGCATGGCAGCTACCCGGCCGACAATTTATCCTCCTAGATAAGCTAACCATTAGTATGCTTCGCAGGCTCTAAAAGCAGGGTTCTTATCCCGCCATAGCGTGTTTAATTCGTCAAAGTGGAGTGTCGGGACCCAATATGGATTGCCTCGATAAAGTCCGAAGTTAAAATGGATGAAGTCTTTTAATTCTTTCAAAGTGGTTATTTCATTTACTCGTAAGTCTATGAATTTGCCGTATCCAATAATTTATCTACCTCCTGCGGAAACGATTCACTTTCGGCTTTAATGCCTTTTCAGAGGGCTCGCTTTTTCCAGGCGGCAGCGCTACTGGTGCATGCAGCGTCTGCTGATAATAATCATCCAAAAGCATGGCAATGATGGGCAATTCTTCTTCGCTTTCTGCCAGGCTGCGTGCGAGCGGAGTAAACCTGCGTGACCTCTCAGATTGGAGCTTATCGCGCCCCCGCAAGCGTGATTCGAGCAAAGCGGTGGTTCTTTCAGCTACCACGGCTGCAACGTCCGCGTCAGAGGGGATTGTGCGTTCCTCAAATGGTATTTTGAAAGTCTTGGCAATTTTATCGAGCGTGTATTTTTCCAGTCGGTTTACGAGGGAGATGGCCACACCGCTGGCTCCCGCTCGCCCAGTCCTCCCGGCCCGGTGAATATATGCCTCTAGCTCGTCGGGTGGCTCGTATTGAATGACGTGCGAAAGTGCGGGGATATCCAACCCGCGTGCTGCCACGTCGGTGGCCACCAGGAACCTAAGGGTACCGCGCCGCACCCGGTCGAGCACTTTTTCCCGGTCGGTTTGGGAGAGATCGGCGCTCAGCTCGTCTGCGTCGTAACCGAATCGCTGTAAAACCACTGAAATATAATGGACCCGGGCTTTTGTGTTGCAAAAGATGATGGCTGACGTAGGGTTTTCCACCTCTATCAATCGAACCAGGCTGCGGTCCTTGTCCATTCCCGGCACAACATAAAAAACGTGCTCGGTATCGGTGACATGGATGTGGTCACTACTGAGGCTGAGGAATTCACCTTCATGGATGAATTCTTGCGCAGTACGGAGAACTGAATCGGGAAAGGTGGCAGAGAACATGCAGGTGTGCAGGGGACGCTTGGGAAGATAACGCTGGATTTCTCGCATGTCGGGATAAAAACCCATTGAAAGCATGCGATCGGCTTCATCGTATATCACAGTTTTTAGATGTTCCAACGAAAAGGTCCGTTTAAGTAAATGATCCAGCACCCTGCCCGGTGTGCCGATCACAATGTGTGAACCTGCCTTTAGCGCTGTGGTTTGGGCAGTGTAGCCAACACCGCCATAAACAGCCGTTGTTCGCAGGCCGGTATCCCCGCAAATTTTTTCCGCCTCCTGCCAAACCTGGCGTGCCAATTCGCGGGTTGGGACAAGTATGAGCGCCTGGCAGGCAGGTCGGGATTTGTCCAGGCGGGTCATCAAAGGCAAAAGGAATACGCCGGTTTTCCCGCTGCCGGTGCGAGCCTGCAGCATCATATTGCGTCCGGCCAGCAGGTAGGGCAGGGCGCGTGCCTGGACAGGTACAAGTGATGTCCAGCCGGCGCGTGCGGCAGCTTCGCGTAAAGGAGCAGGCAATTGCTCGAAACTAATATCAGCCATCGGGTTCTTCGGCTCCCCCAAGGAATTGGAAGCGTCATTTATCATAAAGTTCTCGATTCAAATTGATGATTGTTGTTGTCAGTATATCAAAAGATGCCCTTACAAGGAGGGCATCAAAGGGATGCATGGTGGGGTTGGATTTGCAAAAGCTGATCCTCAATTGGGACTGGCTTTTTTCTAGCTAAAGCTTATACAATTATAGGCGACACACTGTCCCCATGGTACCGTTTAAAGGGCAAAAAATTTTTTTGCCCCTCATTCGTATTCAAAGGATGCATCTATATAACCTTTTATGCCTTCCCGCAACATTTGGAGCCCATCAGAGTTGGAACCTAGACCGTATAAAAAACCGGTCTTAGGTGCATCGTAAGGTGGATCTTTGGCGAAGCTAACGCCATCCTTCAGATCCTGGACAAATTGCTCGGCCACACCTGGCTGGGTTTGCGGGAGTGCGATACAGAAATGGAATCCGGGTGGGTTTTGGCAGCCATTCATACGCCAGCCTTTTGCTGCAATGTAGTCGTTCACAAAATATGGGTTGACCACTTCAGAAGTAATACTGATCAAGAACGTGGATTTTCCCATGATGCGTAGCTCGGGGATCCTGGAGATACCCGCCCGCATTTTATCCGAGGTTTCCATGATGGCCTTGGCCGCATTAAGGTAACCTTCCTCACCCATGACGGCCATGGCTGCCCACATGGCCGCACTCAACCCGGCTGAGCGGCTTCCTTGTATTGTGGGGGAGGCATAAACCCCTCCCGGCCAGTCTTCCTGGCTGAAGTACATGAAGCGGCGCAAGTCCTTGTTCCGGAAGTTGATTGTTGATGTTCCCTTTAGTGCGTAACCATACTTGTGTGTGTCGCATGAGATAGAGGTGACCCCCGGGAGACGGAAATCAAACACTGGTATAGCATAACCCAGCTTTTCGATCCAGGGCAGGATAAAGCCGCCAAGGCAGCCATCCACATGCAAGCCGATTTTGTAATCAAGCGCCAGGTCGGAGAGCTTTCCGATCGGGTCGACAACTCCGTGGGGATAAGTTCCGGCCGATCCCGCCAGGGCTACTGTGTTGGGAGTGATCCGGGCGCGCATGGCTTCTACATCAGCTTCGAAATCAGCATTGACCGGCACGCGTATCACCTTCATTCCCAGGTAGTGGGCAGCTTTAAGGTGGGCGGGGTGGATGGTCATGGGTGCGACCACTTCCGGCTCCTTTATTCCTTTCACTTCTCGCCCCCACTCCCGATAGACGAACATGGCGTTGTAAATGCTTTCTGTACCGCCTGGGGTGATTGCCCCGGCAACCTTGTCGGATGGGTTGATTTTACTCACTTCATCACCGTGGAGCATTTTACCCACCATGGAAAGCACTTCGGCCTCGAATTTGGTCCCGCTCGGGCACAAGTCTCGTTGCATTATACTAACGTAGGAGTATAAGTTGAAGACCTTATTCAAAAAATCGTAATATTCCTTGCCACCATGGTAAATCGTACCGGAACACTGCCCGCTCTGCCATTTTTTGTTTTCTACCTCAGACATATATGCAAGCTCATTCAAGACCTCTTCTTCGTCCATGCCTTTTTTGGGGAGTTTGGAGAGAACTTTGAACATTTCATTATAGGGATGCATGTTACCAAATAAATTCGCTGTTTGTTGATTTGTTGCCATGTTAGGCTCCTTTAATTGATTCGAGACTGCTATTATCCGTTTATTTAGGCCTTATTGATAGCTCGAAGGACCGGCTGGTTTTTTCTTTGCTGGTCATGAATTTCGTATTTATACGGTCGTAGAATTGGGTTTTTAGGGTCTAGGAATGAACCCTCGGTCATCGCTGATTCGGCTATCTGTAAAGGTATGGAAGCAATTGATTTCTTCAACAAAATGCGGCGTTTAGCATTATTGTTTATCTCTAAATAGCGTAGTTAGTTTAAATCTCTTTCATAACCTCTTTCATATATCTTTCTATGTCTGCCGCAGTATTTAATTCGAAGACATGTTTGGCAATTTGGCGGGAGTGTTCGTCATCGAGTTTATGGATCAAATATTTGGCTTCGGGGATGGCTCGCGGGTTCATGCTGAACTCATCTAAGCCGAGTCCAAGCAAAATTGGAATAGCTTTCGGCATTCCAGCTAGTTCTCCGCACATGCCAACCCATTTACCTTTTTCATGAGCCAGATCGATCGTTTGTTTTATCAGCCGCAATACAGCTGGGTGCAGTGGCTGGTATAAGCCAGCGACAGTTGAATTGCCCCTGTCGACAGCCAGTGTGTATTGGGTCAAATCATTTGTTCCAAGGCTGAAAAAATCTGCTGCTTCAGATAACATATCCACGATTACTGCTGCCGCAGGGGTCTCCACCATGATGCCAATGGGGACATCGCTTGCATAAGACATCCCTTCCCTTTCTAATTCAGTTTTGACAGTATCGATAACTTGCCGGGCACGTCGCAATTCGTCCAGGTCGCTCACCATGGGAAACATGATGCGCACCTGATGCCCAAGAGCTGCGCGCAGGATCGCACGTAGTTGAGTCTTGAAGAGATCTGGTCGATCCAGGCTGATTCGGATGGCACGCCATCCCAGGAATGGATTCATCTCCTGAGGAAAGGGCAAGTAAGAGGGAGGTTTGTCCCCACCGATATCAAGGGTGCGGATGATTACAGGTCGTTGGTCTAAAACTTGAAAGATCTCATGGTAAATTTGGTATTGCTTTTCTTCACTGGGAGGTTGCTTTTCCTCCAGATAAAGGAATTCGGTCCTCAACAAACCAACACCTTCTGCCCCATTATTAATTGCGTCAAGGGCAAACTCAAGATCACCAATATTAGCAGCCACCTCCACCATCCTGCCATTTGCAGTGCAGGCTGGTTCCGAAGCATTTGCTTTTATCTTGATTAATCGCTCTTCCCTTTCCTGATTTAACCCCTTGTACTTCTTGGTGGATTCATCAGAGGGGTGAATTATGATTATTCCCTCCTTGCCGTCCAGAATAAGTTCAGTATCAGTCCTTATTAACTTTAGTAACTGGTCTCCCAAAGCGACTATAGCGGGAATGCCCATTGTTCGCGCGAGGATGGCGCTATGCGATGTCAACCCACCCAGAGTAGTGCAAAATCCTAATGTCAGTTGGGGATCCAGGTTCGCGGTGTCGGAAGGGCTTAGATCATTTGCAACAATGATCGACGGCACATGGACATTATTCAAAGACGTGTCTGGTACTCCGAGCAATATACGCAGTACCCTCCTGCCGACATCCCGCACATCCGCAGCGCGCGCAGCGAATAACTCATTGGACATGGCAGCGATCATTTTTGCAACTTCTTCGATGGCATTTACTACGGCCTGCTCGATAATCTGCCCCTCTTCAACTGCCCTTAGCACCCCCTTTGCCAAAACCGGATCCACAAGTACCATCTGATGAGCTTCAAAGATTGCCGCCTCTTTTTCACCAATCCTTTTTGATACTTGTTCATAAAGAATTTTCAATTCTACTTGTGCCTGGTCGGCAGCTTTAAAAAATAGAGCCATTTCTTGATCGACCGTTAACCGTTGCCGGTCAGGAATCGTCAGGGTGGGTGATAGGAAGCAATATGCCGGGCCAATGGCAATTCCATTGCTTGCCGCTACCCCTTGCATTTGTATTTCTTCAATTAGCGTTGTCACTTTTTAGCATCGCCGAAATTATTAAGCACCAACTTGTACAGGGCCTGGACAGCGTTTTCGGCATCCGGACCCTCCGCCCTGAGCAAAAGCTCATGGTTTTGAAGCACTCCCAGGGTCAGAACCATGATGATGCTTTTGGCATCCACGCAGTCACTATTGGTGGAAAGGTTCTGCACATTGATGGCTGCTGCGTACTTGTTGGCAGTTTGAACAAACAAAGCTGCTGGGCGGGCGTGCAGCCCGACCTCATGTGTAACCACAACCCTTTTTTCTACCATCGGTCACCTCGATAACATCGATCACCCGTATGGCTTTACCCCGACCCGCAAAATATAAACTGCGGGAAATAAGGAGTCGACTAATTATTAATGTGTTACCTGGATATTCACGGGTATGTTTTTCAACCACCCTGCATTTTCGCCCGGATTAAATCTACTGTGCCTGGTGAGATTGTATGAGGTTCCACGCCCATCATTCTGCACGTAACCAGGATTCTGCAAGAGACCTCGATCATATCTGTCACTTCGGCCGCCCAAGTTAAAGTCGGTCCTGCAACGACCAGGCCGTGATTTTGGATTATTACGAAATAACCATGTTTATCCAACGCCTGCACCACCGCCCTGCTCGATTCCTCGGTACCGGAACACCAATCAATGATGGGTAGCCTAGTGAGCATGGCTATTTCAGCATTGACCGGAATGAATTTTGTATCAGTTAGTCCCAGGATGGTTGTATATATCGCGTGTGTATGGACAACGGCATTGATATCTTTGCGAGCCCGATAAATCCCAAGGTGAAATGGAGTCTCAGTGGACGGTTTTAATTTACGATCATTTTGTATTTTCCCTTGGAGATCGACAATTAGCATATGTTCGGGTTTGAGCCTTCTTTTGTATATGTGGGAAGGAGTGATGATAACTTTCTCGGGTTCGTCGGGGCAGCGCATCGATATATTGCCGCCGGTTGGGGTGATATAGCCTTTTTGATAAAACTCGTAATTAATATCCAGTAATTCTTCCATCAAATCCTGGTATTTTTCCATTTGTTTCTCCTCGGAATAATTATTTTCTTGTCGAAAACTATTGATTTTCATCAAATTCAATCTTGTGATCCTTTAAACAATCCTTTACCCAGCGTGGTGAAAATATTAATCTTCCCTTCACATTATTTACGTTTGCCAGGATCGGTCTGAGTTCAGATTTGTCTGGTATGAAAAGGGCGGTTTCTTTTATCATTTTGCACCACTCGGGGTATAAAGCTTCGTACACGAACTCGTAGGATTTCATTAAATTCCCATCTATAGCCCTTTGTGCATATTTCAAGACAATTTCGATGGTCTTCTTTCTCAACAATCGATATTGGATCGTCCCCGCTACAAAGAGGATGTACCAAAGAACTAATAAATAGAAGCCTATGGTTAAAGTGGTCCGTATACTCATGTTGTCACCAGTGGGTGCGCGTGGAAAATATTAATTCACGGGAATAAGCGATAAAACATATTCCCATGCTTTGACGGTCTTATGAAGTGCGTCATCGTCATGCTGCATGCAGCAATAGAACCGGTCTCCGAGTGGGACGATCCCCTGGGACAATAGTACGATAGCGTATTCCGAAAGTACATGATGCCGGTCAAGCACTTCCTGCACTCTTGACAGCGGGTTTTCAACCAGGGATATGCCGTCATAACAGGCTGTTTCTATGTGCATAATGGATTGAAGGTTGTAAACAAAAAATGAAAGATCTTTTCGTGTTGAAAACAGGTCATTCAAAGCATGGGTTAAACGTGTGGCATAATCCGCTGCTTTTTCAACGGCATGGTATTCTTCCATTAACTTTAATGCATAATATCCAGCTGTAACGGAAACCGGGTTGGCTGTTAATGTTCCCCCCGTAAATGCTTCCTTTCCATTGATTGTACTGGGGTGGCAGCATTGCATAATTTTTGCTTTACCGCCAACGGCACCCGCTCCAGCATAACCGTGGGTGATGATCTTGCCCATGACGGTGAGATCCGGAGTCACTCCATAATAAGCCTGGCCTCCGCCCATTGACATCCTAAACCCGGAGATCACTTCATCAAAAATCAGCACCACGCCGTATTTATCGCATAAAGCCCGCAGAGTTTTAATCCAATCGGGATGAGCTAGAAATGTGCCGGCATGGCCTCCGGTGGGCTCAGCTATTACTGCGGCTAAATTGTCTTTATACTTTTCGAAGGTTTTTGCCAACCCATCAAAATCGTTCTGAAGGACTTCAACGGTATTTTCGTAACAGCCGCGCGGGATCCCAAGCGCTTCATTGGGCCCGGTGCCTGGGAAATTTGGCGAAAGCAGAACCTGGTCCGACCAGCCATGATAGTTGCCGCCAATTTTAATTATTATTTCCTTGCCGGTATAAACCCGCGCGATGCGCATGGCGACCATGTCGGCTTCGGTTCCGGAGGCTAACATGCGGACCATTTCAACCCCGGGCACATTTTTAACGATCTCTCTTGCCAGGAGCAATTCATTTTGATGGGTCAACCCCACCGCTGGTCCATCCTCTTTGATTAGATCGACTATTTTTGAATCAAGCGGTTCAAAGTGATGCCCCAGGATGATTGGTGCGCCGTCCATTAAGTAATCAATGTATTCATTTCCATCGATGTCGAACATTTTGCAGCCCTTGGCGCCTTTGAAAGTTAACGCAAAAGGACTCGATGATCCTAGATTGTGTTGAATTCCGCCTGGAACCACCTGTTTCATCTGTTTGAAATTTTCCGCAGATTTCGGACAGCGTTGATACATCTTATCGATGACTTTCTTCATCGATTCTTCGGGGATTCTTCGGATGGGGGAACTGATTATTTTTAACTTTCGATCAATAATTTCCTGGTATTCCATAATGGTCACTCCTTTGAAAATTACATTTGCAAAGATATTTATCAGGCATTTAGGTGGGCATCCGCAATCTTGCGCCCGACGGTTCGGATCTCATTGACTACTTCATCTTCCCCCACGCCGCTCAAAAGTGCATGACCCAGAATGATGGGGCACTTGATGTTTTTCATTTCGGTCAATGGGGTTGTGGATACGATCAGATCTACTGGTCGTGAGGCAATGATTGATTCCATTTCATTTGGGCTGGTCGTATCGACAGTGCATGAAATTTTTTCTTCATCAAAAATATCCTGAACTCTGACCAGAAGCATTGAAGAGGTCACGATCCCTGAGCCGCAAACACATAGAACATGCAACCGAAATTTAGACATTTCATTCTCCTTTGAGAGGCAGTCATCGTCATTAATTAGGGATCAGATTTTCAAGAAGGATCTTTTTTATCTCGATTTTTGAATCGCTTGCATAAACTGATTGAAGCAGACGATCGGATTGAATGAATTTCATGATGTTCTTTAAAATATCAATGTGTTTATCTTTATTCAATATTCCCAGGAAAAATACGATCTTGACCTCCTGAATTTTGTCCGGGTTTCCCATTTCGTGAAATTTGACCGGTTTCTTCAATGTCGCAACTGTCAGGAAGCTGCATTTTACATATTCGGGATCGGTGTGGCAAAGGGCAACCGGAATGCTGGTTGGCAAGCCAGTGGGGTATTCCCCCTCGCGGCTGATGACTGCCTCGATAAAATCATCTTTCACCAACCCGGCCATCAGAAATTTCTTTCCCATTTCAGTAATTACACCGGTGCTGTCACCAGCGGTCAATTTTGTTTCTATGATCGCTTCATCGATAAATAAGTTCATATTTTCTCTTTTCAATTTCGCCTAATATGGAGGGCGTTCCCTGGGCAAGAACGCCCTCCAAAACAACGTGATACCTAATGTTTTGACCGGACCTTTTCTTTCTACTTATACTACTGCCCCAACAGGTTTCACTGGTTCAGGGCTTTTTACGGTTTCGCCCGGTTCATCTGGGGTTGGAGTCGGTTCTTCACCAATCAAGGCTTCTTTTTCGATCCAGGCCGTGATCTTCACCTTGTTCTTTTTGTAAAGGATGAAGATCGGCCAAAATACGACAAACAGGATTGCGACCATGATCCATCCCCATTTGAGAATGCTGTATAACGCAAGAGTTTGTGGGAGGGCCATAAAGAAGCCGTTACCAGCGAGACCTCCAGCAGCAATTGGGGTAATGCCTGGAATACTGTTGTAGATTTGAGTCCATACAGGAAAAAGGGGTGATGCGATTGCAATTCCGATTGCGTACCAGAAGGTCAGATTCACGATACTTTTAAAGATGTTCCCATTTGATAAAGAACAAAACACGTTGAAAGTGAATGGGAACCCGACCAGCGTGCTCAGGGGTAGGAACAGGTTTCCAGGAATAACCAGGCATAAAATAATGAAGATCGGGATGAATATCGTCCCGCTGAGAAGAGTGGCTGTCTCACCATAACCGCAGGCATCATCCACACCAATGTAGACTTCCTCGCGATTCGCATTTTTTGCAAAGGTTCTTGATGCTTGCGCCAGGTAGGTAAATGCCTGGGCAAATAGAGCAGCAACACGTGGGAAGATTGCCATGGTTGCAGCGGTACCGACTGCAATTGTAAATATGCTACCCCAACCGGCGATTGTCGCCAGGTTCTTGATGTTGCCGGCGAGTCCGATGAGAAAGCCAAGGATCGCCCCGAGGACAATGGGTTCACCAAAGAACCCAAAGCGTTCACGAATATGGGCGGGTTTCCAGTTTATCTTGTAAGCTCCCAACTTATTTAAGACCCAGTTTCCAGCGATCGCAAGGGGGACATTCATGCCGTGATGCAGTTGAACGATGGTGCAGTTTTTATAACCGTAGTATGTGGACCATCGTTTTGCTAGCATTTCGTAACAAATTGTCACGTACAGGTTCAGAACGAGCATGAAAGCGACGGCTAGTAATAAATCCTTTGTTACCCAGTAAACCACTGATCCATAAATTGCATATGAATAGTTATCCCAAACTCCACTTGGTTGGAATACATTAGTAAATTTAACAAGGAATAGAATTAATTGAAAAATAGTCCCCAAAATCAGGTAAACCATGCCAGCCTCAGTGGAATAAGCCACTAATGCAGTTACTGCCCAGCCAACATCAACGCCAGGTAAATTTAATCCCGTGTTATTGATCATATTCATAACGACAGGGATAACAACAGGGATATACTCATTGATCAACCACGTGAACCCCATCAATCCGATGGCAGCATACATGGCGGATAGGAATGCATGCTTCGCCTTGACCTTGAATGCCAGGCAGATGAAAAACAGGATGATCGATATGATGATTGGAGATCCAAAGGTTTGAAAGAACTGGTTGACGAAAGTAAAGACTCCTTCAATATTCATGACATCCTCCTTATTGGTTTTTGTGGGTTGGATAGCTCATTACTCGGATTAATACAGCCTGAAAAGTTGATTATTAGTGAATCACAAATTGTCTCGTTATCTCCTTTCAAATGTTTGGGGGGGAAATTCAAAATAAAAATGCTTTTGATTATTACAGAAGCTTTTGAATATTAAATAAATTTAGAGACTATATTATTTTATAGTCTCAGTATACGAAGGTATTATTTTTTTTCAACGTTTTATTTTGGATTATTAATTACAACAAAAATGAACGATAAAGAAGGGTGGATTTATTCGCGAAATGGGGATTTAGGAGCGCTTCAACCAATATTAATTATAGGCTGAATATATGTTGTCAATTATTCATTTGTCTTCATAGGGTTGCCTGAGTTGTCTGATTAATTGGAAATGTTGTTTTATTCCATATTCTAAGAGTGTGTCAGGATAATGTTTATTGCTTGCTCGGCTGAAGTGCATAACCCCACACTTTTGGAAATATTATTCGATCGAATGACGCTGGCCAGCTCTTTAAGTGCATGCAAATGCGTATGCGAATCTGGGATTCCGATGATAAACAGAAGATTCACCGGATCAAATACCGGGGCGCCAAAATTTACCCCCTTTTTTAAGATCAATAGTCCCAGGCACAAATTATTAACCCCGTCCGCTGATTTGGCGTGCAGAAGAGCAATATGCGGAGATACGACCGAATACGGACCGTGAGTTTTATTCACCCGGATGATTGCATCGAGGTAACTTTTCTTTATATCCCCATTTTCGACTAGTGGTTTTCCTACGATGTAGACAGCTTCTTCCCAGGTGTTTACTTCTTGTTTAAAGGTGATATTACTTTCGACGAGCAGAGCTTTTAATTCGACATTTTCAGGAGAGCTGAGGCCTTTGCCTTTTTGAATGGCGTTTTCATTGATCCAATTCTTAATATGTTCAATATCGAGATTGGTCATAAATTGATCAATAATAATTGTTGAATGACTGGTTTCCATATCCATGTCAATGGTGGAAAGGATTAAATCTACTTTCTCGGCTTTGATCCGATGAATATCACATTGTCGAAATATGCCAACGATCTTAAACCATGGAAAATTGCTGGTTATTCGCTCCTTCGTAAAAGAAATCAAGGATTGATCGCCATCGCTGATTAATACCACCCTGATGTTTTTTTGTGCGATTTGTTGAATCCGTTCAAGTCCATTAATCGATATCATGGTCAGGGTGCTGATATCACTCTCGGTTAATGTTTTCTCCAGCGGATATTTTTTATTTGCAGTTATTTTTTCGATCGTGTCATATGTATCTGGAAACTGGAGGTGTGTTTTTTTATGGAATGGGTTCCAAATTGAAAACCCATACTTTCTATATATTATGCTGTTGTTTATATATGAGGTCATTTCATTTGTAAACTTTTGATCGATTTGCAGGTATGGATTTAAAAATAGGGATATTTCCTTTACCAGGTCGCGGCCGACCCCACATTGGTCGATTGTTTGATCGTCCGTGGTGTCGTTATTATTCGCCTTGGATTCAAATTCAGGCCCATAAAAAGGAGTCTGGCAGTGAAGATGCAGGATCAGTAATTGCAGTTCAGACGCATGAACCTGGCCGCCGACATGATCTTCTATTGATTTCTTTATCATGGGAATGATGGAAGATTCTTTGAACAGGGGGATTTCCTCGATGATTTTGTCGGTGATTTGCGATTGTTTCCTAATGTCAGCCAGCATGAGTAGGAAATAGTAAAACAAGCCTATTCGTGTAGCCTGCGAGTAATGAACTTTTGTAAGGTGTTCGATTTTTTCAGAATATTTATTAGCAAAATCGCAATCCGAAAAATCAAACCATTCTGTGATCAGGCAATCGAAAGGCTGTTTTGAGGGGATAATTTTACTGATATTCGCCAGTGGGATTTGGTTTTCGAAGTGCTCTTCACAGAACAATTCGCATGTGGCAAATCTTTTGAGAGACTTATGCCCTTCGAGTGAAAACCCTTTGTGTGGGTCTTTTACCAGTATCAAATGATAATGTTTTAATGAATTCTCTACTTCGATGAGATCGTTCAATATGGTCGTTCGGGATACGTTGAAATCTCCCCCCAATTTGCTGGAAGATATGGGTTTGTCATCACTCAGCATTTTTAATTTTATGCAACGTCGTCTTTCTTGAGTGCTTAAAATTAATTCAATATTGTCCAGTCTGGATAATTGCTTGACCAACTCCAATCGCTGGCTTTTCGTTAGGTCAATTCGCAGACCATACCCGGACCGTCTGATGATTTTTGTGTTGTTTACCTTTAGCCAGCTGTCAATTCCGTTCAGGTTGTATTGGATTACCCGCGCTTTAATATGCAGCGAATTTGATAATTCTTCTACGGTTCTAGGATTTTCTTCCTTCAATAACAAAGAAAGAATTTCATATTGCCGTGTGTTTAGATACGATTTCATGGGAGTCAGGTCGCCTTTGCTTCAATCATACCCGTTATGGAGCGATTCTAACGATAAGCATAGCACATAATCTACACACCGATGGTAAATTTGCCCCTAATCTATCTGTTGCAGTGTACGAAATCCCTTTTGGATTTATTTATAACCATTTATCTTGGAAGTGATTTCGAAAAACCTATATTTATCATTTTATGGTAAGTCTTGGCGTAAAAACACTTTAACCGTTCGGAAGGATGATCACTTTATTAACTGCTGGGTCGTGACTCTCGATCATTTTTAAAGCCCTGGGCAATTCTTTCAAAGGTAGACGGTGCGAGATTAAAGGTTCTACTTGTACCTGGCCGGTTTGAAGCAAACTTACTGCTTGAAATGAATTACGTACGGAGGTGTAGGAAGAGAGCAGAGTTAATCCCTTCCGGAAGATTTTGAATGCTTCGAATTCCATGCTTGCACCGGAAGGCGGTACTCCAAACAACAAGACGGTCCCACCAGGGCGGGCAAAATCAATTGCGCGGTTCATCACCTGGATTACCCCGGTGGCATCTATTACTACATCGTAAGTATTTGCATTCAGATCTTCCATGCGGTCTACCACCTGGTCAGCTCCAAACAGCTTCGCTAATTCGGCTCGCCCCGGGTTGTTTTCAAGTATCGTGATATGTTCCGCTCCTTGCAATCGCGCCACCTGGAGGATTAGGTCTCCGATCGGGCCGGCACCGAGGATGACTACTTTGTCGGCTAGTTTAATATTGGCGCGTTCTACTCCGTGCACCACACAGGATAAGGGTTCCATGAATGCGGCTTGTTCGAATGGCAAATCCCCAATGCCAAAAACGGCCTTTTCAGGTGCGGTGACATACTGTTCCATCCCTCCAGGGAGTGTGACTCCGATGGCTTGCCAGTTCAGGCAGAAGTTTTGGCGATTATTCAAACAATGAATGCAATTATCACAAGCAATATTGGGCTCAACCGCTACCCGGTCTCCTAATTTAAAACGTGTGACCTTGCTTCCTGCAGCGGTAACAACACCAGAAAACTCGTGCCCTGGAATGACTGGATAATCACCCAAGTATTCTCCTCGGTAAATATGCAGGTCTGTGCCACAAATCCCGCTAGCCATAACCTGAATCAATACTTCTCCTGTACCAGGTTCAGGTATTTCCTTTTCAATAACGAATATTTCTTTTGGTTTTTTAATGACAACACTTTCCATCGATCACCTCTCCAGTTCCAATTATCGCACTATTTTGCCTTCCGAGTTGTTTTATTGACGGGCGGTGTTTCCCGTATCCCGTTCAAATGCTATACTCACTGCGAACTGCGGAGAGCGTTGAGTCACCCTTCAGTGGGGGGTTAAATTGTTCCGGCAGGTTAATGATCGAAGTTATGAAACCCTTTGCTGAGATAGAGCGACCTTGCGGGCTGAGGGTATCCTTGTTCCACCCGGCTGCGCTGAACTCATTCGGTTTGCAACGAACCTTTTAATAATCAAAATCCGATCTATGGAAAGTGCTGCCGACCACCGGTTCTTCCAAAAAAGAAATGGGATAAGCCTCGGCTTGACCGGTTTGGCGCGATAATGGCTAGGGGCGATCTCTCACCATCTTGTTTTAAAATGGAGAAATGAATATGAAAGACAGCATAATGAAAGATCTGCAGCCAATCCTCCTTCCCCACCCGGTTTTTCACCAATGCAGGACCGTTTTCGAAGCCCTGGAAATGAGAAGGACTTCTCGGGCCATCAACCATAAAAAGATCCCCCTGCAGCTCATGGGGGATATCCTGTGGGCAGCCCAGGGTGTCAATCGCCCCCACGGACCTTTTGAAGTCCCGGGTAGAACTGCCGGGTCGGCTAGCAATTCGCAGGAAATCCTCGTCTATGTTGCCATGGAGGAAGGAACGTATTTGTATGAGCCCGATACTCACAGCCTCACTCCGGTCGCAGCCGGTGACAACCGCCGTCTGGCGATAGGAGCGGGACAGGGAAAGTTTGGCGCCAGGGCTCCCTTGCGCTTGATCTATGTGGTTGATCTTGACAAGTTTAAGAGCGCCGGGTTTCAGGAATCGGGACTGTATGATCCGGAGATCCAGAAATCCTATTACTTTGTCGATACCGGCTTGATTGCCCAAAATGTGTACTTGGCTGCAACTGCGCTGGGACTGGCTGCATGGTTCCACAACTGCAACAAGCCCGCCGTGGAGAAAAAACTCGGCCTGCAGCCAAACAAGCGCGCCCTTTTCGGACAGACGATCGGGTATGCTGACGATTGACTAAACTCTACCTGCTCCACTATCAAACCACTTCCGGATCAATACAAAGCCTAAAACCTTTCCGTCGAATAGCTACACTGCCGCTGCTCCCTAACTTATCGTATGTGCTTCGTGCAGTCACACCATTGGGGAGCGTGGTCGGAACGGAAAACAGATTTGATATCTGGAGTAAATTCCCCTGGGGAGATGGAAATGGTAATGATTCCTAAAAAACTGAGCAAAGGAGATGCAATCGGCATCGTTTCTCCGTCAACGCCTGTCACCAAGGAGTTGGCTGTGCAATTTAATAAAGGCATCGTATTTTTGGAAAGTCTTGGATTCAACGTAGTGATCGGTGATCATGTCCATTCAACCACCTGGGGCTATGCTGCCTCTCCCGGAGAGAAGGCGGAAGACATAAACCGGATGTTTGCCGATGAGTCTGTTAAAGCCATCATTTGTTCTCAGGGCGGGGCTACCGCAAATGCTTGTTTGCCTTACCTGGACTGGAATAGCATTCGGGAAAATCCCAAAGTCTTCTTGGGAATTAGTGATATCACTGTGTTGTTGAATGCGATTCATCATAAGACACAGTTGATCACTTTCCACGGAAATGATGTGATGTGGGGGTTCGGCAGGAACCCAACGATGTATGATGAACAGGAATTCATTAATCGCTTGATGAATGGGGTGATAGGAGAAATTCCACAGAGCCGTGAACGGCGGACTGTCAGGAATGGCATTGCCGAGGGGAAACTGTTGGGAGGCAACTTGCATTGTTTGTCGAAGTTGGCTGGAACACCATATTTCCCCGATTTCTCTGGATCGATCCTGTTTGTTGAAGCGATTGGGATTACTCCAGAAGATTGTGACTATCTGTTTCAACAGTTAAAGCAAATTGGTGTATTTGATCAAATTAGCGGTGTAATAATTGGTTACATCGATGGTCTGCAAAATGATAAGAAGGCTACCATGCAAATGGAGGATGTTTTACTGCATGTGACACCGGAATATGACTTTCCGGTTTTAAAGGCAGATGATTTTGGGCATAATTGCCCTAACACGGTGTTACCGGTCGGTGGTGAAGTAAGAATTAATGCGAATAAAAAGACGATAGAGATTTTACAGATGTGTGTACAATAGCCAAAAGGGTCCACCCAACAAAGTGTCAAGCGGAAGGAAGGGGCATTGCACGGGCTCAAGGAAATGTTGCCCCGGAAGCCGGGGTTAAGCAATGGTTCCTCCCAAAATAAAAGAGAACCGTAATGCTTGTGAAATTGGAAATTCTTCCTGACCAGGAACTAACTATTTAACAAAAAGGGAAAGAAAATGTCAAAAATCAATCCACGCAAACTGGGAAGGTCTGGGATCGAAGTCAGCCCAATGGGACTTGGCTGCTGGGCCATTGGCGGCCCATTCTGGGCCGGCGAGACACCGCAAGGCTGGGGCGAAGTGGACGATGAAGAGTCCATTCGGGCAATCCATGCTGGCATGGACCTTGGCGTGACACTCTTCGATACAGCCAATGTCTACGGAGCCGGGCACAGCGAGCGAGTACTGGCTCGCGCGTTTGCCGGACGCCGCTCACAAGTGGTTATTGCCACCAAGTTTAACGCAGTGTTCAATGAAACTACCCGTCAGGTAACTGGAAGTGATCCTTCTCCAGCTGGCATCCGGGCGGCCTGCGAAGGTTCATTGCACCGCCTCAATACCGACTACATCGATCTTTACCAGTTCCATGACAATGGCTACCCTCCCGAGAAAGCCGAACCGGTGCGCGATACACTTGAAGAGTTGGTAAAGGAAGGGAAAATCCGCGCCTACGGCTGGAGCACCGATTATCCCGACCGGCTGGAGGTCTTTGCAGAGGGTCCCAAGTGCACTGCAGTCCAATTGCAGCTCAATGTTCTGGACGACAACCCGGCCATACTTGCACTTTGCGATAAATTTGACCTTGCAGCCCTCAATCGTGGTCCATTGGCAATGGGACTTTTGACTGACAAGTACACAAATAGGATAAAGGTCGCTGCGGACGATGTACGCGGCGAAAAAAGTCCCGAGTGGATGAAATATTTCAAAGAGGGCAAACCCAACCCGGAATGGGTGGTAAAACGTGATGCAGTGCGAGCAATCCTGACCAGCAATGGTCGTAGCGTGGCCCAGGGGGCGCTGGCGTGGCTATGGGCGCGCAGCCCCAAAACTATTCCGATCCCGGGCTTCCGCACGGTTGCCCAGGTAAAAGAGAATGCAGCATCCATGCTGTTCGGTCCGCTAACATCGGAACAAATCCTGGAGATCGACCGCCTGCTCGACCGATAAAGAGAAAAGGATGAACATTCCCCAAGGTGATGCATCCCCCGGTAATTTTATTTTGCGACATGGCTTGAAGATCTACCTGGTAGAGCTAGTCTGGAAGGATGCTCGTCGACAAATATTATTGACGGAATGCCAGTGCGAAATCCGGATACCGTTGCTTTGACCGGTTGAATTGGCTGGGGGTTTTTTTAGAAAGAGATTGGTGCTGGAATGGTACCTGGCATTAGCAGCTGGAAATAAGCGGGCCAAAGACGAACAGCATACCTCAATCGTGGACCCCCGCTGGGTCAGACAGCACCAGGTGGGTGGAAAACCCTTACTTTTGAGATGAGGATGGTAACAATTCCATTACTGTGAAATGAAGTGCGCTGAAACTCGTCCTCCGCCTTCAGCGGACCACTGTGAGGTCTGCGTGGAGCGTCGCCAATGAGTCGGCACCGACCCAGACATCGAACTCCTCCACGTCCTGGACCCACTTGCCGGCGTTTGTGCTCCAATAACCGAGCTCTGCTGGGCCGAGAAGAAAGGTGACTGACTTCATCTCACCGGGCTTGAGCGTGAGTCGCTCAAAACCTTTTAGCTCGCGCATCGGACGCGAGTCGCTGCCGGCCTTCTGATGGATGTAGAGCTGCACAACTTCGTCACCCACAACCGGGCCAATGTTCGTTACGTCGGCTGTCACGGCTACTTTGCTTCCCACCTTAACCTGAGGCGCCGCGACTTTCAGGTTCGTGATCGAAAAGGTTGTGTAGCTCAGGCCAAAGCCGAAAGGATAAAGCGGTGTTGTCGGGCCGTCCCAATAGCGCGAGCGATACATCGGGCTGCCTTCAGGCGAGTGCGTGAGGTTGCGTGCGTAGTAGAGCGGCGCATGGCTTCCCTTACGCGGGAAGGTGACGGGGAGCTTGCCACCCGGGTTGACGTCGCCAAACAGGAGATCTGCAATGGCGTTGCCGCCCTCACTGCCAGGTTCCCACGCCTCGAGGATCGCCGGAACGTTCTCCGCCGCCCAACCGATGCTCAACGGGCGGCCATTCAAGAGGATGAGGACCACGGGCTTGCCGAGGGCTACGATGGCCTTGAGCAGCTCCTCCTGTCGCCCGGGCAGATCGAGCGAGGCGCGTGAGGCGGCTTCGCCGGCCATGTCAGCGTTCTCACCGAGAACCATCACAATGACATCCGCACTGTGCGCTGTGGCTATGGCCGCCTGGAACGCAGCCTCGGCCTGCTCAGGCAACTGCACGACCTTCTTTGCTCCAGGTATCATGTCGTCGAAAAACGAAGAGACGTCGCGCCGGATCTCTGGGCCGGGGGCGTACGCAACTTTCGTTCCATGCAGCTTGGCACGGATACCTTCGACGACTGTGACGGCAGCTGGCGTGTGGCCGAACACCATCCACGAACCCTCTATTGCCTCCATCGAGTCAGCCAGAGGACCTATCACAGCTAGGTTCCTCAGGTTCTTCGCAAGCGGCAGGAGCTGGCCTTCGTTCCGCAATAGCACCATTGAACGTTGCGCGACGAGCCTCGCTTCCTCTCTGTGCTCTGGCAGTGCAACAACCTGCGCCAGCTTAGACTCGTCGATGTACGGCTGCTCGAAGAGCCCCATCCGAATCTTGATCGTGAGAATGGGCCGTACGGCTGCATCGATGTCGGCTATCTTGAGTGTACCGTCCTTGACAAGTCCCGCAAGGTGCAGTGGGTAGGTGTTGCTGGCCATGTCCATGTTCACGCCAGCACTCAGTGCACGCAAGGCAGCGTCGCTCCCGTCGCGCGCGAAGCCCTGGATGACAAGGTTCCCGATGGCCATGGCGTCGCTGACGACGAATCCCTTGAACCCCCACTCGCCTCGCAGAACGTCGTGAAGCAGGAAGTGGTTCCCGCTCACAGGTACATCATTAAGGTCCATGTAGGCGCTCATAAACGTTCCGACGCCGGCCTTTACTGCGGCCTCGAAGGGAGGGAAGTAGACGTTGCGTAACAATCCCTCGGGCAGGTAGACAGGATCGTAGTCGCGCCCGCCGTCTGCCGCGCCGTAACCCGCGAAATGTTTGGCACAAGCCACGATGCGATCGGGGGCGCCGAGAGACGGTCCCTGGAAGCCGCGGACCTGGGCGGCCGCCATGGCCGCACCCAGGAAGGGGTCTTCGCCGGCACCCTCAACAATGCGACCCCAGCGGGCATCACGGGCGATGTCGAGCATAGGGCCGAAGGTCCAATGCAAACCTGCGGCGCGGGCCTCCTTGGCCGCCACGGTCTGAGCCCGCTCGGCAACAGACGGATCCCACGAGGATGCCATGGCCAGCGGCACGGGGAAGATTGTGTGATAGCCGTGGATCACGTCGAGGGCGAAGAGAAGAGGGATCTTCGAAGGACTTTCTTCGACGGCGATCTTCTGGAGCAGGTTGAACTGCTTCCCGTCGTTGAGCCACAGGACCGAACCGGCCCCGCCCTTCCGGATTACGTCCTCGGGATTCGGCCCCGGGAAGAACGGCGCACCTGCAATCTGGGTGAGTTGCCCGATCTTCTCCTCGAGGCTCATCCGGCTAATCAGTGCCTCAATACGCGCCGCGACCTCGGCCTCCGATGGAACAGGCGGCGCCGCCTTCGCCTTTGTGATCTTCCCCTTGAGATTGTCCCTGCGACCTGACCCGGAACTTTGCATCGCGCTCATAACACCTCCTCCGCGTGACGCTGTGCTCCTTTATCGAGAGCGGGTCTTCCCCATGCGACCTGACCATCTCTTCTCCGGGCTGACGTCAACGACTCTCGCAATCATAATGATACTCAGTGCCACTGTCAACACTCTATGCTACAATCCACCGATGATTAATACATGCTCGAAACGCCCAGAGTAAAAGGCCAGGCTGTTTAGCCAAATAGTGCTGTCCGCGCCGCTAGGTCTCAGGGTTTGCAAGAAGCAGGTAGTGCATGTCGCTTATAAGCCATTAGGCCGGCTGTAGTTACGTGGGTTGGGCGGGTTCCGCATTATGAAATCAGATAAGGTTTCTAAATGATTGTGTGACAAATCGGTCGAATATATTCCATCTTAGAGGGAATGGTACATCAACTTATGACGGAAAATATTGCCAGTGACTCCGCTATTCAAGAGAAGCTTAAGCAGAATTATCGTTGGAATTTTCTGGTCAATACTCTGGATGGAGCCAGTTTCGGGTTTGGGATGAGTTTTTTCTCATCCACGATCATTCTCCCCTTGTTTGTAAGCCATTTTACCGATAGTCCCCTGACGATCGGCCTGATCTCTTTTCTCGGCTGGGGGGGTATTTTTCTGCCGCAGCTATTTATGGCCAATGCTGTTGAGCGCGCACCCCGGAAAAAATTCTTCCCGGTGACCCTCGGCTTCTTCCTCGAACGCCTGCCCATTTTCCTGCTTGCCCCAGCTGTATATTTTCTGGCAACCCGTCAGCCGATTTTAACCCTGGTTATTTTCTTTGTGTTGTACACCTGGCACAACGTTGGGGCAGGTGTGATCATTGTGGGCTGGCAGGATATGATCGCGAAGATCATCCCGGTGGAAAAGCGTGGGCGGTTCTTTGGCATCTCCAATTTTATTGGCAATGGAACCGGCATCCTGGGAGCGCTGGCCGTACCCTTTGTGCTCGACAAATTCACTTTCCCATTGGGCTATGTCATTTCCTTCGCGGTCGCTGGCGGTGTTGGTTTTCCTTTCCTGGGTATTCCTCTCTCTCACGCGCGAACCGGCTGTCTACAGCAGCAAACCTCCGGTCTCGCAATTGAATTACTTGCGTTCCTTACCGGAAGTCCTGCGCAGAGATCGCAACTTCTCGCATGTATCTGCTGTCGCAGATCATCTTTTCGCTGAGCGGGATGGCAACCGGTTTTCTGGTGGTTTACACCGTGCAGACCTGGAATCTGCCGGATGCAGAAGCCAGCGGATTTATGATCGCCTTGCAGATTGGGTTGACCCTGGCAAACCTGTTTTTTGGTTTTCTCTCCGACCGCAAAGGTCATAAATTGAGCCTGGAGATCTGCCTGCTGTTGAGCACCCTGTTGCTTGTTCTGGCGATCATTGCCCCCAGCCCATGGTGGTTTTTCCCTATCTTTTTCTTGAGCGGAGCCGTTAGCGCAGGAACCTTTATCTCTGGCATTTCCATTGTCTATGAATTCACTGACGCGGAAAACCGTCCTACGTATATTGGTCTGGCCAATACCATTCCAGGCATAGTAAGTGTCGGTCGCACCTTTAATTGGTGGTTGGCTGGCGGGAGCATTGAGTTACCGGTCGATGTTTATCCTTTCTGCGATCATTGGAGCGGTCAGTTGGGTGTTGCTGCGTTTTGCGGTGCGTGAACCTCGCAAAATGAAATCCTCAACGAATCCTACATTAGGCTAAGTCAAAGTAAGGGATGTTATTAAGAGCAGTCTGGAAATTCTTTGCAATCACCTCCCGACTACCCCGCTCTTGGAGGCGGTATAACGTTGTAAGAATTTTTTTGTATCACCCGCTGCTTTCCTAGTCCAACAAACCCAGCTTCATCTCCCCCAGCGTCTTCGTATACATAAAAAAGATGTCCTCATAAAAAGAGGGCATCCAAGGGGTGCCTGATGGGGGTTGAACACATGCAATCCCCTTTTGGGGATAACAACCCGATCCACAGTTCCAGGAAGACCATTTCCGCCATCTCCAACCCCTATAAAGGTGATGATATTTTCATTCATTCCTATATATTGGGGGTTAGCCGTGCTTTTTTCTCCATTATTTCCATATTTTCCATACCTTCCAATCTGGTTGCTGTAAGGTTGCTGTAGTAAATCTTGGCATCAGGTCCTGTAACGCTACCCAGACAAACTACCTTGGGAATAGAAGAAGCCTGTTGGCGGTTGATCCGGTGGATTTCGCAGGATTGTAAATAAATAAAGGCTAATAGAGTAAGTGAAGACGTGGTGGTTTTTGCCCTATTTGATAATAAATTTAAAATTATTCAAGGAGGAATAATATGGATGCTGGATTATGTATTGTCACTCTTATGGTGGCTGGTCTCTATTTTCTAGCATGGCTGGACAGCCTATCAAAGAGGATGAAAAGAAAATAATTGATCTGATATACAGATGATCACAGTTCAGAAGTAATATTTGGTAAATATCTGGGGCTGTACCAAAGAAAGGGACAGCCCCTTTCGTTTCAGCAATGGCAAGGTGGAGGTTGTTGCCCTAATCCCCAACAGGTGAGAAAATGGGTAGGTGTCTTTAGGGAAAATGGTAATATAGAGCACTTATATAGCATTCAAAATTGCATAATATGTGAATACTTTTACAGAATCATTGTTAGCCGGACTTGTATGCGGCTTCTCAAGGGCTGATGAAGAGGAGGAGGGTGCACGATGGCCAAACTGATCTACTCCGCGTTTACGTCGCTGGATGGTTATGTTGCGGATGAAACCGGCAACTTCGATTGGGCGGAGCTAAGTGACGAAGTCCACGCCTTCATTAACAGCCGCGAGAGGCAAATCGGCACCTATCTCTTTGGGCGCAAGATGTACGAGACGGTGGCCGTTTGGGAGTCGCCGGACGTGCTTCCCAATCTGACACCAACCGCGATGGAGTTTGCGCCGATTTGGCAGGCGGCTGAAAAGATCGTGTACTCGACGACGCTGCAGCGGGTCACTACGGCCAAGACGCGGCTCGAGCGCAGATTCGAGGCGGACGTCGTACGGGAACTCAAGGCAGGAGCGACCCGCGATCTTGAGGTGGGCGGTCCGACACTCGCAGCGCATGCCATTCGAGCTGGTCTTGTCGACGAATATCACCTACTCATCGCGCCGATCATCGCGGGCGGCGGCAATCCCTATCTGTCCGGCAAGATCTCCGTGAAGCTCGAACTTCTCGACGAACGCAGGTTCGACAACGGTCTGGTTTACGTTCGGTACCGAGCGAAGAGCTGACGAGGACATTGATTCCATCCATCTGAGGCCGCCGGCTAACAGGCGGGGTTTTATGTTTTCAGGAGGTTCCAATGAACGAAATAGCGATCAAGACCACAAGCAAGCCTTTGGCGGGGGAAGGTTGCCTGTCGTCTGGCAGGATCTTTTTCTGGCAGGCTGGTCGGGTCTTATCCATTCTGGTTCATCATGGGCAGCAGGAACACCCCGGTTTTACCGCTTCCGGGGCATGCCTGCAGCATCATGTTGTGTCCGGCCAATAAATAGGGCAGGGCGCGTGCCTAGGCAGGGACGAGCGGTGTCCATCCGCCGGATGCGGCAGCTTCCCGTAAGGCGGACGGGAGTTGCTCCAGGCTGATTTCAGGGAGTGGGTTCTTCGGTTCAATGGGAGTTTGAAAACGTGTTATTCATTGTGTTCTCGGTTCGGATCGATTTTTGTCCATGCCAGGATCTTAAAAGATGCCCCTGCCATGAGGGCACCAGTATTTTTACCCTGGTTTAATCTTAATCCAGGTCGTGGTGTAAGCGAAAATTAATATATCCGGAATATAATCTATAATGTCCGGTTAATCCATTAAAAGTTCCAACCATTGGAGGTTGTTATGAAAGAATATACCAAACCAGCTGAATCCGAACTTCGAAACAGGCTGTCCCGAATGCAGTTTGAAGTGACTCAGCACGAAGGGACCGAGCCGGCTTTCAACAACGAATTTTGGGATAATAAGAAACCTGGCATCTATGTGGACGTAATTTCGGGGGAACCGCTATTCAGTTCTCAGGATAAATATGATTCGGGAACAGGTTGGCCAAGCTTTACCCACCCTCTTGAACCGGAAAATATCCAAACCCATTCCGATCACATGTTGTTTATGCCCCGTACTGAGGTTCGCTCAACTCACGCCGGTTCCCACCTTGGTCATGTTTTTGATGATGGACCCGCGCCCACCGGTCTGCGCTACTGCATGAACTCTGCAGCATTGCGCTTTATCCCGGTCGAAGAGTTGGAGCGTGAAGGCTATGGTCAGTACCTGGCTCTCTTCCAAAAGGATGCCAATAAAATAACCAACTCTTCTGGAAAATAGGCGATTCACAGAGTCAACCTTTAATGCAATTTTCCAGACACTCTATATACCTTTAGTTATCCGGGACGATCACAAAAAGTTTATAACAATTTCCTCACATTCCCTTATAAATAAATATAGCTCCCATTTTGGGAACTTTATTTTAGGGTGCCTGATGGGGGTCGAACCGCTGGCATCCCCTTTGGGGAAAGACAACTGAAAAAAAAGTCCTCGCAATGAGGGCTTATTTGGGTGCCTGATGGGAGTAGAACCAATGGAATCCCCCCTTTGGGGGACTACAACTGATAAAAACGCCCTCTTCAGAGGGCGTCATTTAGGGGTGCCTGATGGGGGTCGAACCCACAACAACCTGATCCACAGTCAGGGACTCTGCCATTGAGCTACAGGCACCATAAGTCGCGGCGATTATACCACTGGCATTAATGGGTTTCAAGGATTTTTTTCACAGACTCATAAACCTTGCCTCGGGCAATTGTTTCCTGCGTCCCGCTGACTAAGTTTTTCACAGTGACTTTTCCAGCTTTGGCCTCATCCGGACCGATTACCATTACCGCGCGTATCCCCATTCGGTCGGCGAACTTAAATTGCTTGGGCAATTTGGCCGGTTCAGGATAGCAGATTACATTCAGCCCATTTTTACGCAAATCCGCAGCCAAAGAGAATGAATCCAAAATCAAGTCCGGAGAGAAGGTGGTCACAAAAACTTTAGCGGGTGAAATCGGGATTGGAGGTAGCAATTTCAGTTCCTCTAATATCAGACTGATGACAACGTCACCCATTGCAAATCCGACCGCAGGGAGCGGTTCGCCTCCTACGTCACCCAGTAGGTTGTCGTATCGTCCACCGCCCAAAATCGAACGGCGCACGCCGCCCGAAATATCGAAAGCTTCGAAAACTGTCCCGGTGTAATACAGGAGGCCGCGCATGATGTTTGGGTCAAACTGAACATACTCTCGAACGCCAATTGATTCTAGAGTTTCAAAAAGCCTGACCAGCTCCTCGGAATTTCGCCAGCGCTCCTTGTCATCTAGGATTGATTTCAGTCCATTGAGTTGCTTTGGTGTCAGGCCGATTTCCTTGGCATTTGTTTCCCAGGCTTCTGGGTTCATTTTTTCACGACGGTCTACCAGTCCGGAAATATCTGCCTTCTTGTCAGGTAATATCCCCAAATTATCGAACTCGGCATCCATAAACCGTCGGTTGTTGACAAAGATCTGGGCCTGCGTCGGAGCCAGTCCAATAGTATTTAGGAATGCCGCAGCGACCGCTACCAATTCGGCTTCCGCTTCGGCGCCATTGGCACCCAACAAATCAATATTCCATTGGAAAAATTCTCGCGACCGGCCTCGGCCGGGCCTTTCGTAACGCCAGAATGGTCCAAATGACCACCAGCGGATAGGAAAAATAAGCTCCTTCTGTCGGGCGGCGATCATCCTCGCCAGGGAAGGGGTTAACTCTGGACGCAGTGTTATTTCATCTCCTCCCCGGTCGGTGAAAACGTAAGATTGCTTCTTGACAAGTTCATCGCCCGATTTTGCGGCATAAAGGTCAAGAGTCTCGAGGAAGGGTGCATCCCATTCCTGGTAACCGAAAGATTCTGAAACACGTCTTACGGTGTTATATAACCAGGTTCGCATGGCCATTTGTTCAGGGTAGAAATCGCGAGTCCCTTTGACGGGTGGGATGATTTTCTTCATGGACTTGCTCCATTGATCTTTTTCCAATTTAGCTTGTTATTTTGTGCTCGGATTTTAGCATATTTCCTTTCCAACTCACGGGTGACAATTCGCTGATAGAATAGGAAAGAACGCACTAGTACTTATTGTGAAAAATAATACAATCAAGCGAAATTATGCATTTATCAAGGAAAGGAGAGAGGATGATGGATTCTGTGGAATTAAAAATTGCTCTTCAAATGATTCCCTGGTTCAACAGCCTTACACCCGAACATTTTAATAAAACTGCTGAACTTGCCCACTTGCGTCATGCCAGGGCAGGAGAGATTTTTTTCCGGGAAGGCGATAAGCAGGATTATGTCTACATCGTCCTGGATGGACGTGTTTCCTTGGATATCTTCGTTCCCCATCATGGCAAGGTCCGATTTTACACTGCTGAACCTTTCGATGTTTTTGGCTGGTCCAGCGTCACTCCGGGCATGCGCCAGCGCACCGCCGGAGCCGTTGCCGTGCTGGATAGTACTGTCGCCTGCATTGACGCAGAGGGATTGCGCAATTTTGCAGAAATTGACCACGATTTTGGCTATCTTTTAATGCGCCGACTGGCTAACGTCGTTGCCAGCCGCCTTATGGTGACTCGCTTACAATTGATCGATATGTTTGCCGGCCCGACGGAGATTATTAATGACTGATAAAACTTTAGCCGTTGGAAGTACCGTCACGCTTCCAAAACTTGAGCTTGATCTCCTGCTTGCCGACTTGCGGAAGAACGGTTTCCAGACTGTCGGCCCACACCTGCAGGACGAAAGTATTGTGTATACCAAAATTGAAGGTTTGAAGGACCTACCCCGGGGTATCCTGAGCGAGCAAAAACCCGCATCTTATCGGATGATCCAGACCGGCAAGGATCGCTACTTCGATTTCATTCCCGCCAATCAATCCTGGAAGCAATTCCTTTTCCCGCCTCGTCTCACCCTTTTCACAGCAATAAAAGAGGGTAAGTGGCGCCTCATTGAAAATGACGAGCCAGCCCCGCGCACTGCTCTGATCGGTGTCCGCGCTTGTGAATTGGCTGCCATCAATATCCAGGACAAAATATTCCTGCGCGAGGATTTCATCGACCCTATTTACCGTCTCCGCCGCGAGGGCTTGTTTATTCTTGCCGTCAATTGCCTGGACCCGGATGCCACCTGCTTTTGTGTTTCGATGGGCACAGGCCCACGTAATTCTGCCGGGTTTGATTTATGTGTGACTGAAATGGACGATGTTTTTTTGGTGGAGGTCGGCTCTGAGTTGGGTCGTTCCCTGCTTGCAGAACGCTCCTTTGACCTTCCTTCTGCATTCGTGCAGAACGCTGCCAATCAGGCAATGGAACGTGCTGCCAAATCAATGGGACGCACCATGGATACCAGCGATTTGCCTGGCTTGCTTACCGATAACCTGGATGCTGACCGTTGGAATGTTGTCAGCAAACGCTGTCTCTCTTGCACGAATTGCACGCTGGTTTGTCCGACCTGTTTCTGTTGGGACGCCGTTGACCAGCCGGACCTTCTCGGCAAATCTACCCGGCGAGAAAGGGTCTGGGATTCGTGCTTTAATCCCAATTACTCCTTTGTCGTTGGAGGAAATACCCGCCCCAACATTCGGGCTCGCTACCGCCAGTGGCTTACCCATAAATTGGGTACCTGGAAGCCCCAATTTGATGTCCTCGGCTGTGTTGGTTGCGGACGTTGTATTACCTGGTGCCCGGCGGGGATCGATATTACCGAGGAAGTGGCTGCAATCCGGGCGGAGGTGAATTCATGACAATTACCATGATTGGCACCACCGCTCACAGCGCAGGTTACTCCGACAAGCTGCTTCTGCCCCACTGGGCCGAAATTGTTAAAATTATCCCCGAGGCTGAAGGTGTCTCCACTTTCCACTTTAAGTTCATTGATCTCGAGATCCAGGGTCGCTATCGTTTCAAGCCGGGACAATTCAACATGCTTTATGTTCCCGGGTATGGAGAAGCAGCCATCTCGATGAGTTCCGATCTCGAAACGGCCGGTGGCCTGCTCGTCCACACCATCCGCCATATCGGGAATGTGACCAGGGCCACAAGTCGGCTTAAGCTCGGGGATGTAGTCGGGATTCGCGGCCCGTTCGGTACATCATGGCCTCTGGAAGCCATTGAGGGGATGGATGTGGTCATCGCTTGTGGCGGCATTGGTCTGCCCCCGTTGCGAGGTGCTATCTACCATATTATCCGCAACCGGGCTAAATATGGAAAAATAACCCTGCTATATGGGGCACGCACGCCCAAAGACCTGATGTTCCCTCCGGAATATGAAACCTGGCAAAAGGCTGACATTGACATGCAGGTCACTGTGGACCGCGGCGATGACAGTTGGACCGGGCGGGTGGGTGTTGTCCCGATGTGGTTTTATCACTTCCGGGTTGACCCCCATAAGACTGCCGTTCTGACTTGCGGTCCCGAAATTATGATGCGCTTTGTTATCTATGAAGCCCTTGCTCGCCGCATCCCGTCCGAGCAGATTTATGTCTCTCTCGAACGCAATATGAAATGCGGACAGGGTGCGTGTGGACATTGCCAGCAGGGGCCATATTTTATTTGTAAGGATGGCCCGGTTTTTCCGTTCAAGGCGCTTGAAAATATCTTTAACGTGGAGGAATATTAATGACTCTTTCTCCAAAACAAAGTTTGAAGCCCAAGGTGGCTGTTTACAAATTCTCTTCATGCGATGGCTGTCAGCTATCTATCCTGAACCTGGAAGATGAACTGCTCGACCTGGCATCTGTTGTGGATATTTCCTACTTTCTTGAAGCCACTCGCACAGTGAAACCAGGTCCATATGATGTCGGCATTGTCGAAGGCTCGGTTACAACTCAACACGAAGCAGATCGGATTAAGGAAGTGCGCTCTGAGTGCAAGTACCTTATCGCCCTCGGCACTTGTGCTACGGCTGGCGGGATCCAGGCCTTGCGCAATTTTGCCAGGGTGGACGAATATGTCAAAGCTGTTTATGCCCACCCTGAGTTCATCCATACCCTGGAGAAATCCACTTCCATCGCCAACAATGTTCCCGTGGATTTGGAAATTTGGGGCTGTCCCGTTAATAAGGGAACGGTTGTCGAGGTCCTTTCCGCCTTGCTCCAGAACCGTCGGCCCAACTTTCCACCCAGCCCGGTCTGTGTGGAATGCAAGCGGCGAAGCATTATCTGTGTTGCTGTAGCTCAGGGCATCCCGTGCCTTGGGCCGGTGGTGCATGGCGGATGTGGCGCCTTATGTCCTGCTAACGGGCGTGGCTGTTATGGTTGCTTCGGTCCCTCCAGTGCGGGAAATTTCTCCTCGCTGGTCAACACCATGGTTCCACTTGATCGCTACCCCAATGAAACGGCAAACCTGCTGCGCAGTTTCAGCAGCCATTCTCCAGCTTTCCAGTCTGCCGCAGACGCTGCCCTTAAGCTCGCCTCAACCAAGGAGGCCAAATGAAGACGATCGAAGTTCCCGCCCTGGCACGCGTTGAAGGGGAAGGTGGACTATATATAGGCGTAAAAGACAACCAGGTTGTCGAAATCCGCTTGGATATTTACGAGCCGCCGCGATTGTTCGAAGGATTCCTTGTTGGACGGTTCCTTCAGGAAGTGCCCGATATTACTGCCCGCATCTGTGGCATCTGCCCAGTGGCTTACCAGATGAGTTCTGTCGCAGCGCTTGAGACTGCCTTGGGTGTGGAAATTGTCCCTCAGGTCTATGCCCTGCGCCGTTTGATGTATTGCGGAGAATATATCGAGAGTCATGCCTTGCATATCTACCTCCTGCAGGCTCCGGATTTGCTCGGTCAGCCTTCTGCCCTCGACCTGGCCGCGATTGCCCCCGATGTGGTCAGGAATGCCCTGCGCATGAAGAAGATAGGGAACGAGATCTTGAAGGCCATCGGTGGACGCAGCGTACATCCGGTGAATGCTTGCGTGGGAGGCTTTTATCGCTGGCCGGATGCCTCCTCCCTTAAAGCCTTGCTGCCCGATTTGGAATGGGCCCTGGAGGCTGCCAAAGACACTGTCCGCTGGTCGTTGACCTTGCCCTATCCGGATCTGGAAATTGATTACGAATTCGTCGCCATCCACCATGCTGAAGAATATGCTCTTATGCATGGGGAAGTGCTATCATCTACGGGTAAAAAGACTTCCGTCGCGGATTACGAGATGCGCTACTTCGAGGAACATGTCCAGCGCTCGAACGCACTCCATGGTCATACTGCCAACAATGGGACTTACCTGGTGGGACCCTTGGCCCGCCTGAACCTGAATCATGCCCAGTTGCTTCCGGCAGCCCAGGCTGCATTGGAAGATGCCAATCTCAAGCTACCCCTCAAGAACCCTTACAAGTCCTTGATTGCCCGCGCCATTGAACTGGTGAATTTCTATGAAGAAGCCATTCAATTGATTAAAAATTTTTATCCCGAAGGCCCGGCGCATGCGGCACTCACCCTCAAGGCTGGTGAAGGCAGCGGGATGAGCGAAGCCCCCCGGGGCTTACTCTACCACCGCTACAAGATTGATGAACACGGGATGGTCAAGTTTGCCAAAATAGTTCCGCCCACTGCCCAGAACCTACCCCGCATCGAAGCCGACCTTTTGGTTTTGGCACCCAAACTTGTTAACATGCAGCAGGATCTGGCGACGATCACTGCTGAACATCTGGTTCGTTCTTACGATCCCTGCATATCGTGTGCTACCCATTTCCTGACACTGCGAGTGGAATCTATGGAATAGGCAGGATTGGACATTTATTGAAATAGATGGACGACTTACCGTCAGGGCAAACTCTTGGCGGTAAAATTTAACTATGAATATCCTTGTTCTTGGGATCGGACAATCGCTGCGTGGGGACGACGCCGTTGGGCTGGAGACAGTCCGCCTGTGGCAAGCTCAATATCCGCATACTGCGGCTAAAGTTAAGACTGAAATCTCTGAAATTCCGGGAATTGCCTTACTCGACTCACTTGCGGAGATGGACGCCGCGATTTTGGTTGATGCAGTCCGCTCGCCTGCCCCCGCCGGAACTGTTATCCGTCTTGGTCCCGACGAGTTGGTCAGTTTCACCCCAGAAACGGCTGTATCGCACGGCTGGGGGGTGGCAGAGACCTTGCACTTGGGTTATTCTATGTATCCTTGGCTGGTAAAATGCCGGATCACCCTCTTTGGCATCGTTGGTAGGAATTTTGGGTTGGGCGCACCACTAACCCCCCAGGTTCGGACAGTAATATTGAAAGTGGCGGGAATTGTTGAGAGCGAAATTCAATCATTAATAACTGATAAATAATACGGAAGGCGTTTGGCTTTCGCAAATATTAATTCATTTCGGGATCCCGATTTGGATCATCCCTTCCACCACCCTCACCGGGTAAGCTGGTATATCCACTAGCGCTGGCAGGGAGGTGGCTTTGCCGGTAGTGATGTCAAAACGACCCCCGTGGCGAGGGCAGATAATTTCGTTTTCCTCGATTTCACCATCTCCAACAGGGCCATTGTCGTGACTACAAACGTCGCCGATCGCAAATAACTTTCCTGCCAGCTTGAAAAGGACGATGGATTTGCCTCCTAAATCGACGAACAATCGCTCGCCCTCTGGCAATTGGTCTTCGGGAGCAATATCTACGTATTCAACTTTAAACGGATCGAGCAGTCGGTAATTGAACATTGGGTTGCGGATTCAGGGATTTCCCGTCATTCTTGCCGGCCTAATCTACTAATTCGTCGCTGGCTTCGCCTAAACCGTACACGCCTGCTTTAAGAACTTTTAAGGAAAGCAGCGCACATTTCAGACGCACCGGTCCGAGTTCGATCCCCAGCAGGTCCAAAATATCCTGCTTGTTCAGTTTTTTTACATCCTCTAATGTTTTCCCAATAACTGACTCAATGAGGAGGTCTGCTGAAGCTTGCGAGATGGCGCATCCTTTACCGTCGAAGCGACCCTCGGTAACTTTACTTGATGGGTCCACTCGCAGAGTAATTTCAATGTGGTCGCCGCATAAGGGGTTATCATCTTCGAACTGGATATTATTGGGGTCAAGATGACCTCGATACTGAGGGTTTTTATAATGGTCGATGATTATTTCACGATATAAGTCTTCCATGGCATCTCCGGTATTATTAAATAGCACAAATGCTATTCAATCCGAGTATAAACGCTCAACAGAGGCATTGCAAGGGAGAACACGGCTTATCCATTATTTCCTTTGCCTATTCTGGTTTCGTTCCCGGTAAATAATGTGTTAAAATGGCATGTAAGCGCTTACATTTATCATACCGTTTCTTTCTTCATGTATTAGATAAGGAATAATTATGAAAGTTACAGTGATTGGGGGCGGTTCCACTTACACGCCGGAACTGGTCAATGGATTTATATCTCGCGTGGATCAATTTCCACTCACAGAACTTTGGTTGATGGATATTGATGCTGCTCGCCTTGAGATCGTTGGTGGCTTTGCCAGTCGCATGGTGGCAGCCGGGGCGGTCGCCTTTCAAGGTTGTCCTTACCACCGATCAACGCAAAGCGATCAACGGTGCATCCTATGTGATCACACAGTTGCGCGTTGGTCAGATGGAGGCGCGCCGACGGGATGAATATCTGGGAAGGCGCCACGGCTTGGTTGGGCAGGAGACCACCGGGGTGGGCGGTATGGCAAAGGCCTTGAGAACAGTCCCCGTGATTTTGAAAATTGCGGAGGATATGCGCGCGCTTGCCCCGGGAGCGCTGCTGGTGAATTTTACCAACCCTTCCGGTCTGGTCACCCAGGCTCTGAGTGACTATGCTCGTAATGTACCCGCGGTGGGTGTTTGCAATGTCGCTATCACGACCAAAATGATGATTGTTGATCAACTTCAAGTGGCAACCGGCAAGCACATTGACCCCGAAAGCGCTGAACTAAGCACCTTGGGCCTGAATCATCTTTCTTGGCACCGTGGATTTAGCGTTGATGGGGAAGATGTGTGGTCTCAAGTGATTTCAGGTTACATTGAGACACTTAAATCGGATCCGGACCCCGAATGGGACCCGCACACCATAGAAGTCTTGGGCATGATTCCGAATTCCTATTTGCAATATTATTATGCCACCGATAAGAAGCTGGCTGCCCAGGAGAATTGGCCACCCTCGCGCGCTGAAGAAGTGATCGAGATTGAGAAAGGTTTGTTGGCCGAGTACGCCAATCCTGCCTTGCAGGAACCTCCTGCTGACTTGATGCTGCGTGGTGGCGCTTATTATTCTACGGTCGCAACCCAATTGCTTAATGCCCATTATAATGATCTGGGGGAGACGCATATCGTCAATACCCGCAACAATGGGGCAGTCAGGGATTGGCCATCAGGCTGGGTCTTGGAAATGCCGGCAAAGATCTCCCGAAAAGGTGTCGAACCGCTTCCAGCCGAGCCTTTACCGCCTGTTTGTTTCGGCCTGGTTGCGCAAATAAAAGCGTTTGAGTTACTGACGATCGAAGCGGCTATTAATGGTGACCGAAATGCAGCCTATCAGGCTCTCCTCGCCCATCCCCTTGGTCCTAAAGCAGACAAGATCCCCGAAGTGCTCGAAGATTTGCTTGAGACCAATAAACCCTATTTGCCTCAATTTTGGAATTAATTGTCTGTGGTTATTCTCCTTTGAAGAAAACCGCTCCAGGATGTTTCCTTGGAGCGGTTGTTATTAATGGGTTTCGGTCACTTTTCCAATTGTCCGGGGTTGATCAGGACTGAGACCTTTGGCGAGTGTCAGATGATAGGTGAAAAGTTGCGCTGGAATGATGCCCACAATCGGTGTCAGCCATTCGGGCATCCCATCCGGGAGTTGGATGGGAGATTGTGCCAGTGATAAGGCGCGTTTGTCGTCAGAAATGACAACCAGTTCTGCCCGGTGATCATTACGCAATTTACCTAACATCTCCATCATCGATTCCTGGACCTTTCCTCGCGGGGCAATCGCCAGGATTGGGAATCCTCCTTCCACCATGGCGATTGGTCCATGCTGGAAATCGGCGGACGAATATGGCTCGGCGACAGTGTAAGTCAATTCTTTAAGTTTTAATGCCCATTCGAAGGCAGTGCAATAGTTAAAACCGCGTCCGAGCACAACGCACTGTCGCATATACCGATAGCGTTCGGCCAGCCCCGCGATGGGGGCGTCCTGTTTCAGGACCATTTCCGCCCAACCTGAGACTTTTTCCAGATCGCTTTTATAGGTCCTGTCACCTGTGAGCGCGACGGAGAGCATCGCAATGGCCATCAATTCATTCGTATAAGTTTTGGTCGCAGCGATTGCCTTTTCATCCCCTGCTTGGATGTCCATCACTAGCTCGGCTGCGCGAGCAAGGGGGGATTCGGGTTCATTGGTGATGGATAGGGTCAGACAGCCTTGGCGGCGGCCCTCCTCGATTACGCTGACGATATCTGGCGATTGCCCTGATTGCGAAATCCCCACCACTAACGCGCCGTTCAAAATGGGGGGTTGTTTGTAATAGGTAAATAAAGATGGGGTTGCCAAAGCCAGGGACAATCGGTTAAGCGCCCCCCACAAATAGTTGGCATACCTTCCTGCATTATCCGAGGTGCCGCGCGCCGCTAAAAATACATAACGTATCTTCCCCTTGTGGATGGCTGTAGCGATTTTCTGCACCGTTTCTTGCTGGCTGTGCAACAGATGGGCAAGACGGTCAGGCTGTTCGGAAATTTCTGATTGCAGGCTCATATCATTCCTCCCGATTTCCGATGAAAAAAAGGGGATGTCATCACTTAGCTTATGGTCAATTACTCAAATAAGCTCAGCGGTATTTTTGCGCCGTTGACTGTTCCAGCTTCATCGGATAGCAGGTATATGATGCTGGAGGTGATTTCCTCGGGTGTGCTCCAGGAACTATTTTCTGTCGATGCCGCCGAGACTTTCTTGCGCTTGACATCAATTGTTTTCACCTGGATCAGGTTGGCGGTAACTCCAGTCCCTTTGAGTTCTTGCGCAAGCGTCATCATCAGTGCTTCTTGACCTGCTTTGGCGATCACATAGGGTCCCCCTTTGCTGCCGGGACGGCTGGCAAACGGGGAGGTGATTACAATCACCCGTCCCCAACTATTCTGAATTAGATATGGCACGAAAGCCTTGGTAACGTGGAAACTGGTCCAGACGTGTTGGTTGAGCATGAAAGTAAGGTCGTCTGCAGACGCTTCGACAAGAGTTTTACCGCCAGTCCAGCCGCCAACCAAGTGTAATAAAATGTCAACACGTCCAAACTTGGCTGCTATTACCTCTGCAGCGGCTTTGGTTTCTATTGGATCCAACAGGTTCGTAATCCGCGCAAGGATACGGCTTTCGGGCAGGTTCAGGCTTTTTACGAGTGCCGTTAGCCTGTCGGGGTGATGGTCTAGCAGGGCTAGGTTATATCCTCTTTCAGATAGGGTTTGTGCCACATAAGAACTCAACACACCGGTTGCGCCAGTGATGACAGCCGTCCGATTTTTAGGTTCCATATCCATCCCTTTCGAATTAGGTTTTTTTGCATACTCTCGAAAATTATCCGTAATCTGCAATCCTATTTGTAGTACTTGCGGATAACGCTCAGCACGTCCTTATCCATTCCTTCAACGAGGGGATAATCCGCCTGTTCTTGGAGATGTTCTTTGCCTTGCAGGTCCATCAAGTGCCCTGATTTTAATGCCTTGGTTTCGAGATAAAACCGGTTGTACTGGTTTGGTTGCATGATGTGCGGGATGCGCCCATTGACTTTGATACCGTTCTTCTTTAGATCCTCGATTTTCTTTGGGTTATTGGTGATCAGCCTGATTGATTTGATGTGCAGTGATTCGAGCATATGGGCTGCCACGCTGTAATCACGTTCATCGTCCCGGAAACCGAGCGCAAGGTTGGCTTCCACGGTATCGTAGCCGTGTTCCTGAAGTCCATAGGCGCGGATTTTGTTGATTAAACCGATGCCTCGTCCTTCTTGGCGCATATAAAGCAGCACTCCGCATTCCATCTCCCCAATCATGCGCAGGGCGGATTCCAATTGGTCGCGACAGTCACACCGCAGGGAACCGATCACGTCGCCTGTTAGACATTCGGAATGGACTCGCACTGCCACATCCTCGCAGTTAGTAACATCCCCTTTTACGATTGCCACATGTTCCTTGTCGTCTTTGTTATTGTAAAATGCGACGATGTGGAACTGCCCAAAACGGGAGGGCAGTTCGGCGATCGCTGCGATCTTGACGCACACGTGGTCAGGCCCAACCCCTTCACAAGCGTGGGCGCGGCCTTCGTCAAGTAGTTCTTTGATTTGCATCTGGGTCAGTCCCATTAATTACTCCTTGTTTTTCCTTAAATAATGAACGAGGATTCCTCCCTCATCATCGAGAATTTCTACCGATTTTAATTTCAGAACTGGAGCCTGGTCTGCCAAAAAACCCGCGCCATCCGCCATTGTGGGGGCGGTCATGCCACCAAATATCTTTGGAGCAATGTAGATGGTCAGTTCATCCACCAGGTTTAGCCGGAAAAGTTCGGCGATCATGGTTCCCCCCCCTTCCACAAGAATTGTCCGGATACCATCTTGGTGCAGGGACTGGAAAACTGTTACCAGGTCAACGCGGTCTTTCCCTGCAGCTCTTACAGTTGCTCCGGTATCTTCAAAGTGGGTCACTAAATCCGGATCAACACACTCGGTCGTGAATAAATATACTTGCGCCGGTCCTGAAGTCAAAAATTGCATTAGAGGGTGTTTAAGTGCGCTCCGGCCCGCGCCGCTTATTTGCGGGACACCGATTGTTGTCTTGGTGGGTATCTCTGATATAACCCCTACCTTGGCAGGGTTTTCTGGCCACCCTTTTTGGAGTTGTTCTGCGCGTAATTCGGGGGATTTTACGGTAAGTTTCGGGTCTTCGTTTAGTAGAGTCCGCCCTCCCACGAGAACGGCATCCACACTCGCGCGCAGTCGATCCACCCGAGCTTTATCTGTTTTGGAGGATATGGCAGCGCCTTTGCGAGCTGTTGAGTCGATCTTGCCATCCGCGGTCATGGCAACGTTGACGATAATGTGCGGACGATTTATCGGCGATATTCTAACCACTTTTGTCTGGTTTAATCATATGAAGTTTATCAGAAAACCTGCTCATTGTTTATGCGTTGGATCTGATTGTCAGACATCCTGATTGAATATTATTTTGAATAAAGAATATTTATTGGGATTTTATGTTGTGGTACACTCTCGGGCTATGGGAATCAATCACCGACGCGCCATCCTCGAAGCGCTTTTTACGGTTATTGTTTGGGGAGCTTCCTTCGTAGCCACCAAGTTTGCCCTTCGTTATTCCAGTCCCTACGTGGTGGTCTGGTTGCGATTTGCGATGGGTGTGGTCATCCTTGGGATTGCGATTCTGGTCAAAAAGAATTTCGTTCTCCCAGATAAACAGGACTGGCTATATTTTGCCTTGCTTGGGTTTCTAGGCATTACATTCCACCAGTGGCTGCAGTCCAACGGTTTGGTTACTGCCCAAGCTACCACCACAGCCTGGATTGTGGCCACAACACCGGTTTTCATGGCCCTGCTGGGCTGGCTGGCGCTTAAAGAAAAAATCTCCTGGATGCAAGCTGGTGGGATTTTTCTTTCCATCATCGGGGTTTTGTTGGTGGTCACTCGCGGCAACCTGGCTCAGCTTGTAGCGGGCAAATTTGGCACGATCGGTGATTTCCTCATTCTCATTAGTGCTCCCAATTGGGCAGTCTTTTCCGTCCTTTCCAGGCGCGGGCTGAAAAAATACCCTGCCACGCTAATGATGTTCTATGTTATGGTTTTTGGCTGGCTTTTCTCCTCTGTTTTGTTTTTTTTCCAGGGAGGTCTCGCACAGATTGGAAAGATCCCTTGGGATGGCTGGGTGGGTATCTCCTTTTTGGGGGTTTTCTGTTCGGGTCTTGCCTATATCTTCTGGTACGATGCCTTGCAGGTACTTACAGCCACTCAAACAGGCGCGTTCTTGTATCTGGAACCGGTCGCCACGTTAATAGTCGCTTCCTTCATATTGGGTGAGCAACTCTTCCTGGTCACCATGCTGGGTGGACTGTTGATCCTGGCTGGGGTCTGGTTGGTTAATCGAAAAATCGCGCCGTCGAAAATTAAGGAAACGGCCTCTCCGGGTTGAGTCCTTGTTTTTTCTTGCGAATGTACAGCAATTTTTGGATGTGCGCCACCGCTTGGTTTTGTGCATCCACCACGTCCGTCTCAAAGGTCGGCTCGATTTTCTGACTGCGGTCTACCTCCATTCGGATTTCGTCAATTCGTTCTTGTGAGATATGAAAAGTTGCACTTACCTTGCCGCGCCCTGGCGTTAAAAATTGGATGGTGGCGGCTTTATCCCAAACTACGTAGTCTGTTCCCAGGGTCCGCATCAGAATCAACATTAACCAGGGGTCGCACATTGCGTATAACGAACCGCCAAAATGGGTGCCGACGATGTTTCGGTTTAATGCGGTTAGTTTCATCTCAACTCGGATGGTGTATTTGTCGATGTTTTTAGCGTGAATTCCCGCTCCGAGCAGGGGTGGATAGAAATTGATTAATCGCTCGCGAAAATGTCCCCAGGATTTCCTTTTAATTACTGACATGGTTTTCCTTCTTAAAGAATAATTTCCCCGGGTAAGCCTGCTGGCATTTTTTCGTACTGTCCACCCTTTGAAACAGAGAGGTGGACAAATCGCTCAATCTAGCCTTGTTTTCCTTTTTTCATTGCTCCACGATTTGAAGCGAATTGGCGATCATGATCAGCACATTGTCGAGACCGTGTGGATTACTTTCGCCTGGGGGTGGCCAGTTGCCAAAAAGGGAGATTGAAAAGTTGACATTTCCCTCGCGCCAAAGGAGGCAGGCTGAATTTCCTGCCGCGCCCGATTGAGTCCAGTATGTAAAGCCAGTTTGTCCGCGCACCTGCACCTCTTGAACATCTAGGGGGGTTAATTTATATTGATGAACAATGCTGTCCCTTGTGACGAGTTCATCGGTCATAGTCATCTGGATGTCCAGAGATTTCAAATTCGCATCGAGTGCATTGCCTGGTTCGGAGTACAAGATTCTGATGTTCTGGTCGCCATTGGTATAATCGGTGCTCCAGGCCTTGTAGAAAGATAGGTTTTCTGGAATATCAGTGGGCACCATTATTTGAAACCTTGCCGATCTCAATAAATCGGGTATGGTTGAAAATTCCAAATACTGTGTAGGCATGGAGGCGATCATCACGGTATCAGTTGCAATGGGCAAGTTTTCAGTTGGGGTCAGAGATATTGCAGGTGTGGGGATGGGAACAGGCGAAGAACTCGGATGACAGGATGATAACGATACCGTTATGATTGTGGTTGCGAGCGAATAAATAAATTTACCTGTCCTCATATCATTTTTCCCCAGAGCGCATTCGACTAAATCGTAACATTTGTTTCTCGTCTTCATTCAAAAACGCAGCATCCAGCGCATTGACCTGCACCTGACGGATTTGCGCCTCCGTCAGTCCAGCCTTGGGAGCAGCAATATTGTATTCGTTTTGCAAGTCGATCCCACTGATCCCCGGGTCGTCAGTATTGATTGTTGCGCAAATGTCGTACTCGAGGAAGGTCTTGAGAGGGTGGCTGGCAAAATCCTTCACGCAACTTGTTTGCACGTTACTTGTTAAGCAGGACTCCACCCCGATCCGGTGTTCTGCCAGGTATTCCATCAACGTCGGGTCTTCCACCGCGCTGAGGGCATGTCCGATTCGTTCAGCTTCCAGGTCGCGGATTGCATGCCAGATCGAAAAGGCCCCTGTAATTTCCCCGGCATGTACCGTGATGTGCCAGCCGCTATCCCGTGCTCGCCGGAAGTGGTCCTTGAACCATTCAGGGGGGAATTGCGCTTCATCCCCTGCCAAATCGAGTGCAGTGATGGCTGAGCCCTGGCTTAGTAGCGCTTCCAATTCTTTGAGTGCAATTTCAGGGCCGTATGTCCTGCTGAGGATGCCGATTAAATTCAGCTTTTACCCCGAAGTCCCGTACCCCTGCCGCGATCCCATCGACTACTGCCTCAACCACCTGGAACGGGTCCAATTTATTTGTCTCGGCCATGAACCAGGGGCTGAATCGCAGTTCAATGTAATCGATCCCTTCACGCTTGGCATCTCCCATGTTTTCATACGCAACCCGTCTGCATGCATCTGCATTCACCAATACTGCCAAGGGCCATTGGAATTTACTGATAAAAGCCATCACCCCCGGCTGTGGGTCCGTCACTTGGACAAAAGGGCGCAAACTTTCTATATCCTGAGCCGGTAGTGCAATATTATGCTGCCGGGCTAACTCGAGGATGGTCTCAAGACGGAGGTTGCCGTCCAGATGACGATGTAACTCTACAATGGGAAGGTTTGGGTCAAGCAATGGGACCCGGTTTATTGGATGGGCGTGTCGCTCGCCCCGTATTTGTCCACCATGCATTGGACAATTCTGGCTGCATGCGGTTCGATGTCAACAATATCAAACCCGACGTAATACTGGCAGGGCTCGATTGTGTCAGCCTGGCACCATTTGCTTCTTGCCACGAATCCAATGAAAGAGATATCGGCAATATCGGGTGTCGTATTAAGACCAAGTTGAAAATCTTTTCCCGTGGGGATTTCCGTTTCGCTGTCCAGCTTGAACCCCTTGGCTGATACATCGGCCATGCGACCGATCGGATGTTGGGTGTCACTCTCGATGACCGGAATGTAATAAATCAGGTTCCGCCGTTTGTATCGTCGCCGATCCTGGAAATTTGATCCAACCATGCCAGGCACCTTTCACTTTGTGATATTTATTATAAGTGATTGTGCACTTGAAATCAATACCCCCGTTTATTTTTTTGCTGCAATTGCCTCCGGTTGCTTGGTCAAAAATGGATATCTACAGCAGTATTAATGATCGCAGGGAAATTAGATGTTGACAAACGGACTCAAAAATGGATTTATATACTGAAAAGCATTCTTATCTTTAGAACATAAAAGAATTTTCATGGGAACTGTACTTGTCCATGATATGCTTTACGATCTCGGCGTCGTGGGGGGAGATTTTGATAATTTCGAATCCGATATCGTATACACCCGGGTCCACCGGATCGACGTTGCACCATTTCGTCCGGGCTCCGAATTCGATATAGTCTTTGTCGGCTACATCACTTGTCGTATAGATCCGGAGCTGGAATTCCTTTGAAACCTTGATTTGTTTTTGGCTGTCCATCCTTAATCCGGTCAGGGTAATATCTGCCAGGTGACCGATCATCTGGTTTTCACCGGCGTCGATCACTCGCATGTAATATGAGATGCTCCGTCGTTGAATTCTCCGTCGTTCGGTCATGACTGCTCCTTTCTAATTGTGAATGGTTCAATTTTATCCTATGTTCGTCGATTTTCCAAAATATACCCCTACCCAAAACAGAAAATATGTTCTATAATTGTTGTGGTAACTACTTACAACTTGCAAGAATAGCTGCTGAAATTTGGTATTTGAAGCGGTGTAACCGCTTCAAATACCAAATTTCAGAACTTCTCCCTCACCCGAAGGGGCAGGGCCGGGGTGGGGGCGCGAGGTATGAGTTGATACATTGTTGCGTAGATTATTATCCTAACGTCCTTGATTGATATTTTGCATATGCTCAACCAGTATACAACTAATTCATCCCGCCCTCGTCACGAATCCTCTATTCCTTTGATTATTCGATCGGGGATACCCCTGCCTCCGCACCGCAGGCGGGGAGGGCAGCTCGGCAACTCCAACGCCTTCCGGCATGGGCTGTATTCTGCCCATTCCCAGCATACCCGTGTAACTCCCTTGAAGCGTCCCTCGATCCATAAAGATCCCGGTATCCAGCAGAAAGAACTGGAGGACCGCATCATTGCTTCTGGAAAGAAAGAACTGCGCGAATGTAGATATCGGTTGGCGAACGGGCTGGCTGCCAGCAAGGGCAGCCTGCCGTTCAAAGATATCCTCTGCCAGGTTCGCGCAGCAACGATCCTTGTCGGTAAAATACAGAAGATTACCCAGGGTCTTCTGAAGCTGGAGGACAGGCGGTCGTATTTGCAAACCCTGGTGCGGGATCTTCCCGCTCTCCTGCGCTGGGAATTTTCCGAGATGGGCATGCCCGTCCCGTCCGTATTCGTTCCTCATAAATTGGTAAATCCGCACGCGAATTTGGATTGGGAAGCCCCTCAACTCACCGATGACCAGTGGGAGCTTTTGCAGGATATCTTCGTCTCCCAGCGGGCAGATATCGATTATTTCCGTAAATATCGCCGCCGCAAACCCCTGCCTTCCGACCGTTTTCTGTTCGAAGGCATCTTCTGGAAGCTTGCCAATGGTCTCCATTGGCGCGACCTGGCCGGGAAATACCCTGTGCGCCGTTGCCAGGAGCTTTATTGTGCCCTGGTCCGCTCAGGGCGCATGCAGACCGTCTACAACCGCCTGCGCGGGCATCTTGACATCTATGGTAACTTCACATTAAAAGCCCTGGTCGAGTCCGGCTGCTTTGTGCTCGCCGGGAACCGCATCCTGCTTGCCCCGTCTGAGAAGCCCACCTGGGAGAAATATACTGCCATGTTGCTGCTCCAGAAGGGAAATCATGCCCGCCGTTCCATCCGCCTTGGGATGGACCGGGAACGCCGCCGCTTGGGCAGGGTTTACCGCCTCCCTTCACGAGGATGTCCGAATTCTACTTGCCGTTCTACGCACAATTATTCACGGCCCCTTCATCCCTTGGAACCAGCTTGGCCGGTCTCGGAAAAAAACAAAATTCATCAGTCTGAATTATCATTAGAACATACCTCCGGTAGTTCTGATAACACACAAAATTGTCCATCTTATTCCGCAAACTTTCATTCCGTACCAAATCGGGGAGGGTCGTTTCCATGATTCGCATTGGGGATTTTTCCAGGCTAAGTCGTGTATCCATCAAGGAACTCCGCTTTTACAAAGAGATGGGCTTGCTCGAGCCGGTCTGGGTGGATCGCTTCACCGGTTATCGATTTTACGATGTTGACCAGTTGCCTCGTCTCTACCGGATTCTTGCACTAAAGGATCTCGGTTTCTCGTTGGAAGAGATTTATAACCTGCTTTCCGGGGATCTTTCGACCGATCAGTTGCGCGGAATGCTGAAACTTCGTCAGGTGGAGATCAGGCAAAAAGTCCTTTCAGAAGCGGCTACACTTGCCCGGGTGGATGTCTTTCTTCACCAAATGGAAAAGGAGGATGTTATGTCAAAGTATGATGTTGTAATTAGGAAAGTTGAGCCGATCAAGGTCGCCTCTATCCGCGACGTTGTACCCACTCCACCTGAACAAGGACCGTTGTGGGGCGAACTGGAGAGCTGGCTCGCGCATCACCATGTTCATTTGTCTGGCTCTTGCCTGACTCTCTATCACGATGATGAGTATAAGGAGCGCAATTGGGACATTGAGGTTTGCCAGCCGGTATCTTCCGAATTAATTCCCGACGGCCGAATCCAGGCTCGCGAGCTTCCTCTTGTGGAAAACATGGCCTGTACCATCCATCACGGTACTTTGACCACTATAAGCGAAGCCTATAATGCCATTGGCAATTGGATTGAAGCCAATGGCTACCGCACCTGCGGTCCAGGTCGCGAAGTGTATTTGAATGAGGCCAGGCAGGTCAGTCCCAGTGAGCCGGGGACCGCCGATCAAAACGATCCCGAAACGGTCGTGGAGATACAGTTCCCGGTCGAGAAGGTCTGACAATTCCGCGTTGACCGTCGCATTCTTCTGGGCACCCTTCTTGGGTGCCCGGTGGATTGGATGGCTCCTTTTCTCTTTTCTAAATGCGTTCTGTTGTAAAATATATAAAAGTTATCCAAAATGAAGATCTTGTTTCTTGCCGCTGAAGCGGAACCTTTCGTAAAAATAGGTGGGCTGGCTGATGTCGCCGGATCGCTGCCACTCGCGTTGCGCGCCCTCCCGGATCAAAATGGTTCTGGAGTTCCTCTTGATGTTCGGCTTGTGCTGCCTCTTCACCAGGCCGTCCAGGTAGATATCGCTTCATTGCATTTGATCGCCGATTATTCAGTTTGCCGTGAGGGGCTTTCCATTCCCGTAAAGGCATTTGAAACAACGCTGGATGGGATGCCGGTCTACTTCATTTCTGGCGCACCCATCTCCAACACTTTATCCGTCTATTCCCCCGACCCTGCCCATGACCGGGAAAAATATGCTTTTTTCTCCCTCGCTGCTTTGGAGTTGACCAGATATTTAGATTGGCAGCCCGACATTATCCATGCCAATGATTGGCATACTTCGCTGGCGCTTTACGCCGTTCAATCCCGGCGGGCTGCTTCTTCACAAGTGCTCCCCTGCACAATCCTCACTATCCACAACCTTGCCTATTTGGGCGGGGACAGTTCGGAAGTACTTTCTGCATACGATCTTATACCCCTTGGCGATCATTCCTTACCGGAGTGGGCGAAGTCTCAACCATTGCCGCTCGGGTTATGGTCTGCAAACGCTATTGTCCCGGTTTCGCCGACCTACGCCAGGGAGATTCTCACCCCCGATTTTGGCTGCGGCCTGGATCCATACCTCAAGACTCGTTCAGACAGCATAACCGGCATCTTGAATGGTCTAGATATTAAATACTGGGATCCAGGTAGAGATAAAGTGCTCCCGGCCTGTTTTAATGTCGATCAACTGCCCGCCCGAACCCTCAATAAAACAGCCCTGCAAAAAACTCTGGTCCTAAAACAGGATGAAAAAATCCCTCTTCTTGCTATGGTGGGACGGGTTGACTACCAAAAAGGGCTGGATATCGCCTTCGCAGCATTGCGCGACCTGACTGGATGGAATTGGCAGTTTGTGATTCTCGGGTCAGGTGATCCAGCTCTCGAGGATACCGCCCGCCAGTTGCAGTCAGACTTTCCTGATCGGGTCAGGGCAGTAATCCGCTATGACTCTGAGTTGAGCCATATGCTTTACGGGGGCGCGGATATGTTTCTGATGCCTTCGCGATATGAACCCTGTGGACTGGCACAGATGATTGCCATGCGCTATGGCTGCGTGCCGATTGTCCATGCCACCGGCGGATTGATCGACACTGTCCAGGAAGGCAGGACTGGGTTCCTCTTTGAGAACTCAGAGCCTGTGTCTATGGAGGCTGCCCTTATGCGCGCTTTGGAAGTGTATCCTGACCCCGGGCAGTTGGCAGGAATTTCAGCGCAATGATATGAAGGAAGATTTCTCTTGGCCTCGTTCAGCGGGCCAATATGCTTTAATTTATAAGGCGTTACTATCCAAATCCTGACAAATATTTTCCCGCGAGGTGACCCATGAAAACTCGAGCAATAATCATGGCTGGTGGGGAGGGGGCCCGCTTAAGTGTGCTCACTGTCAAACGCACGAAACCAGCGGTTCCATTTGCTGGGAAATATCGCATCATCGACTTTGCTTTGTCGAACTGTGTGAATTCTGATATCTTCGATATCATGGTTCTGGCTCAGTACCGACCCCATTCCCTGATCGAGCACATCGGTGCGGGTGCACCCTGGGACCTTAATCGTGACTTCACGGGCGGGGTCCGCATCCTCACTCCCTATAAAGCCCGCTTCGAGGCTGACTGGTTTGAAGGCACTGCCGATGCTGTCCAGCAGAACTTTTCCTTTGTAAAACGCGGCTCACCTGACTTGATCCTTATCTTGTCTGGCGACCACATCTACACTATGGATTACGACACGATGATCACCTTCCATATGGATCAGCAGGCAGATCTCACGATGGCTACAATTCGCGTCCCATTGGAGGAAGCCTCCCGCTTCGGTGTCGTCACCGTCGACAAAAAATTCCGTGTCAAATCCTTTGTCGAAAAACCTAAGAATCCCACGTCCGATCTGATCAACATGGGTGTTTACGTTTTTAACCGGGAATTGCTTGATCATGTCCTTTGGGAGGATCATTTGCGGGAAGATTCAACGCATGATTTTGGGAAAGATATTATTCCGCGCCTGGTCAAAGGTAAACTTCGGGTGATTGCCTATCCTTTTACCGGATATTGGATGGATGTAGGAACAATCCTCTCTTATTGGCAGGCTCATATGGATATGCTTTCTCCCAACCCGCCCCTTAAACTTTACGACCGCAGTTGGATTATCCATACCCGCACTGAGGAACGGCCGCCGGTTCGGATTCCACAAAACGCGGCTGTCTTCGCCAGTATGATTTCGGATGGCTGCACGATACAGGAAAATGCGCGCATTGAAAGTAGTGTTCTCTCTCCTGGTGTCATCGTTCGTCCCGGGGCGGTCGTGCGTGAATCCATTATCCTGACCGACACTGTTATTGAGAGTGGTGCTGTCATCGAACGCGCGATTATTGATAAACATGTGATCGTGGAAAAGGACGCCCGTGTGGGCGGCGGCATAGCTGATCCAAATATTCGGTTGGCCGTGGTGGGTAAGAATAGCGTCATTCCCTCTGGCATGGTGGTTGAACCGGGTGCGACCATTGGCACCGACGTGACCGCTTCCGATTATCCAGGTCTGCTGGTAAAATCTGGCGTTCTTTTGGAGACCAAGAGACAACCTTATGAAATTTGAACGTGCGTCTGGAATTCTGCTCCATCCATCTTCCCTCCCTGGTCCTTATGGCATCGGCGATCTTGGGCCTGCCGCCTTCCGTTGGGTGGATTGGTTAGCTGGATCCGGGTGCAAACTCTGGCAGGTCTTGCCGCTCGGACCCACTGGTTATGGCGATTCTCCATACCAGTGTTTTTCCGCCTTTGCAGGGAATCCCTATCTTATCAGCCTGGAATTCCTGGAACGGGATAACCTGCTCTCCTCGGATGATCTCGTCGGCGATCAGAAATTTGAACCGGGCAAGGTGGATTTTGGGACCCTCATTCCCTGGAAAATGAATTTGCTCGAGCGGGCTTTTTCCCGCTTTTCCACGGACCTTGCGTCTGCATCTTCGATGAGGTTGGGGGCTCCTCCGCAGGAAAATCTCACTACCCCCACTAAGGCGCCCACGAGGTCTCTCAAGGAGGATTACATTTCTTTTTGTGCTGAAAATGCCTTTTGGCTGGATGACTATGCTCTGTTTATGGCGATAAAAGAAGCTCAAGGTGGGGGCTCATGGGAAGGCTGGCCGGAACCTTTGCGCCATAGAAATCAAGCTGAGCTTGTCGCGGCTCGCGAAGTCTATGGCTTCATCGATTGCCCGTTATACTTTCTATCAATTTATCTTTTTCCGACAGTGGAATGCATTGCATGAATATGCCCACCAGATGGGAGTGTCCATCATTGGTGACATTCCCATATTTGTAGCAAACGACTCCTCGGATGTTTGGTCACACCCTGATCTTTTCTTCCTTGACTCTGATCTGAAGCCGACGGTGGTTGCTGGCGTTCCTCCCGATTATTTCTCCCCAACGGGGCAATTATGGGGCAATCCCCTGTATCGTTGGGACGTCCATAAATCCACGCATTATGAATGGTGGCTCCAACGACTCCGATCGACCCTTATGTTGGTGGATATCCTCCGCATTGACCATTTCCGCGGTTTTGCTGGTTACTGGGAAATACCTGCGGAGAATCTCACCGCGGAGATCGGGCGCTGGGTCCCGGGTCCAGGCGCGGACTTTTTCACCGCCATCCGTTCGAGTTTGGGTGCTGATCTTCCCATCATCGCTGAAGATCTGGGCGTGATTACCCCCGATGTGATTGCCCTCCGTGACAAGTTTGCATTACCCGGCATGAAGGTTTTGCAATTCGGTTTTTCCGGTCCGGACAATGCTTTTCTGCCCCATTCTTACCTGCCTAATTGCGTGGTTTATACCGGCACTCACGATAACGATACTGCCCGAGGATGGTATCAATCCGCTCCGGAGAATGAAAAGGATTTTGCCCGCCGCTATCTTCGGATTGATGGTTTGGATTTCTCTTGGGACTTGATTCGAGCAGCCTGGAGATCCACCGCTGTATTTGCTCTGGCTCCTTTGCAGGATTTTCTGTCACTTGGCACCGAAGCTCGTTTTAATTTTCCATCCCGTCTCGGTGGCAACTGGGAATGGCGGGTATCGGAAGCTCAGTTGAGTGCGGAGCTTCGGGGTGGTATCAAGGAATTGAACTGGTTATATCAACGCTAAGTTTCACCACCCCGGGGATTGGTCGGGAAGGGTATTCATACTCATTAATTAGCCATTTCAAATTCTTAGGGCAAATTCCATTGGGCAGGGTTGTCCAGCACAGTACTTGCCGCAATCCGCTGTAAGAAAGTCGCTGTTTCCTTGGTCAGCCCAGCTAGGTAGGATAATCCCTCGGGGCTTTGATGGAAAATAGCAGCATAAAAGACACAAGCTGCTAGGTATGTTCCCTGCTCGCTTGGATGACTGCCGTCTGCCTGCCATAAATCCAATTTAGGATTTTGGCCTTTCGCGAGTAACCAAGCATATCCAACCGGGGCAACCGGCACGATTAGTTCCTGGGCAATTCCCATATACCCGATATCGATCTGAAATTGCATTGTCTGGTAGTCTTGAAAGCCATTTCCCGGCAAACCATCTCGGTGGGCCCAGGTTAGAAAGAAAATGGGAGTGGCTCCCGCTGCTTCAATAAGGTTTACTAGGGTTCGAGCCGCTGGGTACATTGTCACATTTCGGGATTGCTCGAATGCAGGGATTTCGCTTTGTTCTTGTAGGACCACGAAATTCCATTTTTCGGAGGTGATTTGGTTCAGCGTATCAGACGAATTAACGTGATCTGCCAAAGTCCAGCCCCCTTGGGCAGCCATCCCGGTTTTCACCTGGTGTTCTCCCACATTTGCTAACTTTGTAAACATTCCGGGCAGATCGTTTTCGAAGGTAAAGCTGTTACCAATAAAAAGGACTCTTGTACAAGAATCCGCACCTGGTGGTTTGTCGCAATTTTTTATGGACGAGCATCCAAGGGTAGCAAGTAAGATGGAGCATGTGATCAGGATGCGTCTCATTAATCGCCTTGAACAAAAACTCTGGCTTGCTCAACATATGCTAATGATTGGTGGCGGAAATAAGTGTTGTAAAGCGTGGCATAATGCCCCCCTCGAAGAAGCAGCCCGTTGTGATTTCCCTCCTCAATTATTTTCCCTTTTTCCAGAACGATGATCCGGTCAGCTGCCTTGACCGTTGACAAGCGGTGGGCGATCAGGATACTGGTTGATTCTGCCAGAATCATATTAAGTGCCTGTTGGATTTGCCATTCGGTAAAGGGGTCGATGCTGGCGGTTGCCTCGTCCAGAACAAAAATTGCTGGTTTCTGCATCAATACCCGCAGTAACGCAACCAATTGTCGCTGTCCCATCGATAGCATGGTGCCTCGCTCGCCGACAACAGTATCGAGGCCATTTGGTAGGGTTTCCAGCCATTCACCGTCCCCGATTTTTCGTGCCATCGACAGGATATCCGCATTGGTCACACATTCAGGATCGGGACAGGCATAGCGGATGTTTTCCGCCACTGTCCCGGAGAATAGGAACGGAATTTGAGACACGATTCCCAATTGCCGCCGGTATTGTTGCAGGTTTATACTGCGGATATCCACTCCATCGATTAAAATGCTCCCGGACTGGAATTCGTAAAATCGGGCAATTAATTTTGCCAGGGAGGATTTCCCTGCTCCTGTGTGACCGACTATGGCGAGGTTTTCTCCAGGGTGGATCGTAAGGTTGAAATTGACCAGGACTGGCTCGTTTTCCGAATACCGGAATGAGACATTCTCGAAACCGATCTCACCCTTCAATTTTTGAACATCGCGTTTCTCGATCTGGATTACATTGGGCTCGGCATCCATCAGCGCAAAGATGCGCTCGGCCGCGCTCAACCCCGATTGGATGTTGGACCAGAACGCTGATAGATTCATGACCGGGTCAAAGAAGCGCCCCAGGCTGATGATGAAAAGGTACCAGGCGCCAATTGTCACCGCTCCCTGTGCAGCACTCAACCCTCCTGCATAAACCAGCATGGCTGTGGCAATCCCTGCCAGGGCATTCAATGCTGGCCATACAAGTGCCAGGATAAAACCTCGCCACACATTGACCCGGTAAGATGTTCGGTTGGCAGCGTTAAAAGTCTTGAAAATTCCAGATTCCTGGCGGAAATTCTTGGCGATGGCGATACCGCTGACCGTCTCTTTGATGGCTGAATTGACATCTGCCATGGCCTGCATCCCGCTCTTGGTCACTTTGCGTGCCAAGCGCCGGAAAAGCAATGCCATCAGGAATATGAAAGGCAGGAAGGAAAAAAGCACCAGCGACAACCGCCATTCCGTGCGGACAATGATGATCCCAAGCAGGATGGCATTTAAAATCTGGGCAGATACATCGGTGATGATCGTTACCAGATCACCTAATGTGCTTGTATCTGCGTTGATGCGCGAAACGATACGTCCGGAGGAAAATTGGTCGTAAAAGGACAGGTCATGTTCAACCGCAGCACGGAAGGCCAGGGCTCTTAAATTGAGGACTACATCGCCTACCGTCCGTACCGTAAGTCTCCGACGGATCCAGTTTAATCCCCAGTCTGCAATTCCGATAAAGAGTACTATTCCTCCGATAAGCAGGCTTGCGAGTACACTGGGAATGGTCGTTAGCGTGTTGAGTCCCTGGCTGATAATGACCGGTTGGGCGGTGGTGATAACCGCCAGGACGACGGTCACGAATACAATAACAGCCACACGTTTGTGCTGGGCGGTGAAATATCCGATGATGCGTTTCGCCAGTACGCTATCTTTATACTGGCGGTCGTATTTTTCTTCGTTTAGACCTTCGTAAAAACCCATTATCTGATTCCTATTCTTTAAAGATACGGGCGTAGGCGTCAGAAGTCTGCATAAGTTCGTCATGATTCCCGATTGCGGCGATCCGTCCTTTTCGCAAAACGATGATCAGGTCGGCCCAGCGGATTTGAGACAGGCGATGGGTGATGATAAGCGTCGTCCTACCCTTCGCAGCTGCTGCGATGGCGCGCTGGATCATATCTTCAGTGGCAGAGTCGATCGCGCTGGTGGAATCGTCCAGGATAAGGATGTGCGGATCGGTCAGGAAGGCGCGTGCAATTGCCAGACGCTGGCGCTGTCCGCCCGAAAGGGTCACGCCTCGCTCACCGATGACCGTTTCGTACCCTTTTTCGAACTCATTGATGAACTCATCCGCCTGCGCTGATTTCGCTGCGACATCAATTTCTTCCGGGGTTGCTCCCGGGTTGCCAAAGGCAATGTTTTCGGCTACCGAACGGGAGAAAAGGAATACATCCTGCTCAATAATGGAAATTTGGCTGCGTAGGGAAGCAAGGTTCCAATCTCGGACATCCACCCCATCCACGAATATTTGTCCTCCTGTGGGATCGTAGGTGCGGTTGACCAGTTTCGCCAGCGAAGTCTTGCCGGTTCCGGTTTGTCCGACGATCGCCACAGTTTGCCCCGGCTTTACTTTAAACGAAATATCCCGCAGCACTGCCTCACCGGTTGGATAAGCGAAGGTCAGGTTGCGGAATTCGATTTCCCCTCGCATGGGCTGTGTGTAACCGGTGGAATTTTGGTCCAGGTTGGTCTCGCGATTGATTAATTCGAGTATTCGCTGGGCACCGGCTAGCCCGGATGAAATCAGCGAATACGCCCAAATGGACGTCCAAGTAGGAAATTCGAGCATCAGTAGGATGCCAAAATAAGCGACCACATCACCGATATTCAGGATTCCAACTCGATATAGCAGGATCGCATGCAAAAGGCCACCGGCAAGTGCAATGTAATATAAAAGCAGGGGCACGAATCGAGCTTCCACATCACCCTGCCGGATATTGTTATTTCTCAGGCGGCGGGAATTTATGTTAAACCGTTTGATCTCGGCTTCTTCTTGCGCAGCGCCTTTCATTGTCTCTATCCCGTCCAGTGCTTCGGACAGGTGGGTGTTCATTTGGCCGAAGGAATCCCGTACATCTTTTGTGATTGGATTCAAAGTGCGCAGGTACCAACGTAAAGCGATAATGTAGGCCACTGTGAAAATGGCGGGAGTGAGCAATAATGACCAGTGATAAATTGGAGCGAAGAAAAAAGGCATGACCAGGAAGACGAGCGAACCGACCACAAGGTTGATGCCCGGACTGAACATCAGGTTAATTTCTCGGACGTCATTGGTCGCGCGTGCCATCGTGTCTCCCACTGGCTGGAGATTGTGGAAGGTCATACTTTTACCGAGCAGGGAAACATAGAGTTCATCCCGCACATCGCGTTCGATGCGCTGGGCGATCAATTCAGCGCCGAAATTTCGTCCCAATTGAAGGATGCCGCGCACGATTTGTGATCCCCCCATGATGAGTGCCAGGGGGAGAAGAACTTTTGTATCTGGAGGCACATTCAGCATGGCATTAAAGGCATCGCCTGTCAGCACAGGGACAAAGGCAGCCAGTGCCGCATTACCGACTGCGCCGATGAACATGATGAGCACGAGCCACCAGTACCGCTTGGTATGGGAAAGAATCCAACGCACTGGGCTGCGCCGGTCCAATGGGTTCTCGCGGGTAAGAGTAAATTCTGCAGGGGAAGGAATTGATGTCATTAAGCTTCAATTTAGGGGATATTCATGAACTAACGCGAAAACGATTCTACCACGGCGAGAAATTAAAAGGCGCGCTGGTTGTAGCGCGCCCGAAGTTACCGAAACCACTTTTTACAAATGCTTTGTGAAGATAATCAGGTCGTCTCCTGGGCTATAAAAATCTTTAAGTGTGGCTTCTAGCGTGTAGCCAGTCGCGAGGTAAAATTTGCGAGTTGGCTCGTAGGTTGGAAGACCGGAGGTCTCCAGCACGATTAAACGTCCGCCGAGTTTACGTACGGCTTCTTCACTTGCAGCCAATAATTTACGTCCTATTCCGCCGCGGTGGATGGTTGGGTCAACGGCAATCCAGTACAAATCAAAGGTCCCTGAAGTAAGTGATCGGGGACCATAGCAAGAGTACCCGAGTACATCGCTCCCTCTCTTTTTCCACCAGGAAATAATATCCACTTAGTTCTGAACCATGCGCCAAGTATTCCTCCCATAATTCGTCTATGCAATCCACTTCTTCCTGATTAAAAACCGTGTTGTTTGCGGTAATGGCGTGTATTTGATCGCCATCTTTTTCTAATGGTAACATAATCATTTATATCCACCCTTCCCGTTTCATTGCGTGGTTTAGGATGCGTTCAACCATATGCGGATAAGTGATCCCGGTCGCTCGTGCGGAGTTCCAGAACCCGGCATCGGGAGAAAGATCGGGCAGTTCATTAACGTCGATTACATACGGAATCCCATTATTAAAACGAATATCCACCCGTCCTAGGTCGCGCAAACCCATGGCTCGAAAGGAACTTTCCGCAGCTTTCTTAACAACTTGAGTTTCCCTGCGGTTTAGAACCGCTGGTACACGGGCGGGAATATTCTGGTAATAAGTCGAGTCCGTTTTCCATTTCGAGTCGTATGTGAGTAATTGTTCAAGGGGGTTCGATACCCAGGAGAAATCTTCCTCGGCAATTGGCAGTATTTCAATCGCATCATTTCCCCACATTGCCACTGCCAGCTCGCGCCCACATACGAATTCTTCGACCATGGCAGGTTGTTCATACTTGTCCACGATATACGCGATTTTACGGAACAGGCTTTCCTGGTTGCTGACGACAGAATCAAGGTCTATTCCCATGCTGGCGTCCTCGACCGATGGCTTAATGATCACTGGGAATTCTAGGTTGAAATCCCCTTCTGCGTGCTCAAAAACCTGATACCGGGGAGTCGGGACTTTGAATTTGATCAACCGTTCCTTGGATTTTGGTTTGTCGATGCACAATTCGATGGAATCGGCAGCAGCGCCGGTGTGGTTGAACCCCATCCGCTCGATAAGACGAATGACACTCACGGCACCCATGTTGTTACCGTTGAAGCCGTCACAATTATTGAAGATGAAAGTTTCTTTGGGAGAGAACGAAGCAAGAATATCTTCGAGTTCCTCGAGATTGCCCCTGACAGCCAGTTTTTTAACCGGATACCCCAGACTGGATAATGCCTCTAATAAATGTTGTGTAGCTGTAACTGTATATTGAACTGCTAATAAATCCTGTGGATCGCCTCTACATATTTGCGCATCTTCATTGTAAAGTATAACAACTTGAAAACTCTTACCGTTCATCGAGACCTCGGATGAAAAAACTCCCTTTTAAGGGAGGAGGGTACGCAAACGTTTCAAGCGTGTTTGCGCTTTGAGGGATTGCCTGCGGAAAAAGATCAAATATTTTTCCATAATAAAAGTAATAATACTCCCATAATGAACCTTAAAAATAATCGATTTACCAATTTGCTTGGTACAGCTTTGGCGGCTTAATAAATCAATTCATTCTCTTAAGGGGGAATCCTTTAATCCCAATTTTGATGTCGTTAATAGTTGCAAAAGATCATCAGGAACCAGTCTGGCTATAAGTAAAAAACTCGACCAAAATTGTCATAACAAGTTTGTATCATAAGCCAATTGACTCACCCACTTTTCTATTGTAAACTTTCCTCACATTATCTTTGTAAAACGAGGCGTACCAAATGAAAAAGAAGCGAAATGTGTACCCTGTATTTGTCGTGATCGTATTTTTTTTATTCACGCTCCTGCACCAGACGGACAAATTGTTGATCGGTTCCCTCCAAATCCCTGTAAGTAAAACATTTGATCTTAATGATCTCCAGTGGGGATTGATCAATACGGGCGCCTTGATCGTTGGGACGGTATTCTACCCGATCTGGGGATATCTGTATGATCGCTATGCCCGCTCCAAACTCCTCGCCTTGGCCTCGTTCATCTGGGGTGCGACCACCTGGCTAAGTTCATTGGTCAGAACCTACCCGCAGTTCCTTGCCACACGCTCATCCACGGGGATTGATGATTCCTCTTATCCTGGCATGTATAGCTTGATCGCCGATTATTTTGGTCCTAAAATTCGGGGCCGGATCTATGGCTTGCTGCAATTGGCTCAACCTTTGGGTTATTTGGCGGGAATGATCCTTGCTCTGATGGTTGCCCCTCTGTTGGAAGGAAAAGTATTTCACCTGGAAGGTTGGCGCACGATTTTTCTTATAACTGGTTCGCTTGGGATCGTGATGGCGGTTGTAATCTTTTTCGGAATCAAGGAAGTGCCGCGCGGTCAGTCCGAGCCGGAATTTGAAGGTGTGGAAGAAATCGGTCAGGTACGTTTCAATTGGGCATCTCTAAAGAATGCTTTGAAAAAGAAGACCATGTGGTTCATTTTCCTTCAAGGTTTCGCCGGTGTGTTTCCGTGGAATGTGATCACATATTTCTTCTTCGGTTACCTTATGTTGGAACGCGGCTATGACAACAACTCGGTACTGCTGACAATGGGTCCGGTGGTTATTATCTTGGCCGCTGGATACTTCGTCGGGGGGGCGCTGGGTGACTGGTTGTTTAAACACACCCTCAAAGGTCGTATTTTGATATCCAGTGTCGGCGTCATACTCGGAGCGATCTTCCTCTTCTTTGCATTGAGAACCCCTGTTGCCGACAAAACCACTTTCTTCATTTTTATGTCCCTTACGGCTATTTTCATGCCATTCTCATCCCCAAATGTGACCTCTACCGTTTTCGACATCACCCTGCCTGAAGTACGCAGTTCTGCCCAGGCGGTTGAGTATTTCGTTGAGAATAGCGGAGCGGCATTGGCGCCTACTATCGCTGGTGCAATCGCACTGGCAGCCCACAGCAAGCAATACGCGATCATGGTTGTCTGCATCTCGGCTTGGGTGTTGTGCTTCTTCTTATATCTGGGTGCTTTATTCTTTGTGGATGGTGATATCAAGTCCTTGCGTTCCCAGTTGGCATCCCGCGCAGCGCAAAGCAAAGCCAATAAAACCGTGTGAACCAGACTGGGGCGCACCATGGTGCGCCCCTCTTTTTTCAAATGGAAATCACCCATATCGATCTGGCTGAACCACAAGCAAATTCAGGAATACCTAGTACAGCCATTCCGTATATATTGTGACACTCAACAATGGTTATTCCGTCTGCGGAAGGACGATCGCTTGGGTTAGCATTCGGGTCGTCATTCGTCCTTTGTAAGCATTCCAAGTCCCCATTTTTCTTGGCACGGCACCATGAACGCGAGCTCGGACGATTGGCTGTTTTCGACTCATATCTTTATTGTCAACACAACCACATGCAAACTGTCTTCTTTATCTAATTTACACAGATAAGATATAACAAATAATAAATTGCTGCACTAATTGGAGATTTTTGGTGTGGATTTTTGTTAGACAAATCGCACATACCAAAAATATCTACTCCTACAGGCATGGGGTTCTCGTACAATTCCTCACATGAATGAGGAGGAGAATATGGTCAAAATTGTAGCTGATACGACATCGGGGCTTCCACGCGAAATGATGAAATCTCTTAATATTCCACTGATCCCCCAGATTGTCATTTTCGGGGAGGAGTCTTACCGCGACGATACCGAACTTGATACGGCTGCATTTCTGACCAAGCTCAAGGCCTGCAAGGAATTGCCTAAAACTGCTGCTCCTCCACCGGCATTATACAATCCAATATTTGCGGAAGCCAGGAAGCAGTCTGAGAGCGTGATTGTAATCGCCCCTTCTGCAAAGGTGAGCGGAACGGTGCGCGCCGCAGAGGTTGCAGCGCAGGATTTTCCCGACGTGGACATCCACGTGGTTGATTCCTTGAGCGTCGCTGGGAATCTTGCTAGCCTGGTTCTTTTAGCGGATGAATGGGCCAGATCCGGGTTGGATGCTGATTCGATTGTGCATCGCCTGAAAGATTGGATTGGGCGGGGACGGATTTACTTCCTGGTAAATACATTGGAATATCTCCAAAAGGGTGGTCGTATCGGCGGGGCGAAAGCTATGATTGGAAAAATGTTGCAGGTTAAACCTATCCTTTGTGTGAGTGGTGGACAGGTGGAACCCTTTGAGCAGCAGCGAACCAAGAAGAGGGCGCTTGCGCGGCTCCTTGAGATCGTGGAAGATCAGTGTCCAAAAAATCTTGAAGCCCATTTATGTGTCATGCAAGCCGATGCGATGGTTGAAGCAGGGGAGTTGGTGGCTGAATTGAAATCCAGGGTGAATTTGGCATCCATCCCGATCTATGAATTACCTCCTGCGATTGTTGTTCATGGAGGACCCGGTGTGCTGGCTGTGGGTTTCTTTGTTCATTAAATTCGCTATGGTATAATTTCCGGGCTATTGCGAAAATTCCCACGAATGTGGTTATAGGAGAGAATATATATGTCAGGACATAGCCACTGGGCTACCATCCGCCGTAAGAAGGGTGCGGCAGACGCCAAGAAGGGTGCCATTTTTACCCGACTGGCACGTGAAATTGTCATGGCAGCACGTGAAGGGGGGGGAGATCCGGATAGCAATTTTAGACTTGCGTTGGCAATTGAAAAAGCCCGTGCTGGAAACATGCCAAAAGAAAATATTGAACGCGCTATTAAACGCGGCACGGGGGATGATAAAGACGGCGCTATCTTTGAAGAAATAACTTATGAAGGTTTCGGTCCCCACGGTGTCGCGCTTATGATGGAATGTGTTACTGACAACCGCAACCGGGCTGTAGCTGAAATTCGTCATCTGCTTAGTCGGGGCGGGGGGAACATGGCTGAAGCCGGCTCAGTAGGCTGGCAGTTCAGTCGTAATTCGTATTTCTCCTTTCCAGCCAGGCAATTGAATTTTGATAAGGCATTTGAACTAGCTGTGGATGCGGGCGCTGAGGATGTCCAGGAGGATGGCGAAAATATCGAGATCATCGGTCCGGTGGAAGCTTTTAAGAAGATTAGTGATGCTCTTAAAAAGGCGGGCGTCACACCCGATGACGCGGATCTCCGCTTGATAGCCAAGCAGGACGTTGAACTGCCTGTCGACCAGACTCTGTCTGTTCTGCGTGTGATCGAATCTTTGGAAGAGTTGGACGATATCGCTAACGTTTTTCATAACTTGAAAATATCTGATGAGGCTCTGGCGGCACTTGAGGCTGAATAAACATGGCGCTGGTACTGGGGATCGACCCGGGGACGGCAACGACCGGATACGGTCTGGTCCGCCGCCAGGAAGATGGTAGCCTTGAACCACTCGCTTATGGCACACTCCGAACCCCTGCTGGCGTCGAGGCTCATCAACGTTTATCGATGCTGTTCCACCAGATGAACGAACTCTTGCTTCTCCATCGCCCCGACTCGGTGGCGGTGGAGAAATTGTTTTTTCAGCGCAATATTTCGACTGCCATCGCTGTCGGTCAAGCCCGCGGTGTCTTGATGTTGGCGATCAGCGAGGCAGGTTTGGATCTGGCAGAATACACGCCCAACGAGGTCAAGCAAGCGGTGGCAGGTTATGGGAGTGCCGGGAAGAAACAGGTTCAGGAGATGGTGCGCGTGCTCCTGTCATTGCCAGAAATCCCCCAACCGGACGATGCTGCCGATGCCTTGGCGATCGCGATAACCCATTTGAACACTCAAAAATATGGTGAAAAATGATTGCAACATTACGCGGTGAAGTCACCCAAGTGGAAGAAAATGCAATTATTATCGAGACGGGGGGTGTGGGTCTCCGGGTCTTTGTCCCGAAACCTTTACGGGATCGTACCAAGGCTGGGGAAGCGATTTTCCTTTTTACTCATGTTGTCATACGCGAAGATGATTGGAAGTTATTCGGCTTCGAGTCCCAGGCCGACCGTGAATTGTTTACTATACTACTCGGAGTGGACGGGGTGGGTCCTGAGGACAGCCTTGGCGGTCCTTTCGACCTTAAAATCTGGAAACGGTCCAAAGAGCTGTCTTTAGTGACGAACCCGATTTATTGAGCCGGGTTCCGGGGATCGGAAAAAAGACAGCTCAGAAAATGGTGCTTTATCTCCATGACCGCCTGAAACCAGTTAGCGGACTGGAAAAGATTGCTGCCATGTCAGATGCCGATTCTGAGGTCTTGGCGGCTCTTACTGCTTTGGGTTATTCGGTCGTCGAAGCGCAAACTGCTATTCAATCCATCCCGAAAGATGCGCCGGACGATGTGGAGCAGCGTCTTCGGCTTGCTTTGCAGCAATTCACTGGATAATAAGGAATAAATCGGAAATGAAAAAGGGGTAACACAAAGATCTCCTTTTCCATGGTAAATACAGTATATGAGACCCCCAGATCGAATCGAAACAGAAAGACTGGTTCTTCGGATCCCGGCACTTACGGATGCAAATATCTTGTATGATACGTACACCCAGGATCCGGAAGTTACTCGTTATGTAATGTGGCGTCCGCATACGAGTGTAGATCAAACGCTAGAATTCATTAAGAGCTGTTTGGCCGCTTGGGAAGGCGAACGGCGTTTTCCCTATGTTTTTATGCTTAAGGGATCTGACATTCCTATTGGAATGATTGATTTTCATATTAATGGTCCAAATGTTGGAATTGGCTATGTGGTCGGACGGGCTTATTGGGGCAGGGGATATGTTCCGGAGGCAGTTAACGTCATAGTGAAATGGGCCCTAAACCAGCCATCAATTTATCGCGTATGTGCAGATTGCGATGTAGAAAATACCGCATCAGTTCGCGTGATGGAAAAGGTGGGGATGCAGCGGGAGGGCGTGTTGAAGCGTTTCGCTCTACGCCCCAATATTAGCGCTGAACCGAGAGATAGTTATTTGTATGCTATCGTAAAATGACAGGCAGTATAATTTGGGGGCATTTTTTGATAATTCATTTCAGGCACAACCATGTCTCTTATTACTGCTAGCAATATCTCCAAATCCTTTGGCCCGGTGGACTTGTTCTCCGGTGTCTCGTTTGCTATCCCCAAAGGTTCACGATTGGCCTTGGTAGGGCCAAACGGCTGCGGAAAGACTACCCTGTTGCGCATTTTAGTAGGGCTGGACGAACCTTCCAGCGGAAAGGTTTCGCGTGCCAAGGCAATCCGGATTGGGTACCTCCCTCAGGAAGCTGAATTTGATATGGAAGGCACCGTTTGGGATGCCTGCTTTTCAGTCTTTTCGGACCTTATCGCCCGCCAGATGGAATTGGAAAAACTCGAAGCTGAGATGGTTGCCCAGGAAACACGCGACCTGGCTTTATCCCGCTACGGAGCTCTCCAGCATGAGTTCGAGCGGCGTGGTGGATACACTTTCCATAATCGCATAAAGCAAGTTCTCACTGGTCTCGGTTTTTCGTCCAGTGACTTCCTTATGCCTCTGGCGCATCTTTCCGGGGGTCAGCGGACACGCGCCTTCTTGGCTCGTCTGCTTCTTTCTGAATCAGATCTATTGATGCTCGATGAACCAACCAACCACCTGGATATTTCTGCGGTCGAATGGTTGGAAGGATACTTGAGTCAGTGGGATGGAGCGGTGGTAATCGTCTCCCATGACCGTTATTTCCTCGACCAGGTGGCAAATGGCATCCTGGAAATGGCTTTTGGCGCTACCGAGCACTACCCAGGCAACTATTCGGCTTATCTGCAGACCCGGGAACTTCGCTGGGAACACCGCCGGGAAACCTTCGAAGCTGAGAAGGAGAAACTGCTCAAGGATGTTGAGTACATCAAGAAAAACATCTCGGGCCAGAACGTCAGCCAGGCAAAAGGGAAACTCCGACGGTTAAGCCGCATAGTCCAGGCAATCGAACAGGTTGGTATGGAAGCTGTAGTCAACCAAAAATGGGCCGAAACCGCTGAAAACGTGATAATCGGTACTTCGCCTTTCGGTCCGGAAGAAGCGGAGCGGCGGGTGCGTGCACTCCGAGCCCCCATGCGGACTTTGCCCCGGCTGCACCTGAATCTTCGCTCGGCAGTTCGTTCGGGCGAACTCGTTTTGCGCACTTCGGACCTTCGTATAGGTTACCCGGACCGGCTACTTTTTTCTTCACCGGATATCGTGCTTCGCCGTGGAGATTGCGCCGCGTTGATCGGTCCAAATGGTGCTGGGAAAACTACCTTCCTGAAAACTGTTCTCGGTCATTTGGACCCATTGGATGGGGAAGTGAAACTGGGAGCCTCCCTGAAGATCGGTTACTTTGCCCAGGCTCACGAGGGACTAAACCCTGAAAACACGCTTGTTCAGGAAATCGATTCTGTCATGCCGCACTGGCTGCCTGGACAAATCCGGGAGTATCTTGGTAAATACCTCTTCTCAGGTGATGATGCTTTCAAGAAGGTCTCGGTTCTATCTGGCGGTGAACGCGGCCGGCTTGCGCTGGCGAAACTGGCGTTGCAGGATACCAACCTGCTTTTACTCGACGAACCCACCAACCACCTTGATATTCCTTCCCAGGAAGTACTGGAAGCAGTTCTGGATGATTACGGAGGAACAATCCTGCTGGTTACCCACGACCGTTATTTAATTGATGCACTTGGGACCCAGATCTGGGAAATTGAGCCGGACGAGTCACAACTGACCATATTTGAAGGAACCTACAGCCAGCGGCGGGAAGAGCGTGAACGTTTGGCAGCACTCCACTCTGCAGAAATAGCTCATGCTGCAGCCCCGCGCTCGGCACGACGTTCTGCAGACCCTGCTGTAAAAGAAGAGCGCCGCAGGATCGCTCGCTTACAGGAACTGGAAAATAAAATCGCCGGTCTGGAGGTCCAGATTGCTGAACTTGGACGGAAACTTGAAAGGCCTCCTAAGGATACAGCGCTTGTTCGCAAGTGGGGCAACCAGTATGCTGCCTTGCAAGCCGAAATGGATACATGGTTGGCGGAGTGGGAAGGATTGCAAAGTTAACGGTTAAGCGATGGAAAGATACCTATCACTCTTTTTTCCCCTAGTTTCACCGGAAAGGCCCCGGAATTAGCCAAGTTTTGTCGCTTTTAATGTGAGGGGTCTTTCCCCTTCGGAATTTTCGGTGGCACTTTTCCCAAATTCACAGGTTCCACATGGACCGTGACATCTGCGGGCGATACGATGTCATGGATGGCTTTTTCGATCACTTCTGTGGCAGCGTGCGCCTCATTCAACGTCAGGTTCCCGTCCATCGTGATGTGCATGTCTATGAATGTATGTGCTCCTGAAGGTCGAATCCGGATTGCGTGCGCGTCTACCACGCCATTTACTGCGCCGGCCACTTTCTCAACTTTGTCTGCCAGCCCTCTGGGCGCAGTATCCAGCAATCCAGAAATTGTCCGCCATCCGAGTTCTCCGCTGATAAAAATGACGATGATGGCTACGATCAAGGCCGCGACCGAATCTGCCTTGTGCATCCAATCCAACCCGGGAACATATCGGGCAATGGTTAACCCGATCAATCCCACGATAACCACTGACGATGACCAGATGTCGGTGCTAAAGTGAAGGGCATCCGCTTCCAGGGCTTGACTTTTATATTTGCGTGCTGCCTTATAGAGTATTCTTGAACGGGTAAAGTCAATAATGATGGAGGCGCCCATCACGATAAAAGACCAGATGGAAGCTTCAACTTTAACGGAAACAAAGAACAGGCGGTTGACCGCTTCATAAATGATCCACCCTGAAGTCGCCAGCAAAAGCACGGTCTCGAATAACGCAGATAGGTTCTCGATCTTACCGTGGCCGAAAGGATGTTCCTTGTCGGCTGGCTTGTCAGAAACCTGGACGGCGAAGAAGGTCATGGCCGCCGCAACCATGTCAAGGCCTGAATGCGCTGCTTCGGCCAGGATACCAAGGGAGTTGGTTAAAATCCCGACAATAAGTTTGAAGGTAGTAAGACCGATCGCCGCGACGACTGAACTGAGTGCGGCGGAGCGCTTATCTCTGCGAGCTTCTTGGAGTGTCATGTTTCCCTTTCAAATAGGTGCGATTATAACGTAGGAAACGCGAGCCTGATGCAAGATGACGAATGTCACATCTTTCCAGCCAAGTCTCTATTATCGACTAGCGAATATTTCTAAACCACATTATTTGAATAGTATTAGATTTCGCATAGTTATTTGGCAGAAGGATTTTGGATCATAAAGTTTCTGGGAAACCATGAGAAGTAGATTTACACCAGTACTGCCCCTGTTAATATATACCTTTAATTGAATTTTAAGGCTGGGCTTCCTCATATTCAATGTTTACATACCAAGTACCCTTCTTATCACAAAACACCCGGGGTTGGAATCATGAAATTCGGAATCACTGAGCATTGATGATTATTGCACCCAGCGCAGAAGAATTATTTATTCACAGACCCGGTGATATAGAAAAAATCTCGCGGGGACTGGGTTAAGTATCGGCCAACACCATCCACCATGAGCCGTGGCAGTAACGGTTCCGCAACAAGCTTCGATCCGGCTGCAGTTATTTTTACGAACAGGACCCAGTAATTGTTGATATCCAGTTGGATCGCGTTGTACGCCCCGGCAGCTTGCATGGATTTTGCCAATGCCTCCATGGTCAGGCTGGGACCACAAAAATAGTACAGGGTAAGATTATCTTGACTCAATCCAATCCCAGACCGGACTGTCGGGGAAACATCATTGACCGTGTACCCCCAATCCAGTGGTGAATTGTTATAGATCTGACTGTTAATTTGGCCTTTCTGGATCACCAGCGGCCCGTTTTGTCGATACGCAACCATGTCGGCTGATAAGAAAATGTCGGTGCCCCAATCTCCCAGCTTGACACTTCCATTCTGGTAGATTGCTACCGTTCCCAGCCTATCCCGGGGTGGCAGGGCTTGGCTGCCGTCTGCCATCGCGCCGAATTGACCATGCCTCGCCTGGAATCCGCCGTTGAATTCGGCCAACAGGATATTTGCAGCACGATCCGACAGGTTCATTTTTCCGCCGTGCGGTGGTTCGCCTGGTAAAGTGGGGTCGATCGCCCCCAGTACATAATGCAACCTGGTTTTGGTCAGATCGACGGCGACGATCGTAACTAAAGTATAAGGTCTGGTGGGATCGGGCTGGACAAAGGTCTTGTAGGCAACCGTTAGACCTTGTGCATCCTGAATGTAAGGGATCCACACTCCTTCGCCGTTTACCTTGCTTAGTGGAGTAACTGTCATCGGTTGCCAGGGTACTATGGCTGTTGGTGTAGGTTGAACCGTCCCTGTAATGGTGGGAGTAATTGTTGTTGAAAATGCTTGAGGAGTGCGGGTCTTCGGCACCAGGGTTGGGCTGGCAGTCGGGGATGGGAATGCTCCATAGTCTCCGGCTGGATTCCGTAATCCCAGGTCATATTTCAACTTTTGAAAGTCATCCTGGACCTGGAAGATGAACATTTCCAGTCCAGCCACGGCTTTGTCTCCAATGATTCCACGTAACCAGTCTGCACCTTCTGCCCCCAGGTAAGGATTTGTGTTGACCAATATGAACAGCACCAGGAATAGCATGAGGATAACCGCGACAATACCGGCAACCCATAGCCATTTCCGTTTATGGAGCGATGGTTTTGGCCAGCCTTCCTTCGGTATTGCCTTGTCTGGCTCCTCATATTTTTTCTTCATTTTCCATTCTCGAATGGCTAGGATGGTAAGTCGACTTTAGGCATAAACACCCGGATGGCAGCCTCTCCACTGACTGGGCATTTGTATTCGCAAATCCCACAACCAATGCAAAGTTCTCGCAGAACGTGCGGCAGCTGAACGCTCACAATTTGTCCATCGGGACCCCAAACTTCGGCATTTTCGAGTTGGATGGCCTTCTGTGGTAGTGGGCACATTTCCTCACACACCAGGCAAGGTTGGTGGTCGGACCAAGGGATGCAACGATTTTCGTTGATGTATGCCAAGCCAATCACTTCCACCCGCTTCTGAGCCAGGGCAAGCGGTGGGATGGCCTGTACCGGGCAGACCTGCCCGCAGGCGTTGCACGAATAATCGCAGTACCCCAGCCTTGGTGCCAGGATGGGAGACCCCAGTGCTGCCACTCCAGCTTCGAAACCTGCCGGCTGCAACCCTCCCGTGGGGCAGACCCGGACGCACTCATTGCAGCGTGTGCATTTTGTAAAGTCCAACACGTCCGGATTGGTTTCGCGTACTCCTGGGGGGCGGATCAGGAAAGGCGGTTGGCGTTTGGCGGGTCCGTTGCTGTTCAGCAAGGCGATTGAGGCGATGGTAGCACCGATTGCCAGCAGAGCTTCCCTCCTGCCTGGATCGTAGCTGGTCCATTTTTCGGCCGAAAACACCGGCAGAAACCTGGTCTGATCACGCGGACAAGCTTCCAGGCAATCCAGGCACATGGTGCATTCGGACGGGTCGCTCGCGTAGTCTTTGGCCGGGTTGATCGTCCCAGTGGGACAAATGTCGGTGCAGAGTGTGCAGCCTTTGCATTCCGCTCCTACTTTCCGGCGGAAAATAGCCAGTTTGCTCAGCCAGCCCAGCGCCCCTCCCAGCGGGCATAGATATCTGCACCAAAAGCGGGCAGCCAGCAGGTTTAGCAGGATCACCCCCAGGAAGATGGCTGCGAACAACAATCCACCTGGGAAAAAAATGGGTTGGTCGGGTAAAATGGCCGGTCGGACCCAATTATCGAAAGTTGAGAGCGGACCTTCAAATGCTGGCACATTCACCAACACTGTTTCCACAGCAGTCACAATTCGGTCCAGCGCAGGCCAGATGCCGACGGTTAACGTCCTCAGGAGCAGTGCCAGTGGGTCAAAGAATAGCAGGGTCAGGTTACCCAGCAGGGCAGCCGCGATGATGACGATTACGAGGTCGAATTTTATCCGCCGCCAGCCATCCGTTGGGGCGGCGCGTTTATTCATCCAACGATTGAGAGGGAAAATGTCGAGGATTGTGCCCATGGGACACAACCAGCCGCACCAGGCCCTCCCAAAAACTACGGTAAGAAGGACGACGATCAACGCCAAGGCCGATCCGGCCAGGAACGTTCGGCTGGCTAGCAGGTGCGCCAGCATCAGGAGCGGATCCATGCGCATGGGAATGTTAATTAGGTTCGCTGGGCCACCGTCCTGGCGTGACCAGATAAAAAGGACGATGAATATGGCCAATGCCACGTACTGCACGGTTTGCCTGAAAACGATCCAGGGTCCGGTCACTTTCCCATTGTTGACCTTCCTCATCCCCCTTTTTGGTCTTGACAACAGTTTTTCCATTTTTTGGTGGTTTTAAGCGTCGAGTTGAATGACCTGGATGTTCAGGTTCTGCAGGTCGCTCCGGCCCAGTCCCATGCTGGTGCCGATTCTGATGTATTCCAGGTCTTCGGGTTTCATCCCAAACAATGAGGTGGCTAAACTGTCCACAGCCACCACGTCCCGGCTGGCGATCACAGTATCCTTTTGCTGGACGTCAGACAGATTGCCGCCGGTGGGACCATTCCTGGTCAGGATTCGCACTGCGTCCAGGACGGTTAGTTTTGGTTTGAGCAGGGAATTCAAGTCGGCGATACTTTGATGCAGGTTGTTGTGCAGCGTTTCTCGGATCCAGACCGCGCCCATCAAATTCTTCATCCCCAGGGTCAGGCCAGAAGAACTGTGTTGTTTGGCGATTGGTACGTTGATCAAAACATCTGCATTTAGAATCTCATCGTAAATCTTGGTAGTTTTAAGGTACACCGCGTCTGGGATCTTCGTATCAACATAATGATATGAAATCATTCTAACCATTTCGCCGCCAGCTGCTTCCACCTGTTCCTTGATCCCGCTGATTTTATAGGCTTCCTGATCTGTTCCTCCGAAGGGATGATCCATCACTTTCACGCTCGCAGCCCCGGCTTCGTAGCACATTTTTACCAAAGTGCCCACCACCCATGGATTGGTCGTGGCGGCATACTCATAGGTGTGATAGGCCACACAAATGTTGGGCTTGACGACCACATTCGCCCCATTCGGCACAAAGGCGCTGATGCCACCCAGAGCTGTGATTGCCTGGCGCACGAGGGCTTCCGGTTCACCCGCCCGTGTCACAGCAATGTCTGGGATTGGCACGGATGTACCAGTTGGGGCAGGGGCGGTGGCGGAGGGGAGACTTTCAGTCGCAGCGCCTGTTGCCTGCGAGGCGGATCCTTGGGAAGGTTGCTGGGGTGTCCGGAGCCTTCGTTTCTACCGGTAGAACGGATGTAGGCAGTACTTTTCCGCATGCCTCCAGGAAGGCGCTTAAGGTCATGGCCCCCGCTCCGGCCGCGGCGGCTTTTAGAAAATCCCGTCTCGTAAATTTACCCATAATGCAACTCCTGTCTTATACCAATGAATCATTGCGAATGGTGATCAGGAAGATTTTTTCTTACCTGCTACCTCCCTTCCTTTCCTGGTTGATTTCATCTTTTCGGGGAGATTGCCACTCGCTTTCTTTCCTTTCGCCTTCGCTGGCTTCTTCCCTGGCTTTCGCTTTTTTCTTTACAGGTTCTTTCTTGACTTCTACCTTGAGTGCCAACATATCTTCATACTTGTTTTGAATGGATGCCTCGCCTGCTCCAGCAAGCTTGCGGTTCACCTCCCCCCATTGTTCCCCGATGACGAAACGCCAATCCAGGAACACGTGGCACTGGTAACTACCCAATTCTATGTACAAACCCTTTTCGGTGAGTTCACGGCACGAACGGATGTATTCCAACCCACTGACAGTATCCCTGAAAATGGCGTAGGTATCGATGGGCAGGTATAGAGCCTCTGCCAGGCTTTTTTGAATGAGTTTGCCGGTGGCTTTGTCCATGGAGGCAGCCGAAGTTTTGATCCAGCCGTGCGTCTCAGCATACCTGTTGTGATAGACGACCAGGGCGCGTTCGTTTCCAAGACGGTTCGAGTAGGCAAACACGTCCTCGTTAACCGTGCCGCCTCCGTTGCCTGAGCCAGGAGTGTAAAAATCGTATAGCCAAAAATTCTCCACATCGGCAAAGAGCGCCCGCCGGTGGGTCAATGGGAAGATACGCCAGTCGTGTCCACGTACCAGCCCCTCATCCACTGGCTCATCCCATCTGGCATGCCGATATTCCATCCCATATTTCTCGCGATAACCTTCGATCTGACCGTGCCCGAACATGGGCAGCCCAGGCAGGGTCACCAGCATCGTGCAGACGCCGAAATATTTGTCAGTGGTGCCAAATTGCTCACTCGCTGTCTTTTCGTCGGGGTTGTTCATGAAATTGACGAAGCGTTTGAGCACCTGTGGGTCGAACTCGAGCGTGTTTTTGATCACCTGGCGGTACTTGGCGTTATCCTCGTCGCGCAGCATGTGCATAAAAGCCGAGTTGTAGACCCGGTGCATCCCCAGGGTGCGTACGAAATAGCCTTCCATCAGCCAGAACGCCTCCGCCAGCAGCAGCGTATCCGGTACCTCCGCCGCCACCCGGTCCACCACCTCGCGCCAGAATTCGTTCGGGATCGCCTGATCGAACTGCTCCCTTGTCATGCCGTGCTCCGAACGAGATGGGATTGCCCCGCCTTGTCCTGGCTCGGGGAACCACAACCGCTGGATGTGCTTCTTGGCGAGTGTCATGGCTGCGTCGAAGCGGATGATGGGAAAATTGCGCGCCACATGCAGGATGGTCTGGATAATGGCCTCGCGCACTTCTGCCTTGGAATAGTCCAGTTGGGCGGTGTCATTCCAGGGCAGGGCAGTGCCGTCGTTGCCATGGTAGATGTAGCGTGTATCGCCGGTCCAGCGGTCCAGGCGTTTGAACACAACCGCCGCGTCGGTTTTATCGTAATAGTGATCCTCGATCTGGATCCCCACCCGGCCGTCGTTTGACAGGTCCATCCCGTTGAAGGAATAGTTCGGGTAAGGCGAATAAGGCAGGCTGAGGAACCAGTCAGGGTGTTCCACCACCCAGCCCGAATCGATCCCGATGTGGTTTGGCACCATATCGGCCGAAAGGCGGATGCCGTGCTGCCACGACCGCCATCGGAAATTCTGAAGCGCTTCCCAGCCCCCCAGGTCGCCTGCGATCTGGTAATCCATCAGAGAATACGCCGAGGCCACCGCTTCGGGTTGCCCCATCATCTGCTTGATGCGCCTGGAGGCAATGCTGCGTTCCCACAGGCCGATTAACCACAGCCCGGTGATGCCGCGATCCCGCAAAAGGTCCAGCTCTTCATCCGGGATCTGGTTCAGGGCATGGATGTCCCGTTGGTATTTTTTCGATAGTTGGTCGAGCCACACGTAGGAGTTCTTGGCGATCAGGACTACGCGTGGCATCCAGTCCTTGTCGGGGCTGAAGCGTTCGTATTCCGTGTAATCGTGGCCGGTAAAGGTGAGCAGCGGTGCGCTTCCAGCGAACCCGCCGGGGAAATTACCGCGCAGGATATCCTCCCTTACGAAGTCCAGGCCGCGCAGAATCTTCAGCACGAAACTCTCCCCGAGGATGTTGCCCCAGCGATTTAGCAGGAATTCCAATTGGGCAGGTAACGAGTTCGGTGCAACCCGCCCGGGTGCAAGCAACACCTCGATCAGCGTCTCCCGGTTTTGCCCTGGTGGCTCCCCGGCTCCAAACGGAGGCTGCCTGTTAAAAAAGTCCTTCAATACCCGCACGGTCTTTTCATAGGGACTGGAGAGCTTGAGTGGTTCCTCGTCGAAGAGTTCTTTGTAATCCGTTACTGCCGGGTTCTGGTTTGTGATATGCAGGATGAGCATCTCTTCCAGCGCCGCGGCTCGGTTCTGCCTGGTGCCGATCTCTAAACCCAGGTATCGCCGGGCGTCGATCTCACCCCGGTAAACTGCCATGGGGGGAAAATCTTCAGTAAATTTGAGTAGGGCTGCCTCTGCATCTACCCCTGCAGCTTCCAGGGCGCGTTCCATCACGCCCGGGTTTTGCATTTCATACTGGTGGATCAAAATATGCAGGATTTCGTCTATCAACCCCATGGCGTTGATCGCACTGGCAGGCACGAACTTTCCACTCACTTTTGTCATGCTTGCTGCGAAACGACGGGCTGCAGCAAAATCGGCCAGGATCACATTGCCGTTTAATGCGAACAGGCTCTCGTCAAATTTGTATTTTTCCCTTGCCTTGCGGGACACGTGGAACTCAAAATGATCAAGCCCGCGCTGGGAAAGGTTCTCAGATTCCATCCAGTCTCCTCCAACGCATCATCTACCGCGCGTCTCTTAATCATACCCGATAACGGCTTTCGAGACATCCTGCCATTAATCTTAGCCTGGGCGTAAATCCTTGGATCGACTCCTGGACACAGAGATCCAGAGGATGACAAACAGGTCCGTAGAGATGCTTGCCTGTCATGGATGAGCTTCAGCGCTCTGGTATCTGAGCAAAACAACGCCACCGTCGAATTTGTGTGTTTCGACAAGCTTAAGGGTTATCTTATCGCGCAGCGTTGGAAACATCGGCTTGCCACCGCCGAGGATGATCGGGCGTACATACAACCAAAACTCATCGATCAGGCCAAGTTGCATGAAGGATGAGGCAAGCCCAGCTCCGGAAACGCTCATGTCTCCTCCCAGCTGCTCCTTCAGCTTGTTTACCTCTTCGGCAATGTTCCCACTCACCAGCCTTGCATTCCAACCTACTTGTTTCAGGGTCGTGGAAAATACGATCTTGGGCATGCTCTTCCAGAGCCGGGCGTACTGTTTCATGTCCCCCCCTGCAGATGGATCCTCATCCACGGAGGGCCAGGCAGATGCCATATTTTCATATAGTCGTCTTCCGTAAAGGTGAAGATCGATGGCAGCCTCGCGTTCGTTGAAATGCTTGTGCAATTCCTCGTCGGGATCGGTCCAGCTGATGTCTCCATCCTTCGCCTCGATGAAGCCATCCAGGGAAACTGACATTCCGTAAATTACATTTCGCATATTGTTCTCCTTTTTCACCGGGTACCCTGCCTGGAATCAATCATGCCCTCCCCCAAAGGGTGAGAGCATGATCCTGTCTCTCTTCCTACCGGGTAGACGAAATTAACGGTTTTTGGGGAGCAGCCAGCCAACCAGTATGTAGAGAATGCCCAGCGCCAAGAGACCGAATTTGAGACTGGCACACACTCCGGTGAGAAGCGTCAGTGGGGCAGTGACAACACCGTTCAGAAGTTGCTGTGCCTGAAGGATGTTTTCCAGGATATCGAACGCGGCACCAATGAAAACGCCATAAGTGGCATATATTCCAATCTTCCTCAGCCAGACCGCCATGTTGCGGTGACGCCCGGCTGCCAGCAGCGCTCCCAGCCCTACCGTAAGGGCGTAAGAGGGGATAAATAGGAAATCCAGGCCAAGACCGAGGGCTGCGAACGAGACTCGGGCGCCCGGCCCATGAGGCCAGAATGGCCTGCGCCTTTTCAGGCGTCCATGCAAACTGATGCGAAACGATCCCGAAGGGAGCCGCTGACGTGATCAGAGGGGCATTGAGCACTTGGAAAATGGCGAACAGCACCAGGGTCCAGATCAGCAGCGCAACGAAGACCGGCTTTCGGTTCCACTTGTGGATAAAGGTGAGCGGATGGTTCACGGGATAGCGATCCGGTATACGCGGTGGTTCTTGTATTCCACACCGTTCAGGTTTTTCAGGTCGGCCCTCATCTGCTTGGTGGTCTCGGCCACCTGGGTCATTTCGACGAATTCGAACTGCTTGAAATCCAGCATGGTTTTACCCATTTCGTAGTACAGCAGGGCGTTCCCACCCGTACCCTGGAACTCGGGCAGGATGCCCATGCCGTTGCCGGAGACGGTTTTAGTGCGTTTCATTTCGATCAGAATATCGGGGAGACCGAAGGGGAGCAGGCGCCCTTTGGCTCTTTGGATGGCAGCCGAGACGTCGGGGAAGGCGAACAGGAAACCGACGATATCATCGCCGTGCATGATCAGCTTGATCAGGCGGTGGTCGGCCACGTTGAAAACGTTCGCCACGGCGTAGTCCACGTCGCCATCCGAAAACGGGATAGTATTCCCAGTTGTTGAGGAAGGCCTTGTTGTATAGATGCCCGATGCGGTGAGCCCAGCCAACCAATTCCTTCTTGCTTTTGAAATGCTTGACCCATAAATTGCCGCGCTTCAGGGTCCATTGGGCGATTCGTTCCACACGCTCCGGGATCTTGAATGAGTCCGCTGGCAGGTAGCAGGAAACAAAGTCCACTTCCTTCTCGAAATGCAGCGACTCGATCAGTTTGCGGTAGTATGGATAGTTATAGTTCATCATGGTCATCATCTGGCGCTGATCGTATCCCTCGATGAGCAGGCCATAGCCGTCGAAGGGCGAGAGCCCCTTTGGTCCGATCAGTGTGTCGAGTCCGCGTGCGCGCGCCCACTGGAAGACAGCCTCGAAAAGTGCACGGGCTACGTCGATGTCGTCAATGCAATCGAAGAAATAAAACTGGGCTTTTTTAACCTTGTGATATTCGTTGAAAAGCTTGTTTACCCCCGCGCAGATTCGGCCCACCACCTTCCCATCAAAGATGGCGAGGAAGAAATCGGCCTCGGAATATTGGAAGAAAGGATGTTTCTTCCGGTTGAGTGGGAGGTAGGCGTCCATGTACAAGGGCGGCACCCACTGTGGGCAATCCTTGTAGAGATCGTAATAAAACTGCACAAAGCGTTTGACTTGGGACTTGTTTTCGGTATCGACTTTTTCGATGGTGAGCATTGAATCTCCTTTGACCGTCCCGAACATACTTACAGTATATAACACAATCAGCTTATCCGGATACGCATGCTTCACGTCTCGCAGGATGAAGGCACGGGTTTATCCACGCATGTCATATCAGGAATTTTGCCCGGTACTCACATTGATATTATGATATTATGCGATAATGGACTTATTCATTTAATCCCCTTATGCGAACCCGCTTATTTGACAATATCGACTTGAAATTTACTCTTCACCACCAAATCAAGGAGAATACCATGCCAACCGTTCGAACTGAAGAATTCCACGTCAACGGCGAGGAACTGCTCTCGAAGATCAAGAACCTGGTCCACGAAGGCAATATCCGCAAGATCATCATCAAGGATAAGGACGGCAAGGTCCTGATCGAGTTTCCACTGACCATCGGGGTGGTGGGACTGGTTCTTGCGCCCACCCTGGCGGCGGTGGGGGCCATTGCCGCCCTGGTCACGGAAGCCACCATCGTGGTGGAAAAGGACGCCTGAGTCCTTCCTGGAATCCCTCCGGGTTAGCCTGCGAGCAGGCCGCCGTTTGTAATCCATAAAAGAAGACGCCATGAGCTGCTGTTTACGGGCACCTCATGGCGGTTTTTAATTCCTGGCTGGGAATGGATTTTGAGCCGGCATCGACGCGCTTGAAAAACCACCGGCATCATTTTCCACTCTTTATCGCGGCCGGATCAATGATCTTCCCCGCGGTCGTAGGAATTGTCGCCGGTATGGCTATCTTCACCGGAGTGATGATCGCCGGATTGCGTCGGTTCGTTGGAACCGCCACCCTGGCTGCCGTCTCCGTTGGAATAGCTGTCGGGTACGGGCGTTTCGGTGGCAGAAGCGCTGATATTGGATCCTGCGGATTCGTCCTGAGAAGAGGCGTCCTTGGGCGAAAACTGTGCAGGGAGATCGTCCGGGTCGGGGACGTTGACAAGCGACAGGAAGATGGCTTCCACGTCGCCGGCAGGGTTGGTGGAGCCGCGCACGTCGATCTCGTCCCCCACGATGATCCCATCGTCCATGTCGGTATCGGAGGTAATGACCACCGGGATACCGGAGACGATCCATTCAACGTCCGTCTGGCTCGACACAACCCCGGTAAACTCCACACTTTCGCTCCGCCTGATCGTGATCAGCGACCTGGTCTCGTCCACCCGGCGCTCGCTAAAGGCCTGTTCGAGCACCTCCTTTTCAGCCGGGTCGGAGGTCAGGTGCAACTGGGTCGATTCGACCGAACGCTTCAAGGGATACAGGGTGTCGCCGGGAATGGAGTGAGCAGAAGCGTCCAGGAGACCATTGCTGCTCAATACCAGGATGGCGATCACCGAAAGGGCCGTCAGAGAAATGCGCCAGAAACCCCTGAGAAGCAAGGGCCGGTTTTTCCTTGGGCGCAGCTCTGCTGCACAGGACCAGGCCGCGCGAACGCTGGCGGGCGAGGACGGTTGAGGGCAGGCTTTCCCGGCGGGCAGAGCGGGCACGGGCGGCGGCCTTGAGCAGCGGACTCAACTGGACGGCCAGGTCTGGGTAGCGTCCCAGCAGGGAGTCCAGCGTTTCCCCCTGTTCCATGCGCTGCAAACAAGTTTCCAGGGCATCCTGCAATTTTTCATTCATATTCTTCACCCATTCTGCGCTGAAGGGCGTTCAGCGCCCGGAACTGGAGTGCTTTCACCGCGTTGATCTTCTTTTTCATCAATTCAGCCGTCTCTTCCAGGGAGAAACCCTGGCCGAAGCGCAAGGTCAGCACCTGCTGCTGGTCTTCGGTCAACTGCACGAGGGCGAGCTGTAAGGCATGGGCGGAGTCACGCCGTTCCACCTGGTCGTGAGCCGCTTCCTCATCGGATTCGATCGCGACAGAGAGCGAAAGGCAGGGATGCCGGTATTCCCGCCGGATGTGATCCACCACCATGTGGCGGGCGGTGCCCAGCAACCAGCCGCGCAAATTCTTCCCGGGCCCGCAGCCATTCTTGACTGCTTTCAGCAACCGGAAGAACACCTCGCTGGAGATGTCTTCAGCCAGTGATTCATCATCCAGGCGGTATTTGACGTACCTGAATACCTCCGGGAAGTATTGGTTGTAGACAGCCGCGACCGCTTGGGGGTCCAGGACACCCAGGCGGTCACACTCGTGAGGTTCAATCATGGTGAGTCTTATGGAATTAACATTAGAGAGGACATGGGAATTCATGCGAGTATACCATTAAGGAGAGAAATTTTATCCATAAGAGACGGATTTCCTGTGGTAGACATAAGTCCTATGTGCCCTGGGGTCGATCTTCGGGCGCTGGTTTTTGGCTGGCAGCCTGGATAACCGCAGGGGTTATCGCCGGGCTTGCCGCCGGTCTTACTGACGGCCTGCCCGCCGGGTTTGCGGCCGGGACTGCAGCCGGGAAAGCCGGGCTTCTCGCCGGGAAACTAACCGGGGTTGGCGCAGGGCTTGCGGCTGGCAGCTGCTGATCGGGTTTATTGCACAGGGCGTGCAGACGGAGCGTGGGCGGTTTTCCTGCCGGCCAGGATCCGGTAGACCAGCACGAACAGCAGGCAGCCGCCCGTGATCCAGTAGAAATCCTGCGCCCAGGGGGTGGCGGCGTCGGTGCCGCTCATCAGCCCGTGCACCAGGGCACCCAGGTAGACGACAAAACTGGCATAATGGACCACCCGCCAGGTCTTTTTCCCGATCCCCTTGCGGATATAGAAAGCCAGCATGATGAGGAACCAGGCATAGAACCCGAGCTGGCCGAGTGCCACCCAGGTGGGGCGGTATTGGACCGACCCAAAGGGCATGAGCAGCTGCACCAGGGCGTAGTTGCTGTACTTATCACCCAGCAGGACCAGGGCGTGGAAGCCGGCGAAGAAAAAGCCGAGCAGGCTCGTGTACTCATGGATGGCCATGGCGGGCGGGAGGCCCGGCCAGATGCGGGCCATCTTGTTGGTGATCCCGATCCCAAGCATCATCGAAATCCACAGCAGGCCCATGGCAACGAACCCCGCCCCGCGCGAAAGATACCAGTACGCCTTCGGGTTGGAGCCGGTAAACGAGCTGGCGAGCCCGGGCAGCCAGAGCGGCAGCACGAAAGCCGTGGCAACGAGACCGCAGAAGATGGCCAGCAGGAATACCAGCACTCCTTCGATAGTAAGGCTGGATTCAACCTCCTCTTCGGGGGGATTGACTTTGGATGGATAAACTTTCTTTGGATGGTCGATTACCTGCATTAATTTCTCCAGAGATATTTTTCCATATTCTGACTATAGATGGATTTTCCATTTTCCAGCACCAAGATGCCGGCCAGTCCGCTATCGGCTTCGAGCCAGTCCAGCCCAGCCCGGCTGCCCAGGATCAGGACCGCTTTGGCGGCCGCTTCGGCTTCCATGACGGTGGGAGCCACAACGGTCGCTGCCAGCACATCCGTATCGGCCGGCAGGCCGGTGCGCGGGTCGATGATGTGATGGTGCCAGAGGCCGTCCTTCAGCCAGCGGTGGTAATCCTTACCCGAAGTGGCCACACCGCAGCGTAAAAGCTTCAACGTCTCAAAATGAATGCCGACCTGGAAGGGATCTTCGACCCCGACCGGCCACGGCTGCCCGTTGGAAGTCGGGCCGCTGATGGCGATATCGCCGCCGGAGTTCACCAGAGCAGGCCCGAAGCGGGAAAGGCGCCGGGCAGCCTGGTCGGCTGCCCAGCCTTTGGCGACACCCCCCAGGTCGATGTGGGCGTTTTCAGGCAGAACCAGGCTGCGGGTGGGAACATCCCAGACGATCACCTCACAAGAACCGGGGTACACCCCATCAGAACTGGGGTACACCCCAACAGAACTGGGGTACACCCCATCAGAACTGGGGAAATCCTCGAACGAACCGGGGAACTCCCCCCGGGGTCCAGACAGCGTATAACCATCACCCGCCTGGATGGACGGAAGGGACTCGAACGAGCGGTCGTACCCCGCCGCAACCAGGGCGTCCAGCACGGTTGGGGTCACCAGCCCGCCAGTAAACTGCTCGGCGGCCCGGGCAGGCCTGAAAAACCTCCCAAAGGGTCTGGCTGATAGCCATGGGCAGCCCGTTCGAACGGTTCAGGCGGTCGAGCTCGCTGCCCGGGCGGAAACGGCTGAGAACCTGTTCCCACTCTTCGAACCAGGCCGGGACGCTCTCGAGAGCCTGCTCGGCATTCCCCGAGTCGGCGTCCAGCAATGCCAGCATGCGGCTGCCCATGGCATGGAATTCAATGCGCTTCATGGCTTGGAGGACGAGGTATTCGTGGCCGGAGGAGGTGGCGGAGGCGGATTGGAAGCGCCGCCGCCGGATGAGCCGCCGCTCTGGCTGCCTGAGACGCTGCTGGGGGGAGGCGCCGCCGGGACAACCCTGACAACCGGCAGGCTGCCGCCCATCATGATGTGTACTTTTGGAAGCGTAATTACCGCATTCGGGTCCTGGGTAACGGCAGCGGTTGGACTGGGAGTGTAGGTATAGGTAAGGGTTGGGTCCGAAGGGGGTGGATTGACGGGCGGGCTGCCGGTCGAACTGGAGACCTGGCGGTTACCCATGGCAATGACGTTCCAGAGGCCCACGGTAAAGGTGACCGCAAGCGAAGCGAGGATAATCTGGACGTCGAGCCAGCGTTTTTTTGGTTTCTTTTGCATGCATGTACCCTGCTAGTCATCCCCGCCGGAACCTTCGTGTTCCCCGGAATCGCGGGATGAACCGGAATTCGAGGAGGACGACGAAGAACCGTCCGCGGAGGGCGGCTGGGTGGGAGCGGGATCGCCATTAATGGCCGCCAGGGTGGTGATCACCAGGATGTGACCATCGGGACTGACATAGACGACAGACCCGGAACTGAAAGTGACCTTGTACACATCCATGCCGTAGCGTGTAGCGGTATCGACACTGTATATTTTCGTATTTCCCAGGGCAGTGGCGGCAATGAAGGCAGCCTCCTGCGGAGTGATGGCTGAAGAAGTAGCGGTCGGCGCGGTTGTGGCCGTATCGGTGGGCGCCAGCGTTTGTGTGGCCGTATCGGTAAAGATGGCCGTGGGGGGGACAAGGGTAGCGACCGGCGCCCCGAGGGCACCCGCCCGGGCATAGAAGATCACACCTGCCAGGACGGCCAGAATGAACGTGGTGATGGCTGCGGAAATGAACAGCGAACTTTTCTTCATTGTGGTATCTACCTCCTTAAGTTGGGTCCTACCCGTATTTCGTCCAGGAAGAACTCCCGTGCCTTTGCGGGGCAGCATTGTCCCACAGGGGGATCATGCTGGCTTTAACAACGGGTCGTTCCAGGGAATTGCGGATAGGTGAAAGGCACAGCAACTGCTGAACCCTCCGTGTGCTTATATACACAGTCGCCGGCGAGACCGAAAAGGTTACGGCTACTTCTTTCAATAGGGAAATTTCCTTTGTGATATCCCCATAGGTGGGGGTTTGAAGATGAAAATGGCCACAGGTGTGCATTGTTCCTGAGGAATAATCGATAAACAATTATTTCTTTTCCCAGAATCTCAAAGGCAATTCTCGTCTGCGGACAGGGGGAGACATACCCTTCGGGTACGATGTGTCTCGCCCCTACAAAAGCAAAGGCTACCTTGTATCGACGACTCGTCCCTGGGGGATGCTTCGCGATGTCGTCGATATGGCACAATTCGACTTGATGTCGCAGGGCGCGCACTAATCCTCCTCGGGAGGAATATCTTTAAGTTCTTCCCAGACTTTTTCGAGGGCTGTTTGATTTTCATACAGGCGTTTCCTTGACCGGTGAAGGCTTTCAACGCGACCGACGGCAAGGGAGACAGCACGGAGGGCGACCCAATATTCGTCATTGCTCAAGGTGCGATTTTTAATATTCTCGGCAGTTCGGGCGAGAAGGATGCGAAGGAATTCCTCTTCGTCCCTGAGTTCACCGCGGACGTCATCATCCAGACGGTCGATCTCGGGTTGGGAGAATGTGTGAGAATAGAAGCCATGCTTGAAGGCATTGGTGTTTCCCAGAGGGGCACCCGCTTTGCGAGGGATGACCTCAATGTTTTGGTTAGGAGGCGAGGATGAGTCTGTCATTTTAGGGGCTCCTTTAGAGAAAATTGAAAAGATTTGCTCGACCCCTAAAGTGCGGGGGCAGGCGGACACGAAGGATCTCAAAGAAACATGGGGAAATAAAACATATAAGGAAGAACGACTTTCCCGAGTGGGAGGGGATTGCCATGCCGCAAAATACTCGACCCCCCAAAGAACATGGGGACGATGTTGGTGAAGTGCCGCTGACATGAGTCAGCGGCATGGCGTGCGGGCGGTTGCCCCCCAAGGTGGGTGCTCCGCGAACCCGCCCGTCGCTCAGAATTTGTTGACATAGAAACCACTCAATGAGTAGGAAGAACCACACCGATCCAAGGGATCGAAACCATCCATGACCGCAAGGTCTGTGCTAAAGTTCCATTCCAGGCGGTCGAGGACGGCGGTGAGGGAATCGGCGAGGATGTAGTCGTCGTGGATAAGTTCGCCATCGGGACCACGGGTGCCATCGGGGACACCCCAGCGGAGGGTTTTGGAGGGACCCGGGAGGATCTCGCTGATGCAATGGCTATACTGAAGACGAACCTCATCCGAAGGATTGGGATCATGAAAACGACCGGTCTCGATGATGGAGAGGAATTTCCAGCCAATCTCGGATTTTTCCTGGGAGGTGAATTTAACCGGGATAACGCGGGACGGGAAGGAACGATCGAGCAAGGCCCAAAGGCCCTCGCCGACGCCAGTGGCATCGATGACGATTTGCTGGGGAGAAGCCTGCTGCGCCAGGTTCTTGATCTGACCGAAGACGGTAAGATGATTCTGGCCGGTCCAGGCGTGGCGGGCGAGGACGCGGTAGGAGGGATGGTTGAATTCAGCGAGTGCCGAGAGGTCGATAGCGACAATGGTGAGGGTGGTGGAGTCACGCCCGGGATTGCCGAGGCCTTCGCTAGAGAGGGAGGAGGCGAGGCTGGTTTTGGATTCGTCCATGCCGGCCACGTCGATGAGAAAAGCGATAGGGGTAGATATTTCTGCGGAAGATAAGAGTGCGGCCCCTTGCGACTCTTGTCGCAAGGGCTGGCGATGGCGGCTTGAAGTCGCCTCGCCTTGTGGCGCCTCGGGTTCGGGTGTCTCCCCAAATCCCTCGGCTGCGTTCGGGACATGTGCTCCGCCTTTAGGGTGACAGGAAGCGGAAGGGAAAATCATTGCAATGCGGGCGGGGGTGAACATGCCGGATTGGGCGTCGATGGTCTCGCAGAAGTACTGGGTGCGGACGAGGGGATGGTTGCGGCCGCGTTCAGCAATGACCCGGTCAACGTGAGCGCCATAGGCGGGAACCAGACCGGCGAACATCATCGGCGGTGAAGAAGAAGACGCGCTGGATGCCGTCCTGCTGCTGGGCATGGAGGGCAATACGACGCTGACGCTCGAGGAGGGTGTTGGAGGTCCAGGCGGTGCCCCAGAAGACACGGGTGGCGTTGGTGGAGGCGGTCATGGGGTCGAAGTCCTTGTCGAACTTGGCGGGGTCGACCTCCTGGGCCTCGTCGACGGAGAGAAGCAAGTCGGCGGTGGCACCGACGACCTTGGCATGGGTTCGCCGGAGAAGAACTGGAGGCAGGCTTTGCCCAATTTGTACATGTAGCCCTTGGAGGTTTTCCAGCGGCCGGCGGGAGCCGATACAGGCGTCGAGGGAATGGGAGACACGCTCCATGTTGTTAGTGGTCTGGGGCTTGAAGGTGGGGGAGACGGAGACAATGCGCCCGCCATTGGGAGCGTAGCGGAAAAGAAGCCAGGAGAAGATGTGGGCCTGGAGCTCGTTCTTGCCGGACTGGCGAGGGAAGATGACGACGAAGGTGAGACCCAAATGGTGAATGATGGAATTCTTGATGGCAAGGGCGATGCCGCGCTGGTAAGGACGGAGTTGGATGCCACAGGTCATGGCCCAGTCAAGAGGATCGTGACGGATGGTCTGGCGGACACGGAGGGAGAGGGAAGAATGGGCGGCGGCGATTTTTGACTGAAGGATTAGCATGGTTGAGCTCCTGGTAATTGAAAGGAAAACATGATTTGATGAGGGCTATCCCCCGGTCGCCAACAGCGACGCCAAGGGGCGTCGAGGTTGCCGATGACGGCTAGAAGAAGTCTCCGCCAATGGCGACTGGGGTGGCCCAGCGTGACGCGAAGCCGACGTGGGCACAGGAAGGCCATTAAATAAAAAGCCGGGAAGAGCCTTGGCCTTCCCGTGCCTGAATATATATTAGAACAAATTTTCTAGATTGTCAAGAGGCAATATTAAAAGGCGTCACAAGGAGCCATCCAGACCGCTATCGCGGGGACACGGGCAGTCTGGACGCCTATTCCGACACAGACAGCTTATCCAACCCATACATCTTATCCCACCTACACCTTGCAGCCCACTTTCTTTATCACTAAGATTGTCACGGAAACTTTCTCGCCAACTCCGATTTATACCCCAACGATCACGCCAACCCCTACGAAAACACAGACCGCTATGCCAACAACTAACCCCCTCACCTTGCCTCGGGGCGATGGTTACTACTTGGTGACTGTTGAAATTGCCCCAGGCCTTTGGCGATCACAAGGAACTCAAAATGATTGCTATTGGGAACTCTCTACGCGTACCGGAGAAATTATCAATAACCACTTTGGCATGGCCGGCGGTACTATGTACATTCCATCATCTGCCTTTCAAGTCAGGCTGCAAGATTGCGGGGCGTGGGTTTATCTAGGACCGTAATATATCAGTCACAAATGGGTCAGCTTGGTTGATCGGGATTATCCTGTATATGGTTGAGGTTTGGACTGCGCTATCTAAAAAAAAGGTTGATGTATTAGAAGCAAGTTGACATCATATCAATATTGATATACAATGCATAAGACTATTACATATTACGAATTACCAGATTTTGACGAATTCGGGACACTTCCACCGGGTATTTATGCTGTTAACTTAGATGTGATTATAAGGAGGTTCGGCGGATCAAAGTCACTTAAGCGCAGTCAACTAACTAAATACTTCCGAGAATTCTATAATTTTATTAAATATTATTCAATTGGGATATATATTGATGGTAGTTATACAACCACTAAAATGGCACCAAGTGATATTGATTTAATTGTGCTTCTTCCTCTTGAATTCAAAAAAAATGTACTTGCGTCCGAGAGATTGCGTGGTTTTGCTTGGGGCTATAAGACAAACCATTTGCATATCTTTAGGTTCTTCCAAGGAGAAGAAGAGGCAATGTTCCAATATCGCCTCAATTGGTTTAGCCATACAAGACCACCTAAACAAAGAGAAAAAGGAATAGTGTATCTGGAGACTTAATAAAATGATCAAGAATAATGCTCAACTAAAGAATGCGCAACGAATAATTGATTCTATCCGTCAAAATATTACAGAACTTAGTGGAAAATATGCCGGCGATGAATTAGATTTCTATGTAGGGCCACTAGAGATAGAAGTAGAGGAGCTGGAATCTCAAATTGAAGAATATAAAAAGTTAATCGAGCTTCCGTTTGAACAAGCAGTGAAACAATTAAATCCATTTCTTCTAGATAACATTAGCGAGTTATTAGCAAAAATTCGGATTTCAGCGAAATTAACTCAAGCTGAGATGGCCGAGCGCCTAGGTTGGGAACAGGCAAACCTTTCCCGATTTGAAAATGAAAACTATACTTCTCAAACAATTAGCAAAATTATAGAATTTGCCAGTAGTTTAGGAGTTTGGTTACACGTCATTCCTACACTGACTGAAGAACTTAGCCAAATTGCATTGGAAACCCAACCATTATTTTCTGCAATATCAGAAATAAAGACCGAACCTGTCTTTAGGTATTTAACCTTGTTTCCGACTTCTGTGCCGAATAATGCTAATATGGTTGATCGAGAGGTCGCGGCAACCTATATTCCCTCTGGCTTAATTCCTTATTCATTTTCCTATCCAACAAAAGAACCAGAAATTCTCACCGCATAATCTCATTAATATTGGAGGTAATTTTCAATGGAAATTCAGAGAACATCTAGTCATCAAGTATATATAACTAACCCCGACGAGATACCTTTGCCAAAACTGGTTCACCCTGCTGGGACGCAAATACTACAGAAATTATTTGGATTTAGCCAGGTTAGTTTATCTCAAAATGCTCAAGGAACACCGATAGTAACGTATCAATTTGGCACATTCCACCAAGAAGCTCGAGAGATTCCAATAACTCGACTTGTCGTTGAGGACCGTAGAATCCTTTTGGACGTAGAAGACGAGATGATCTATGCAGATGCTGTTTATCTAAAGCTTGTAGAAGAATTAAAGGTGCTATCAGGTAGTATTGCAATAGACTATCTTGCGCCAAAAGTAAAAGCCCAAGAATCTGAGATTGTTACTCATTTGAATTTTCCTGCGGACAGGTTGATTTCCTCTCAATTATACGATTTTATAAATAATACTTTGCAACCCATGACAACATCCGATATAGCAACTTCTGCTATCAATTTCGGTCAAATAGTTTTAATAGTCCAATTCAAATCTCTAGATTCAGCTCTAGAAAAATCTAGTATTACGCTCAACCCTAAAGAGTTTATTATTGCCCCACGTCCCGGTATTCCGGTGGAAGAACAAATATATATAACAAAAGCGCCAATTGATACTGAAAGGCACAAAGAACTACTTATAGCTCTTGAAAATGCCCTCCGCCAGGAAGTGGCGTAAGGAAGATACTGAATCTGAATATTAATCAGCTTGACGATAATAAGGAACCCTGATTTAACATCCCCTTCCGAGGCGAGTTTGTCAACAACCCCAGACTTATGCTGTGACCGGAAGAATATCTTTGAAAATGGTAAAAAAGGGATAGTTGACAGGAACCCTTGTTCCAGGCGAACCTAAAATCCCACTTCCTAAATACCCCCACTCCAAACAGGGTGACTGTAACAGAAGCGGTGGGTGTTGAAAAAATGACGTGATTGAAATTTTCTAACCAAAATCCTATAATAACTGTGTACGCAATCCAGAGGAACACCTCTTTTCCACGCGGCGTGCAATTGACAGGTTTTCTAAAAGTTCGATGGGGCTGCCCTCCCCGCACACATCTTCCAGGCAGGGAGAGTCCGGATCGTGGTTCCACGATCAAGAAGGGAGAGATAGCTATGAAGGCAACGTCCGGTAGAATACTCTTCGGATTGCTTCTCGGTTTGGTAGGGGGGATTTGTTTTGGGGTGATTGCGCGGTTTGTGGTTCAATACATCCTGCGCATAGACTACAACAGCTACTATGCGGACAGCGGCAGCGGATTGCCGGCGTTGGGCATGTTTTTGATCGGCTGGGTCACCGGCATCCTGGTTCCAATGGTCAACAAGCGGCTTCTCAGACCGCTGGTTGGAGCAGGGGTATGGATGCTGGGCGAGGTCGCTTTTTTATCCCTGCCATATGTCTACTCCAGGCTGTTTATCCCGGGCCCCGTGACGGCAGCCTGCAGCGTCATCAGCCTGATTGCCGGAGCGGTGGTCGGGGGGATCGCGGCCTGGGTCGATCTTCCCTAGCCAACAGTCAAACGTACGGAATAAGTCCCTTACCCAAGGAATCATTGCGTTCCTTCAAGGAACCATCGTACAACCGTGACTGTAACAAAGGTGGGTGGTGGTTTTTGGGTAATTGTGCGCGATAATAATTTACTAATCACGTAATTCATTTTGGAGGGAATATGTCTAGCCAAACCAAGAGAATAAAAGGTTTTCTTCTTGATATGGAAAGTAAAAAAATCATTACAGAATCAACTGTTGATATCGTATTAACTTCACCTCTTAATCCAGACGGGCAATATAGTCTAAAAGGGGTATTGATAACAAATGGTTATAAGCCGGAACTTCATCTTAAACAGTACTTATTAAATCTAAATAATAAAATCTCGTGGATAGTGAGAATAACTCTACAGGATTTATTTAAGCAGGGTATCGAAACGCGATTCGATATCTGGTTTGAAGACTCTGCCTGGCATAATAGCGTTGATTGGTTTGAGACTTTGTAACAGGAGCCTATATTAGTCTAATATGGAGGCGGTTTACTGATTGTGATAATTTTAATGATGATTGCGCCTTTAACGGCTATCAACCCGGATTGGGATAAGCCTGATAATTAAACCAGGCGTCTCGGAAGTTCAAAGCCCGGCCTAACCGCCGGGCTTTTTGTTTGCATATACTCTTGACGCCTGCCAATAAAGTACATCCTCTCTTTCTTATCGAACCGCAATTCTATTTGAACAAAATGGGAATCAATTTACCAACCAAATAAATTATCCCAATAATCGGAATCTCCACCATCAAAATATCAATAATTCTATTTTTCTTATTTCGTCCATCCCTGTGCAAATAATAATTCCTATTCATAATTATGTTCCTTCAAACAAGTGACAGAATGACCTTGGTCAATAAAACCAGGGCAACAATCCAAAATGGCAGGGAAAACAGGCAGCCATTTACTCTATCTCCATCGGCTTCCGTCCGATCATCTTCCAGCCGCAGATTATAACTATTCATAATTTCCTCGTTTTGTCTATATCATTTTATTTAAAATAGCAAGCAGTTGTCCATATCATTTTATGGAATAAAACGAGCATTTATCTATATTATTTTCATACAATAAAATGGGGGAAATTTGCGCGATAATTTACGTGGAGGGAATATGTCCATCAAATCGAAAAGCACTGGACAGCCCACAAAACATAAATACCTTGATGAAAAGCCCGGCGATTAAGCCGGGCTTTTTTCGCGAGCGATGATCTTATATTGGTCTTTTGAAAACCCACAATTCATCAGTTGTGGTGCCAGTAGTTCCGGTAGACACAGGCAACGAGCGGGGACAGATTGCTACCAATTCCCAACCTTGCGAACCCAATTTTTTTGAGATATCCAAAATATCCAAGTTTTCTTCTAGGGGTTTTCCATCATCAAACCACTTCAAGACAATATCATAACCACGTATAAATTCTTCGCCTGATCTTGGGTCATTTATGATAATTGGGTCTCGCTGCCCCTTTAGAAATTTATATTCCCAATTTTGATTCATAATGCCTCCTGTTAGGATAGAATCATTATCGCGCTATAGAGAGGCACAAGTCAATCATTAAGCCCGGTTAAATTGTCGGACTTTTTGTAACCTTGATTTTTATATACATATTAATTGCAAAATTGCAAGGATGAAAAAACCGGATTGGTGCAATAATTAGTCGATAAACCTAATTTAGGGAGAAAGTCGCCGTGAAAATCTGCCCAACCTGCGGAAAAGAGAACCCGGATGAGGCTATTCTCTGCTACAACTGCTGGCATGAATTCCCTCAACCCATGCAGCCGCCTTTTCCCGGAAAGATTGGAAAGACCAAAAAGATTGGAAATCCAAAACGGTCCATCTGGGCGACCGGTGCCATGTGGGCAGCGGTTATAACCGGCCTCGCTGCCATTAGTGTGGTAAGCATATATTTTCGTTCATTTCATGAGATATCAGGCAGCCTGGCAATTGGGGTGCCATTAAGTTTTATTCTCTTGTGGCTGATTTGCACCCTGATCACCTGGCGCTGGAGAAAAGCGGGGAAAAGGAGAAACCTGGAAATTACGGTCATCGTTTTCAGCAGCCTGCTTTGGGTAAGTTCCAGCTTCTTAGCCGAGACCACGTTGAACCCTCCGCAGAAACCCATTCCAATTCCGAAGACCACACCAACAGAGACTGCAACACTCAAGCCGACACTAACCATCTCAAATATTTGCAATTCCTGGGAGGCGATCACCGCGGCGCAGGTGGGTCGGACTCTATGTGTATACGGCAAGGTTTACGAATTCAGCGGGACCGTTTTCCTGTTCAGCAGGAACAACTCGCAAGTGCGCGTCATATACAGACCTATTGGGGTATACCTTAGTTTACGCCCAGGAGATTGCATAGTAGCGACAGGTTTGATAACAATGGAGAATGGTATTTTAATGTTGAGTACTGATGAAATAGGTTACTGTCCCCCGGAATTTATTCCATAAATTATTTCGGTAAGTTTCATTTAAGTTTAAAAACAACTTCTTAATAATGAACCCAGCAGAAATGCCGTTTTTTTTTATTCTTGAGCCTAAATTATGTGGTATATACTTTACAAACTGGAATGATCAGTCTACCCACCTCTTTCCAGGCAGGTCAGAATCCCGTTTATTATTTTTCTGTTGGTGATAATTCCAGAGAGGCTTCCGAAAAGGCTCCTTGCACCAGCTTGCCACCTTTATTCCATTGACATAAGACATCACCAAATAAATAATCTTTTACTGTCATTTGCGGTCCCCCATATATCAGTTTTACGAGATCGCCAGATTCGAATTTCTTTTTTTTCTCCATTTTGACCTCCCGATCTAGCACAAGCGGATTGGGCTTGTTGTATATATCAGTATCGCACCTCCTCAAAATAAAAGCAATGAAATTTGTTACAAATATTTGCGGAAAAAAACCGGAGATTTTTCCGGACTTTTTTTATGCCATCGATGATCTTATAGTGGTCTTTTGAAAACCCATAATTCATCAGTTGTGGTGCCAGTAGTACCGGTAGACACGGGCAACGAGCGAGGACATATTGCTACCAATTCCCAGCCTTGCAAACCCAATTCTTTTGAGATACCTATAATATCCAGGGTTTCGTCCAGAGGTTTTCCATCATCGAACCACTTCAACGCAACATCATAACCACGTACAAATTCTTCGCCAAATCTGTTGTCATAAATAATAAGGGGGTCTCGTTGCCCCTTTAGAAATTTATATTCCCAATTTTGATTCATAATGCCTCCTCTTAGGATTGAATCATTATCGCGCTATACAGAGGCACAAGTCAATCAATAAGCCCGGCCTAATTGCCGGGCTTTTTACTTTCTTTTGGTTTTCACCAATTGATAAATTACAATGATGAATTTACAGTAATAGCGCGATAATAATCAGTAGGCAAAACATCTTTACGAATAGGAAAAAAACCGGGTACTTCTCGATCCCCTTTATCCTATGTGAAAGGGTAGGGTATGCCAAAGGAAAAAAGAAGGGATAAACGGAGTAAACACGGAGATTATATGCGTGTCACAGATAATAACACGCATGAACTTCTCGGGTATCTTACCGAAATCAGCCTGCGAGGCTTCAAACTTGAGACCCCGAAGGTCCTGGCGGTCAAAAAAGATTACACCCTGCGCCTGGAATATGCTTCTGAGGTTACTGACAAGCCTTATATAATTTTTGTAGCCCGGGCGATGTGGAGCCAAACCGACCCGATCACCCCGAATGAATATATTGAAGGCTTTCAGATTGTCCACATTTCACCATCCGAGCAGGAAATATATCAAAGAATTGTGGAAATGTATGGCCCGCCTAAACACAATTGGTGAAATGATGGTTCATGAAGGCGTGATGATTGTCGATGCGGGAGCACATATTGTATTTACATGTTGGACAAGAAGCCGGGTAATTCTCAATCCCACTTTACAATTGCCCTAAAGAGATAAGGGCTCTTATTTAATCTCGATAAAGGCATGGGAGGTGCCAAGATATGGAATTTACAAAAAAAGAGCTATACGAACTAATCAACCGACCAGGCCCGTTATGGTTGGTGGGGGCAGACCTGAAACAGGCTAATCTAAGCGGGGCTTCCCTCAACAGGGCTAACCTGTACAACTCTGACCTGACCGGGGCTGACCTGCGATGGGCTATCCTAGAGGATGCCACCTTGAACGCGGCCAACCTAAACGAAGCCGACCTGCGCGAGGCTTTGATGGGGGCTGCAAAACTGATCGGGGCTCACCTGCGTGGAGCCAATCTCAAGAGGGCCGACCTAGGCGCGGCCAATCTGCGCAGGGCTGAACTGAACCATGCTGACCTGGAAAATACCAACCTGACCGGAGCCGACCTGAAAGAGGCTGACCTAAGTGGGGCCAACCTGGGAGGGGCAAACCTAGGGTCGATTTCGTACACGAGCGAGCCTGACTTCCACGGGGCGAAATACAGCAAAAATACAAAATGGCCTGATGGGTTTGACCCTGAGAAAGCCGGGGCAATCTTAGTAAATTCAGATGAATAAGCCAAAACAAAAAGCCGGGTATTTATCTATTCCGGTTGAGATCAACCAATAGGAAAAAAAGTGGGCATAATATATTTACAGATTGAATAAAAGGCAAAGTATTTTACCAACCCTTTTCCGATCATGCCAGATCAAGAAAAAAAGTCCATTCCTTCCTAAATAAAAAAATCCCGTCATAAACCAGACGGGATTTTTTCCAAACGGCACCATTTATACCAAGTTAGGGGATCCGGCTAATTGACAGAACAGCTATTTCAACAAATTATGAATCCGAAGGTATTCTTTAATTTCCAATAGTCTGCGTTCAATTTCCTTGAGTCGGTTTGCAAGCCTAACATGTTCAGGGGTTTGACCATAATCCTTATAAAAGCGAACGGCATCATCCAACATCGGGGTTTTCTCAAGTTTTTTATTAATTGCACGACGTTCCACCCGAAGTACTTTTTGTTCGTTCAGCAAATCGAAAATGAGATTATCAGTCATAATTTTTCTTCAAAGGTACAAAGGATTATCGCGCAAAATCGAGGCGCGAGTCAATCAAAAAGCCCGGCATAAGCGCCGGGGCTTATTACCGTGGTTTGACAAACTTTCCAATTTCCTTTTGAATGGACGAATTGCAAAAAATAGCGCGATAATAATCTGGAGGAAACATATCCAGGGAAATGAAAAAAATGGTTAAAAAGCTCGTTTTAAACATCAGTTATTTAGCCATAATTTTGCTGACCGGTTGCGGTCCCATCACCCCAGGTTGCCGAGATCCCTTTTCCACAAACCCAGGAAACCAAGCAGCCACTTCGTCATTTACTCCCATTCCCCCCACAGAGACCCTGATACAAACCCCAACACAAACGACCATAGAGACACCAACTGAGACGCCAACAACCATTAAAACACCCTTACCCAAACCCGATATTTTGTCCCTTCAACTAAATCTAAAAGATTTCCTTCTTGAGCAGTCAGACTTTCCTCTTGGTTCCAAATATTCTTCAATGTATGATGCGCCGGTACATATTCCTAATGAGGAAGTTAATAATACTTTTGTAGATGATACAGAACGCATAGATGGATGGTCAATCTGGTATGGAAAAGATTATGGTACCGGAGGCTGGCTTGTAGTAGTATCCGACGAAATCAGTCTCTACAATACATCTGATGGTGCTCAACTGGCAGTTAAAAATTATTCATTGAGCGGTTTTTTGGATGAAACCAACCCACCTAAAATCGGAGATAAAACACGCGCTGGTTTTATAAGGCCCGGCACCAGCTCTCAAGCGGATTACGTGATTATTTTTTCTTACCGAAATTTGGTGCATGTAGTAGATGAATACGGCTATAAAAACGAGGTTGTAGGGGATGCAAAATCCTTTGCTCGAATTCTGCTAGCCAGACTAAAGGCCTCTCCCCTTATCACTCCATAAGAGCAATTAGACGCCGCCCAAGCGATCCCTAATTTATCGCTCTCAAACCACCCCGGCAAGATCGTCGGTTTTTTTTATTTGTAATTTTTGTAAATAATATAGATAAAACCAATCTAGGGAGGAAAACACCCTGAAAAAACGTCCATATTGCGCGGAAGATATCCAGGCTGAAGCCATTGTTTGTCGTTATTGCAGTTATGACTTTGAGTGTATAGACGGGATAAGTTCCACGATCTGACGACTAATATAAGGATTGAAGAGTGTGCTTTAAATTCACCAACCGTTTATGTTACAAACATTCCTTATTTACCACCTCCTTGTTCAGGCTCACTCGTTGTGCTACAATGTTTTTTGCTTGTCTTTCAGGTGGGTTTTCTCAGTTATTAACTTTTGACCATATTTTTTCCTAATCAGGAGGTACCAAAATGATCAATTTCCGTACCAGGATATCTATCATCAGCATAGCCATCATGATGGGCTTGCTCAGCAGCTGGGTATTGTATCCCCCAATCCAAACGCAGGCTGCTTCAATCCTTCCCAGCATGAACGTGACACTCTTCTCAGGTGGCAGCACCTACGCCTCGACAGTGTACGCCGGCAATTCGTTGATCTTCAGGGCGGCTGTCCAAAATACCGGTAATGTTCCATTACTAATCACTGCCAACCTGACAGTTCCTCAAGGCTGGGATGTGGATCAAGATAAATTTAGCGACTGCCCTGACAGCCTAGACGTTGGGAGCACCTGTACCATCAGCTGGTACTTCACCCCGCAAGTCGCCGGTCAGGAATACTTGAGGGTCTATGTTCGTGGACATTATACGGATTCCGCCGGTGTGGACAACCGCATCACTCAGTCGCCCGCCTTCATTTTCAATGTAAAACCCGCCAAGGGGTCAGCTGGTAATTCTGTCAGCACCAATTCTTCCACCACCACCGCCACTAATACTTCACCCAGCGTTTTACCCAGCATGAACGCGACACTCTTCTCAGGTGGCAGCACCTACGCCTCGACAGTGTACGCCGGCAATTCGTTGATCTTCAGGGCGGCGGTCAGAAATACCGGTAATGTTCCATTGCAAGTCACTGCCAACCTGACAGTTCCTCAAGGCTGGGATGTGGATCAAGATAAATTTAGCGACTGCCCTGACAGCCTGGACGTTGGGAGCACCTGTACCATCAGCTGGTACTTCACCCCGCAAGCCGCCGGCCAGGTAATCCTGAGGGTCTATGTCCGGGGACATTATACGGATTCCACCGGTGCGGACAACCGCATCACTCAGTCGCCCGCCTTCATATTCAATGTACAACCCCCCAAGGGTTAGCAGTATAAAATAGATGCGTTTTTCTTTGCCTCACCGAAGGACGAAAGAATGAAAACTCGGAAGGCTTAAAAGCAAGGGCCTCAATTGCAGGTTGCATCTAAGCCGTACTTCCACTCTGGGCATCCCCCGGTCCCTACACCATCCTCCCCAAATCTTTTTGATTTGGGGAGGACGCCCTTAAGAGGAAATCGCTTCCTCCATAATGGCAATATTGGAAGTGAAGTGTAAAAATATCTTATGAGGCCTGTTGAAATCTCTCAGCAAGGAAGCCCGGGTCAGCAGCACCTCCCGAAGAGGGTGTGTCAACAATCCCTGCGAGGTAGAGGCAGCCCTTGAGAAAACAGAATTGCGCATAGTAAGGGTTTCCCTAAAAAAGAAAGCATGTGATATCCACAGTGTTCCCCGATCCATGTTAATCGTTACACAGCAAATTATTTGCCATTCGGTTATAATCGATCATAGTTATAGGTGGGCAGCATCTTTTTATTGAGAGGATTTTTCCCCAAAGGACAGTCAATTTTATTAACTTGTTTTTTTTCCCATAGGAGGTTCCATGTCTGATCCAATTCTGATTGCCAGAGGAGAAATCGATCTCTTTCTATTGCCGCAAATGGCGAACCGTCACGGATTGATTGCCGGCGCAACCGGGACCGGAAAAACCATCAGCTTGCAGATGATCGCCGAAGGCCTCAGCCGAATAGGTGTTTCGGTCTTCATGGCCGACGTAAAAGGGGATCTCTCGGGAGTCAGCCAGCCTGGTCTAAGTAATAATCCCAAAGTCAATGAGCGCATTCAACTTTTAAAGCTGACGAATTTTGTTTTCCAAGGATATCCGGTCATTTATTGGGATGTTTTTGGGGAACAAGGCCATCCTGTACGCGCAACCGTCTCAGAGATGGGTCCTTTACTGCTGGCACGTCTATTCGACCTGAATGATACCCAGAGCGCCGTGCTAAGCCTGGTATTTAAGATCGCGGACGACAATGGTCTTCTGCTGCTTGATCTCAAAGACTTACAGGCCATGCTCCAGTACGTGGGAAATAATGCTGCACAATTCCAGACCGCCTATGGAAATATCTCTGCTGCCAGCATCGGCGCAGTGCAGCGCAGCCTTATGACCCTGGAGCAGCAAGGAGGCGACAAGTTCTTTGGGGAACCGGCGCTGGACCTGGAAGATATGATGCGAACCGATCCGAAAGGATACGGAACGATCAACATCCTGGCAGCCGATAAACTGATGCTGACCCCAAAAACGTATGCAACCTTTTTGTTATGGCTACTTTCCGAACTCTTCGAAAAGCTGCCCGAGATTGGTGATGCTGAAAAGCCCAAACTGGCATTCTTCTTCGACGAAGCTCATCTGCTTTTCACGGATGCGCCGAAGGCCCTGCTCGAGAAGATCGAACAGGTGGTGCGCCTGATCCGCTCCAAAGGAGTAGGCGTATATTTCATCAGCCAAAATCCACTCGATATCCCCGAAATGGTACTGGGGCAACTCAGCAACCGGGTGCAACACGCCCTGCGAGCTTTCACGCCGCTGGATCAAAAGGCAGTTAAATCAGCTGCCCAAACATTCCGCACCAATCCAAAATTAGACGTCGAAAAGGCAATCACGGAATTAAGTGTCGGAGAGGCACTGGTTTCCACGCTGGACGAAAAAGGCATGCCAGGCATTGTGCAAAGGGCGTTTATGCTACCGCCTACCGCACAAATCGGTCCAGTATCGCCTGCGCTGAGACAGCAAATCATCCATAGTTCGCCTGTCTATGGACATTACGAACAGGCGATCGACCGGGAATCTGCTTTTGAAAAACTACAGGGACGAACTGCCAGGCAAGGACTGGCGTCATCCCCCGGCATTCAGCAGATGGGAAGCGCAGTTTCAACGACCAAAACCGGTAAACCAGCACCAACCGTATTCACCCAGGTGCTCAAAGCGGCCAACAGCCCCATTGCGCGGCAGGTGGAACGCCAACTTGTACGCGGATTGATGGGATCCCTGCTAGGCAGTAAACGGTGAGTGCAAGGAAATAGCAAAAAAAACCTGAATCCAGAAACAGTGGGTTCAGGATTTTTTTCCTAGATCGTTTATCAGAAATCTGTCTGTTATGAAACAGGTCCAGTTGAGCGTCTTCTCCAATTATGGATTCGTAAAGTTATAAAAACGCTTGTATTGGATGTTAATTCGTTGTATAGTAAAAGAAGAGGGGATTGTTTAAGAAAGCAGTCTTAAAAAAAAAGTGGATCGTTGAGCGATTAGCCTGACTAGGAAATGCTAGGCTGTAAAATGTCTAATGAGATCAATGAACCATTCAATGAATGAAAAAAATCATTTCACGATTCTCTCTTCGGCTGGTCACACGACCTCGGGGCCAAGAGAGATTTTTAAATTCATTCATCAAAGGAGGAGTTACCAATGAAACTTAGCGAACCCAAAACAATCACATTCTGGATTGCCGTGATCCTCGGAGTGCTTGGAATCGTGGCATACATCATAGGCCATTCGACCTATGCATTCGGATTGACCCTGCTTGGGTTAATTGTATTGGTCCTGGGTAACCTGATCAAGGGCCTGTAGCAGGCTGGCCCGAGATGCTAACTGATAGGCAGGCTGTCTTTAGAGGCCGACCCCGATCTTTAGCAACCTGCCGTCAAAACCAGGGATCCAATCTCAATGGAACTACCAACAATCAACATCAACTGTAATTAAAAAGGAGAATTATATGAATGAGCTTGTAAACCTCATCGTGCAAAAGACCCACATTCCAGCCGCAACAGCCCAGACCATCGTTAAAATAGTCGTCGATTTCCTCAAGAAAAAACTACCAGCCCCGGTTGCAGGACAGATCGACGGCCTATTGAGTAATGATGCCAAGGTCAAAGCTGCTGAAGGTATGCTTGGCAACCTGGCGGGCAAGATTGGGAAAAAGAAATAATAGCCCAGTGAGGGATAAAATCATCCTTTATATTTTAGACAGACCTGAGTATTTTATCGGTCTGTGTAAAAAGCATACATTTTCATAGAAAGAATTCCGCGGCATACCCTTCAACCCCGGGAAATTCTTTCAACCTCATCCCATAAGGAGGAAACCATGAAAATCATTGATATTGAAGGAATTGGACCCGCCTACGCTGAAAAATTGGCCAAGGCCGGCATCCGCTCCGTGGAAGCCCTGTTGAAAAATGGTGCATCCGACAGAGGCCGCAAGGAAATTGCAGCTACAACCGGGATTTCTCATATGCTGATCCTAGAATGGGTGAACCGAGCTGATCTGTATCGAATCAAAGGGGTCGGCAGCCAATACTCCGACCTGCTCGAAAATGCCGGCGTGGACACCGTGGTGGAACTGTCCAAGCGGGTAGCCGACAACCTGTATAGCAAGATGATTGAAATAAACAAGGCTAAAAACCTTACTAATAAAATGCCGGGAGTTAAACAAGTAAAGAAGTGGATCGATCAAGCCAAGAAATTGCCCAGAGTCGTCAGCTATTAGGACAGCGCAACTTCTTCAAAATACAAATCTTCAACCGATTAAATAACTCAGAAACAAAGACCTGGCAGTGCACCTTATGCCAAGTCTTTGTGTACTTTTCCCTTCCCGAAGAAGGTTTGTCAACGACCCGATTGAGGTGGAGGCCACGCTACGAAGGAGTAGTATTCAGTCACGGAAATATAAATTAGTTCATTAAAAACATGTTTATGAATTGGAAAATGTCCGGGGATATCCGGATCCCCTTTGTTTTGTCCTAGTAAACCGATCCCCGAGCGGAGCGCAATCAGGTTAACCTCTGATTCGAGCCAAGCTGTTTTATTATCGAGGATGTTGAGATGATAACAACCGAAGAAGAGTACGTGGAAAGTCTCAGGGGGATAAAGAAGCGAATTTTCATGTTTGGAGAAGAGATTAGTAACTACGTTGACCATCCGATGATCCGGCCATCATTGAACGCAGTCGCCATGACTTACAAGCTCGCTAGAGACCCTGCCCATGTCGAGCTGATGACGGCCAAATCCAATCTGACCGGCCGGCAGGTTAATCGATTTACCCATCTCCACCAGAGCACACAAGATTTAGTCAATAAGATAAAGATGCAGCGGTTACTTGGCCAGTGTACAGCGTGCTGTTTCCAACGCTGTGTGGGAATGGACAGCTTCAATGCGCTTGATGTGGTCACTTACGAGATGGATCAGGAACTGGGCACCCATTACAACCCGCGGTTCCGGAAGTACCTGGCCCATGTGCAGGATGAAAACCTTGTGGTGGATGGTGCCATGACGGACCCGAAAGGGGACCGGAAATTATCTCCATCCCAGCAAACCGATCCCGATTTGCATGTGCACATCGTCAAGGAGAATGAAGCCGGAATTTTTATCCGCGGAGCCAAAGTCCACCAGACAGGGGCAATCAATTCACATGAAATCCTGGTGATGCCAACCCGCAGCCTGAAAGAGGCAGACAAGGATTATGCTGTTGCATGCGCCGTTCCGGCAGATGCACCGGGAATCATCTATGTGGTTGGCCGTCAAGCCAGCGATACCCGGAAACTGGAGGGCGGGAAGATCGATGTCGGCAATTACCGATATGGTGGCCATGAAGCAGTTATCATTTTCCAGGATGTTTTTATCCCCTGGGAATGGGTTTTTATGTGCCGAGAAACCCGGTATGCAGGCGACCTGGTGGAATTGTTTGCGGCCCATCACCGGGCAAGTTATGGCGGGTGTAAAGTGGGAGTGGGCGATGTACTGATTGGTGCAGTCCATGCAATCGCCAGAGTTCAAGGGACGGAAGGGGCATCCCATATTAAGACAAGCTCGCTGAGATGGTGCATCTCAATGAAACCCTGTACGCCTGCGGGCTGGCCACTTCGTACGAAGGCATTCGATCTTCTTCCGGAACCTATAAGATTGACGCCCTGCTTGCCAATGTCACAAAATTAAATGTAACCCGGTTCCCCTATGAAATTGCCCGAATTGCCCAGGATATTGCCGGAGGTTTATTGGTTACAATGCCCTCAGAGAAGGACTTCAACCATCCAGAGGTAGGGCCTCTCTTGCAGAAATACCTGGTTGGCTCAGATAAATTCCCCACGGAATGGCGACAGCGCCTGTTGCGCTTGATTGAGAATATAACCCTGGGGGCAGGGGGGGTCGGCTACCTGGTCGAATCCATGCACGGTGCCGGGTCTCCAATGGCTCAGCGGATCATGCTTACGCGCCTGGCGGATATGGATACAAAGGAAGCATATGCCATGAAAATTGCCGGCCTGATCGAAGAAGTTTAAAATCCGGAACGACAATCAATGGGAATAATCATTTAATGGCAATTCAACTCATTATTGCATTCTCGAAGTTCCGCCGGAGCAGTATGATATTATTTCCTTAGTTGACAATAAGCCATGTACTTCTTTATCCCATTACTTCGATATGAAAGAGTAGGGTATGCGAAAGGAAAAAAGAAGGGAAAAACGATTTAAATATGGATATTACATGCGTGTCACAGATAATAACACGCATGAAATTCTCGGGTATCTTTCCGAAATTAGCCTGCGAGGCTTCAAACTTGAGGGACCGAAGATATTAACAGTCAAAAAAGATTACGCCCTGCGCCTGGAATATACCTCTGAGGTGATAGACAAGCCTTATATTGTTTTTATCGCCCGGGTCATGTGGAGCCAACCCGACCTTATCATCCCGAATGAGTATATTCAAGGCCTACGGATAATCAGCATTTCGCCATCCGAGCAAGAAATATATCAAAGCATAGTGGAAAAGTATGGCCCGCCTAAGCACAAGTGGTGAATAGATGGTCAATGATGCAAAATAGGTAGTCGTTGCTGGAGTACATGTTGGATTTATGAATTAGACAAAAAGCCGGATCCTGTTCAGTCACTTTTATATAAAACATTTCCAACCTTTGTATTGGAGGAATTAATATGGATATTAGGACTTCTATTTTGGTGAGTTTTATTTTCCTCATCTCAGGGTCCCTTCTCGGTTGGGTCGTTTCGAGATATTTTTATTTGCAGGCAAGTGAAGAACTCATGACGGAGTCAATAAAGTTACGAAATTATTCCAGATTGATTTTGGAATCCCTGGAACAGTCTGGTTTAGTAAAATTAGTCAGGGGTGAATCCGGAGAAATCACCGGAATACAGTTCACAATTAAACCTTCTGATTCGTATCATGGGCAGATATCTGATGAGAATGTAAATGTTGAGTTGAATCAAATATGACAATTTACGATGTAATAAATACTCCGAAACTGTCAGGCATGTACGACCATTAAAAATAGCCTTTCTCATCATATCAATTAGGACTATGAAAAATTGCCTCCTTCCCTCATAAGCGGGAAAAGTGGTTATTGTCTTTAGGGAACCTCGGCTATATCCTACATTTATATTTCAAGCAAAATTGGAAATCATGGAATTGTTCTGGCTGTCGAGAGCGGGAGAAACACATGAAACGACAATATTCAGGAATCCTCATATCGCTTGCTCTGATTACCAGCATCCTGGCATGTACTATCAGCTCTACAGCAACCGGGGCTACTTCGGTTCCAGAAAGGGCAAAACCGGCTCAAGCTTCCCAATCCACAAAACAACAACCCGCCCTGCCTATTCCCAGCATTATAGCCACTCAATCCCCGAAACCCCCGCCCACCCAGGTACTTCCGAGCCCCACCTCCACCCTGGGCATTGGCTCCACAAAACAATCTGCAAGTGATGGAATGATCCAAGTCTTCGTGCCAGCCGGGGAATTTATCATGGGATCGGATGCTTACGACTCATACATGTCTGCCCCGGTTTCGCTGGATGCATTTTGGATCGATCAAACGGAAGTGACCAATGATATGTTTGGTAAATTCATTTCCGCCTCGAACTACCGGACGGACGCTGAAAAAAGGGGATATGGGTATGTCTACCAAACTGTCTCTGATGACAGTATAAAAACCACTGGCGCCATCTGGCAGCGTCCCCACGGTCCAGGCAGCGATCTAAAAGGATTGGAGCAATATCCGGTGGTACAGGTGAGTTGGAATGATGCTACGGCCTATTGTCAATGGGCAGGCAGTCGACTGCCAACAGAGGCGGAGTGGGAAAAAGCTGCCCGGGGAACAGATGGGCGTCTCTATCCCTGGGGGAACCAGGAATGGGCTGGGAATTTAGCCAATCTCATGGACATGCAACTGAATCCCACCTACACAGTAGATGATGGCCATGCGGGTATCGCACCCGTCGGCAGCTATCCAGACGGCGCAAGTCCATATGGGGCGTTGGATATGATCGGAAATGTAGCCGAATGGGTGGCAGACTGGTACGCTGATCCCTATCCCCAAAGCGGCCAGACCACAGTCGTAGTTAATCCACAAGGCCCTGCCAGCGGTGAAGCGCGTGTGATGCGCGGTGGGGCTTGGGTATCAAATGATGATAATGACGGGGAGAGACGACTGGCATCTCATAGGAATTATAATTTGCTGTACCTTTCTGCCGATAGTGCGGGTTTTCGGTGCGCTTCCTCACAATAACGCTTACATTGATCCCATCTATTGAATTTGTATTGAGTATGGCATTGGTTTAGACAGGGCAACTGTAAATGATACTGGTACTAAATAAGCCCTCCCAGCGGACAGCAGCTCGTTAGCTAACGTAAACCTTCAGGTGTCTAAAACAAAACCAGACTATTATATGAGCAAGAGGCAAAAATGAAATTTGGATATAGTATGCCCTCAGCGTCTCCGCTCTATCCAGAACCGCCGTACTACTATAAGGGCAATAACGAAATCAGCGTAGTATTCCGGACAGAGGCTGATACCCTCCGGGAATTGGTACCTCTCCCTTTGCTTCCCAACCGTGACAATCTGGCTTTTGTCTATGTCGGTGAGTTCAACATTGACGCTCCCTTGAAAGGAAAATATAAAGAAGCAGGTATCGGTATACCAGTCATTTTTAAGGAGAGATTAGGTAACTATTTCGTTTCCCTATACCTCGACTCTGCGTATGCCATTGCAGGTGGTCGTGAGATTTGGGGGTGGCCAAAAAAAGATGCCGAGATTACATTAACTGCTGATCATGGGATATTTCAAGCAAGTATAAGCAGAGGAGGCACTACACTCATTCAAGGATCTGTAAACGCTACAGAGCAAGTGAAACCAATCCCCATTCAGCCAGATATTCCTGGATTCAATCTCAAAATAGTACCATCAGTACGGAAAAACCATACCCCGGATGTTCTTCAATTGACAACAGTAAATATAGTATCAGTAATAAAGGAGTTAACCAGGGGTGATGCGACATTATGCTTCGCGTCATCCACTGCTGATCCGTTGGGAAGAATCAAGGTTTTGGAAATCCTCAGCGGTGAACAATACATCGAAGATATGATTTTGGATTGTGGTGAAGTGCTTTTCGACTACCTGATCGAATCTCAGAAATGACAAGAGAGGATCTAGTTTGATAAAGGAGGTTCTGACAGAATCGAGATCCAAATAACATCCGAGAAGGTCTCGCGAATCTTGATCGAAATGGGATAAATTTCTTGAATAAAATCCATTTATTCACCACACCATTAGGATTGCACAAGTTGGGGAAAAGGTTGATATCACAGTCCCGTCAGGCTCAAAGTACCTTATTTTGCTTCGCGCATTCATCGAACTGAAGTCAAATCGAGAGTCATATTGGAAATATCATGTTATCCTGCCTGCTCTTTTTCAAGGTAAGCATAGCTTTTCCATCGGACTAATAGAAGATAACAAAGTGCGCTTTGTTGATCGAGAAGTTTTCACTTGCCTGTTTGTTCCCTTGCAAGCTAAAGACATCGATACAAACTCAAAGCCCGGCATTGAAGAAATGGTTAAAGCTCTAAAAGCAAGAATACAGATAAGCAAATAGCTGCCGAACAACTTCTTCGGGAGGATAGTGGCCCAGCCTCATACGAAGGTTGTAGATTGCCAGGAGTAATACGAAAAGGATGTCTAAAAAAATATTAATATATTTGGAGAAAAAGCTGGATTCTTCTCAATACCGTTTTCAATTGTCCTTAGCCAGGCAGAGATAAATGGCTTGTTATTGCCAAGATAAACGTTTTGGATTTAGATCCACTGTGGGTGTGGGTTTGCCAACAGATCTTCCATTGTGGAATCCGCCCTGCGGGGGAGCGGGGTCCGCAGAACATCTGGTTGGAAAGGAAACCGCCATTTGCTTGTCGCATGTCTTTCACCACTCTCACGTCCCTGATTGAATTTCGTTAGGTGGCGTGCTAGAATGATAATTGTATAAACAACAATCCAGAACAATCAGCGAATAAACCATAACTGTCCACATGCATCCGGGCTGCATTGCTGACCGAGAACGTTAACGCCAATCGGGAGAAGAAAAACAGGCAAAGTTTGTGTCGTGTGTTGACGCTGAAACCCAAAAATGTCAAACATTGTTTACTCTTTTCGAGGCATCCAGGTCAAGGAGGGAAGCAAATGAGCACATCTGCAGGGAGGAAAAGGGGACCCTTTCCCCGATAGGTTATTTTTGCCATTTTAGGCGCGCTGGTGATCATGCTCATCTCCAGCGCGGCTTATTTCTTTACCCGCTACCAACGAACCGGGAACCTGCACGTGGATGCCAGCCAATCCCAGGTGGCCATCGCCAAGCCACTAAACATAGCTCAATTCACGGCCGGTTCTGTCATCCAGGTGGAAGTGAATGCCAGCGGGCAGCAGAATTTCACTTCCACCGAATTATGGATCAACGGAGTACTGGAGGGAGTCCGGGCCGCCCCTGCGGGCGGACTCTCCGCGTTATCCACCAGCTTCTCCTGGGTCCCGCCGAAAGCTGGTAATTATGCTCTCATTGCACGTGCCATCAATAAAGGGAATATTACTACCGTCACACAGGCGATGTTCGTCTTTGTCAACCCGGCTCCATTTGGTGGTCAACCTGACCTGGAAGCCGGGAGAGTGTCCGCGGTAGTTTTGCCCCCCCTGCGGGGAACGCCAACCAATCACCTCCCACGCCCGGCGATGTTCAAACCCCGGCAAATACATGGCAGGGATCCCTAGTTGAATGGGTGACCGCCCTGACGGCCAAGTCTGTCCCGCCGCACCCGAACTAGCTGTTTCGGCAGATGGATGCAACGTCAAGCTGGACATCCACGACCTGTCTGAAAATGAGGAAGGTTTTGGATTGTACCGGCAGACCACCAATAGTCCAGAATGGGTGCACGTTGCAGACCTGGCCTCCCACTCCGGCAAAGGCTGGATCGAAACCCAGGATTCCAACCTCTCCGGCGGGATCGCTTATTATGTGGATGCCTTCAACAGCAAGGGGCAAACCAGCAGCAACCTGGCGCTGGTGAACATCGACCCCAAGATAGCACCTTGTACCGGATCATGCTCACACCCAATGAGGGCTGCTGGGTGCCGTCCGGCGTGGGGAAGCCCTCCGGGGATATATCCCACCTGCGGGTGCTGATCGACATCCCGACACCCGTCCCGGCCTGCTCCTCCTACACAGACAAGACAAATTGCGAGGCGAATCCACTTTGCAAGTGGAATCTCACGATCGCCGGCGCGGGCGTCTGCGTAAATAAATAATCTGTTCAGTTTCCCATCCGTAACCAAGATCGCCTGGGTATTGACAGTCGATCTTGGGTGTTCAGATGTTTATTTCATCTCATTTGGCAATTTTATGATTGCCATGTAAAATAACTGATGAAGTCCCCTTGAAAACTTTCCTCAAGGCACTCTGGTTCAATTTCCCGTTCAGGGGAAGGTTGGTTAACAACCCAGCTGAGGTGGAATCAGCCCTGTGGGAAAGTATTGGTAGGTCACGAAGATAAGAATAATTTCAGATAAACATGTTTAACTTAAGGACAAATATCCGGGTACTTTTCAAGACCCTAAACGCTGGTCCAGACCCAGGGGCAAGAACCATAAAACCATAGTGGAGGAAATATGCCTACACATACTAAAAGTTTGCCCGGTAAGCTGATGGACAAGGAAAACAATGAACTGATTGCCGAGGGAATAATTTATTTATCTCTTGTTATCCCTATCAATCCAAGAAGGCAACCCCAATGTAAAGGAACGATGACCGTCAAGGGTTTTACGCCACAACTCTTCGACAAGCCTTATACATTGCATTTAGATAAATTCTCAGGAAGAGTATTTATCGTAACGCCGCCTGAAATTATTAGAGGGAACTTGATGGATAGAGATTTAACACAAACGCCACTCAAGATTAAGTTCGAAGATAACATTTGGCGAAGCCTCGAATGGTTCGAATTTTTACGAAGTTTATTTGAAAGCCATTAAATTCATACCAAAAATATTTACGTATTGGACAATAAGCCGGGTTCTTCTAAATTCCCCTTGCTCTACCGGAAAAAACCAAACTGGAACTTTTTTAGGTACCTCATAACCTTTTCCAAATTCTTTCCACCCCATTCCTGATCGCCATTATCCATCCTTCAAATCACCAGGACCGGGCAATCGGCATGGTGCAGCACTTTCATGCTCTGGCTTCCCAAAAGAATGCCACTCAGCGTACCCAATCCGCGCGCTCCCATCACGATCAAATCAATCCCATGGGTTTTTGCAGTCCGCAGGATCGCATCAGCTGGGGACCCCTCCTGCACCTCGCTCTCAAGCCTACCTGGCAACTCCCCCGCCACCCTTAGCGCTTCCTGGAGTATCTTCCCGGCCTCTTCCCTTTGGGCTTTGATCGCAATCTGGTAGGCAAACTCCCCTATGTAAGCTGGCACAGGATCAAAGGCCGTGATAATGTGCAGGTCGGCGCCCAATGCCCGCGCCAGATTGGCTGCCACCCAGACGGCCTGACAGGCACTGTCCGAACCATCCACAGCCACCAAAATATTCTTGAACATATAGCACCTCCTTAATGCCAGGCGCTTATCTCCTGCGGATTTGGGTACCCTGTGGGAGGGCACAGCCTCCCAGAAACCAACGGACTCAATTCGGAGGCAGCTTCCTGACCACCAGCACCGAGCATCCTGAATAGTGCACCAGTTTGCGGGAGACGCTGCCCATCATCCAACTCCTGATCGGGGTCAGCCCGCGGGATCCAGTGATGAGCAAATCAATATTTCGTTCTTTGACAACAGCCATGATCTCGGTGGCGGCATCCCCCCTCTTCAAGATGCCCTCTGCAGGTTTGCCCATTCCCTGTAATGCTTCAGCCGTACTGTCCAGAAGCGCCTGCCCGTCCTTCTCTTCTTTCGCCCTGAGCCCGGTGGTTTCCTCTGAATCCTGAAAATCGATCGGCACGTTGCCCATTGGCGTCATCACAGTCATCATGGGTATAGGCAGCGATGGGAGCACGTGCATCACCCACAGTCGGGTTCCAAATGGCAGGGGCAAATTACCCAGGAATTGCACCGCCTGCTGGCTGGAGGCCGAGCCATCTGTCACCAGCAAAATGCTTTTAAGCCCGTTGTACGGTGCACGTACTACCAGAACCGGGCAAGGGGCGTATTCCACCACCTGCTGTGCCACACCGCCCACCAGAATGCCCACCGTAGCGCGCAATCCTTTCGCACCGATAATGATCAGATCGGGCTTTTGCTCTTCGGCATATTTCAAAAACTTCTCCGTCGGAAAGCCCAACAACAGCTCCGGTACAGCATGCAGACCTTTCCTCCTCAAGCGACTGCAGGTCTGGTTTAGCGCATCTTCTATCAGCATCAGGTCAGTCGCCTGGGTAGGGGTAACAGCCCGAAAGATGGTGATGTCAGTCCCGGAAGGAAAGGGCATATCTTCCACCATTGCCACCGCGGCGAGAGCATGCTCCGAGCGATCATCTCCCAGCAGGATTTTGAAATGCCAATTGTTCTTTTCAGCCATCATGAGCCACCTCTTTTCAATCAGTTAAGGCAACCCATTATCTCCCCCGCAACCTCACTGTATCACAACCCGGCCTCAATTTCTACCCCTATTATTAGGGAAACCAGAGTGTGCTTAAACTTCTTAACCCTTTTATTACCCCACAACTACAAGGGCGGGAGGCATAATGTCCATGAATCTCCTCAGCACAAGGGTTTCTAATAACCATCTTGACGCACGATATCGGCTCGCATATACTAGTTCTTATAAGAATCCTGTCTATCTCAACCAGGAGATGCGGCATAGTTGAAACCTTATTGGTGCGGAATCCCCCAAAATCCCGTGGTTGGGAATTTCAATATAGAGTGAAAGAGGTGTAGAGATGGCTAAAGAACAACTCCCAGAGTCACGACGGTTGCATAATTCAGAGAAAAAGTCAGCATCCACAACCGATGAACGCCCAAAACCCAAGATTGTCAGTGTTTATCTGTCAAAAAAAGATAAGCACTCCCTGGACGAAATCGTCCAAAAGAACAACATAGAGCGGAACCTGCTGCTGTCTTACGCAATTCGTTACTTCCTGGCGAATTACCGTGCCGGCAATGTCAAACTCGATCCCACCATAGAAGACGGAAAAGTAGTCCTTAATGTAAACCTGGATTTATAAGATATTGGTACTAAATTTTTTCTACAGCGATTGGTAAAAATCTACATATGTAAGCAAAGCGACTCCGCCACCTCCTATCAACGCTTTTTTGCAAGTTTAGATTGTTGATTTAAAGGGCTTAGGGGTATTGAGATCTAGCCAAGGAATGTCTTTCCAGCCGTTAATAAAGAGGCGAATGTAATCACGCAAATAATAATAATATGATCATAAAAGAAATACAGTCAAAATCCATTCTGTCCGTATCAAAAGTCTACCCTTATGTCATTAACCCTTACACGGGTTGTCAACATAATTGTTTGTATTGCTACGCTCGTTTTATGAAAAGATTTACCGGGCACCAGGAACCCTGGGGTCAATTTGTCGACGTTAAGGTGAATGCTCCGGATTTATTAAAATTAGAAATTCCCAAGAAAAAAAAGGGGAGAGTTTGGGTAAGCGGAGTATGCGACCCGTACCAACCGCTAGAGGGAAAATATAAACTTACCCGTCAATGCCTGGAATTACTGGCGCAAAATGACTGGCCGGTTGTCGTTCAAACACGATCCGCCTTAGTCCTGCGGGATATAGATATATTACAAAAAGGAAAAGATTTTGAAGTCGGTTTCAGTATCACTACAGCTGATGATAGCGTCAGAAAGTTATTTGAACCAAATGCTCCCCCGATAAAAGAAAGGATCAGGGCACTTGACGAATTACATCGGGCCGGGATAAGAACCTACGTCATGATTGCGCCGATGCTTCCAGGGGCAGAAAGTCTAGTAGAAATCCTGGCGGGGAAAGTTGACCATGTAATATTTGACAGGATGAATTATCACCATGCTGACTGGGTATATCGGAAATATGGCTTAGAGGATAAAATGACCGATGATTATTTTTACCAAACGGAGCGGAACCTTTCCTCGACATTCAGGAAATTAGGTATTCGTTGTTAATGATCGCAGATGTGTTTTACTAGCAATCCGAATGTACCGGAAATTAACAAGGTATATTTATGACCATTAAACGAGTTTGGTAGACTGTCAGAGGGGGTAATCAGAATTGGCGAAGAATAATTATGCAATTTTCGGTAACCTAAAATCAAAAGTATTTAACATCCAGATTCCGAAGCAGCTCTCGAGGGGAAGGACCATTCCGGACAGTATTCGTTTGTTTTTCCGTTTTCTCAAAATCAAACGATTAACGGAAACAAATTCATGAGGCTTTCGACAACAGCAACGCCACGAGACGCCGATGAGAGCACCTGGAATTATTTTCGAGAAATTTTCATACCAGCCAATCCATCTTCTCATCCCTAATGGCAAGATTGATATTGGAGTGTAAAATATCTTATGAGGCCCTTATGAAATCTTTTCGCAAGGAACTCTGGTTCAATATTCCCTCCCGGCGGGGATTCGTCAACCTCACCTCTGAAGTAGAATCCGCCCTGCGAGAGAGCGAGATCCGCGAGGGGCTGTGCCTGGTCAATGCCATGCACATCACCGCCTCGGTCTTCATCAACGACGATGAAACCGGCCTGCACCACGACTATGAGACCTGGCTCGAGCACCTGGCTCCCCATGAACCGCTTGACGCTTACTGGCACAACCGCACTGGCGAGGAAAACGCGGACGCCCATCTCAAGCGCCAGGTGATGGGACGCGAGGTGGTGGTAGCGGTGACCGAAGGCCGCCTGGACTTTGGTCCGTGGGAGCAGATCTTCTACGGTGAGTTCGACGGTCGCAGGCGGAAACGAGTGCTGGTTAAGATCATCGGTGAGTAAGAGGATTACAAGGCAGATACAAGTGTTCATTCTTTGAAGATGTCAAGATTCGGAACAAAAAATATTTCTACGGTAGAGGGAGATTGCTTCGCTCGGTCTCACTGCGCCGGACAGCACGGCGACTTGACCAGCGGCTGCCTCTTAGAATAGGGAACGATGTGGCAATGACAAATTAAGAGGAGAATATTCATGAAACGCTTGCGCTGGTACGACTACCTCACCATCAACCTTTTCTGGCTCGGCCTCAACATTCGCAACACTGCCCTTGGTTCGATCTTCATGCCTTACCTGGTGGGCATCTTTGCCCCCGAAGCCATCAAGAATACTGCCCTGGGCGGGATGCGGTCGGCCGGGTTGGTGATCGCCATGCTGGTCCAGCCGGCGGCGGGTTTATTAAGCGACCGGTCCACTTCCAAATGGGGCAGACGCAGGCCCTACATCCTAGTGGGCGCCCTATTCGACTGTCTCTTCCTGCTGGCGATCGCCCTCTCCCAGACCTATTGGGCGCTATTAATCTCCGTCCTACTCATCCAGTTCTCCTCCAACATATCACACGGTCCGCTGCAGGGCCTGATCCCCGACCTGGTGCCCGAAGACCAACGCGGGCGCGCCTCAGCGGTCAAGGCCATCATGGAACTGCTGCCGGTGATCCTGGTGGGCCTGACCATTGCCAAGATGGTCGGCAATGGTCAGCTCGACGCGGCCATTTTTGTCACGGGCGCCTCATTACTGGTGGTCATGCTCATCACGGTGATCTTCGTCAAGGAGACGCCGCTGGCCGAGAAACCGACGACCCCATTCTGGCCGCCGATGATCCGCGTGCTGGGTATGCTGGGCGGAATTGCCATTGGTGCACTGGCCGGACTGATCGGCGGCGGTCTGGTAGGCGGGCTGGCAGGGCTGATTACCCTGGCCTTCGCAGGGGAGTCCACCGCCCTATCGGTGGGCGTTGGTGTGGGCGGTGCGGCAGCCATGGCAGTGGCAGTGGTGGCCGGGGTTTGGGCGGGCTGCCTGGGCACCCTCGGTAACGAGGTCCGCAAACAATCAGCGTTCGTCTGGTGGATCGTCAACCGGTTGATGTTCCTGGCGGCGGTCACGTCCATCCAGGGTTCCATCTTTTATTTCCTGATGTACGCCTTCAAACTGACCAATGAAGGCGCCTCCAGTCTCACCGGGACCATCACCTCCATTATCGGCGCATTCATCGTCCTAACTGCGCTCGCCAGCGGATGGATCTCGGACAAACTCGGGCGCACACGGCTGGTTGCGATCAGCGGGGTCGTGGCAGCAGTAGGCAACGTTATCCTGCTGGTCACCATCTGGGTCCCGAACCTGGCCATCGTGTACGTGGCCGGAACGATCATCGGGCTGGCCACCGGGCTATTCATGACCGCCAACTGGGCGCTCGGCACGGACCTGGTGCCTGCGGGTGAGGCAGGACGCTATCTTGGCGTATCGAACCTGGCCGGGGCGGGCGCGGGCATCATCGGCGCCGGCATCGGCGGACTGGTAGCTGACTATATCAATCATTATTACATGGGGCTGGGGTATTTCGCGGTATTTGCAGCCTACGCGCTGCTGTTTGCGCTGAGCAGCGTGTCCCTGCTGGGGATGCGCGGGGGGAAGAAGATATAAGCCACTTCCCCAGAGAGCTGGAGCAGGCGGGACCAAGAACGCAAAGGAATTCATTTACGGCGCGAAGAAAAAATGCAGTAACGCCTGAAGTCGTTACAATATTATCAACGACTGAAGTCGTTACTACGATGCATATAATAATAATTTTTATTTGGCTAGAAGGCGGTTAAGGGGTTGAGTTGGAGATATTTTTATCATCCTCTTCGTCCTGATCCAAGACCATCACCTTATAGGCCTCGGCATATTCGAGTCCGTGGTCTTTGCCATCCTCTGCAGCCCACTCGCGGACCATTTTCTCAGGGTCCCAATCACCCAACTGACTGACATGTTTCCTGAGGGCTGAGATTTTAATATCGATGGTCTTAGCTATGTCCACCCAGGTATCTGATTTCTCGGAGCCGTGGACATATAAGCGCTTCACCTTGTGGGGCTCCAAGCCCTCCTTAAGAAGATCGGTGAAGATCAGACGGGTTTCTGAGGAAGGGAAGACTGCATAGAGGGCAGCCTGGGCGGCAGCGCGATGGTCGGGGTGGTTGATGTAGCCGTTGCCATAAAAAACACCCTGCGGATCGGCGGTGACGACCGCCTCGGGTTTGTACTGACGGATGACACGGGTCAGGTCGTGGCGGAGCGCCATGGTGGGCTCCAGGACGCCGTCGGGATAACGTAGGAAGACGGTCTCGCGAATGCCGATGACCGCATCGGCGGCGGTCTGCTCAACCTCCCGCAACTTTTCCAATTCCAGCTTGTAGTCGTCATCGCGAGACGGTTCGTTCGACCCGGCTCCGCCGCTGGTGACGATGGCGGAGACGACCTCACACCCAGCCTGCACCCAGCTGGCAAGCAATCCGGCGACAGTGAATTCCTGGTCGTCAGGGTGGGCGTGGATGGAAAGGGCGCATTTTGGAATGTATTCTTTTTCGTTCATGGATTTATTTTAACCGATTCGTCCTGCGAAAACATATTTTTTATTTGAGAGAGTATTGTTTATTTTATTCCCAATTGAGAATCCCCACCCACTCCCCCCGCCCAAAGGCGGGGAAAAAATCTTGAGGGATGATTGGGTGGCGAAGCCACCCAATCATCCCTCAAAATTCCTTTGGAAAAAAAAAATTAAATCGTTTCCACTCCCGCACCATCAACGGCGCGGCAAATGAAGACCTCAGGATGGAGACCGGTAGCTTTTTCGTAATCGGCGGACAGTTGAGCGGCGAAATTCCCAGCGAGCGGTGCGGCTACCAGGTTGACAGTGCAACCCCCGAAACCCCCTCCGGTGAGACGGGCGCCGTAACAGCCTGGCAGGGATCGCGCCAGCGCAGCCATCGTGTCCAGCTCAGGGCAGGAGACCTCGTACAGGTCGCGCAGGCTGGCATGGCAGAGGTTCATCAGTTCGCCAAATCCGGCAGCATCGTTTTTCTCGAGCAATCCCACCGCCTGTTCGGTGCGGGCGATCTCCTCGACGACATGCCGGGCGCGTTTGGCAACCACAGGCGGCAACCGGTCTGAGTAACGTTGGAACTGCTCCTGGGAAACATCACGGAGAGCATAAATCCCGGGCAAGGCCTCCTGAAAGATCCGCACAGCCTCTTCGCAGGAAGAGTGGCGATCATTATAAGAGGTATCGGTCAACGACCGGCGCACGGTTGTGTCTGCAATGACGATGACGGTTTTATCCGGCAGGCGCAACGGGCGCCATTCCAGTGAGCGGCAGTCGAGATAGAGAAGGCGGTCTTTTATTCCACAGGCGGACGTAAACTGGTCCATGATCCCGCAGTTCACGCCCACGTATTGGGTCTCAGCTTTCAGACAAATTTGCGCCATCTGGATGGGAGGGATGGACCAACCGCCCAGTTTTTTCCAAGCCACCCCGAAAGCCATCTCGACCGAGGCAGAGGAACTCAACCCGGCGCCGCGCGGTACCTGCGAGGCAAAAACCGCATCCATGCCAGGAGTTCCCAACCGGGCGGCAATCAGGGCCCACGATACCCCACCCGGGTATAACGCCCAACCTGAAAGAGGCACGCCATCTGAATCCTGCTTGTCGAGAACCGATTGGCTGTCCAAGGAAATCTCCTCGCCAAGGTCAAGCGCCACCAGGGTGGAGCGCGGCGACCCGGACCTGCGAAATGCAACCAGTGTATCCCGGTCAATGGCGGCCGGCAGGACAAAGCCCTCATTGTAATCGACGTGCTCCCCGAGCAGGTTAACCCGCCCCGGGGCGCGCGCCCAGAATTCGGGGTCTGCCCCGAAACGCTGTTGGAAGGCGACGAGAATTTTCTGGCGAAGGTCCATGGTCAAACCTCGAAGCACAGATGCTCCATGAAAAGAGGAGTGAAAGCCGCCTGGCTGGTCAGCTCCACATAGCCGATACGCCCTGCGATCTGCTCGGCTTCACGGCGCTTGTCCACGGAGACGAGCATCTGTTTTGCACCCACGCCGGCAGCGTTGCCCACCTGGCGGAAGCGCTCCAGCGGCAGGGGCGGGAACATACCAGTGCGCACCGCGGAACGCAGGTCAAGATAGGTGCCGAAGGCTCCGGCCACGATGAATTCATCAAGGTCGGAATAGGTCAGCCCGGCATTCTTGAGTAGGATTTCGACTCCTACACGGATGGCAGATTTTGCCAACTGGATCTCGTGAACATCCTTGCGGGTGACGAGCAGGTCGCGACCCAGGCCGGTCTGCACGGCGGGGACGAGAACCAGCCCGGACCCGGGGACGGACGGCATAACCCCAGTGGGTTTTACCAGCTTGCCGTCCTGGAGGGCGGCGACCACATCCAAGATACCCGAGCCGCAGATGCCCACCGGCGGCTGGTCCGCGATGGTCTGCCACAAGATCTTCCCATCGGACCAGCGGGCGCGCTCGATGGCACCAGGCGCGGCGCGCATCCCTTCGCGGATATGAGCGCCTTCGAAAGCAGGACCGGAGGCACATGAACAGCAGGTGACCTTCCCGCGTGTCACGAGGCTAATCTCGGTATTCGTACCAATATCCAACGCGATAAGGTTGCGCTGCGATTTCCAGGCCTCAGTTGCGATCAACATGGCGATATGGTCCGCGCCCACGTAGCCAGCAATGACCGGAGGAAGATATGCCACAGCACCCGGACCAAGATTGAGTCCCACCTGGGCGGCAGGAATAGAAAGGGGCTGGGTGGTGGCAGGGGCAAAGGGAGCATGCCCAAGCTGTTCAACGGGCAGACCGGCAAAAAGGTGGTGCATGGTGGTATTCCCGACCAGAACCGCGTCAAGAACGGAACTGGGGGAAACGTGCGCATCCAAGCATAAGTCCAGCAGCTAATTTGTTCAACGTCTCCACGAGCACCTGCTGGAGAACTTTGGCCCCGTCCGGTTTACGCCCGGCGTAGCTGATGCGGCTGATGATGTCCTCGCCGAAGGCAATCTGTGGGTTCATCGCCCCCAGCTTGGCAGCCGTCTCACCGGTATCGAGGCGTACAAGATAAGCCGCAAGCTTGGTAGTGCCGATATCGACCGCCAGACCGTAGGCTCCCGGTGTGAGGACAGCCGGTTTTACCGAGACATGGATCTCCTGCCCTTCGACCTGCAGGCGCTGGGCGCTGGTGAGAGACTCGGGCGGGATGTCGAGCTTCACGTCGCTGAGCGGCTCAGCCTGGCAGGCAAGACGGAATCCAGCCGAAAGGTCCGCGGGGCTGAGGGCGTCCAACTCCACCCCAGAGAGCGGAGTCAAGGTCCCGGCTGCCAGGCGGACGCGGCACTCATTGCAGGTACCCACCCCACCGCAGACGGCAGCCAGCCCCACGCCGGCAGATTGGGCCGCATCTAGGAGGGTTTTCCCCGCTGAGACTTCAGCGCGCCGCCCGAGCGGTTCAAAGTCGATATGGAAGAGGTCAGGCATGACGGTAGCGGCACCTTTCATTGAAACTGCACAGCTCACAATAATCGTCCCGACTCATATCGGGCCCAATGCCAACCACGAACGAAATGGATTTTTTGGGGATCATCATCCCGCCGGAAGTGAGGGCAACTCCGATCCGTGAGGGATCGAGCAGGGAAAATATCTGCGGCTGACCAACCTCCACCGACCATTCCGGTTCGCCGGGGCTAAGCGGAGTGGAGGCAGTGAGACCAACGGCCTCAGCCTGTTTCCCGATGCGCAGGCAGACCTGCTCGCTGAGGATTTCCACGGCAGCATTCCCCAAGCCGTCGAGAGCAAGGCTGAATAGTGGATCGTCCCCCATTCTGGAGGAGGCATATTCTTCCAATTCAGGTCCGATCGTGGTTAACGCCAAGACCACCTGCTCCGCACCAGCAAGGTGACGCGCCAGTAAAGGACCAGTGAGTTCCTTCCCGCCCTGCAAGAGGATCCGTTCGTGGCGATGTTCGACAACCTTGGACTTGTGGATCATGACTGCCGGATTGAGTTTAGGACGCCCTCCTGCTATTGCCAAGGAGGCGGCCTTAAGCATAGCAGGTTTTTTCGAATGAACGATGGCAGGGTCCGCGCCTTCACCGCGTAAAACGTCGTCCGGGCCGATAGTGAGTACAAAATCCGTCAATAATTCCATCAGGATGATTTTACTCCATAGCCACCGCCGCCCGGGGTATGAATGGAGAGGATATCACCCGCGCGAAGATCCACACTGCCTTTCCCGGGAAGAGGAATTTCCTTGCCGTCCCGGATGAGCAGGTTCCTGCCAGTTTTGCCGGGCTCACCGCCGCCCAGCCCATACGGCTGAAACTTGCGCCGTTCACTGAGCAACGTGACCTGGCAGTCGGTAAGAACCTGGATCTCACGTATGATGCCCTCCCCGCCGTGAAATTTCCCGTCACCGCCAGACCCAAGACGGATCTCATAGCGAAGAACCCGCAGCGGGTAAGCATATTCAAGCGCCTCGACGGGAGTATTCAGTGTGTTGGTCATGTGGGAATGGAGGGCAGAGGGCCCATCAGAGGTGGGGCGCGCCCCCATCCCACCGCCGATGGTTTCATAGTACGCAAAGGGCAGACTTCCCTCTCCTCCAAGTCCATATAAGAGGGATGGGGGGATTTGTCCGCCGATGGTGAGGTTGTTCATCGTCCCCTGGCTGGCGGCTGGAATCTTATCGGGACAGGCCTGGGAGAGAGCGCCGAGCAACACGTCCACAATGCGCTGGGAGGTTTCCACGTTACCACCCGCGACCGGCGCAGGCGACAAGGCGTTGACCAGGGATCCGGGTGGGGCGATGACCTCGATGGGAATGAGACAGCCAGAGTTGTTGGGCACATCCAGTCCGAGCAGACAACGGAAGACATAATAGACCGCGGACAGGGTGATGGCCAGGACGGCGTTGACGCTACCTGCCTGCTGAGGAGCAGAACCAGTGAAGTCCACAGTGGCCGAATCCCCATGGATGGTCACAGCAACAGTGATCGGGATAGGCCGGTCCCCGATACCATCATCGTCAAGCCGGTCGGTGAAGCGATAAACCCCGTCAGGGATGGATTCAATCAAGCGGCGAGTCATGCGCTCGGTATAGGCGAGAAGCTGTCCCTCAACCTCGGTAACCTCGGCACGCCCATAGCGGAAGAGCAAATCCACAAAACGCTGCTCGCCACGCTGGTTGGCAGCAATCTGGGCGGAGAGGTCCCCCTGACGTTCGAGGGGCGTGCGGACGTTGGCTAAAATCAGCTTGAGAAGATCCTGGTCCATCTGCCCGGCGCGAACCAATTTCACTGGTGGGATAATCAAGCCCTCCTGGAAGATCTCGCGTGCCACCGGCATGGAACCGGGGGTCATGCCACCCACATCGGCATGATGGGCGCGGCTGGCGACATAACCAATCAGATCATCCACATCCTCATCCATTCCCGGGGATTGGAGGAAGACCGGGGAAACCATGGTGATATCCGGAAGATGAGTGCCGCCGCGGAAGGGATCGTTAAGAACTACCACGTCTCCGGGATGCAGCTCTCCTCTGAAATTCTCCACTGCGGCTTGAACTGACAACGGCATCGAGCCAAGGTGGACCGGAATGTGAGCAGCCTGGGCGATCATTCGAGCTTGCGAATCGAAAATGGCACAGGAATAATCCCGCCGCTCCTTAATGTTGGGAGAGTAGCTGGCTTTACGCAGCACCGTTCCCATCTCTTCGGCGATGGCAGCGAAGAGGTATTTGAAGATCTCGAGGCGGATCGGGTCGTAGTTCATGCTCCCACCTCGATGCAAAGATTATTGTACTGATCCACTTCCGCCAGGTCGGTGGTGCCAAGCAGGATGGTGGTATCTGAGCGAACCACCACGGCTGGACCATGGAGGTGGTTGCCATGTTCGAGCGCCTCGCCTCGGTAGAAATTAGTCTCCAGGGTTCCTGCGGGAAAGATCACCGGGTGAGATTCGAGGAAAGCTGGAGTTGGGTCAGGACTTTTAAGCGGGTGCGGGGAGAGGGGCGGAGGATCGCCACGACCAACAGCGCGCACCCGCAAATTTACCACCTCTACAGGAGCGGTCTCATTTGCGTAACCATATTGATACTCGTGCTGGTGATGGAAATCACGCATAGACCTTCTCGCTAAACGGGACGATCAATTCGTAAGACTGGCCGCGATAGCGCATGTCGAGAAAACACTCAATGCAGATGCGGTCGGATGAAACGCCCTCAGACAGAATTTCACGGCGGCCTCGTTCTGCAAGCACATCCAACCGGGCAGACAGATCTGGAACAGGAGTGCTGCCGGGGAGCATGACAGTGAGGGTGTAATCTTTTATAACATCGGCAGCTAACATGCCAAATGCAGAAAGGGTGGAAGCGAGGGGTGGGACAAGCACGGAAGGGATGCCCAGCCCGCGGGCAAGGTCAGCAGCGTGCAAACCACCGGCACCGCCGAATGAAAGCAGCGTGAAGCGGCGAGGATCGTGACCACGCTCAACGGAGATGAGGCGGAGGGCGCGTTCCATATGGGCGTTTGAGACAGCGATTACCCCCAGGGCAGCCTGTTCCAATGTCAAACCCAGCTTCCCGGCAAGTTTTGACATGACTGCCCGGGCGCGTAATACATCAAGCGGCATCTGGCCACCCAGAAAGTGCTCAGCGGAGAGACGACCAAGAACAAGGTTTGCATCGGTGACAGTCGGAAAATCCCCGCGCCCATAACAGGCCGGACCGGGGTCCGCCCCAGCAGATTCCGGACCAACCCGGAGGGCGCCACCCGGGTCCACGTGGGCGATGGAACCGCCACCCGCACCGATGGTGTGGATGTCCAGCATAGGGATATGGATCGGGCATCCGCTGACCATGGCATCGGTGATAACCTGCGGTTTGCCATCGATCAAGGAAACATCCGTGGAGGTGCCACCCATGTCAAAACCGATCAGGCGAAACCCGCCGGCAGGATCAATGAGACTACCAATGGTTTCACATCCCACCACTCCGCCTGCCGGCCCGGAAAGTATGCAACGGACGCCGAACTTGCGCGCTTCGGTTGGACTGATGTTGCCACCATTGGACTGCATGACCCGCAATCGAGTTTGTGAATCAAGCGCCTGTTCGAGGTGTGACAGATATTTTTCCAACACGGGGGAAACGTAGGCGTTGACGACGGTGGTGCTGGTGCGTTCATATTCGCGAAATTCGGGGAGAATTTCGGAGGATAAGGAAACCAGAAAACCTGCGGAGCTAAGTTGAGCCGCAACAGCCTGCTCGTGTTCAGGATGCAAAAAAGAGTATAGAAAGCAGACAGCCACCGCAGAGATGCCTTTCGATTTGAGGGCAGGAATTAGAATCTCCACCTGAACCGGATTCAAAGCCTGCAAGATTTGCCCGGTATGAGCGACGCGTTCATCGATTTCGAAGCGCAGAGGAGATGGGACCAGAGCTGGGGACGGATCAGCGAAAAAGTTATAGAGGGACGGGCGATTCTGTCGCCCGATCTGGAGCACGTCCCGAAAGCCGTGGGTGGTGACCAGAGCCACCTGTGCACCTTTGCGTTCCAGCAGGGCATTGGTCGCCACCGTTGAACCGTGAATTATCGTGGCAACCTGGGTACCTTTTTCCGCAAAGATTTTCTCCAGGCCCTTGAGGACGGCTAAAGCTGGGTCGCCTGGGGTCGAGAGGAGTTTAAAAGTCTCGATGCGCTGTGAAGCCGGATCGTAAACAACGAAATCGGTAAAAGTCCCACCGATGTCTATGCCGATGCGGAGAAGGTCCATGGGTAAATTATAACGTGAAGCGTTGACAGCGCCTGCCATTCGCACTAAACTGGGTTGGTTGAGGAGGAAAAATGGAGACCGAATTAACCAAACCAAGTCCCTTACTTAATCCAGACGGCAGCCTAGTCCAAGTGGGCTGGGCGCGCCAACCCCTGCTGGAATGCAACCTCGAAGCTGCCCGATTCTATTCGCTGCGAACTTTTCAACGTTTCCGGATCAAGCGCTGGGACTATTACGCGGTCTTCACCCCCAGGCGTTTTTTCTCCGCAACCATCGCAGACCTCGGATATGCCGGCAACATTTTCATATACAACATGGATTTCGAAACCGGTGAACTGCACGAGGAGACGCTGGTCATCCCGCTGGGGAAAGGGCTAGACCTGCCGCGCAACAGCACCGAAGGCGACAGCCATTTTGATAACGAAAAAGCACACCTGACATTCAGCATACGCCCTGATCAGCGCCATTTGTCTGTCTCCTGGCCGGGATTCAATAAAGGAACTGGCATCGAGGTGGAAATTACCTTAACCTATCCCGCGAATAGCGAGTCGATGAATATCGTCATCCCGATCGGGAAAAAACGTTTCTACTATAACCGCAAAATCAACTGTCTTCCTGCGAGTGGATGGGTGAAATACGGGAACATCACCGAAGTTTTGAACCCAAAAAATTGCATCGGTTCCCTGGATTGGGGGCGGGGCGTTTGGGAGTACCAGTCGTATTGGAACTGGGCCAGTACATCCGGGTTTTTGCCAGATGGACGAACAGTAGGATTGAACCTTGGGTGCGGCTTCGGTGACTTGTCGAAAGCGGGCGAGAATGCGGTCATCCTGGGAAACCGGATTCATAAACTAGGTGAGGTAAAGTTCGACTACATTTCGGGGGATTATATGAAACCCTGGAAATTCAGCGATCGCGAAAACCGGCTGGACCTAGTCTTTACGCCATTCAAGGACCGGACAGCCACGACCAACCTGGGGATCATCTTTAGCGAGGTGCACCAGATGTTCGGGCGATACAACGGAAAAGTCGTGACCGATAGGCAGGAAACGATTGAAATCAAAGATCTGATCGGGTTCGCGGAAGAACATCATGCCCGCTGGTAAATGACTGGAAATTTCCAGATGAAAATCAAGCAACCACACACGGTATAATCATTAAATGTCCCATACAAAACTCATTTATCCAAAAACACCCAGCGGCAACCAGGTGGATGATTACCACGGCACTCAGGTCCCGGACCCCTATCGCTGGCTGGAAGATGTTGATTCTCCGGAAACACAGGCATGGGTCGAAGCGCAGAACAAGCTGACCTTCGGGTACCTGGAACAAATCCCGGCGCGAGACCAGGCTGCAAGAACGTTTAACCAGCCTATGGGATTTCAGAAGGGCGATGACCATTTATCACCGGGGGAACCGTTACTTCCAATTCCGAAACAGCGGACTGCAGAACCAGGATGTTTTGTATGTAATGGACAGTCCTTCCGAAAAAGGAAAGGTACTGCTCGATCCCAATACTTTAAGCGAAGATGGGACATCTGCTTTGAATACCTGGTCGGTCAGCGAGGATGGTAACTGGCTGGCTTATGCAATCTCCCAATCAGGCTCGGACTGGGTGGAATGGCGCGTACGAAACGTCAATAGCGGAGAAGACCTACCAGAAACTTTGGAATGGAGCAAGTTCGGTGGGGCTGCGTGGGCTCACGATAACAGCGGCTTTTATTACTGCCGGTATTCGGCGCCAGCGGAGGGGGAAGTATACCAAGAAGCCAACTATAACCAAACCATCTACTTCCATCATCTAAATACCCTGCAAAACGAAGACACGCTCGTCTATGCCAGACCTGACCAGCCCGAATGGGGATTCGGTCCAGAAGTCAGCAACGACGGAGGCTACCTGGCTATCGCCGTCACGCAAGGAACCGATATCCGCAACCGCTTTTTCTACAAGGATCTGAAAACCAATGGCGAGGTAATTGAACTTATCCCAGACCTGGAAGCAACCTACCTCTTTATTGGCAACGATGGGCCCATGTTCTATTTTCAAACCGACCGGGAAGCACCGAAGGGCTGCCTGATCACCATTGACATTTCCCGCCCTGGACGACCCAACTGGAAAACGCTCCTCCCGGAAAGCAGCGACACACTCGAAGCTGTCACGATCATCAATGACCAATTTGTCACAATTTATTTGCACGATGCCCACGAACTGATCAAATGCTTCTCACTTGCCGGGAAATTCCATGAAGATATACAACTCCCAACCCTGGGCTCAGTGACGTATGGATACGCATCCACACTGGCGGGCCGCCGCGTGGATAAGGAAATGTACTATCTCTTCCATTCCTTTGCTTACCCGGTAACAGTTTTCCGGTACGACTTCGAGACGGGCAAGAGCGAAATAATCTTCAAGCCATCGATTGAATTCGACTTTAGCCCGTATGTTACACGACAAGTTTTCGTCACCAGCAAGGACGGAACGAAAATACCAATGTTCCTGGTCCACCGGGGTGACTTGAAACTAAACAGCAAAAACCCCACACTGCTGTACGGCTACGGCGGGTTTAACATCTCACAAACCCCGGTATTCTCAGTCAGCCGGCTAGCCTGGCTGGACCTGGGTGGAGTCTATGCGGTGGCGATCTTAAGGGGAGGTGGAGAATACGGGGAGGAATGGCACCAGGGCGGGATGATCCACAACAAACAAAACGTTTTCGACGATTTTACTGCATGCGCCGAATGGTTGATCTCCGAAAAGGTCACTTCCACCCCCAAGCTGGCAATCGAAGGCCGATCAAACGGCGGGCTATTGGTAGGGGCATGCATGACCCAGCACCCGGACTTGTTCGGTGCCTGCCTGCCCATCGTAGGCGTGATGGATATGCTGCGTTTCCATAAATTTACGATTGGCTGGGCCTGGGTGAGCGACTACGGCAGTTCTGACAATGCGGACGAATTCAAGACCCTGATTGCTTATTCTCCTTACCACAACCTCAAACCCGGGACAAAATACCCGCCTACGCTAATCACAACGGGGGACCATGATGACCGGGTAGTACCCGGGCACTCGTTTAAATTTGCCGCCCGACTGCAAGCATGCCAGGCGGGGGAGGCGCCCACCTTAATCCGTATCCAGACAAAGGCTGGGCATGGGCCCGGTAAACCGACCACAATTCTCATCGAAGAACTAGCGGACATCTATGCATTCTTAGTGAAGAATCTGGGGATGAAATAGAGCAAAATCCATTAATATGTCAGGACTGCGCGGCGCAAAACTTCACATTACCGGAATAGTGCAAGGAGTTGGCTTCAGACCCTTTGTCTACAGCCTGGCAGTCCGTTACGGGCTGGCAGGGTGGGTGCGCAACACCTCGGCAGGGGTGGACATCGAATTAGATGGGACCCCTGAAATAGTGGAGGAGTTTGTGCGGGCGTTAAAAGACGAACTCCCGCCGCTGGCGCGGGTTGACACGCTGGACATTGCCTGGGGGGGGCCACGTAAATTCATTGGGTTTGAGATCTTCGATTCTAAAACTGTGGAGGGAGCCTTCCAGCAAATCTCTCCGGACACCAGCATCTGCGAAGATTGCCTGCGGGAACTTTTAGACCCTGGCGACCGGCGTTACCTTTACCCATTCATAAACTGCACCAACTGCGGGCCGCGCTTTACCATCATATCCGACATCCCTTATGACCGCCCCAACACGAGCATGGCATCATTTGCAATGTGTCCAGACTGCTCGGCGGAATACCAAAACCCACTCGACCGACGTTTCCATGCACAGCCAATTGCATGCCCCATTTGCGGTCCGAAGATCTGGCTGGAATATTTATCCGATAATGAAATGCGAGCACTGGAAGGGGACCACACTATCAAGAAGGCGCAGGAAATGCTGGCAGAAGGAAAAATCGTGGCCATCAAGGGGTTGGGAGGATTCCACCTGGCCTGCGATGCTACCAATGCGACAGCCGTAGGGGAACTGCGCCGGCGGAAATTGCGCGTAGATAAACCATTTGCGGTCATGTTGCCTGACATGGCAACCATAAATTGGAATTGCCACGTCAGTTCTGCGGAGAGTGAACTGCTGAAATCTAGGCAACGACCCATTGTGCTACTCAAAAAACGATCAAAATCCACTATTGAGGAAGAGGTTGCTCCAAAACAAGATACCTTGGGAGTTATGCTCCCTTACACACCATTGCACTACCTGTTATTTAACGCCAGCGACCCACCCCTGACTGCACTGGTCATGACCAGTGGTAACCTATCAGAAGAGCCGATTGCAACGGGAAACGACGAGGCACGCGAGCGATTATCCATTCTGGCAGACGCATTCCTGATGCATAACCGGGATATACACACCCGATGCGACGATTCGGTGGTGCGGATATTCGAAAAGCAGGTTTATTTTTTGCGCCGTTCAAGAGGATTTGCCCCCGATTCAATTCAACTACCATTCGAAGTTCCCCCGATCCTGGCAACCGGCCCGGAACTTAAAAACACATTTTGCCTGACTCGCGACCGTTACGCCTTCCTCAGCCACCATATCGGTGACATGGAAAATTATGAAACCCTGCGGTCCTTCCAAGAAGGTATATCTCTCTTTGAGGGATTATTCCGCATACGACCTGAAGCCATCGCTCACGACCTGCATCCAAACTACCTGTCCAGCCGATATGCGTTGGAGCGGGCTGAACGCGAGAATCTCCAGGCAATTGGTGTCCAGCACCACCATGCACACATTGCCGCTTGCATGGCGGATAATAACCTGGACGGGAGTCACCAAGTCATCGGAGCAGAATTTGACGGAACCGGGTACGGAGAGGATGGAGCCATATGGGGCGGGGAATTTATAGTTGCTGATTATAAGGGCTATGAGCGGAAGTTCCATCTGGAATATTTTCCCCTCCCCGGCGGGGATGCGGCCATTAAACGCCCGGCGCGAACTGCGCTGGCGTTGCTATGGTCCTTGGGAATGGAATGGGAAGAGGATTTAGCTCCTGCGCAGGATCTATGCTACGAAGACCGGATGGCACTGCGGGTTCAACTGGAACGCAAGTTAAATACCCCTCAGACTTCGAGCATGGGCAGGCTTTTCGATGCTGCCGCGGCTCTGGCGGGGGTAAGGCAAAGAGTCAATTATGAAGCGCAGGCTGCGATCGAGTTCGAGTCGGCTGTGGATAAAACCGAAACCGGCGCATACCATTTCGAAGTCCAGAACGGGAGGGTGGATGCCCGAATCGTCATCGCAGCCTTAATAGCAGACATCCGCAGCAAGACTGCGATCTCCGTCATTTCGGCTCGTTTCCATAACGGCGTGGCGAAGATGGTACGTGATGCCAGCGTTCAGATCAGGCACGAAACTGGACTTAATGAAATATTATTAAGTGGGGGAGTGTGGCAGAATATGGTATTGCTGGAACAAACAGTGCAAGGGCTGCATGCCGAGGGATTTGACGTAAAAATCCACCACCAAATCCCAACAAACGACGGCGGGCTTTCACTCGGACAGGCCTTGGTGGGAGCTGCCAAAATAAAAGGTGGTTAAAATAACGGACATAATTTGTATCGATTGACGTATAATTAATCGTCGAAGGAGTTGCACCGGGAAAACGAGGGAAGTGAATGAATAGTATTCTGCTTGTAGAAGACGACGCATTACTGCTGGAGGTCATGTGCAACATCCTGGAAGGGGAGGGATTCGAAATTCACCCGGCTAAAAATGGCAAACAGGCACTTGAATTATTTATAAACGTCAAACCAGACCTGATCATCTCGGACATCATGATGCCCGAGATGGATGGGTATGAGTTATTAAAATCGATACGGAAACTACCAAACGGCGTGACCGTGCCATTTCTATTCCTCACAGCCCGGACGGAGAGGGCAGATGTCAGCCTAGCACGCTCGCTGGGGGTGGATGATTACCTTTTTAAGCCATTTGATGCACCTGAGCTTATCAATGCAGTACGTTCTCGCCTCGACCGGCGACGCCTGGTAGAAATGTTTGATACCCGGTCAGCGCACCTTCAAACCGTAATCATGCTGGCAAATGTCATTGAAGCACGCGATCCCTATACCGCAGGCCATCTTGAACGCGTCCGCCGGCTGGCGTTAAACCTGGCATTCGCGCTGGATTGGGAGAATGAGCAAATCGTAATCCTTGAATTTGGCGCGATCTTACATGATATCGGCAAAATCTCCATTCCAAGCCGGGTTTTGAAAAAAACCGGGCCTCTCGACGAAGGCGAATGGAAACTTATGCGCCAGCATCCGGAAGTGGGAGCAAAGATGCTGGAGGGGGTGGACCACTTGAAACCGGCCATCCCATACGTGCTCTATCACCACGAGTGGTGGAATGGGAGCGGATACCCGATGGGATTAAAAGGTGAGAATATCCCACGAGAAGGGCGACTTCTGGCAATCGTGGATGCTTTCGATGCCATGACGACGAACCGTCCCTATCACGTCAGTATGATGGCGAAAGAAGCTATTGAAGAAATCATCCAAAACAGGGGAATCTATTTCGACCCAGACATGGTGGATGTCTTTATCCGCGCTTATAAAACATGAGTCAGCCTTAGGCAGACCAGAAAATCGAACGAGTAATTTTAATTAAGATGCGGGGAAATTATTTCAGGTTCGCGATTCACGATCCAATTCGCGTTCAGCATCACGCCGGGCGATGGCTTCCCTTTTATCGTGCAATTTCTTACCCTTGGCAATTGCTATCTCGAGCTTGGCGCGACCATCCTTAAGATAAACGCAAATCGGCACGATCGTTACCCCTTTTTGCCGGACTGCATCCCATAATTCACGTATCTCTTTTTTATGAAGCAACAAACGACGAGGCCTTTTGGGGTCATGATTATACCGGTTAGCCTGTTCATAGGGGGCAATATGGGCTTCCATAAGAAACGCTCCACGGATATCGTCCACCCGAATATAGGCTTCTGCGAGACTGATCTGACCGGCGCGAATGGATTTAATTTCGCTGCCTTTCAAAGCAAGCCCAGCCTCGAACCTTTCGAATAGAAAGTACTCAAAGCCAGCCTTGCGATTGGTAGCAATAGATTTCACGTGATCAGGCATAAAGACACTCTTAATTATTGTAACATGTCATATCCCCGGAACGAACGATTCAACCCCACTTCAGAATGGCTGCGCCGGCCAGCAGGCGCAGGGCACCGAAGACGATGAGTGAAACACCGATCCCAATAAACCCAGCCAACAAGGGACCTGCTAAAGAACCAAACAGAACCGCGGCATTCAGGATGATGTTATACCAAGCCAGATGGGAAGGGCGGTCATCCACCGGTATTTGCTCAAGCAAATAATTGGCATAAGCTCCCGCTACCAAAGCCCAGGCAAACCCGCCAACAATCGATAGCAAGTAATATTGGATGGCAGTGTGCGACAAGCCCATGGCGAGCGGATAAATGCTCATTCCGATCACACCCCACCCGGTCAACTTGTGATGCCCTACCCGGTGCTCAAGACGGCTTAGTTGGGTCGATCCAAGCAAGCAGGTCACATAAAAGAGGGCAGTACCGGTGCCCAAGTTGACATCAGTTAAATGCATCACATTGACCGTATAAATCGTAAAAAGGGGAGTTGCCAGGTATTGAGCCAGATGAAAACCCAGAAACACAAGCAAGATTTTCCGAAAAGACGTCCGCCATATATCAAGACGCAGAGTAGTGCGCCAGTTATTCGAGAGTTTCTTATTATGTAGTTCCGGCACGATTTCCGAGCTCAAGATTAGTCCAGCTGCGGGTTCCACGTGCGGGCGGATAAAAAACAGGTGGAATGTGCTCATAGCAGCAGCGAGAAACCCAATTCCAAAAACAACCTGGTATCCTACCGGGAAGCGCAGGTGATTCAGAATGTAACCGGTGCCAAGAGAAGAGATAATAAAAGTGATCGACTGCAACACGTTCCGGGTGCCCATCACAGAAGCACGCCATTCCTGAGGGACAGCAGAAGCGAACAGGGCATTGAAACCGACACTCAACCCGCACATGGGAATGCCCATTACCAGAGTAATAACGGTAAGCGCCCAGATTTGTCCCTGATTACCGAACAACCATGGCAAAGGAATCCATAAAAAATACCCGAGACGGGAAAGCACAGCGGTCCAAAACACCGCTTTCCCGACCGGCTGATTTTTCAGCCAGTGTCCAGTGGGAATGGACAAAAACAGGCTGACCATTGCAGGCATCGCCCCCAGAAGGCCGATTTGGACAGCGCTTGCACCCAGGCGGGCAGCATAAATGTTCAAGAAATTTATTGCGCTGCCGCTTAAAATTCCAAACCAAGCTATATCGAAATAGAGATGGACGAAATTCCGCCGATATTCATTAGGGACAGCCGGATTGTTGAAGAAATGACGAAAGGATTGCACGGGGCTAATTATAACCTTACGAGAAAATTTATAAAATGCATACATTCATTAATTATATTTTTAACAATCGGAGATTATATTTATGAATGAAACCATAATTATTTTATTTCAAAAGGAGGTTCACCATGTCCAATTTAACCCGTTGGGAGCCAGTACGCGAAATGATGACTCTGCGTGAGGCCATGGACCGGCTTTTTGATGATGCCTTTACACGACCGATCAGCATGAGTGGAGGCTCCATTGTCCCCGCGATAGACCTGTATCAGAATGCAGATGAGGTAGTAGTAAAGGCGTCCTTGCCCGGTCTAAAGGCGGAAGATGTGCAAATCTCCATAACGGCAGATGTACTGACCTTGCGCGGCGAATTCAGAGAAGAATCCGAGCAAAACGAGAAAACATACCACATCCGTGAAAATCGTTACGGGTCCTTTGAGCGACAGGTCATGCTGCCCACCGACGTCCAAACCGAAAAGGCGAAAGCCGATTTTGAAAACGGTGTCCTGACGATCGTCCTGCCGAAGGCAGAAGCAGTCAAACCGAAAACAATTACCATCAAAGCGAAATAAGCATTTGAATTACGGGGAATAAAAATTAACACAGCGACGGTTCCTCACCCGTTGCTGTGTTAATTTACTATCCCAACAGGTATTATTTCATTTTGTTATCGAAACCATTATATTAAATTCTACCTTAAAGTTAATAATGCCTCCCCGTCCATCCATCCGGCAAACGATTCTCACCTTTGCGTGCCATCACGGTATGATCAATACTACTGGGAGGGGACTACAGAATCAATGACCGGAAGGTAGACAGTTTGGACCAAGGCGTCAAGTTCGTCTTTATGGCAAAATAGCAGCACAACCACTGCATCTCCTTGTGCGCTGTCTGCCATCGCGAGCTCGACCGGACGGCCATACGAGGTGGTTTCGTACAAAGACCAATCCAGACCGTTCGCTTTGCGTGTGCCGACCAGGATGGGGGCGGCATCAAAACCGTTATATCCATAAAGCTTAGAAGACAGAGAATCGAGCAGCGAGGTCGTATCAAAAAAGAAGGTGCGGATAACAACGAGCTGCGTGATGTCGAGGGAGGAGTTATTGCGAAGGTAAAAGCCGTCAAATATTTTTTCCCACTCGACAGGCATTTTCGCTTTCAATCCGAATCCTTCCGAGACCTCCAGCTTGACAGGCGGGTTTCCAGTATAGGGAGTAAGGAAATTGATGGAAGGCAGAGTTGCCACGCATGAGCGGTCCGGTTCGCGGCCCGGGTCATCGAAAAATGCCTGGACCAGACTGGAAGCACAGCCCGTAGTATCGCCAAACAAAGAGGTATGTCCCTGGTTCGGGAATTCCACATAGTAACTGTGGCTCAGGTTCCGGGCAACTTCTTTGCCGTACGCGGGCGGCGTGACAGGGTCGTAAGCGCCTTCAAAAATCAAAGTAGGGATATCACTAACGACCGGATTATTTTCACCAGACGCTGGTGGGGTGGAACCCCATACTTTACAAGTGTTAAATATGTCTTCTGCATCGCCAAAAAATATCCATTGATAATTGTTTACGATATCCTTCTGGGAGTCCAAGACAGCTTGAAGTTCCTCGGGCGTTCCAGCCAAGATATGCTCATGGCACATCATGGAGATATACACACCAATATTGATGCCCTTGTATTCATCAGGGAGAGAGGATTGCATGGCAACAAACGTCGAATAGTCACCCGACTTGATTTGGTCGAGCGACATGGGTGCGGTGGGGATCATCCAGGCCCATTTGAGCAAACCAAGCGTGACAACCCCCAGCAGGTCGGAACCTGTGACCGTTTCGGTGATCTTTCCACCGGTGAGAAGTGGGGCTGTCACCGATACGGGATGCGCGTCGAGCTGCGCCACCAGATTCCAAAAATCTGATTCCAGGTTCGGGTAAGTGGCCTTACATTTCGGGTCAGCAGCACAACCGTCGAAAAGAGCCTGCAGGGATGAATTGTAGCGGGCCGGGTCTTCGTAATAAAGCCTGGCTTCCACCGGGACCACCGAGTCGAGTACCACACTCCTCAGGATCTCCGGATGATTGCGCATAGTCACCAATGCAAGCCGCGTGCCATAGGAGGCAGCGTAAAGGTCGACCTGGGTGTATCCCAAAGCAGTCACCAGGTCTTTCAGGTCATCCGAGCTGGCAACTGTGTTGAAGTCATTCAGGCCTATCCCACTGACCGTCAACATGCCATGGCACGAGCGGAAGGCGTTGGTATAGATCATATTGCGACTGGAGGCAGGAATCTGTCCGAACATATCCTGTTTGGAAACAGTCTCCAGTTCAGGGCAATTGATGGCAGGTTTCGTAAGCCCGGTGCCGCGCTGGTCGAAGGCGATATAGTCGCGTTTTTCCAGGAAAGGCGAAACCAGAATATCGAATGCCCCCACACTGGTCATGATGGCCTCGCCACCCGGGCCGCCTTGCAGAAAGATGACCGGGTCAGGCGCAGGGTTTGCACTTGTGCTGTGGAAGACCGCCACGGCAATCTGGATATTTGGCGACTTAGGGTCTGTACGGTCTTCAGGGACGGTCAGGTAGCCACAGCTAACCGTGACACCCTTGGGATGATCGAATTTACATTGCTCGCTGCTGAAGGTGGGAGAGTAGACAATGGTGGGGACAGGAGACGGGATGACCGTCGGTTCAACAATCGTTGGGGTGACGGTGGGAAACTGCCGATAGGTCAGGGTATCCGATGGACGAAGGGACCCTACCCCGACCGCGGAAGTCGGGAGGGGCAATGGGAACAGGGCAGAGGGCAAGAGTTTCATCCAACTATCAGACAGGACGATGTACCCAATGCCCACTAAACAGATTAGGAAAACAGGGATGGACCAGAGAAAGATTTTCCGTGCTGGATTCTTCTTTTCCCTGCGCGAGGGGACTAGTCTTTTAGCGGAAAGGACTTTGTCTTTATTTTCCAGTAGGATTGGCGCAGCTGGATGAACTAGACCAGGTTTCAATCCCACATCGCCTGCATTGAGCAGTTCTTCTTCGTTTTCGTTATCGATAAGAAACGGCGTAACAGCGGGCCGAGGGTGCATAGCAGAGACCGGCTGGCTGAAAGAAGAGAGGGGTGAATTCGCCGGATTCTCGACAGGCAGGACAATTTTCTGGGGACTGGTCGTTCCAGGCGAGATAACGCCTTTCAGGCTTAGAAGGGCTTCTTGGTTATAGGGGTTGAGCCTCAAAACGCGTTCGAAGCAATACTTTTTCTGATCCGGGGAGGGGACACATTTACCCAGCAATAGCCAACCCTGTTCTGAACTGGGATCAGCCTTGACGACCTGAGCGAAGAGTTTGGTGGCATTATCGTGGTCACCAGCCTTTATGGCGATTAATCCTGCCTGGATGAGATGTTCGATGGGCATATAACTGTCCTTAGTACAACGAAGGAGAGATCGAAAAAGGGACCGGCGAGACTCCTCTTTCAATTATCACACATTTCAAAGGTAACGCCACAGACATATGAGGCGAACGCGTCGTCTGCCATCCAGTGCAGGTATACAGAACCGAGCAGCACTTTTTAAGAGGGCTAATAAGGCATGCCATTAGAAAATTCACATTTCGCCAAAATTACTCTTGAAAGGCAGTAAACCATCGTCCAAATAATGGAATTCACTCAATTTCCTGCCATAATTTCAGCAGCTCCGGCGCCTCCAACCGCGTAGTAACTGGCTGCCGGTTCTTCTCCACCCATTGGTGAAGAGGATTCGCCCACTTTACCAGCGCACGCGCATCTGCAGGATAATGACTGGGTCGAGCACCAATATTAGTCCACTGAATTCCTGCAAGAGCAAGATCCCAGTCTTTCCAAGATACCATGTCAGGTGTAAACGAGAAGGTTGCCAGGGGGGAAAAGAAGACCGGCTTCCCGGCTGGGAACCGAGGCCGCATAGCTTTCAGGTATTCCAGGCTATCCTGGGTGTTGAAGATAAGCCACAACGGAAGCAACCCGGCCTGCAGGGCAGCATTTGCATCAAACTGACTAAACATTTCAACCGATACTCCGGCAGGTTGATGGCCCTCTTTTTCGAGGAGCTTAGAAGCTGCGGAAAATGCCAACCGGGAAAAATCATTCGGGCGGGGCAAGGGGATACGCACAAAGCGAAACCCCTCGCGGATGCAAAAAGATTCCAACGCTTCAGCAAGCCCAGGCTCGGAGCCCCATTCTGATTCCGGGCCGCGCTCAAGAGGGTAATCGCTAAGCTTCCAATCTGTGTTTGTTAACCCAGCATGCAGGGCGTACTCACGGATGCGGGCACTCCCTTCCAAAAACTCCTCCGCAGATATGCCACCCCAACCACCAACCTGGAAAACGCTGCGCGGTCCAACCCGGTAGCGCAGCCAGGAAGCGCCTCCCTCCAAAAAGATGACCGCTCCGCCCGGCTCCAGCCTGGACTTGATAAATTCGACATAAGCGGGGGGAAGGTCGAGCAATTTGAAACGCAAGTGGTTGACGAAACGCGTCATCCAACCATCATGGATCGGGTCATAATGCTGGATCGTCATCAGGCCGGGGTTTTCATCGGTGAGGCGCAGGGCTACCTCCAAGGAACGGCGCAAATATTCATTTACATCGCCAGTCAGCGAGCCGCGTTTAAGCGTTGTGACGAAAGTCTGGGGTAAAAACGGACCGCCCACCGCCAACGACAAATAAGTCGTGGCGCCACCAAGGGCTGCCCCCACGGTGATTGCAGGGAATTTTCCAGTCAAATGCGCGTAGTCACCCAAACGCTGGCGGATCAGGTCATCAACCGAGAAATCATCCAAGACTTCAGGCGGAAGACCGGAAATAGATTCAAAACGACTAATAACAAATTGTGCAACACCCTGTGGAAAGGCACCTAATACGGTCAAAAGAGTTTTTTGCCAGGCAGGAAATTCATAATTGTTACAAAATTGACCGACCAAACCAGCGGCAACGGCGCGGGTCACAATAGGGGAGGAACTTTCGTTGGATTCGATGGCTGTCATGGAACCTCCTGTGAAGGGTATAATCATTCTACATCAAGTATGAAAGCAGGAAAGGCGAAATGGATATAACGTTGGCACTGGGAGGCGGCGGGTCGAGGGGGTACTCCCACATAGGTGTAATCCGGCGGCTGGAACAAGAGCGATATCGCGTGAAGGCCGTGGCGGGTACGAGCGCGGGTGGAATCATCGGAAGTCTATATGCTGCGGGGTATACACCCGATGAGATGGAAGCCAGGTTTGCCAAATTGGACCAGTCCAAGTTATTCGGCCGTGCCGGCAACGAAGGGCCGTCCATCCTGGGCTTCAGTGGTGCAACCAAATGGTTAGAAGAATTGCTGGGTGATCTTACTTATGAAAAACTCAAGCTACCATGCTCCGTAGTAGCTGTAGATATTAAATCAGCAAGGGAAGTAATTTTGAACCACGGCTGTGTCGTGGATGCCATCCTGGCGACAGGTGCAGTCCCGGCTATTTTTCCCCCGCAACAAATTGGAGAACATCAACTGGTAGACGGCGCAGTACTCGACCCTGTACCAGTTTCCGTGGCCCGCTCCATGGCACCCAACCTCCCAGTCGTAGCCGTTGTGCTTTCTCCGCTTTTATCCCAAGAACGGGATTTACTTTCTTTACGTTTTCCATCACGAATACCAACACCCATCGTTGAGCGACTATTCCGCCTGCGCCTGGCGCAGGCACTTAATATCTATCTTCAAGCAACAGATATCGGGTCGCGAATGTTGACAGAACTGCGCCTAAAGCTCGATGCCCCTGAAGTCATTGTCCGACCGGATGTGGAAGGGATAGGCCTGCTTGATAAAGTGGATGTACACAAGGTCATTAAGATGGGCGAGGAAGCGATGGATGCGGCGATGCCAGAACTGAAACGAACCACCTCCTGGTCGACACGCATGCGTAAAAGGTATTTTCCCGCTCGCCAGGGGAATTAGGCAGTGTCCCGCGACCTGCGCAAATACACCCGACAAACCAATATCCGCCTGGTGGTGGGGGCGTTAGTACTGCTTTTTATCGTTGGAGACGGCTTAATTTACCTGTTTTATGGTACCAGCGCGGCATTAACAGGTTTACTCTGCCTTTTAGCGGGGATGGCGCCAGTTTTACTGATTATTTTGATTATTTTATTTCTGGATTGGATAACCAAACATGTCAACCGTGATTGATGCCGAATTACGCGAATTCCGTGATTGGAGATTTCGTTTCCGACCTGCTCGCAACACGCCTGCCCAGCTACTTTTGTTGGTTCATGGCTTATCTGGGGACGAAAACTCAATGTGGGTATTTGCACGCAATCTCCCAGGGAAATTCGCGGTCCTGGCGCCACGCGGAATACACCTGGCTCGAGAGGGGGGTTACACCTGGCGCAAGGTTAGACCAGATATGCATGGTCTGCCCGTAATGGAAGAATTGCGCCCCTCTGCTAACGCGTTGATCAACTTTGTCGACGACTGGTCCAAGACAGAGGGGATAACCGCCAATCAAATTAACTTGATCGGATTCAGCCAGGGGGCGGCGCTTACTTATACGATAGCCATACTCCACCCCGATAGAATCCGGGCGCTGGCAGCACTTTCCGGTTTCATCCCCCGAGGGGCAGAAGACCTGGTATCAGCAGGGATCCTGGCAGGTAAACCCATTTATGTCACCCACGGGAGACAGGATGACATGGTGCCGGTGGAACTGGCACGCATGTCCGTTGCGTTGCTGGAAGCCTCGGGGGCAAAAGTAAAATATTGTGAGACCGACGGAGGCCATAAAGTCAGTGCAGAATGTTTTTCTGACCTGGTAACGATCTTCTGAGCAAGTATAAGAAAGCCTGCAGACATGAGCTGTGCTACAATAACCACGAAAATGAAATATTCATCCAGAGAGGAGAAGAACATGAAACAAAAGATTTTATTATGCGCATTTGTAGGAGTGCTTATCCTTTCTTTGAATGCCTGTGGGGGAGCCCCAGTCTCGACACCAACTTCCCAGGTCCCAGTAGTCAACACACCAGTTGCCCTGTCGAATACCCTTACGATCACGAGTACCAACGCCTTTACCGATTCTTATGGAACCTATCACGTGGTAGGCGAGGTGCTCAATAACAGCAGTGCGGTCGTCTCTTCCATCGAGCTCACCGTTGAAATCAAAGATACCGCCGGCAACTCCTTGATCAAGGACGACAGCGGAAATGTCGCCGCTAACGCGCAAGTCTCTCCCATGCTTTACACACTTGCCCCAGGTGAAGCTTCGCCTTTCGAGTATTCATACGAGACCACCCAAGGAACGCCGGCGTCATTCAACGTAACGATTTCAGGACAGCAGACCGGCACCGTCAACCGGGCCAGCCTGAACACCGAAAATGTCCAGCTTGTAGATGATGGACAGGGGTGGTATTACCTGACCGGAGAACTGGTCAACACCGGAAGCCAATGGGCTCATATCAACAGCATGGCAGGAGCTGTTTTAGATGATACCAACCACGTCCTCTCTGCAGATTGGACTGCTACTTACGCCACCGAAGTGGCCCCTGCAGGGGATGCCGCCGGACGCGACCGGACACCGTTCGAGATCAACTTCCCCAACCCAGGCGGCGCGACCAAGTGGCACGTTTATTTGGACGCCGATGTAAGCGACACCGTGATCGATTATCCCTTGGGAGTCACGATTTCCAACACATATTTCGATCAATACGGCTCATTCCACGTGGTTGGTTGGCTGGCAAATAATTCCGATAAACTGCTCGATTCCCTGGTAGTTGCCGGTGTTTATGGGGCAGATAAAACAGTTTTGGATTCCAGTTATTCCTTCGTTCCCGTACCGGTGAAACCGGGCGCCAATGCAGCTTTCAGCGTTTCATCTTTCAGCAGTATCAACTATAACCCGAACCAGGCATCTCTCGTTGACACGACCTCCATTCAAGCCGATCCCTGGTTTACATACCCGCCGACCAATGATGTCGTTGACCTGGCAGCCACCGGTGAAACCATAACGAAAAACGGTGCGACATGGACCTTTGATGGCAGCGTAACCAATACCAGCGATAAGAGTCTGAGCGGTGCCACAGTAGTTGTGATGATTACGGATGCACAAAACAAGCTAATTGCCATGGAATACACATCCATCTCTCCAAGTGGAGACGCGATTGCCCCTGGAGATTCAAATCCATATTCGGTATCAATTTACCTGGACCCCAAAGCTAATACAACCGGCTTAACCACATCAACTGTCGTAATAGGTGATGTAAAATAGTTTGTGTCAATTAACTGCACATCCACCGCCCGGCATTTGGGTGGTGGATGTGCTTTATTATATAAGGCAAATCTGCTGCGAAAAAGTAGGGCTGTTCCCACCCATTTAAGGTGCGGAGTTTCCCCGGATAATTCAAAAGATTATTATTAAGGCACACCTAATGTGCCGGTTGACTTCCTCAAGGGAAACGGTTATCCTTGGCGGCATGGCTTCATCCCACCGACAGCTTACACGACGAGAATTTCTGAAATATGCAGGACTAGGACTTGGTGCGCTGGCATTACGACCTTTAACATCCAACCTGGCATTGATTCCTTCCAGAGGCGCAATGTACTTGCCCGATTTTCCCAAGGCCGACCTGCTCGGACGGAATTGCACCACTGATACCAGCCTGGAATGGGGAGGGATCATCCCAATCATGTCAACTCCGGATGTCAGCGGCACAAAGGTCCGGGATGCACAACCCGATGAAGTCTTCCCCTGGCTGAAAGAAGTGAGCGCTGAAAATGTGGATGTAAATCTACCCAACCAACGCTGGGTGGAAACACCGGAGGGGTTTATCCATTCCCTTTATTTACAGCCATGTCGTAACCTTCCCAACACGCCGATTACAACGATACCAGCAGGACAAGCCGGGTTTTGGGGCGAAGTGACTGTCCCGTATGTAGATCTAATCGTTGATAAACAGGCACAGGGCATAGGCTGGTTGCAGGATCACTTAACCTTTAACCGAACTCCTCGCTTGTACTATTCACAAGTGATGTGGATCGATGGAATCCGCAACTCTGATACCGGAACAATTCAGTACCACGTGAATGAACGCTATGGAAACCCAGGAGACCTCTTTTGGGCAGAAGGGGCGGCATTCAGACCACTGACGAAGGAGGATGTGTCCCCAATCAACCCGGAAGTGGATCCCGCCACCAAGACAATCGTTGTAAATACGAGTTATCAAACATTAACATGTAAAGAAAGCGACAAGGAAGTCTATTTTTGCCGGGTCTCGACCGGGATTCAGGAAGGGTCGACCCCATTGGGCGATCACGCCATCTGGCGGAAATTAATTTCCGTCCGCATGGCTGCCAGTGCGTTGGGTTCGAGTTATGACCTTCCGGGGATTAGCTGGACAACACTTTTTGTTGGCGATGGTGTCGCAATCCATGGGGCGACATCTCATAATAACTTTGGAACCGTGCAATCGCACGGATGCGTTAATTGCAAACCGGAAGATGCAAAATGGATATTCCGGTGGTCACAACCAGAAGTTGGGCTTGAAACCGGTGAAATCACCTGGCACGACTGGACGGCCGGAAGCACGCACGTGATCGTGGAAGACACGCTTTAATGGGCATCAAGATAAATGAATAATTTTAATGTAACCATCGGCCTGGCATTCCTGGCTGGTCTGGCTTCTTTCCTTTCGCCCTGCGTGCTTTCACTCGTGCCTGCTTATATTGGATATCTGGGAGGGCGCGCGGCAGGCGGCGAATCAGCGGGAAATAACCGCTGGGCGACTTTTTCACATGGGCTGGCTTTTGTGCTCGGTTTTAGCGTGGTCTTTATCTTATTCAATATCATTGCTTCTGCGGTTGGCCTGCTGCTTTTCGATTTCAGAACCTGGCTGGCAAAAATTGGGGGAGTTGTAATAGTAATTTTTGGCTTGCATATGATCGGAGTGTTCCGGATCCCATTTTTGGAATATGATGTGCGAGTCCATTCACAATTGAACCGATGGGGATACGTTTCATCAGCGTTAATGGGAATATTCTTCTCTGCCGGATGGTCCCCCTGTATTGGACCGGTCCTGGGCTGGATCATGACATTTTCCATTAATGGGGGATCCATCATCAAGGGAACCACGCTGGGAGTATCCTATTCCGCCGGGTTGGCGATCCCATTCCTGTTGGCTGCACTTGGGATCGGATGGGTTAGTACCCTCCTTCGCAGATATAGCAAGGTTATGCGTGTAGTTGAAATTGTAATGGGAGTTGTCCTGGTCATCGTAGGGATACTGCTTTTTCTGGGTTCGTTCAGCCTTCTAGCAAATTATTTTCCTCCCATTAATTTCGGTTTATAAACTCGAAAGGAACCATTTTCTTCCCAGGTAATCTTATTAGTTGAGAGATATGGACTTTTAGAGTCAGTGACCAATTCTCCAAGGCACAAATAGTTCACAATCTAAACCTTTACATTACAGGCTCAGGCATATGATCACAGTAACATTGTACACACGAGCGGGATGCGAATTATGCAAGCAGGCCGAAGAAGATTTGAAAGCCTTGCAGGATGTGATCCCACATAAACTGGCAATCCTCGATATCGACTCCGATCCTGCCCTGCAAGATAGCTTTGCCCTGGATATCCCGGTGGTAGAGGTTGGGCCTTTTCGGCTGAAGGCACCCTTTACCAAACAGGATTTAAAGATGACACTCGGTGCAGCTGCGGACCGCCGGGTTCAACTGGAAAGTATCAACGATAAAACATTCCGGGTAAACACCTCGCGCATCCAAACGATCAGCCGGGCGGATAAAATATCCTACTGGATATCAAAGCATTACCTTATCATATTTAATGCATTCCTGCTCTTATATGTCGGTTTACCTTTTCTTGCGCCAGTTTTCAAAAAGGTGAATTGGAACGGCCCAGCCCAGGTGATTTATACGATCTACAGCCCCCTATGCCATCAATGGGCTTTCCGCTCGTTTTTCCTGTTCGGTGAACAAGCATATTATCCACACGCTGCAGCTAAAGTACCTGGAGTACTCACATTTGAACAAGTCAGTGGTATTTCCGATGTGACAGATCCCAGCCGTCTTCAGGCGCGTCAGTTCCAAGGGAACCCGGACCTTGGCTATAAGGTTGCGTTTTGTGAGCGGGATGTGGCAATCTGGGGGGCGATGGCATTATTTGGCCTAGTCTATGCAGTAACACGACGGAAACTGCCCAAACTTCACTGGACTCTATGGATATTGATCGGGATGGTTCCAATTGGCTTGGATGGGTTCTCGCAGCTATTCAGTCAAATACCCAATGCATTCATCCAATCCATCCTGCCGTACCGTGAAAGCACACCCTTCCTGCGCGTCCTGACGGGATTCCTGTTTGGGATTACGACCGCCTGGTTTATGTTCCCGCTCATCGAAGAAAGTATGTCTGACACCCGTCGTCTACTTGCCAAGAAGTTCGCAGTTCTGCAAAAATAAGCATCGCCATGCCTTTCCAATCAAGCGGTGAAATCCGTTATTTCCATTTCGAGCAATTGGGGCAGGGGCTGGTCCAGGCTATTTTTACACGAAGGGGAGGTGTCAGCCCCGAGCCATGGGCTACTTTAAACCTTGGCAGCACGGTAGAGGATGACCTCAAGAACGTGCGCGAAAATCGTCGGCGGGCACTGGCAGCCTTGGGGCGTAACGAGACATCCGTTTTTGATGCCTGGCTGGTGCATGGAGTAAATGTCGCAATTGCCGATGGGCCGCGACCAGCGAAGGCTCCACACGTCAAGGCAGATATCATTCTAACGGACAAACCCGGGGTGACGGTCATGATGCGGTTTGCAGACTGCGTCCCTATTTTCCTCCACGATCCTGTCCGAAAAGTTGTTGGAATTGCCCACGCGGGATGGATTGGAACCGTAAAAAGCACTGCACGGTATGCGGTCGAGGCAATGCAACAGCATTATGGTTCAACCTCGAAAGATATCCGCGCAGGAATTGGTCCATCCATTGGCCCTGATCATTACGAAGTTGGATCAGATGTTGTGGATCAGGTTACCCAAACTTTTGGGGGCGATGCATCGAGTTTGCTCTCAAAAGGTGCAGGGCGAGTGAAATTCGATTTGTGGGCTGCCAACCGGTTATTACTTGAGCGCGCAGGGGTGGGCCAGGTGGAGGTAGCAGGATTATGTACCGCCTGCCACACGGAGGATTGGTATTCACACCGCGCTGAAAAAGGGCGAACAGGACGTTTCGGCGCAATCATTGCCTTGGTATAATCCAGGCATGGACGAGAGTTCTGGTTTCCGGTATTCGTGCACGTTATTTGAAGACCCTCAATCGGATAGCTGAAGCAACGACCAGGTCAGGGCGGGAGGTGGGGAAGGTACGATTGGTGGTCGTTACAAAATCCCAACCGCTGGAAGTTGTACAAGCAGCAGTTACTGCAGGGGCAATCCTACTGGGTGAAAATTACGCAGAGGAAGCCTTAACAAAAATAGCTGCGATCCGGAATTCTCAAGTGGAGTGGCATATGATCGGCCACGTCCAAAGTCGGAAGGTCGGATTTAATACCCGGAAATTTTTCCCTACTGCACTCGCTAGACAGCCTTAAGCTTGCTGGACGGTTGAACAGAGTCTGTGTAGAAACGAACCGGAAATTACCGGTACTATTGGAAGTAAATGTAAGCGGGGAGGAAAGCAAATTTGGATTTCCGGGGTGGGATGAGGGCCGGTGGCCTGAACTGGTGTCCATGTGTAAACAGATCATTGAATTTCCTGGATTACTTTTACGCGGGTTAATGACGATGCCACCCTTTTTTACTAAACCTGCGAAAGTGCGTCCATATTTTCAACGGCTGCGACGCCTCGAAGGATACTTGAAAGAACACGTGCCTCAGGTGGATTGGTCAGAATTATCGATGGGAACCAGCGGAGACTTCGATGATCGCTGTAGAAGAAGGCGCAACAATCGTTCGGGTGGGGCAGGCAATTTTAGGTCCCCGCCCTGGATAGAGGTTTTATGATAAACCTGCTTGTATCCATCATCAACTTGTTTGCCAACCTAATCATAATATTGATATTTGTCGATACATTATTATCGTTTTTTCTCAGCCCATATAACCAAATACGAAATACGCTTGATCGTTTCCTTCAGCCATTATTAACGCCTATTCGCCGCATCGTACCGCTGGTGGGGATGTTTGACTTTAGTCCCCTAATATTAATTATTGTAGTTGAAGTCATAAAATTTATCCTGACAAGTCTCCTTTATGCTCTATGAGGTGTCTTATGGGATCAAGGTCTTTTCATTTGCACAACGGTAAAAAAGGTGCGGCATTGGCGGTGAGAGTGACGCCGCGTGCCAGTAAGAACGAAATCGTTGATATTTTGAGTGACGGAACGGTTAAAGTTCATTTGACGGCTCCTCCAGTGGAAGGAAAAGCCAATGAGGCACTTCTCAAGTTCCTGGCCAAGGTGCTGGAGATCCCGGTCAGACAACTGGAAATTGTGGCGGGCGCCACTGGACGAGACAAGTTGATTTCAGTAATTGATATGGATGCGACCATGGTCCACAAGAAGATTTTGGAGCATATGGGCTAATAAAAATCTCCCGCAACAAATCTGCGGGAGATTTAATGTTATTTTATCGATCCCTAGGGGACTGTTGCATATAGAGAACGGTACATGGCGTAAATTTCATAAATACTGCGAATATAGGTACGGGTTTCGTCAAAACGGATGACTTCGACAAACAAATCAGTGTCGGGACCGGAAAGGTCGCGCCATATAGCGGCAGCATCAGGACCAGCGTTGTAAGCAGCCAACGCGGTTGTAAGATCGCCATTGAAGCGGAGGCGTTGATCCATTAGAAATGAAGTACCCAGGCCAATATTGACCATCGGCCGGTACAAATCGGCTTGTGTGTAATTGGGAGGCCAACCCAGGTTATCAACAATGAATTGCCCGGTCCCGGGGGTTATTTGCATCAGCCCTAGCGCATACGTAGAATTTGCATTTTTATCAAAGAGGCTTTCCTGCCGCATTAATGACAATACAAATATTGGATCGAAACCGGTCCGTTGCGCGGCTGGAAAGAGGATATCTTGATAATATAAGCCATAGCGGACGTGGTTGAAATAAGCGGGAGCGGCCAACGTTTGAGCCTGAGTGTTCATCCCAGCCAGAGTAAGCACCTGGCGGATGGCAAATATGGCGGGATTATATTGGCCAAGACTTAGAAGGTAATTTGCCAGACGATAGCAATCAGCAGGATTCTGTTCGACAGAAGTCTGCAGAGCATCAAATTCGAGACTGGCTTGAGAATCCAGGCCGAGGGTAAGAAACTCAGTCCCGCGGATTAAGCGCGGGTCACCCAGCAGGGCGCCAGGGGTTGAGAGGTCGGTGTCCGGTGCAAGGCTGAAAGTCACACGCACCCAGGATTCGGCTTCAGCTCGTTCTGCAGTCAAATCCATGGTCAGGTTGACTGCTGGTAAAGGTTCAAAGGCTGGACGATTTACCAACATGTCTAGGGCACGCAGACTGTAATAATCGGTCGGATCGATGGCAGCAGTCTGCTGCCAAGCAGCCTGCGCAGCGGAGGAATTTCCCAAGGCTTGCTGCGTCTTGCCGATCCAAAAAAGGGAACTTGTCTGGTCTTCCAGGTTCGTTGAAAGAATGGAGTCGCGTTGGAAAGATATAAGGGCATCACTATATTTTCCGAGACGGTAGCGGGTTATCCCGGCCCAAAAGAGAGCCTGGGGGACAAGATCGCTCCCGGGGTACTCCTCGGCAACCCGATCCCAGGTCAGAGCCGCGTCTGCCAAATTCCCATTGCGCTCCTGGATACGACCGGCTTCCAAAAGATAGATGGGGGCATTCGCATCTTTCGGTGCTTGCTGGACAAATGTCAGCAGAGTTTGTGCGGCAGCCTCGTACTGACTGAGATAATACCACTGCGTATAGGCAAGCCCAGGGAGAGTAGCGTTCCCGTCCCATACGGCAGCCCAATGGGGATTATCCGGGTAGCCCTGAATAAATACATCCCACGCCTGGACTGCATCTTCGTATTGGCCCAAGCCAAAATAGGCCAAACCGAGGTAATACTCAGCGGTGCCATCATTATCAGGGTTGGCGTCGATATAACGCTGGAAGGCATCATGGGCATAGCCATATTGAGCGGCGAAATAATCCACCAAACCACGATTCAAATCATCGACAGGAATACCTGCATTTACCAAAGACACCAGGGCTGAGTATGAATCGTACGCCAGTGGGTAATTATCCACGGCATGGAGGAAACGCTGGTAAGCCTGGTCAGGTTGGCTGATTGCCAAGTAGATTTGACCAGAAAGCAAATCCATCTGGGCTTTTACATAATCATTCGAGCTTGCTGCAAATATTGCATCATAAATCCCTTGTGCGGTGGTCGTATCCCCCATACGAACATCTGCCTGGGCAATTTTAACCTGTAAGGCGGTATTGTCCCCAATACTGGGGGCAGCCAATGCAGCTTTGTAAGCGGCGATCGCATCGGGATCATTTCCTGCTGCTGCGTAGGAATCACCCCGTTTTTCCTGCACATAAGCATCAATGATGCCAGGACGGAGCGCAAGGTAGATCGTATACGCCTGAGCGGCTTCGGCATTCCTTCCAAGTGCATCATAAATTTCTCCCAGCAAAAAATATGCACGGACCGCGTTTGGAGAAGATGGATACTGCCCGGTCAATTGCCAGAGCGTTTCAAGGGCAGCCCCATTGTTTTTTATTGCAAATTGGACACGACCCAACCCCCATAAAGCAGCTGCACGGACATCCGGATTGGTGGAATTATCGGAGGCAGTCTGGTATTCGTAAAGCGCCGAGTCATAATCGCCATTAAATATCGCTTTATCACCGGTTTCGACCCTGACTTCCGGGGTTGGCGTCGGAGAAAGCGTATAGGTGGGCAAAGATGTATCGTTGGGGGTTACCGCCGGGGGGAGAGTTGAACCGGGTGTTGTGGTCGGCGATGAGGTAGAACCCGGCACACAACCTACCAAAAGAGCGAGCAGGCATACTCCAAAGAGCAAGCGTTTGATAAGCATGCTAATCTTATAATTTAGAAAAGTGGCCGTGTCAATGCTTGTCAATATGGGTACGGCATGATAAACTTTATCCACGACTGATGACGCCCCTGAGTGGGCGTCTTTTCCTGTGCGTCCATGCGAACCGTTTTTTGGGAATCCAACTCTCTTAGAATGATTGATCAACGCCGCCTACCGGCGGTGTTGGACGTGGTTACTCTGCACAGCTGGATGGAAGTTGTGGACGCAATTCGGAATATGACTGTGCGCGGTGCACCAGCAATCGGCGCAGCGGCTGCCTTTGGGCTGGCGTTGTCTGCCAACGAATCGAAAGCACATTCCTCCAAAGCGCTCCTTGCTGACCTTGAATCTGCTGCTGTAATCCTGAAAGCCACCCGCCCGACTGCGATCAACCTGGCATGGGCTGTGGACAGAGTTTTGATGGCTCTTAGGAACGAGATAACAGGGAATCCGGGTTTAAAGTTGGATGACTTACGCTTGATTGTTTTGAATGAGGCACAGCTAATCGCCGATGAAGACGTAACCACCAACAAACGGATGGGCGAACACGGAGCGAAGTTAATCCATGACGGCGATACCATCCTTCATCATTGCAATACCGGTGCGCTGGCCGTGGTAGACTGGGGCACAGCTTTGGGGGTTATCCGCACTGCACATGAACAAGGGAAGCGGATCCATGTGCTGGTGGACGAGACGCGTCCCCGGCTGCAGGGGTCGCGCCTGACAGCATGGGAACTTGGTCAATATGGTATCCCTTACGAAATCATCACCGATAACTCAGCCGGATATTTCCTGAGATCGGGCCAAGTGCAAGAAGTACTTTTCGGCGCGGACAGGATCGCAGCCAATGGCGACGTGGCAAACAAAATTGGTACATACATGCTGGCGCTGGCAGCCAATGATAACAATGTGCCAGTCTATTCTGTAGCTCCAGTTTCTTCTATTGATTTTTCGATCGCGGAAGGCAATCTAATCCCCATCGAAGAACGCGACCCAGAAGAAGTTTTAGGGATACAATTCCACGGTGAATTGGTCTCGCCCAAGGGAGCCAAGGCACGCAATCCAGCTTTCGATGTGACGCCCAACCGTTTGATCACGGCAATTATCACCGAAAAGGGGATCGTAAAGCCGCCCTATAATGTAAACTTAAAGGGAATTGGGTAGGGGTGGGCAACAGCAGCCATTCGTATTCGAGGTACCAAAAAAGGAAATCCGAGATGGATATTTTGTTAACCGGTTCAGTTGCTTTTGACTACCTGATGACCTTCCCCGGGTTATTCAAAGAACAATTCCTTCCTGAGCGATTGGAAAAAATCAGCCTATCTTTCCTGGTTGATTCCATGTCCCGTCATCAAAATTAATAACTAAAGTCCGGGGTTCAGCCCGGACTATTTGTACGCTCACTTGGATCCTTGTTTGGCTCCTACTTTATGGCCAGTTTGGGGGACAGGCAGTTTGGCGATAACATTCCCAAATTGTTTCCCAGTCAGTGGTTTAGGAGCTTCAAATTTTTTCTCCACTTTGTCAGGTTTGGGCAGTTTGGCGGGAGCTACAATCTCACCCCTTGCAAGGGCTGCCTTTGCTCTTCCGGCAGCAAATCTGTCACGGATTATCTTCTTTTGTTCTTCAGTAAGGATCCGCTTGGGCTTCTTCGTTTTAATCTCTGCTAGCCCAACAGAAACCGGCTCTTGAAGTAACTTGGCAAACTGGGCAACTAATTCAGAATTAGTGCCGTCCAACGTAAAAGTAACTGTTACTGATGTCATTGCAAAATCTCCTTTGTCTGCCGGGGAATGACCGGCTCGCGCAGCCTAATCTAAAAACGGCAAAGGTCAAGCGATTTCCCCCAAGTATCCAATAAAAGTCTTTTTATCCTATTAGATGTATAATAAAAATAACATAAGGGAGAGGCGAATATGGATACCTTAGATACTTTTTTGAAAAATAAAAAAGAGAGCAATAAACCAGTATATTTTGTTCTTTCTGGAATAGTTATATCCGGGAAAATTGAAGAATTTGGTGAAGGCGTTATAACTCTTTCAGAAGTCTTCATTTCCGGAGAGAAGTATTTGGGTATAACTACCATCCCTGCAAAGAATATTCTTGCATGGGGTGATGGTATGAAATACAAATAATCACGGTAACACCAAAGGTAGAACTCCAATTTATTCAGAGATTTTGTGATCCAGACGGATCCATTAATTGGGGTCGTTTAGTAGAAGCTGCTAGTGGGAATTTAGACTTGAATATACATGGGTTTGAGTTCTAATTGAATTCCACTCTGAGTTTTACTATCATCCATAAAATCAGCGCAAAAATAATACTCTACTATATAGGGAGAAATATGAATAAAGCAGAGAAGGCACTTGGAAAAAAATCACCATTTTAATAATTAGATCGGTACAACCCATAAGCTTTTGAGTCGCTAAATAATATCTGAGCACCTAGTGAGCCACCAGCACAGATACAGGTCTAATATGCAGCTTCAAGCCATAGATACTGTTGTCAAAGAATCAAATAGCCTTTTTAAACAATTTTTACTTGCTCACACGGCGCTAAGCATAGGGCAAGGTACCCTGACCGACTTCCCCGATGCAATATGCATTTCAACAACGGTCGGATTAGACATTGAAATAGAGCCGATCCCAATGGGTGAATTAAAGCGTTACAGAGACGAGCTCCCCAAATTCCTATTAGAAATTTTTCATGGTAAGCTAGTGCAGATTTGGAATGAATGCCTTTCCAATTTGTTTCAGATGTTGGTGGACTTACATTTTTCCGGTCAGAGACAATTCATAGAACTTAAAAAACGTAATATTTCCCTTGATTTCCAAGAAGACGCCAAATTGGAAATTCAAGTTAAGGATCGACTCTGTCATGACTTTGGCTTTCAAAACTACAGTGATCGCGTAAAACTACTAAACGCAGTATTCAATCCAAATCAAGAACAATGCGATTATCTCTATAATGTTTCAAAAAACGTCCAAGTCAGAAATGCTTTTCAGCACCGAGAACGAAAAGTTGACGAATTTCTTTTGCGAGAACTGGGAGTCCAAAAAATATCCTTGTTAGACGATGACGGAAAACCCCAGGAATATTTGCTCGGCGACATTCTTAAACTATCGGTTCCAGAATTTGACGCGTTCCGGCGTTCTCTTCTAATGGTCGGACAGTTATGGAGAAAGTGGAATGGCTAAAATTCAAATGGAAGTAATCACCGAACCAAAACAAGGTACAGCTTCTGTTCTCGTACCCGGTCCCGATGGACAGCAGGTTATGATCAAAGGCCATGGCGATGTAACATATACCTGCGGTTGCTGCGGAAAACCAATATGTGAAAATATACAGCGAGGCCAGGTTAGGGATATCGTGTTCAAATGTTTCAACTGTAGTTCCTTTAATCGCATCAGAGGCACATGAAAGCTGCTAACACCGCCAAACAAGCACCAACAGTAATAGAAGAATGGAACGGGGAGGAGTTCGATACAACCAAAGGCTTTTAGCAACTAATATGATAGGAACGAAATTACCTCTAAATTAAACAGTATCGTCGAAAAAATAGTCTAACCTATAGGAGGAAATATGACTGACCAAAATTATAAAAAGATTGAAGAAAAACTCGATATAATTATTAAACTGCTTAGTATGCCTCTGATTGTCGGAAAAACACAGACCGACTCTATCATTTTCCTCTCACAAATGGGATTTGATAGAAATGTTATTGCCAATATCGTTGGGGCATCTCCCGCTGTCGTAAGCTCCCGCATATCGGAGCCAAAATCAGTTAAAAAAGTCACATCTGGAGGGAAAAATGGATGATAAGAATGGATTAATACTCAAAGAACTACAGGGAATAACAAAGTTGTTGGTGTTTGCCATTACCAAAGATATGAAACAAGTAAATAAAATTGAAGCCTTTTCAAAAGCGGGATTTCAACCAAAGGAAATCGCAGAACTACTCGGTACCACTGCCAACACCGTAAATGTTGCTTTATTTAGGAAAAGAAATAAGGGGGCTAATAATGACGAATAGAGAACTTCGAAGGGTCCTTCTTGAAGATTTAGATATTACTAAGCAAGCGTTGTCACAGAGAGTGAAAAAATTAAAAAAACAATTTCCTATGACGACCGAAGATGCCACATATATCATTGCTCACCAACAGGGAATCATATTGGATAAATACTTAAACTCAGGTGAAATTGCCAAAATTGGAGAAATAACTAAACATTTACAAATGACTAGCCAAGATAATGCAAGAGTTAGCAGTCCTAAAGGGGAAAAGAATTTAAAGGTGATCACAAATACAATTCAAATTGCAAAAGAATTTAATATATCGGATCCCATTTTATCGGGCGTAAAAATCGAGCAAGCCAAGGAAATGGCTTCAATATATCCCTTGTTATATATACTGGAAAATTCTATTCGTGAATTAATAGATATCAAAATGATAAAACTGCATGATGAAAATTGGTGGGACTCTTACTCGACTAGAAAATTAAGGGAATCAGTAGCAGGTCGCATGTTAGGTGAAAATAAAAATTCATGGCACCAGCGAAGGGGGGCAAGGCCAATTGATTATTTGGACTTAAATCAATTAGTCCCATTAATGAGAAACATAGAAAATGATGTAGTACCGGACATTATTCCCTCCCTTGAGTGGTTTAGTCAGTTGATAGAAGAGGTTTACCAATCAAGATGTGTATTATGCCATATGAACCCTTTAGATAATGATAGCATTACGTCTGTCAAATTGAGATTTAGGCAATGGCAAAAACAAATAAAAGCCAAAATTGATCAACTATCAAAGGACGACTAATATAAATTTATAATTTTGACAAGCGAAGCAATTAAATCATAACCGAGACATGTAACGGCCCCATTTATTGGGGTCGTTTACTTTTAATCCAAGGAAGTATATGAATTGATCCATCCAAGCTATCTAATTAGGATACGAGTTATCCAGTATGTGCAGGAGGGGTGTTTTTGCGTTTTGAATTATTAGAGTTTTTGATGGGTTTCTTTTGTTGCAACAACAATAAACGCGATATTTTCCGTAAACGGCGAAACCGCCCCCAAAAAGTAGATTAGACTTTATAAAATGACAACAAAATAAATCGAACGTAAGTCTTGATAAGGAGTGTGCTGTTATGGAAAATGAAGAAGTAGGAACTGGTGAAGTAGGAACCAAGGAATGTTTCAGCTGCGGGGAAACATACCCGGCGACCCCAAGGTATTTTAGAAGGTCTGGAGTTCACGCCGACGGACTGTCCCCGAATTGCAAAGTTTGCTCGAAGCGATCAGTCGCAGAGTTTTATGATCGCACGGTAAACAAAAAGGGAGTTGTTGGATTTCGTTGTGTTTTATGGGCGGAAAAATGTGGCTATTGCGTTACTGTTACTAAGTGTTGGCGGTTGCAGGATGGGGCGCATTGGCATGGGGATGAACGGCCCATAAAATTATTTACGGATCCAGTATTCGCGCTCCCTAAGAAGAAAATTTATCGTCTGGAGCATTAGCCATGGATATAAAACACTTCACGGTTACTGATTCAGAAAAAGCCCCGCTCAAACTCAGCCGCAAAAGAGTGGCCCCGGCTGCGGGAAGCGGGACCGGGACCAAACCTAAAACGGTGAAAGGAGTTGTGGAGAGGGAACCCGTCCAGCGTATCCTAAAAAAGAAAGCCAAGGTTGATTTTACGGACGTCGCAAATAAACAGGACAGGAAGTCGGCCAAGCGAGCTCTAAAAAAGGTCTCCCGGGCTGTTAAATCATCCCAGGTGGAAACGGATCCAACCGATAAGGTTAGAGGCAGGTGGGGGGGAGACTCGAAACTTGATGCGCTAACTATCCCGACAATAGGTGAATGGGAAGCCAGCATCAAATCCCGGAAGCTGAAACCTTTTATTGTGGATCAGTTAATGTCAGGTCAGGCCGGGGAGTATTTGATGTTATCCGGCAGGACGGGGGTAGGCAAAACTAATGTCGCTTTACGGTTGGCTTATTGTATTAGTACTGGGAAGCCTTTCTTCGGTCACGCCTGTAAACAACTAGATGTGGCATATCTTGTATTCGAAGGAGCCTTGAAAAACTACCAAGATCGGATAAGCAAGATCAAGAAACTTTTCCCTCCTGACGTGGAAGATCGTCTTCGGTTCGACGTAATCCCACCCAATGACCCCAGAGTTCTATACAACGAAACTATTGTCAAACTTAGTAAGTTCAAAAACTGCAAAGTGGTTGTGTTGGATGCATCCTATAAGCTAGTTGATGGAGACCCATCTAAAACAAGCGATACCAAGAATTTTGTGCTCCAACTAAAATCCAACCTGGTCGAATTAGGGATGTATTGCGTACTGGTTGTCCAAATCAACAAACCGAACCCGCACAGTTTATTGCAGCCCCAGGACGTCTACAGTATTGCAGGTTCGGCAGGTTTCGCAAATGACTGTGAAACGGCTCTAATGTTGGAGCATAAGCCACGGTCTAAAGTCAGGTTTGGGTTGAACTGCGTGAAATCCCGAGTTGCTGATGAAGAAGTGCCTAGTATAGAGTTGTTGTTTGATTACAACACGTGTTCTTATACGGTAGGTATAAGCGATGAAGACGCGTTGGAGATTGGCAATTCTGTCCAGTCTTCTTCCCTGTAATTTAGTAAATACATAATAAGTAAATATAAGTAGAAGAGTAAATAAGGAAGAAAGGAAATAAGTAAATAAGGAAATAAAGAAATAAGTAACACCAAACCGCTATTTACTTATTTACTAAACTTTATATTTTCACAAAAAACGTTGGATCCTTCTAACGAAACTGACTCGAAAAATATTTTCCATTCACCCAAACCTGCCATCTGGCAACTGGATAAAGTAAAAAAGTGAATAAGATGAATACTAATAATAACCTGAATAACTTAGTGGGCGTCCAGCAGGGTGGCCTTCCAGGCCACACCTGCCAATGCCGACAGCACGGGCTGGAGGCATGCGAAGCACGCCTTATTCACTACACTGACTTTATTCACCGGCCCCAGACCTGCCGTCAACTAGAACCAGATTGTAAATTTTGAAAAGGAGAATAAATATGGACACAATTACAAAGTTACTGTACGTCGTAATAGGGATGTTAGTCCTGGCAATTACCATTAACGTTGTTGCTTACTTCTTGGGATACCGAAGAAAATTGGCCCCTACCATTCTGGATACGTATGCAGTAATTTTCCCATCCAAGAAAGATCAAGTACTGTTTCTGCATCTGCAAGACTTGGCGACTAGGTATCCCGTAACGGTTTCGGACATAATTATTTTGGCCGTACAGGAAGGCCTGCCAGAATTGGTGCGTAGCTTAGAACAGGAAAAGTACATCCAGAAACACCTGACGCCCGAACAAAATGCCGGGTAGCGGATCCAGAAAGGACGGATAAGATGCCCAAGGCCAAAATAACTTATCTGCAAATAACTAATAAGCCAGTTGTTGATATGTCACTAAAAAACTTTAGCGCGTTACGTGAAGCGAAAAAGATTGCACATGCAAGAGATTTGGAAGAAAACGGAAAGTATTGTCCGCGCTGTCACGAAACCCTGCCGTTATCAGAGTTTTATGGCCCATGGTCTGCTTCTGGGTTGACAAGTTTCTCAAGTTATTGCCGTTCCTGTATGGTTGACTATTCCCGGCAAAGACATAAGAGAGCGCACGAACACAACCGAAGTGGATAGTGTTGGTAAGCGACAGTAATCAAGGCGAAAGTGGAAGGACAACAATTATGCCGATCTTTATATGTTGCGACTTTTGTGGTGAAACCCTAAATGAACCCCGTGGATGGGTAGCGTATTGGAGAAGGGAACACGGTGAAAATGTGGATGCTACCTTTTTACACTATGGATGTGTGGAAGAATGGCTAAACTCGCTCGTCAATACCCGTTTTGCCGGATCCAAGTGGCACCATAGCGGGCAACCAAAGCGTTCCTTCAACTTGAAGGACTGATAACGGAGTACCAGTTATGAAAATAAATCTTTTGTTTAGTGGATGTAAAAATCTGACAATGTTTACCTTGAAAGGAGTATTAACATGTCGCGTAGAGTTTGGGACGAGTTGTTAGTGCATCACAAGAAGTTATATATCCTATTTGACCCGGATACTGACGCTGTATTCTCAGTACACACTTCGTTCAACAATGCCATGTTAAACAGACGAAGATTGCTGAACGGGAAGATCAAAGTCGACATTTCATCCGTCAGTAAACGGGAGTTAGAGACGTTTTATGAAGACGATAAAGTTGTGGTTGACTACCTTCGCAGACATTCTCTTAATATCCGGGAGCAGCCCCGCCCTTCCTTTGGATCCGGGGCAGGTAGGTATGTTGATGCCAGATTCAACTGGAAACCGGTTGCATACACGCGTTATTCTGGAACTGCGCTAACGATTTTGGAAATATACAGATTATCCAACTTTGATGATTACGGTACTACTAAAGGAGAATAGATATGCCCACCAGTAAAGAATTGAACGACATGATCCGTGGAAAACGGGCCGAAGCTGATCTTATAGGCCTTGGTAAAACAGCGGCAAACAAAGTCCTGCATGGGATGCCGTATAAGAAAGCCTTGGAAGAACAACAACATGAAGAACAGGTGCTGAAAGAGTTCGAGAAGAAGTTGGACGTCGGAACCTTGGCTGAAGTTATTGCATTCAAAGAACAAACTGGATGCACATACCGGCAGGCGTTGAAACATGTTGGAGATTCGTCCCGGAATGCGAGCAAGGATCCTATTCCGGATATGAACGCGTTCATCCGTTTGTCAAGGGCGACCCGTTCCCTTTCCACCACACCTGCCGCTAACTCGAACTCAAACTCGAATGACGAACCGGAAGAAGGTGAACAAGATGCCCAAAAGTAAAACCGTAATGGACAAGTCGCGCATATCCCTGAACGCAACTGTTATAAAGTTGACAGCACAGCGCGAAGACATGGCCAAGAATCTGGACAACGCGAAGTCAGAACTGGCTGAGTTTATAGATAAGGTTCTCCAAGATCAGACGGGCGACATGAAGTTATTCCGCGACGCAACTGGATACGTCGAGATGTTTTCCACTTTGTTGACGGAATTGGACAAACGGATTATTGATGCTAAGCTTGCCTTATGGCGATACGATTTGGACGTTGCTGAAACATCACTAAAGCAAGCCGGCCAGAAACTAAGCGAAGCCCGTAACGCAGTTTTGATGGCCACGGATGACAGGGTTAGATATTTACGGGAGTTACAAGGTTCACGGGCGGATCCTGACCGTTTGGGAAGTTATACGATAATGTTGAGCGACGCCAAGGTGCGTGCCAGGGAAGCCGAACAAGCAAAATCCAACGCCAAACGTGAACTACAGGAAGTCCGCGAAAACTTCAATCAGGTGTGTGCGGAACTTGGCGCTGAACCAGTTGAGTTGATGAGCACCATGCAATTACTTTCAACCCGTTAGTCCAGAACGGCACACAAAAAAAAGCCCGGATTTCTCCGGGCCAATTCTACAGGGTGGATGTTTGGAGCGCAGGAACGTATCCCAGCGCTGATTTTAGGGCTGTTTGGGCTGGTTGGCCTTCCCCCCAACCTGAATTTGTTGTTCGCGTTTCAATCCGTTTTATATATTCTTTCCGGGCTATGGCTTTACGGATCCTATCCTTTTCAATGGGAGTTAGTTTGTCCCACTCAGAAAGTGGCATCCCGTTTATTATTATCCACTCAGGTTTCATTTCTTCTGACATATTTTTCATAGCTCGCTCCTTCCCACCCCTGCCTTTGGTTTATTCCTTGACTTGTAAGGAATATGGATCAATTCGGCTGCTTCCTTTTTAGTCGCTTCAGGCCTGCGATCATATCTTGCCGTAGTCATAACCGAAGAATGACCGCACATTTTACTTACGGTATTGATGTCCACTCCTAATTTCAACATATGGGAAACAAAAGTTCTTCTCAAATCGTGTGGGCTATAATGTGCAATTCCAGCTTCATTACCACGTCTTGTTAGCATAACATATATTGCCTGACTAGTCATACGACGATTGGTTAGCTCCAATGGAAAAAGATCAAATCCGCTTAAGAATGCCGTAAATACGCGCCTTCCCAATCTCCCCGGATCCACAACCAATCATCCATCGCTTTAGCTGCTTCGTTCACCAAATATACTGTACGTTCCTTACGACCTTTGCCTAATACTATAATCCGGCCAGTGTTCTGGTCATAATCTCCCAATTCAGATCCTACCACCTCACTTCGTCGTAAACCACAAGTACACATAAGTGAGATGATGGCTGCATCTCTAACCCCCGCCATAGTTGGATCTCGTGAACATACACCCATTAATTCTATAATTTCGTTGTTAGCCAATTCGCGTCCGGCTGATATGGTTTCACCCCGTAAACAACCAATATCTATTGCCCTGTAATAGTCTTCGGCACTCATCTGTCCCAACCTCCACGCCATTTTCAGTACTCCCCGTAAAGCTGACAACTTTCTATTTATTGTAGACACGGCAAATGGTTTACCTGTATGACTAACAGTTTCAGTCAACAGTGTGCGTATCATTTGTGTGTGTTGGAACCTTAGAGAAGCCCATGGAAATATAAATGGATACTGCACTCCAAGTAGTCCAGATATACCTTCCAAATCTATTTTATAGGTACATCTGCTAGATTGAGCTACACTACTTAATAACACTGCAACTGGATTATTTTCAATGTATGTATTCAGGACAAGTTCATTAGTTTGGTTAGTTGTTTCCATGTATAATCTCCCGTGTTAAATTTGAGTCCTTGCGAGGTTACTTAGAAGATGGATATTTTGTTAACTGGTTCAGTTGCTTTTGACTACCTGATGACCTTCCCCGGGTTATTCAAAGAACAATTCCTTCCTGAGCGATTGGAAAAAATCAGCCTATCTTTCCTGGTTGATTCCATGTCCCGTCAACGCGGCGGGGTTGCCCCCAATATCGCGTTTACGATGGCGTTGTTGGGAGAAAAGCCGCGAGTAATGGCGACTGTGGGGGAGGATTTCAGCGAATACCGTCAAATACTCGAAACAGCCGGCATCGATACCACTATGATGCAAGTGGTGCCGGGATTATTCACTGCCTCGTTTTTTGCCACCACCGACCAGTCCAATGCTCAACTTGCTTCCTTTTACCCCGGGGCAATGAAAGTGGCGTCGAAACAGAGTGTCCTGAAAGTACAGCCGCGCCCAGACCTTGTGATTGTTTCACCGAATTCCCCGGATGCGATGACCAAATTTGCCTCTGAGTGTCACGATGCGAAAATCCCTTACCTGTACGACCCATCCCAGCAGATCCTGCGCTTGGAAGGAGCAGAGTTGGCACACGACATGGAGGGTGCACATTTTCTTTTTGTAAACGACTATGAATTCGAACTGATCACCAAAAAAACCGGGTGGAACTTGGAGCAAATCCTCCAACACATCAAGGTAGTGGTTGTAACCCGTGGAAAAGATGGAGCAACAGTCTATACCGGCGAGAGAGAAGAGATTATACCTGCCGTTCCGGAAGAGCGCATTGTGGACCCAACCGGTGTAGGAGACGCGTTCCGTGGTGGTTTCCTGGCTGGGTACGCACATGGCTTCGAATGGAAATTGTGCGGTGAAATTGGCTCCCTGGCAGCAGTCTATTGCCTCGAACAAAAAGGTCCTCAGAACCATACCTATACCCGTTCAGAGTTTGTGAAGCGCTTCCGAGAGCATTTTGATGACGGTGATAAACTAAACGTGTTATTAAATCCGAAGGAGATATGATGAGCAATTCCGATATAAAAGATAACGAGCTTGCCGAAGGCGGACGACGCCGTATCGAGTGGGCAGAGCGCGAGATGCCAGTGCTAAAGCAAATTCGCGAGCGGTTTGCCAAAGAAAAACCCCTAAAAGGCATTCGACTTTCCGCTTGCCTGCACATCACCAGCGAGACAGCCAGCTTGGCAAGGACCCTGGTAGCGGGCGGTGCAGACATTGTGCTGACCGCTTCAAACCCGCTTTCTACTCAAGACGACGTTGCGGCTGCACTGGTCAATATATACGAGGTACCCACCTTCGCCATAAAGGGCGAGAATAATGTGACCTATTACAAACACATCAGTGCTGCGCTGGACCATAAACCACATATGACCATGGACGATGGTGCCGACCTGGTTTCGACCATCCACAAAGATCGACGCGAACTGATCCCAGGCATTATTGGCGGCACTGAAGAAACCACCACCGGAGTCATCCGACTGCGGGCAATGGCGGCAGATGGAATGCTTCAATTCCCGGTAATCGCTGTCAACGATGCGATGACGAAACATTTTTTTGATAACCGCTATGGAACGGGGCAATCCACATTAGATGGGATCATAAGGGCAACCAATGTGCTGTTGGCGGGCAAAAATTTTGTTGTAGCCGGTTATGGCTGGTGCGGTCGCGGCCTAGCATCGCGAGCGCGTGGGATGGGGGCACTGGTGATCGTTACAGAGGTTGATCCGTTAAAAGCGCTGGAAGCTGTGATGGATGGATTCCAGGTGATGCCGATGATGGCCGCTGCAAAAATCGGCGATATCTTCTGCACGGTCACCGGAGATATCAATGTAGTAGACCATAACCATTTTGAAGTGATGAAGGATGGTGCAATCGTAGCCAATTCAGGACATTTTAACGTAGAGATCAACATCCCCGGACTAAAGGGGTTATCCAAAGGCGATCCGAAACTAGTACGCCCGTTCGTTGAACAATATGAGATGAAAGATGGCCGGAAGATCAACGTTCTCGCGGAAGGTCGGCTCATCAATCTGGCTTCTGCTGAAGGGCACCCCTCTTCGGTGATGGATATGTCCTTCGCCAACCAGGCCCTGGCAGCCGAGTTCATGGTCAAAAACGCCAAAACCTTGGAGAAGCGGGTCTATTCCGTTCCCGCCGAGGTAGACGCGGAGATCGCGCGAATCAAGCTATCTGCCATGGGGGTGAAAATTGACACGCTGACTCCCCAGCAGGTCAAGTATCTGAATTCGTGGGAAGAAGGGACTTAGTATTCCCGATTTACATTGAGCAAGATATTTGCCTCGCGGGGAAACCTGCGAGGCTTTTCATTTGATTGCCAGTTATTAGCTAAATGATAAACAAAACACGATGACAAAGTGTAGAATTATTTGGATCCGAGTGAGAAAGCATTTCTGAATATCTCCTTCATCATTATGCTGGTCCCAAGATACATTCTCAATAAATGAAGAAATGGAACCAAATGTTTTCCAAATTACGTGAACCTGTAAGTGGGTTAACCCATCTCGTCGGCGCAATAGCGGCCTTCGTTGCACTGATCGTTCTCCTAGTTATCGGCAGGCCTGATGCAGCGAAAGAACTATCCCTTTTAATTTACAGCCTCAGCCTGATCATCCTATTTTCAGCCAGTGCTATTTACCACTTAATTCAGGCCAACTCAAATATTATCAAAATCCTGCGGATATTGGACCATTCTGCAATTTACCTACTCATTGCAGGGACATATACACCTTTTTGCATTCTGGCGTTCAGTGGATTTTTCCACTGGGGCATGCTGGCAATTGTCTGGTCATTTGCGCTGGCTGGGATCATTGTCAAGATATTCTATGTCAATGCGCCACGCTGGTTGAATGCGATTATTTACGTGGTGATGGGCTGGCTGGGAATATCAGCGGTTGGCCAGGTCACTTCAGCGCTACCGGTAAATGTCCTCTGTATGGTTGATAACTGGCGGGGTGATATATACCCTGGGCGCGATCGTTTATTCCACGAAGATCTTCAATTTTATTCCAGGAAAGTTCGGATTCCACGAAGTCTGGCATCTTTTTGTTTTGCTTGGTGCGGCCGCTCATTTTATTTCTGTATTACTTTTGGTCGTGTAAACGGTCCTGGGCGGAAAATAAGGTTTCTTTCCCTGGTAAACCATCGAACCTGGAGCTATAGGTTTGCAGATTCAATGTATTCCCCTGCCCAAATTCCAGACAATCTGATAAAATACAGCCCGCACGCCGGATTTAACTTCGTCATGTCAGACCCCGGTCTCTACTCCGGGGTTTTTGTATGGAAAATCGAAGGGCTGACGGCTGGATGAGAGCAGCGGTCTACGGGAGCCCCTTCAAAGGTAAACCATGTTAAAAGAACGAAAAGACCTTCGAAACATCGCCATAATCGCCCATGTGGACCATGGAAAGACCACACTGGTGGATGGTCTCCTGCGCCAATCGCATACATTCCGAGATAACCAGCAGGTGGCGGAACGTGTTATGGATTCCAACGACCTCGAACGAGAGCGCGGTATTACCATCCTCGCCAAGAATACAGCCATCACCATCCCAGATCCTGAAACCGGGCAGGTTGTTAAAATCAACATTGTAGATACCCCCGGGCATGCAGATTTCGGCGGTGAAGTCGAAAGGGTCTTGAATATGGTGGACGGCGTTCTGCTCCTGGTGGACGCGGCAGAAGGTCCAATGCCGCAAACCCGATTCGTGCTAAAAAAAGCCCTTGAGATGGGTCACAAGGCAGTAGTGGTCATCAACAAAGTGGACCGCAAAGATGCTGAACCCGAACGAGTTGTCAACCAGACATTTGATTTATTCATCGAATTAGGGGCAACAGACGAACAGGCGGACTTCCCGATTATCTATACACAGGCGACCAGCGCCCAGGCTGGTTTCTCTCCGGAACTCGGTCCAGATCTCCAGCCATTATTCCAAACCATCCTGCGGCATATCCCTGCTCCCTTGGTGGATGCAGAAGCGCCGCTCCAGATACTCGTGACCACCCTAGGATACGACGATTACCGGGGTGTGACAGCAGTAGGCCGGATCCATGCCGGCAAGGTCAAAGTAGGGCAACCATTAGCTCGTATGAAAATTGACGGGACAACCACCCCTGAGCGTGCGCGTTACTTGTATGTACACCAGGGTTTAAACAAAGTCGAAGTGGAACAAGCTGAAGCCGGTGAAATCATTGCACTGGCAGGGCTGGAAGGGATTGCGATCGGCGAGACCCTGGCTGATATCGAAAACCCGGTTGCCCTGCCAACCATCAAAGTGGAGGAACCAACCGTTCGGATGACTTTTGGTGTAAATACTTCACCGTTCTCGGGTAAGGAAGGGCGCTGGAGCACTTCCCGCAAGCTCCGTGAACGCCTATTCGACGAATTACGCACCAACGTATCCCTACGAGTTCAAGAGACGGAGACCTCAGAAACATTCCTTGTCTCCGGACGAGGTGAATTGCACCTGGCGATCTTGATTGAGACCATGCGCCGAGAAGGATATGAATTCCAGGTATCCCGCCCAGAAGTTATTTTCCGGAAAGCTGAAGACGGAACCCAACTCGAACCGTTCGAGGAGGTCCACGTCGAAACCAGCCCTGAAACGGTGGGGGTAGTGGTGGAAATGCTCGGAGGTCGACGGGGAAAAATGATGGACCTGCAGGATACCGGGCAGGGAAGTGTCAGACTCGTTTACATTGTTCCGACACGCGGCCTGCTTGGTTTCAGATACCAATTCTTGACCGCAACGCGCGGTATGGGTGTGATGAATACCCTTTTCCATGGATATGAAGAAATGGCCGGACCAATGGCCCAACGTACCACTGGTTCGCTGGTTGCCTGGGAAATGGGCGACACCACAGCTTACGCGCTTAAAAGTGCAGAAGATCGCGGGACATTATTTTATGGACCCGGAGTGGCGGTATATGAGGGGATGGTGATCGGGGAGAATTCACGTCCAGGTGACATTCCAATCAATGTGTGTCGAAAGAAGCATTTGACGAATATGCGCTCGTCACATGGTGACATGGAAATTCGCCTGACAACCCCGCGCCAAATGAGTATAGATGAAGCCATAGAATACCTGGCTGACGATGAGCTGCTCGAAGTGACCCCTCTTTCGTACCGTATCCGTAAACGCATCCTGAATACTGATGACCGGGGGAAATCAGATAAGAAATCCAAGGAAGCCCTGGAAGAATAAAAATCGTTGCGCAAGAGAATTTCTTGCGCAACGATTTTAGAATATTTTATTTCACGTTATGGCTTAACCCTGACGACTTTTCCGCCTGTGACCTTTTCCAAGGCAACGGGGGTCAATTCAAAAACTGCATTCGGCGTTCCGGCGGCTGCCCAGATTTTACCGTATTGTATAAGATCCTCGTCCAAATAAGTCTCCACAGGTTGTATATACCCCACCGGTGGAACACCCCCAATGGCAAAACCTGTCGCGGCGCGGACGAAATCTGCGTCTGCGCGTCCGATGGGTTCCCCAGCATACCGACCGATGAGACCTTCGTCTACACGGTTGGCTCCGCTGGTCAGAACGAGCACCGGCTTCCCGGAAGTAACGCCACGAAAAATGAGCGATTTAACGATCTGCCCAATCTGGCAACCGACGCGCTCGGCAGCCTCAGCAGAAGTACGTGTGCTATCTTGAAATTCAATAATATTAAAGTCATATCCCATTTTAAGCAAAACTTCCCTTACCTTTAGAGCGGAAGGGCTGAGAGATTTTTTAATTTCATTGTCCATATTTCCTCGCAGAAAGCATCATGACAGGCAATCCGTTCATGTTTTTTTCAATAACTTGGAAAGGAATAAAACCCGACTTCTCAATTAAATTCCGTGCATTTAAGGGTAAATTGCCTGCGTCACCCTGGTGCAAACCAATCCTATTTGATAACCCAGCGCGAGAAATATTATCCCGCGCAATTTGGGACATGCTATCGGACAAATCGATCCCATAAACCTTTCCGTCCACACCAGCCTAACGAGAAATGTCAATCAACGTGTGACCGGTTCCAAACCCAAATTCCAGCACTTTCTCTCCAGCGTGGACATTTCGAAGCCTCAGAGCGATTTCTTTATGCTTTTGCTTGGGGAGGGAGAACCAATCGTACCAACGACTCAAGCGGTTGTAGGTGATTCGAGTTATCGAATGGTTCACCTGATAAACGCCCCCTCGCGACCCGCCATTGCATCTTTTATATGTTGGGCATGACCGTGGAAAAGATCCATTTCGACCGCCTCGCCAATCGGGAACCAATCCACACCAATTGTCTCACTGCTCAATCTGGGCTCACCCTCGAGAAGCTCAACCTCAAAATTAAGCACTACAATAAAGGCCTGGTTGCCATCGGGATATTCCACCAATTGATGTGGATCAGAGTAAATCCCGGTCAGCCGGAGGATGCGTACTTTTAGCCCGGTCTCTTCCCAAACTTCGCGAGCGCACCCTTCAGAGACCGTTTCTCCCGCCTCAATCATTCCACCGGGTAGACACCAACTCCAATTATCTTTGCGGCGAGTTAGCAGGACCTTGGTGCGGTCTCCATTAAAAAGAATTGCTGAACAACCCAAGCGGAGTTTCGCTTGCTTACTAATGCGGTCGCCATAGAGAACACGGGTCATAGATCAATTATACAAGACGCAGACAAGACTATGGATGACCTAATGATCCCAGACAAAAGACCCATTCTTCAAATCAGTCAGCGCTTGTTGAATTTCTTCGGGTGTATTCATCACAAATGGTCCATATGGAACAATTGGTTCACCAATCGGCATGCCAGCAATAAGTACAAATCGGACTGGCGAGATTCCAGCCCGAACTTCGACATGGTCACCCGAACCAAAGACCACCATCCGAACTGCTTCAACTTCCTGGCCTCCGAATATACCCCGGCCCTCGAAGATGTAAGCCAAACATGTGTGTTTTTCCGGCACAGGAATGTCGATAATGCCATCTGCATCGAGCATCACATCCAGGTAAATTGGATTGGCGATGATCTCCGTCACCGGACCAATGGAGCCATCCACCATACCTGCCACTATACGCACGCGGCAGCCTGGTTTTTCGAAGACTGGGATGGTCGAAGCCACAACCTCCCGATAATGCGGTTGAGACATTTTTTGTTTAGCGGGCAGGTTTACCCACAACTGGAATCCGTTAATGATCCCATCCGGATCTCGACGAGGTATTTCTTCGTGCAGAATACCACCTCCAGCGGTCATCCATTGAACATCCCCAGGGCCGATGAGACCGGAATTGCCCATGCTATCCCGGTGGTTTACGCTCCCTTGAAGAATATAAGTGACGGTTTCTATACCACGGTGGGGGTGCATTGGGAATCCGCGGATCGGACCTTCCGCCGGGTCATTGAAGGCAAAATGATCGAACAAAAGGAACGGGTCAAACCGGTTGGAAACATGAGGAACAATAGAACGGCGCAAGAGGACCCCCGCACCTTCCATAACATACTGCGGTTCAATGATATCCCTTGCAGGGCGACTTATATTCATACTAATTATCTCCGAATTAGACGATTGTATCGCTTAATTTGAGGAGTTGAATAAAAATCTATCTCCTTTTCGGATTCTGTCACCAGGTCATAATCATTGTTATTTTGGAACCCTATTTCATGCAGAATCCCTGTTTTTCCAGTGCAGAGCGTAAATCTGTGCGGGCGGCAACCGATACACGCCGGGCAGAGTGCTCCGTCCAACCGTAGTCTTCCATCACGTCCGGCTTACCAGGAGCCGGCACCTGACGACCTCCATAAATGCCCAAGGCAATCATGGTGGAATCGTAAGCCCGCAAAGTCTCCTCTTCTGTCTTATCACTGTAAGATTCCCAGTGCAAAACTGACTGGAGAGGCAGACGTGGTCTGATGTTTTGCTGTTGCTCTGGCCATCCCAGGGTCATGCCAGTGACAGGGAATGTGAGCTTCGGCATGTTGAGAAGTTCGATTGTTGCAGTTGAGTTGTTGCGAATACTGCCAATATAACAGATACCCAATCCGAGAGATTCGGCAGCCAGTGCAGCATTCTGAGCAGCGAGGGACGTGTCCACCGCAGCAATTAGGAAGTTTTCGGTAAATTCAGTAACCTGGGTATACCCACGCAATTTACATACCCGATCGAGGCGTGCCAAATCTGCGCACCAGACTAATAAAACCGGCGCTTCGCGAATGTGGGCCTGGTTACCGCACAGTTTGGAGAATTGAGTGCGCATCTCCAAACCAGTAACCGCAACCACGCTGTAGGCTTGAAGATTGGATGAGGTGGACGCGCATTGCGCTGCTGAGATAATTGTTTCGACCATTGAGGAAGGAAGCGGGTCAGGTTTGTAATGTCGGACCGAAGTATGGTGGTGAATCAAGTCAATCGTGGGATTTTCCATGGATTCTCCGAAAAATAATAAAGTTAGTAAATCAGGGAATTGTAAGTTGATTATGGCCGGAATTTTGTTATTTCAACCAAATTTCCATTTCTATTTCGTCACTGATCGGCCGGCCATCATTGTCTAAAAGAGGAATTTGGGGTTTGAGTTTTCGGCTTTCGCTGATCGCATTTTCGCGAACCGAAGAGATGACAAAGCCACGTTTTTTATAGAACTGCAGCGCATGAAGGTTGTTATTCGTGGTGACGAGGAGCAAGCGGCTGCAACCAGCTTGATCCGCTACACGGCGGGCTGTGCTAATAAGAGCTGTGCCAACTCCCAGGTTTTCACGCCAGGAGTTGAGTGTGATGATTTCACACTCGTCTCCAGCAATATTGTAGGTCAATAAACCGACAGGTTCCGCATCGACAAAAGCAGCGAAACCTGGCAGAATCGCAGGATAAAATATCTCGCCGTGAGCGACGACCATCTCGCCGCTCCATTCCGAAATCATGACCTGAGAGACCCAGTCGCTATCGGCCGGCGTCAACGCGCGAATGATAAAAGCTGGCATCAAATTCCGGTCCGGTTTTTGAAGGATGGAATTACTGGACAATAATTTTAATAAAGAACGATTCACCAAATGGAACGCCTTGTGCATCAAAGGCTTGCCATTCGCTTAGATATTCCCCCGGAACCGCAGGGGCAGTGAAAACAATGCGAAGCGTTGCTTGCATCCCGGCTCGAGCCGGGTAAAGCGCCTGTTCGGGGGATGCACCAAGCCCATCGCCTGCGACCAGGCGAAGTCGATAATAACTGTCCCAATTACAGGAACCAGAGTTTTGAACAAGCCATTGTTTATCCAGCAACATTCCGGCTGCAACGACGGAAAGATCGGGAATCGTCACATCACTTATAAAAGTCAAACCGTTTACGCAGGTCGGGGTTGCAGTAAAAAGGATCAGGAAAGTTGGAACAAGAGTTTTTGTTGGGATAACGGGAGAAATCGAGGGGGTATCTGAGATGGCAGCCGGAGCGGTCGGGAGTGGTGAGCTATTTTCCCCGCAGGCGGAGACAAGGAGACACAAACAAACACAGCTAGCGGAGAACGCAGCAAGCAAAGAAAAGGACACAGAATCAGCCTTTTTGCCTTTTTCTGTGTCCATTCTAAATCTCCAACCGAACCCTAATTATCAAGCTTCTTCGGTCGCATCACCACCAGAATCTTCAGCGATGCCCGTGACAAGTGGGATAGCAACTTCCCCGCCATTCGCACGCTGGCGAATTACCTGTTCAATTTCGTTAGCCATATCCGGATTCTGTCTAAGGAATTCCTTTGAGTTCTCGCGGCCTTGACCGAGACGAGTATCGCGGTATGAGAAGAAGGCACCGCGCTTATCCACGATTTCCAATTGAGTTGCCAAGTCAATCAGATCTCCCACCTTGGAAATGCCTTCGTTATACATGATATCGAATTCGGCAGTGCGGAAAGGTGGTGCGACTTTATTTTTAACCACGCGAACTCGCGTCCGGTTTCCAACAATTTCAGCCCCAATCTTTATGGATTGAATCCTGCGAACATCCAGACGAACAGACGCGTAGAACTTTAGCGCATTCCCACCCGTTGTGGTCTCAGGGTTGCCGAACATTACACCAATTTTCATCCGCAATTGGTTTGTGAAGATGACAGACGTCTTGGTCTGGTTAATAGCCCCGGAGAGTTTGCGCAGGGCCTGGGACATTAAACGGGCCATGGCACCCATTTGGGCGTCACCCATGTCACCTTCGATCTCGGACCGGGGAACCAGAGCAGCGACTGAATCGATAACCACCAGGTCCACTGCGCCGGAACGGACGAGAGTTTCGGTTATCTCAAGGGCCTGTTCCCCCGTATCAGGTTGTGAAACGAGCAAGTTGTCAATATCCACGCCGCATTTGGCAGCATAAGCCGGATCGAGGGCGTGTTCCATATCCACGTAAGCAGCAGTTCCACCCATTTTTTGAACTTCGGCAACAATATGCTGGCAGATTGTAGTTTTACCGGACGATTCGGGGCCATAGATTTCAGTGATGCGTCCACGCGGAATACCCCCAATGCCAAGCGCCAAGTCCAGTGAGAGCGAGCCGGTCGGGATGGCATCAATGGTCATTTTATGGGCCTCTCCCAAGCGCATGATGGACCCGTCACCATAACGTTTGACAATGTCCCCCAGAGCTTTATCAAGCATGCTGCGACGTCCTTCATCCATGGTTGAACCTGTAGATGTATCAGCTTTGCGAGCCATAATACTCCTCTCTGTTCTAGATTGAGTCGAGTATAGCACAGATGTTCGATTCGTCAAGTGTTCAGGGCGTTCCGGTCAGAGGAGCGGGAGGCAGAGTGAAGTCGTAGCCGTTATACCCGTAGAATGAAAAATAGGTGATCTGACCCGGAAGGATTTGTATGTTCGCCTTCCTGTTCAAAGCTCCATAGGGAATGTTAAGTTCATATACACCAGCCGGCAAATCCCCTAAAACGACATTTTCGTTGTAATAGGCATCGCTGTTGGCGGTCAATGGACCATAGGTCTTAACAGAATATTGCGTTTCTGTATCTAGTGACTTTAACATGACCAAATATGAATCAAGCCTTTGTCCATAGGTGCTCATTACCCGACCTACCAGGACGCCATCCCCCTGAGGAGGTGACTCCCACAATTCCGGATTGCGAGTCTTCCAAAAATCGTTCTCTCCAAGTCGAACTTCGAAATGAAGGTGAGGACCGGTGGTCATCCCCGTATCCCCCACGAGACCCACAATAGCGCCTGTATTTACCCATTGACCGACAATCACATCCACTTCTTCCATGTGGGCATACACTGTAAAAAGAGGCTGGTCTTTGTACCCAAAGTCATGGCGGATAGCGACAGCCAATCCATAGGGATCTTTTAAATTGTAGCTAGAACCAGAATAAAGCCCTATTCCCGCCCAAACAACCGTTCCCGGTCCGGCAGCTAAAACTTCAGCGCCGCGCGGAGCTGGAAGGTCAACACCGCTATGGATCACATCAGGTCCGAAAAAGATGCCTCCATAGCGATAATCCCATTCCGGGTCACCCGGATACGCGGCAGCAATTGGAGCAGCGAAATAGAAGTGGTCATAAGGAGAGAGTGCCCAGGGAGTAGGATAGAGCGGTGGGCGATATTCTGCTCCTTTTGCAGGAATAATTGTGGGGAAAAACAATTGCATGGGGCTGAGAGTATCAGTTGGATTAGGCGAGGGAGTTTCACTGGCGACAACAGAGGTAGGAATACCTGAGGGCATGACCATTGTTGTCATCGGAGTTGATGTAGCGAGAGGCGCGATAAGAGAGAGTTGCGATTGCGTTGATTGATTTAGCGGGTGGGATGCTGCAGGCGATGAGGCAGGAGCGCAGGCTGCCAGGAAAACAATTGGGAAAATGAACCGTAAACTAAAAAAGGGTTTCATCGCTAAGGTGTATTAGTTGGACGAATTGTCGGCGTTTTCGTAGGAGTGGGTGGAATGTACCAAAGTGGAGTCCGGGTGGGAGTGCGGGTGGGTGGGACGACCATGGTGGGGGTGACTAAAATATCGGGCGGATAAAGTTGGAGCATCGCTGTACGCCAATCCAGGTTTTGCGTATAGACAAGTTCATTGAAACGCGCTCCGGCATAGTAGCTACGCCAATTCGTCAATGAGGGCAGCCGCTGCCACCCATATTGAGCTGCCACCGTGGTTAAGTCAAGCCAATATCCGGCAGGGATGGAATCCATTAATTGCCCCCCGTTTTCATAGGCAGAAGAACTCGTAGCCCGGGCGGAAAAATCCCAAGGGACTTGATTCAATGGCATACCCTGAGATCCATCCTGGGCTGCCGTACGCAAATAGATACGCCAATAAATCTGTTGGCCAAAATCTTCCCGGACCACGGCCATCCAGTCTGCCTGGACTAACACTGGGTTGAGCGTGAACGCCCGCCCTGTATAAAGCCAGTCTTCGCCCAAACCGGGATCAGGTGGTGTAGTTAGTGGGATAAAAGCATTTTCCAGGTTACCAAGAGCATCCCAGCCAGTTTGTTCTGAAATTTGGGTACGCAATCCTTGAAAAGAATTGGCGGCAGCTTCAATCAGTTTTGGAAAAGCAGCTGTGACATTTGTTATAGGCACCAGAGGTAGGCGACGCGGTGTGAGATTTGGCTGCGGCATGGATCCAGGATCGAACAATGCCGGCAGCGTTACCTGACCAGCAGCCTGAAAAGGGCCTGGGAACTGTGCGGAAGTTGTACCAACCGACAATCCATCGAGGTCACCAGGGAGGAGAACAGGAGGGATGTTAATTGTTCCATTGGTGGAGTACCCAGTTATAAAGATCTGATTGGGTGCAGTCATTCGACTGGCGATGTTATTATCATCCAACCATACAGGCCAGTCTCCGGAACCCACCCAGTGTGGCTGGGCGTCAGGAGTAAGAGCATCCCAAACATAAATACTCGTTAATCCTGAATCCGAATTGGTGGAAGCCCAGGCTAGTTTGCTGCCATCTGGAGACCAGGCCGGGTGAGATTCAACCGACTGTGGATTGTCGCTGATATCGACAAATGCCCCGGCATGATCGAGATCGGCAATCCAAATCTCGGGTTCACCTGAGCGATTGGAGACAAATGCAATCTTTCGACCAAGAGGTGACCAAGCAGGGGAAGTGTTGCTAGATTTGTTTTTAGTTAATTGTATTGGTGCCTGATTTATGTCGGAAACCGAACGGATGAAGATATTCAAGTTGCCGTCCGTGTAGCTCTCATATGCAATAACTGCGCCATCGGGAGACCAAGTTGGTGCAGCGTCATATTCTAGGGAGTTTGTGAGGCGGCGAATTTCCCCACTGCCAAGGTCCAGCAAGTACAAATCCCAATACCCGTTTCGGCGTGATGAATAAGCCAGCACGTTCCCATCGGGACTGAGAGCAGGAGTAATATCATCCCATGAATCTGCTGTGAGGCGGGTCAGGGGGAAACCTTGGGGTGAATAAGCATAGAGGTGAAAATAGTTACCTTCCTGGCAAGACAAAAAGAAAACATTCCTGGGACTTAGAGATGGTTCCGGTCACCTGGGGGGTGGCTGTGATTATGTAGGGTGTTTGAGTATGATCTTCGAGGGTAGGTTGGGGTAGTGTTGGGGAGGAACTGGGTCCAAGTGTGCTGGTCGGTGTCGGAGTCGAACCAACAGCACAGGCGGTAAGAATTAATAAAATGAATAATGCGAAAAATACGAATACAAATGAACGATGAGAATGATAAGGCATTTTATACCGAGGTGGATGGGATTTCAATGGTGAGGTCACGGCGATCAACTTCGCCCAGGTCAGGATATGAAACGACGACCGTGAGCTTATACGCTCCATTATGAGATGTGGATGGTTTGCGAATATGAAGATTAAGTTCAAGATTCCAATTGACCGGTTCGACTATACTTGCAGATGCAATTAATTCTCCGGAAGAGTCAACAAGAGTCAGGTCGATAAAGGGTTTTTGTTGGAATGGGGTCAGATCCAAACCCACTTTCAAGCGTTTGCCTTCGGAATAAGGCTCGGCGTGCAAGTTAAGCAAACGTGTGTCACCGGGCAACATTCTTTCAACATCTGGGTCGATTTGGAAGAATCCCATGCCGCCATTATAACCAGAAACCTGTTTTCTCACCGCCCTCCCTACGGTATAATCTGACCATGACACCGAAATTGACACATATAGACAGTGTTGGCCGAGCCCGGATGGTCGATGTGGGAGACAAACCTGATACCGAGAGAGTGGCAATTGCTACAGGCCAAGTAGTTATGAAGCAGGCCACCTTAGAACTGATCCGGACCGGAATGATGAAGAAAGGGGATGTACTGACCGTTGCGCAAATTGCCGGCATCAGCGCAGCCAAACGGACCTCGGAATTAATCCCATTGTGCCATCCACTACCAATCACTCATATTGAAGTTACACTCTCCCTCGATGATACCCTGCCTGGAGTGATGATAACCGCGTCGGTTAAAACGACCGGAAAAACCGGAGTTGAAATGGAAGCGCTTACTGCGGTCTCGGTGGCGGCACTTACAGTATACGACATGGCAAAGGCTGCAGAAAAGACAATGAGAATTCAGAATATCAGACTTTTAGAGAAGCATGGTGGGAGGTCAGGAGATATCGTAAACAAGTAAACGTAACCTAGCGATATCTCATGTCAGAAATGCATGGAGAAAAGAATGCACAAGGTAAAAATATTGTTTTTTGCCACTCTACGCGATTATGTTGGATCCAAATCAGTGGATCTTGAGATCCCAGTTGGAATAACCATAGGCGGACTAACGGATTTGCTGGCTGCAACCTACCCTCGCCTCGAAAAAGTCAAAGGATCAATGATGGCAGCGATTAACCGCGAATATGCTGCAGATGAGCAGGTGATCCCTGAGGAAGCCGAAATTGCTTTCTTCCCTCCCGTTTCCGGTGGATAGGATTATCTATGGACTTCCCGACCATTATTTCACTTACTGAGGACGCTCTCGATCTTAACGCCCTTCTTGCGCAGATCACCCTGCCAACTACCGGTGCAGCAGCCATTTTCACAGGGGTAGTGCGAGGCCAAACCTCCCGCGGCAGCGGTCATGAAACAGATTACCTGGACTATGAGGCTTACCAACCCATGGCGGAGGTCAAGATGCGCCAGGTGGCTGATGAGATCCGCAAGAAATGGCCCAGCATCGAAGGTATCGTAATCGTGCAGCGAACCGGCAGGTTATATCCGGGTATGCCCTCCACTGCAATCGCCTGTTCGTCTTCACACCGCGATACCGGAGTCTTCGATGCTGCCCGCTACGGAATTGACCGGCTCAAAGAGATCGTGCCGGTCTGGAAAAAAGAAATTGGGTCCTTAGGGGAGCAGTGGATCGAAGGCAAGTATCACCCGAAACCTGGAGAATGATGGAGATCACCTGCACAATTTGCGGGCGCAAATATCCTCGAGACGGGTTGCCGTATCTATGTTCGCATTGCGGGGGTTTGTACGATTTCCGCGATCCCTTTCCTTTTGATTCAACCCACGTAGACCCAGCCAAACCCGGCATCTGGCGGTACGGTCATACTTTCTGCCTTAAACATGATGTTGAATCCATAAGTCTTGGTGAGGGCAATACACCTCTCCTTTGGGCAGATATAAATGGGCGCAAGATAGCCTTCAAATGCGAATTTCAAAACCCGAGTGGTTCGTTCAAGGACAGAGGCACGGCGGTCATGACTACCTGGCTGCGATCACGCAACATCCATGAAGCGGTGGAAGATTCATCCGGAAACGCCGGAGCATCAATGGCGGCATATGCAGCCCGAGCGGGTATTAAAGCCCGGATATTTGTCCCAGAATCCGCGGGTGGTCCCAAGCGCCGTCAAATAGAAGCCTATGGAGCAGAACTTGTACCAGTTCCAGGCAGCAGAAAGGATGCGTCCAAAGCTGCCATAGAAGCCGCCAAAAAAGGGGTTGTTTACGCCAGCCATGCCTTTTTGCCTTTTAACCTTCCCGGTTACGCTACAACCAGTTACGAAATATTTGAACAATTAGGGAACAAAATGCCAGGCGCGGTGATCCTGCCAGTAGGGCAGGGTGGATTACTACTTGGGATGGCGCGAGGATTTGATGCGTTGCGCATAGCTAACTCTATAAAAGAGAAATCACTACTCATTGGAGTCCAAGCATTTGAGTGTGCACCGTTGTGGGCATCCTTTACCAAAGGGAAAGAGGTTAAAGGCCTGATCGTGGAAAATCAAACTCTAGCGGAAGGTGTGCGGGTGGCAAACCCATTGCGAGCGGAAGCCGTCCTCCAAGCAGTGGCGGCAAGCCATGGAACAATTTGCGCAGTAAAAGAAAATGAGATCATCCCTTGTCGGAACGCACTAGCCCGGTTTGGTTTTTATGTGGAACCCACATCAGCAATTGTATTGTCTGCTTTGGAAAAAACCGTACAAAATTTACCGGATCCTGTGGTAGTAATCTTAACCGGGTCCGGTTATAAATATGACAAAAATTAATCAAAGGACACTAGACATGGCAGATATCCAATCTTTTGGTAAAAAGCTCACAAAAAACCTTGAAAAGGTCATTGTGGGGAAGAGGCATCCGATCGAGTTGATCGTCATCGGCTTACTCTGCCAGGGTCATGCGCTTATCGAGGATGTGCCTGGGGTTGGCAAGACTGTATTAGCGCGCAGCCTGGCGAAATCGCTGGGGTGTTCTTTCAACCGGCTGCAATTCACCCCGGATATGCTTCCGAGTGATGTGACCGGCGTGTCAATTTACAACCAGTCCAAGAGGGTATTTGAATTCCGGTCCGGACCGATCTTTGCCCAAGTGGTATTGGTAGATGAAATCAACCGCGCCACACCCAAGACTCAAGCAGCCCTGCTCGAAGCAATGGAAGAGCGCCAGGTGACGGTGGACGGCAAGACGCACCCGTTACCCAGTCCGTTCATGGTACTGGCAACACAAAATCCCATAGAGTATGAAGGGACATTCCCCCTGCCGGAAGCGCAGTTGGATCGATTCTTATTGAGGGTTCGTTTGGGATATCCTAACCCAACGGATGAAATCGAGATCCTTGAACGCCAACAACTGCGCCACCCCATCGAAACATTAAAACCAGTTATCAAAGTTGATGAATTAAAAGAAGCAATGGCGGAGATAAAAAAAATATATGTGTCTGATGCAATCAAACGCTATTCGGTGGAATTAACCAACCGCACGCGTCAGAACGAGGACGTTTACCTAGGGGCAAGCCCGCGCGGCAGCCTGGCGCTTTTTCGCACCGGACAGGTAGCCGCAGCGCTGGATGGGCGGGATTATGTTCTTCCGGATGATATAAAGCGCATGGCCGTACCTGTTCTGGCACACCGGATCATTGTGGGACCGGCAGCTCGATTGCGGGAATTAAGCGCTGAACAGATCGTTCAGGAAATTGTCGACACTACTCCCGTCCCAGGTGGCCAATTCGAGGGGTCTTCCCGGAAATGAGACCTCCTCAAACCTTGCGCTGGTTCATGGCTGGATTATTATTGTTCAGCGCGGGAGGCTGGCTTGTTACCGGCTTAATGTTGTACGCGCGCATGGTTTACCTTAGTCTTCTGATAATAATTGGATCAGGAATCTTTGCATTGTTATCAATGCGCGGTATCCGATTGAGCCGGCATGCGCGCATATTGCGAGCCAGCATGGGGGACATATTTGAAGAGCATTTTGAAGTCAAGAATTCCACATGGCCAGCTTGCCTCTGGCTGGAGATCATCAATAAATCCAATTTACCCACGGCAGGCGGCTCGCGCATCCTAACCGGTATTAGGTCTCACCAGCGGCGTTTTTATACCGCCCGGACTTTGCTTTACCGACGCGGCGCCTACCAACTTGGTCCTACGAGTATCTCCTCTGGAGACCCATTTGGTTTGTTTTCTATTCACAGGGAGCTTCCGGCAAAAGATACACTAATGGTTTTGCCAATGATTTTCCCGATCAAAGATTTTCCGCCACCCCCGGGCGTCTTGCCTGGCGGGAAGGCCATTAGAATGCGAACATCTGATGTGACTCCCCATGCGGCAGGAGTGCGCGAGTACGTCCCTGGCGATCCCATGAAACGGATCCACTGGCCAAGCACAGCCCACCGGGGTCGGTTTATGGTCAAGGAATTCGAGCAGGATCCACAAGCTGATAGTTGGTTGTTTTTGGACGCGCAACGGGAGGTGCAGGCTGCGCTACCTGAACAAGCGATGGCGGTCAGTGAAGAGAGCTGGTGGCTGCGCCGCCCAAATGTGTCGCTTCCCAGCGATTCTTTTGAATACGTCATCAGCGCTGCAGCCTCGCTTGCCAGATATTTCCTGCTAGACCGGCGTGCAGTTGGGCTGGCCTGTGCTGCCGGATTCACAACTATTGTTCCGGCTGAACGGGGAGAGCGGCAAATCAGCAAAATCATGGAAACCCTGGCATTTTTGCAACCGGTTGGCAAAATGCCACTTCTTGGACTGGTCACGATGCGAGCCAAATTATTACCCATCGGAACCGGGGTCATTATAATTACGCCTTCAACTAGACCCGAATTGTTGCTGGCAGTTGAAGATTTACTCCGCCGAAAACTACGCCCGATTGTCGTCCTGATCAAACCTGAGACCTTTGGAGGAAAAGGAGATAGCGAGCAAATCCTCGGAAGTTTGCTGCAATATAATATTCCAGTTTGTACTCTTGGATGTGGAGACGATTTATCGGTCCAGTTAGCGCTTCCAGTAATTTATTTTCAGCGACCATATTTGCCAAAATCATACTTTAACGTCAAAATATGATGACTAAGGGATATAGTGATTTATTTCACGGAATAACCGTCCACATTGCACTATACATTCTTGGCAACACACTTGATACTTGGATGGTTATATGAGGAGCGGTGCATGAAACATTTTCTTGACATATCCGAGCATTCGCCGGATGAACTTCAAGACCTGCTTGACCTGGCGATCCGATTGAAAAAGGAGTATTTTTCTTCTGGCAATATACCGCTGTTCAAAGGAAAAGTACTTGGAATGATTTTCCAGAAACCCAGCCTGCGGACGCGGGTCTCATTCGACATGGCAATGCGTCACATGGGGGGGGATGCCTTGTACCTTTCGCCGGATGAAATTGGCCTTGGCAAGCGGGAGTCCATCGCCGACGTTTCCCGCGTCCTTTCAGGATATGTCCAGGCAATTATGGCGCGGGTATTTGAGCATGCGCATATCCTGGAATTAGCAAAGTGGTCTACCGTACCGGTCATCAACGGTTTGAGCGATTACAGTCATCCTTGCCAGGCAATGGCGGATGCATTAACCATCGAAGAGAAATTTGGCAAAGCGAAAGGCCTGAATGTGGCTTTCGTAGGAGACGGGAACAATGTAGCCGTTTCCCTCATGCAGATTTCAGTCAAATTGGGATGGAATTTTTCAATTGCCAATCCTGAAGGCTACGATATGCCAACGGGAAGTGTAGAGCAGGCCAAAAAGGCAGCTTTAAAAAGCGGATCCAAACTAGCTTTCTTACGGGATCCTCACAAAGCAGTTTTAAATGCCCAGGTAATTTACACAGATACCTGGACCAGCATGGGCCAGGAACAAGAAACTGCCAAGCGCGAAGCGGTCTTCCCGCCTTACCAAGTTAATGAACAACTGGTTCATGAAGCAGATAAGGATGTCATCGTCATGCACTGCCTCCCGGCCCATCGCAACCATGAGTTGACGGACGAGGTTGCTGACGGTCCACACTCGGTAATCTTCCAACAAGCCCACAACCGGTTGCACGCACAAAAAGCGGTTCTGGCGCGCTTATTCGAAGTCGCGTAGAAAATAATCGCCCGGTTTGCCAAATAGGTTGGTAATGATATGAAAATTCAAGAATACATTGCTATCGAAGAACAGTACGGCGCCCATAATTATCTTCCATTGGACGTGGTAATCTCGCGCGGTGAGGGGGTATGGGTTTACGATGTGGATGGCAGAAAATACCTCGACTGTTTATCCGCATATTCAGCGGTTAACCAGGGGCATGTGCATCCGAAAATCCTGGCTGCCCTGGTGGAACAAGCCGGAAAAATAACCCTGACATCCCGGGCTTTTCGTAACGATCAATTACCTCTATTTTACAAAGAACTTTCTGAAATTAGCGGTTACGAGATGTCCCTGCCAATGAATTCAGGCGCAGAGGCCGTGGAGACTGCACTTAAGATTGCTCGAAAGTGGGCATACCAGGTCAAGAAAGTACCCCGCCATCAGGCAGAAATCATTACCTGCGCTGGAAATTTCCATGGACGGACCATAACCACCATTTCGTTATCCACCGAACCCCTTTATCGTGACGATTTTGGACCATTTACGCCCGGATTTGTCTCTGTTCCCTATGGTGATGCAGGAGCCATAGAATCCGCCATTAATGACAACACTGCAGCCGTCTTCCTTGAACCCATCCAGGGCGAGGGCGGGGTCATCATCCCACCAAAGGGTTTCCTAAAGGACGTCGCTGAAATTTGCAAGAAAAATAATGTGTTGTTCATTGCGGACGAAATCCAGACGGGCCTGGGGCGAACCGGAAAACTGTTTGCTGCACAGCACGAGAATGTGCGACCGGACGTGACCGTTATCGGAAAAGCACTGGCTGGCGGCTTTTATCCGGTCTCCGCCGTGTTATCTGACAAGGAAATATTAGGACTTTTTACTCCCGGCGAGCACGGTTCAACCTTCGGAGGAAATCCTCTGGCTGCGGCAATTGCCAGAGCATCGTTAAAGGTGATTATTGAAGAAAATCTTGTTCAACGCGCGGCAGAATTGGGAGAATATTTTATCGAACAGTTAAGTGAAATTCCAAGTCCACACGTTAAGGAAGTACGTGGAAAAGGACTGCTGATAGGCGTAGAGTTGAATGAAAAGGCCGGTGGCGCCAGGCGATTCTGTGAAGCATTGCAGACCAAGGGAATCCTTGCCAAAGAAACGCATGAGCGTGTGATTCGATTTGCTCCCCCGCTGGTGATCGATAAAGAAACCATAGATTGGGCCCTGCCAATCATACGGGAAGTTCTGAATATGCAGTAGTGAACCAATGTAAACGACAGAGATCATCCGACCTGGTGATAGTAAATTTGTGGTTGTTATTGAAATCTGTGTCGAAGAAAAACGACCAGGGTACAAGATCATATTCTACTAGAAATGGAGGTATGAGAAATGAACATCTGTATCCCAAAAGAACGACGTCCATTTGAATTCCGCGTTGGGCTTACTCCCATGGGGGTGGAAACCCTTATTCAGAATGGACACACGGTCTTTATCGAGCACGAAGCAGGGCAGGGAGCAGGTTTCCCCGACAGAGAGTACGAGAAAGTTGGGGCAAAGATTGCTTATGCGACGGACGAAATCTATGGGCGGGCAGAACTTATCCTTAAGATCGCCCGGCCTCTAGACGATGAACTTGATATGTTACAACCCGGTATAACTATTGCGGGTTTTCTACACCTTGCATCTGCCAAGCAAAATAAGATAGATGCACTTCTGAAAGACAAAATCACAGCGATCGCGTATGAGCAAATCGAAGAAGCAGACGGATCCCTGCCGGTACTGCGCCCCTTCAGTCAAATTGGCGGGGCCATGGCAGCAGAAGTTGCTTCACGCCTGATGCACAGTGATCTGGGCGGCCGTGGAATCCTGCTGGGAGGTTTACCCGGGATTCCACCAGCAGAGGTTGCCATCGTCGGCGCAGGTATATCCGGGACGTATGCAGCACGCGCATTTAAAGGCCTAGGAGCCCATGTAACGATCCTCGACAAGTCGCTGGTTGCATTACAGCGCATCAGTCAGTTCGACTCGAACATCGTCACCATGTTCTCCAATCCACGAAATATTTCGCGGGTCAGTGAATATGCAGATGTGCTTGTGGGTGCAGTTCTTGTGCCAGGTTCACGCGCCCCGGTCGTGATTACCCGAGAAATGGTAAAGAAGATGAAGCACCGGTCAGTTTTTATTGATATCAGTATTGACCAGGGAGGTTGCAGTGAAACTTCCCGGCCAACAACCCATGAACACCCTTCTTACATTGACGAAGATGTCGTGCACTATTGTGTTCCAAATATGCCAAGCGTTGTTGCCCGGACTGCCACTTATGGTTTTGTCAATGCAGCCATTGATTACATTCTGCCGATCGCAAATCTGGGTGTGGAAAAGGCTATCGAAAATCCTGCCATCGAAGCCGGCGTCAATACCTATAAAGGTGAATTGCGTCACTTATCCCGCCTTGAGAAAAAGGAGTAAATATGGATTGGAATAGCATATATCAATCGCGGGTGACAACCGCGGAGACCGCAGTTCATGCGGTCGAGTCGGGGAACCGGATTTTTATGACCGGCAATGTTTCTGTACCGCAAACCCTCCTTGCGGCTCTAGTAGCATACGCTCCCAACTTGAAGGATGTCCAAATTTGTCAGGCTCTTTCCGTAGGCGCGGCTGACTATGTCAAACCGGAAATGGAAGGTCATTTGCGGGTCAATGCAATGTTCATCAGCGCAAATGTCCGCAAGGCTGTCCAGGAATGCCGGGCAGATTTCACCCCGGTTTTACTTTCTGAATTTCCTCTGTTATTTAAAAATGGAATACTCCCTGTTGACGTTGCTTTCATTCATGTATCCCCTCCAGACGAGCACGGATTCTGTTCTCTGGGAGTGGAAGTAGGGCTTACCAAGTCTCCGGCAGAATCAGCAAAAATCATCATTGCGGAAGTGAATGACCAAATGCCGCGCACATTGGGCGACTCATTTATACATGTGAGCCGGCTAACACATATAGTTCCGGTCAGTTACCCAATCCCTGAAATGCCAATGGCTGCAGATGGCACAGACCCGATTGTCGAACGGTTGGCGGGGTACGTAGCTGATCTCATTCCGGATGGTGCGACCATGCAAATGGGCATAGGTGCAATCCCGGATGCAGTCCTAAAATACCTTTTTCATAAAAAGGACCTGGGAGTACACAGCGAGTTGATCTCGGATGGAGTTATCGATTTGGTTGAAGCCGGGGTATTGACCAGTGCGCGAAAGACTTTGCATCCAGGAAAAATCGTCCTTGGTTTTGTTCTTGGTTCGCAGCGCCTTTACAGCTGGGTAAATGATAACCCTCTGTGCGAATTCCGACGGACCGAATACGTTAATGACCCCTATATCATCGCACAGAACGATAACATGGTCGCAATCAATTCAGCCATTGAAATCGACCTGACCGGCCAGGTGTGTGCAGACAGCATAGGCCCCAAGTTTTTTAGCGGCATCGGTGGTCAACTCGATTTCGTTTATGGGGCCTCCCGGTCCAAGGGCGGTATCCCGATCATTGCCATGCCCAGCACTAATGTTATGAAAGACGGGACGTATAATAGCAAGATCGTTCCGACGCTGAAGCCGGGTGCAGGAGTGGTGACCGGGCGCAACCACGTACATTACGTGGTTACAGAGTACGGTGTGGCCGATTTGTATGGAAAATCCATCCGCCAACGGGTCAAGGCATTGGTCGGCATCTCGCATCCCGATTTTCGTGCCGACCTAGAAAAACAGGCCAATGAATTGAACTGGACGTAATAAAAATAAGCACCACCTTCATATTAGTTCAAGGGCGGCCAGAAGGCCGTCCTTTGACATATAATAAGGATGTGAACAGAAAAGCGAAAATTGTCGCAACCATGGGGCCAGCCAGCCAGGAGGATTCGGTTATTGAAAAGGTGCTCCTGGCAGGGATGGATGTTGCCCGCCTTAATTTTTCACACGGGACCCACGAATCGCACTCGGCCCGGATATTGTCACTGCGAGCGATTGCAGCCCGACTCAACAAGCCTTTGGCGATCCTCCAGGATTTACAGGGACCAAAGATACGCGTAGGAGAATTAACCAAGCCGCTGAGAATCGCTACTGGCCAGGTTGTCCGGTTGTATCCGGAAAATACTGTCACCCCTGCAGGCGTATCCATCCCGGTCGATTTTCCACAACTTTTTAGTGCAATCAAAAGCGGAGATCGAATCCTTCTCGATGATGGGCGATTGGTTTTGATCGTCCAATCCATGGGAAAAAAACAAGTTGTGGCTGAGGTTAAAATCGGCGGAGAGTTAATTTCTCACAAAGGCATCAATTTACCCGGAATCTCTCTGGATATCCCGGCATTCACCGAGAAAGATGCAGAAGACCTTGCATTTGGTCTTGCGCAGAAAGTCGACATTGTTGCAATGTCTTTTGTCCAGACAGCGCGGGATGTAAAAACGGTCCGGGAATTAGTTAAAGCAGGCGGCGAAAACAGCCCTTTGTTAATCGCAAAATTGGAACGACCAAAGGCACTGGATAATCTTGACGAAATCCTGGACGCCGTGGATGGAGTGATGGTGGCGCGCGGCGACCTGGGAGTGGAGATGGCTCCGGAAGATGTTCCGGGAGCGCAAAAGAGTATCATCCAGGCAGCGAACCGCAAGGGGAAAATTGTCATAACAGCCACCCAAATGCTTGAGTCGATGGTCCACAATCCTCTCCCGACGCGAGCCGAAGCATCAGATGTTGCCAACGCGATATACGATGGGACCGACGCCGTCATGCTCTCGGAGGAAACAGCAGCAGGAGATTATCCTGTCGAAAGTGTTTTGCTGATGAATCGAATCGTCCTTGAGGCTGAAGGAAATTATTACAAATGGGGGCATGGACAAGAGCCTGAAACCGAAGTTCACGACGATGCTGCTGCAATTGCAAGGGCTGCAAGGGAACTGGCAAAGGACCGCGATGTGGAGGCGATCGCAGTCTTTACCCGTACAGGACGCACGGCCATCCTGATGTCGAAAGTCAAACCAGAAGTCCCAATTCTTGCATTCACTCCCGTAGAAGAAACATACCGGCGGCTATCCCTGGCATGGGGAGTGACCCCTTATTGCGTTCCCTGGGCAGATACCATGGAAGAGATGATTTCGCATGTAGAAACTGCCCTGCGCGTGAGCGGTCTTGTCCAGCCGGGAGGACAGGTGGTACTGGTCACTGGTTTTCCGGTGCGCGATTTCAGGCTGCCCAACATGGCGCTACTACACACAGTGGGAAAGTAGAAACCAGTCAGACATGCAAATGTCCTGACTAAATATTATTTGTTACTATTCGTCGATAGATTTTCTCAAACTTTTAGTTTTCCCCTTGAGCTTCTTAGCTTCAATCCGCCTTGCACGGGATGCCGATGTTGGATGAGTGGCACGACGTAATTTGGGTTTGACAAGAGCTCTTTTAATTAAGGTAACCAACCGCTGTTCGGCATCGATACGATTTTGTTCCTGAAGGCGGTGCCGCTTCGCTTCAATGACCAATTCTCCTTCTTTCGTCATTTTGCTGCCAGCCAGTTTTCTTAGGCGGGATTTAATTTCCTGAGAAAGTGATGAAGAGGCGCGAACATTAAAACGCAGTTGAACAGCTGTGGCAACCTTGTTTACGTTCTGCCCGCCAGGACCTGAAGCGCGGATGAAATTGATAATCAATTCATTTCGAGGAATTGATAATTTTGGAGTGACCTGGAGCATAAATATATTTTACTCCATGGGTTGTCGCTCTTCCGTAATTCTTAAACATGCAACCGTGGTTTAACCAATCGCGTTAAAATTCATCAAATTAATGATGGGGAATTAATACGGAAACGACTAAAACATCATTGCATTGATCTTGTCAATCGTCTCTGGCGCGGGCCGGAGGTCGGAGTCCTGAAGGCGGTTCAGGGGGCTCTCTACCAGGTTGAAGGATTCGGTCAGAGAAGGTTTTGACTCATCAATATATAGCAGTCCGGTTACCAACCAATTGTTCAACTGGGCATTTTCCAACATCTGGAACGCGTTTGCCCGAACGGTGGGATCGTAATCTTTTTCAAGTTTCTTTAAGAGAACGGTTGAACCGTCGTGCATGCTGACTTCTCGCACAGTACCTTCCTCGAATTCACCCAGGATCTCAATCTCGTCCAATGCAGGGATGAAGGAAATATCGTGCAATGGTGCTTCGTGGTCCTTCCCCCAGGTATAGGAATGGGTTGCATTATCCTGATTGTTGAAGGTAACGCAAGGACTGATTATGTCCAAAACTGCAATCCCACGATGACTGAGAGCGGCCTTCAAAAGTTCCTTCACTTGTTTTGCATCACCCGCGAAGGAACGAGCTACAAAGGTGGCATTGGAAGCCAATGCTTCAAGGCAGATATCCACGGGCATATATTGGTTAATCCCCTGGTGCTTCAAATTCAAACCCACTTCGGCTGTTGCCGAGAACTGACCTTTGGTTAGGCCGTATACACCATTATTTTCGACGATATACACGATCGGTGCATTGCGACGGACCAGGTGTTTAAATCCCCCCATCCCGATCGAAGCGGTATCGCCGTCTCCAGAAATGCCAATGGAACGCAAGGAAATATCTGCAAACATAGCGCCAGTGGCAAAAGAAGACATGCGTCCATGCAAACCGTTAAAACCGAAGGAGCGGTTAAGGAAATAAGCTGGGCTCTTAGACGAGCAGCCGATACCGCTAAACTTTAGGATCTCTTCCGGGACGATGTCCAGGTCGTAGCAAACAGTGATGATCTGGCTGGCAATGGAATTGTGTCCACAACCCTGGCAAAGGGTACTGGGTAGTCCGCGGTAGTCATTTTTAGTCAGGCCGGCCCTGTTGGTTTGAATTGCTGTAGGTGAGGTCATATTTATTTCTCCTGAGCCAGAATAGCTTCTTTAACCCATTTGGCGGTCAACGGCAGGCCGTCACTATGGCAGGCTGAGCGGAACTTAGGAGCCTGTTCAGGTAGAACCGAGCTCATGATCTGGCGAAGTTGTCCATCGCGATTTGCTTCCACGATGTAAATGCGTTCATATTTCTTAATGAAGGTCTGGACTTCGGACGTTAAGGGCAACGCGCGCAGGCGAAGGAACGCGATTTTTGGACCTCCGGCTTTATTTAGCAAAGCGAGCGCTTCTTCCACGGCAGGTTCGGTAGACCCGTATGCGATGATGCCTATTCTGGCGCCTCTGCCAGGCTTGATAACGGGCTTGGGTACAAGGGTACGAGCGGTCTCATATTTTTTCTTGAGACGCGCCATATTGGTTTCCCAGGAAGCGGAATCTTCTGTGTAACGGGCTTCCTCATCGTGACCCGTGCCGCGCCCGAACCATGCTGATGCGGGATGTTTATTGCCCGGAACGGTGCGGTAAGGCGATCCCGTCGCCGTCAGAATCCTTATAGCGGCTCCAAATCCCTTTCATTTTTTCCAGGTCAGCTTCCCAGAGAACTTTACCGCGCTCCAATGGCACGTCCGGATATTCGAATGGTTTAGTCATCCACTGATTCATACCCAGGTCAAGATCGCTCATCACGAATACAGGCGCCTGGAGCTTTGCTGCCAAATCAAGAGCTTTCCAACCGAACTCGAAACATTCCTGAACAGAACCGGGTAACAGGATAACGTTTTGTTTATCTCCATGACTCAGGGAGTAAACCTCAGTCAAATCACCCTGAGCTGTGCGAGTAGGCAAGCCGGTGCTGGGTCCGATGCGCTGGACATCCCAGACGACAACCGGAACTTCAGCAAAGTAACCCAGCCCCGCATACTCGGCCATGAGGCTAATTCCAGGACCGGACGTGGAAGTCATTGAACGGAGCCCGCCCCAGCCCGCACCGATCGCCATTCCGATTGCAGCCAATTCATCCTCAGCCTGCATGACAACATAGGTTTGTTTGCCTTCAGAAGTTTTGCGAAACTGGGGCAAAAAAATATTGAGAGATTCGGCAAGGGAGGAAGCGGGGGTAATGGGATACCAGGCAGCAAATTGAAGGCCGCCATAAATTGCACCGAGAGCAGCGGCAGTATTCCCATCAGCCATGACATAATCAGAGGTGGAATCCATGCGAGCCACTGAGTATGGGTCTGATTTTTTCAGGTTTTGGGCAGCCCAATCTGCGCTGGCTTTTACGGTACCGAAATTGGATTCAACGGCTTCGGTTTTGCCTTTAAAGTGAAAGCTTAATGCCTGCTTGATGGTTTCCAATTCAATCCCAAGCATTTGCGCAAGCACACCAACGTAGACCATGTTGGCAATATAATCCCGCAAGGCTGGGGAGACATTTGACGCTCGTGCAATTTGTTTGACCGGCATTGGATAAATAGATATATCGTTCCGGTTGATGGCAAATTTGATATCGTCCGCGTAATAAAATGCCCCTCCAGGTTGAACCGAAGCCAGATCTTTTGAAAATGAGGTGGGGTTAAGGCAGACAACCAGCTCCTGTTCGTCACGCCGGGCAATAAATCCATCCTTGCTTAGGCGGATCGTGTACCATGTGGGCAAGCCCTGAATGTTGGATGGAAACAGGTTCTTACCGGTGACCGGGATGCCCATTTTGAACAGGGCTCTTAATAGTGTGACGTTCGCTGTCTGGGAACCGGAGCCGTTGATTGTGGCAATCGTAATGGAAAAATCATTAATTACTTTTTGAGACATGATAACTCCTGAATATTTTGATGCCAAATTGGACAAAAAGAGGCTCATTCATAGTAAAACAAAGCGCCGGGAGGGTCAAGGGGAATATTCCGAAATTATACATAATTATATATAAATATAGTCTTCAGTCACAATTTACTGGCTATTAATACTAATTTGCCGACGCATTTCGCATTTATTATCGGGATACCCGCCAACCAATATACTTACTCCTAGAAAAAAAAGCCTGACGAGATTTCGCCAGGCTCCAAATTTAGATTTTCAAAATATCCATTGCTGCCGCGGCCATTAATGCCACCCCACGTGGCAGGGCCGTCTCATCAATGTCAAATTTTGGGTGATGATGACCGGCATCCAACCCCTTTTCGGGATTGGCTGATCCAATAAAGAAGAAACACCCGGGAACTTTTTCCAGGATAAAGGCAAAATCTTCCGAACCCATGGTAGTGTAGTTGGCCGGATCCACATCGGATTTTGGAAACAAGCGGTTGGCGACTGCCCTGGACCCGAGCAGCTGTGCCAAGGTGGTTGATTGTGGCGGGTGTCAGCTTCTGCAAGTCAATTTCTGCCTGACAACCCATTCCTTCAGCAATCGAATGGACGGTCTTTATCAAACCGTTCCAGGACCCGCACCCTGACAGACGGCTCAAAGGTGCGGATCGTCCCGGTCATTTCCACTACGGGGGGAATGACGTTGAACGTTTCTCCCGCGTGAATGGTGCATACGCTGACGACTGCCGTCTCCAGGGGTGCAACATTCCGAGAAACGATGCCCTGTAAAGCAGTTACGATCTGAGCAGAAGCCAGGATCGGATCGACCGCCAGGTGAGGAACGGCGCCATGACCGCCTCTTCCAACCACCTTGATCCTGAAGATCTCTGCTCCCGCCATGGCGGGTCCGTTGGAAATGCCAATCCAGCCAACGGGTTTTTCATTCCAGACATGCAAACCCAACGCAACATCCACTTTTGGGTTTTCCAGGATACCGTCCGAAATCATTTTTTCCGCTCCCCCCATACCTTCCTCAGCTGGCTGAAACATAAACTTTATGGTTCCACCTAATTCAGCGCGGTGAGAATAGAGTATTTTTGCAACAGTTAAAAGGACCGCGGTATGACCATCATGCCCACAAGCATGCATAACCCCGGGGTTTTGAGAGGCATATGGGGCACCAGTCTCTTCAAGGATGGGGAGGGCATCCATATCCGCACGGATAAGCAAGACGGGTCCCGGTTTGGATCCTTCGAGTAGAGCCACCACGCCCAGTGCCACCCACGCCGGTCCGTACTTCCAGACCAAGGGAGTTCAATTCCCTTGCGACTATCCCAGATGTCCGAACTTCCTGAAATCCAAGTTCAGGATGGGCATGAAAATCACGACGCATGGATTGGGTATATTCGAACAAGGCCTGAGCCTCAGAAAGAAAATCGATCATGAGAGACCTCCCCAGAAACAAAGGAGATACTGGTACCTAAGCAAATTTTAGAACGCGGAAATATTCTTCATAACGCGGGGCAACATCTGTGCTGTCTTCGGTATGTCGGGAGCGCATACGATGCTCAAACGTGACAAGATCGCCAATTTGTGATTTGTGTTCTTTCAATGCGTTAATTTTAACTTCCCATGTGGCGGTCACATCCAAGGTCACAGTAGGAGTGGCAGCCAGTGAGACCCAAACCTCGCTGGGTGTATGGGGCTGCAAACCTTCTTTTTCAATCAATTCGGGAAAAAAATGGATATTTCCCGCCGCAGGAAAAACAGCATCGAGGACAACCTGCCCGGCGGCGCGGTGGTCAGGATGGTTGACACGCCCGAACCAGGAATAGAGCAGGGTGGGATCACAGGTGACAAGAATATCGGGCTTTTCGCGACGGATAAGTCGGACAACCTCACGGCGCAAATCAAGACTGGGAACGAGATACCCATCTTCCAAGCCAAGAAAGTTCACAGACTGGGCGCCGATCAGTGCAGCGGCCTTCTTTTGTTCAGCCTGACGCAGGGGGACCAATTGATCTGGCGTAAAATCGGGTCCACCACCCTTATTGCCGTTGGTTAATAAAAAATAACGGATGGAATGACCGGCTTTTGCCCACAGGGCAAGGGTTGCTCCACAGAAAAATTCCGGGTCATCTGGATGAGCCAGGATGACCAGGATTTTTTGAGGCTTCTCCCAGACACCGGGGGAGCTTTGACTATCGGTGGTCATGCGCCTCTTTTTCAGTCTGGGGGCAATTTTCACAAGGTTCCCTGGATTTTCGACGCAATGCTTCCAGTTCGTCCCAAGGTTCCACGTCTTCCCGGGCAAACTCCCGCCAACCCATATCAGGGATATCCACGCGGATGGTCAATTGCAGCGGATTAACATCGAGGACTTTCCCTTCGCCAAGCGGGGTGACGACCTTTTTATTTCGTTTAGGGAGTTCCTTACGCGCTGCTGCATACTGCTCGTATTCATAAACCAGGCAGCACCGCAACCTTCCACACATTCCGGTAATTTCGGTGGGAGTGAGAGAGATGCCTTGTTCCTTTGCCATTTTAATGGAGATGGGGCTGAACTCGGTAAGGAACATGGAACAGCAGCGAGTTTCCATACCGCAAGCGCCCATTCCGCCCAGCATCTTTGCGACATCCCGCGGGCCGATCTGGCGCATTTCCACCTGGGATTTTTGGTAAAGTTTCTGCATGTCATGACGCAAAGATTTCAGGTCCGCCTTGTCTTCATTCTCCGTGCTAAACATGAGCGTCAGGCGGGCACCGTCAAAAGAAAACTCGGCTGCCACGATTTTAATCTCTGATAATTTGAGATTAGCGGCACGTTCACGACAGGCGATCAAGGCCTCAAGTTCTTTTTGTGCCCACATGCGACGAAGGAGCAGATCGCGGGGAGTAGCAAGGCGCTCAACAGGTTTCCACACCCCTTCCGGAGGAGCAGTAGGGTGGTCGACGATCTGGGAAACCTCACCCAATTGCTTGCCGCGCGAGGTTTCAACGATGACGTGATTCCCGACTTTGATCTCCGGAATTGCGGAGGCGTCAAAGTGATAGGCTTTACCAATTTGTGTAAAACGGATACCAACAATAAGGGGTTGCATGGGGCTGATTATACCAAAATGGCAGGAACGAATTTGGCACTCGCAAACGTTATTTCCAGGTTATTTTGCGGAAGAAAAAATGAAATCGGGAAATTAATGAAAAAGGAAAACTGACATTCACAAGACAACTAAACATGCTGCGCATAGCCACTAATGGATCAGACCGTGAAAATCAAAGATCCATTCGCTAATTATATGATACGAGAAAGAGAGATTCCAACATCTGACAAAAGGAATCTCCCGCAAGACCAATAGAAGCGGGAGATTCTGAACCCTCATTGTGTACGTTGGAAATGTACTCCGAGAATTAGATAATTTTAGGGATGCCAAGCGCAATTTGAATAAAATATGTTAGGATTTCCAACGCAACAACTATCACCTCCGCCACCATCAATTTTATTTGTTTTAGACGTCCCAATGACCAGCTCATCCGGGCGTGGAGCCTGGCAATTGGGTTTGGTACAAACATAGATACTCACAAGATCGAATGACTTGCACTGAGGAGGTTTGACATCGTTAGCAGCGATGGGGATGGTTTTATCTGTGAGACGGGTAGGAGGGACCGTGTTGGATGCCGCGGCGGCAGTCAGGATGCTCGCCACCACCAAGATAAAAAGAGCCAAACCTGCCAGCCAGGCAATATGACGCGTTTTCATACAGCACCCTCCCTGGAGCGGGGTTTCCTTTTAGAGGATTTTGTACTACCCCGGTTTAACCCCTTCTCCAAAAGCAAAGTTACATCACCGGCAGAAGCAGGGCGGCCGAGGAGGTATCCCTGCGCCAAGGTACACGAGTGGGAGCGAAGGAATTCCAATTGCTCTTCCGTTTCGACTCCTTCAGCGACCACATTCAAACCCTGGTTGATACCTTCATCGATAATTGCTCCCACCGAATTCGCATGCTCGGGATTACCGATATTTTCAATTACTAAGCGGTCAATTTTAACGCTGTTGATCGGGAACTGCTCCAAAGACGACAGAGAAGATTGACCACCAATATTATCCACAGATAGCTGGATCCCAAGGGCCTTCAATTTCTGAAGAGCCGGGAGGACTACAGATATATTCCTGTTAATATTTGCTTCTGAAATCTCTATTTGCAGGGTTTTGGGATCCACACCAGTTTTTTGCAATACCTTGGCGATGATCTCAGCCGGGTCCCTCTGCAATTGGTACTCCGAAAGATTGATTGCCAGTTTGATATGCATCCCGGCTCTTTGCCATTCCTCAAATTGCGTGCAGGCCACCTGCAACATCCATTCCCCCATCCTGTCAATTAACCCGGTCCTTTCTGCAACGGATATAAATTCTCCTGCGGAAATAAGGCCACGCTGCGGATGCTGCCAGCGCAAGAGCGCTTCGACCGAGGTAATTTTGCCATCCAATAGAGACACTATCGGCTGGTAATAAACCTGAAATTCGCCGCGGTCCATCCCCAGTTGCAGATTTTCCTCCAACTGCAATTGCGAAATTTCCTGCGAACCGCCAGGCCCATCATTGATCATGTAGCGGTAAATGATTCGATCTCCCTGCACAAAATAATAATGGACCAAGCCATGTGCTTCGTGCAATATCACGCCACTATTCCGTTCTGCCAACCTGGCCAGGTCATCCATTGTAAGAACATCTATGGAGGGCAGAGACAGTTCGAGAGGCTTGTCCTTGACGTCCACCAACATGGAGCCATATTTCACCTGGACAAGCGCTTCCTGACTGCCACGCAACTTGCTCGATATATATACAGCCAGTAACAATAATCCGACAAGTGAAAGACCCAATAAAACCAATGAAATCACCCGTGTTTTGCCAACATCCAGTTTCAAGCCCAGCAAAGATAAAGAATTTGCATGAATGTGCGTACCAGCAATGACTCCATCCAGTGAGGGCTTCAAAGGATCCGTTGCCGGGTCACTTTTATAAATATAGAAATGAACTTTATCGAAAAAGAAGACCAATTGAGGTTCGAAGACCGTTTGTAGAACTCTTGCGCTTATTGATCCGGTGATTGCCACGCGAGGGTTGATGATCAGGGAATAAGAAGATTGATGCAAGTCGGTGGCATCTTCCATTGCAGCGACAATCGCTTCGACCTCGCATAGATTCAGGTTGGTACTGGATACAAATGAGCTGCCATTGAACGCCGTTTGGGTCTCCAGAGGGAGGGTGCGCTGCCAGCCACTGAGATTGTCCTGGATAATGGCGGTGATCTGGTGGGTACCAGCCAAACCCTGAGCCTGGTTTCCGAGGAGGCTGTAGGCAAACTGCATGTTCATTGTGCAGGTCAGTTTTGGGAATAATGGATCTCCCGTGGTTACAGCGGTTGAATCATAAACTCCGGGAGGCGCAGTGGTAGTGTAAGAGAATGTTCCGAGTTGCTTGAAATTAACATTATCGACTACATTCAACCAAACAGGGCGAGTGAAGGCAAAAACACCCAGGACGATGGATGCCAGCGCAACAAATCCCATGATGAAGAGAGAGGCCTCTATCACAGCCCCCAGATCCTTGAGGTTTTTATCTCCAGCTGGGAGGGACGTCCGATCAGGGGATAATGGAACGAGGGAAGTTTTTTCAGTTCGTTTAACCCCAAAGGTCTTTCTTAAAGATAAATCTTTGAACCTGCCCACGAAATTTTGATAAGCCCATCCCCTGGCTGTGACGAGCCAATTTTGTTCATGTTTTTTATTCATTTTTCTTCCATGTTTGGAACGGCTGAAGAAAACCGCCATTAAGATTATTCCCAAACTCCCTGCCAAAATTCCCATACTGAGAGGTGTCTTTATCCATTTTACAATGTTACCGGCATTCGGTACGCGAATCCAAAATTTACCAAGCAATTCAGCTTGATTGGGCTGGTATGAATCTATCCAGGAGTTATTGTCTCCCTTTAATATATAGTGGTCAAGATTTAATGAAACGATCCGGTGGAAAACCAGAGTGTTCAACTCGGCACTGTGATAGACAACGATGTCTCCGAGCTGGTATACAGGTGCAGAGCGTGCAATGACGAGATCTCCGTAATGAAATTGCGGCTCCATGCTGATTCCATTGACGATCACATAAACTGCTTGTCCTCCCAACTGGCTGGGCGCGAAGACAACCCAGGCAGTGACCGTTACTACCAGCATGAGAGCTGCAAATACAGACTGCATCCAGCGCCAAGAAATTTTCATGATTTGAATATATTTTTACCACATCTTATAAAAAAGCCCGCTCTTCCAGGGGTTCGCAATCCATTTCTGGCAGGAAACACCCTTCGAGCAGGCTAAGTTTCGATTGACACTCTGCAATATTGCCTGGTGCAGAACCATTATCGCCGGTTGATGAGTGGAAAGTGAAACTACATCATCACCGCTCGATATCTAGTTGCTAGCCGCAATTACGGTGAGGTTGTCTGCAGAAGAGACAAGAGTGTTTACCGTGCAAGTCCAGTGGAAACCCGAACCATGCACACAAGCAACTGTGGAACCACCAGAGATCAAGCTCGCTTTGACAGTGGACGCACCGGCATTAAGATCGAACTCCACAGTTGTAATGCTGGAGGGGTTGTTGCTGTCGAGCGTATAGGCCACATTGGTTACGGTGTAACCACTGATAGTGCCTGATCCTTGTCCTGCCGAGGAGGGCGGAACGGTGTTTGAGGCTGCATATGCGGTGGCAACGCTTGCGAAAGCGAATGCAACCAGGACGATGACAAAGAATTTGATGGACCGTTTAATAAACATATTATTTCTCCTTTGAAAAAATTAGGTTGTCTGACAAACAACATTATATAGGAACATTTCCAAAATAATATTGCAGGAACATAATGGGAATATTGCAATATCGTTATAATCATCCGTCATGAGAATCCAGGGAATGGCGGCTTCCAAGGAAGGTCAATATGTAGAAATGCGGGATTTATAGCACGAGACCTGGCGAACACTCCGCCAGGTCTCAAAATTCACAAAATATTTAAATCTAAAGCAAGCGAAAAATCATCTTGATGTTATTGTAAGCGAAAAACCTTCCTATAACTTTTTACCAATTATCAACGAACCCAGGTCATGATCTGATCTTTAAACGACATTAATAGTGGGGACCTTTTTGTTTTCACTCAAGGCTTCAATGCTTACGCGGGCAGCCAACTGCTCTGCAATGGACTTGAGCGCCAGGGCAGCAGCAGAATCCGGGTGGGAAACCACAACAGGTTCACCGGTATCACTGCCAACCCTGACCGCTTGTTCCATTGGTACAGCGCCCAGGAACGGGACTTTGGCTATTCGAGCAAGATCTTCTCCACCGCCGGAACCAAAAAACTCTCCACGCATGTTTTCGACGACGCCCAGGATGGGTACTTCGAGTGTGCGGAACATTTCCAATCCCCGGCTGGCATCCTCGAGTGAAACCGCCTGGGGAAGGGTGACAACAACTACACCTGATAGTGGGAGAGACTGAGCCAGCGATAAGGGGACATCGCCTGTCCCAGGCGGAAGATCAATGATCAAATAGTCAAGTTCTCCCCACTCCACATCAGACAGAAACTGGCGGATGGCGGAATTGAGCATGGGTCCGCGCCAGATAAGCGGCTGACCGGGCTTGACCAGGAATCCCATGGACATCAACTTAACACCATGCGCAACTGCCGGGATCAGTTTCTTCCCATTGGTTCCGGGAATATCGTGAACTCCCATCATGGTGGGAATATTGGGACCATAAATATCGGCATCCATTAAACCAACACAAGCTCCAGCCTGCCCCAGGGCGACTGCAAGGTTGGCGCTGACCGTACTCTTGCCTACGCCACCCTTTCCCGGATGCCACTGCAATTGCATTACGGACAGGAAGCTGCAACAGCCCACGCAAACGTCCGTCGGCAGGTACGCTTGAATCCATTTTGATGTTTACGGTTTTTACACCCGGAATGGCAAGAACTGCCTGCCGGGCAGAATTCTCAATACTGGTCTTTAGAGGGCAGGCTGGAGTAGTCAGGACGATTGAAAATCTTACCGCTCCGGCCTTTATTTCCAAGTCACGAACCATATTCAGTGTTACCAGATCTTTATGCAATTCGGGATCCTGGATAGTTCCGAGAGCAGCCAGGATCGATTCAGGGGAGATATTTGGGGACATAATTACCTTTCAGTTAGTTTAATTATTAATAAAATTATTGAAATATTCATTGATACGAAAAAGTTCAGGATTTCTTCTGCAAGTACAGTTTAACTTCCGTCCAAGCCGACTGGTAAAGACCGGTTAAATCCTGATCCGAGCCGTGGAAACGTTTAAGCGACTGCCTGCCACAAACCGTACAGCCATGAATAGCACGATAAGAATCGGCATTGCAACTGGCGCAACTACTCAAGCGTGCCATCATCAGGAGGAAGGCCATTTGTTCGTGACTATCCGGACCGGATTCTTCCACAGCCGCAACCAGGTTCTGCCAGGATGGACCGCGTTCGCCAGCGAGGGATGAAATATTGCCTGGGGGAAAGATCAAACCGGTGTCTGAGTTATTCATGATTCCGCTCATTCGACCTGGACCGTGCGGGAAGCGGCCTTGGCAGCCCGGGCGGCGTCCTCGCGTGTTGCGTTTACAGGTCGAATAGCTGAATAATATCCGGCTGATTTGGACAACCTGGCTTCGTCGTAGATATTACGCTTGAAGGAAGCCAACTCGTAATCATGGTCCATTTTTATGGCATCGAACGGGCAGAATTCTGCGCACAATCCGCAGTTCATGCAAATATCGGCATCGATATAGAATTGAGCTGGATCAGGGATAGGACGGCCAGTGGCAGGATCGGTGGAACGGACGATCCAAATACACTGCGGCGGGCAGACCTTGGCGCAGATGCCGCAGGAAGTACACCGCAGTGTCTTTTCTCCGTTCGGGCCTTCATCATAAACAAGGAAGGGCACGAAGCGGAACTCTTCCGGAACCGGAATCTTTTCCTCGGGATATTGGACGGTAAAAATGCCACGTGCATCCTTTCCGGAGCGATGGGCAATGCCCTTATCATTGTTATACCTTCTGCCCAACCAAAGCAAATCGTCGAGATAGGTTTCAGCAAAGCGTTTAAGACTTACGCCAAGACCCTTCAAAATACCTTTACCATACATGTCGCTCATGGGTTTCTCCTAGCGGTCAACTTCACCCAGAACAATATCAATGGAACCGAGCACGCCGACCAGATCGGCAACTTTCTGACCGACACAAATCGGTCCAAAAGCGGTCAGATTAATGAACGATGGAGCGCGCACGTGGTAGCGCCAGGGGTTGGGCTTGCCATTCGAGATGACATAGAAACCGAGCTCTCCCTTTGGACCTTCCACTCGCCCGTAGGCCTCCCCTGGCGGGACGCGTACCTGGTACATCGGTTTAAGAGCCATAACCGGCCCTTCAGGGAGCCCCTTAACAGCCTGCTGAATAATGCGAATGCTCTGGCGTATTTCGTCAAAGCGCACCATCAGGCGGTCATATATATCGCCGTTCGAACGTACGACCACGTCAAACTCGAAGCGATCGTAGATAGAATAAGGTTCCGCCCGGCGGACATCATAAGGAATTCCGGAAGCGCGCAAGAATGGACCAGCGGCAGAATACTTGATGGCATCTTCCGCGGTCAACACACCCTGGCCGACCCCACGCGAGCGGATGATCTCGTTCTCGCTCAGGAAGCGGTCAAGTTCGTCGATTTTGCGGGGCAAGCGTTCAAAGAACAGGTCCTTGATCTTCTCAAGCACTCCCTCGGGAAGGTCGCGTGCCACACCGCCAAAGCGGAAGTAGTTGCACATCATGCGCGAACCGGCAACGGCTTCGAAGATATCGAGGATGAGTTCACGCTCTTCCAGCGCATAGAGCATGGGAGTGAAATATGCACCCAGATCATTTAGCAAGGTGCCGATCAAAAACAGATGGTTGGAAATCCGTGTCATCTCAGCCATGATGACACGGATGTAATCAGCACGCTCAGTGGGTTTAACGTTCATCAATTTTTCGACAGCCAGCGCATAGCCAAAATTATTACTCATGGAGGCGAGATAATCGAGACGATCGGTGTAGGGCATGTTCATAATAAAGGTATTGCGCTCCCCGATCTTCTCGTGGTTGCGATGCAAGTAACCCATGACCGGTTTGAGGTTGACAATCTTTTCCCCATCCAGCACGACTGCGACACGGAATACTCCATGAGTGGAGGGATGTTGTGGACCCATATTAACAATGATATGGTCAGTATCCAAGCCGACCTCTTCCTTCTGGTAAATACGGAGAGCATCGTAAAGGGCTTTTTCCGGATCGAAAGTCTGGCTGGCAGGGTTGAAACCCTGGGGGTAGGCAATATTGTCGGCGTAAAGATTTTTACTCTCGGCCATGACCAACTTACCATCAGGCCAGCGAGACTTAAATGGTTTCCCTTCTTCTTCGAAATAAGGTTCGTGCCAGTCCTTGCGCATGGGATGACCGGCAAATCCTTCCCACATCAGGATGCGCCGTAGATCAGGATGACCGGTGAATTTGATGCCAAACAGGTCCCATGCTTCGCGCTCCTGAAGTTCGGCTCCCGGGAAAATGGATACCAGGGAAGGAACTTCAATCGGGTCAACTCGTGGAACCTGGACCTTGAAAACAAGGCCCGACCCACCAGTGGTCTTGTAGACGTGATAGACCACTTCCATTTTACCTTCGGGCAGATAGTCAACTGCCGTGACAGAGGATAGATAATCGTAACCAAATTCATCCCGCAGCGCAGCTGCAAATTCAAGTAGATTGGCATTTTCCACCATCCAGCCAGAATAACCTGGACGGGTGTCGGGTTGAACCACACCGGGGAAACGGGCGGAGAGATCAAGAGATTGGACGGGGGCAGGAGTGTTCAAGGGAGTCTCCTAGTTCTTGTCGCCGTTCTGTATGAGAGTAATTTTGCGCGGGTCGATCAAGTCCGGACCAAGCATGGGAATAGGAATTTCCGCCAGATCGGGACCTTTCTTGTACCAGCGAGCTGTCTTGATGGGCTCCCCCCTGATCTTCTCCTGGACCTTCATCAGTCCATTCAGCAATGCCTGGGGGGTAGGAGGACAACCAGGAACATAAACATCCACCGGGATAAACTTATCAACCCCTGAGACGACGTTATAGCCTTCCTTGAAAGGTCCGCCGCCGGAGGCGCAAGCACCCATCGATAGGACATATTTCGGCTCCGGCATCTGGTTGTACAGGCGTACGATAACCGGGATCATTTTTTTCGTGACCGTGCCGGAGACAATCATCAAATCACTTTGGCGGGGGGAGGGACGCATGATCTCCATTCCAAAGCGGGCGATGTCATAACGGCTGGCGGCGGCGCATATCATTTCAATGGCGCAGCACGCCAGTCCAAACATAAGCGGCCAAACAGAAGCGCTGCGACCCCAGTTGTATATTTTATCCAGGCTGGTAATAGCAACCTGAGCTTTAAGTTCAGGTGGTATTTCAAATTCGGGGGAATTCAATTCATTCGATTCCATGGAAATGCTCCTGGGTTCCTTCGCTACAACAAATTGGCCGGATTATAGTCGAGAGGCGAGGATAAGTCAAATTAATTATGCAAATATATATTTGCATAATTGGTATAATATAGCGAATGAAACCGACGACTCGTTTTCGAATTCTTGAATACATACGGAAATACCAGACCGCTTCAGTGAGAGAATTAAGCGCCCTAATGGGGACAAGCGGAGCGAATATTCGCCATCACCTGACCTTGCTGGAATCAAATGACCTGATCGAGAGGGTGGGCATGCGAAAAGAAGGCCGGGGGAGGCCGAGGCAGGTTTTTGGGTTATCACGACGAGTGCTGGGAGACGGGTTGGACAACCTTTCCGGAAACCTGCTTGCCCTCTGGATGGGTAGCACCCCGGACGAAATGAGGGAGGCGGGTTTGAGATCCTTGGCGGAGCGGCTGGCGGGAACTGGTGAAACCAGCCGACCGGGATTGAAGCAGGTGGCGGGGACAGTGGCTAGAATGAATGAGTTACGCTACCAGGCACGCTGGGAGGCCAGCGCGGCAGGTGCACGTATCATCCTGGGGCACTGTCCGTATGCAGCCATCATTGGCAATCACCCTGAACTTTGCCGAATGGATGCCCTGCTCCTTGAAATAAAGCTTGGAGCATCTGTTGAGCAAACGGCAAAATTGCAAATGAGCGACAAGGGTCTGCCGTTCTGCGTCTTTCAAATAGTAGAGAATTGAAGAACCACTTAATCGTAAATCTTAACAACCTTGCACATAAAAAAACCTTTCGTCCTTATATAATATATAAATCCCGCAGTACCAGGAGGAAATAAATGAAAATCAAATCCGCCGCACGTTTAATCTGTGCACTCATTCTGACAAGCATGCTTGCGAGCATCCCAATCCAATATACACGTGCGGATACGGGGCCAAAACCATCCATGAATTTTACGTTTACCTCCGAGATAAATCCGGCATTAACGATCTCTTCGGGGACATTATTTGAATGCAGCGACGCCGCCTGCGCAAACGGAGAATCTCTGAAGCAGCTCGGGCCTCAACATTTCGACTGCTCCGCTGCCGCGTGTTCCTCAATGGCTTATAGCTACAGTAAATATCACCGCCTGATACTGGAATTCTCGGACGGCGTGACCCGGACGAGCAACGTTTTCACCAAATCGAAATTTGCTGCAGATTATAAGGTCAGTGTATATGCAGACCACTTGGAGGTGGTCGAACAATCTGGGGGAGCTAACTGGCCGGTTACAGGGAGTACATTAATCGACCTCTTCATCGGGTTAGTCTTTATAAGCCTTATTACTGCGAATTTTGTGATCCTGGTTGTGCTGCTGGTATTGGCTGGAAAATCAGAAGCGCCTTTCAAAGCAATGCCCGGGTGGTTTATTGCTGCCTGGACCCTCGCGATTCCTTCCCTGCTGGTCAGCCTGATCCTGACGCCTGGCCTGACGCCAACACTGATCACGGAACTCCTCCTGGGGGTTATTTACACATTTTGGCGCAAACTCCCAAAGATGCAAACCCTGACCGTGATCCTGCTTCTAAACCTTATCACCCAACCGGCTCTATGGCTGTCAGTCAGTGGGTTTAGCGGACATTATCCCATCCTCATCGTGCTTTTTGCTGAAACGGTAGTATGGCTTGTGGAAGGGGTAGGGATATTTCTGGCCCTGCGAAAGCGAATTGGATTTGGTGAAGCGTTATTGGTCAGCCTGGTCTTGAACGCAGCCAGTTTTGGAATTGGCCTTTTGCTTCCATTATGATTAATGAGTACCAGCGCCTGGAAATCCCGGAACTCAAGGGTGCTATAATGATTGGACTCAATCAGAATAAAATATAGGAAAACTCGCAAAGGAGGGACCCTTGCCACCCGTAAATTACAAATACGAAAAGCGTCAAAAAGAGCTTGAAAAGAAGAAGAAGAAGGCAGAAAAAAACCGGCTGAAAGAGATCAAGAAAAACATAAAACCGGAAGAAAAAGTGACTCCCGGTCCTGAAAATAGCAATTAAATTTAGAAAACATGGGATCATAAAAATTGGCTTGATACCCAACCAGGAAGATCCCATTTTTCCTTAATTTATGAACTTAAATCTTTGATCATAAATAGTGTGACCTGGAAGGATTAAGGAATGGGGAGAACCTAACCGTGGCTGGGAGAATATAAAAATATAGAGAAGAGGGACAAATAGAGTGTAACCATGCTACCGTTGCACCAGGTCGAAATCTTCCTCCAGCACACACCTCCGCAGTTGCAGGAAATCGTGCTGGAATTGAGAAATATCATCGCCTGCGTTGCTCCAGACGCGGCGGAGGTGGTACGGTGGGGAGGATTAAGTTATTTTCACGAGGGAGCCGGGGGAATTGTGAGCGCGGGGATCTGCCAAATCGGAATCCACGAAGACCACGTACGCCTGGAAATAATACACGGGGCTTTTATCGCAGACCCAAAACACCTCCTTATTGGAGAACAAAAATATAAGAGATTTGTGAAGATCGGATCGTTTGATACCGCCCCGTGGGAAAATCTTAAAGAATTGATCGCCTGCGCGGCAAAATTCGACCCAAGATCCCTGGCAGCGATAGAATTATCGAATTGGCAAACAAAAAAATCCTGAAAACCGAATTTCAGGATTTTTTGTTGGCAATCAGCTTGATTAGGCGGTGATCAAAGTCACATTGCTGGCCTGGGGACCCTTGGGGCCCTGTTCCACTGTGAATTCGACCTTCTGGCCTTCTTCGAGGTTCTTGAAGCCTTCGCCTTGAATTGCGGAGAAGTGGACGAAGACGTCCGGGCCGCCTTCGCGGGTGATGAAACCATAGCCCTTGCTCCCATTGAACCATTTTACTGTGCCGATAATACGGTCTGACATTGTTTGCCTCCTTAGGCAAAAAAAAGAATTGGCGGACCCGGTTTTTCGCCATCAGAGCTAAAACAAAAGACTCCCGGATTTGAACCCGTGAGCCTTTGTGGTTGCATTCCCAAAGCGAACTTACTGGTATCCTTAGTTCCCAAATATACCATGAGGAAGGAAACAAGTCAATGAAATATTGACTTCTGATTTACTCCACTGTCACACTTTTTGCAAGATTTCTCGGCTGGTCAACATCCAGTCCACGGATAACAGCGATGTGATAGGCCAGCAGTTGGAGCGGAATGACCGTCACCACCGGCGAAAGCATCCAGGGGCATTCGGGAACCCAAAGGACGTAATCTGCCAGGGAGGAGACCAAGCTCATCACCTTCGGTCGCAACGGCGATGACCGTCCCGCCGCGCGCCTTGGCCTGCTGGATCTGGCTGATCATTTTATCGTGCCAGGGATCCCTGGGGGCAATACAGACCACCGGCATATTTTCATCGATCAAGGCGATGGGGCCGTGTTTCATTTCACCGGCCGGATAGCCTTCGGCATGCACATAGGAAATCTCCTTGAGTTTCAGAGCCCCTTCATATGCAATCGGCATGTTAATGCCGCGTCCCAGGTACAGGCAATCGCGCACATCTTTAAGCGCCCAGGCTACCTTGCTGCACTTCCTGCTTCATGTGCCAGTGCCCGGCCGACCAGATCCGGAATGAGGCGCAGATCAGCAACCAGGGCTCGACGGGTTTTCTCGCTCGAGCGTGCCGCGCAAGTCTGCCAGCAATATTGCCAGCATATACTGGTCCACCAAGGGCGCGGTGAAGGCCTTGGTGGAGGCCACGCCGATCTCAGGTCCGGTCTGCATGGAAATGGAGCCGTCCGAAACCCGCATTGCCTGCGAGCCGACTGCGTTGACAATGCTCCACAGGATGGCACCTTTGCGCCGTCCTTCTTCCATGGCAGCCAGTGTATCGGCGGTTTCGCCTGACTGGCTGATGGCCAGAACGACATCATGTGCGTCCAAGAATGGGATCGCTGTAACGGAATTCGGAGGCGATCTCCATCTGGCAGGGAATGCGGGTGATGCTCTCGATCAGCTGCCTGCCAACCATCCCGGCATAGGCTGCGGTGCCACAGGCGGTGATGGTAATTTTTTGAATGTCGCGAGCCATGTCGGGCGTCAGGTGCAATTCCGGCAGGGAAATGCTCCCTTGGGTGAAGTCCACACGCCCGGCGAGTGTTTCGGTCAGGGAGCGGACCTGTTCGTGGATCTCCTTTTGCATGAAGTGACGGTATTCGCCTTTTTCTGCGGCAGCGGCGTCCCAGGAAATGATGGAAACTTTGGGCGTCACCTGCACGCCATCCAGAGTTTCCACACGAACGTTGGAACTGGTGACCACCGCCATCTGGCGTGATTCAAGGAAAATGACCTGGCGGGTATGCTCGAGAATGGCGGGGATATCCGAGGCGATAAAGTTTTCACCCTCCCCCAAGCCGAGCACCACGCCCCCGGCATTTCCAATGCGGGCGCAGACGATCTTGTCGGGTTCATCGGCAGACAACAAGACGATGGCGTGCGCACCGGCGATTTCGCGGAAGGTTCGCCGGGCGGCTTCAACGAAGTCGCAGCCCGATGCAAGGTGATGTTCAACCAGGTGGACGATGACTTCCGTGTCGGTATCGGAGTTGAAATCCACTCCTTCAGCGGTCAATTCATCGCGCAGTTCGAGAAAGTTTTCGACGATCCCATTATGGACCACGACCACCCGCCCGGTGGCACCCAGGTGGGGATGGGCGTTGCGGGCTGAGGGTGCCCCGTGGGTAGCCCAGCGTGTGTGACCCACCCCGGGAGTCCCATGCAGGGGAGATCCATTCACCAGCTCGGTCAGACGGGAAAGCTTGCCTGCGTCGCGCCGGATCTCAATCCTGCCGTCCTGGATAACAGCCAGCCCGGCAGAGTCGTAGCCGCGATATTCAAGCCTTTTCAGACCATTCAGAATGATCGGCGTTGCATCACGCGGCCCGATATAACCTACAATTCCACACATGAGGGAACCCTCCTGGTATTTATGCCATTTCCTAGTGTAGCGAGACAATGCAATCTCTTAACTAAAAAAGGAGATTGCTCACCTTCACGCCAGACACTTGTCTCGCTGGGAAGATATCCACGGAACGGAGGCCGTCTTGATGTCCTTCCGAGAGTGGGGCGCAAAGTGTCGTCGCTACGCTCTTCCCCCGTCCCCCAACGTGCGGGGGACAGACGAACGGGGAAAGGTGGTGCAATGGCAGATTATTGCCACTTCCCGCAATTTGGCTTTCCGGTTACCCGGAAAGTATTGTGAGCGGGATTGGATCGGAGGGAAAGGAGTCGGGGTTGTGGCGATCCCGGAGGGCATCCGCTGATCATTCGATTTTCTCCCGGCATAACCTGCCAGGATTGGCTCCGCCATGCGGCGGGGAACCCTCATCCTCGTCATCCCGGGATCGATAAATGATTTACCAAGAAATGCCCGGGACCGTGCGCTGTCCTTCCCAAATCTAAAAAATGGATCATCTCCTATAAAAATCAGGGTAAAAGGATTATATCGCGCTTTTAAAACGTCTAATTGTCGTTATTGTGTGAATACCGCGTCCAAGCACCTTAACAGATTCGCAAAATTCGTTGACTTACCTTCTTCAAACTGATATTATTAATCTGGAGTTAATCTTTCTTAATCAAAAAACCATGATCAAGCAGCTTATTTTCACGTATTCAACGAAAGAATGCCGGGCAGAGTTTTGTGGAACTCGCACTCGTTATCCTCATCCTGGCGCTGATGCTCTCAGGCGTGGTGGAATTCGGGTTTCTTTTAAATAGTTACTTGAAAGTATTGGACAGCACCCGCGAGGGCGCCCGATATGCCAGCAACGGCCTGCCATTCCAATGGGACGACGTTTTGGGCGATTACGTGAGCCTCCAGACCTTTTATGTAAATACTGCCATTGAGACGATCCTAACCATGTCACCAGTTGCATTAAATGGGAACCGGGGCGATGACATCGTCATTTCAGTTTTTAGCGTGGGGGGGACACCATCCGACCCAACCATTGTGCGCTGGCCCGCAGGTTACTCGTTCGGCTGGAACCTGTGTGAAAATCAAGGGACGCAAACATAGAGCAGCACATAAATCTTGCCGATTGGACTTCCTGTACGCCCAAAAGGTCCAAGTTTTCAACCAGCCAGGTATTGTTACTGATGAATCCCAACGCACCAGGGAGCGGGATCGTGCTGGTGGAAGTTTTTTATAACTATCCGCAGCTCTTAAAGCTACCCGTGTTCGAACAGGTCATCCCCGATCCAATTCCGGTTTACACCTATTCGATGATGCCGATTTCTTCAGCCGAACCAACACCGGTTCCATGAGCTTATCGCTATGTCCATAATCATTAAAAAACCAAAAAGTCAACTATCCAAGAAGGGAACGCAGGCCAGGTGCTGGTGGTGGTGGCCGTTTCCCTGGTTGTCATCATTGCCGTCATGGGGCTTGCGTTGGATGTAGGCGTCATGTTCATAGGGAACGCCCGCATGCGCCGGGCAGTCGACGCGGCCGCCCTGGCGGCAGCACTGCAATTTCGACAGGGTTACCAGTTTAATCAATTGGATACGTCCGCAACTGAATTTCTGAGATTAAACAGCATCAATGACCCCCAGGCGCTGGTCCAGGTGTGTGACGGCCCTGATGAACTCCATACCATTCCTGCTGACATGTGCCCAGCCGCGGGCCAAATGCAGCGGAAATTGGTACGCGTGGTTGCCTCGGGAACTGTCCCATTAGCCTTTCTCCCCGTGATCGGGATCAATTCTGTCCCGATTGTCGCGGAAGCGGTATCCGAGACCGCCTCGGTGGACGTTGTGCTGGTGATCGACCGTTCCGAGTCGATGACCTATAATGCCGCACCCGACACAGAAGCCAGGGACCCCAGTAAATGCAATGCTGACGAAACCGCTCCGCCTGGAAACCCCAACTGGAATGCGAGCTATCAGGGAAATTGTGAACCTTTCTTCGATGTCAAATACGCGGCAGTGCAGTTTGTAAAGTCATTGTATTTTCCTTATGACCGGGTGTCAGTCATTACCTTTGACAAAGATTCGACCGTCGTGATGGACTTCTCCAACGATAAGAACGCCATTATCAATAACATAAAAGCATTAACCGTATTCCAGGGTGACCCAACCATGGGCCCGGCCGGCATAAACGCAATCTACCCAAACGGACTCCCCTCGCGCTATTACGATACGAGCGACCCCCTCCATCCGGTTTATAAAGGACTGGGCTGCCCGGAGGTCGATCCGCAATACAAGGCTGGTTACCCCGATCCCGGCAACCCGGCTCCCTGTACGACAACCAATATTGGTTTGGGCTTGTATAATGCTGCCATCGAATTTACCATTGATACGCCTCAAGTCCCCATTCGAAAAAACTCTTTGTGGGTGACCATTTTGTTGACCGACGGTGTAGCCAATGCGGGCTACGATCCCCTTCATAAATATTACTGCCCGGATGCCACCTGGGATAATGCGGATGCTTATGATTGGTCGGTAAACCCGCCCCAGTTGCTCAGCGTACTCCCAAAATGCAATGATGGACTCAGCAGTACACGTCACACGCCCTCCACAAGTATGAGCTATGACACTGAAGATTATGCCTATGATCAAGTCGATAACGTTATTAAAGAGGAATCGCTTATCTTTTCCATTGGATTGGGTGCCAACGTAGTAACTCCGAGCACCCTGGATGGCACCAAGCTTGGTGAACTTTTCCTACAATATGCAGCTACTAAGGGTGAGGGCCTGTATTATTACGCTGACCAAGGAAACAAATTACCGGAAGTTTTCCAGAAAATTGCCGATAATATTGCCACCCGGCTGGAACACTAAGGATGATGAATATGAGACCTACTAACCTGGCGTCCAATTTTCCAAGGAATCGGTTCCAGCAAACCGCGGACCGCTCGCAGGGCGTGGTCGAGTTCGCCCTGGCACTCCCCATCCTATTAATGCTGCTGTTCGGGATCATCGACTTCTCGCTGCTTTTCTCAGCCTGGCTGTTGATCCAGAACATGTCGCGCCAGGCGGTGCGCTATGCCGTGACCGGGGAGTACAACCCGGCGTATTGCACTGCAGGCTGCACAGCCAATGCTGACGAAGATCAAGCCCGGTTAAGATCCATCCATGACCAGGCAGAAAAATATCTTTCCGGCCTGCTGGTGGATCAAAGTGCCATCCTCCAATCGGACCCCGGCTACCTGGTGGTCACAGTTTGTTCCGCAGGCTCACCACCTGATTTCCAATCCATCATAGGAGTGATGGGATCAACGATTAAATACAGTAAATGTAAACGCCTTAGCGATGGTGCCTTTGTGGAAGATCCCGGTGGCCCGGGCGATGCAGTGATCGTGATGATCGATTTCAACCATCCCTATCTAACCCCTTTCATCAATAAAATTTGGCCGATGGTCCACCTTGTCTCAGCGCAACAAGGCATCATCGAAAAATTCCGGGTATCGCGAGCCTTACCGTCACCCGTGGGGGTTTACCTGGGTTCCCCTACGCCATCCGATACATTCACCATTACCCCCAGCCCGACCAGCACCGATACTTTCACGCCAAGCCCAACGGCTTCCAATACATTTACACCTTCTCCCACAGATACACCGACCGTCACTGCGACGCCGGACTGCAGCCTATTCAGTTTTACATCAGGTGTAGTTACCCTGACCAATCATGGCTCATCGCACCCGCGCGTTAGTATAACCATCCTGAATTCAAGCCCGCTGGATACGTATATCCAGAACCTTGTTTTTGACTGGGCTGTGTACGATGCGACAGTCCCCACCCAGTCCATTAATCTTATCTCTTATGGCGGAGCAACGCTTTCCTCTATCACCCAGGCATCCTCGCCGGCCACCTGGGTACTGGTGGGCCCGCCCGATTCGACCGAAACACTGGGTTCCGGCTCAGCCGTGACCTTTAATTTCGATTATAAAAATGCAGATTTAGCCTGGCCTGGCGATGCGTATGCCAATACCTTTGGGATATCCGTCCACCTGGGCAATAGCTGCGACGTGGACAATCGTGGCACAGGATGCTCCAACCGCCACGCCCACCAGCACTCCGTCGATCACCTCGACTCCTTCCAATACCTTCACGCCTTCGAAAACCCCGACGGTCACAAATACCCCGACGATCATACGAATACGCCGAGCATAACTCCAACCCCGACCAAGACCAATACTCCTTCCATGACCTTCACACCCTCGAACACCGTTCCCACAAGCACACGGACAGCCACGCGGACCCGCACGCCTACCAGAACAGCGACGAATACGGTCCCAAGCAATACCCCAACGCGGACCTTACACCCCGACCAACACGGTGCCGAGCAGTACCCCCACGCGCACCAATACACCTACGAACACCGTCCCGACGAGCACCAATACTCGCACCAATACACCCACCAACACGGTGCCGACCAGTACACCCACACGCACGAATACACCCACCAATACTGTCCCAACCAATACTCCAACGCGGACCTCTACGCCGACCAATACCGTCCCATCGAATACCCCCACGTCAACCAATACAAAGACGCCGACACCTTCCAAGACGCCCACGCGTACCCCATCGCCGACGACCACGCCTGTCACACCCACAGCGACACGTACACCGACCGTGCCGACCGCTACACGTACGGCTACATTCTGTCCGTCGTGCTACGGCCTTATTGAACCGCCGGTGTTCGCCAGCAATTCAATTTCGATAACCTATCTCCGCTATCACCAATCCACCGATGCATACATCCGTGCAGCGCGCTATAGTTCCTCATATATGGTTGCCCATGCAAATTAAAACCAGATGAGGGCAGCTGAGGGGTAAAAAATGCGAGTACGGTAATATATCAGGAGGCCTGCGCCAGCCAATGGCAAACCAGGCCTCCCGTGTTATTTAGAGGTGCTGCGAAATCTCATATGATTGGAGTAAAGCCTGGTGGGGGAGGACAGGTAGTCCCCTTCGCAATCCAGATTTATTCGAAAATTATCATGTACCCCAAAGGGATTTATATTCGCAGACTAAGAACATTGTTATAATTCCCAAATGCATGGCTCACCGGAGAATTTGGTGGAAAAACTATTAAATAGGTTGTTTCCATGGCAAATACGCTGGAAGGGGACACTGGCCGAGGCATTGCTTTTCCTGGCGGCTTATATTACCTGGCTGATTTTTCGACCACCCGTATCAAACAGCCGCCTGCTTATCGGCAACCTGGCAGTCCTTGCACCTCTGGTCACTTCGGTCATATTGATATTTATGATGCTTCCGAAGATCAGCCCCAAGTCACGACGGACATGGCAGTTTGTGGGGCTGGCATTGTTTTGTTGGGTGATCGGGAATGGAATCCGTACCTTTTTCGAAGGGCTGCGCGGGGTTCAGCTTCCTAATTTTTCAGCTGCCGATATATTCAATTTCCTGGCATACCCTTTCTTTTTTTATGCCTTGATCCAGGTATCCCTTCGAGAACCGTTACGCACCTTCCCGTTTCCGATTTATCCTCGATGCAGCCATTTCATCCGGAGTAGTTGCCTCCCTGGGCTGGTTGACCCTGGTCCAACCATATTTTTCCACCGGTCTTGACAGGCTTGTTCCGCTGCTGTATCCGATTCTTGACCTGATCCTGCTGACAATCATGCTTAACATTTTTCTAGCCAACAGAAATGCACGGCGCCCGACCATCATATGGGGTGTCGGCCTGTTGGCAATTTTTTTCTCGGATTATATTTTTAGTATCCTTGCCCAATTTGGAAGCAATCGAGCCGGAGGTTTGGAGAGTCTGGGCTGGGTGACAGGCGGGTTGATCTTCAGTCTTGGGAGTGTCATTGAAGCTGATTTACACGATAAAACCGCTCAAACTCCGAGTACCGGGTTGGACCTGGGGGCGCGCATCCAAAATATCCTGCCAGTCACGCTTGTATTAGCACTGGTTTGGTTTGTAATCATGGAATGGCGGATAAGCGGGGATATTTCGGTGCTGGGACTATGGATGAGTTTGCTGCTCGCGTTTGTGTTGGTCGTGCGAGTGGGGATACGAACGGGGGAGGCGGAACTGTATAAATACTGGCAATTATTCAGCAGCCTCGCAGAGCCAACTTTTATTTGTGATAAACGGGGAAAAATCCTGCTCGCCAATCCAGCCCTGGTACGAGCGCTGGCATTGCAGGAGGAGAGCCAGGTAGTGGGACGCCTCCTGACGAACATTTTTAATGATAAATACCTGCCTCAAGATTTATTGGTGCGTGCCTTGCATCAAGTAAGCACAGTCGAATTGCCTCTCCCCCCAAGCCAGACCCCTTTCCTCCTTTCCTTGAGCCCAATATATTCCGACGAGAGGAAGGTATTAATCGCCGGTGCCGCGCATGATTTGAGTGAACAAAAGCACCAAAAAGAAGAAGTCCAAAAGGCTTATGACGAGTTAAAAGTGGTTTATCGTCAATTGGAGGAGCTCAATGAAAAATTGGAACAAAAAGTGGAGGAACGTACCGGTACCCTGCAGGAAGCTTACCAAAAACTTGAAGAGCAAAACAGCATGCTGCAGGAACTTGACAAGTTAAAGACCGATTTTGTTTCGATGGTGTCGCATGAATTGCGCACCCCGCTTACCAGTTTGAACGGCGGACTGGAACTCCTACTCAATCGAAAGGGCCGTTCCTTCCCAGACCTTGAACCGCTGGCACTTATGAGAAATGAAGTGCAGCGGCTGACGCGATTTGTGGAAAACATCTTGAACCTTTCAGCCATGGAAGCCGGTCGTTTGGAAGTGCAACCCGTGCCTGTGTCGCTGAAGGACGTCTTCGAGAATGTTTATCAACAATTTAAAAATGTCCCTGGTGCGGAGTGGATAAAAGTGGCCGTGCCAGAAGACATGCCTCTGGTAGTGGCAGATGCGGGTTTCTTGAATAGTGTTATAAACCACCTGGTAGACAATGCTTTAAAATACGCTCCAGAGGAAGTGGTGATTCTGGATGCCTTCCTGAAGGGCGGGAAGGCGAGAGTCCAAGTGACCGATCACGGACCAGGTATCCCCAAAGAAAAGCGTCCGCTTCTTTTCCAGCGATTCCAACGATTGGATGTCAGAGATTCGCAATTAGTTTATGGATACGGACTGGGTCTGTATTTCTCTCAACGCATGCTGCAAGCCATGGGAAGTGATCTTGCGTTTGAGCAGCCCGCCAAAGGTGGTGCCCGCTTTTATTTCCTGCTAAAGGTGGTCAAATGAGCATAAAGATTTTGGTAATCGATGATGACCCAACACTTTTACGCTTATTGAGTCAATACCTGCGTGAGTCTGCATTTAAGGTGATCGAAGCAGCGAACGGTCCGACAGGTTTACGGCTTGCGTATGGTGAGAAACCAGATCTGGTTTTATTGGATGTGATGTTACCGGGAATGGATGGATGGGAAGTTTGTTCCCGGCTGCGCGAACTGACCGATATACCCATCATTATGCTGACCGCCAAAACCAGCGAGGCCGATAAGCTGCGCGGCTTCAATCTTGGGGTGGACGATTACGTGACCAAGCCATTTAGTTTTGCCGAGTTGGTGGCGCGCATTCAAGCCGTGATTGGTCGAATGCAAAATGAACGGAAAGAAACCGGGTATATCGCTCATGGAGAAATCCTGCTGGACATGAAAAAATACCAGGCATCGCTTGGCAACCGGACACTTGAACTGACCCCCACAGAATTTCGTTTACTCGAGGTGCTCGTAGAGCGCAAGGGCAAAGTGGCATCAGACGAGGATTTGATGCGCGAAGTATGGGGCGGCAGCCGCAGCGACCCGGCCCTGGTACGGCGATATATTTTGATGCTTCGCAAAAAATTGGAGCCTGACCCATCCAACCCCGTCTGGTTAAGGACTGTGCGGGGATTTGGTTATCGACTTGGCACAGCTCCATTGAAACTTCCAAATCAGGATGGAGATCCAAATAAAAAATAGAGCCAAATGGCTCTATTTTCTCAAAAGGGGGAGAATTCCGAAAGCCTGCAATTATCGAAAAAGGAAATAGACGGCGCTTAGGATTAAGAAAGGCGCATATGGGATGGCAGTGAACGCTTTATATTTTTTCGCGATCAGCATACCCACAATAACGACCAGACTTACCACACCCCCAACCAGGATCGCAAAAAAGAGACAAACAAAAATTAATTGCCAGCCAAGGAGCAACCCCAAGATCCCGGACAGGCTTACATCTCCAAAACCCAGCGCGACTTCATCAGATGCCAAGCCTCCCTTTTTTGCCATGCGCTTCACGAACAATTCGCCGAGAAAATAGAAGACCAGCATGATCCCAAACCCGGTTATGCCTCCGAGGAGGGTGGAAGTGATCCCATAAGTGAGGGATTGTCCGCTGCGAAGGAAAATTCCGATCCCCAAGCTAAGAACTGCGCCGATAATACTGACAGGATGCAAAACGACACGATGCTCCAGGTCAATAATAAAGACGACCGCCAGGTAAATCAGCAGAATTATCCCCAAGGGAAAGGGGAGAGCTCGCCCCTGGAAGATCCAAATCCAAACAGCTGCGACTACCATCAAACCCTGGACAAAAAAGGTCCGCAGAGTGCGTCGTTTTCCACAGTTGGTGCACTTGCGGAAGAGTAAATAGTCAGACCATGCGAATTTGGTCTGACACGCCGGGCAGGTCGGACGGGTAAATTTCCGAGTAAGGGGCAGCACATCTGCCAGGTAATTGACCAGCCAACCAGAAAGCCAACCCAGGATCAAGGGAACAATGACCAAATAATTCATAGCCTGATTATAGCCCGAATCAAGCAGGGAGGCCTTAATATTATTGTCTGGTGCACGCATCGATTACAATATATGTTGGGTACCTACTTGGCGGAAGGGTAAATATCCCTTACAATCCTGGTGCGCGCAATTCGCGGGAGGTTTCAGTGGAGAAATTTATTATCGAAGGTGGAATTCCTCTTAATGGGGAGGTTACCCCTTCGGGTAACAAAAATGCTGCCCTACCCATCCTGGCTGCCACACTGCTGACAAATGAGCCGGTCATATTGCATAACCTGCCGAACATCCGAGACGTGCGTGATATGTGCCAACTGGTTGCCAGCCTGGGGGTAAAAATGGAAGACCTGGGGAATAACTCCTGGCGAATCACAGCCCAAGTCGTGAGACCGGCCGACCTTGACCCTGACTTGTGTGCCCGGATCCGAGCTTCCATCCTGCTGGCGGGACCGATGCTGGCGCGGTCCTGTGAAGTGCACCTGCCCCCTCCGGGGGGAGATGTTATCGGACGCCGGAGGGTGGATACACATCTCCTGGCACTTAAAGCCCTGGGGGCGGAAATCCATTACCGGCGGTCATTCGATTTTAAAGCCAAAAGCCTGAAAGGTGCCAATATCCTGCTTGATGAAGCCTCGGTCACCGCCACGGAAAATGTAATTATGGCTGCCGTCACCGCCAAAGGGACAACGGTGATCCGCAATGCTGCCTCCGAACCGCACGTCCAGGAACTGTGTCAAATGCTTAACATCCTTGGGGCCGACATATCAGGCATCGGGTCAAACAACCTAACAATTAATGGAGTGGAGACCCTGCACGGTGGAGAATTTTCGATTGGCCCGGATTATCTCGAAGTCATCAGTTTCATCGGTGCAGCCGTGGTGACGCACGGTGAATTGAAAATCCATCATGCCGGCGCTCAGTATCTTGACATGATCCGAATGGTTTTCCGCAGGTTGGGCGCGGATTGGAGCATGGATGGCGAAGATGTAATCGTCCCCGCAAAGCAACGTCTCAAGATCGAGGCAGACCTGGGAGGAGCCATCCCGGAAATCAAAACCAATATATGGCCGGCTTTCCCCACGGACTTGATGAGCATCGCGATTGTGCTGGCCACCCAATCGCGCGGCAACGTCCTCTTCCACAATTGGATGTTCGAGGGGCGGATGTATTTCACCGACAAGCTCAAGGCCATGGGTGCTCAAATTATCCTGTGCGATCCGCATCGATGTATCGTAAATGGCCCCACGCGCCTCTACGGAGAAAAACTCGAAAGCCCGGATATCCGGGCAGGAATGGCAATGCTCCTGGCTGCCCTGGCTGCTGATGGAAAATCGACCATCCGTAATGTTGGGCAGATTGACCGGGGTTATGAACGGGTGGACGAAAAATTGCGATCGTTGGGAGCTAAAATCGAACGAGCCACTGAGAACTAATCTTCTCAAAAAATCAAATGGTTAACAAAATAATCAAAGGGACGCCAGGTTTATAATCTGCGTTTCTTTGATTATTATTTAACCAGATATGTTCTCAGGCTTTTGGTTGGGCTGTTACTTCAATGAACTGGGTTACAGCCTCGCGTAACATTTTCTCGGGCAGTGCGCCAACCTGCCTGTGAATGATCTTTCCACCAAAAACGAAAAGCATGGTCGGGATACCCTGAACGCCAAACTGGGTAGCCCACTGCGGATTTTCATCCGTGTTGACTTTGGCGACAATTAATTTGTCACCCAATTCCGCGGATATCTTTCTAAGCATTGGATCGACCATTTTGCATGGACCGCACCAAGGTGCCCAAAAATCCACAATAACAGGGGTGGGATTTTGCATGACGGCTTTTTCAAAGGTCGCATCGGTTACATGAATTGGTTCACTCATTTTTCCTCTTTTGCTTTAACGGTTTCACCGGGCTTCATAATTTGATATTCTGAGGTAATCTCAGCGGATTTCCCCAGCATCATACCAACCGAACAGTATTTATTTATCGATAGATCAATGGCTTTTTCAACGTCTTTGGGTTGGATGCCATTGCCCCAAATCAAATAAGTAATATGGATATTGGTCCAGATCTTTGGATAATCCAAAGCGCGTTTACCTGTTACCTGCACCTGGAAATCAGCGAGATTGATTTGTTTTTTTTGAAGGATCGAGAGGATATCATCGCCGGTGCATCCAGCGATCGCAATCAATAACAACTGCATTGGGCCAACACCCGGTTTCCCATCGATTGAACCCATTTGGACGGCTCCGCCGGCTTGATTCCGGGCGATAAACGATTTATCACCTTGCCATTTTGCAGATATTTCGGTGAAGCCTTCGGTCATAATTCCTCTGAGAATAATTTTAAAAGTATATCATAAATCATTTATTGAGCTAATTTTTTCATCGCAGTTACTGATAATGGTCAGGAATATTCAACTGTGAAAATAAGAAGGTTCTTTATTTAATATCTTTGAACACTTTATAAGATGCAAGGAGACAAATAAAGTTACAAATCTGCCTGTTATTATTTTATAGGTTTGCATTGCCATCGATTTGTGTAAGTGGTACTTGCAGTATAATCTGCCCGATATGCCTGACCTCTTCTCACGGTGGAAAAACGGACTCTCACGTACAAGCAAAGCGGCATTTGGACGACTGTCGAGTTTTTTTGGGGCGACAGAAATTGATGAACAAACCTGGGAGGAATTGGAGAGCCTGCTAATACAAGCCGACCTGGGAATGGAGACAACCGGGTCGGTGCTTGAATCATTACGGACAGCTGTGCGCTCCCGGGGACTGACTCAAACCGCCGAACTCCAATCTGTACTAGAAGAGGATCTGCGATCCCGGCTGGATCTGCCTCCAAAAATCGATTTTTCTTCAAAACCAGCGATTATCCTGCTGGTAGGGGTGAACGGATCCGGTAAAACCACCACAGCTGCCAAACTCGGACAGCTATTTGCCAAAGATGGGAAACGCGTCCTTCTGGTAGCTGCAGATACCTTTCGCGCCGCCGCCGTCGATCAATTGCAGGTCTGGGCAGACCGGTTGGAATTGCCTATCGTGGCCGGACAGATGGGATCAGACCCAGGGGCTGTGGTTTATGACGGCATCCAATCGGCTGTCTCAAAGGATTTCGACCTTGTGCTGGTTGACACTGCCGGTCGTTTGCATACCCGTTATAATCTAATGGAAGAACTTAAAAAAGTAAATCGCGTAGCCGGGAAAGCATTCCCGGGGGCACCACATGCGGTCTGGTTGGTACTGGATGCGACCACCGGGCAAAACGCCCTTGCACAGGCACGGGCATTCAAGGATGCTGTGAAAGTGACCGGCATAATCCTGGCCAAGCTGGATTCGTCCGCACGGGGCGGGATGGCTTTTGCTATCCAACGCGAACTTGGCCTGCCAATATTATATGCCGGCCTGGGCGAAAAGGCTGAAGACATGACGCCGTTTGACCCGGACGCCTTTGTAAAAGGAATTCTGGCGGAGTAATCATGGATGAAGTTGGAGTGGAAATAATTGATATGGAAAAGGCAGCCTTGGATCGCTGGGGGAAAGGTGACCCGGACGGTTTCCTGGAAATTTGTGCCCCAGATGTGGTCTATTTTGACCCCTACAGGGAAGAGCGCGTCGATGGTTTCCCAGCCCTGGCTGCACTTTATGAAACACTCCGTGGTCAGGTCCATTTCGATCGCTTCGAAATAATCAATCCGCGCGTGCAAACCTCTGGCAACCTGGCAGTTCTGACTTTCAATTTTGTTTCCTACACGGGGGAACAGTGCTTGCGTTGGAATTGTACCGAGGCCTACCGGCGGGAGCCTGACGGCCACTGGCGGATCGTACAGACACATTGGTCCTATACCAATGTATTCAAGTATCAAAAAGGTTAGGAGGGATTTCCCAATGCAAGATTTCCTAGATCGTTTACAAACGGCGGGGGAAATACTCCGGCAATTAATGGTGCGTCTTTGACTTGCCCGCTAAAGAAGCTAAATTAGCCGAACTCGAAAAAGAGATCAATTCCCCGAATTTTTGGGACGACCCCACTCATGCCCAACAGGTGAGCAAGATGGCTGCCGGCTTGCGTGAACAAGTGGACGATTGGCATCGTTTTGAACGGCGCATAAAAGATGCTGAGGAATTGGCCGGCATGGACGATGAATCCATGCGAACGGAGTTGGAATCTGAGATTTCCTCTCTGGAAACCGAACTGGAGAAACGTTCCTTTACTGCGATGCTTTCCGGACCATATGATTCAGACGATGCCCTGCTCGCCATCCATGCCGGTGCGGGCGGCACCGACTCACAGGATTGGGCAGCGATGCTCATGCGGATGTACCTGCGCTGGGCAGAAAAGAATGGCTACCGGACTGAAATCCTGGATTCGAGCGAAGGGGAAGAAGCTGGAATAAAGTCTGCTACGATCAGTGTCAGTGGGAAATATGCATACGGTTATTTGACGCTCTGAAAAAGGTGTGCACCGATTGGTGCGTCTTTCTCCTTTTGATGCTGCGCACCGCCGGCATACGTCATTTACCCTGGTGGAAGTACTGCCTCAGGTGGCATTCGACAGCCCGGAAGTCCAGATCGACCCGGCAGATTTGAAGATAGATGTCTTCAGGTCATCCGGTGCGGGCGGACAAAATGTCCAAAAGAATGCCACCGCCATCAGAATCACGCATATTCCGAGCGGGATCGTGGTAACCTGCCAGAATGAACGGTCACAATCCCAAAACCGGGAATTTGCCATGCGTATCCTGCGCTCCCGCCTGCTGGAAATCAAGAAGGCTGAAAAGGATGAAGAGATTGCCGTGTTGCGAGGCGAATATACCAAGGCGGAGTGGGGCAGCCAGATCCGCTCGTACGTGATTCATCCCTACCAAATGGTGAAGGATCATCGGACAGAACACGAAACCGGCAACACGCAGGCGGTGTTGGACGGCGATCTGGAAGAATTCATGGAAGCATATTTGCGAAAGATCGGAAATCTCAAATTCGGGCTTGACGCTCGTAGCATCGCCGATATAATCAGCCCGCTTAACCGGAATCATATAAAGGAGTAAGGAATGCCCCCACAACCAAAACGTAAACTTTCAAAAGGCCGCCGCGACCGCCGTCGTGCACATGACGCGCTGGAAGCTTCCAACCTGGTAGCCTGTTCCAATTGCGGAACGATGATCCTGCCCCATATTGTCTGCCCGAACTGCGGTTTTTACAAAGGCCGCGAAGTTATTGAGATCAAGAAAGATGAAAAGAAGAAGTAATAGAATCGGTTAATAAATAAACGGGCCGTGAAACCCACGGCCCGTTATTTATTTCTGTATAAAAAGGTGGCATGTGATTCCCCGCAGTAAGAAGGGCAACTAAATTATAATAGTAACAATGGATGGATTATTTTTCATTCAGATTATTAATAGGATTTTATTTTGCCTTACATACCTAGGAGAATCTCATGAGTCTGAGTCAAGTGGCAAGTTCGATTCCTGCCTCGCCGACCATTGCGTTGAATGAGGAAGCGCGGCTCTTGCGAGAAAAAGGCGAACCGGTCATTCATCTGGGGATTGGTGAACCAAAAAACAAGACCCCCATCACCGCCATTCTAAGTTCAGCAGCCAAGCTGGGCAGCGGGGACGTTAAATATGTGCCGACGGATGGGACACCTTCCCTCAAAAAGGCTATTGTCCGTTACAGCGAGGAGAACTACGACCGCGTTGTTGCTCCGCAAAACATCATTGTCTCCGATGGAGCCAAGCAATCGCTTTTTAACATCCTCTTTACATTATGCAATCCGCAGGATGAAGTGATCGTAATCGCTCCATATTGGGTGAGTTACCCGGAAATGATCAAGATGATCGGTGCCATTCCGGTCATCGTAACGCCAGAGGATGGTTCTTTCGTACCACGCTTCGACGAGATCGAACGGGTAGTCGGTTCGTACACCAAGGCGATCATCGTCAACAGCCCGAATAATCCATCAGGCATGATTTATCCTGAAGACTTGATCAGTAAAATCGTGGAACTGTGCGAGCGCAAAGGCATCTATATGATTTGCGATGACATTTACCACAAACTGGTTTTCGACGGCAAAGATGGCTGTTCCGGCATGTAAATATACCCACAAAGACGTGGAAAACTCGAAGATCATCCTGGTGAATGGAGTGGCAAAGCTGTATGGAATGACCGGGTTTCGGGTGGGCTGGGTGATCGCGCCCAAAAAATTGGTTGAAATCATGACCAACGTCCAGTCACAGACGACCACATGCGTCTCACCGGTGATGCAGGCAGCCGCAGAAGGTGCGTTAACCGGGATGCAATCCATTGTTGAGGCGCTGCGCCTGTCCATTCAAAACAATCGGGACGTTTTGATGCAGGAATTCGCATTCATTCACCGATGTACATTGCGTCAAACCACAGGGCACCTTCTATGCCCTGCCTGATTTCAAGGCCTATTGTCGAAACAGCGTTGCCAAGAATTCGGTCGAACTCTGCCAGTTCCTGCTCAAGAAGGCGCTGGTTGTAACTGTTCCGGGAAAGGAATTTGGCATGGAAAACCATTTGCGCATGAGTTATGCCGGGACCGTCAAGGAGCTGACGGAAGGAATCGAACGTATGAAGTGGGCGCTGGATCCGAATGCCCCCAGTGATATCTACATCGGCGACCGTAAACTTGTAAGGGATTGGCTATAAAGCCCATCCTTCCGGTTCCATGTTATTTGGGGAGGGATTGATGGAGAGTGAGGAATGAATAACCTATTAAATATTAAGACTCCCGCCGAAGGACAAGCAGCAGCCACCCGTGCTGATTATGGTTTGGAATCCCTAGGCTTGAGCAACCTGCACAAAGTTTATTGGAATCTACCAACCGAGGCCTTGTACGAAGAAGTAATCTTCCGAGGGGAGGCGGCCATCTCCCATCAGGGTCCAATCGTGGTTAATACCGGCAAGCATACAGCCCGGGCAGCCAGCGACAAATTCGTTGTGCGCGAAGCAACCACGGAGGAAAATATCTGGTGGGGACAATATAACCGGCCGTTCGGCGCAGAGAAATTCGATGAACTGTTTGCCCGCCTGCAGGGATATTTGCAGGGGAGGGATATTTTTATCCAGGATTGTTATGGAGGTTCCGATCCCGATTACCGCTTGCCGGTGCGGATTATCACAGAAGCGGCCTGGCACAGCTTGTTTGCGCGGAATATGTTCATTAAACCGGAAACAACCGAGGAGTACCGGCGCTTTTCACCGGAATTTACTGTCATTACAGCTCCAGGATTCAAATCCTTTCCGCAGATTGACCAGACGCCCACCGAAACGTTCATCGTACTCAATTTTGCCCAAAAGCTTTGCATCATCGGGAACACAGGCTATGGAGGCGAAATCAAAAAATCCGTGTTTACCCTGCTAAATTATCTCTTACCCTTACAAGATGGGGTAATGACCATGCATTGCTCAGCCAACGTAGGAAAAAGCGGGGATGTTGCGCTATTCTTCGGCCTTTCGGGGACAGGGAAGACGACCCTTTCCGCAGACCCCAACCGGGGGTTGATCGGGGATGACGAACACGGCTGGTCTGACAACGGGGTTTTTAATTTCGAGGACGGATGTTATGCCAAGGTTATAGAACTTTCGCCGACTGCCGAACCGCAAATATACGCCTGCACCCGCCGGTTTGGAACGGTGCTCGAAAATGTAGTCTATGACCCGGTAACCCGGTTATATAGATCTGGATGATGACTCGCTAACAGAGAATACGAGAGCAGCTTACCCGCTAACATATATAGAGAATGCCGTACCTGAAAAGCGCGGTGGGCACCCTAAAAATATAATATTCCTGACGTGTGACGCTTCGGGAGTGATGCCCCCCATTGCACGTTTGACCGTTGAGCAAGCCATGTATCATTTTATTTCAGGCTACACTTCCAAGATTGCCGGGACCGAAGTAGGACTGCGGGATGAACCTGAAATTACCTTCAGCGCATGCTTCGGAGGGCCTTTCATGGTGCATAAGCCGGCATTTTATGCTGAACTGCTCCGGCGGAAGATCGAAAGATATGGAGTTAAATGCTGGCTGGTCAATACCGGCTGGGTAGGTGGACCGTACGGTGTAGGCAAACGCATCAGCATCAAACACACACGCAACCTGCTCACCGCCGTGCTGAACGGGGCACTGGAAAATGTGGAATTCTATCGTGATCCGGTGTTCGGGTTTGAAGTCCCTAAAAGTTGCCCTGATGTACCAGATGACGTAATGTATCCATCGCGCTCATGGCAAAAAGAAACAGAATACTGGAAGAAATATAAGCAACTTGCGTCCCGATTTATCGATAACATGAAAAAGTTTGAATTAGACACTCCAAAGGGAATCATTGACGCGGGACCGAAAATCTAATCTAAATGTAAGCCCCCACCAGATTATTCAATTGATGGGGGTTTTTATTTTTCTAAAAAGGTTCCCTAGATGAAGGTTTCCAAGAAAGATCAAGCTGGTTGCAGGAATCCCCAAGATGGGCGAGAAACCCGGAGATTCGCTCAATCATTTTGTTCAATTTCTGGAGTTTCTTCTTCTTTTTCTTTCTCGCCCGGTTTTATTTGCCATGGCTTGAATTGGGCGACCAGCCTGCCGGGAATCCGCCCCTGCATCAGCACGCCCTTCCGTCCATGTTCCAGCCGTTCGACCTGGCCGAATTCATGAAAAAGGGAGATGAGTTGTCCTTGTTGATAGGGTAATCGAATCAATATGGGGGTAAAGGTTTCGTATAGTGTACTTCGGAGCATGCTGAGGAGATCATCGATCCCATCGCCAGTGCGGGCGGATATGGCGACAGCTTGCGGGAAGCGCTCCACAGCGTTGCGAGCAGCGGATGGGTCGGATAAGCGGTCGATCTTATTTAGAACAGTAATGACCGGGACATTATCAGCCTGGATTTCCTCCAGCGTCTCATGAACCGCTTCAACCTGGTTCATCGCGTTTGGATGGGATATATCCACAACATGCAAAAGTAAATCTGCTTCGGCAATTTCCTCCAATGTGGCGCGGAACGCGGCTACCAGGGTAGTGGGGAGTTTCTGGATGAAACCAACCGTATCTGTAAATAAGGCCTGGTAACCCCCGGATAGCTCGACCCTGCGGGTGGTGGGATCTAGGGTGGCAAACAATTGGTCCGCAACATAAATATTCGCTTTTGACAATTTATTAAGCAGGGTTGATTTCCCAGCGTTGGTATAGCCGACCAGTGCAACGGACGGGATACGGGTGCGCTTCCGTTGAACACGATGGAGGAGGCGACGGGCGCGCACTTTTTCTAGTTCATCCTTGAGATGAGCAATTTCATGCCGAACTGCCCGCCGGTCCACTTCCAATTGAGTTTCTCCGGGACCACGCAAGCCAACGCCACCCACCGAACCTGATCGACCGCCACCGCCGCCCGCCTGGCGAGCCAAATGTGTCCACTGCCCGGTTAAGCGCGGAAGGAAATATTCATATTGGGCCAATTTGACCTGCAATTGACCCTCGCTTGTGTGAGCGTGTTGGGCGAAAATGTCCAAAATTACAGCTGTCCGGTCGAGTATACGTATATTCTCACCAACATGCTCTTCGAGCTCGCGTTGGTGGCGTGGGGAGAGTTCATTATCGAAGACGACCGCCTGCGCCAGGCTGTCCTCAGCCAAGGCCTTGAGTTCGTCAACCTTGCCGGAACCGATAAACGTCTCAGGGTTGGGGCGATCGATTTTCTGGGTCAATTCACCGACGACTTCCAAACCAGCCGTATCACACAAAAGGGAAAGTTCAGCGAGAGAATCTTCGAGAGTTAATATGTGGTCCTGACCGTGCACCTCCACTCCAACCAAAAATACGCGGTCCCGCGGGGGGGTCGTAGGTGTTGGATTTTTCATATGACTTCAATGTCCTTTTATTTTTGAGATACGATCCATGCCCATAGGGTTTCACCGACAGTTTGCAAGCTTTGTGCAGATACTTTATCCAATGTATCCGCCGTGGTGTGCCAATAGGGATAGTCGAAGTCAATTATATCTACTGCGGGGATGCCAGCAGCAAGAAAGGGGGAGTGATCATCAATCATATCGTATTTTGGAGTTGAGATAAAATATTTTCCAAATCCTAGGTTGGCCGCTTGCGCCCAAATTTCTGCAGTCAGTTTTGGATCAGAATTGCGTTCTTCGAAGATGTTCAAATTGGCGTCACCGACCATATCCACTATGACCACTGCTTGTGGTTTTACTGTCAACGTTTGCACGAATGCCTGCGATCCCATGATCCATTGGCGGTTATCCAAACCACCATTGTCTTCTGCGTCAAAGAAAACCAATTCGACCGGAACGCTTTTTGCAGGTAGCGTACGTGCCAATTCAAGCAGAATTGATACACCAGAAGCTCCATCATTGGCGCCGGGCACCGGTTGACTGCGTCCAGGACCTGTATCCTGGTCAGCCAGGAGACGGCTGTCATAGTGCGCTCCTACAATAATTCTGGGGGCAGTATCCGAGCGGGTGGCAATAATATTTTGAACCGAAAACCCGAGCCATTCATGTAACTTGTATTTGGACCTTCCAGCCCGCTTTTTCCAATTCTTGTTGTATGTAAACAATCACCTGGGCATGAGCTGTACTCCCTGGAGTCCGTGGACCAAAGGCAACCTGGGCTGCTACATCCTGGTATGCCTGCTGACCATTAAAGGGATTAGAAGGCAGGAGTGCATGAAACACAAACCAGCCAGAAAGTACGATCAGTGCAATTCCCAGTAAAGCAAAGATAAAAATTCGGATAATGCGCGTAGTCAATATGTACCTACCATTATGTCTATATATCATTCAATGGTATACACCCCTAACATTAATTAACCCTTGGATATTATCCTAAGTAATTTTATAAAACATACCTGATATTGTACCATTTTGGTTTTGAAGGGATGTGATATATAATCACGAACGAGGGAACGAATAATGCCAAAAAGTCAAATGGATATTCAGCTTAGAGAAGCAGGACAATTAACCGGAGCTGATTGGGCAGCCTGTATGGAATATTCAAACGAGTGGGAATTGCTCGGCTCTTATAAAATGGGACTTAATCAACGAAGCGAACTTCAAAAGTTAATCATGATACCTGGAATAACGACTTGGATGAAAGGTGTGCTGGCAGGGTATCGAAATCGCCCCCGAATAATTCCCGAACACATTGGCTTAACAGGACGAATACTTTTCATTTTTCCAAACCAGGTTACTCAACGGATCATCTTAGTAGCTGCAGAGAATCTATCCGTGGCTGCGAGAAGATTTTGGCAAAGTGTCGCATTGGGACATTCGGCTACTTTTATTGATGACCAGGCGGCTGCACCAGTCTCTCTGGACATTGATTTGGTAAGTTACCACTTACCCCGCGCCTTGGATCGCATCCTGGAAATTATCTTGAGAACTGCGGAGGGCCAGGGAGGCTGGCTGGCGGTTCGTTCTGGTGATTACCTGGAAATCAAGACTCACTCAAACGGCTCTGAATACCTGGAAAAACGCTTATCAATAAACGGAAACTCACTGCTGCGGGAGATAATTCAATCCCGGAAAACTCGCATCGTTACGAAAAAGGATCCAGACTGGGCGAGTATACCCCGCCTGGGTTTCGGGGCATCCGCACAGGTATGGATTGCTTTGCCCCTGATCATTGGAAAGCGATTGATCGGATTGGTTGCCGTGTGGGGGAAGAATCCCTTTTCCCCAGGGGATATGGAAAAACTCAACCTTCTAGCTGAAAGAATTGCATCTTCAGTAGAAGGCAGTGTTACTTTCACGGACCTTACCAATCATTTGCACCGGCTGGCATACCTTAACGATTTTGCAGTGACAGTCTTTTCCTCCCAGGATTTGGAACAGATCGTCCAGAGAACCTTTGGCCTGCTGCGACGTGGTTTTAATACAAATAGAATCAACTTAATGGTCCAGTTCCCGGACGGTGCTGGCATTCAAAATTATTTTGATCACAACGGAACGATCGTATCCGAAACAATTGTTAATAGAAGCTTTCCGAGCGTGGTTAGAAAAGATCATATTTATCGTACCGATCTAATTACACCCGATTCGTCCTATAAACCGATATATTCGGGGTCGAAATCGGCATTAGTGACAGCCATAAAATATCGAAAACAAATGATCGGGGCTTTGGGACTGGAAAGTGAAAATGAGGGGATATTTACGGTCAACGACGAGCATCTTCTGGCAGTGATCGCATGTTATATTGCTGGATTTTTGGAAAATGGACGGCTTCGACAGGAAGCAGAAGCCAAGGCTCGAAACCTGCGCCTGATCCATGAAGTGGTCGAGCAGGTGATCGGTCAGACAGACGTTCGCCAGCTGGCTCAGGTTGCTGCAGAGTTAATTGCACGGAATTTTGATTATGATCATGTGGGTGTTGCATTAGTCAGGGGGCCAAAGAAAGTGCTGCAACTTGCTGGAATAGGTGGAAGGGTGACCGGCGAAGTATCTTATTCCTTGAAATCACTGGATAAACCAAAGGAAAATGGGATTGCGAAGCGTGTGGCTACGACCGGAAAAAGTGCCCTGGTCAATGATTTTCGAAATGATTCTGCGCATCTTTCCAGTCCCGGGTGGAAGACCGGTTCCGAAATGTGTGTTGCATTAAAGGAAGGGGAGCAATCATTTGGCGTTATAGATGTGAAAAGCAAACGAAAAAATTCTTTTTCACAGAACGACTTGCTCATGCTTGAAAGCCTGGGTGGAATTCTCGCCAGCGTTATTTCAAACGTTGGGCAATACCAAAAATTACAGATGACCGTGAAACAACTGCGCGCCACACAGGAAGAACTGCAGGAGCATATCAGTGCGCAGCAGATGGCGGAAAGGCGGCTAGTTCAGGCTGCCAAACTGGCCGCGGTCGGCGAAATGGCTGCCGGGATCGCGCACGAGCTAAATAATCCGTTGACGACCGTTATAGGATTTACCGAACTGACCATGGAAGAAGTCCAGGCCGATTCCCGCGTGCATGCAGACCTTGAGCTGGTCCTGCGGGAAGCTCATCGAGCTACGGATGTTGTACGAAGACTTCTTGACTTTGCCCGGCAAAGTGAAAGTGTGCGCATGCGTTCTGACATTAACGACATTGTGAAAGAAGTGCTGGCACTCGTAAATCACCTGCTTCACACAAGCGGTGTACAGCTCATTACAAACTTTCCTATAGGCCTCCCGAGCATTTCTGTGGATAAGAACCAAATCAAACAGGTTGTCCTCAACCTGATCCATAATGCTTTGCATGCGATGCCAAAAGGTGGAGAATTGCGCATAACCACTGATCGTCGCAGCCGGGATCATCAGGACTGGGTAACGGTGGTCGTATCTGATACCGGAGTAGGAATTTCCCCTGAAAACCTGGAGCGAATCTTTGAACCATTTTTTACCACCCGGGCGAAAGAGGGTGGGACTGGACTTGGGCCTTTCCATTTCATATGGGATTGTTGCCGAACATGGAGGTTTCATTGAAGTGGAGAGTCACGTGGGGAAAGGTTCAATATTTTCAATCTGGATTCCGGTTGAGGTAAATTGATGGAAGACACACAACTATTAGTGGTCGATGATGAACCGGGAATCACACGACTTTGTGAGCGATTGCTTACACGTGCTGGATATAGCGTGACAACATTTACTGATCCAGCCGCAGCAATGATATTTGTCGAAAAAAATATAATCGATTTATTACTGGTTGACATTCGCATGCCCGAAATCAGCGGATTCGATTTAATCGCACATGTCAAGAAGCACCAACCGGAGACTGCGGTATTGGTTATGACCGGTTTTGGGACAGTCGATACAGCCATACAGGCTCTGCGCGAAGGAGTGGATGGTCTCCTGCTTAAACCCTTTGATTCCAGCAGTGAACTTCTCCTAACCGTAAAACAAGCTCTTGATGACAATCAGAAAAAACGGGATATTGCGCGCATCCAGGCCTTGCGCCCCTTGTTCGACGTTACCGAAACCTTTTTAGCAGAAACCAAGCCTGAACGCCTTGTTGAAATTGTAGAGAACACAGTTTGCGAACACTTGCACAGTGGTAATGCCGGGTACTACCAGTATTCAGAAATTGACAAATCCTTAAAATTGCTTGTTGGGAGGGGAATTGCATTCCCTGCAGACTCTAGTGGTCCTGAAAATGGATTGATCGGACAAATTGATGCACGTGGAACGCCCCTTTGGGTAAATGCCAGCGGACCGGATACCACGGGTTTTCAATCTAGGTTGGTGGCTTTAAAATTAAACTCAGCTTTTATCGCGCCGATTTCTCGTCTCAAGACGCGCGGCGTGTTGTATGTGGGACGAAAAGAGAAGGAGGCTGCTTTTCGTGAAGTTGAATGGGAAATGTTTTTGCTCATTGTCCGGCAGGCTGCCGTGGCTTTGGAGAACGCCAAATTGTATGAAGAGTTGCGAGAATATGTAAGACGAATAGAAGAATCGCAGCAGGCGCTTATTAGGGCAGAGAAAATGGCAGCAGCAGGCCGACTCACTGCCTCCATTGCGCACGAAATAAACAACCCTTTACAAGCTGTACAGAATTGCCTTCATCTGGCGACGCGGGGTGAACTTTCGATAAATAAGCGGCGTGAATATATTGATCTAGCGAACCATGAACTGGATCGCTTAATGAGAACAGTCCAACGAATGTTGGATTTTTATCGTCCGGGGAGCGTGGAACCTCAGCGCGTAAACCTTGTTATCCTGTTGCGGCGGGTGATAAAGTTGCTTTCAGCTCAACTGCAGGGGCGCAACATCCAGGTAAGCACAAGGTTCTCTTCCAAAATTCCGTCCATTTTAGCTGTGAGCAGCCAGTTGGAACAAGTTTTCATCAATCTTATTTTAAATGCATATGATGCCATGCCGAAGGGCGGCGAATTGTATATCAGCGCTCATCGGACAGAAGGAATGGTTGAGATTTTAGTTCAAGATTCAGGTCCGGGAGTTCCAGAAGAAAATCGAACCCGTATATTCGAACCATTTGTCAGCACAAAAAAAGGGGGGACCGGGCTTGGATTGACAGTCAGTTATGGTATTATCGCTGCACACGGTGGCAGCCTTGACCTCGTATCAGGTCACGGATCTGGAGCATGTTTCAAGGTCTCCTTACCTGTAAAGGAAAAATCATGAGCAGAAAAGGGAACATTCTTGTCGTTGATGACGAGCCAATCGAACGCCAATCATTATCAGATATATTGCGATTGGAAGGTTACCATGTGGCTGCTGTGGCAACTGGGGAGGCGGCTGTGGACTACGTACGCCTCAATGCCGTGGATTTGATGCTCCTGGATTTGCGGATGCCCGGGATGAGTGGGCTGGACGTCATTAAAGTACTAAATCGCTCGGCCCCGGACGTGGAGATTATTCTGCTCACCGCGCATGGGTCCATGGACTCGGCTATAGAAGCATTGCGCAGCCGCATACAGGACTATTTACTCAAACCTGCCTCACCTGCCCTCATCCTGGAAAGTGTGGCACGCGGTTTAATACGGCGGAACAACAAAATAGAATCCCGAGAACACCTGGAAAGTGCAGGAAATGGTGAAAACACCATATTAACTTTAGGGGACGGGACAATGATTGATTTTGGCAGGAGACTGATCAAATCCGGTTCGCATACCGTATTTTTAACTCCTGCTGAGGGGAGGCTGCTTAAAATCTTTGCAGAAAATATGGGGAAAGTGTTTACCCATCGAGAATTGGTATTGCTTGTGCAGGGATATTCTGCATCTCAGCAGGAAGCGCCTGAAATCCTGCGGCCGCTGGTCAGCAGATTAAGGTTAAAATTATCAAGGATTCCTGCTTTACTACGCAGGATCGTCAGCGTACGGGGGACTGGTTACGTATTCGAGAATGAAAAACTATAAATTTTGACTTAAAGTATTAATGATTATATTTGCATGGGTTTATTCTGCTCCCAAACAGGGTCTCCGCGCAAGAAGTTGTAGATCTTTCCCGGAAATGTATCGGGGTCTGGGGGATTGCTCAGAAAACCATCTAAGCCGAAAACTTGAGCTCTTTCCATCTGATCAAGGTCAGCTTCGAAGGTCATGGCAATGATCGGAACATCTTTAAATTGTTCGGAAACGCGGAGCTTTTTGAGGATACAAAACTCATCTTCATAAGGTAAATGGATATCCATCAGGATCAGGTCGAGGTGGGGAAGAGAATTGGCAAATTCAACTAATTCGTAACCTGAGGTCTTCCATTCACAATAGACCCCCAAGGAACCCAGGATGCGTGCAATTTGAACAAAAATATACCCATTATCCTCAACCACCAGGATCGTATAACCCGGGGGGACTGACAGTTCTTGCCATAAAGCGGATTTAGAGACAGGATTTTTAAGCGTGCTCCTTGTGAAAAATGCATTTGCAGCCGTTCCCACTTTTGTATTGATCTTCTGTCAAACAGATCTTCGTAGAAGATTTTCAGTTAATCTTATGATAAGAACATAGATAATATGGATTTTTACTTGCGAGCTTGATAACGCTTGTCAGTGCTACAATAAGAATAAGCCTACTTTTAATTTATTCTAGCATATGGAATATTTCGGTACATATCAGCATCCTTGCAAATTTCGGTGAAATTGCTGTTTGGAACTCCCAGCGGAAATTATAATTAAGACATAATATGGTAATAGGAGCGGCTCAATGACACAAGAAAACGACCTTAAATTAAGGGCGATAAATACCTTGCGTTTTCTCTCAGCGGACATGGTCCAAAAAGCAAACTCGGGACATCCCGGATTACCGATGGGATGCGCCGCGATCGCTTATACAATCTGGACCCGGCACCTGAGACACAACCCCCTCAATCCAAAGTGGCCCAACCGGGATCGCTTTATTCTTTCCGGAGGTCATGGGTGCGCACTTTTATATTCGCTCCTGCATTTAACGGGATACAACCTTCCCTTGGAAGAGTTAAAGAACTTCCGGCAATGGGGAAGCAAGACCCCGGGTCACCCTGAATATGGACTGACACCCGGAGTTGAGGTGACCACCGGTCCGTTGGGGCAGGGATTTTCCAACGGGGTTGGAATGGCAATTGCCGAAGCGCACCTTGCTGCAGAGTTTAACCTTCCGGACAAACCAGTAATCAACCACTATATATATGCAATAGTGACTGACGGCGATTTAATGGAAGGGATTTCTTCAGAAGCTGCATCGTTAGCGGGGCACTTACGGCTGGGGAAGCTTATCTACCTTTATGATGATAACCACGTGTCGATCGACGGCTCCACAGATATGGCATTTACGGAGGATCGGGCTGCCAGGTTTGCAGCTTATGACTGGCAAGTTTTGCGGGTGGCGGATGGCAATGATGTGGAAGAGATAGATGCTGCCCTTCGCCAGGCAAAGAGCGAACCGCGCCCGTCGATTATCGTTTGTCGAACAACCATTGGATTTGGATTGCCAACCCGCCAGGGTACGAGCAAGGCCCATGGCGAACCACCCGGAGATGTGGAATTGAACGGTGCCAAGGAGAAGTTGGGTTGGCCGCTGGAACCGCGATTCTTGATTCCCGAGGATGTTCGTAATCATTTCCGCCAGGCAATTGAAAACGGCAAAAATTTTGAAGAGGACTGGAAATCTGAAATGGAAGCTTACCGGGCATTGGAAAAGGAAAAGGCAGCCGAGTTGGAACGCCGCCTGCGCGGCGACCTGCCGAAAGACTGGGAATCAATAATTCCTGTGTTTCCAGCAGACGAGAAAGGGATGGGGACACGAGTTGCTTCGGGAAAAGTAATTAATGCTTTGGCACAAAAAATCCCAGAACTTATCGGCGGATCGGCAGACCTGGCTCCTTCGACAAAAACCTGGATCGACGGTTCCCCGGCCTTCGAACCTGCTACCCCTCTTGGCCGGAACTTTCATTTTGGCGTGCGCGAACATGCGATGGGCGGTGTGGTTAACGGCATGGCGGTCCACGGCGGAGTCATCCCTTATGGGGCCACCTTCCTGGCTTTTGCAGATTACATGCGTGAACCCATCCGGCTGTCTGCTATTTCACATTACCCAAGCATCTGGGTCTTTACCCACGATAGTATTGGAGTTGGCGAAGATGGACCCACTCATCAGCCGGTGGAACACCTGGCAACCTTGCGCGCAATCCCGGGAATGACGGTCATCCGTCCAGCGGATGCCAATGAAACTGCGGCCGCCTGGAAAGTAGCCATGGAACGCCGGCATCAAGCGACGCTTTTGGCGTTGACAAGGCAAAATGTTCCCACAATTGACCGGTCCCTTTTCGCTCCGGCCGAGGGGTTGGCAAAAGGAGCTTATGTTTTGGCAGACCTTGGCGACGGTGACCCGGAATTAATCCTGATGGCATCCGGATCTGAAGTAAGCCTGATCATCGAAGCGGGATTGAGGCTGGCTGCCGAAGCAATCGCGGTGCGAATAGTCTCATTCCCTTCCTGGGAATTATTTGCAGAGCAGGATCAGTCATATCGGGAAACTGTTTTTCCATCCATGATAAAGCGACGGCTGGCTGTGGAAGCCGGGGTGACCATGGGCTGGGAGCGTTGGGTGGGGGAAAAAGGAGAAATATTAGGGATCAACCGGTTTGGTGCCTCTGCACCGGCTGAGGTTGTATTCAAAGAATTGGGTTTTACAATTGGGAATATTGTTGACCGTGGATTACGGTTGGCTAAAAAATGAATTGCGCGTAGCCAATATTATAATCTAATTATTTATATTTAACTATTTATTACTAAACCGAAATTTGTAAATCTTCTTATAAAATTGAATCTTATAGTTTTAATTGGTAAAGATGTATCGGAGGAATTGGATGAACGAGAAAAAAAGGAAAGCAAATAGGCCGGCAAAACTGATTTCACCTTCATTGATAACACAGAATCGAAACTTGAAACCAGTAATATCAGAGAAGGAAAATAATAAAAACAAAGAAAAGTTGGATGAAAAATCTATCCAAAAGAAATTGAGTCTATGCACGCAAGAACTGGAAAAGACTCGACAAACACTAAAAAGAACAATCATTGAACTAGATAATTGTAGAAAAATAAAGGAACAGAAACAGAGAACTTTAGAGGAGGTAATAGAGTGTGCTGGAGGACCGGTATTTTCAATTGATAAAAGTTATTGTTTTACTAGCTTTAACAAACATTATGCCGAATCTATGAAAGAACTATATGGGGTGGAAATCAATATTAGAAAGAACTTACTTGAATGCCTCCCTAATCCAAAGGACCGAACTCTCGCCAAGAAATATATGAACCAAGCACTGAAAGGTGAGACGGTTAAAACTGGAATATTTACGGGCGATGGAGGTCCGTCTAGACGGTATTTTGAAGTCGCTCATTACCCGGTCAGAGACCCAGATAATAAGGTGAAGGGGGTGACCGTTTATGCCCGCGACGTCACCGATCTTAAAACACGGGAAGAAGAAATTCAACGGATTGCCCGGACTCTTAAGACCCTGAGCAACAGCAACCAGGCAATGATGCGTGCAACGAACGAAACCGAGTACATGGAAGAAGTGTGCCGGAATATTGAAAAAGACTGCGGTTATGCCATGGTATGGATCGGGCTGGCTGAGAACGATAAAAATAAATCGGTGCGGACCGTGATCAGTGCAGGTTTTGAAAATGGATACCTGGATAATGCAAAAATCTCCTGGGGAGATAACGAGCGCGGCCGAGGTCCAACAGGCACAGCTATCCGTACGGGAAAAGTATCCTTGTGCAGGAATATGCTGACCGATCCCCAATTTTTACCGTGGCGGAATGAGGCAATCAAGCATGGTTATGCTTCTTCCATTGCTCTGCCACTTATTGCAGGTGCCAGACCTTTCGGAGCGCTAACGATTTATGCTAAGCTCCCCGATGCTTTCACAAATGACGAAGTGAAAATACTTGCAGAATTGGCAAGTGACCTCGCGTATGGGATCACTGCTTTCAAGCTACGCGCGGAACAGGAAAGGGTAGAAGAAGAACTGAGAAAAAGCGGGGAGCAATTGCGGCAAGCAAACGAACTTCTTGAAACTGTAACCGAAGGGACCAGGGTGATTATCTCCACCATAGACACAAACTATCAGTATACTTATTTTAATCAAGCCTATAAAGAGGAAATCGCCCGTCTCACTGGCAAGGAAATTCAAATAGGTACGAGTTTGATTGAAATCTTCGCTGAACTTCCCGAACAGCAAGAGGTGGCTGTAAGGGAATGGAGCCGGGTTTTGCAGGGGAATATATTTAGTAAGAACCTTGAATTTGGCGATCCGGGGCGTTACCGGCGGATCTACAATATAAGGCACACTCCTCTGCGTGACGACTTGGGGAATATTATTGGTGCTGGAGAAGTAGCTTACGATATCACAGAACAGGAACAAGCCAAATTGGCGTTGGTGGAAAGTGAGATACGTTATCAAAGTCTATTCAACCGGATGACCGAAGGCTTTGCCATCCATGAAATCATTTGTGACGAGAATAACATCCCCTGTGATTATCGTTTCCTGGACATCAATCCAGCCTTCGAACAATTAACCGGGCTAAAGCGGGAAGAAATCATCGGAAAGTGCAAGAGTGAAATATCTCAACTCCATGGGGACGATCCGAAATGGGTGGAAATCTACGGTAAGGTAGCGCTCACAGGCGAACCGGTTACATTCGAAAATTATTCTCCTGCACTTGAAAGGCATTATGCGGTGCAGTCATTTCAACCTGAACCGGGCAAGTTTGCGGTCATCTTCCGGGATATCAGCGAACGAAAAAAAATGGAAGAGGTGCGTAACTGGCTGGCCTCTTTCCCGGAACTAAACCCCAACCCCATCGTGGAAATAGATTATAGTGGGGGTATCCATTATCTTAACTCTGCTGCTAAACTGGCATTCCCGGATCTAGCTGCGAAAGGCGGGGAGCATCCATATTTTGACGGTTTGAGAAAAGTGATTGATGATTGTCAGAAGGGGGAGACAAGATCGATAATCCGGGATGTAAGTATTTGTGAAAAGTATTATCGGCAAACTATATCTTGTAATTCTGACAGCGAGCGAGTAAGGATCTACTGTATCGACATCACCGCGCTAATAAATGCGGAACAAGCCTTGCGCCAGGGGCGGGATGAACTTGAATTGCGTATCAGAGAACGCACGCTGGAGCTCGAATCTTATCGCCAACATTTGGAGGACGTGGTAAGAGAACGCACCAGCCAACTTGAAAATGTCAATGTTCTCCTTCAAGAAGAGATCAGTGAACGGCTGCACGCTGAGCGGGATTTGAATATCGAACGCGGTAACCTTCAAATGATCTTTGACGTTGTAAATGTCGGTATGTTCTTGCTGGACAAAGAGGGGTGTATCAGCCGGGCTAACCGCGTGATCTCGCAGTGGACTGGGAAAAAATTTGAAGAGATTCAAGGTTCCCAACCGGGGGACGCTCTGGGATGCATCCATGCGGTCACGGATCCTGCAGGCTGCGGTAAGACCCCATTTTGCAGTAGTTGTCTTATCCGCAAGGCCTTTGAATCGGCGCTGAGCACGGGACAGCCCGTTCACGATATTGAAGTCGAATCCATTCTTGTGAAAGACTCAGCCCAAGTCCATTTGTGGTTTGATTTAAATGCCGATCCGTTCGACATAGTGGGAAAGAAGCATGTTGTGTTGTCAATGAATGATATTACCCTACGCAAGCAGGCGGAGGAATCGTTACGAGAAGCGCGTGATGGTCTTGAAGAGCGCGTCCAGGAAAGGACCAAGGAATTGATTGCAGCCAATGAACAGCTGCAGAGTGAAATCAAAGAACGGAAACATGCAGAAGCTGCTCGCCAGGAAAGTGAAGGGCGCTATGGTACCCTGTTCGAAACCTCCCCGGATGCAATCATTGTCTCCGACATGGATAATAAAATTGTCTCAGCCAACCAACAGGCGGCAGCATTACACGGATTCAAGGACACCCTCAAACTCAAAGGAATGAAAATAGTTGAATTAATTGTGCCGGAAGACAGAAGACGTGTAGTAAGGAATATCAGGAATACGCGTGAGATGGGATATGTTCGTGATATTGAATATCAAATACTGACAAAAAATGGATCAAGAATTCCAGCAGAATTAAATGTTTCGATTGTTAGAAACGAAACCGGGCATGCGATTGGCATCCTGATGGATATTCGAGACATTACCGAGCGAAAACGGACTGCGGATTCAATACGATTAATGTATGCTTACAATCGAAGCTTATTTGAAGTAAGCCTTGATCCGTTGGTGACAATAACTCCGGAGGGAAAAATCGGCGACGTGAATAAAGCCACCGAGTTGGTAACCGGTTGTACGCGTGCTGAATTGATCGGGACGGATTTCCACAACTATTTCGTGGATGGCGAGAAGGCGCGCGCAGGATACCAAAAGGTCTTCGAAGCCGGAACAGTACGTGACTATAACCTGGAAATCCGTAATAAAAATGGGAGCCTTACGCCAGTATTATTTAATGCCGCGGTCTACAAAGATGAAGCCGGTGAAGTGAGGGGGGTGTTCGCGGCTGCACGCGATATTACCGAACGGAAGCAGTTTGAAACCCAACTCGTCCAGGCGGAAAAACATGCCATTATTGGACGAATGGTCGGTTCAATAACACATGAGATCAACAACCCCTTACAGACCATTAAAAATTGCCTCTATCTTATTCAGCAGGATGTGACACCAGAAAGCCCGATCCAGGAACCTTTGGAAATGGCAGCCTCAGAAACCTTGCGCTTGACAAACCTGGTGGGTCATTTGAGGGAACTTTATCGGCCAAAAGCGGGCATCAATAAACAATCCAACGAAATCCTCGATATCATCGAGGAAGTTCATTCCCTGCTTGTCCCTCATCTGAATAGTGCCAAAGTTCAATGGCAGCCTTTGAAGGGATTGCAACGATGTTACATTGAGTGTGTACGGGACCAGATCCTTGAAGTTTTCCTTAACATCAGTATGAATGCGATCGAAGCGATGCAGAAGAACGGCGGGACGCTATATGTAGATATGCTCAAAATGGAAGATCGAACAGCCGTAGTATTTAAAGATACGGGTCCTGGCATCCCCGAAGAAATTGCTCAGCACATGTTCGAACCCTTCATGACCACCAAAGCAAGCGGCCTGGGGCTGGGTCTTTCCATCAGCTATGGGATCGTTCAGAGACACGGTGGTCAAATCCTTTTGGAAAACCACCCAGGCCAGGGAGCAACCTTTACCATTTGGCTGCCTCAAGCTTCGCCGCTCACTAAAGAGGAGGTTATTAAACGTGACAACGGATGACACCATCTTAATCATAGATGACGAGCCAAAATTGGCCCGAAGTCTGGCACTTATCCTGCAGCGTGCGGGTTACAGGGTTACCACAGCAGCAACCGCCAGGGAAGGCCTTCAATTCTTGCAAGCAGGGGCGTTCGATCTGGTTTTCCTGGATATCAAACTGCCAGACCAGAGCGGCATACAGTTACTTCCTCAAATTCGGAATTTATATCCGGATATGCCAGTAGTCATCCTCACCGCCCATGCGAGCCTGGAGACAGCGATCGAGGCTGTGCGCGCGGGCGCAAGTGATTACCTCCTGAAACCCATAGACCCCGAAGCCATCCTTGCGCGGGTAAACAAGATCCACGACGATCAACAACAACCGAAACGACGGAGGGAAATCACTACCCAAATCCAGACGCTCCTTGAGGAATTGCACACTTCAGACAGCAGCGTTTCATCTCCTTTTGGCCTCGTCCCATCTTCATCTCCAAATGATCCGACCCGCTATATAAAACGTGGGGATCTGGTGCTTGACCTTCATACCCGCCATGTTTTTCTAAAAGAGCGCGATATACCCATGGCGCCTTCCACTTTTGATTACCTGGTTACCTTAACGCGGCATTCACCCCAACCTGTTCCTTATGACACGATGGTGCTGGAATCGCAAGGTTACCAGGGGCTGAGCCGGATAGAAGCCAAGGAAATTACCCGCTGGCAGATCCATGAATTGAGGAAAGCACTTGAAGAAGATGTGCGTCACCCACAAATAATCATTACTGTGCGCGACATCGGCTATCGCCTTGTGATATAGTTTCCAACAAGCTGGGAATTTATTCAACTGGTTGAGAACGGGCAATTTGCCCGTTCGTCGTTTAATTTCCGTTAGTGGTTAAGATCGCGGGGTATACCTTTCTCGTGCCAATAAATTCAAAGTTACCCAAATATTTCCGGGAAATATTATTTGTAAAATGAGAATTGGATTAATTATGTCCCGAGAACCATACGTTCCTCTCCCCAAAAATGTATTGATCGTTGACAGCGATCTAAACCTGAGACTCTCCCTGGCGCTTGTTCTAAAACGCGCCGGCTATTTGGTAACTACGGTCGGGAAGGCATGCGAAGCCTTGGATCGCCTGGAAAGCGGTAATTATAACCTGGTCATCCTGGACATCATGATCATGGACAATAAGTTGACGCTTCTTCCTGCAGTATTGCAGCGCTTCCCTGCTACTTCCGTGATGGTTTTTACTGCGCAATGGTCACCTGAGACTGCTGCCGAGATCGAGCAAATGGGAATTAGCGCACACCTGGAAAAACCGGTCACCCCGGATTCACTGCTCGAATGTGTTGAATCAATTCTAAAAGAGCCTGACCAGAAATGAACGCATTTTTTAAAAAAACTGGTTTATCTCAAACTCAACTTCGGGAGATCAAAAAGGAGAAATTATGTGAAAAGAAGCAAGAAATCCTATGTCCTCCAAACTTGTCTTGAACATTAAGAATATTGCACAGGCCCATTTGGAAGAGAATAAGAGGAGAAATGGAATGAAAACACTAAAGAACTTAAATATCTTGCTTTCGACCTTTGTAATCGTCACCATGCTATTGGGAGGAGTTGGCCCCACTCCGGCGCATGCCAAGGACGTAAACCCACCGGTGAACATCTCCCCGGATGTGCCTCCCGTTGATGCTACCCCAACCGTCGCTCCTACTGAAGATCCATTAGTAGGGACAACGCCTACTCCTGTTCCCCCCGAGCAGCCGACAGTGGAACCCCCAACCACGGCGCCTGGGGGAGATAACGGCCACGGGCACGTAACTCCTGCCGATAGACAAGCCGCAGCCTCACGTGCAGCAACGGCTCGTAAGGCCGGCCTGATATCAGCAGAGCAAATGGCCGAGGCGGCGGCTCCATCCATGAACCCCGGCGGAATCCCCGACTATTTTGGCACGACCCCCAACTATGCCAACAGCCCATTTCCAGCCAGCCTCAGCGTCATTGGAGATGGCAGCGGCGCGTTAGGTACGGTTGTCCTGTCGGGTGGCGCGGTTGTGGCTGTTAACATCACAAACGGAGGCAGCGGATATACCGATGCAGCCACCACTGTGACAGCGGTTGGCGGCGGCGGCTCGGGTGCTGTATTGGTTCCTGTCATCGATCCGCTCACCGGCGCGATTACATCCGTAAACGTTGTTGCAGGAGGCGCAGGTTATGACACCGTACCCGGGATCCGGAAATTCGTTGATGCCTTGCCGGGCCTTGGGTCAACCAGCGCGAACGATATTGGACAATACATCCCGGTTGCCGTTCCAGATACCACGAGTTATCCGGGAGATGGGACTTTGACCAACCCTGCCTCCGATTACTACGAAATTGCTGTGATCCAATATACGGAGCAGTTGCACAAAGACTTGCCTGCCACCACCTTGCGTGGTTACGTCCAAATCTCGACTCCAACAAATCCTGGACAAATGATCCAATTATTTTATCCAAATGGTTCTCCGGTAATCGATGTAAATAATTCCTGGCCCAACAACTATGTTTATGCATACGACAAACCGCAATACCTGGGCCCGATTATTATAGCTGGCAGTTACAATCCAAATTATGTGGCAGGTGCCACTTTACCAACCGGTGGCACAAATGGGAAGCCTACCCGCATCAAATTCCATAACTACCTTCCTACTGGTAGCGGCGGCGACCTATTTATTCCCGTAGATACCACTGATATGGGTGCGGGGATGGGTCCAAAAACCGCTGGTGGAGCAGATTGTAACCCTTCGACTACCGCATGCGCTATGTACACTCAGAACCGCGCAACGATGCACCTACACGGCGGAAATACACCCTGGATCAGTGATGGGACGCCAGACCAATGGACGACCCCTGCGAACGAAACCACCCCTTATCCAGAAGGTGTTAGTGTGTATAACGTCCCTGATATGGACGGTGGAACTGAGCCACAAGGAACCTTAACTTTTTACTATACCAACCAACAAAGTGCCCGGCTGATGTTCTATCATGATCATTCATATGGCATCACCCGCCTTAATGTTTATGCAGGTGAAGCCGCGGGTTACCTTGTTACCGACCCGGTCGAACAGACACTGGTCAATGGTGGAATGATCGGGAGTCTAAATGTCTCGGCCGGGACGATACCTGCTTCGGATATCCCTTTGATCATCCAGGACAAGACATTCGTCCCCAGCGAATCTCAATTAGCCGTGGAAGACCCCACCTGGAATTCGGGGTCCAACCCCGGAACTGTTGTAACCGGCGACCTATGGTTCCCGCATGTATATATGCCAAACCAGAACCCATTTGATCCTATGGGAGTAAACGCAGATGGCCGCTGGGACTACGGTCCTTGGTTCTGGCCGCCATTTACGACCATTGCAAATGGCGAAGTCCCGAACCCACTTTACCCATCTCCCACCAACCCGCTGGAGGGACCCAACAACCCCGGTACGCCGAATCCTTCCCTCGTTCCGGAAGGTTACATGGACACACCGCTTGTCAACGGGACCGCTTATCCATACCTGAGTGTGAATCGACAAGCTTACCGTTTCCGCATCCTGAATGCCAGCAACGATCGTATGCTTGACCTGCAGTTGTACTGCGCCAAATCCAACGGGACCATGTGGAATCTGAGCACTGGTACTTTGTTGGATGCAAATGCAGGTGAAGTCAATATGGTCCCAGCGGTTGCCACAGCGGGATACCCTGCCAATTGGCCCACTGATGGTCGCGCGGGCGGGGTGCCTGACCCGGCTGCAATTGGACCGTCCTTCATCCAGATCGGCACCGAAGGTGGCCTGCTGCCGGCACCGGCAGTGATTCCTAATCAGCCTGTTGGGTATTATTATGACCGGCGCAATATCGTCGTGTTGAACGTTTCGACGCATGCATTGATGCTGGGCCCGGCCGAAAGGGCGGATGTCATCGTGGACTTCTCCCAGGTCCCGAGCACCTGCACCAACATCATAATGTACAACGACTCTCCCGCGCCTGTCCCAGCCTTTGATCCACGCAACGATTACTACACGGGCGATCCTGACAATACCGGGATCGGCGGTGCTCCCTCCACGTTGCCGGGTTATGGCCCGAACACCCGCACCATCATGCAATTCCAGGTTTCGGGAACTGCGGCTGCCGCTTATAACCTGGCTGCTTTACAGACCGCTTTGCCGGCTGCCTTTGCTGCCTCGCAACCCGCACCCATCGTGCCTCAGGCTGCTTATGATGCTGCTTACAACGCCAATTATCCCACTGACGCGAACGTGAGGATCCAGGATACTACCATGACCTTCACCCCGGCCGACACAGCTATCCACACTATCACGGTGACGGGCGGTGGATTAGGATACAGCTCGACTCCCTTCGTATTCCTCACTGGCGGATCGGGTAGCGGCGCAACGGCCACAGCCACCGTTTCAGGAGGTGTGGTGACCGGAATCACCATCACAAATGGAGGTTCGGGGTATACCGCAACGGGGTTGCCGCAGGTGGTGATACTGGGTGGCGGTGCTCCTACAACGAACGCTACAGCCACGGCAAGCACTGCAATTACCATCGGACTCCAACCCAAGGCCATCCAGGAACTATTTGAGCTGAACTATGGACGGATGAACGCTACCCTGGGAGTGGAATTACCGCAAACTAACGGGACCGTACAGACTACAATCCCGTATGGCTATATCGACCCAGCCACCGAGCTCTTGTCAAGTTCAGACTCCATGAGCCAGATTGGTACACTGGGGGATGGAACCCAGATATGGAAGATTACCCATAACGGTGTTGATACCCATGCCATTCACTTCCACTTGTTCAATGTACAGTTGATCAACCGGGTGGGCTGGGATGGAATGATACGGCCTCCCGAACCCAATGAAATAGGTTGGAAGGAAACCATTCGGATGAACCCCTTGGAAGACGCGATCGTAGCGTTGAGGCCGATTGTACCAATCCTTCCCTTCAAGATCGGCAACAGTGTCCGCATGCTGGATGTGACCATGCCGGCTGGATCCACCACCGGATTCTGGGGTCAGGATCCGCTGGGTAACCCGGTCGCCATCCTCAACCAGATGGTCAACTATGGTTGGGAGTATGTCTGGCACTGCCACCTGCTGGGCCACGAAGAGAACGATATGATGCGCCCAATGATGGTCGGCGTTGCTCCGGAAACCCCCGACAGTCTGGCAGCTGTAGCTGATATTTCAGGTAATGTTGTATTAACCTGGAATGACAACTCGCTGACTGCCACAAGTTTCACTGTCCAGCGTGCAACGGATCCTGGGTTTACGATGAACCTGACCACTTTCACAGGTCCCAGGGTGGCAGGAATACCGCAGACCTATACCGATACCACAAATGCTCCGGCAACTTTGTACTATTACCGGGTGCTGGAGAACGATGACATCGGTGGTGTGTCGAATGTACCGACCGAGCCCAGCATGACGGTGACTTCATTGCCCTCCAATGTCGTTAAATTCCCAACAAACCTGTACACCCTGACAGTGATCAGCTCCTACGGCACGGTCGTCAAGACGCCCGACCAGGCCTCCTATGCTGATTTATCCACTGTAAGTTTGATGGCAACTGCACTACCAGGCTACACATTTACGGGTTGGACCGGCAACGATCTCGTTAATCTGCCCAGTACAGCCAATCCGCAGAACGTGACATTTGCCGGTGCTGACCTGGTGGTTACGGCCAGCTATACGCCAACGGCACTTACGATTTCCGGAAATGCCGGGGTGGGCGGGGTGACCATGGGCTGGGTGAATGGGAGTAGTTCAGGGTCAGTCACCGCAGATGGCACTGGGAACTATACGATTACTGCTCCGACGAATCCCTGGGCTGGCACGACAACGGTAACGCCTTCATTGGCGGGTTACACCTTCCTGCCAGTTAGTATGGCTTACACCGGGTTGGCAACCAGCATGACTGCCCAGAATTACGTTGCCACGCCGATCGTTCCTACCATCTCCGGTACGGTTTATTTACCGGATGGCGTGACACCGCTGGCTGGGGTGACCTTAAGCTACGTGATCGGCACGACGACCAAGACCGTCAATACGAACACGTTGGGTCAATATTCCTTCAATGTCACCTATAAATGGTCTGGCACTGTCACCCAGTCCAAGACGGGTTATACTTTTGCACCCGTCACGGGTGTCAATTCAACTTACAGCAATGTTATTGCCAACCAGGTCGCGCAGAACTACATCGGCACACTTATCACCCCATTCACCATATCTGGTAATACGGGAGTGGCCGGAGTGGTCCTTGGCTATACGGACGGCACAGCCAAGACGACCACATCCGATGTCAATGGGAACTACAGTGCACCAGTCTCTAATAACTGGTCTGGCACGATCACGCCGGTCCTGGCGGGTTTCATCTTCACTCCAGTCAGCATATCTTATGTCAATGTTCTGGCGAATCTAACCGCACAGAACTACGTAGCCACTCCCACGCCTCCGGGCGCTTTCAACAAATCCGCACCCTTAAACGGCGCCACCAACCAACTCACCGCTCCAACGCTGAGTTGGGGAGCCAGTGCTGGGGCCTCTTCCTATGCATACTGCATCGACACCATCAACGATAATGCCTGCAATACCACCTGGATTTCAACTGGTGTCAATGCAAGTGTGGCGCTCAGTGGCTTGACCACAGGCACCTATTTCTGGCAGGTGAGTGCAACCAATGTTTCTGGAACCACCTACGCCAACGGAGGCTATACCGCCTGGTGGTCGTTCACCATCCTGCCCCTACCTGGATCGTTCAATAAATCCAGCCCGGCTAATGGCGCCACCAAGCAATCGGTGAATCCAACCTTGTCCTGGGGAACCAGCAGTAATGCGGTTTCTTACCAGTACTGCATCGACACCGTCAACAACAATGCCTGCGATGCCTCATGGATTACGACCGGTGCTACGAAGAGTGCTGCCCTCTTAGGGCTGACCCCCGGGACATATTATTGGCAGGCGGCTGCGGTCAATGCAACGGGAATCAGGTATGCCAACGGGAGCGCTACTGCTTGGTGGTCGTTCACCATCATCCCATTACCAGGCGCCTTCACCAAAACTGCACCGGTTAACCTTGCTGTAAACCAGCCTACCAACCCGACTCTGAGTTGGGGTGCCAGCAGCCTGGCAACATCCTACGCATATTGTATTAACACAACTGCCACGTGCACTACCTGGATCTCTACCGGGACCAGTAGAACCAAAGCCCTTACCGGTCTGATCCCAGGAACCACATATTATTGGCAGGTTAGTGCCACCAATTCAACCGGTGTCACCTATGCTGACGGTGGTCTTACATCAACGTGGTCCTTCACCGTTCCTCCATTGCCTACAGCTTTTGGCAAATCCACCCCGACCAGTGCTACCACCAACCTGCCTTCCAATGTGACCCTGACTTGGGGAGCCAGCAGCAACGTTGTAAATTATCAGTACTGCATAGATACCAGTAACAACAATACTTGCAATGCCACATGGATCAACACTGGTACTACCCCAAGTGTAGCCCTTACGGGTCTGGCAGCTGCTACGTATTATTGGCAGGTACGAGCAACGAACGGCGCGGGCACTACCTATGCCGATGGTAGCAGCACAGCCTGGTGGTCCTTCAAAGTTGTCCCATTACCCGGCGCCTTTAACAAGACCAGCCCGGCCAACGGCGCCACCAACCAGTCGGTCAATCCAACGTTATCCTGGGGTGCCAGCAGTAATGTCGTCAATTATCAATACTGCATCGACACAGTCAACAATAACCTTTGCGACACCTCCTGGATCTCGACTGGCACCACTGTCAGTGCGGCTCTCACAAGTTTGACTCCGGGCAAATATTACTGGCAGGTGAGTGCTACCAATATCAAGGGAACCACCTATGCCAATGGGAGCGCAACTGCTTGGTGGTCGTTCACCATCGTTCCCCTCCCCGGCGCTTTTGGTAAGAGTGGACCGGCAAACGGCGCCCTAAACCAACCCACCAATCCAACACTTAGCTGGGGAGCCAGCACTGGTGCCGCATCCTATGCATATTGCATTGACACCATCAATGACAATGCGTGCAATACTTCATGGATCTCCACCGGCACCGGAAGGACCAAGGCACTTTCTGGCTTGGTACACGGAACCATCTATTACTGGCAGGTGAGAGCAATAAATACAACCGGTTTCACCTATGCTGACGGCGACATCACTGCTTTTTGGTCCTTCACCGTTCCATAGAAGGAGGTACTAACCTGAAGTTTCTCCCGCCGATGAGAAAAATAGCCAACATCGGCGGGAGATTTCCAAAGAAAAAATGACGAACTCCGATTTGGGGGAAATGGATTAGATAACCGCCCAGGGAGTTCGTCATTTTACATTTATACAGGAATTGCCTAAGATTTTTTAGCATTAATAGGTCAAGACCGATATTTACTTTTCTTCGATCGCTTTAACAGATGAGAACAAACTATTAAATTCACGGTATTTTTCTTAAATTGGCACGGGGATAAAAATGGGCTTAAAGTGCCATGGAACATATATTATCAAAATTGTAATTAATAATAGAATTGAAGGCGAATATAATGATTGGGGGAGATTTTTGTAGTATTAGCATTTATTCCACCCGGGACGGTGGTTGGATATGATGAAGGATAATTCGACAAGACAATTTCTCAAATTAATGTTCGGGGTCGTCTTGGCAGGGATCATCCTGGTCGTTTGTATCGGGATAAGTTCTTCGTCTGCCGTTCGCGCCCAGGATGCATGGACAGAAACGCCGACTGATACCTCCTCACTAACTGAGACACCCTCGGAGACGCCTGCGCCTTCCCTGACTATTACCGAAACCCAAGTCCCAACTGAGACTTCAACTCCCACGCAAGGTCCGGATATAACCACCACACCTGCTGTAAATAATTACTATTCTGTCGAGGCTCTTTCGCTTTCGGATGGGAATGTCATCCAGGAAATGATAATCCACGGGCCGCCTGTTCCGCCGCCCGGCTATGATATTCAAGGAGAATCTGTTTCGGTACCGGATATTATTAATGCAGCCGGGACAAATATTTTGACGGTGCCCGCCTATCCCTGGGTTTACGGCTGCTCTGCTGTCTCTGGTGCGATGATAGCAGGGTATTATGATCGCAATGGGTATCCGAACTTGTATACAGGGCCCACGGACAACGGTGTGATGCCGTTGGTGGATAATAGCTCTTGGGGCTCCTGGGTGGATAATCCGCCGTCGCCGGAAGGTAACTTTGCATACTTTAATAACCCGTTGGTTGCCTCCAAACTCGGATTGGATAGCAGGACAACCCGCGGTTCCATCGACGATTATTGGGTTCAATATGATAGTTCCGCGCCCGATCCATATATTACTGGATCTTGGACTCAGCATAGTTGGGGAGATGCGATCGGGGATTACATGCAAACCAGCCAATCAGCCTTTGGCCTTGGTGATGCTTACACCAGGTTCTACGATAATTGGTCCAATCCGGCGGCACCCCTCACCTGTGCCTCGATTGAGGCTGCCGGGTATGTTGATGGTACAGTGGGCCGAAAGCAGTTTTATCAAGCCAAAGGCTATGCGGTAACAGATTGCTACAACCAGTTTACAGACAATCAATATGCTGGTGGCTTTTCCTTCGCCCAGTATAAAGCAGAGATCGACGCCGGCCGTCCCGTAATGATCAACCTTGAGGGTCACACCATTGTTGGCGTTGGGTATGCAGATCCCAACATAGTATATATTCACAACACTTGGGACTCAGGGACTTACTCCATGACCTGGGGTGGAACCTATTCGGGAATGGACATGGTGGCGGTCAGTATCGTGAACCTTGCACCTTCGAATTATTCTGTTCTGCGCGTAACCAAGAATGGCAACGGCAGCGGCACAGTTATTAGCAGCCCCGCAGGTATCAATTGCGGTTCGAACTGTACGTACGCTTATGATAAAACCACCTCCGTCACCTTGACGGCAACGGCTTCCACTCCTTCGATTTTCACTGGATGGAGCGGGGGCGGTTGTTCTGGAACAGGCACTTGCACGGTTCTGATGAGTACGGCCCAGTCCGTCACAGCCACCTTCTCCCTACCTGATCTTACAATCACCAACTTAACCGTTCTGCCTTCAGCACCAACGGTAAGTAATGATATAAATATTTCGGTCGGAGTTGCGAACCTGGGCGGGGTAGATGCCACCACTTTTCGCATCGAGTTTTATGTCGATCATATTTGGCAAAGCTGCTGGGATTTGGGAGTTGTTCCATATCGGGATTTCTTCGTCCGCGCCACCGGTCTCTCCGGGAATTCAAGCGGTTCCTGGCCGTACACGATCCCTGCGGGGACGCTATCCCTTGGAACGCACACGGTCAGCGCCTATGTCGATATGGGCTGTGAAGTTGTCGAAGGGAACGAAACCAATAATAGCGCCGTACCCGTGTCGGTTACGGTCTCCATTCCGGCTCCAAGCGCTTTCGATCTTTCTAGCCCGGCGGATTCTGCCACCAGCCAACCTATGAATCCCACCTTGCAATGGGGCGCCAGCACGGGGGCTGTATCCTACGAATATTGTATTAATTCGGTCGCCAGTTGTGTTTCTCCGGCTGCCTGGATTTCCACCTCGACAAACACAAGCGTGGCTCTCAGCGGTCTCACACCGGGTGCCATATACTATTGGCAGGTGCGCGCCAGAAATACCTCTGGGCTGACCTATGCCAACGGTGGCTCGTCTACTTCGGGGTGGTTCTCTTTTACAGTTCTACCGCTGCCCGGCTCTTTCACTAAAAACACTCCGTCGAAGGCCGCCATCAACCAACCCGCCGACCTTACCTTGAATTGGGGAACAAGCAGTAATGCTTTTTCCTATTCTTATTGTCTCGATACTGCTAATGATAATACCTGTAACACCTCCTGGATTTCGACCGCTGCCAACACGAGTGTGGATCTCAGTGGTCTGACCTCGGGTATGACATACTACTGGCAGGTACGGGCTACGAATGCCAATGGTTCCACATATGGCGACGGAAGCAGCGCAGCTTGGTGGTCCTTTTCCATCCAGCCAATACCGGGCGCGTTCAATAAATCCAACCCAATCAATGCCGCCACCAACCAGACGGTCAATCCAACCTTAACCTGGGGAGCCAGCAGCAATGTGGTCTATTACCAATATTGCATCGACACCGTCAACGACAATACCTGCAATACCTCCTGGAATTCTATTGGAGCCACACCAAGTGCGACCCTCACCGGTTTGACCCCGGGTACTTATTACTGGCAGGTGAGCGCGGTCAACGCCATGGGGACCAGGTATGCAAACGGGAGTGCCGCTTCCTGGTGGTCATTTACTATTGTCCCATTCCCTGGTGCTTTAACCAAATATGCACCGATTAACGGTAGTACTAACCAGCCAACCAATCCGACCCTGAGTTGGGGAGCCAGTTCAGGTGCAGTATCATATTCATATTGCCTCGACACCATTGACGATGATACCTGCAACACCTCCTGGATTTCCACAGTCACTGGTAGAACGAAGGCTCTCACGGGGCTGGTACCTGGAACCACCTATTTCTGGCAGGTGAGGGCGACCAATACAACCGGGAATACTTATGCCGATGGTGACCTAACCTCCTGGTGGTCCTTCGTCGTTCCTCCGTTACCCGGCGCTTTTACCAAAACCAGCCCGGTAAATTCTGCCACCAGCCAACCTTCCAATCTCACATTGCAATGGGGGACAAGCTCCAATGTTGTCTCTTATGAATATTGTATTAATACCACTGCCAGTTGCGTATCTCCGGCTGTCTGGACTTCTACTTCTTCGAACCCAAGTATTGCTCTCGGCGGCCTCAGGCCAGGCGCGACATACTATTGGCAGGTTCGAGCCAGGAACTCTGTCGGTATTACTTATGCTGATGGTGGGACTGCGACCACGGGTTGGTACTCGTTTACTATTCTTCCATTGCCAACGGCGTTCAATAAGTCCAGCCCGGCGAATACTGCCACCAATCAATCCAATAATCCCAGCCTGACCTGGGGGACGAGCAGCGGGGCAGTGTCCTACGAATATTGTATTAATACCACTGCCGCGTGCACAACCCCGGCGGCCTGGACTTCCACGGGCACGGACATGAGCGTGGCGCTTGGCGGACTGACCCCGGGTGCCAGATACTATTGGCAGGTGCGGGCTGTCAATACCGTTGGGTATACGTATGCCAATGGGAGCAGCAGCGCCTGGTGGTCCTTTACGGTCTTCCCGAAACCCGGGGTTTTTAACAAGTACAGCCCGGTCAACAGCGCCATCAATCAGTCAATCAATCCCAGTCTGAGTTGGGGAGCCAGCAGCAGCGTCGCTGGCTACGAGTACTGTCTTGACTCAGTTGTCAGTTGTTCAGACTCTTCCACCTGGATCTCGAATGGAACCAAGACCAGCGTGGTGATTAGCGGGCTGACCCCGGGAGTGAAATACTACTGGCAGGTGCGGGCCACGAATGTCATGGGGACCACCTATGCCAATAGCGAGAGTTCATGGTCATTTACCGTGCTTCCATTACCTGGTGGCTTTAGCCTGACCAGCCCGGGGAATGGCGCCACCAACCAGCCCACCAATCCTGTCTTGCGCTGGGGAACCAGCCTCAACGCAACATCCTACGCGTACTGCCTCGACACCATTGACGATGATACCTGCAACACCTCCTGGATTTCCACGAGCACCGGCACCAGCCGCAGTCTGAGCGGGCTGGTTCCTGGCACTTATTACTGGCTGGTACGTGCGACCAATTCTTCGGGGATCACGTATGCCAACGGAAGCACCTGGTGGTCCTTCACCATTCTTCCGCTGCCCGGTGCCTTCAATAAATCCAGTCCGGCTAACGGTGTGACTGGTCAGCCTACCAATCCGGCATTGAGTTGGGGAACCAGCAGCAATGCGGTATCCTATGATTACTGCATCAACACGGCTGTAAGCTGCACAAGCTGGGTCTCGGCAGGGAGCGGGAGCGGAGTAACCCTCAGCGGCAGGACGCCGGGAGTCAAATACTACTGGCAGGTGCGGGCCGTTAATGCAACCGGGGTCATCTATGCTGATGGTGGGACTGCGACCACGGGTTGGTACTCGTTTACTATTCTTCCATTGCCAACGGCGTTCAATAAGTCCAGCCCGGCGAATACTGCCACCAATCAATCCAATAATCCCAGCCTGACCTGGGGGACGAGCAGCGGGGCAGTGTCCTACGAATATTGTATTAATACCACTGCCGCGTGCACAACCCCGGCGGCCTGGACTTCCACGGGCACGGACATGAGCGTGGCGCTTGGCGGACTGACCCCGGGTGCCAGATACTATTGGCAGGTGCGGGCTGTCAATACCGTTGGGTATACGTATGCCAATGGGAGCAGCAGCGCCTGGTGGTCCTTTACGGTCTTCCCGAAACCCGGGGTTTTTAACAAGTACAGCCCGGTCAACAGCGCCATCAATCAGTCGATCAATCCCAGTCTGAATTGGGGAGCCAGCAGCAGCGTCGCTGGCTACGAGTACTGTCTTGACTCAGTTGTCAGTTGTTCAGACTCTTCCACCTGGATCTCGAATGGAACCAAGACCAGCGTGGTGATTAGCGGGCTGACCCCGGGAGTGAAATACTACTGGCAGGTGCGGGCCACGAATGTCATGGGGACCACCTATGCCAATAGCGAGAGTTCATGGTCATTTACCGTGCTTCCATTACCTGGTGGCTTTAGCCTGACCAGCCCGGGGAATGGCGCCACCAACCAGCCCACCAATCCTGTCTTGCGCTGGGGAACCAGCCTCAACGCAACATCCTACGCGTACTGCCTCGACACCATTGACGATGATACCTGCAACACCTCCTGGATTTCCACGAGCACCGGCACCAGCCGCAGTCTGAGCGGGCTGGTTCCTGGCACTTATTACTGGCTGGTACGTGCGACCAATTCTTCGGGGATCACGTATGCCAACGGAAGCACCTGGTGGTCCTTCACCATTCTTCCGCTGCCCGGTGCCTTCAATAAATCCAGTCCGGCTAACGGTGTGACTGGTCAGCCTACCAATCCGGCATTGAGTTGGGGAACCAGCAGCAATGCGGTATCCTATGATTACTGCATCAACACGGCTGTAAGCTGCACAAGCTGGGTCTCGGCAGGGAGCGGGAGCGGAGTAACCCTCAGCGGCAGGACGCCGGGAGTCAAATACTACTGGCAGGTGCGGGCCGTTAATGCAACCGGGGTCATCTATGCTGATGGTGGGACTGCGACCACGGGTTGGTACTCGTTTACTATTCTTCCATTGCCAACGGCGTTCAATAAGTCCAGCCCGGCGAATACTGCCACCAATCAATCCAATAATCCCAGCCTGACCTGGGGGACGAGCAGCGGGGCAGTGTCCTACGAATATTGTATTAATACCACTGCCGCGTGCACAACCCCGGCGGCCTGGACTTCCACGGGCACGGACATGAGCGTGGCGCTTGGCGGACTGACCCCGGGTGCCAGATACTATTGGCAGGTGCGGGCTGTCAATACCGTTGGGTATACGTATGCCAATGGGAGCAGCAGCGCCTGGTGGTCCTTTACGGTGAAATAATATTGGCGCTCTAGGGGGATTTTGAAAGGGTGATTTATATCTCTCCAGATCAAAAACCAAAAGACCAAGAATAATTGGGATTAATAAATTTGGGGGTAATTAAGTCTAATTATTTTCTTTTGAAAGCTTGCATCTTCCTAAAACAGAATATATGTTCTATAATTGTAGCATTGATGAATTTTATCTCCTTGATTGACCTATCGCAATGCTCAATAATTATCCAATCAATTCTCCGTGCCTTGGCTACAAAACTTCCGGTTTTAGCATTCCTCGATCGAGTATCTCGATCCAGCAAGGATCCAAAATCCGCAAGCGGGGAGGTCAACCCGGCAAATCCAACGCCTTCCGGCACGGATTGTATTCTTCCCATACCCCGCGTAACCGTCCAATTACTTTGAAATCTCTTCCCATACAAAAAGATCCTTCCGTCCTGCTCAAAGAACTCCATGATCGCCTGCTCAATTCTGGGAGAAAGGAATTTCTTGAGTATAGACATCAGTTGGCATACTGTCTTGCCGTTAGCAAGGGGAGACAGCCTCACAAAGAAATACTCTCTCAGGCTCGCGCCGCCACCATGATTGTTGGAAAAATGCAGAAAATATCCCGGACCCTTTTTGAATTGGGCGGCAGGCAGTCTCATATGCGTTCCCTGGTCCGGGATTTACCCGCTCTCCTGCGCTGGGAGTTCTCCGAAATGGGCATTCCCGTCCAGCCGGTATTCGTTCCTCAAAAATTAGGAAATTTGCACACGAATTTGAGCTGGGAATCGCCTCGTCTCACCGATTCCCAATGGGAGCTCTTGCAGGGACCCTTCGTTTCCCTGCGCGCTGATCGCGATTCCTTTCGGAAATACCGTCGTCGCAAGCCTATGCCTCCTGATCGCTTTCTGCTCGAGGGCATCTTCTGGAAGCTGGCCAACGGTCTCCGCAGGCGGGATTTGGCAGGCAAATACCCGCCTAGGCGCTGCCAGGAGCTCTACCATGCGCTCAGACACTCGGGTCACATGCAAACAATCTTTGATCGGCTTCAGTCTTATCTCGATACCTTTGGTGGGTCTACTTTGTGCACGCTCGTCGAGCGCGGCTGCTTTGTGATCTCCGGGAACCGGGTTCTGCTTGCCCAGTCTGAAAGTCTCACCTGGGAGAAATTTACCACTCTAATATTGCTCCAGCAGGGTTGCCATGCCCGCCGGTCCATCCACAGCGAACTTGACCGCGAACGTCGTCGCCATGGCTATTTCAGTTGCTTCCTTATCTAAAAGATCCAGCTCCGCTTCGCCCCCCCAAATTTGAGGTCAGAGATGGAGGGTGGGGGAGCACCGGATCGATTCTATATTTCTGGGCAAAATGGATGTTAAAGTTCTGCCTCGAGTAATCGGGTTGAACACCTGTTTACCGAAAAAGTCTCGATACCTTTTCACCGGTCAAGTGGAAGGGAGGTTCTTGACCAGTACAAGCGATTGGAATATAATAGGTTAGGTTGCGATAAGTATTATTATCATAAGCATAAGGAATTAGAAATGAACAGCCCTACGGTCACTCAAACTATCAAACAATTTCTTGATACTGTCAAAATGGCTCGCAGCGCGAATACTGCCAGAGCTTACTCCAATGGACTGCATCTATTTGGTACGGTTTTGATAGAAAACCATCTTGATCCCGACCATTCCCCTGCATCTGCAATCACTGAAGACGCTGCCTCCTGGATGGCCAATGCGCTCAAAGATTTATCGCCAGCCACCGAACAGCTCTACCTGGCAGCCACCGTCCGCTTCTACGAATACCTCGCTGCGGAAAAATATGCAGAGATCAACCTTACCCGCCTGCGGCTCTTGTTACGACAGCGCTCCAGACGCCCCGGGCAACGTTTACCCCAGTTTCCCCGCAATGATATCGAAACAGTCTTAATGTATGTGAACAATTTCACAACAAGATTGTCTGACAACCAAAATGTACGGTTACGCGAATTAAGAGACCGCTCATTCCTCCTAACTCTTGCAGACACAGGTTTGCGGGTTCACGAAGCCTGCAATCTGCGGCGAGGGGATATTGATTGGAATGAGGGGCGCGCCATCATAATTGGTAAAGGTGATAAACAAGCCGTTGTGCGCTTCTCCGGCCGATGCCTTGGATCCCTGAAAGAGTACCTTTCTGCCCGCGCGGCAATGGATGGTGGTTCCGGGCGCCCCCTCCCTTCCCTGCCCTCTTTGCCCGCCACGATAAAGGTGCCGGGAAGAAAGCCAAACCGATTACTACGACTACCGGAAGAAACATCGTCAACGAACGCGTCCGACAGGCTCTCGGCGACCAGGCAGAAGGTCGCATTACCCCACACTCGTTCCGCCACTATTTTGTGACCACAGTCCTGCGCGCCTCGGGGAATCTTAAACTTGCCCAGGAACTCGCCCGTCATGCAAGCATCCAGGTCACTCAGCGCTATGCGCATATCTCGGACGATGAACTGGACAAGGGGTACCACGAGATATTCGAAAAGTAAGTTCTCAACCCAGAAAGGTACCTGAAGGGAAAGTTCGAAGAATAGAATTTTGCTTTCAAACTGGCAGTATCGCCGAAATTCCCGTTAGGAAGGTCACCCCTTTAGCCATATCGTGAGCCCGTCATACTTCCCCACAATTCAGGATAAATATCACTTGCGTCAGATTGTGCGAAACGGCACAATCTAAAAAGAAGGTTTGTTAACAGCCGAGGAGCTACCTGAGGTGTCCATTTCGTCCTTGCCCAACAGAAAGGAGACGCCCGCATGACGCCCTCCACTCGCGCGCCTACGCTGTGTCCATCCCGCGTGGGCGTTTATATTTGTCATTGTGGCACAAATATTGCCGGGACAGTGGACGTGGAAGCAGTGACGCAGTTTGCCGCCTCCTTGCCCGGAGTGGTTGTTGCCCGACATTATTCGTACATGTGCTCGGATCCCGGCCAGGCTCTCATCAAAGAAGACGTGATTATGGAGGGGTTGAATCGTGTCATCGTGGCCTCCTGTACGCCCAACATGCACGAGGGGACATTTCGCAAAGCTTGCGCTGATGCAGGACTAAATCCTTTCCTATTCCAGATGACCAACATCCGTGAGCATTGTTCATGGGTGACCGATGATCCCATCGCTGCAACCCAAAAGGCAGAAGCCCTCGTAGCTGCCGCTGTGCACCGCGTTGCCTGGCAGGTCCCCCTTGAAATGCGCCAGGTTGAAGTAAAACAATCCGCCCTGGTCGTAGGTGCCGGAATCGCCGGTATTGAAGCCGCTCTGCGCCTGGCAGATTCGGGCAAGCACGTTTACCTTGTTGAACGGGAACCGTCCATCGGTGGGCATATGTCCCGCCTTTATAAAACCTTCCCGACGCTGGATTGTGCAGCCTGAATACTCACCCCAAAAATGGTGTCCGTGGGACGCCACCCAAACATCACCTTGCTGAGCTACAGTGAGGTCTCTAAAGTTGCCGGGTATGTTGGTAATTTCACGGTTACAGTACGACGCAAACCTCGATATGTTAATGAGAAATTATGCAATGGTTGCGGAACCTGCATCGAGAAATGTCCATGGAAGAAGATCCCGTCTGAGTTTGATTTGGGTCTTGGCAACCGGGCTGCAATCTTTTATCCCTTCCCACAAGCGGTACCGCGTATTCCGGTCATTGATACCGTCAATTGCGCCTATTTTAAGAATGGGAAGTGCGGAGCGTGCAAAAAATTCTGTCCGCGTGAAGCAATCGATTTCGAGCAAAAGGAATCACAGCTTGAACTTGAGATAGGGACGATTATCCTGGCAACCGGCTTCCATGATTTTGATCCGCGCGCCGCTCCCCAATATGGATATGGAACGCTGCAAAATGTAATGACGGGTATGGAGCTTGAGCGATTAATTAATTCCGGTGGACCGACCAGTGGAAAAGTACTGCTTAAGAGCGGAGAAAAACCGCAAAAGGTCGCCATTCTTCATTGCGTGGGCAGCCGCGGCAAGGAGCACGAATATTGCTCGCGCGTCTGCTGCATGTACTCTCTAAAGTTAGCCACCCTTATCCGCGAATTTGTGGATGCCGAAGTGGTGGAGTTCTACCGTGACATGCGTGCCTTTGGAAAAGATTATGAAGGATTTTTCCACCGCGCCGAAGCGCATGGGGTCCAGTTCGCCCGCTTTGACGGCGAGATCCGCGTGGAACAGCGTGATGGGCACCTGGCAGTCCTGACAACTGACGTATACACCGGGCAGCCTCTAGAGACGGTAGTTGATATGGTAGTCCTTTCCACTGGCGCAGAAGCCCAGGCAGACCAGCATGAAGTGGGGTCATTATTTGGTGTTAGCCGCAGCCCAGACGGGTTCTTCCTGGAAAAACACCCAAAATTAGCTCCGGTGGAAACGAGCACAGATGGTGTTTTCCTTGCCGGAGCATGCCAGGGTCCCAAGGATATTCCCGACAGTGTGGCTCAAGGCGCAGCGGCAGCTGCTGCTGCCCTGGATCTTCTCGACCATGGACTTGTGGAACTGGAACCGTTTACTGCCTTCATCAATTCAGAAAAATGTGGTAGCTGCCACACCTGTGAAGGGTTGTGCCCATACGGTGCAGTCTCCATGGTTACTTGGAATGATAAGCAGGTGGCGCAAATTAACGAAGTGCTTTGCAAGGGTTGTGGCGCTTGTGTTGCTGCCTGCCCAGCCGGAGCAGCCACTCAGAACGGGTTCACGAATGATCAGGTAATGGCAGAAATTGAAGGAATGTTAGGATTGGTGGGAGCGAGTCAGCCTTCGCCCGTTGAGGAGATGGTATGAATCTTTCCAAAATCAAGACCGGCGTTTACATCTGCCATTGTGGTACGAACATTGCCGCCACTGTGGATGTAGGCGCAGTTGCTGAATTCGCCCGCAGCCTGGAAGGGGTAGTTTTGGCGCGCGATTATACGTATATGTGTTCGGACCCCGGTCAGGATTTGATCAAACAGGATATTAACGAATTCGGTTTAAACCGGGTGGTGGTGGCCTCCTGCACTCCTCTGATGCATGAACCAACCTTTCGTCGGGCTTGCGCAGAAGGTGGGCTTAATCCGTTCTATTTTCAGATGGCCAACATTCGAGAACACTGCTCATGGGTGGTCAATGACCGGGCACAGGCGACGAACAAAGCGATGGCGCTGGTAGCGGCCGCTGTGGAGCGAGTCCACTTGCATCGCTGCCTGGATATGCGCCAGGTACCAATGACTCCTGCCACCCTCGTAGTTGGAGGTGGAATAGCCGGCATAGAAGCAGCTTTAAAACTGGCGAATGCAGATAAGCAAGTCTACTTGGTTGAAAGGGAATCATCCATCGGCGGGCACATGGCCCAGCTTTATAAAACCTTCCCTACTCTCGACTGTGCAGCCTGAATACTTACACCGAAAATGGTGTCCGTGGGACGCCATCCCAAAATCAAATTACTGACATACAGTGAAATCGAATCAGTTTCCGGATATGTAGGCAATTATCAGGTCCAGATCCGCCGTAAACCGCGTTATGTGGACGAAGCAAAGTGCACGGGGTGCGGAAACTGTGCCTCGGTCTGCCCTATCGATGTAAAGAATGAATTCGATCATGGACTAAGTACGCGCAAGGCGGCATATCGGTTCTCAGCCCAATCTGTACCAGGGGCTTTTGCAATAGATAAAAAAGGCATGGCTCCCTGCCGTTCTGCCTGCCCCACCGACCAGCGTGCCCAGGGATATATTGCCCTGGTCAAGCAAAAAAGATATGCAGATGCCTATTGGGCGATCCGGCGCGAGCATCCATTCCCTTCTGTCTGCGGTCGAGTCTGTAATCGCAACTGCGAAGCAGCTTGTTCCCGCGGCAAGGTGGATGAACCCGTCAACGTTATGGGCATCAAGCGGTTCGTTGCAGACTGGGCTTTTAAGCACCGCGACGAACTCCCGAACATGCGTAATAAATCTATTGTTGGGACAGCTTTTCAGCACAATCCTCCGCCTACCGGAAAGCAGGTAGCAATCATCGGAGCCGGCCCGGCGGGTTTAACTGTCGCACTGGATCTGGTCCGTCTCGGGCATAAGGTTAAAGTCTTTGATGCCCAGCCAGAAGCGGGCGGTATGATCCGTGTAGGGATCCCACCCCACCGCTTGCCTTATGAGATGCTCGATTGGGAAGTTCAACAGATCCTGAATGAAGGTGTGGAGCTGCAGCTTAATACATGGATTGATGACATCCCAGCCTTGCTCAAGACAAACAACCTGGGTGGTCCCTACGATGCCGTGTTAATCGCAACCGGTGCCCACGTAGCCAAAAAGGTGGACATCCCAGGAAAAGACCACCCTGATAACTGGCTCAGCCTGCCCTTCCTCAAACAGGTCTGCCTTGGTACCCCACCCGATCTAACAGGAAAAAGAATTGCCGTGATTGGTGGGGGAAATGTGGCCCTCGACTGTGCGCGCTCATCGGTGCGAATTGGAGCAAGTGAGTGCAGGATGATCTTTCGCAAGCCAAAAGGAGAGATGACCGGCTTTGAATGGGAAGTTGAAATCGCTGAGCAGGAAGGGGTGACGATGTGCGGCGCGACCATGTTCAAGGAAATTCTGGTCGAGAACGACAAAGTCGTTGGTGTAAAGTGTATCCACACTGATTATCATGGGTACGATGCCAAGGGGCGAATCCTGATCGATGAATTGCCTGGCACCGAGCATGTACTCCCCGCCGATATAGTCATTTGGGCCACTGGTCAGGGGTGTGACCTATCGTTTTTGCCGGATGACGGTTCAGTCAAACCAGCTAAATCCGGAATTGATTCCGATGATAATATGATGACCAGCCTGCCGGGAGTTTTTGTCGCTGGGGACGTGCACCGCGGTTCTACATTTTATGTAGTGGATGCCATCGGCGAGGGGCACCATGCAGCCCGCTGCATGGACCGGTATCTGCGCGGAGAACAAGGCATTCCGGAACCGGTCTTACCGCCAACGGTGGAGATTAGCGAGACGGAGGTAAGGGCGCGACTTGCTCGGGGTGAAGCCTCTCAAGAACAGCGGGTCCGCATCAGCACAATTCCAGTTGAGGAACGCTACCATAATTTCCGGGAAGTCGACTTGACTCTGACGGAGGAGGAAGTCCTGCTGGAGGCTGAGCGATGTATCCGCTGCGGAACCTGTGCGGAATGTCTAGAATGTGTTGCTGCATGTGACCGTGGTGCGATCGACCACAACATGCAGGAGCGGCACGAGGAAATTACCGTTGGAACAATCATTTTAGCCACCGGGTTTCGGGATTTCGACCCAACGCGTTTACCCGAATTGAACTATGGGAAGCTTCCTAATATCCTGACAGCCCTGGAGTTTGAACGGCTGGTCAATGCCAGTGGTCCGACCAATGGCAAAGTCGTTTTAAGTGACGGTCAACCGCCAAAAAGTGTGGCAGTGGTCCATTGTGTGGGATCGCGTGACGCGAGAACCAACGAATACTGCTCGCGCGCTTGTTGCATGTATTCGCTCAAACTTTCTCAATTGGTGCATGAATATGCCGGAGCGGAAGTCCACGAGATTTATCGTGATATTCGCTCATTTGGTAAAGGCTATGAAGAATTTTATAACCGCACAGTCAAGATGGGAGTGCATTTCTATCACGGCAAAGTAAAAAGTATAGAGAAAAACAACAGCCAGTTGCACGTTGCCTGGGACGAAGCCTTCTATGGCCAACCAGATCATATTGATGTCGATATGGTTATTTTGGCGACAGGATTCGAGCCGCAGGCCGACACAGCTCAAGTTGCAGCGCAATTTGGTATCAGCCGCAGCCGGGATGGGTTCTTTCTGGAACGCCATCCAAAATTGGCTCCGGTGGAAACAACCAGCGAAGGGATTTATCTCGCCGGTACCTGCCAATCTCCCAAGGATATACCCGACAGCGTAGCCCAGGCAGGCGCAGCGGCGGCAGCCGCCCTTTCGCTTATGGACCAGGGTGTCATTGCACTCGATCCCTCCATAGCCGAGGTGATCAGCGCGCGCTGCGCCGGGTGTGGCCAATGTGCGGCTGCCTGTCCCTACAAAGCCATCGAATTGGAGAAAGGCGTTGCAAAAGTCAATGGATACCTTTGCAAAGGCTGCGGTACCTGTGCTGCAGCTTGCACAAATAAAGCCATCACCCTTATCCACTACGATGATCGGGAATTGGTCGCAGAGATTATCGGTATGCTGACGGTGGAACCGTCATCGGTGTAAGAATTTGATCCGGGCAGAGGAGATTTATTAATACCAGCTTACTGAACCTGCCGAACGGCATGGAGAAAAGATGTACGAACCCAGGATAATCGCGTTCTTATGTTCATGGTGCAGTTACACTGGTGCCGATACGGCAGGCATTGCCCGGATAAAATCCCCTGCTAATATCCGGGCTGTACGAGTACCCTGTTCGGGTCGCGTCTCACCTGAATTGGTTATGCGCGCATTTGACCAGGGCGCAGACGGCGTCCTGGTCCTTGGCTGCCATATTGGAGAATGCCATTATGATACTGGTAATCATCGTGCTGCAAAACGATTACCAATTCTGAAAAGTTTGTTGACATTTACTGGACTTGAACCAGAACGCCTTCGCTTGGACTGGGTATCAGCATCTGAAGGGGAACGATTCTCAAGGATAGCCAGCGACTTTACGGAAACTGTGCGCGCTCTGGGTCCGATTCATTGGCGGGTCAATCCGGAAAGAAAACTTGATCCAAGCCGGAAGTTGCTGTCCACCCATGAACCCATCCCCTACCCTGATACAGACTTCACCGCCAAGACGGAAGCAATCCGTGCGAAGGCCAGCGAACTCCTAACAAGCGGACAGGTCAGTTGTTTGATCGGTTATGAAGTCAGCCGCCGCGGTCGGACACGGCCCGTGTTTATTTACTCCTCTGAAGAAACCACCCGGTTGGTCTGGAACCAGGATTGCACCAACAATCTGACCACCTATCTGCCTGTGAAACTTCGACCCGTCAAAGGAAAAGAGCCGCCCAAGCCGGTTGCAGTTGTGGTCAAACCCTGTGACAGTAAAGCGATTAATGTGATGGTGGCAGAAAATCAGTACCGGCGGGAGCAAGTTTTTGCCCTTGGTGTAGCATGTGAAGGCATTCAAGGACCGGATGGAAATCTGCAAACACGCTGCGTCACCTGCCAGGAAGCGGTCCCGATTGTTTGTGATGCTTTGGTTAGCGGGACCACATCCTCTTTCATTCCACGTCTATCGTCGTACGCCAAGGAAGAAATAAGGGAACTCCAGGATGCAGCACCGGCTGACCGTATGGAATATTGGCTGGAACAATTCGACCGATGTATCCGCTGCTATGCATGCCGGCAGGCGTGTCCCATGTGTAAATGCCCGGAATGCCTGTATGAGCGTGATGAATCGACCTTCATTGGCCTGGGAATCCGACTAAATGAAAAACGTACCTTCCACTTAGGAAGGGCTTATCATCTGGCCGGTCGCTGTGTTGGCTGTAACGAGTGCGAACGCGCCTGTCCAATGAATATTCCCATTGGCCTTTTAAATCAAAAACTGTCTGAGGAAATTGAAGCGGCCTTCGACCACCGCGCCGGACTTGCTATTGCCCCTTCCCCGATCGTGACTGTTCTTTCGGGTGAATATAAGGAAGGCTGAGATGAGCAATTCCGTTTCCGAATACAAACATTGGCTCATCTCGCAAACCGAATTGGAATCCTGGCTAGATGGTATTGCCAACGCTCGGACGCTAATTGCCCCCCGACAGGTAGCTGGATTAATGTTGTATAGACCCGTGGCAAAGAGTGATGAAATTGCATGGAATGGAGGGCCCATTAGGTCCGCGCCATCAGGGCGCCCGGTATTATCAGTCAAGGAAATATTCTTTCCTCCGACTGAGCGCATGTTCTCCATCCAAAAAAACGGGCAGGAAATACGATTGGAAGAATCATTTCCAGATTGGGAAACCGTTGTTTTTGCGGTTAGACCGTGTGACGCACAAGGTGTCAAATTACTTGATGCCCTTTTCCTGGATACCAATCCGGTTGACTCTTTTTACGCCCGCCGCCGCGAGAATACCACCCTTATTGGACTGGCATGCCAAACTCCCGGCCCGACTTGCTTCTGCACTTCTGTTGGTGGCGCACCCGACGACGCGCACAATGTGGATATTATGCTTTTTGAAAAGGATGGAGGTTACCTGGTCGAGGCAGTGACTGAAAAAGGGCGTTTTCTGATTCCCGGTGGTGAATGGAATGAAACTACCGCAAATCCCGAATCAGCAACCCACCAGGCTCAGTTCCCGGTTCCAGAAAAAGGCAAGTGGCCCGAGCATTTTAATGACGAATATTGGATGAAAATATCCGAGCGCTGTCTTTCCTGCCGCGCGTGTGCCTTTGTCTGCCCAACCTGTCGTTGTTTCGCTGTTCGGGATGAAATGCTAAACCCGGGTGAGTTCGAGCGAATCCGCTGCTGGGACGCGTGCGCCGGGGAAAATTACCGTCGCGTGGCTGGGGGGCATAAACCACGTCCTGAAAAAGGGGAACGTCTCCGTAACCGTTTCTTCTGCAAGTTTTATTATTACCCCGAGCAGTATGGATTGGGGAATGCGTCGGCGTGCACCGGATGCGGTCGCTGCATCGAAGTCTGCCCGGCCGGGGTAGACATCACCGAAGTGCTGATAGACCTGGAGAAGCCGGCGTGAACGATAACCCCATGCTTCCATATCTCGGAAAATTAGCTGAAGTGCGTGACCTGGCGGCTGATATTAAATTACTCCGAGTAGAAATGTTGAACGGCGGTAATGAAGCCTTCCGGACCTTCCAACCGGGGCAGTTTGCATTCGTATCAGCATTTGGTCTTGGCGAGGCACCTTTTGGGATTGCCAATTCCTGCGGGAGAGGCTCCACAGTCGATTTCGCTGTAGCCCGGCTTGGATCGGTAACCACTGGCTTGCACGAACTTGGTGAAGGTGACATGGTCGGTGTCCGCGGCCCCCTGGGGAACTGGTTCCCGATGAAAAAATTCAAAGGGAAAAATTTGATCGTCCTGGGGGGCGGGATTGGCGGTGCGCCTCTGCGACCTGTCATTCAATATGTATTGGACCACCGCGCTGATTTTGGTACATTGACGATTTTGTGGGCCGCACGTCATCCGTCCCTGCTGGTATTCACGGATGAGTACAATGAGTGGCGTGCTGCGCCTAACACCTACCTTCACTTAACTGTGGACAACCCTGATGAAAAATGGGACCAAAATGTGGGTCTGATTACCCAACTCCTTGAAAAAGTGACCCCTGCCCCCGAGAATTCCGTCACTATCACGTGCGGTCCCCCAATAATGATTCATTTCGTAACAAAGATGCTCCAGGAGAAGTTGGGGTTCGCTCCGAAAAATAATTACGTTACACTCGAAGCGCGCATGCACTGTGGGCTGGGTAAATGCGGACGGTGTAACCTGGGAGAGAAGCTTGTTTGTGTGGATGGGCCAGTATTTAATATGGAAGAGGTGGGGGAATTATTGGAGACATTTCTGTAACGAGCCCGGGGTAGACTATCCTCCAATCAAAACGGGACATATACTGGTAGTTCCTGAGAAATTTACCCTTTTAACGTGTTAAAATGGTTTTTTCTTGTAAAACGATCTCAAAAGATTGGGTGATTGCAATAAATGAAACCTCAAGATTCCGCAACTTCCCACTCAGCCGTAATTATTGGCGGTGGTCCTGCCGGCCTGATGGCTGCTGAAGTATTGGTGCAGGGTGGAACAAGCGTTGATATTTACGATAGCATGCCTTCAGCTGGCCGAAAGTTTTTAGTAGCCGGTAAAGGCGGCCTTAACCTGACACATGCAGAATCACATGAGCAATTCCTCTCCCATTACGGTAGCCGTCGTGCTTTTCTGGAACCGTTCCTGAATAAATTCGGACCAGAACAACTTCTAAATTGGGTGCATGAACTTGGAACGGATACTTTTGTGGGAACTTCTGGGCGAGTGTTTCCGATAGGAATGAAAACCGCACCAATACTCCGCACCTGGCTAACGCGGTTACGCAGTGCTGGAGTCTCATTTTATATGCGTCATAAATGGCTCGGGTGGAGCAAAGATGGTTCACTACGCTTCGGAACACCGGATGGCGATGTATGCGTAACCCCAAGAGTAGTGGTACTGGCATTGGGCGGGGGGAGTTGGGCGCGACTTGGTTCGACCGGTAAATGGGTTAGACTTCTTGAGGAGCGTGGGGTTGGAGTTGCGAAGTTAAAGCCAGCCAATTGTGGTTTTGATGTCTCCTGGAGCGAACATTTTCGTTCCCGGTTTGAAGGTTTCCCATTGAAATCCGTCGCTTTATTATTAGCGGATTCAAAAGGGGAAACATATCGCAAGCAAGGGGAATTTATTGTAACAAAACACGGTATTGAAGGAAGTTTAATCTATAGCATCTCTGCGTATTTACGTGACGAAATCGAAGAAAAAGGCATTACTAGTATAAAGGTTGACCTTGCTCCTGGTTGGTCTCACCAGCGCCTTATGGAGAGATTATCCCTTCCACGTGGTACGAGAACCATTTCCGGCCATCTCGAGAAAACGGTGCACATAAAAGGAGTAAAAGCTGGTTTATTATGGGAATTTGTACCAAAAGAGAATTTCATCGTTCCTGAACGCCTGGCCGCCGCGATAAAGGAATTGACAATCCCTCTTACTGCTCCCCGTCCCCTAGATGAGGCCATAAGTAGTGCGGGCGGGGTCCTTTTACAAGAGCTCGACTCTCATTTGATGATCCGCTCCCTGCCCGGTGTATTTTGTGCCGGGGAAATGCTGGATTGGGAAGCACCGACCGGTGGCTATCTTCTTTCCGCCTGTTTTGCCACTGGTCGGGCCGCAGGCGAAGGAGCTCTAGACTGGCTTAATCGATCAAAAAATACCTAACTAAGCAATGTTGACAATCCATTTTTTCTAAAATATTTAGGAGGTTTCTCCGCTTTTCATGGATAAGGTGATCTTTGAAGCAACACAAAGATCGGTTTTGGATAAGCGTTTATAAAAATATACTTGACAACTCCCATATTCCGATGATAAACTCGTTTCGTTAATGCAATTCTAAGGAAAGGAGGCGCACTTCATGGTAACCAAGATTTCAGTCAAAATCTCGCTTAGCCGCTCTTTTGCTGCGGCTGGCATGTTTATTCCTCCTCGGAGTGCGCCTGTTGACCTGTAAAGGTTATCCCATCTGTCTTTTATTCCACGGTGCCTCCAGCACCGTGGTTTTTTTATAATCAAGCGGATTCCATCCGGTCTAATAGGAAAATGCGATGACTTTATCAAGGACCCCAACAACTTATTTTGATTTTCGCAAAGCTCTGAGCAGCAAGAAACTGTCTGGGATGCTCCGGATGATGACAGGTTACAGGCTCATTTACGCGACCGCAAACGTGACCCTGGCTATTTCTGCAACTGCAAAAACCCTGACATACCTTCTTCTGCGTAACTTTGCGGATACTGTGGTTGGCAACGTTGCCCCTTTTGCAGGTACCCTTTCACGGACCCTGATCCTGATCGCATTGGGATTTGTCGGACTGGCGCTGATCGAAGGTGGATTTGCGTATGTTTCCAGCCGGTTGGCTTCCTTTTCCGCTGAAAGCATTACCAGTCGTCTGCGCAATTTCCTTTTCGACCACATCCAGCGCCTGTCGTTCGCCTATCATAGTAAAACCCCTACCGGAGACTTGATCGAACGAGTCACCTCGGACGTAGACTCAGTGCGGACTTTCTTCAACGACCAAGCTATCGGCGTTGGACGCATCGTACTACTTTTTATTATTAACTTCATTGCAATCTGGTGGTTGTCCTGGAAACTGGCGCTCGCTTCCATTGCGGTTGTTCCGGTGATCGTCATTGTTTCAATGTGGTTTTTCAAGAAGGTGACCAAAGCTTACGAATCCTACCAGGAACAGGAGGCCAAGCTGTCCACCACCCTCCAGGAAAACCTCACAGGTGTGCGCGTGGTTAAAGCGTTCGCCCGCCAAGGTTATGAAATTGATAAATTCGAAAAGGATAATTGGGAAAAGTACCTACGCGGACGAAAATTAATGAGGATGCAATCCCTCTTCTGGCCGCTCTCGGATCTTTTATGTGGGTTTCAAATGCTGGCCGGATTCATCTTTGCAGGCATACTGGCAGTTCACGGTGAGATCACCATTGGCACGTATCCGGCGTATGTCGGGTTGGTGGTTTGGCTTATTTGGCCGATGCGAAACCTGGGCCGAATCATCGTTAATACTTCCACCGGCCTGGTCTCTTATGACCGATTGATGGAAATCGTCAAGCAGCAGCGTGAACCCCTAACCGATGGCTCGGTGACTCCTACAGGCCCAGTCCACGGTGATCTCATTTTCGAGAATGTCTCATTCCAATATAACGAAGGGAATAGTGATGTCTTGAAGGGTATTTCTTTTAACGTTAAAGCGGGGCAATCTGTGGCTCTGCTGGGTTCAACCGGTTCGGGTAAGACCACCTTGGTCAATTTGCTTCCTCGTTTTCATGAGTATACCGATGGTCGCATTTTGCTGGATGAAGAAGAATTAAAGGATTATTCACGTGATTACTTGCGCAAGCAGATCGGTATCGTAGAACAAGAACCTTTTCTTTTCAGCCGATCCATTCGTGAAAATATCACCTATGGCGTGGGTCGCGATGTGCCGCAGGAAGAGATCGAAGATGCCGCCCGGGCTGCGGCAATACACGATGTGATTCTATCTTTTCCTTCGGGGTATAACACCCTTGTTGGTGAAAAAGGCGTGACTCTCTCCGGTGGACAAAAGCAACGGGTGGCTGTAGCCCGCACCTTACTAAAGAACCCGCGTATCCTAATTCTAGACGATTCCACATCCAGTGTGGACACAGAAACCGAGGCCGAAATTCGCACGGCCTTGGATGAGTTAATGAAAAACCGCACCACATTCATTATTGCTCATCGCATCCAGTCTGTAATGAATGCCGATCTGATCCTCGTGATGGATAAGGGCGAGATCATCCAGATGGGAAAGCACGAGGAATTGGCAGCAAAAGACGGGATGTACCGGGAGATTTACGACATCCAGACTCGCATTGATGAAGAACTGGATGTGGAGATCACATCTTTAGGAACTTTCGGGAAGGCTTAACCCTTTCCCAGAATGAACATAAATACTCACCTGGAGATAGGGAATCATGCCAGACGAAATGATCGAAATCGAAGAAGAAGAATATACCAGTCAATTGACAACCCCAACCTTTAAGCGCATCATTGGTCTCATAAAACCCCACTCGCGTTGGATGGTTGGATTTCTGGTCGCCATCGTCATTACCGCATGTCTGGACGCTGTATTCACCTTTATTAATAAAGACATGATCGACCAGGGTATTGCTCAAAAAAGTATCCCCATTCTGCTTAAGTATGCCTCCTATTATGGCGGCTTACAGTTGGTGCAGGCCGTTTTTGTATTCATCTTTATTTACCTGGTCGGCATCCTGGGTGAGCGCATCCAGTATGACATTCGCAAGGCTGTCTTTAACCACTTGCAAGACCTCTCGCTTTCGTACTACAGCCAAAATGCAGTCGGGCGTCTTATGGCACGGGTAACCTCCGACTCTGGCCGCATTTCCAGCCTGATGACATGGGGGACGCTCGATGTAACCTGGGCTATCGTAAGCATAACCACTTCTGTCATCTTTATGATGATCTTAAACTGGAAACTGGCGCTGATCGTCTTTGCGATCATCCCAATCCTGCTCATTATAGCCATCAATTTTCGAAAGAAAATTCTGATAGAGTTCCGTAAATCGCGCCGGGCAAACTCGAAGATCACTGGTGAATATAACCAGAACATTCAAGGAGTGCGCGTGGTAAAGGCTTTGGGGCGGGAGGATGAAAACCTGAGCGAGTTTTCCGTTCTAACTGACGATATGTTCAAAGCCTCTTATCGTGCTGCCTGGTTGTCTGCGCTTTTCCTGCCGACCGTGCAAATCGTCTCCGCCTTTGCTCTGGGAGCCATCGTCTGGTATGGTGGGATGCAAAGCGTAACTGCCAATTTTACTGTGGGCGATATTCACGCGTTTGTTTCGTATCTGACCTTCATGATCTGGCCAGTTCAGGACCTGGCACGCGTTTATGCAGACATGCAGCACTCCATTGCCTCGGCTGAGCGAATCTTTAAATTGGTTGATACCATCCCCGAGGTTCAGAATCGGGTGAATGCCATCCCTGCGAAGACGATCCAAGGCGCGATCGAGTTTGACCACGTCCATTTTTACTACGAAGACCACAAACCCATCCTGACCGACTTTACGCTAAAGGTCAAACCTGGCGAGACTATTGCCCTCGTCGGGCCGACCGGAGGTGGAAAGACCACCATTGTCAACCTGCTTTGCCGGTTCTACGAGCCAAAGGAAGGAGTCATTCGTATCAATGGCAGGGATTACACAGACTACACACTGCAAAGCATCCATTCACGGGTGGGCATCGTGCTCCAGACCCCTCACCTTTTTTCCGGTTCGATCCGGGAAAATATCCGATATGGTCGGCTAGGTGCCACAAATGAAGAGGTAGAAAACGCGGCAAAGGTTGCCGGCGCACACGATTTTATTATCACTTTTGAGAAAGGTTACGAACAGGAAGTAGGAGAAGGAGGAAACCTTCTCTCGGTCGGGCAGAAACAACTGATCAGTCTGGCAAGAGCAGTTCTGTCAAAGCCTGAAATGTTTATCATGGACGAGGCCACCTCCAGTGTAGATACACTGACTGAGGCCCTGATCCAGCGCGGCATGGAAGCCCTGATGGCAGGACGCACCTCTTTTATCATCGCCCACCGTTTAAGCACGATTCGACGCGCCAACCGGATCGTAGTGATCGAACAGGGGCGGATCACTGAGATGGGAACTCACGCAGAATTGCTCAAATTGCAGGGGCAGTACTATCGCCTGTATACGCAACAATTCAAATTCGAAAAAGAAAAGGCATATGGGATACCATTACCAAATCCTGTTCCGGTGATAAAATAGATTTATTATTTCCCCCTTCACTGCATCAGGCTCATTTGGGAACCCATTAAATTGAAAAAAGAGCGGCCAAAACAGCCGCTTTTTTTCAATCCTGAAAGCCTGTGCGGTAAAGGTCGTAATACATCCCTCGATTCGACAAAAGTTCCGGGTGTGTACCTTGTTCTATGATTTTCCCATCATGGATGACAACGATTCGATCGGCATTTGTTATTGTGGATAAACGGTGTGCAATGACGACGGATGTCCGTCCCTTCAGAAGCCTTTTCAGCGCTTTTTGGATGATCTGTTCGGTTTGAGTATCCACTGAGGAAGTAGCTTCATCCAGGATCAGAATTCTAGGGTCAGCCAATAAGGCTCGCGCAAAGGAAAGTAATTGTCGCTGGCCCACGGAAAGCATTACACCGCCCTCCTCGACAGAGGTTTCATATCCTTTCCGTAAATTGGCGATGAAATCGTGGGCACCAACCGCTGTTGCGGCAGCTTCGATTTCAGACATTGTGGCATCCAACCGGCCGAAACGAATATTCTCCGCCACCGTCCCGTTGAATAGAAAAGGATCCTGCAACACAACACCCATCTGCCTCCGCAAAGAAGACTGTGTCACTATTCGGAGGTCGTGTCCATCGACCAAAATGCGACCTTGAGTTGGATCATGAAACCGGGAGAGCAGCTTGACCATGGTTGTCTTGCCCGCTCCGGTTTCACCTACCAGCGCCACCGTTTCCCCGGAAAGGATATGCAAATCAATGTCTGTAAGAATGGGCGCCGGATCGTCTGAATAATGAAACGAGACGTGCTCGAAAGTCACATTCCCAGTGATGCTTGGGAGATCAAGAGCTTGTGATGAATCCTGAACCTCTACAGGTGTGTCTAAAAGCCCTATAATGCGTTCCCAGCCGATCATGGTGGATTGGAGTGCGTCATAACGACGACTCAGGTCACGGATCGGATCAAAGAATCGATCAATGTAAAGAATGAACGCCACCAATACTCCAGCTGTAATGGTCTGACCAAGCACGGCTGTTCCACCCAGCCAAACGACGAGACCAGTGGCAATGGCTCCAAGCAAATCGACACTGGGGCTAAATACAGAGGATATGCGAGCAGTAGCGATTGCCCGTTCGAGGTGATAGCGGTTCACATAATCACGGAAGTGTTCATAGTTCTGTTTTTGGCGTGAAAAGGCCTGTACTTCGCGCACCCCGTTGACATTCTCTGCAAGGACTGAGTTCACCCAAGAAATGGCTGCGCGCACTTTTCGATAGGCTGCGCGTGAGGCTCGCCGAAAAAGGAAAGTGATGAGCACCATAACGGGAAGAACGCTGAAGGTAAGCAATGCTAAACGGAAATCCATACCCAACATGACAAATATGATAAGTGCAAGGGTGAAAACATCTCGTGCGATGGCCAGCACTGCCCAGGTAAGAAAATCTCGCAGAATTTCCACATCGTTAATTGCTCGGGTTATGACGCGCCCAACAGAATACCGGCTGTAAAACCCAAGGGACAAATCCTGAAGGTGGGCAAACAACTTTTTACGAAGATCATAGATGATTGACTGTCCGACCCACGCCATTATGTTGACACGGTAGTAGGTACCAACCCATTGAATAACAGACACTCCCAGGTATGCCAGAATCGTATAGCTGAGAATAAACGTATTCCCTGCGTTGATGCCACTGTCAATGGCAATTTTAACAAAATAAGGACCCGCCACGGATGCCGCGGAAGCGATGAGCATCAATATTGCGGATAAGATCAACCTCAGCGAATAAGACCGGGTGAACGAAAATAATCGTTTGGCAATCTGAGGGTTGACACCTTTATCATACAGTTCTTCCGATTGGGTAACGTAGGTTGGGGGAGTAATATTAGTGGTAGCCATCAATCAATAATCCATATTACGATAATGTTCGATCCGAAGAGCGGCGCCCTTTCAGCGGGTCTAATTCACGTTGATTAGATAATAACTCTCCCTCGGGTTCCTGTTCGTCAAGGAACCTGTTTTGTTGACTTAACTGCAAATCGTAAATCTCTTTATAAAGTCCACCCTGGTCGAGTAACTCAGCGTGCTTTCCTTGCTGAACTATACGGCCGTCTGCCATGACCAGAATCAGGTCAGCGCGTCGCACGGTGGCGAGGCGATGAGCAATCACGAAGGTGGTTCGGCCAGCCATAAGCAGATCAAGTGCCTCCTGGATAAGTAACTCCGTTTGGGTATCCACCGAGGAGGTCGAATCATCCAGGACTAATATACGGGGATTCATTAAAAGAGCCCTTGCGATAGCAATTCGCTGGCGTTGCCCCCCGGAAAGTGTTACCCCGCGCTCCCCTACAAGCGTTTCGTATCCCTCGGCAAGTTTTATGATGAATTCGTGTGCCTGTGCTGCTTTTGCCGCGGCGAAGACCTCTTCGTCAGTTGCCTCTGAACGACCATAACGAATGTTTTCGCGGATAGTGTCAGAAAACAACAGAGAAGTTTGGAGCACGATTCCTATCTGTTTCCGCAGGGATACAAGCTCGGCTTGTCTCACATCCACACCATCGACCAGCACAGCACCTTCGGTCACATCATAAAAGCGCGGGACTAGATTTACAAGTGATGTTTTACCGGATCCGGTCTGACCAATAAGTGCGATGAGCTGGTTCGGTTCGACTAAAAGATTGATATTTGAAAGAGCGTCGATTTTTTCGTCCTGGTAGCGAAGGGAAACGTTGCGAAATTCCACGCAACCCCTCAGAGTTTTTTGCGGCAACGCCCCCAGTGGTGATTGAATAGCGGGGTCATGATCAAGAATTTCCAAAACCCGCTGCGCCCCTGCTTCCGATTCGCCGATTGCATTGACTAGCCAGGCCAATTGTTGTACTGGCGCAGACAACATCAATAAGTAAGCGTTGAAAGCCACCAATTCGCCTACTGTCATCTTTCCCTGCAACACAAGAGGACCTCCCACCATAAGGATCAAGATGGTACCCATTGTAATGAGCAAACTGGTGGTCGGCATTACCTTTGCCCATTCGCTCAGGACTTTAACACGAGCATTAAAATAAGTACGGTTAATCTGGTCAAATCGTTCCTTTTCGTGCGCCTCCCGGGCAAATGCGCGCACAACCTGAACACCTGAAACATTTTCCTGCAATTGAGCTGAGAGATCACCGAGTGTGTTGTCCACGTCATAAAATAGACGTGTAATTCTCTGACCGAAGTCGGTAGTCATCATTACCATTGGAACTAGCGGTAAAAGGGCGATAACCGCCATCCATGGGTTACGGGAGACCAAAACTACTACAACGCCGACCGAGAGCACACCCAATTGGACGATTTGCACCAGACTATCCCCTGCAAATGTTTGAACCGCCCTCACATCTTCGATGCAGCGGTTAATCAACTGCCCGGTTGTACTATGATCGTGGTAAGTAAAGGGTAAATACTGGATGTGATCATACATTGAGTTCCGCAGGTCATAACCGATGTGCGCCCCGATCCATTCGGTAAGATAACGCTGACCTAGATTAAGCACAGCAGTCCCAGCGCCAATTCCGACCAGAATTAGCGCTGACCTGAGAAGAAAAGCAGCGGCTCCAGTTTTCAAACCTTTATCAATAACGCCCTGTAAGATTTGAGGTACAACCAGCGAGAGACCGGTCATGCTCAACAATATAATCATGTTGAATATGAGCTGCCAAAGATATGGTTGGTAAAAACGACGTAGTTTGAATAGATATTTCATGGAACGAATTGTGTGCCTATGAGTTCGAAAATACTTTGTGAAGTGTCTCCATGCCTTGAAGGAGGGTTTCGAGTTCTTCCACACCGAGGTGCTCGAATCTACTGGTTAACCAAGCTTCGGCTTCGATGTAAATAGCATCCAGCACACGTTGACCCTCATCTGTCAACACCAAAGGAATATTTCGCCGGTCATTAGGATCATGGCTGCGGATGACCAAGCCTCTTCTGACCATCGTGTCCACTGTTTTGCTAATCGCTGAGCGGCTAGTTCCGCTGGCCACTGCCAAAGCGCTGACTGAGGCACTTCCCCTGCGGATTCGGCGGAGAACTTGGAACTGTTCCTCAGTCATATGGAATTTTTCTATGGCAATATTGCGTATTTGACTGCGAGTCTGCCGCCAGGCAGGCGGGATGCTTTCCCAAAATTTATCGATCAGGATGGGATTAAGGGTTTGGTTTGTCATAATATCCTCGGAATGGTTGCAAGGGAGAATAGTTGAGCTGCGCAACCATTATAAGCAATAATATAAACACCGTATCCGACATACAGCTTAAATTCCTAGAGTTTTGTCACTTTTCATGATAGGCATCTATTATCTCTTTTCTACTATCATAAAGTAAAACCATGCATTTAACTTGCCTCCCAAACCGTTTTACTCTATACTACAAATAATTTCTTCTACAACTTTGAAAAGGAGTAAATCATGCCAGAACAAACAGCAACGCCTCGCAAGAAAATCACTTTACCTTATCTCTTCAAAAAAGTTGCCGACGGTCAACCCATAACCTGGCTAACTTGTTATGATTACCCTACCGCCTATTTACAGGAACAAGCCGGGATTGAAATGATCCTGGTGGGAGATAGCTTGGGAATGACGATGCTTGGCTATGACAGCACGCTGCCCGTCACAATGGATGATATGGTCCGGCATGCCCAGGCAGTAAGACGTGGCGCTCCCACTGCTTTTGTGGTTGGAGACATGCCTTACATGACATACCAGCCATCTGTAGAGACGGCTATCCGCAATGCAGGTCGTTTCATGGCTGAGTGTGGTTGTGATGCCATTAAATTGGAAGGCGGTGCATCCATGGCTGATCGAATTAAGGGCATCGTGGCTGCAGGTATTCCCGCCATCGGCCATCTCGGGCTTACACCGCAATCTGTCAGCGCCTTAGGCGGTTTTCGCGTCCAGGGCAAATCGGCCCTCCTGGCGAAGAAAATACTCGACGATGCTAAAGCACTCGAACAAGCTGGCGCATTTTCCATTCTTCTGGAAATGGTTCCGGACCGGCTTTGCAAACTCATCACCGAAAGAGCCGAGGGCTGTATCATAATGTCACTTGGATCCGGACCAGATGCTCACGGGCAATTACTCATTTACCATGATATGTTTGGTCTTTATCCAAAGTTTAAACCCAAGATGGCAAAAGTTTACGGAAATGCTGGGGAAGTTATCCTAAACGGTTTAAAAAACTATCACGATGAAGTAATCAGCAAGCAGTTCCCGCAGCAGGAAAACTGGTTTGGGATGCCAGATGAAGAATTCGACGAATTAAAGAAAATGTTGGATTAATTATCAGGGAGCGAGGCTAGGCTTCGTTTTCAATAGATAAGGAGAATAATGGACAAAGACCTGCGCCATCTACTTGCTATACCAACTGACCGCTTGACGGCCGTCAATTCAGTATTATTAGATCCTGATGAAACGGTTATGAATGATTTCCTCGCAGTTGTTGCCAAATATGGCACTCCGGAGGAGATCAACCGGAAGCACCGCGAATCACGGAAACTCGACCATCTGTTACAAATAGTAAACGAGCGTGCCCCAGGTTATGTAAATGACTTAAAGTGGCTTATGGAACAACGGGATCGCCATGCCTTTGCATCTGTCTGGGAATATAGAACGCGTGTACTCGGAGACAAGGCAAAGGGGATGAAATTTGCTGATGAATCGGCTGTCACCCTCGAGGTTTCAGCTCTACAATATTTTCCATGGATCCGTCCAATGTGCGAACGAGCAATCAAGGACCGAAGTCTTGTTCCCGGTCGCTTCATTGCCGTGAGGAAAATGAAAGAATCTGAATTGGATGGCGATTTGCCCGCAATTGTAGCAGCATTGGATATCATGGGTTCGTCCTTTGTGGAGACCCTCGACACGAAAGGCACGGATGGATCCAACCCACATTTGGGTGGACCTGCTACAATAACCGGATATTTCGGCGGTATTGGTCAGCCAAATGCACACGCTTTGATGTGGTTGGATGAGTTTTTGTACTATTACACCAATTACGGAGTCCAGCACGTCCTCAATTTCAACGCAGGAACCATCCTACTTGGCTTCCTGCTTTATCGTCTGGGCGTGGATATCCAATTCAAAATCTCGGTCTTCTTTGGCTCGGACAATCCTTATCATGCGCTATGGATCATGCTGGCTGCAAAGCTTTTCAGTCGTGATGATGGAAGCTCTCCCCTAATTGGCTTCAACTGGTCCAACTCCATCAATAATCAGACCATGGAACTAACTGCCCAGTTCCGAAAAGCACTAGGTTTTGAAGATGTTGTCCGATTCGAGCATCATATTGTTGAAACTTGGAAAAGTATTGTCATCCAACCTTATGACCGTCGTTCTGAATTAATCGAAATCGCCGGGCATGTCGCAAATATCTCTGCCAAACACGAAGGTGGCGATGTTAATGTTGAAGAAAAGCGTGCTCATCCATCCGACCTCCTCGATTACTTTAGAGATAAGCAGGAAGTCATCGATTCTGGTGACTGGGATAACATGCAACTAAATTTTATGGATAAAGTGGACGCGTGTGATAAATCTGCTTGGGCTCTGACAAAAGGTGGATTATCGTTTATCGCTGCGAAATATTTGCATAGATTAGAATGAGATGAAAAGTATTGTAGGATGACTATACGCAATTTATTGTAATATAACATAGGAGCTTTTATGTATATTGTCCAAGTCCAGGTCCATGTCAAATCAGATCAAATTGAAGCCTTTATAAAGGAGACAATAGAGAATGCAAGAAACAGCACAAGAAATGAGCCCGGCGTCATCCGTTTTGATGCAATGCAACAGGCTGAAGACCCGACCCGATTTGTTTTGATCGAGGTATATCGTACACAGGACGACGCTGCCAAGCACAAGATGACATCGCACTACAACCATTGGCGGGAAATTGCCGAGCCAATGATGGCTGAATCACGGACGCGTGTAATTTATAAAAATATTTTCCCCAGTGATTTAGGGTATTCGTGATCTATGGGTGGCTAAATTGCGCTTCGAATTCGCCACTTCCAACCGCATCATATTTGCTCCCGGAATTGTGTCCGAGGTTCCTAACCTGGCACAGGGACTTGGCCACCGGGCTTTCTTTTTGCACAACCGAAGCGGTTCAATTTATCAGTTCACGGAAAAGCTTAAATTATCAGGCGTGAATCCCCTGCCCTACCCCGTTTGGGGGGAACCGACGGTCCAGACTATTCAGGATGCGCTACAAGAAGCGCGTGAGGAAAGTTGCGATCTGGTCATTGGCCTGGGAGGTGGTTCCACCTTGGATACAGGGAAAGCAATCAGCATATTATTATCGAATCCTGGTGACTTGTACGATTATCTTGAAATCGTTGGCTCAGGACGCACATTTCAGAATCCTTCTGTACCTTACATTGCGATACCGACAACTGCCGGTACAGGTTCTGAAGTAACCCGCAATGCAGTTATTTCAATTCCTGACCAACATCTAAAGGTTAGTTTGCGCAGCCCCTATATGCTACCCAGGTATGCTGTCATCGATCCAGAGTTGACGTTTAGTTTGCCGCCAGACATTACGGCGAATACTGGCCTAGATGCATTGACTCAACTTATTGAGCCATTCGTATGCAACGCTTCCACACCGATTACTGACGCAATTTGCAGGGATGGAATTCCCCGGGTGGCACGATCTTTGCTCGCTTCTTATAATGACGGGCAAGATGCTCTTGCTCGGGAAGATATGTCAATTGCAAGTTTGTTTGGCGGGATGGCACTCGCCAATGCCCGATTGGGTGCAGTTCATGGTCTCGCCTCACCAATCGGGGGGATGATACCAGCTCCTCATGGAGCAATCTGCGGCCGCCTTTTGCCCATTGTCCTGGAAGCAAATCTAAATGCATTGCGCAAACACCAACCCAAATCGTATGCGATGAATCGGTACAAAGAAGCAGCATGCTTGTTGACTGGCGATCCTTCCGCTACCCCAGATGATGGTACAGAATGGATCTGGAATCTGTGCCATGCCATGAAAATTCTACCGCTTGGGAAGTTTGGGCTTAAAGAAAATCTTTTCCCTGAGATCGTTTCACAAGCACAAAAAGCAAGCAGCATGAAAGGCAACCCTATTTCACTCACTGACAGTGAATTAACGTTAATCCTTGAAAAGGCCGCATAAAAAAACCCGGGTTCCTAACAACCAGGGTTTTGTCTGGATTTGTTCACTGATATTTCGTTTCATCAATTTCCTTGCGGAGTTTATTCTCCTCCGTCTCTTCAAGCACTTCCGATTTTCCCCATCCCAGTTCCGCTTGTTCAGCTTCACGTAATTTTCCCAGAGTTTGAATCCTTACTACAGCCCATTTTCCACAATAGGGACAACGGGCAAGTTTTGAAAGACCTAGATTCATACTGAACAGAGGTAGAGCAAAGGGACGGTGGCACTTTGCACAAATTCCGCCCCCGGTGCCGTAATTTCGTTCCGTTCCAAGTGGCAAATTCGTAACTTTTCCCCGCCCTGTGAGTAATGGAACGAGGAAAGATAATATTATGGCACCAAAGACAATCACCAGCACGGGGATAACAATCCTTAGTGCAGCATTGTTCCCCACGGAAGCTGAAACGAAATTGCTGGTTATGATATTTGAATTGTACTGCTGTCCGCTCGAAGAAAACCCAATGGCATATAAATTGTGCTGCCCGAGCGGATAGTTATCCGTGTTAAACTGCAAATTAAATGCGGGATGAGTAACGTCTCCAATTGCATTGCCGTCAATATAAAAAACAACCCTGATCAAGTCTGTTGGCCCGCTCACTTTCATTGAGAACAGACCTTGAATATCGTTATTAAATCCGCCATAGCCATAATCTCGTGACAACCTAAGAGTCAACCCTCCAGTCTGGGCAACTGCCGCAATCGCAAGCAGGAGGCTGACAATAACTGAAACCAGTAACGCAATCTGGATTTTTTTCATTTGGTCATTTCCAACGAGTGAGAATTTGCTCGCGCTGGAATACTCGAGTTGTCATGTAAAGTAATAACGTATCGAGAACCAGCATTATGAGAGCCACTATTGAAATAATATGTGCATTTAAGACAAACAAGCCAGCAACCTGACCAAAGAATCCAGCCAAGACAGGGACAATAACTACCATTGATACTTGTTCAGCCACCCGGGGATCATTTACCCGGGATGAAATCATTAACGAAAAAGTTACAGCCATAACAGCCAACAAAGGGCCAACAATAAAAATCGCTACAAGCCAACGCGCATCCAACAACGCAAGTAGCAGCGTCTTATTGGCGACGATAATCCAGGAACCCAGGGCGAAAATCCCAAACGCACCGTAGGTCGCCACGATCGCAGGAATGACGGCTGCAAGGCACTTTCCGACCAATAGTTCAACAGTTGTGATGGGCGTAGCTAGGAGTGGTTCCAAGCTACGGGTTGTTTTCTCCCCGACAATTGAATAAGCTGCTATCGTAACCGGAATAGCCACCGGTACCAGCATAAACAACATCATAAACTCGCTGACCAAGAATACCTGGAAACAGTCTTGACTGCTTAACCCATTCGGGCACATGGATTGGGTCATACCGGATGGAAGTGCGCCGTTAGTGCTGTTCCCGGTCGTAATGCTTGAATTCCCGCGCGTTCCATAAATAATGCCAAGGGGGATAGCTGTCAACAACAACGGAAGAAATGCCACCGTAAAAATCACCATGCGATTCTTAAAAACTTCCGCCCACTCTTTACGGACAATTGTCTTTATTTTTTTCATGTCAAGCACCCTTGACCAGTTCGAGATAAACATCTTCCAGCGAATGGCGCAGTTCACCAACAAACTGTACTTCTGCACCAATGGTAACCAGTTCCCTCACCACATGGGGGTTTTGTAAATCAGGGTCATCTAAAGTAACCACCAGCTTGTTCTCAACGACTTTAACTTCTTTAACGAAAGGCAATTTTCGCACTGCGGAAGTGATTTTTTCGTTTGTCATACGAAGGTGAAATACCACTTTCCGACCAAAGACCGAAGCCCGCAAGTTGGCAGGGGTATCCACCACAAGCAAGCGAGATTTGAACACTCCGATGCGGTCACAAAGACGGTCAGCCTCATCCAAATTGTGGGTGCACAGGAATATTGTTCGTCCTTCCTTCTTGAGCTCGGCGATAAATTCCCTAACCAGGTGGGAGGCTTCCGGGTCCAACCCTGCAGTCGGTTCGTCCAGGAATAATACCCGAGGTTCATGCAATAAAGCTCGTGCGATCGCCAGTTTCTGTTTCATCCCTTTTGAAAAAGTCCCTGCAGGATCCAAACGACGCTCATATAATCCAAGCATCTTGAGGTATTTTTCGATCTGCCCCTTTACATCCTTGACTTCGTAAAGTTCAGCAAAAATTTTCAGGTTATATTCAGCGGAAAGATTATCATACATCCCCGGGGTCTCAGTCAAAACACCGACGGTTCGGCGAATCTCGGTGTCCTGCACTCCGACTTTGAATCCGGCCACGGAAGCTGAGCCTGCGGTTGGGCCAATTAAACTGGTCAACATTCTGACAGTAGTTGTTTTTCCTGCGCCGTTTGGACCTAGAAAACCAAACACCTCCCCTTCAGCGACTTCCAAATTGAGGCCTTCAACCGCCATTATCACTCCGAATTTTTTTGTCAAGTTCTCTGTACGGATCATATTTTCTCTTTATTGATATCGTGTATCGTCCAGGTTTTTCGTATTATCTTGCACTTGTGCAGGCTTGAATTCAGGTGGGTTAATTGAAGCAGGAATTTGAACTAATGCTGGTTCGGGTTGTCGTAAAACAAAAATTATTCCGAGGCTTATCACGGCAAAAAAACCAACGATTCCCTCAATAGGTAACGCGGATACCCCACTTTGAGAAACAAAAACCGCGACACCATCAACAAATGCATGAAAAAGGATCGCAATACCCACCCACCAAAATTTCTTGCGGGTAAATACTTGCAAAACAAGGACCGAACACGCCAAGTGAACGGGGATGGCAAATAGGCGTTCAAGTGCTCCAAGCATGGTCATATACCAGGGTGTAGACCAATATGCCTGGATCTGGGCCTTTGCTAATTCTACCTGGTCAGGTGCCACCAAAGTAGAAATATCCACGCCACGCACAATAAGCATCTGGGTGTATCCATAAAGAACAATTAATCCCAGGATAATAGCTTCAACGCCACCATGACCTGCTCCAGCCAGTAATCCCGAGCCCCAGGATCGGGCGTCCTTTGCCCACCAACGGTACATTAAATAACGAGAAAATTCTTCAAATACTCCAGCACTCAAGCCGAGGAATACAGCCAGGATCAAATTCTGCAAGGCAAAGGGTAGTGCGATAAAACTAAATTGATTCTGAATTGGATTAACCAACGCATTGAAGGGGATATGCAGGATTTGCGAAAATACAAATGTTGCTGCCCCGATCCAAAACAAGCGCCATTTTTGCTTGAATTTGCGCGTCAAATATATCGTTAACCCAACAGGTACGGCAATCATCAAAAAACCATTAAGAAAGTAAGTTACTGTCAGGATATTCACAGAGTTTTCGAAAAGGGGTTTTGTAAATTCCAGGAGATGTGCTTCAGGTCTCAAAGTTGATCAATAAAAACTTATACAAAATTGCCAAGTTCTAAGTTTTCTGCTTTAGAGAGTTCCTCGGGAGTGTTTACGTTCAAAAACATTAATCCCCTGCGATCAAAAGTATTGCTTTCCTCAGGGGCGAGAATATGCACCTTGACACTCGGAAACCATGAGATCAACTGTCCCTTTCCAGCTTCAAGCGTTTTCCGCACAGGCGGAAGGCATGAGTTTTTCCGGTAAATGGCATGCAAAGGTTCCAAACCCTTCTCAGAAGATGGAACTACTACGTCCAGGTCTTCGGACAAAAGAATGTCGCGTTGATAAGCTAGCAGCTTCGCATTTACAAAAGGCATATCGCATGCAACCACAGCAATGATCTGATGAGACGCAACGCTTAGGGCGGTGTATAGTCCCCCTAACGGTCCCCGTCCGGGTAACAGGTCCGGAGCGAACTGTACACCCCTAGGTAGGTTTTCCGGAGACCTGGGGGCGATTACAATCACCTCCTCTGCCAATCCTTCCAATCTATCCAAAATTCGGCTAACAAGGGTTTCTCCATGAAAGCGAATAAAGGCTTTATCCTTCCCCATTCGTTGTGATTTGCCCCCTGCGAGAATAATAAGGGTCGTAAGCATTGCTTCATTATACCCGGCTCACCTGCTGGGTTTTAAATTGCAGCCTCCTGCCATTATTTCAATGTAAAGGTAATTTAACTCTGCCATTTAACCATGCAGCACTTTAGCTCATCTTTTTCCGTAAGTAGATCACCCAGTACATAGCAGCTACAAGCATTGACCCGCCAATTATGTTTCCAATGGTAACTGGCAGCAAGTTTTTCAGGAAAAATGATCCCCAAGTTAAGCTTGACAGGTCGATCGACTTTGACATTGCAAAGGCCGGATCGAAAGCCTTAATTAAGAGAGCATAGGGGATAAAATACATATTGGCGATCGAGTGCTCAAAGCCTGCAGCCACGAAAGCTGAAATGGGAAACAGGATGGCAAGGATTTTATCCGAAACACTGCGTGCACTATAGGTCAACCAAATCGCAAGACAGACCAGGGCATTGCACATCATACCCAGCGCCAAGGCCTGTATGAAACCGAAGTTGACTTTTCCGACAGCAATTTTTAGAGCAGCTTCTCCGACCGAGCCTCCCCCATTAGCATACTGTTTTCCAAGGAATACGAACAATGCCGTCCCCAATGACCCAACAAAATTCCCAACGTAAACGATCAGCCAATTTCGCAGAAGTGCCAAGGTTGATATTTTTCGGCTAGCCCAGGCCATAACGATCAAGTTATTCCCGGTAAATAATTCTGCTCCACCAACAACTACCAAAATCAAGCCAAGACAAAAAACCAGTCCGATCAGTAAGCGTGCCACACCATAGGGCAGTGTTGAAGTGGCAGCAGCCGTGGTAGTTGCAAACATGCAACCCAAGCCAATGAAGGCACCGGCTAATATTGCCAAAGCAAATAATGACAGAAATGGCAACGCCACTTTGCGAACTCCGGTCGTTTCGGCTTTTTCGGCCATTTCATTCGGCAACAATGCGTCCATATAAGCCTCCAAATTTGGAATATTCCGACCTGCAAATAAAACTAATTTAAAGACACAATTGGACCGTGACCACTTGGTAGAAGTCCTGCATCATTTACAATACGTGGAATCACATCTTCCCATCCCACCGGCATGATATGCAATCCATGGATACCCTGCTTTTCAAACCCTTTTATTTTTCGAGCTAATTCAAGTGCAATTTGCACTCCTTCTTCCTGTGCATTCCCCGCAGCATCGGCTGCTTCCATCCGTTTCATAATCTGTTCAGGAACCCATACACCCGGCACTTCGGTCATGTAACGCGTCATTTTTAGAACTCTTTAGAGGTGTTATTCCTACCAAGATGTACACTTTATCCAATATGCCACGTTTGGCTAATTCATTTAGCCAGATTTCCATGCCATCGATATCGTATACCAGGTTGGTCTGGAAGAATTGCGCTCCAGCATTGACCTTCTTATGTTCCCTTAGTGCCTGGAATTTCGGGTCTGAAGCAAAGGGTGAAGCTGCAGCTCCAAGGAAAATTCGAGGTGGAAACTTAATCTCACGCCCGTCAAGATAGTGGCCTTCATCGCGCATGCGCCGCAAGATCCAAAGCATCTGGATCGCGTCCAAGTCATTGACATCCATCCTACCGCGCGGCTGGGGAGCCAATACCGGGCTATCGCCAGTGACGCAAAGGACATTCTTTACGCCCAGGGCAGAAGCACCCAGGATTTCACCTTGTACACCGGCGCGAGTACGATCGCGGGCAGCGATCTGCAAGACAGGCTCGGCGCCCCGCTCAATTGCTATTTTGCTACACGCCCAGGAGCTCATCCGTGGAGTGGCAGAAGCATTGTCAGTGAAATTGATGGCAGTAACGTAAGGTTTTACCAGATCAATATTGCTTGCCAGCTTGGTGGTTGATGTGGACAAAGGCGGGGTAATCTCGCAAGCAATCACGAATTCTCCAGCCTTTAGTCTTCGTTCCAGTTCAGAAGATTGTTCGATGTTTTTCGGACCGTGGTATTCACTATCCCCTTGCCACCAGTCCGGCTGGCGTACCGGTCGGAAGATACCCTCCCACGTTCTTGATCGTTCTTCAGCTGTACTAAAAATAAGCCCTTTTGCAGCCTTCCCTGCTCCCATCCTTTTAACCTGATCGACCACATCCCCCCATGTCTCCCCACCGGTTTTCTCCCAATCCATTGGCGGAAGCACTTCCATCAACTTATCCTGGCGGCCCATTTTAAAGGAACGCTTGTAAATTTCGTACCAGATACACGGGCGCGTGCTGTCCACATAGCAAGCTTTCGGAGTGGAGCCCCCGCATGGTCCATTGCGCATGCCCTTGGGACATTCCATTGGACAAATAAAAGCAGTCTCTTGCAACAAGCAGTTCCCGCACATTCGACATCCCCACAATGGTCCTTTAATAATTTCTTCGAACGAGGCCAATGCACGGCGACCAGGGGTTTCGCGCTTGAAAGGCATGAATGGCGGTTGCCAACGGCGACCGGGTGTAAAAATTGACATGAGTTTCTCCTGACGTTTTATTGTACTGCCGGAGGCAACTGTCAAATCATGAACAATGTCACCTTGAGGCGGGACGAATATCCCCCTCTAATTATCGTACACCTACTAGAAGCCTCTTATCACTTTTAACTTATGAAGTTTGCTTGCTTGTCTGCCAAACGGTATAATGGCTCGATGCGAAAATTATTCATGGTCCTTTTATCACTTTTCGTATTCCCAATTATTATGTTTTCGCCAATGGGGATTCGAGCTGAATCGCCCACAACCCAAAATCTTTCAACTGCTTCTGATGTAATCGATGCAGTTAATGACCTCAGAAGCTCCCGCGGGTTGCCTCCCTATAATTCAAATTCCATCCTAATGAGTATTGCTCAAGCACAGGCTGAGTACAATTTGTCCATAAGGACAATTACCCATGTCAGCTCTGATGGATTGCGCCCCTTCCAACGTGCGCTTCAAGCTGGCTACGCTGTAGCAGGAGATATCAGCCAGGGTGGTTTCTTTTCTGAAAACATTACTGCCGGTGTTGGAATGACCGCTGATGAGGCAGTGAAACAATGGACAGAAGATGATCCACACCTTACTACAATGATATCAACCAACCTGCAGGATATCGGTGCAGGTGTGGCTGTTTCAGGAAATACTTATTATTACGTAATCGATTGTGGTCTTTCCACAGGTGGGACTCCCGCTGCGATCACACTGCCGCCATCGTACAACCCTCCCCAACCGACCATGGTTCCAAACACTCCAAATGCGGATGGATCCATTACTTATACTGTAATGGGTGGCGATACGTTGTTGGGCATTGCGATAGCGTACAATATTTCCCTGAACAACCTTTTATCTATAAACGATCTAACCACTAAATCCGTTATATACACCGGTCAAAAGATTATCATTCGGGCAGCATACACCCCCACCCCCACCATGCCAACACCAACTCCTACTGGATTGCCCACTATAACCCCCTGGCCCACCTCCACACCCATTGCAACCGGTACCCCTATACCTCCAAGCCCAACCCCCTCACCGGCGCTGCCTGTTTCAGCTGCACGTCAAACGGTAATCATCATAGTCGCGGCAGCTTTATTAATTTCTGGCCTGGTGGTCCTGGTTGGATTAAAGCGAAAATAATGTTTCTACTCATAAAAAAACTGGCGTTGCAGAACGCCAGTTTTTTAGTCTTATTTTGCTTTTCCTTGTGCGGCTACCGCTGCTTCCGCCTTTCGTACAGTCTCCTCGTCTGCAAGGTAATAATGCTTAATGGGTTTCATGACCGAATCGAGTTCATATACCAACGGGATGCCGGTTGGAATATTGAGTCCGGGAATTTCCTTGTCTGAAATGTCATCGAGGTATTTGACCATCGCCCGGATACTATTGCCATGAGCCGATATCAATACCCTTTTACCAGAGTTAATCATAGGAACCAGAGTGCTGTGCCAATATGGAAGCACGCGTTCTAATGTGATTTTAAGTGATTCCGTCGCAGGGAGTTGCTCAGGTGTCAGTTCCGCGTAACGACGGTCGAAGCGGGGGTGGCGTTCATCAGTCAATTCAAGCGCAGGTGGGGGGACATCATAACTTCGACGCCAAATTTTCACCTGATCTTCACCAAATTTGACAGCCATCTCGGCTTTATTCAACCCCTGAAGGGCACCATAATGGCGTTCATTTAACTGCCATGCACGGATGACCGGGATCCATTCGAGATCCATTTCCTCTTGAACAATATTCAGTGTTCGGATCGCGCGTTTTAGCACGGATGTGTACGCTATATCGAATGTAAACCCTTTGTCCCTTAGAAGTTGACCACCCGTGTGGGCTTCCTGACAGCCCAGTTCGGTAAGACCAACATCCGTCCAGCCAGTGAACCGGTTTTCCAGGTTCCAGGTGCTTTGTCCGTGACGAATTAGAACCAATGTATATTTCGTTGTCATTGAATCGCCTCAAATAAATAACCGCCAGGCAATACCACACACCTGGCGGATTTTTGGAATCAAATCAGTTTACTGGATGGCTTTCTCCGTTTCGGGATCAAACAAGTGGCACTTGTCCAAATTAAATGAAACAGGAACCTTGTCGCCAATATGGAAATTAGTGCGCGGATCAACTCGTGCAACTATATTGTCAGATCCGGCCAATAGGTAAAGGAAAATCTCATTCCCCATCAATTCGGTTACATCCACTTTTGTCTCAACTTCAGCCACATGAATTCCCGGTGGAACAAATACTGGGTTGAAAATATCCTCCGGGCGAATGCCGAATACAATTGGTTTATCTATGTAACCTTGAAAAGCCTTCATACGCTCTGGCGGAATGGGGACTTTAAATGAATTTGTTTCTACAATAAGATTACCGTCATCTTTGCGCAATTTCGCATTGAAAAAATTCATCGCCGGCGCACCAATGAAACCGGCCACGAACATATTGTCCGGATGATCATAGAGTGTTTGCGGTGTATCCAGCTGCTGGAGGATGCCCTTGTTTATTACCGCAATACGGGAGGCCATAGTCATGGCTTCCATCTGGTCATGGGTCACGTAGATAAAAGTTGTCCCAAGTCTTTGATGCAATTTAGTAATTTCGGAACGCATGGCAATGCGCAATTTAGCATCCAAGTTGGATAAGGGTTCATCGAATAGGAAGACTTTAGGCTCCCTCACAATCGCTCGTCCAACTGCTACACGCTGCCGTTGACCACCGGAAAGTTGGCGAGGTTTACGGGCGAGCAATTCACCTATTCCGAGGATGTCTGCCGCTTCCTGCACCCTACGCTTTATTTCATCTTTTGGCGTCTTGCGAAGTTTCAAGCCAAATGCCAGATTATCATAAACCGTCATGTGCGGATATAGCGCATAAGACTGGAAAACCATTGCGATATCGCGGTCTTTGGGAGGAACGTCATTTACTACACGGTCAGCAATCTTGATCTGGCCTTTTGTGATTTCTTCCAGGCCAGCAAGCATCCGCAACGCGGTTGTCTTCCCGCATCCTGAAGGCCCGACGAAAACCAGGAATTCTTTGTCTTCAATTTCCAAGTTTAAATCATTCACTGCAATGACATTCCCAAATTCTTTTGTTATGTGATCGTACGTAACACTAGCCATATTGGTCTCCTTTTCGGTAGAGTATCGTAATTCAATTATAGCGCAGAACTTTATTTGGATACATATATGGGTGAGAAGCAGTAAAATGTAGACATGCCTGAAGATGTAACTCCAATTCGTCAACAATATCTTGAAATTAAACGTCAGTATCCCAACGCCATCCTATTCTTCCGTCTCGGGGATTTCTACGAAACTTTTGACCAGGATGCTCAAACGGCTGCGCGCGAACTTGACATTGTTCTTACTTCCCGCCCAATCGGAAAAGGATTACGCGCTCCTCTAGCTGGCATCCCTTACCACGCTGTAGAGAATTATCTCGCCAGGTTGATCGAAAAGGGTTACCACGTGGCAATATGCGAACAGGTTGGGAACCAGCCTGCCAAAGGAATATTCCCGCGTCGGGTTGTACGTGTGGTCACTCCAGGCACAATTGTCGAACCCGGTCTTCTACATGGAGACGCCAACAATTACCTTGCCTGCATCGTGGTAGAAGACGGTTGCGCAGGGATTGCCTACGTGGACATTACTACCGGAGAATTCGCCGTCACTGAACTTGACATGACCAATGACTTACTTTCTAGCACACCCGAGCAGTCATGGGGACCCATCCGCTCAGAATTAACACGTCTCAATCCTGCTGAAATCATTCACCCTGACAATCTCATCATTCCGACCGGAATGTCCAGTAACATGACAGCCTGGCCCTCCTGGCGATTTGAACCTGGCAAAAGCAAAGAGGCATTATTGGAGCATTTTGCGGCTTCCACACTGGAAGGTTTTGGGTTAAAAAATCTTCCAGTGGCTACACGTGCTGCTGGCGGCATCATCCAGTATTTGAAAGAGACTGAAGGTGCAGCTCTACCGCTTCTGACAGGTTTGAGAGTATACAGCCTTGGCGAGTTCATGACACTTGATGCAGCTACCCGTCGTAACTTGGAATTGGTTGAAACCTTGCGTGGAGAAACAAAAGGTTCACTGTTGGGAGTACTCGACCAAACTGTAACACCCATGGGTAAAAGGTTAATGGGCCAATGGGTCAGCCAACCTCTTCTTGACATAAGTCGTATCCGGGCTCGCCAGGAAGGAGTAGAGTTCTTTTTTTCACGTTCGCTGTTACGCGCTGAATTACGTTCCGCCCTCAAGCCATTGTCCGACCTTGAACGCCTAGTCAATCGCGTCCTCTCTGGTCACGCACTACCACGTGACCTGGTGACATTGCAGGATACACTGCTAAGCTTGCCTGCCATCCAGGGTATCCTTTCTTCAGAAACCACATCTTCAACATTACCAATAAACTCGCTGAACCCTTGCAACGACGAATATTCACTGCTTCATTCCTCCATCGCTGATGACCCACCTGCAACCCTTCAAAATGTTGGCGTTATTCGTCCGGGCTACTCTGCTGAATTGGACGGCGTTGTAGAGGCATCCCGCCACGCCCGTGAGTGGATCAATAACCTGGAGGCAATCGAAAAAAAGCGAACCGGGATCAAGACCCTTAAGGTTGGGTATAACAAAGTCTTCGGATATTTTATCGAAATTTCCCAAGGACAAGCTGCCAACGCACCATCCGAATATATTCGTAAACAAACGCTTGTTAATGCAGAACGTTTCATTACTCCAGAAATGAAAGAATATGAAACACTCGTTCTCAATGCGGAAGAAGGCATCAGAGAGATCGAGGTGCGCTTATTCCGAGAAATCTGTTCGATATTGGCCAAATCTGCAGGCAGGTTGCTGGACGTAGCGCGATCACTAGCTGAATTGGACGTTTATTCAGCTCTGGCTGAGTCGGCTGCCTTGGGTGGTTATGTTCGCCCAGAAATCCAGGAGGATGATGTGCTTGAAATCGTTGGAGGCCGTCACCCGGTAGTAGAAACGAGCCTTCACAGTGAACGATATGTACCAAACGATGTGATTTTCGAAAAAGGTGAGATCGTTAGGATTATTACCGGACCTAACATGTCTGGAAAATCTACGTATCTCCGTCAAACAGCATTAATCGTGCTAATGGCACAAATGGGATCTTTCGTTCCCGCTTCATCGGCTAGGATTGGACTAGTTGACCGAATATTCACCCGGATCGGTGCCCAGGATGAAATCCACGCCGGCCAATCCACTTTTATGGTGGAAATGATTGAAGCTGCCAATATTCTGCATCATGCTACGCAAAGGTCACTGCTAATATTAGATGAAATTGGGCGCGGAACCAGCACATATGACGGAGTTTCTATTGCCTGGGCAGTTGTCGAGTACATTCACAATCACCCATCGCTCCGTTCCAAAACACTATTTGCCACCCATTATCATGAATTAGCTCAACTTGCAGACTTGCTACCCGGCGTTCGCAATTACAATGTTGCCGTTACCGAGGCTGACGGAACGGTAGTTTTCCTTCATCAGATAATCCCAGGTGGTGCCGATCGTTCATACGGGATCCATGTGGCACAACTTGCTGGTCTCCCCCGTCCGGTGATCCAACGCGCCACAGAGATCTTGAAGGAACTGGAAAAATCGTCCGGACAAGCAATCCGGATTAACCCCCAAGCGGCGCAACAAGCAGCGCTTTTCCCAGAAACTAATCCCCTTTTGGACGAACTAAATAGTTTAGATGTAAATTCTCTTTCGCCCATTGAAGCCCTAAATAAACTGTTTGAATGGCAGAGACGCTATTTTGGTAATAAAGAAAAATAAAAAGTCCTTGAAAATACAAATTTCAATCGCTCCTCATAGCTAACATGTTATGTAACAATCACGGCATCCCCAATGAGGGGATGCCGTGATCAATTATTATAAACCTATTGCTTTTCTAATTATTTCAAAGCAGGCGCAGAAGCCTTTGACCGGGCTATTGCCCACCCGACTGCGGCAACAAAAAGAAGGGCAATCACCCATACGACCACCATGGTTACCCCGGTCCCGCCAGCATATTTAACAATGACTGGCGCCGCAAGTAACGAAACCAGGTTTACCACTTTGATCATTGGGTTTAAGGCTGGCCCTGCGGTATCTTTGAGCGGGTCACCAACCGTATCGCCGACTACACTGGCTTTATGCCTTTCTGAACCCTTGCCGGTGTTTGCTGCCAGGTCGCGTGGTTCATCTTCAATTAATTTTTTTGCATTATCCCAAGCACCACCCGCATTCGCCATGTATACAGCCAATAGCTGCCCACTAAGGATGATGCCCGCACAAAATCCAGCCAGCGCTTCCACCCCCAACATCAATCCAAGAGCCAATGGTGTCAGCACAGAAATTGTCGCCAGCGGAATAAGTTCCTTTTGAGCAGCAGCAGTTGAAATTCCAACCACCTGTGCATAATCCGGTTTGACTTTGCCTTCCATCAACCCAGGGATCTTGAACTGCCGTCGAACCTCATGAACAATTAAGCCAGCAGCCCGACTAACTGCTCTGATCGAAAGAGATCCAAATAACCAGGGAAGCGCCCCACCCAACAAAAGACCAATAAAGACCGGGATCTCCGACACGCGAATGCCCGTATCGCTCAACAATTTAGCGAATGGAATGACTTTTCCGGCTGCCTGGGCAGCGACATTGGCTGCTTGTTGAACACGTCCAACATCAATGAAGAATGAAGCGAACAAGCTGACCGCAGCGATGACCGCAGATGCAATGGCGACACCTTTGGTAATTGCCTTGGTTGTGTTTCCAACCGCATCCAGGTCTGCCATGATCTGACGAGCTTTCTTCGTCTCGTCGTCTTCCAGGTCGTGCCAGGCCATTTCCCCGATACCGTTTGCATTATCGGAGATTGGACCATAAGAATCCATTGCCACATTATTTCCGGTGTGGCTCAACATGCCAATCCCAATCATTGCCACAGCGTAGAGAACGTATTGAGCACCCTGGCTGTTATAGAGCAGGAGGGCAAAAATAAAACTAATGACTATCACTACAAGCGCCCAAACGCTTGATTCCATCCCAACTGATAACCCTGAAAGGATTGTCGTCGCAGCACCGGTCCTGGTCGATTCGACAATTTCTTTGACCGGAGCCTTCCTGGTGGAGGTGAAATAGGAAGTGAGCGGGTTGAAAACAACCGCCAGGCCAACCCCTATTGATGTCAACATTGCCATACGCCAATCGTGACAATATAAAATTGCCAACAAAAACGACCAGAGAATGGTATTTACACTCGAAACCTCATAAGATCGAAACATTGCACTTTCAGCGTCGTGGGCATGCAGAAAACCGAATAAACCCTTTTCTGAAACGTTCTCCCAGATGGGTACCGTGAATGTTCCGAGAATGGACGATAGGACCCCAATAGCCCTAATAATAAGCGGATAAACAATCCACTTTAAGCTGTGTGTCGGATCAATTGACATTAAAGCCAGACCTAGAATCAAGCCGGATACGATGGTTACCTCGTATGATTCAAAAATGTCGGCAGCCATCCCTGCACAATCGCCCACGTTGTCGCCCACCAGGTCCGCAATAACAGCTGCATTGCGCGGGTCGTCTTCGGGAATGTCTTTTTCAACCTTTCCAACTAGGTCAGCGCCAACATCCGCAGCTTTTGTAAATATGCCTCCACCCACTCGCATAAACAATGCAAGCAATGTCCCCCCGAAACCAAAACCAAGTAAGGCATCCGGTGCAGCTCTACCAAAAACAATAAAAATGAGGGTACCGCCAAATAAGCCCAGACCATCTGTCAACATACCAGTGATTGTTCCCGAATAATAAGCGATGGTCAAGGCCTCGTTCAAACCCCGTCGCGCAGCTGCAGCAGCCCGGACATTAGCCTGGATCGCCATACGCATACCTAACTGGCCGACAAGGAGAGAGAAAGATGCCCCCATGATGAACGCTATAGTCCGCCCAATCGCAACGATGATTTGAGCATTCGCGCCAAATTCACCTGTCGCTTCTGAAGATGGTGGCACCACATAAACACTTAAAAATAGCACCACTGTCAAAACCCCAATCAGAGGCAGGATGGTCTTTAACTGTCGGCTGAGGTAACTATTTGCCCCAATACGAATAGCGTCCCACACTTCCTGCATTTTTGCAGTGCCTTTATCCTTTTTTAGAACATTCCCGCGTAAAAGCCAGGCGTAAAGCAGGCTGATAAAGGCGGTAATTAAAACACCTACAATGGCGATTTGCTCAAAATTATTTAGTCCATGACGGCTACCTAGCCAAAGAATATTCATATATCCTCTCCTATCCTTTTTGGAATAATAAAGACATTGTAATTGTCTCCGAGTCGCCCAATTCTATCCAACATATTTTGTTTAGTCAATTCATCCGGAACCTCTATTTCTTTTAAATCTCTTTCCATAAAATAAGACGGCGTAAGATGTAATTATCCGAGATTAGGGTTTGATTAGAAAAAATAAAACCACTTGACTTTGCCTCTTCTTTAATTGTATAGTACTATTCGATTGATCGATGCCACATTCCGGCACCGCTGCCAAATGGCTGCAGTGCCGTTTATTTCGCCAGCAATCAATCAGATTTTTTTAAGGAGAACCCATGATCCGTGCCACAGGTCTCACAAAAGATTATGGCTCCCGAAGGGCAATTGAAAATTTAACCTTCGAAGCCAAGCAGGGCGAGGTCGTGGGCTTCCTCGGTCCCAACGGTGCCGGGAAAACCACGACCATGCGAATCCTGACAGGGTATATGCCTCCCACATACGGCTCAGCACAGGTAGCCGGATTCGACGTCATCAGCGAATCCCTAGAAGTGCGCCGTCGCGTTGGCTATCTTCCAGAAACAGTGCCACTCTACCCTGAAATGACGGTTTACGAGTATTTAAAATTCATGGCTGATTTGCGTCACCTGCCAAATGGAGATGACATGGTGGATGCTGCCCTGGATTTAGTCCAAATGGAAAACCGCGCGGATGGATACATTTCAAACCTTTCAAAGGGTATGCGACAACGAGTTGGGTTGGCTCAGGCTTTGCTACACAGGCCCGAAGTCCTGATCCTCGACGAACCGACCATTGGGCTTGATCCAGCTCAAGTAGTGGAGTTTCGAAATACCGTACGCGAAGTGGGGAAAGAGCGGACTGTTCTTCTTTCAACTCATATCCTTTCAGAGGCGCAGCAACTTTGTGATCGTGTTTTGATTATCAATAAAGGGCGAATTGTTGCTGAAGATACGCCAGAAAACCTTCAATCCCGCCTGGTGGGTGCGGAATCCGTGATCCTGCGTGTCAAAGGCGAGGCTGACGATCTGCTCCCCATCATTACTAAAATTGATGGTGTTCAAAATGCTAAACTCCAACCGGATGGCTCTTTGGAGTTCCAATTTGCCCCCACAGCTGATGTTCGCCCGGCGGTTGCCAGAGCGACGATTGAAGCCGGGTACGACCTGCTTGAATTCCAACCAGTTGGAATGAGCCTGGAAGAAATATTCCTGCAGCTTACCCAGGATAATGCCAAGAAAGAAAGGTAATCTATGCGCAACATCTGGACAATTGCCCGTCGAGAATATCGACATTATTTTACAAGCCCGATCGCATATATTGCAGCCCTGCTTGCACTTCTGACGGTCGGGATTTACTTCGTGGTTATTATCTACTACTTGACAAACCAGGCGTACTACAGCAACACGGCTCCCGGAATAGATATTGTTATTGGGCCAATGGCAACAGTATTTTTGTTTGCAACTCCCGCATTAACTATGAGGCTATTAGCTGATGAACAACGCATGGGAACTCTTGAGCTACTCCTCACCACGCCCATTAGAGATGGTGAATTGGTGGTGGGTAAATGGCTTGGCGCGTTTTTATTCATGCTGACCATCATTGCAATAACCCTGGTATATCCGCTCGTCCTGAATAAGCTTACGTCCCCGGGAATTGACCAAGGCGTTATGATTTCGGCATATATAGCCATCATTCTACTGAGCGCGGTATTTTTGGCAATTGGAACAGCAATGTCATCTTTTTTTAGCAACCAATTTGCCGCGTTTTTTGCGACTCTGGCCGTCCTTATCCTCTTCTGGTGGCTCATCCGTTTACCCACCTACATCATCCAGAATGATTCCATCAATAATATTTTTAATTATCTGGACCTAAATGGCCGATTCAATTCCATGGTTGCTGGCTCTATGTCAATATCTGATGTCATCTATCCAATCAGTCTAACTGCGTTAGGCCTATTTTTAAGCTCGTTCGCAGTGGAAATAAGAAGGTGGAGATAATGGCTAAGACTAGTAAAACCCAAAAAACTTCACAAAAGAAGCTCAGTCCGAAAAAATTTGCTGTAATCGGGTTATGGGTTTCTGGTGTAGCATTTTTGGCTGTTCTCGTTTTATTACTTGTTAAGCTGCTTGCTCTAGCAAAAATCTATACCCTTCCAAATGTCCCAGCATTTAGTTGGGCATTGGCGATATCTGCAGCTCTGATCGTTCTGGGATTGGCTTTTTTTGCTTTGCTAGACCCGCAGCGCGTGCGTGTACTCCTCACCGGAAGACAGGCACGTTATGGAAGCAATGCCGCTATCATGCTGCTTGCATTTGTCGGGATTCTCCTCGTAATTAATATCTTTGTATTACAAAACCCTGGAACACCATTTGACTTTACTGAAGACAAACAGAATAGCCTAGCCAATGTAACCCTCGATACATTAAAAACTTTACCCTCCTCAGTTCAGGCAACCGCTTTCTTTACCTCACAAACTCCCAGCGATACTGCACGAAAATTACTCGAAAATTATAAGAATAATTCAAATGGTAAATTTACATATGCATTTATCGACCCTGACCAAAATCCTCTTGCAGCTACACAAGCTGGTATTACCGGGGACGGTAAAATCTATTTGCAGATGGGAAACCGTCACGAAATAGTTGCATTGGCATCAGAGCAGGATTTAACATCAGGGTTAGTGCGATTAATGAATCCTGGGCAAAAAATTATTTATTTCCTGACAGGTCATGGTGAAAGGGATATCCAGACCGCGGGGAACACTGCTTATACCGCTGCCAAAACCGCGCTTGAGGCTAAAAACTATACGGTTCAATCTTTAAATCTTATCGCCACAAATAAAATTCCCACGGATGCAACGGTCATAGTAGTTGCCGGACCAACACAACCAATCTCTGCTGCTGAAGCAACATTGTTACAGGATTATGTATCCAAGGGCGGCGCACTGATTGTCATGGAAGAACCCACCCCACTTACGCAATTCGGTAATTCTCCGGACCCACTTGCTGTTTATCTTGCCACCTCATGGGGAATTTCCTTTGACAACGATATCGTCATTGATACCAATACGAGCCAGCCATTATATGCTGTAGCAGCTTCATATGGCACACATCCTATAACTGAAAAACTCCAAGGTCTGGTATCGTTTTTCCCGTCTGCTCGCAGTCTTTCCGTAGCAACCAATTTAACCAACCAGCCCACAGCGTTGGTTACAACTGCCACTACCGCCTGGGGAGAGACCGACTTTGCTGCATTGCAAACGAATGGACAAGTGGCTTTCAACTCAGCGACGGATTTCCCAGGTCCTCTTACTCTGGCGTTTGCAGTTTCAGATGCTACCGCAAACAATCATGTGGTTATTTTTGGAGATGCTGACTTTGCTTCGGATGCCTTCTTTAACCAGTATGCCAATGGCGACATGTTTATCAACGCGATTGATTGGGCAGCCGGTCAGGAACAGTTGATTAACTTAAATACGCCCACAGCAATCAGCCGCACTCTGGTCCTCCCAAGCAGTTTTTGGTTGCTGGTGATGGCGATTTCTTTCCTATTCATCCTGCCCGGACTGGTAATTGCCGGCGGAGTCGTCTCCTGGCTGGTACGACGTTCGAGAGGATGATCCAATGATCAAGCGTCCAACCTGGATTCTGTTGGTCATTCTTGCATTGGTGGTTGTTGCCTACTTTGTCATGAAAAGCCAAGGCACAGGCACCTTCTCATCGTCCACCCCAACTGCCACAGCAACTAATTTCCTCATCACGCCGTCCGATGGCACTCTGCAGGTCCTTCGGATTACTGACGCGAAAGAACATATTTTCCAGATGCAGCGTGATACTAGTGGAACTTGGGTTGTCACGCTGCCAACCACTGGAACTGCGGACCAATCTTTAGCAGGAGCCGCCGAAACCCAGGTCGGTGCCCTGCGTATTGTTACAACATTAGATAATTCTCTCAATTTGAGTGATGCTGGTTTAAATACTCCAGCAGACACTATTGAACTCACTTTTGTGAATAACGTGAAACACACTATCCAAGTAGGGATTCTTACCCCTACGGGAAGTGGATACTACGTTCGTTTTGATACAGGGAATTTATACGTCGTCAGCCAAGCAGGAGTTGATGCGTTACTGAACTTGTTAACTGCTCCGCCTTTCCCAGCAACTGAAACACCAACTTCTACGGTCGCGGAAACGGCTACGCCAACCTTGGTTATTGCCACACCCTCACCCTCCTTGGAGACAGTAACATCTACCCCCTGATCGAAATTAGATCGTGGCAGAATCTGGTACATTTTGTGCAAAAATGCATCTAAACAATTAGACTTCCCTGATCATCACTTGATCGCTAAGGGTATTGTATTTTGTTCAGAAAAAGAGTATTCTGATTCAAGGATTGCTCAGTAAGGAAAAGTAATGGAAAACCCTTTATTGCTTGAAGAAGATGAAGAATATTCTGCCATTGCCCGTCTGATAGAACTGGGCCGGCAGAAATCTTACGTTACAATTGACGACATCCTGCATTTTTTCCCGGAAGCTGAACAGGATGTAGAGCAGTTGGAAGAAGCCTTTGCAGCCCTGCTTAGTGCGGGAGTTGCTTTCGTTGAAGATGTTCCAACCGGCGAACCGCCAGAGGACGAACTTATAGCGGCTGAAAAACCCGAGGCAGAGGCAGAACCTGAACTATCGCTAGATGATTATCTAGCCAACATTGACACAGACGATACGATCGGGTTGTATCTTAAAGAAGTCAGCCGCGTTCCTTTGCTTACTGCGACGGAGGAAGTCGATCTCGCACAGCGAATCGAACGGGGCCGAATGGCCCGAGAAGAATTGGCGCGCGGTAACGTTAGCACACGTCGCAGGGTCGAGCTTCGCAAACTAATTGAAGATGGTTGGGCAGCTCGCGAGCATTTGATAACTGCAAACTCACGACTCGTAATTAGTGTTGCAAAGAAATACATGGGACGCGGGGTTCCATTCCTTGATTTGATCCAGGAAGGCAACATTGGATTGATCCGTGCCACAAAAAAATTCGATTACCGTCGAGGCCACAAGTTCAGCACCTATGCCACCTGGTGGATCCGCCAGGCAGTCACGCGCGCTATCGCAGACCAGGGCAGAACAATTCGCGTCCCCGTTCATATGGGAGATCAGATCAATAAATTGCTGCGTGTCCAGCACCAATTAACACAACGTCTCGGACGAGAACCCTCGGTTGAAGAATTAGCCACTGCATTAGAAGTTCCACCGAAGAAAGTTGAGAATATGATCCAGGTAGCCCGGAGACCACTATCCCTAGAAACTCCAACAGATGATGAAGAGGATTCTGTCCTGGGTGACTTTATCGAAGATGATGAAGCCGCCCCGCCTGACGATACCGCCACCTATAATCTACTACGCGAACACCTGACCGAGGTATTAAATGGGCTTCCCCCCCGTGAAGTTAGAATCCTTCAATTACGTTATGGGCTCCTGGATGGCCAGGCATATACGTTGGAAGAAGTCGGTCGTAAGATGGGGGTAACCCGCGAGCGTGTCCGTCAAATTGAGGCACAAGCATTGAGTCGACTGCGGCATCCTTCGATTCGCCGGAAACTCCGTGACTATCTCGGCGAATGAATTCCAAATTACTCCCAACAGGGGCAGATAAGTTTCTGCCCCTGTTCGTTTTAAAAACACATAATGGATTCAATCAAGAAGCAGTAAAATGTTAACTATGCGTTTCACGATTCGACAGGTGTTTTTTATTTTACTTGTCCTAGGTCTGTTTATTTTGACCTTGTACCCAGTCGTCGACCCTGACTTCTGGTGGCATTTGCGCACGGGACAACTGATCGTACAGACACATTCCATTCCACACATGGATCCATTTTCATTTAACAACAGCGGTAAACCTTGGATTGCTCAAGAATGGCTGTCCGAGGTAATTTTGTACGGTCTGTTTATTTTGGGCGGTTACGGTCTGCTAATATTTGTCTTTTCCCTAATTATTATTGGAGCATTTTTAATATCTTACTTACGCTGCCCTCAAAATTCGAGGCCTTATATAGCCGGGTTTACTCTTTTGCTTGGAGCCATTGCGACATGGCCCACCTGGGGGGTACGCCCACAAATGATCTCTCTCCTTATCACCAGCCTATTTTTATTTTTACTTGACCATTATCAAACAAGTGCTCATTTAAAATTTGTCATCCCTTTGCCACTGATTATGTTGATATGGGTCAACCTCCATGCTGGATACCTTCTAGGTTTGGTCATAATAAGTATTTTTATTGGAGGGAGCCTGATAGAACTTCTCATAGCTCGCCAACAGAGGATCGATAGTCCAGACAAACCAGCCCTTAAAACCATTTTAATATTAATCGGTGCTTTTTTAGCATGTATCCTGGCAACACTTGCCAATCCGAATGGTTATCACATATTAGTTTACCCATTCCAGTCGCTATCCAGCCAGGCCACGCAGCAATTTATTCAGGAATGGCTCTCTCCAGATTTTCACCAACTCATTTGGCAACCACTCGCTTGGTTTATCCTCGCACTAATAGCTGCAGGAATGTTCGGAAAAAAGACTATTTCGCCTACAAAAATTCTATTGACACTTGTCTTTGGTTATGCAACTTTGCGTTCCATGCGCTATGTTCCTCTCTTTATTATTGCTACCATTCCGATCTTGGCGGAGCAGATCGGATCATTAACAAAGATTAAATTTGAAAAAAAGTCTCCTAGCTGGATATTGAAATGGATATCCCCAATTTTGCTGGGTGGTTCTCTATTATTTGCAGGTGTTTTTTTCAGTAGCACTGTCAAACGCCAACCAAAATCGGAAGCAGCTGCATTTCCAGTAGCTGCCGTGGACTGGATTGACAATTAACAAGCCTGAAGGTAATATTTTTAACTCTTATGAATGGGGAGGATACATCATTTGGCGCTTATATCCTCAATATAAAGTATATATTGATGGACGTGCATTTGATGTTTATGGGGACGACCTCCTTTTTTCATTCATGAATGTTTATCGAGCGCAGCTTGGTTGGGAACAGACACTGGAAGCGCAAGGAGTGCGCTTGGTACTTGTGGAACCGGGATCGGGAATTGCCAGCGCGTTACTTCATTCCTCTAATTGGAATGTTCTATATAAAGATCAGATAAGCATAGTCTTTGGTAAAAAATAGGTCGGTTAGTAATTTTATCTACCGATGCCAACGTACTATTCGTCAGTTACCAGTAAGAAATGACTCTTCTAAGAAACATCATGACGATTGCGAATACGCAACTCATTCATAAGTATCCATCTAGCAAAAAAGTGCCATACTTTATTAAATAGTACCAATTTAGACCTTTGTCCGACTTATTTCGCTTAAGGTGAATGACGTTTGTGTTTATCCCCATAGATTTAATAATCTGCAACTATCAGGAGTATTAAATAATTACAAATTAGAGGTTGTATTAAATGTCTTTTATTTAATTATCGAGTACCCCATTGCATAGGAACAAACAATAAATATCTTGATTGGGTGACTAGGTGGTAAAATCACCGGAATGAAAGCTTTAGTTCTGCCACGTTCGCGCGATATTATTTTTCTTTCCATTTTTATTGCGGCGATTTTGCTTGGCCCTCGAATGCTTAATACAGATGGGGATTTACCGCACTACCTGGCTGTTGGTAAATATGTTTTACAAGGTCACTTTCCGGCAATCATTGATATCTTTTCCTATACGCGCAATGGCGTTTCAATAGCACCCCACAAATGGCTGTCTGGGGTATTTTTTTATATCGCTTTCCTTGTTTTTGATGAGCGGGGGATAGTAATATTATCGGCTCTTTTGCTTGCAACAACTTTCGCTTTAATCTATTCAGATGGAGTTAAGCGTACCGGAACCCGTATCCCGGTTTTCATCCTGGTTGTTTGGGGAGCAGCAGTATCCTCTCTACATTGGATTTCACGGCCTCATTTGTTTACGATGTTGTTATTCGCAATTTGGTTGATTTTGAACGAAAGACTTGCCAGCGGTAGAAAGGTATCAATATGGTATTTTGTAGTGTTAATGTTCTTGTGGAACAATATTCACGGAGAATTCATTGCCGGGTTCCTGGTTACCGGTGCAACAATAGCGGCGTGGATTTGGGAATATATCTTAGATCGCCCCAACGCCGATATTAAAGTCGGAAAACGTTTGGGAATCGTTCTCGCATCGATAACATTCGTGACCCTTGTCAACCCGGTAAGTTTCCGCGCTTTATCCACCGTGACGAGTTGGCTTGGGAATGATTATCTTATGTCCCATACCAACGAAACCATTCCGCCTAATTTTGCAGACCCAAATTTCTTAATCCTGCTTTCATTTTTGGTCTTTTCAATATTTTTGCTGGTGATCAAACGCGAAAAACTGCCCGCTCGAATGGGGATTATCTTGGCAGGGTTCTCAGCAATGGTGCTTCTATCGGCGCGGAATGTCCATTTTTATGGGGTTGTCGCTCCATTTGTTTTGGTGAGCGTTTTTTCGAAACAGCAAGTTGTTTCTCCGCTAAAACGCTTTGAAGAACTGCTCGAGAAAATCGAAGGTCAAATAAGGGGAATCTTTTGGCCGGCTCTCACCGTTTTGGTTGGAATAATTTTGTTAGCCGTGACCCCTCTAGGGAGCATCGAGCACTTTTCTCCAACCTATTTCCCTATCCAGGCAACAGAATGGTTGAAATCGAATCCTCAGCAAGGAAATATGTTCAATACATTTGACTGGGGGGGGTATTTAAGCTTTGAATTGTTTCCTAAGCAACTGGTATTTATTGATAGTCAAGGGGATGTATATGGAGAGGCATTTATTCGTGAATATGAACAAGTTGTTAACCTTGAGGCTGGATGGCAGGACATTCTGTCAAAATATAACGTTAATTGGGCGCTTATTCCAAAGGGGTGGGATTTAGCTACTGCCCTTGAAAAAGCGGGTTGGACTAAAGTTTATAACGATAACACAGCAGTAATCTTGGTGCGAGGGAAATGAAAAAAGATGGATCCAAAAATTATTATTGTTCTTCCCGCATATAATGCTGCAAAAACCCTGGACCGCACGCTTGCTGAAATTCCACCAGAATATCAAAAGCATATTATTCTGGTGGACGACGCCTCCACAGACAATACTGTTGAAATGGCGAAAAAATACGGGTTAATTGTTTTTGAGCATCCGACCAATCGCGGCTATGGTGGAAATCAAAAGACCTGTTATCACGAATCGTTAAAACTACAGGCGGACATCGTGGTAATGGTTCATCCTGATCACCAGTATGATGCCACCATGATCCCACATTTGACCCGCCCCCTGCTGAACCATGAAGCTGATGCGGTTTTTGGTTCACGCATGCTGGGAGGCAGGCCACTTGAGGGGGGAATGCCTTATTGGAAATATTTTGCCAATGTTATCCTTACCGCTATGGCAAATATCGTTTTCCGGCGCTATCTCACTGAAATTCATTCAGGTTTTCGGGCATACACGCGTAAATACCTGGAAACAGTCCGACTGGATGATAATAGCGATGATTTTATTTTTGACGCAGAGATCATTGCCCAAGGGATGGCAAACAATCTTACTTTTCAGGAAGTTCCTATTGTGACCCGCTATTTTCCTGAGGCTTCTTCTATTAATTTTGGGAGAAGTGTAATTTATGGATTTGGCATTCTTGGGGTTTTGACAAAATATTGGCTCCACAAAACTGGCATTATTCGGTTTAATCAGTTCAGAGCGAATAAAATTCTACCTCTTGAACCTGCTCCAAAGGAAGCTTTTACTTGATCTTTTTATTAACCAGCCATTACCCCTTTAAATAAAATTGATCCAAGCAATAATTGAGTGGTTTTATATCAAAATTGGCGGCCTCCAATAAGCCATTAATATTTATTTAATCTTAGACAATCCATTAAAGGGATTTTATTGCTGACAAAACTTCAGCACTATGCTCAGCAGGTTTCACATTTTCAAAAACTTTCGCGATTCTGCCATTGGTATCCACTAAGAAGGTTGTGCGTTGCACACCCTCATATTCTCGCCCCATGAATTTCTTTGGACCCCAAACACCATATATATCGCAGACCTTATGTTCATTGTCAGCAAGCAAGGGAAACTGCAGCGTGAATTTCTCCTTAAATTTTGCATGTGATTTTGTATCGTCAGGGCTTACACCTAAAATAACTACATCTGCATTAACATAGGCACTGTAATCGTCACGAAATCCGCACGCTTCGGTTGTACATCCGGGAGTGTCATCTTTAGGGTAAAAATATAAAACCACCGGTCGACCTCGAAAATCAGATAGACGGCGGGTTACATTATTCTCATCTAGCAACGCAAAATCCGGAGCTTGAATTCCTGATGTAATTGGCATTTAGAACTCCTGAACCATTTGGACACTAATTGTCTTATTATAATGATAAATCCAGCCCTTGAATAGTATGCCACTATAATTATTATAAAACTCTAACGCCAAGATAAATGAATATTAACGCATTTTGCAATTGGTTTTTTCTATTATATAATTTTCGCGTTAAATCTAAAGACTAAGAATATAACCCTATACTTCCATTATTAGATTGCCCATTTGGCTGACATCATATCCAGGCATTCCCAAGACCGCCTGGTGAAATGCTTGATCATTAATTACATCCAATAATGGTCTAATCAAATTACTTTCCGCAAACTTTTTGGGGATGAGAAGTTGATAAGTTTCCTTATAAAGTGGAATAAAATCCAAGGTCAGAGACTGTGCTGCAGCAGGGATTCCAAGCCCACAATCTGCACGCCCTGAAGCAACCGCTGCAGCCACCCCCAAATGAGTGTATTCTTCCTGGTTGTACCCCTGTATATCACCCACAGGTATCCCCAATTTTGATAATTGATAGTCCAAGAGCACACGAGTACCAGCGCCGCGCTGCCGGTTGACAAAAGTGACTTCGGGATTTCTCAGGTCCTCGAGCCCCATAATTCTCTTCGGGTTCCCGCGTTTCACCATCAACCCTTGGTCGCGTCCGACAAATCCGTAAACCTTAATTGACACCCCAGATACATACCGTTTTATGTATGAAATATTGTATTCCCCGGTATCCGGGTCAAGGAGATGGGATCCAGCAACATGCGCTTCACCATTTTTGAGTGCTATCAAGCCTCCCTGTGATCCAACATTCGCCGAGGAGAGCCTTCGGTCGTGAACGGAAAGGAACTGTGCCAACAGGTCAAGGGTCATGTCATGCGACCCTATACAAAATATCGTCTTTTCGATTTCGCGTTGAGAACGATATAAATGAACATCGACCAAATCCCCTGACTCTATTCCCTGAACACCACTCGGCAGGATCACCAATCCATCTGCATGTACAAGGGATGAGATGACACCAGCACCGCGTGAAAGCGGTGCGGCCAACAACCTGTCACCGACCCTTCCCACTGCCACTCGCACATAATCGTCATCGCCTCCCGGAGATGTAATCTTGCGAGTCAAATAGGCTTTCTCGACGGGAAGTTCCAATGGCGCACGGCCCGTCCATTTGGCAATTAACGGCTCAACGAATATCTCTCCAGTCAGCGCGGCCGAAACAGGATAACCGGGGACACCAATAATCGGAACCACTTCTTTGCGATTATCCCCTAAAGGCGAAGGATTCTCATCACCTAGCCGGAGGTTGCAACGAAGTAAGATTAAGTTCGTTCGGATTCCTCGTAATTATGCCTAAAATGACAGGATGTCCCGGCCTGAGAGCTACTCCGTGAACGAGGAGAGTTCCGAGTTTTTCGATCACCTGTGCTGTGAAATCTTCTGCCCCCGCCGAAGAACCCGCGTTTAGCAAAATGAGGTCATTCTCTTCCTTCGCTAGTTCCACTCGGGAACAAAGATCGTCAAAACGATCTGGAGTGATCGGGTACCGCGTTGGGATTCCACCCCACACATTAACCTGGGCTGCCAAGACCAGGGAATTGTATTCCAGAATGTCGCCTGGTTTCAGTTCTGAGCCAAGTGGAACCAGCTCCGATCCGGTCGGCAAAATGGCTATGCGCGGTTTACGAGCTACTTTAACTGATTGATGACCTGAGGCGGCTATGGCTCCCAGATCCACTGGGCGCAACACCTGGCCTTCAGATAGAACCAATTGAGTTTGAACGATATCTTCCCCCATCGGGCGAATGTTACTCCAAGGTGTGACAGCGGCTCGGATTCGTATTGAAATTGGTCGGCGGATGGATGAAGTAATTCCCCCTCTCTCGTCCAGAGATTCAACGTTTTCTATTGGAATGACCGCGTCATATCCTTCGGGTAATGCATCTCCAGTATCCAGATAGGTGAACTTACTCAATGTGCGAGGAGATCCAGGTTCAGCTCCCAGGGTATCCTGGCTTCGAACAGCGAATCCATCCATTGCCGAAGCATGGTAATGTGGAGAGGATATTTTTGCCCAAACCGCTTCTCCCAGGACGCGCCCAATAGCGTTCTCGTCGAGCGGAATAATCTCCACGCCAAGTACCTGCCAAAGGTTTGCAACACGCAGTGCCCGTTCGAAACGGGATTTTGCTTCGAAAAGGGGAATGTCTTTTAAGTAAACCGACATGAATCTACACCATTCAATTGCTTAATCTATAATTTGTCATGGAAGATTTGGGCCGCAAACTGCAAGTCCAGTTTTTCCATTCCACTCGGAGAGGTCTTTTGTTACAAATTTACAAGTGCCTTATAGCCGCAGCGTTAGTTGGGATGCGCAATAGTCGGAAAGGTATCCTCATGAATTAGTACATCAATAGCACTTCCACCGTATCTCCTGCGCTAATCCCGGTTGCTTCGGGCGATATTCGGATCAATCCGTCCGCTGCAACGAGGGAGAATATAAGATTCGATTTTCCGAAAACCGGTTCCGCCTGCCAACCCCCCATCTTATCCTGGGTAGAATTCGAGGTTTTTGGGATCAGCCTAACAGCCACCCAGTCTTCCCGACCAGCCTGCGAAGGAATATTCACTAACATATTAGCCAAGACACATGGGCGTGGTCGAACGGTTTTAATTCCCAGCAATTTCTCGATTACCGGGACAACAAATAATCCAGCAATCACAAGTGCACTAACGGGATTGCCTGGCAATCCGATCACAGGCTTGCCTTTGGAAACTGCGAGGATGGTAGGTTTTCCGGGTCGCACATTGACGCCATGAACCAATACTCCTGGTGATCCAAGGCCGTTGATCACCTGAGCCGTCATGTCGCGAGCACTCGCGGAAGATCCGGCGGTAATGACAACTCCGTCACATTCATTCAAGGCTTTTTCAGCGGTTGATTTCATTAACTCCAGTTTATCAGGAATGATTCCATAAAGAATGGGTTTCCCACCTGCTTTCTCGATCAGTGCAGCCAACGAATACGAATTGATGTCGCGCACCTGACCAAGGTGTGGTTTTTGGTTTGGAGAGACAACTTCATCTCCCGTAGAAATGATACCAATAATTGGTTTAATGGCTACGCGTATTTTAACGATCCCGAGAGCCATGCAACCCCCAATTTCCGCAGGGCGAATACGGATTCCCTTCTCAAGTACAATTTGACCAGCGACTACATCTTCACCTACGCGGATAACGTTTTCCCCTACAGCTACAGCCCGCGTAATTTCAATGTCAGAATTTTCTAATGGGGGCACAGGTTCTAATTGGATTCCTTCTTTTACATTTCCACTGTTTCCGTTGTTTCTTTTGTTTACGAGCTGGGTGTTTTCCAGCATGATGACAGCATCAGCTCCATCTGGCAGCATCCCACCGGTATGGATTAATGCGCAAGAACCGGGTGATATTAGGAATGCTGGGGTATCACCCATTGGGACTTCTCCGATCAAGGTCAAGTATCCAGGAACAGCATCCGAAGTTCCAAATGTATCTCGCGCCCGGAGTGCATAACCATCCACTGTGGAGCGAGGAAATTCAGGTAAAGGATGCGGAGAATGCACGTCTTCTAATAGTACACGGCCCACACTGCTGAAGGTTTCAATTTCCTCGGCAGGAGGCTCCTTATCCGGTAATGCTTCCAAGAAAGTTTGCAAAGCTTCCATGGGGCGGGAAAGCAAAAGGAATTCAGGCAAGGTTTATCGAATCCAATAAGTCAATGCCAATAAATAAGCTGTCAAACCAAAGGTTGCAGCAGCCAGTGATGTCAGAAAATTCCAAAGAGTACGCCCTCCGTTTGCTATTCTTTGGAGCCAATAGATTTGAATTATCGCAAATGGCAAAGCAAGGAAAACAGGCCACACAAGACTCCAAGGATAGCCAAGCAAAGGCGCTCCTGCAAAAAGAAGGAAAGACACTAAAATCATGAAATGATGGATGGGTATAGCGTGCTGCCAAGTCAGGCGGCTTAGAAGAGTGTGACGACCAAATTTCTGATCAGATGCAAATGTTGGAAAGTTGCATATAAGTAAATAGGATAGCGCCAACAATGTGAGAGGGAAGGTCGTGAATGATAAGAGGCGCTGAAACTGACCATACTGCAGGAGGAATGATAATGCAGGAAGTAATGTGCCCAAAGTAATTGCCATGACCAATTCTCCATATCCAGTCTCGGAAAATCGAAAGGGAGGAATGGCATAGGCGAGCAGGAAGAGAAATGTTAACACAATAAGGATGTCTGCTGACAAGTTCAGGGAATTGGTTAGTAATAAAGTTAGGATAGCAACAGCAGCCAGGGTTAGTCCAGCGTAAGCTACTTCCAAGAGAGTCGCCCTGGAATGTTCTCGCTGCCGGGGAGTTTCACCCTGTGCCAAAGGCGTTAGTGGCAGCCTGAAATATTCTGCGAAGAGGAAAGCCGAACTTATCAGAGCCAGCACGGCAAGTCCTCCCAACCCGAAGGAGGCAACGCGAATCGGCTTGCCCAAATAATGGGCAATCCCAGCGCCAAGTGAATATGTCAATGCAGCAAGAAGCAAAATAATTGGTCGGGAAATGTTAAAAAGTGATTTGGACATGTTTGCACCGAAGCGAATACTTTAATATAAAGGGAAATTCATATCTCTGCCTTAATCAATCCTTTTTTCAGTGCGGTCCGGAAAATTTCCAGCGTTTCACGCACTCCTTGATTCAACGGAGTAAAATGTAGTGGACCAATAGCGGATATTAAAGCTGTGTTTTCCACTGCGGGTGGAAAAGGCAGTGGAATATCATCGAATGTGATTTGGCCACGAGATGTAGGTTCTGCCGTTTCTATGGCAGTTAATCACGTCCAGCGTGCTCACGGATTCCCCGCCGAGATTGAAAATGTCAGCACCCATGAAATCAGACCGGGCAGCCTGAATGAATACCCGAGCTGTGTCATCGGCATACTGGAAGCAATAACGTCCCCCATAGGAAATATTGTAAGCCTGTCCGGCCGCGGCAGCCAGAATGGCCTTAGTGGGAGTAGAGGTCATACCCTGGTCGTGTCCCGCGCCATAAACCACATAAGGCCGCAGCCCAATGCTGCTAACGTTATCATCTTGGAAATATACATGCGCGGTGCCTTCATTAGCCTGTTTGTAAACTCCATAAAGCGAACGGGGCTTGAGCGGCGCATCGTGTACAAGTGGTTTTTCCGGATATTCTTCGCTGGTTCCATAAACAGCAGTACTTGAAGCATAAACCAGGCTTTTTATTCCGATGCGCTTGGCGGCTTCAAAAATATTTACTGTACCAACTACGTTTACACGAGCGCCGGAAACCGGGTCCGCTTTGCAAAAGGGCAATTGCAATGCAGCCAGGTGGATGATGCGAGAGGCACCGCTGGATTTAATAGCGTTCTCTACCGTGGAATAGTCAGAAACATCTCCGTGAATAAAATTTATACGGTCAACCTCTTTTTCGCTAAGGACCAATGGGAGGCGACTGTGTTTTGTATCCAAGTCGAGCACACTAACGGGAGTCCCTTCTCGGACAAGATTGCGCAACACCCAAATTCCGATACAACCCGCCGCTCCAGTGACAAAAAAATGTTCTCTGTTCTTCATTTTGCCACCCATCCACAGTCCACCAGCCAATCACTCCCGGTTACAAAAGAAGCGCCCTCGCTAGCGAGGAAAAAGATCGGTTTGGCGATTTCCATTGGGTCAGCCCACCGTTTAAAGGCCTGCTCGGCTTCCCGCTCTGTCTTCACATTATCAAATGGTATTCCCATCCTTTTCGCCTCCAGATTAATATCGCCACGCAACATAGGGGTATCGACCGAGCCAGGACTGATCGAATTAACCCGAATATTATAAGGTGCCAATTCCCATGCCAGGGCCCGTGTCATGGCAATGATCGCCCCTTTGGTTGCTCCGTACATGACGTGATCAATCTGCCCGACATGCCCGGACACAGAACCCATATTAATAATAACTCCGCTCCTCTGTTTTTTCATGAATGGAATCACATACTTGCAAAGCAAGAAGTGTCCTCCAAGATTTATATTCGTGGTTCGCCGAAACTCCTCCCAAGTAATCTGATCAAATGGCTTCACAAGCACTACGCCAGCATTATTGACCAGCACATCCACGCGGCCATATTTTTTTGTCCCTTCCTTAATGCAAGACGCAACTTGTTTCTCATCCGAAACATCACATTCGTAAAAAGCGCTTTCTCCGCCCTTTTTATTGACTTCTTCTGTAATATCCTTTCCCTCAGGCAAAACATCCAGCCCAATAACAGCATATTTATTATTTGCAAAAACATTAACCGTGGCGGCCCCAATTCCGCGTGCACAGCCGGTAATGATGGCGACTTTTTTTCCGGTCATGAATTCCTCCAATTACTATTTGGATGATAATTAATCCTTTTAATACGCGGTTTACAGCCCAATCATCGTTTTCGTCTGGCTAATTGTCGCCAGGGGGCGGCCAATTTCAATTGCCATTTCGGCGACCGCTTTGACCAATTCATGGGTGGTGACAATGTTTCCGTTCTGATCATAAGGATTATCCTCGGTCCCAACACGGACATTATCACCATTGGTTATCGCTGCAGCCAAAATGTCATGCTGCCCTTCCCCCATAATACTAACATTGCAAACACAGCCTTTAGGCATCAGCCTGCAGCGGTAAAGGTACTCCTCAACTGTAGGCGGGCTCCAAGTCCCGCCGGGCCAGCCAAAAAACAACGTGGTGACAAAGGGTGGTTCGAGCAGTTTCCTGCCAATAAGATAATTTAAATTCCAGACCGATCCGGCATGCCACACTTCCCACTCGGGGATGACATTATATTTTTTACAAAGCTGAATGTATTCGATTAATTCAGCTTTAGGATGCAGAACATTGACATCAACACCTACAAAGGCCTCGTCGTGGTGGTTTAAGATTATTGAAATCATATCCCCTTTGTTTTTGAATATTTCCATCCGCTCAGGAATTGGCTGGCTCGACATACCACATTGGATGACTATTGGAGAGGATTTGCGAACCGCTGTCAGAGTCTCCTTCCAATTGCCTTCGGCGTGAGTGTGCAGGATAGTTGCACCGCTCTCATAACAAAGTTGCGCCTCCTCTGCTATGGCGGCTGGAGTCCGGGGAAATTCCACATCCGGGTTCAACCAGCAAATGTTAGGTGTTGCGATGATCACCAGTGGGTCCATGCGAAATCCTTTAAGGGTGAATTCTTAAGCCAATATAGCATAATCACGCATTTGACGCAACGAAAATAAGTGATACCTTCGTGATGCCCCATTGCGCTCAAATATTGTTTATGCTATAGTTTATCCTACATTAAATTGCAAACTCATTCCAAAGGATAGTCTATGGCAAATCAAAAGGTTCGTGTTGGCCTGATCGGGCTGGGGTCCATTTCGTACGCCCATGAAGCAGGATATTCGGAAATGGAAGAGACGTGCGAAATAGTTGCCCTATGTGACATCAACGAGGAAGAGGTCAACAATCGGATCGAGATGCACCCTGGTGCCAGGGGTTACACCCGATACCAGGATTTACTTGCAGACCCAAATGTGGACATGGTGGACATCATTGTTCCCCATGTTTTACATTACGAAATTGCCAAGTTGGCACTAGAGATGGGCAAGCATGTGCTGGTTGAGAAGCCCATAACGGTCTTGTCATCGCAGGGGGAGGAACTGCTCGCGTTGGCGAAGAGGAAGGGGCTCAAATTTAGCGTAGCCGAGAATACACATTTTGTAACTGCATACCTGAAAGCTGAGGAAATCCTTAAACAGGATCTTCTAGGCGACATTTGGACAGTCAGAACACTTATTGCCGGAAGCGAAGTATATCGTATCAAAGATCCCACCCTTTGGCATGGCAAGGCGCCTTATGGCGGAGTAATCCTGGATTCATCTGTCCACAACTTTTACCTTTTCAAGTGGCTATTCGGGGGAGTACGCGATGTCATGGGTTTTGCTTCCAAAATCGTTCCCGAGGGAGAGGTGGAAGATAACGGTCTTATCCTTGGACACCTGTCAAATGGAGCAGAGTTCCAGTTAAATACCTCATGCACATTCGAGATTCCCTGGACCGAGCGGGTAGAAATATATGGAAACAAAGGTGGGATGATCATTGACCAATTAGCGAACCCGGTAGTTAAATACTATTTAGGATCCGGAGACATCGATGGCACGATCGTTGAAGATGTGCCATTCGACCCGATGGCTTGGAAATTCAGTTCGATGATCGCGGAGATCAAAGATTTTGTCGGCGCAATCATCGATAACCGCCCACCTCGCGTGGATCCGGCCGATGCCTTGTATGCGCTGAAAGCTGCCGAGGCTGTCGCCAAATCCATTGAGATTGGAAAACCGGTTGCCTTGTAATTACTGAGCGAATAATCTATAAAGATAATATTTACTCTATTCATTTCACCTCGGGAGGAAATATTTAATATGCTTGAGACATCCTTCAAACCCATCGGCCTTGATCGTGAGCGGTTGACAGACCTGATAAAGTCTCATGACCTGGATGGCATCTTTTTCTCCTCACCAGAAAATGTCTTTTACACCACCGGTTATCCATGTCTTCCGGGAAGCGGCAACCCAATCATATACGCCCTTCGCAACCAATTGCCTTTTATTTCATTTGCAGGCAAAGATGGGAGCATGACCTTGCTATGCTGGGCACAAGCATCCATGGGGATAGATTACGGAACAGACGACGTTCGCTCTTTTTTTACATACGACACCGCGCTCGCCGAAATGACTACCTTTGTGGAGGAAAAACTAAAGCCAAGCTGCAAATTAGGGGTCGATTCAACTTTCCCATACTTTTTCCTCCAGATTCTCAATGAACACGTAAAGCCCAAGAGCGTTGTCGTGGTAGATGAAATCATCCTGGATCTGCAATTGATCAAATCAGCTGAAGAGATCGAACGTATCCGCAAGAGCACGCTTATTATCGATAAAACAGTGATGGAGCTTGCGGATGCCCTGCATCCAGGTATGTCGAGACTTGAACTTATCCAGGAGGCAAAAGCGCGTCTGCACAGCAATGGAGCCAATGGGGTGGACCACATCACAGTAGCTTTCGGACCAGCCAACCCGGAAATTGCTTTAGACGAAACCCTTGAAGCAAACCAAATTGTGACGCTGGATCTCGGCGCAATTTATGAAGGATACGTGTCCGACAACCGGCGCCTGGTTTACACCGGTAAAGTCCCGGACGCCTTAAAGGAACTGCATAAGAAACTATGCTGGGTGGTCGCAGAAATGGGGAATGCGCTGCGACCCGGTACGACCTTTGGTGAATTGCACGCACACGCCTTCCAATTATATGAGAAAGTCGGTGTGGAACCCATGTTCCTGCATGTCGGTCATTCCATAGGCCTGCATGTGGATGAGCGCTGGTTGATGGCCGATGACCCAACTGTAATTCAGATAGGGATGGTTTTAAATATAGAACTTTATTCGTTCAGCGACGAGGCAGTCATGATCGGCGACGAAGAGACTTTTGTAGTCAAAGACGGGGGCGCGGAAAAACTCAGCACATTACCAGTGGATATCATCGAGAGAATATTCTCTTGAAAATCCTCAAGCTGAATTGAACCCATGGTCGATCAATGAAACAGCAGTCCCGGCTTTTTCGCTAGCGTCGATCATGGTAGAAGGAAACTGTTATGACGGAAAATAAACTCAATGTAGCCATCCTTGGAGCGGGATTAATCGGTCCAAACCACGCTGCAGGGTTCCAGGAAGTGCCCGAATTGTCGCAGGTTGTTGCAGTCTGCGACACCAACCTCGAGAGCGCGGAAACCCTTGCGGTCATGTTCGACGCCAAGGTTTATACTGACTACCACGAACTTCTCACCGACTCCAAAATAAACCTTGTAGATGTTTTACTCCCCCACCACTTGCATTACCCGGTGGCGATGGAGGTGATCGCTTCCAAAAAGCACCTTCTACTTGAGAAACCTGTGGCAATGACTTACAAACAGTCCCTTGAAATTTATGGAGCTGCGAAAAAATCTGGAATCCACTTCGGCGTGGCAGAAAATACCCGTTTTATCCGAGCCTATATTGAGGCGGAGAAAATCATCCAGGAGGGAAAACTTGGTAAAATTACACTTGTCCGCACTTTCCTGCCTGCTAACGAGCGTATACGCCTCTCGAGCGACGATTTCTGGGGAAAGCATCTTGGAATGGGCGGCGGGACGCTGATCGAACTCGGGACCGCATACTTTTTACCTGCTCAAATGGCTTTTCGGGGATATCAAAGAACTGACTGCATTCACCTCGCAAATATATGACGTAAAAAGTGAAGTTGAAGACAACGCTGACGTGCGGGGGAAATTGAACTGCGGTGCGGATTTTTTGTCCAGCTTTACATTTACCGCCGAGGTTCCACACAGTGAGCGTCTGGAAATCTACGGTACGAATGGGTCGCTGGTCATTGACCAGTTAGTGAACCCACCGGTCAAGTTTTACGGCGAGCCGGTTGATTTCGATGGCACTGGCATCGAAGGCCCTGAATATGATCCAATGGGCTGGCATTATTTTTCCATCGTGGAGGAGGTTAAAGATTTCGTTCGAACTGTCGTCGAGGATCGTCCACCAACTGTGGACCCGCTGGATTGTTGTTATGCGGTCAAGGTAATCGAGAAAGCGTACGAATCGGTGAAAAAAGGAAATAAACTGGTGCAAGTGTAACGGCTTCATATTTTTAATCCCAAATCAGGAATCCAAAAGGAGAATAGCATGGCAGACATCAAACCGTACCTTCAGAGAATGGTAGACCGATTCGCCAACCCTGGCGTACAGGCAGCCCTTAAAGGCTTTACCAAAACCCTCCAATTCAATTTTTCAGACACAAAAGAGGTCTGGTTGATTCGCTCTCAGGATGGGAACCAGGCGACTCTGGCACAGGAAAGCGTGGAAAAACCGGATATCCTGGTAACGATCGCCACCGATATCCTGGTTGGGATCATGGATAAAAAGATCAACGGCACAACCGCATATATGCAGCGCAAGATCCAGGTCAAGGGGAAAATGGAAGACCTGATGAAGCTGCAAAAGTTGATGATGTAATAGATACAACCTTTTTCACCACCAAACCCAAACCACTGCGAATTTTACAAATAAACACAATATTCGCAGTCACCAATATCCCGAGGGATAAGTTTAGCGTTAATTATACAGAAGAGGTGCATATGGCAACCTTAAGTGCAGTGGTTACGAAAAGGTCAATAGGTTTCCTGATCGGTATGTCCGTCCTTATGCTGGGCGCAAACCTGGTCTGGGTATCATATAACAGCGTGCTCCTGCCCACGCTGGTAGAAAAAGTGATGACGACAGGGAAAGGGCTGGCAGTAGGCTTGATTGGCTTTTTCGGGACGGTTTTGGCTGTTATCGTTAGCATCCTTGCAGGCATCATAAGCGACCACACAGCCAGTAAATGGGGACGACGAACCCCATCCATCCTGATCGGCGCGCTGCTGGCCGTGCCGCTGATCGGTTTGCCATCCCTCTTCCTATCACCGGCGCTGCGTGCCACCCTCCTTCCAATCGCACTGCCAATCATCGCCATCAGCTTCTGCGGGATGCAGTTTTTCACGAATGTCGGGAACGGAGCCTGGTGGCCCCTGCTCGTGGATGTGGTACCTGAAGACCAGCGCGGCACTGCTTCAGGTATTACGGGATTCTTCACCATGCTCGGGTCAGCCATTGGCATTGTCCTCATTACGACCCTCAACCAGAATGGACAAACAGGTGCGGCTTTGTGGCTGGTCGGTGGCATCTTTGCCATCACCGGCATTATCAATGCCCTGGCCATTCGAGGAAAAGACACGCCCGCCCTTCCATCCGAACGGATCAGCTTATTTAAAGCCATGCGGGACATGTTCAAGGTGCGGACGCGTGTGCCGGTGTTTTTCTGGCTGGTTCTGGCTGTCTTACTGGCCTTCATGGGTCTCAACAGCCTTCAATTCTTTGCACGGTATTTCTTCGAAGTATATTTTCCGAACATTTCTCCGGATGCTGCTTTCAGGACGATGGGCGGCATCAGCCTGCTGGTAACCATGGTGTCCGCATTGATATCTGGCGTGGTGTCTGACAAGATCGGGCGGAGGAAGCTGCTATTGTGGTCCATGTTTGTAAGTGCAATAGCCACATTATTGATGGGGCTAACCAGGAAATTACATCCTGTTCCTGATCATGGCTGCAATCCGCTCAGCTGCCACTGGTCCTTTGATGGTAGTTGCCCCAGCCCTGGCTAGCGACCTATCGCCCAAGGACGAAGCCGGCCAATATATGGCTTACAACAACTTGTCCACAGGTCTATCAGGTGCATTGGCCTCGCTCATCTTTGGAGTCATCCTGGTCACGATGACCAAAACCACTTTTGTACTGCTATTCATCATCTCCGCGATCCTCTTCCTGGTGGGCGGAATCGTTTTTGCCATAAAGGTTCCACAAAAAGAACTGGATGCCCGCGTCAAAGGTGCAAAATGAAGCCATGGATCTTCCTTTCCGCTCATTTTGACGACGTAGTGTTATCAGCGGGCGGCTTAGTCTGGGAGCTTTCGCAACGCGACACCCCGGTCGAGATTTGGACAATCTGCGCCGGTGATCCACCCGCCGACAAACCGCTGACAGAATACGCCCAACTCCTGCATGGATTCTGGAATATCGGCGAAGATGTCCCAATCAAGCGCAGCAAGGAGGACGCGGCGTGCTGCAAGAGGCTGGGTGCTTCGACTTACCGGCGATATACCGTTCCCGATAACATATACCGGTATCACCCGGTAAGCGGTGAGGCACTGATCAAAGAAAACGAGGACCAATTCAAACACTTGGAGGCGGATGAAGCATACCTTATCCCGCAGGTGGCAGATTTTCTGCGCAAAAACCTGCCCGAAGACTTTGAACTGGTGGCACCCCTAGCAATTGGAAGCCACCGCGACCACGTACTGACCCGCAAGGCAGCAGAAAGGCTGGGAGGCAGCCTTTGGCATTATGCCGACTATCCCTACCTGATCTATGGGGAGCACTCGCTCGGAGATTGGCTACCAGCGGACCCTGAAACCTTTTCAATGAAGATATCCCCTTCCGGACTTAAGGCCTGGCAAGACGGTTTTGCATGCCAGCGTTCACAGATCCCGCTGCTGTACGTAGACGAAGATGACATGCGCGACTCCATCAATAAATACTTCAAAACGGGCTATGGCTTCACCCTATGGAAATTCTGATTTGAGTGGACTGGTGTGACAAAACGTTTAGAAACGCATGACTGATTTTTGGATTTTTTTAGATCAGGGCAGGAATAGCAGAGAGTGACCGCTGGACCATTTCAGGTGAATCTGTTTTCGTGGGAGCGCTGCGCGTATGAGAGGAATGCTCGGTGCTATGGACTTCACTCTGACGGTTACACATATCGCAAGCTCGAAGCGGTCAACGGCGATTTGCTGCCAGGAACACCTCTCCCGCGTATCGCTTGAGGATTATGTCGCGGAGACCGCGGTAGACTGTGAAACAGGGCAATTTTCGACATCACCACGCGAAAACGATTACAAACCAATGAGAGGAATTAAGCATCTTTTTTTATATCATGCCCGTGTGAAACGGTGTTTATTAAAGAAGAACAGCACTTAATATAACGGACGTCGTCCTCAAATGGGACAAAATTTCTTCAACCATAGTTATAGAAAAATCCTCCCCGATTAAGTGGCAGTCGATATGGATTAAGGGTTCTGAAGATTGTTCATTAGCAGGGTAGATAAACCGTACGCCGCGCACAATCTCTTCTACACACACGGTTTTATCACAGGTTATATCACAGGTTTCTTTCTGACCCAGTGGGTGTAGATTGAGTGGAATTGGATGAATTTTGATACTCAAGCAATCCCATCACCGACAATTCCAAGCAGGAGAAGACGGAGGCAAACCAGGAGGGCTCGCTACAGGAAAGTCGAGGAGACGTTGGAAATACTGGATATACCTATTCGGTTGTTAAGGTTCACTCAGGCAATAAAAACACGTAAAGTTATTTGATTAACGAATAATAGAACATAATTTCTAATGTGTCAAGGGGGGAAATGAGAACACCGGGCGTACGCCTATGCCGCCACATTTTGACTAATTAATTAGCTGCGAGCAGGGCCACTTTTTGCAAATTCCCCCCTATATGCTTGAATTATTTCTACAAACTATAAAGACGATCGTTTGATGGATTCGCCCCCAAGGTGTAAAGAAGAATGTCTACTAAGACTTGAAGATCGCCAGCTCGACTGGTAAAGGGACAAGATTTTGTAATTAATACTATAAAGCCTTGCGACTTTCCATCAAATATAGATAACGGTCTGAATCCTGCACTTTTATTGCTTCGCGGATTTCAAATTTTTCCTGGAAGATCGCCTCAAAATCCCCTTGCACATAGTGGGGAAAAATATCTTCCCTGCTTTTCAATAATTTTTGTACCTGTGAATCAGACTTTGGAACAAATTCAATTACCAACCAATGACACAACTCATAAAAGAATTCTGCGAGGTTCGATAAGGGTACATTGTTTGAAATCGCCAAATGATGAATGAGCGCAAGCGCCAGGACCACCTCTACCGGCCCCCTTTCGCCAAGAGAAAGACGTTCCTGGTTATTCCAGCCCATCGCCGGGCTCGGATTTGTCAGATCGAGAATAAGAGGGAGAACCTTTTGCTCTTTTTCGATCCTGACCTGGCGGTAATTTTGCTCGACTGCTGCTGGATCGATATCAAAGGCGATGGTGTACCCACCCGTCTGGCTGACCAGTCGACTGAAGATGCCTGTGTTTGCACCCAGATCCCAAGCAACCCCCGGCTTGATGCGATCCATCCAATCCGAGACCAATTGCTTTTTATGCAAAAAGGCTTTATCAGAGTAGTTTGTTTTATCATAATAATCCCCCCATTCAGTCCCTGAAGGGTTCCATTTTAAATTTTCAACTGCAAACTCAAGACTCTCAACCAATCCGAGCAAAGACTGTTTACTCATCTTCATATTTATTTTCGGTTTCTCGCCAGGTTTATCTGCATATGTTTTTTGTGCGCGTGCATGCAAGAATATATGCGAAAGTAATCCAAAATTAAATTGAGCGCGAGGCGGTAAAAGTCGACTGGCAAGATCAAGAGGAATCCCGTCCACATAAACACGCAGCAGCTGGCTTAACCTAATATCGCGATAGGCCATTAAACTCAGGGGGGCCAAAAAATGCTGACAAAATTGGCGGTAAGCAACCCATGGCTTCCCTACTTTATATATTTCAAAAGAGAGGGTGTCGATCAAGCAAGGTTTGCCACGCTGGAATTGAATATTATAGGCACTGGCATCTTTCAATGACATGCCGAGTTCCAAGGCTATTTTTTGGATTTTTAATGTGGCAAGGGCAGCATCTTTTAATTCGCTAAAACTCCACTCATACGGGTATGAGATAAATGCCACCATCTCCGGCTCGACCACCTTGTAAGCCAAACCAGGACTAGCGGGTTCAACCCTTACTTCTGTATGGGATACAAGCAACCCAGCAGATACCAGACGCTTATAGAGGCCGGAGGAGAGCAATAAATCATAGTCCAACCGATATGCAAAATTTACCTGCCGATATAGGGTCCCTGCGCTGGTAAACAAAAAGCCGCAGGGATCACGGAAAGATGCCCCCAAAACCTGAGCATTCATCGAGGTTGATCAACCTCAGATGGGTCACCAGGCGGAAGGTCAGTGGTTATATCCTCGGGCTTAGATCTTTTTTTGAAGATTTTCTTCCAGAATGTTCTCAATAATATCCCCCCACCAACTAAAGCTGCAATCGCCACCTGGATAATAATGCTACCAGTACCGGGATCCAGATAGGCATGGATTGTCGGAAGATACGACAACGGGTATTTGCGAGAAGTGCATATTCGTGTTCCTTTCAGTTTTCGTTATTGAATAGGTAAAGTATTCATATTACCGGGCAAATCATTTTAACGTGAAATATCCGATATAGGGAAAATTATTAATAAAGAGAAAATTATTATCTAAGGATGATATATGCATCTCCATTTTAACACCTTGCGACTTAACCGTCACTGTAGAACCGGAAGGCTAAAAACCATCAGATTACGCCCAAGGCGCCCATTATATCCCTGAAGACCCAAACAAATATACCAGACCAGCTATGCCAAGGAATTTGGAACCAAATCTCAAAGGAGATGATTTATACCCTTATTTATGCAAAATTGAACTGATTACCGATAAAATTCCTTTAGAATAAGTATAAATGCTCAATAATGGATTGATCATTCGAACATAAGATTCCCGGGGAACGCAAGGAACATTATTCAGGGAAAAAACGTCTACCCCATTGACTTCATCTCTATATTTCATTAAACTGCTTAATAAGAGGAGAAAGGCGATGAAGAAATCAGTTATTTCCCTGGTAATATTTACTTTACTAGCGGCAGCATGCAACCTGCCGAGCTATATTAATCCGACCACCCCGATCCCTCCAGAGGCAGTGTTTACTCAAGCGGCCCAGACCGTTGCGGCGGAGTTAACCCGGGTAGCCTTGCTCGCATCCCCTACCAAAACAGTGCCCAGCGTTCCTACCTCTACAAATACTCCCATCCCAACCAATACCGCTGTAAACACGCCGACCAACACCCCAATTCCATGCAACCTAGCAACTTGGGATCCCGCGACTATTGATGTGACCGTCCCGGATAACACGAAAATGGCTCCGAACCAGACTTTTTCCAAAACCTGGAGAATCCTAAATGTTGGAACTTGTTCCTGGAACTCCAGTTACCTGTTAATTTTCGATCATGGGGACGGAATGGGTGTCACTGCAGGATATACACAGCAATTAACCAGCGGGGTTGTCAACCCCGGACAATGGGTTGACCTGACCGTTAATAACTTGAAAGCCCCTTCTGCCACGGGTACGTATACCGGATATTGGCGATTGCGTGACCCGGGCGGGGTGATCTTCGGAATCACTCCATCTGCGGGTACATTTGTAGTGAAGATTGTGGTGGTGGCAACTACGACTATCACTCTTACCCCAAAAGTCGGGGAGAGCGGAACAATCAGATCAGATGCAGGGCCATTCCCGGACTATACCATAGGAGAATCGAATGCAGACATCACCCGCACTACCGAAGCATTCTTAAGTTATGATATCTCCGGGATCCCGTCCAATGCCACCATAACTCAGGTAAAAACTGACTTCACCGCCTACACAACCGAGGGAAATCCGTTTGGGCTGGGAGTATTAAATGCTTACGTGACAAATTATGGTCTTACCCTCGAGCCAAGCGATTTTGTTGCAACATTCGGTCCCGGGAATATACTGGATTGGGGATCCACCGGGGCTCTCGATACTATTGAAGCCTCCACTGCCTTAAAATCCACCCTGCAATCAAAACTAGGAACGGCCCGCCTGCAATTACGTCTTCAATTTCACGGGTCGAATGGGGACGCTGTCAAAGATAGATTAACTTTCACAAACCCCAGCCTGATCATCACCTATACAACCCCTTAGCATTTCGTCCCGAAATGACAGCCCCGGCGTGAACGCCGGGGCTAATTTAGCTATTCTTCAAGACATCCCAAGCCCCTACCCATGGTTTCCCCAGACGATTTCCAGGAGAGATGGAAACCTTATTGAGTTTTTGAGCGACCAGCGCAGCAACCTGAGCAATTTCTATCCAATCTCCTTTTCCCAAACCATCCCTCATTTTTTTAGCCAATTGGCCTGCCCAAGCCCATTCCATTCTGAACTTGTCGGCTTTTACCCAATAATCGCGCTTTTCCCAAGCTGCCACTGAGACATCTATTGTTCCTGCAATCCTCTCGAGCGCCAGAGCAATAAAAGCAGCCAGATCAAGAGAGGCGGTTCCCGGCTCAGATTGGATTGCCATTTCACGAACTGCCAGAACGATGGCTTTAGAGAGGTGGGAACGTTCTTTCCCTGCGCTATCGGGGTTGATAATGCGGCTCAATGCACTCTCCTCAAGAAATAAAACGAATGCGGCGATTATACTGCAAAGAGATTGGGGGCTTGCTAAATTTTAGTATCACCACGCCCCGTAAGCAAATGATTAACAGGAACACTGCGTTTATTGACGCACACTCTTCTTACGCTTATAATCTTGCAGTTCCGGGGAAGTGGCGGAATTGGCAGACGCGCAAGACTTAGGATTTTGTGCCGCAAGGCGTACGGGTTCAAGTCCCGTCTTCCCCACACCTCACCGTGAATAAAACATCATGAAAACAAGGATCAAGCATTGAAAATCGAAACCCAACCCCGTGATGATCATCAAGTCACATTGATCGTTGAATTGGAAACCGAGCAAATGGAAGGCGCCAAACATCGCGCTGCCCGGAAAATTTCTGAACGTAAAGCCATCCCCGGTTTCCGTCCCGGGAAAGCCCCATACGATGTTGTGGTACGCAGTTTTGGAGAAAAGGTAATTTCCGAAGAAGCCGTAGATTTGCTCCTTGACGAGGTCTATCCCAAAGCATTGGAAGATTCAAAAATAGAGCCGGCAGCGCCTGGATCCCTGGAAAAGGTGGAAGACCTAGATAAAAAGCCAAAGTTTACATTCACTGTGCCGCTTGCCCCGGTAGCTAACCTGGGTGATTATCGATCCATTCGAATACCTTATGAGTGGAAAGAACCCAGTGAAGATAAGACAGAAGAAGCGATCGCTGAATTGCAGCGCATGTATGCCAAGACCGAATCGGTCAATCGACCCATCGAGAAGGGTGATTTCGTTATGGTCGACCTAAAAGGTGTGAAATCTAAGGCCGAAGAGGGGGAAGCGCCAGCAATCGACCGCCCGGGGTTACCCGTATTTGTGAGCGAAGGCGAGAAAAGCGAAGAGTTCCCCTACAAGGGATTTTCGAAAGAGTTGATCGGGTTGAACGCAGACGAGACCAAATCAGTCAGTCATAAATATGAAAAAGATTATAAGGATGAAAATTTGCAAGGACAGACTATAAAATTTGAAATTAAAGTCAAAATGGTGCGCGGGAGCATCCTGCCAGAATTAAATGACGAGTTTGCCAAACAAGTTGGGCCGTTTGAGAATGTACAAGCCATGCGCGAGGCAGTCAAGGCGAACCTGGCAACACAATCCAAAGCCGACTATGATGACGAGTATTTTTCCAATTTAATTGAAAAGATCAAAGAGAAGGCTGAAATAAAATATCCACCGCAGGTGCTAGACCACGAACTGGAGCACGTAAAAGAAGATTTAAAATCGCGATTAGCTGAGCAAGGGATGGACATGGCAGCCTATCTCAAATCCCGCGATATGGACGAAGCGAAGTTTAACGAAGATGAAGCCCGACCGATTGCAAAGAAGCGCCTTGAACGATCCCTAATCATGGACGAAATTTCCAAACGCGAAAAAATCGATGTAAGTCGTGAAATGCTCCAGTCCACTTTCGAGCAGACGTGGGGTGAATACCAAGGAAACGCCAATTTTCAAAAATCAATGAAGGGGAAATCGCAACCACCCAAACAGGTGATGAACGCCGTAGCGATGGAATCTGCGAACCGAGCTTACGTCCAGCAAACTTTGAACAGACTAAAAGACATCGCCACCGGTGAGGCTCCAGAGCTTCCCGTTGAAGAAATATACCCCATGCCCAAGAAAGGTTCCAAATCACCTGCCACGAAGAGTAGCGCGGCTACCAAGGCAAAGTTGCCAAAGAGCAGCAAAGCATCTACCCCGGCTGCAACATCCAAGGCAAAGAAGTCCGAAGGGATTTCAAAGAAATACGTTGGTAAAGCCATCCTTCCGAAAGAGAAGAAACCGGTCCCTAACAAATAGAGACGTTTGTCATTTATAGAAATGGAGTAAAAAATGGATCCAAATATCAGAAACATTATCCCCATGGTGATCGAATCATCAGGCCGCGGTGAACGCGCCTACGATATCTACTCCTTGCTTATTAAAAGAGCGGATCATCTTTGTCGGCTCGGCCATTGATGACCAGGTTGCGAACGTCATTGTAGCCCAGTTGCTTTTCCTCAGCCGAGAAGACTCTGAAAGAGAAATTCAGATGTACATCAATTCCCCCGGCGGCGTAATATATTCGGGTCTGGCTATTTATGACACCATGCAGATGATCCCCAACCCGATCAGCACGGTGGCTGTAGGTGTGACTGCATCGTTTGGGACGGTGCTGCTCACCGCCGGCACAAAAGGGCGCCGCTATGCCCTGCCAAATGCCACAATACATATGCACCAACCCCTGGGTGGTGCACAGGGGCAGGCCACCGATATAGAAATCCAAACCAAGCAAATCCTACGCCTGAGAACATTATTGAACGACATCATGTCCAAGCACACAGGTAAGCCAGTGAGTGTCATTCAACAAGATACCGAACGCGATTTCTACCTGGATGCAAAGCAAGCGGTGGAATATGGGCTGGTGGACCAGGTACTCGAAGTCCCAACCAAGAAATGATAAATTGGGGCAGACATATGTCTGCCCCAATTATTTTCCCAAATGATTCCTCCATCCATTAAGTCCCTGATACTCGATATGGACGGCGTTCTTTGGAAATCCGACGCACCAATCGGTAATCTGAGCGCGATTTTTAATCTTATCCGTGATCGAGGGCTAATAGTGGCCTTTGCCACCAACAACGGGACGCTGACCCCTAAGATGTACATCAAACGACTAGCAGGGTTTGGAATAGGGGTGGAACCCTGGCAGGTGGTAACATCCTCTTTAGTTGCTGCACATTTACTCAGCCAATCCCTGCCTGGAGGCAGCCCCATCTTTGTGATCGGGGAGGCCGGTTTGCTGGCAGCATTACACGATAAAGGATTTAATCCAGTATCCATTGAAGATGCCGGAAAAGCAAAAGCAGTGGTGATGGGGGTAGACCGGGGAATCAACTATGCAAAAATGAGTGAAGCTGCTTTATTGATACGAAGCGGGGTCCCTTTTTTCGTCACAAACCCAGATAAGTCGTTCCCGACTAATCGGGGTGAAATTCCCGGAGCAGGTGCATGGGCTTCTGTAATAATCACAGCTACGGGGATTCAGCCCATTTATGCCGGAAAACCTGCTCCCGCTTTATTTGAAATGGCGCGGGAAAGATTGGGTACCACCAAAGAAGAGACACTTGTTGTAGGAGACCGACTCGAAACTGATATTGCAGGTGGGCAAGCGGATGGTTGCCCGGTCGCATTAGTCTTAAGCGGAGTAAGCACACGGGAGCAAGCCGAGGCGTGGAGACCAGCAGTGGACTTCGTTGCAGAAGATCTTTACTCCCTTATCAATGCGAATTAATACTGTTTTTTCTAAAATGCATTTTCATTGCACTGCTGTATTTCAGGCAGTGCAATTTTTTAACGGTGTGATAGAATTTCATCGATGAGTAAATCGCTAATATATGATTACAGCATGCCTGATTTAGCCACCCTCCTGGCAGAATGGGGTCAACCTGACTATCGTACCCGGCAAATATGGCAAGGACTGTACTGCAATTTTTGGAATAAAGCGAATGAATTCAGCATGCTTCCCCTCGCTTTACGTAAGAAACTGGAAGACTTTTTTGATTTCAGTGCACTAGTCCCCAATATTACACTCGTGTCCTCGGATGGGGAAACTATCAAAACACAATTCAAGTTGCTGGACGGGAAGGCGATCGAGACTGTTTTAATGAAATATGATCCCCGAGCAGGTATCAGACAAGGTCAACGCACATTGACAGTGCAAGGCCGCCGAACAATTTGCATTTCCACGCAAGCTGGATGTGCCATGGGCTGCGTTTTTTGCGCAACAGGGCAGATGGGATTCAAGCGGCACCTTTCCACAGGAGAAATTATCGCCCAGGTCATGTATTACGCGCACCTTTTGCATGAACAAGGTGAGGTTGTAACCAATGTGGTAGTCATGGGCATGGGAGAACCATTTCATAATTACGACCATACGATGGCTGCCATTGACCGGTTAAACGACCCAGACGGATATAATTTTGGTGCGCGGCGTTTCACCATATCTACAGTAGGATTGATCCCTGGCATACAGCGATTTACAGCAGAAAAACGGCAAGTCAACCTGGCAATCTCCCTCCACGCGGCAACCGATGAAATGCGTGCCTCCATGCTGCCAGTCGATAAACGTTACCCAATTGATGAATTACTTGAATGCTGCCGGGATTACGTTGCAGCTACGGGAAGGAGGATCACCTTTGAGTGGGCATTAATTAATGGAATAAATGATACTCCGGAGCAAGCGCATTTACTGGCAACTAAACTAAAGGGTATGATTTGCCATGTAAACGCCATCCCCCTCAATCCAACCGAGGGATATTCCGGAAAGATGACGACACGACAGCGTGCAAGTAAATTTAAGGAAATATTGACCAATTCCGGTATCCCGTGCACCATTCGACTAAGAAGAGGAATAGATATTTCAGCCGGGTGTGGTCAACTTAGTAAGTAAGAGTTAAATAAAATTATTAAAAAAATAAAAATGTGTAATATAATGGCTATGCGCTTTTAAGCATAAATTTATTCATTTGAACTTAGTACACCTAAGATATTCCATTATCATTTATTCAAAAATAAGGTTTGAGGCAAACCAGCATGGAGAATACTTCGAGCAAACAGTCATGGCTTGATCGCCCCCTCTTTCCTTCGGCCCCGTTTTTTACGGGCGAAATGTTTCTATTCGCCTTAATCGTTATGCTGATGGCTCTTAGCCGGTTGTATAACCTGGGCGTAAGAGTGATGAGTCACGACGAAAGCCTGCACGTTTATTTTTCCTGGCTTTATTCGATCGGACAGGGTTACCAACACACTCCCACAACACACGGTCCGTTGCAATTCCACATCCTCGCGCTCGTTTACCTCTTGTTTGGTGATAGTGATTTCACAGCGCGTCTGCCATATGCCCTAGCCAGCATCCTTACTGCGGTCATCCTTTGGAACTGGAGGCGCTACCTCGGGCGCGCCGGGACGCTGGTGGCTGCCGGGTTGACGCTAATCTCACCTTATATGCTTTATTATGGGCGATATGCCCGCAACGAAGCTTATATAGCCGTGCTGGGTTTGTTAATGCTCTACGCGATCTTAAGATATTTAGAAACAGGAAAAAAACGCTATTTATTGTTACTAACAATAGCCACAGCTCTTCATTTCACCGTCAAAGAAACTGCTTTTATTTACAGTGGACAGGCCCTGCTCTTTTTAGCGTTCTATCTTATTTTACGCGTTTCCCACTCACCCTGGAAAAATAAAAAGATGTTTACAGGTTTTATCCTGACTTTATCTGCAGGGGTTTTGCTGATCGGTTTAGCCTTCGGGTTTTCAATATTTACCCATCCTCAAGTCGTGACAGACGCCAGCCAAACTTCAGCACCCCTTGCCCCGGGAAGTGCCTCGACCATCCTACAATCCACCACCCCACTCCCCCTGGCATTGATTTTTATTTTAATTGCAAGCTTATGCTTTGTCGTAGCGACGATACTCCTGATCATAGGGTACGGCTGGAAAAACCTGTGCAAGGAGCGGTCCGTTGATATGCTAATCATCCTTGGAACCTTTGTCCTGCCACAATTATCCGCCCTCCCAGTGAAGGCGCTAGGCTGGAATCCGCTCGACTACACCTTTAGCTGGCCTGGTTGGAACTGGGCAGCGCTTTGGGCTCAAGGTCCGGTTAAAACTGCTTCCATCCTGCTTTTGCTCACCATTATTGCGGTCGTTATCGGGGTGCTGTGGGATTGGAAACGATGGCTGGTTAACGCAGCCATCTTTTGGGGAATATACATATTTTTCTACACCAGCATATTTAGCAATTGGCCAGGATTGGCAACCGGCCTGGTCGGGTCATTAGGTTATTGGCTGGCACAACAGGGCGTGCAACGCGGTGGACAACCATGGTATTACTACATCCTTATCCAAATCCCAATATATGAGTTTTTGCCAGCGCTTGGGGTCGTTTTAGCGGCATATTTGGGATTGCGTCGAAAATCTCCTGCAGCCGTCCCAACGCAAACTCCCGATGAAACTAACAAGCCAGCTGAAATTGTGTTAGAAACCGCTCCTACCTTCCCGTTGCTGATGTGGTGGGCAATATCCAGCCTGTTCGCCTTTTCCATTGCCGGCGAGAAAATGCCCTGGTTAACAGTCCATATCACCCTGCCAATGATCTTATTAAGCGGTTGGGGGCTAGGACAAATTATTGAACGACTGGACTGGGTCAAATTCCGGGAAAAAGGCGGGTGGGCAACATTGCTGTTCGTAATATTCTTCGTCGGGCTATCCGGGACGCTGATCACAGGTCTCGGAGCAAATCCTCCGTTCCAAGGGAAGGAATTAGCCCAACTATCTGCAACCGGGATGTTCTTATTCTCAGCGATTATCACCATTATTAGCGCGGCTGGTTTGGGATGGTATCTACAGGACTGGCTCATCCGTAACTCATTACGACTGGCAACACTGGTGTTTTTCGGTCTACTGGCCATCCTGACTGCTAGAACAGCAGTCCGCGCTGCATACATCCATCCAAATGACGCAACTGAATACCTGGTTTATGCCCACGGAGCCACAGGTATTAAAGATGTGATGTCACAAATTGATACTATTTCCAACCGGTCTGCAGGTGGTAAAAACCTGACAGTTGCTTTCGATAACAGTTCGCCTGACGCTGGTGTGGCCTGGCCATTCACCTGGTATTTGCGCCATTATCCCAACAAGGTAGCCTTCGATCAGCCTGGTGCAGACTTGCGCGGAGTACCGGTTCTTATCGTTGATCAGAAAAACTTTGACGCCATCAAATCAATTGTGGGCACTGATTACTACCAGGTAAACTATATCCGTATGGTTTGGCCCAACCAGGATTATTTTAATTTGACATGGGCGCGCTTTATAGGTGTATTGACAAGTCCCTCTTTGCGCTCGGCGATTTGGCAAGTCTGGTTCAACCGTGATTATTCACAATATGCCGAAGTTACCAACGAAACCGGATTTACGATCCCAAATTGGAATCCGAGCGACAAAATGGAATTACTCATCCGGAAGGACGTTGCAGCAGAAATTTGGGAGTACAGCATCATCCAAGCAACGACAGTACAGGCTGATCCTTATGCCCAGGGGAAACTTACCATCTCGGCGGATGTTTCATTTGGGACAAGTGGGACGTCCAGCGGTCAATTCAATGCTCCACACGGAATCGCCATAGCTCCGGACGGAACATTATATGTTGCGGATACCAATAACAACCGGATACAACATTTTTCCGCCTCCGGTCAATTTATAAATTCCTGGGGGACATTCGCGGATATCACCGTCGGTGACGCTCCCATAGGGACTTTTAACCAACCATGGGCAGTTGCGGTTTCTCCGGATGGAAAATTTATTTACGTTGCGGATACATGGAACCATCGCATTCAAAAATTCACACCCGATGGCACACCGGTCAAAATGTGGGGGAACGCTTTGTACGACCCCACCACGACGGATCAATTTGGCATGTGGGGTCCACGTGGAATTGCAGTAGATGCCCAAGGTCGCGTTTTTGTGGCGGATACAGGCAACAAACGCATTCTAATATATGACGCGGACGGAAATTTCGTCCAGCAAATTGGAAGCGAGGGGCTTTCCATTGGGCAATTTGAAGAGCCAGTGGGGCTGGCATTCGACCCGAGAGGATACCTATATATCGACGATACGTGGAACCAGCGGGTCCAGGTTTTTGCGCCCAGCGCGGACAACACAACCTATTCACCCCTACTTCAATGGGACATTTCCGGGTGGTATGGACAGTCTTTGGATAATAAGCCTTATATCGCCTCAGACAGTCAAGGCCATATTTTCGTCACTGACCCGGAAGGGTATCGAGTGCTCGAGTTTTCCGCAAACGGTGGGTTCATACGCACCTGGGGTGATTCCGGGACTGGAGCAGAGAATTTTGGATTATCAACAGGGATCACGGTAGATGCTGATGGACATGTTTGGGTATGTGACGGAGCAAACAACCGGGTAATGCGCTTTACCATGCCCTAAGCAGACCAAATGTCATTTGGATTGCTTATTTATAGCATCTATAAAAGAATATGCAAAATGATATAATCCCTTCGCTAAATACCTCAAAGGGAGAAATCTTCGCATGAAACTGCATGAATACCAATCCAAACAGATCTTTGCCAAATATGGCATCCCGATCCCAAAGGGACGGGTAGCGGCTACCGCAACCGAGGCAAGACAAATCGCCGAAGAGCTAGGTGGCCGTGTTGTTGTTAAATCCCAGGTGCTGGTAGGTGGACGCGGTAAAGCAGGTGGCATCCGCCTTGCAAAGACGGCCAAAGAAGCTGAAGAAGTAGCAACTCAAATTCTTGGGATGGAAATAAAAGGACTGCCGGTGCGTAAAGTACTCGTTGACCCAGCAGCAAATATCGACCAGGAAATCTACCTGGGGATAACCAATGATCGTGCGGCTCGCCGTCCGGTCTTTATGGCCTCTGCGGCAGGAGGCGTGGAAATAGAAGAAGTAGCCCGCACAAATCCAGAGAAAATCATCAAAGTCCATATTGACCCCCTGCTTGGACTACGCGATTACCAGGCGCGCGATATCGCGATAGGCATTGACCTTCCCAAGGAATATTGGAAGCAGTTCGGAGATATCTGCCGGGGGCTCTGGCGAGCCTATCTGGAATGTGATGCAACCCTGGCAGAGATCAATCCGCTGGTCATCCTGAAAGAAAAATCCCTTATGGCCCTGGACGGCAAAATGCTCCTGGACGATAATGCCCTGTTTCGGCATCCAGACCTGGCCGAAATGCGGGACGTGGACGAAGAAGCTCCCGCTGAAACAGAAGCGCGAAAGTACGGGCTTTCCTTTATTAAACTGGATGGCAACATCGGCTGCATGGTCAACGGTGCAGGGTTGGCAATGACGACCATGGACATCGTTAAATTATTTGGCGGCGAACCCGCCAATTTTCTGGATATCGGTGGAGGCGCAGGGGCAGACAAAGTTGCAGCAGCCATGCGCATCATCCTATCTGATAAGAATGTCAAGGCCATTCTATTCAACGTTTTCGGAGGGATTACCCGTTGCGATGAAGTGGCCAAAGGAATTCTTGCGGCATTGAATGAAGTTAAACCGACCATTCCGATGGTTGTACGATTGGTTGGCACAAATGCTGAAGAAGGACGCAAACTCTTGGCAGATGCCCATATGATTACCGCCGAAACCCTCGCCGATGCAGCCAAGAAATCCGTAGCAGCGGCAAAGGCTTAGGAGGTTAAAATGAGCATATTAGTTGATAAAAATACACGACTTTTGGTGCAGGGGATCACCGGCAATGAAGGCCTTTTCCACACGCAGCAAATGCTGGCATATGGGACCAAAGTGGTTGCAGGAACGCGCCCAGGCAAGGGCGGCGAATGGGTTCTGGATGGCAAAGTACCGGTCTTCGACTCCTGCAAGGCTGCCGTCGACGCAACAGGGGCAAATGCAAGTATCATCTTTGTCGCGGCAGCATTCGCTCCTGACGCAATTTTCGAGGCCGCAGACGCAGGCATCCCGTTCATTGTTTGCATCACCGAGGGAGTGGCGGTCCAGGATATGATGCGAGTGCGTGAATACCTCGATCAGAAGCAAGTGCGACTGCTCGGTCCGAACTGCCCAGGTCTACTTGACTCCCGGCGAGGCAAAGGTAGGCATCATCCCCGGAAACATTGCCATTCCTGGCAACGTGGGAGTTGTCTCACGATCTGGCACACTTACGTATGAAGTGTTATATGCATTGAAGCTTGCCGGCATGGGCGCCACTACCTGTGTAGGTATTGGAGGCGATCCCATCAATGGCACCAACTTCATTGACTGCCTCACAATGTTCGAAGACGACCCGCGAACAGAAAAAGTGGTGATGATCGGTGAAATCGGCGGTACGGACGAAGAAAAAGCCGCCCAGTTCATCGCCTCCAAAATGACCAAACCGGTCGTCTCGTTCATCGCCGGTCAAACAGCTCCCCCCGGAAAGCGCATGGGACATGCAGGAGCCATCATCGAAGGCGGCGCTGGGACTGCTGCCGACAAGGTAAAAGCTCTAGAATCTGTCGGGGTGAAAGTTGCCAAACATCCCGAAGAAATTCCTTCCCTTTTGAAATAAGTACAAACCCCCGGTTGAAAAGCGCCGGGGGTTTTTTTATGTTGAAAGGACCGCCTTATAAAGTTCCTCATAAAGATGAATTATATTCTCCAAACTGTGAGCTTTGACGCGCTCCAGGCTGGCTGCACCCATCAATGCCCAGCGTTCTGGGTGGTCTGCAAGAACAGTCATGCAATGCGCAGCATCGTCCACGCTGCCAGGGTGAAAAAGCAAACCATTCACTATCTTCTGTAACCAATTCGGGTAAGGCGACTGCATTGGCGACCAGCATAGGGCGAGCGCACGCCATTGCCTGCAAAGAGGCAATGCTAAGAAGTTCTGCTACGCCGGGCATGGTAAAAATATCGATGCTATTCAAAACCGATGGCAAATCTGAATTCGGAATAAATCCGGTGAAGCGCACCTTCTCCTGTAACCCCAAGCTTTTCACCAATTCCATAAGGTTATCTTTCGCGGCACCATTTCCAGCGATTACGAAATGAATATCATTTCTGTCCAATAAATAGACGGCGCGAATAATCACGTCGAGGCATTTTTCCCGATCGACACGCCCCACGAAAAAGAATATTGTCTTTGTTGGATCAATCCCATAGGACGTTCTCCATGCCAGCCGGTCAACTGGAGATATTGGACGAAAAAGATGCGTGTTTACACCGCAAGAAATGGGCAAGATCGTGAGGTTTTAAGCCCACCCCCCTTAGCATTTTAACTGCGGTCAGAGAAGGACCCGCCACAGCGTCCAGCCGGTCATAAACTTCCCGCATCCAATGCCATAGGATCCAATTATAGACCGGTTTGATTTTCGAAACCAATGGCACATATGCGGCAAGATTGTCCGGCATAAAGTGGTTTGTGCCAACCACTTTTATGCCGCGCCGGCGTGCTGCAAAAACCATGGCACGACTTAGAGGGTAATGATCCTGGATATGGACGATATCCGGTTGGAAAAAATCCAAAATCCGCCCGACCGCCAAAGAAGGGAAAATCGGAACATACGAATCAGGATGAATGATTTTCAGGCTTAACGCCCTAACCGCTTCCAATTGAACCCCATTAATGTTTCCATGGTAAGGGTGACCTCGTTCAGATCCAGCTGCCACCATTACCGTGTGACCGTTGCGCGCCAAACCTTCTGCCAGGTTTATAGTAAAGATCGCCTGCCCATGAAAAGCAATATAATTTGATGAAGCTGCAATCAGGATGCGCATAAAACATGTACGATTTGAATCAATCTTTTTTCCCGGTTTCAAGATCGGATTCGTAGCGTTGTTTGACAATTCGCCGCCCCACAAAGATCAAGAACAAGACAAATATGACTGTCCCTCCCAGTGCGGCATACTCCACGCCAGCCTCCACCCGTTTTATTGCCTCAGTTGCATAAAAACCAATAAGCACCAAGGACCCAGTCCAAATCATTTCTCCACTGAAAATGGCAGGGAACCATCGTTTCCATGGAGCTTTTACCAAGCCCGCTGCGACCAGCGCAGGGATCATCAAACTGAGGGTCAATTTAGCAACAAAAAGAATCCGGGCGGCATGTTTGCGCATTTCAATTTCCAAGCGTGCCATGATATCACCTTTTATCCCCAACTTTTTCTCGATCCGGAGCAGCCAATCAATTTTACCGATGTATCCCAACGTATACCAAAGGGAATCTGCCGTGAGATTGCCGGCGGCAGCGGCAAGAAACACCCAGCCCGGCTTCATGAGACCTGCCGAAGCAGCCGCAGCTCCCAGAAGAGTCGCAATTGGACCTTCAACAGCCACAAGCGCTGCAAGCACGATATAAGTCCAGGTTCCAAGCTGAGGCAGTTGTCCGCTGCGCAACGCCTGGATTAAACTTTGAATAAGACCACTTAAGTATGCCATTTACAATTCTCACCTAAAAGTATCGAATCAAAATATGCCCTATTCTAACCGACGTAATGCATATATGGGAAAAGACTTAATGGGGATTATAAAAAAAAGACGCCGGGATCGGCGTCTATTAATGCGAATAATTAATCACTTTTTTGCTTTTTGCGAATCGACAAACATGATTGCTTCGCCGACGGTGGTAATCTTCTGGGCATCTTCATCCGAAATCTCGGTGCCAAACACATCTTCAAACTTCATGATGAGCTCAACCAAGTCAAGTGAATCGGCTTCCAGGTCCTCGCGGAAGCGAGCTTCCGGTTTGACCTTGGCTTCATCAACGCCCAACAAATCCACGATAATGGCCTTTATTTCGTCAAAAGTGCTCGTCATTTCAGCCTCCAATTGGTTTAATCTGGCACTATTGTAATCGTTTCACCATTATAATTCAATACGAGGAACACAAAAATATGGCTAAAGTTCCGAAGATCGACCAAAGAAAAGCAGATCAACTCAGGATCAACCTGGAGGAAGATGTCCGTTCCAGGTTAACCAACGGGCTGGAAAGATACCGTTTCATTCACGAAGCCCTGCCTGAAGTAGATCTCGGATCGGTTGACACATCCCTGACACTGTTCGGCAAACAACTTAGCACGCCCATCCTCATCTCGTCGATGACCGGAGGAACAGAAGAATCAAAAACTATCAACCAGCGGCTTGGCGAAGCTGCTCAGGAACTGCGTCTGGCGATGGGAGTCGGCAGCCAGCGTGCAGCCCTTGAGAACCCAGACCTAATTAACACATTTTCAATCGCTCGAAAATCGGCTCCGGATATTCTACTTTTTGCTAATCTGGGCGCGGTCCAGTTAAATTACGGCTACGACGTCGATGACTGCCGTCGCGCGGTCGAGATGATCGAAGCCAACGCCTTGTATTTGCATCTCAACCCCCTACAAGAAGCCGTTCAAATTGGAGGAGATACCAAGTTCGCCGGTCTCGCAAGTAAAATCGAAGAAGTCTGCAGGAAAATCGAAGTCCCGGTGATCGTTAAAGAGGTCGGTTGGGGCATTTCCGAAAGAACTGCAAGGATGCTGGCGGACTGTGGAGTTGCAGCCATTGATGTGGCAGGGGCAGGTGGAACAAGTTGGTCGCAAGTGGAAATGCACAGCGCTCCTGATGAATTTTCCCGCCGACTTGCCGGTTCATTTGTCGACTGGGGTATTCCAACTGCAGAATCAATTCTTAATGTAAAACAAGCCTCTCTCGATACAATGGTCTTTGCAAGTGGAGGCCTCAAAAACGGCATCGATATCGCCAAGTGCATTGCTTTGGGGGCGATCCTGGGAGGGATGGCAGGTCCATTCTTGAAAGCAGCAGCTTCGAGTACGGAAAAGGTTATTGAAATAATCAAATTGACACAAAAGCAATTAGAAGTTGCCATGTTTGCTTGTGGAACTAATTCGATAAAAGAAATAAATGGTCAAAAGTTGGTGGACCAGGGATAAATGTTCATGAATAAATTCATTGGCTACGCGCAGATCAGAAGATCATCATTATTCTAAAATCCCGGTAAATGATAATAAGGTTTCCAGGCACTATCGATCCCCTTTTGGAGTTGAGTTATGAGCTTGAAAGATATGACCGACCTCATGCTTCCTGCAATCGAAACCGAACTGCGGAAACAAGTTGCCAGAATTGACGAATCACACACCAAAACTCTTCACGATATGCTGGCTTACCACCTGGGCTGGAGTGGCGATGGGTCAGGGAAAGAAGCTCGAGGGAAACGCATCCGTCCGCTCTTAGTTTTGCTCACCAGTGCAGCCTGCGGTGCAGATTGGAAGATCGCCCTCCCTGCTGCAGCGGCGGTCGAGCTTGTTCACAATTTTTCCCTTGTCCACGACGACATCCAGGACAACTCAAGCAAACGTCGCGGGCGGGATACCGTTTGGGTAAAATGGGGCATCCCACAAGGGATCAATGCTGGAGACTCCCTGTTCGTACTCTCCAACCTCGCTATCTTAGACTTGGTGTCAGGCCTCCCTCCAGAGATGGTCGTCGCGGCAGCAAAAATACTCCACGACACCTGCCTGGATCTGACACGTGGGCAATTCCTCGACATGTCGTACGAAGAACGAAATGACCTGACGGTGGAAGACTATTGGCTCATGGTCAGCTATAAGACAGCTGCATTATTAGCATCCTGCTGTGCACTAGGTGCAATAATCAGTAGAGTGGACGAATCAACCCAGGAATCATATCGAGATTTTGGGCATTACCTGGGTCTTGCCTTCCAGGTACAGGATGATTACCTTGGTATTTGGGGGAACTGGCTACAGACCGGAAAATCAGCAGAGGCGGATCTTATATCCAAAAAGAAATCATTGCCAGTGCTTTTCGGGCTGGGAAAGAAAGGACAGTTTGCACAACGATGGGATAAAGGTCCGATCGACCCCGAAGATGTAGTATGGCTTGCGGACCAGTTAGCAGCTGAGGGAGGACGTCTTTATACCCAAGAAACTGCCGACCAGATGACTGACATGGCACTCGCGGCTTTGCGTACTGCAGAACCCAAGGGTGATGCCGGTGACGCATTGTTTGAATTGGCCAATAAATTGTTAATGCGGGCGGCGTGACCCGTCTCAATTAAAGCTCGCATCAAAATTTCTGGTATAATTTTTTATTGCATGCGGGTGTAGTTCAGTGGTAGAACGCTTGCTTCCCAAGCAAGATATCGTGGGTTCGAGTCCCATCACCCGCTCTAAGCAAATAAAAACCGTCCTTTTAGACGGTTTTTATTCTTTTTGGGAGTCTAGCTGTGGATTGCTGACCGAATGAAATATTTGATACATACAACCAGTTATTTACTCCATTACATCTCCTTCCACGGTTGGTGCATCTGACGAAAAATCCAACCCATCAGAACCACGGTTCACATGGATCGTGTCGCCAACTTTAAATTCCCCTGCCAGGATTTTCAGCGCCAGTGGATCTTGAAGTTCGCGCTGAATTGCGCGCTTCAGCGGGCGGGCACCAAAGTCGGGATGGTAACCTACCTCGGTCAGGTAATCCCTCGCCCCCGCACTCACATCCAAGGAATACCCCTTATCAGCCATCCGACGGGATACATGCTGCATCAGGATATCCACAATGCGCGTTAATTGCTCCTTTCCCAGCGTATGGAAGATGACAATCTCATCGATTCGGTTTAGGAATTCAGGACGGAAATGCGATTGCAGAACCTGGGTGATAGCGTCCCGTGAGACAGTCTGCCCTCCTTCCCAGAGTTGGTTGCCCAAGTTGGAGGTCATGATGACTACCGTGTTACGAAAGTCCACCGTACGTCCCTGCCCGTCGGTCAGGCGACCATCGTCCAGCAGTTGGAGCAACACATTAAACACTTCGGAGTGTGCCTTCTCGATCTCATCAAACAACACCACGCTGTAGGGTCGGCGGCGCACCGCTTCGGTCAATTGACCGCCTTCCTCGTATCCCACGTAGCCAGGAGGCGCACCGACCAGACGAGAGACGGTGTGTTTTTCTTGGTATTCGCTCATATCAATACGGATCATGGCGTGTTCGTCATCGAACATGAATTCTGCCAGAGCCCGTGCCAGTTCTGTCTTGCCCACCCCGGTCGGACCGAGGAAAATGAATGAACCTATCGGACGGTTGGGGTCTTGGAGGCCAGCCCGGGCTCGTCGCACTGCATTAGAGACGACCCGCACAGCCTCATCCTGCCCGACGACTCGTTTATGGAGCGCTTCTTCCATGCGAAGCAGCTTCTGTGTCTCGCCTTCGAGCATTCGTGCCACCGGGATGCCCGTCCAGCGAGCTATTACAGCTGCCACCTCCTCGGCATCCACTTCCTCCTTCAGTAATGCGCCTTCAACCTGAATTGCTTTCAGCTGTTTTTCAGCCTTGGCGAGCTTCTCCTCCAGCTCGCGCAAGGTGGCATAACGCAGGCGCGCCGCCTTCTCCAAGTCGGACTGCCGTTCAGCTCGCTCAATTTCGGCACGTGTCTGCTCGATTTGCTCCTTTACTGTTCGCAACTCTGTGATGGCTCCCTTTTCGTTCTGCCAGCGCGCTGTGATTTGGTGCGAACGCTCCTTCAGATCAGCCAGTTCTTGAACCAGCCTGTCCAGCCTTTCGAGGGAAGCTTTGTCCTTTTCTTTTTTCAGCCCCTCACGCTCAATCTCCAGTTGCATGACCTGGCGATCCACTTCGTCCAACGCTTGCGGCTTGGAATCGATCTCGGTGCGCAGTACAGCAGCAGCCTCGTCTATCAGGTCGATGGCTTTATCCGGCAGGTGTCGATCGGTAATGTAGCGTGCACTAAGCGTAGCAGCAGCAATGACCGCCGGGTCGGTGATGCGCACACCGTGATGCACCTCATACCTTTCCTTGAGCCCGCGCAGAATCGAAATGGTGTCTTCCACGCTAGGCTCCTCCACCAGTACAGGTTGGAATCGGCGCTCGAGAGCCGGGTCCTTTTCCACGTACTTGCGGTATTCGTCCAACGTAGTGGCTCCAATCATATGCAGTTCGCCGCGCGCCAGCATAGGCTTGAGCATGTTGCTGGCATCCATCGAGCCTTCCGCCTTGCCCGCCCCCACTACAGTGTGCATCTCATCCACGAACAGGATGATCTCCCCAGCTGAATCGGTGATCTCCTTGAGAACAGCCTTGAGCCGTTCCTCGAACTCACCACGGTATTTTGCTCCCGCAACCAGGGCACCCATGTCCAATTGGATCAGACGCTTCTTCTTTAATCCTTCTGGGACATCGCCGTTAACAATACGCTGTGCCAGACCCTCTGCAATAGCAGTCTTACCCACCCCCGGATCGCCAATAATGGCAGGGTTATTCTTGGTACGACGCGAAAGGATTTGTACCACCCGCCGGATCACCTCGTCGCGCCCGATGACCGGGTCTAGTTTGCCCTGCCGCGCCAGCGCTGTCAAGTCGCGCCCGTATTTCTCGAGAGACTGGTAAGTACTTTCTGGATTCTCTGTACTCACCCTCTGCGAACCTCGGATGGATTTGAGGGCATTCAAAATGGCGTCCTTGGTCAGACCGTGTTCTGCAAGGCGTCTTCCCTCGCTTGAATCGATCAGGCTCAGCAGGAGGTGCTCCACCGAAACGAAATCATCCTGCATCCCTTTTGCATAGCGCTCAGCGGCACTCAGCACCTCGGATGTGGCAGGAGCCAAGCCAACATCCATATTAGCTCCCTGTATCTTGGGGCGCTGGTCAAGATCGGCCTCCAACTCTTCATTCAAAGCCTGCACACTTCCCGCCACCTTGGTCACAATGGCAGGAACGACTCCCTGGTCCTGTCGGAGCAATGCTAATAACAAATGTGCAGGTTCGATGGCTTGGTGGCACAGATCTTGTGCGATCTGCTGGGCGCTGAAGATGGCTTGCTGGGAATTCTGGGTAAATTTATCTAGTTTCATGGGCTTCCTCCAAAATACAAAATTCTGTTAATAGTATAGACAGTTGTTATCTGATAGATGTAGGAGAAAGGTAAGATTAGAATAAATATAAGGCGGATACCATAAAAAAGCGTTAGATCATTTTACCAGCGCTACAGAATCCAGGGCAAGAACAATATACAGCGATTTAGCATATTCGAGTGAATCCTTTCCGCCTCCAGCCTAGAAATATTATTAATACTTTGCGTTGTGGGATTTTCAGGGGGAAGTGTTTTGTTGAAACCCCGTCTTGGACAAATGCAACCGGGCAGTATAAGAAACCCCTGCGGTACTCAGATGCCATTTCCATACTTGGCTCAATATCCTAAATGAGATAATGTGGGTTCGAGTCCCATCACCCGCTCTTGGCAAAAAAACCGTCCTTTTAGACGGTTTTTTTGCATTTAATGACCCCTTTTGGGGGAGTTATAGCGTTTTGAAATAAAGACCTAATTTATGCCATCATGCTGCCAATTTCGATGAGACTCTTGACAACATCTTCCGGGAGGACAGCCGGAGCAACTCCCAAAGACTTGCAAGTCAATATTTTATGAGCAGTGACTTCCACAGCATCGGTCATATCGGCGGCACGACGCAGGCTGCTGCCAGCCACCACAAGCCCGTGATTCTGCATCAACGCGGCGATTCCGGTCGCCCCAATGGCTTTGGCTACCTCATCACCAAGCTCGTTCGTGCCGGGCATTATAAAGGGCACCACGGGGACGTCCCCAATAAACGCTGCTTCAGTGGAGATCGGCAGGAAATGGGTGCCCGTCATTGCCATCAGGGTAGCCTGGGGAGCGTGAGTATGAATAACTGCGGTAATTTCAGGACGATTTTTGTATATGGCACAGTGTACGCGCCGTTCACTGGAGGCAGTGTATTCAGTATCTCCGATGATCTTGCCGTCCAAATCAATACGAACCATCATATCGGGACGCAGGTCGCCTTTAAAAATGGCGCTGGGGGTGATCCAAATTTCATTGGGGTTGTCATCGCAACGGGCGCTGATGTTGCCGCCAGTGGCTGTAATCATCCCCTTTGCATATAATTCATTCGTAACCATCAGGATCTGGTCGCGCACATCACCTACCTTGACCACTGCAGGCGATTGAGAGATAGAAGCAAGTGGGTTTTGGGATACTGCCACCACAGCAGACGCTAAAGCAGCCGGCTGGGAAATAGAAATTCCAGTCAGGTCACCCGGGTCACCGATTTTCGCACGGGCATCGGTGTACAACCGTGACATATTATTCTGGATGCGGATAAAGGCCATCGCCTTGCCGGTATCACCGCTGAAAGATAACTTTCCAGAGGTGGCAGCCTTAGTGGCATTGACTCGACCTGTGAACATCCCATCGAGGATATCAGCGACCATCTTGAGTTTTACATCCGGTTCGCGGAGCGGGTTATCCAGCCCAGCAGCCACCTTTCCGTCGACAAAACTCAAGAAGAAGGATTGGTCCAAATCCTTTATGGTGAATGAGAAAACTACGTTCTTGCCCTTTGCAAATTTGACCATTTCTTTATCTGAAGTTATGGATGATGTAAACTCCTTCAGGATAGCAACCATCTTTTCACGAACCTCACTGTTTACCCGGGTCGAAACGACCGCGGAATCCCTGAGATGCAGCTTGCGCCGGAACAGAGGGAACAGTTACAGGAGCGGGAGTCGGTGTGGCGCCAAAATGGGTCAGGTCCCCGGGATCGCCAATTTTATTCCTTGCTTCCGTATACAACCGGTTCATATTTCCCTGAATGCGGATGAATGCCATGGCTTTTCCAGTATCGCCACTAAAGGAGAGCTTGCCGCTTGTGGCGGCTTTGGTTGCATTAACGCGCCCCGTGAACATCCCATCGAGGACATCTGCACTCATCTTGAGCTTGACATCGGGATCGCGTGATGGGTTGTCCAACCCGGCAGCAACTTTGCCATCCACGAAACTCAAATAAAACGATTGATTGATATCCTTCACGGTGAACAGGAAGATCACATTCTTACCCTTGGCAAAACTTGCCATATCCTTGTCTCCGACGATACGGGCAGTAAAATCTTGCAAGATCTGGATCAATTTTCCTTTTGAATTATCAATGTTTGTCGTAACCATGTCATCCACCTTTCCACTAATTGAACCGGTATGAGGTTCCGCCGCAAGCAGGCTGCTTTTATTATTCTCCGAATGCTGTTCACCTGCTTTTTGACTATGAGCGGTGATTTCCAAGTCGGTGGCACCCGGACCAGGGGCATGGGCGCGCTCTATCAACGCAGATTCATTCGTCGCACACGGTCCAGCCCACTTGAATGTGGAGAGGGTGGCTGCGTTCAAGATATATTTTGGATTTTTACCAGCCAAAAGCAATTTCAATTCATCTGTGATAATCTCACCCTGGTGGGAAGCCACTTCAAGTGTATTGCCTCCCACATGCGGGGTGGCAATAACATTCGAGTAACCAAGTAGTGGATCGTCCGCAGCGGGAGGTTCAACATTAAAAACGTCTGCAGCGAATCCTCCCAATTTTCCTGTCTGCAGAGCACCCATTAGAGCGTCCTGATCTACAAGAGCAGCCCGGGCAGTGTTGACCAGCAATGCGCCCGGTTTCATCAGGTCAAAAGCGTGGGCGTTCATCATATCGCGTGTCCCGTCAGTTACCGGTGCATGCAAGCTCACAAGATCGCTCTCTGCAAGCAAACGCTCGAAGGTAACCTTTTCTGCTCCCATAAGGGTTGCTTGTTCAGCTGTCAGGAATGGGTCGAAAAGCAATAGTCGTGCGCCGAAAGGTAATACTCTTTGGATAACTTTTCGCCCAATTGCACCTCCACCAACAACACCGACAGTTTTATGCCACAACTCGATTCCGAGGAATTCTTCATGGGCCTGGCCCATGCGACCCAAATCTCCCGCTTCGCCACCGGGCTGGCGGAGAAAAGCGGTGGCTGGTTGCAGTTTCCGTGCCAGCATTAACATGAACCCAACAGCCAAGTCTGCAACCGCATCGGCATTCCTTGCAGGGGTATTTGTGACCGGAACGCTGGCATAAGTGCAGGCTTCAATATCTATGTTGACCGGATTACCACGGCAAACGACAATCATACGCAGATCGGGAAGATTAAGGAGAGCTTCAGCGTCGACGATATCCACTTCGGTAACGAAAACCTGAAAGCCTTTCAGGGTTTGAACCAGATCGTCACCCGTGAGCAGGATACCTTCGGTGCGATAAGGTTTATAGGTCACCTCGCCTATCTCGCCAAGCTGGCGCAAAGCAAGTTCGTCAACTTCAGCACTGATATAAATGTTGGGACGGAATGAGGCGGAAGCTGCCCCGGTGCTTTCGTTAGCAGCCACATTTGTCATCATTGCTGAGGCAATATTACTAGCGGCAACCATGTCGGCCGGACGGCGCTCCTGGCGTAAAGACTGCCAGTCAGCATAAAGAGCCTGATAAGCAGACGAGTCTTCTCCTGGTTGGTGGTCACGGGAGGAATGCACCAATTTTTTAGCACCAGTTGCCAGGTCGGAAAACAGCCCAGCTCCCACACCGGCACAAATTGCAGCGCCCAAAGCAGACGCTTCAACAGATGCGGCCACGTGCACGTTGCAACCGGTGACATTGCAAATGATCTCCGTCCAAGCCGGGCTGCGCGTTATCCCACCGCAAATCCAAAGGTCTGCTGGATTTAACCCAGAAATTTGATTAATCTGTTCAATATTCGCGCGAACTGCATAGGCCATTCCTTCAAGAACAGCGCGGGCAACGTCGGCGCGCCCCTCTTCTCCCAAGCGGGTAATAACAGACGAGAATGTCAGGTTGTCTACAGGCGGCTCAAGAGCCGAGGCATTAAAAACAGCCGCTCCAATAGTAGAATGGATGCCATGTGCACCAGGTATCGAATCAGCAGCTTCTGCCGAAAGCATAGCAACCGGATTTGGGGAATCGCCATGCATCAGGCGAGCAATCCATTCCAGCGTAGATCCCATTTGACCGGCATTGCTTTCCAGAACATATAAACCCGGAATGACATGTAACCCGGTCCAGATGCGCATTTCAGTGTCAATGATAGGTTTGTCTACCGCCATCTGAACCGGAGTGGTAGTTCCGGCGACGACTCCGATTTGCCCCGCGGAAACAACACCTGCGCCAAGCAGCCCACATTGGGTATCCGGTCCGCCAACCCCTACCGGGATACCAGGGATCAGTCCCAGGTTGGATGCGGCTTCTTTAGTCAACCTGCCCAACCTGCTCCCCGCTTGTTTCATCGCCGGGAATATTTTCTCGGGCAGTCCCAAGGATTTGATCAGTGCACCCGACCATTTCCTATTTTCTAAGTCGAACAGAAGACTTTCGGCGGATTGAGCGTGTTCGGCAGCGATTTCTCCTGTCAGCATGTAGCCGATCCAGTCACTGATGCTCAACGCGGCATAAATTTCCTTAAATTGGTCAGGATGATTTTCTTTCAACCACATTAAACGCGCAGCCATGAAAATTGGGCTGGGAGCGTGCCCGGTAAGCCGGTAAAGTTCCTCTCCACGCTCCACAGCCAGTCCCATACCCTGATCAACCGCACGCGAAATCACGATTCGGCGTGGCCAGGAGAACTTTCCCCTTTTTATCGATCGCCACCAAGCCATGACGCATGCTGGTGCCGGCAATACCGGCGACATCGGAAGGATCGGCGCCAGCCTGTTTTATTGCGTCCCTGGCAGTCTCGCCCAGGACCCGCCAAACAGCATTTGTATTAAGCATGAAGGCAAAACTACCAGCTGTCGGTTCTGGAGGCAGCGTCCAACCGTGGAAGATACTGAATGTTTCACCTGTTTCAGTATTTACCAGCAAACAGCGCCCACCTCCCCCGCCTACATCGAGTCCCATCAGATATTTTTTTGACATGCGATCTCCTTCATTCTGTATTGGTTGAAAATCATGCGATTAATAATTTATCTGACGTAACCGTTTTTTCGATACCATTCGACAGCCTTGCGAAGAGCATCTTTAGCCGGAATGTACGTATAGCCCAAGTCGCTCGAGGCTTTCATCGAGCTGAAATATTCTTTCTTGCTGGATACACGCACTGCAGCAGGGGTGGCAGATGGGAAATGACGCTTGTTCAATCTAGCGAAACCGGTATCCAGATATGCCCACACGAGGGCCACTTCCCTGGGAATCCTCACCCGGACGAGGGGCCTTCCTGAAACCTCCGAAAGCAAATCGAGAACCTGTTTGAGAGATAAATTCTCTCCCCCCAGAATGTAGCGTTCTCCGATCTTTCCTTTTTCCATGGCTAATAAATGTCCATTGGCTACATCGTCAACATCCACGATTGTTAACCCGGCATCGACATAGGCAGGCATCTTTCCGTTCAGGAAGTCGACAATCATCTTGCCGGTCTGTGTAGGTTTATGATCACCTACCCCCACCGGCGCGGCAGGATTGACAGTAATAATCTCCATCCCCCGATTGACATATTCACGAATTACTTCCTCAGCCAAGAACTTGGATTTTTTATAATCACTCAGCATGTCTTTCAGTGCAACCGGGGTCTCTTCTGTCCCTACCTGTCCGTTGGCAGGGATGCCTAGACAAGCAATCGAACTGGTATAAACAATTCGCTTCACCCCGGTCTGAGACGTAGCTTCCAATATATTGCGCGTCCCTTCCACGTTGGATTGATAAAACTGCTCCCATGAATAACCCCAATATGCGTATAAAGCAGCTACATGGAAAACCCACTGACAATCGATCATCGAATCGTGCAGTATCGATTTGTCACTTAAATCACCCGTTACTCGTTCAACCGGCAAACCCTCCAGCATGCGTGTACTGGACGCGGGCCTTACCAACGTTCGTACGGTGTGCCCTCCAGCCAGAATCCTACGGATAACCGCACTGCCGACAAATCCAGTTCCACCAGTAACAAAGGCCTTCAACTCTTCTCCTTGGATGAAATCTCACTCTTTGTTCGTACCTTGCAGTCTGGTCGTTTCCTTACCACCAAAGGCAGGGACCAAGAGGTGCTTATTGATTTATGGCCTGCTTAATTAATTCACCGCTAGTCGCCCACACTCGACCGTTCAAATTTTTTGTCTCTTCCAAGATTGCATCGAATGCCTTCACGATCATTTCCACCTCCTGATCACCGATGATGAGAGGAGGAAGTAATTTAACTATATTGACACCCGGTCCGCCAACCTGGGTCATCATATGATGGTCCCGGATCAAAGACATAACAACCAACTGGGTGAACAGACCTTTTTCGGCAGCTTCGATGGCAGTCCAAGCGGCCCTAAGAGCCAGGTTGCGCGGCGGTTGAAACTCAATCCCGATGATCAGGCCTTTCCCGCGAACGTCTGCGATCATCTCGTGCTTTTCTTTGAGCGCAGCAAGCCCCGCCAGTAGTTTCGCACCCATGGTGGCTGATCGTTCGACTATATTTTCTTCATCCATAACGTGGAGGGTTGCTAATCCAGCGGCCATGCCCATATCATTTTGTCCAAAAGTTGTGGAATGCACCTGAGCGCGTTTGAGATTGCCAAATACCTTGTTGTTAACCTCCCGGCGCATAATGACTGCACTTACAGGGATGTATCCTCCGCCCAAGGATTTAGCGATGGTGACCATATCGGGTTCAAGTTTCCAATGTTCGCAGCACAGGAATTTCCCTGCACGCCCCATTCCCACCTGGACTTCATCACAAATAAATTGGGTGCCGTATTTTCTGCTCAACCGCTGCGCTTCAGGCAAAAAGTTCTCTTCAGGAATATAAACGCCTTTACCTTGGATAGGCTCAACAATGAAAGCAGCCACGTCCCCTTTTCGTAATTCCTTCTCCAACCCGTCCAAATCGTTCATTGCAACCTTGACGGTACCGGTAATAAGGGGCTCAAATCCTTTTCGGAAATCTTCCCCCCCGTTAATCGAGAGCGTTCCGAGAGTCAATCCATGGAATGAATGGTCCAGAAAAACGACTCGAGGTCTTTTCGTGGCATAGCGGGCGAACTTAATCGCAGTATCGACAGCATCTGCACCTGAGTTGGCGAAAAATATGGCGTCCAGACCAGGCGGCATACGCTTGACAAGTTGTTCTGCCAGCAGCCCAGCCAATAAGGGACAGTCCATTTTCACCAGAGTGGGGCGCTTAAGATTTAGAAATTCCATCATCGCCTGCTTGATAATCGGGTGGTCCCGACCAAGGTTGAACACACTGTACCCTGCCAAAAGGTCGAGGTAGCGGACTCCATCCACATCCCACAAGTATGCTCCCTCACCGCGCACGTAGATCTTATCAAAACCTATTATGCGCTGAACACGAGCCATATGCGGGCTAATATATTTCATATGCAGATCATATTGATCAGCCTGACGTTCATCAATCAATTTTGAAAGTGAGAACGACATGGGTATCTCCTTTATGACAAAATATGACGTTTGGTTATTGTGGGAAATCCAGCCCCAGCTCCTGTGCGGTTTCCGGTAATGGGAATCCTGTCCTTGGATCGATCCCAAGGTATTCGAAATATGACTTTGCCATAGCTTCCATTTCCAGTGTACGGTTGCCCACCGGCCCGCCAGATTGTGGAGGGTCTCCACGCTCGCGAGCGGGAAGAGCGAATTGTGGGGGCAGCCCGTTCCTGGCGTTGAATGCATGGCGCAGAACCTGGATTTGTTTACCAATTCGGAAGAATTCGGCTTTGTCAACTCCCCAGCCAGTTGCAGCATTCAGCCACTCAAGGAAAGGTGGTTGCCCCATCATCAAGGCAAACTGGCAAAGCCCGAGGGAATCGTATGCGCGGTATAAGGCCATGGCAATGGCCTGAGTGGTACCCTTCCCGGTATAATCGTAACGCGCGGCGGGATGGGAGCCCAGCATTTCGAAATATGGTGCAAACGCAGCAACCGAGGCACAACCAGAATTGGTAGAAGTATGGCGCCCCGGGGCTGGATCCAGAGCATATCCGGCAGCCACCCCAGGTTCATAAAGGCCACGATGCATGGCAAGTTCCTGCCCGCCCGCATGAACGGCAGCTGAGCGTGCTTCAGGTGGCGTTAGCTGGGCAGCCTTCTGAACACCGTCAGCTAGCCATTCGCCCAGGCCGGGTGTCCTGTTCGCGATTCGCCTCGTCAGTTCCTGGACGACATCGCCATCGCCCCATTTAAGCGGTAATTCTTGGTCAAATTTCGCAGGCAGCCAGCCTTCCTCAGCACATTCAAGTGCGAAGGCGACGGCGCTCCCGGTCGAAATGGAATCCAAACCTTCCATATTACAAATACTATTGCAAGTCATGATTGCATTCAGGTCGCTGACCATGGTCATTGGACCGAAAGACGCGAGTGTCTCGTATTCCGGCTTGTGACCCAAGTCTCCGCTTGGCAGCGTTACGATGCCGCCACAGGCAACCGGGCAGGATTGACAAGCAAAAGGGCGGACCATGGGTCGAACGACCGCTTGATCGCTCAAACCCTCAGAAAGTTTTATTGGGAAATCGCGGTAGCCTATGCCGGTCCAGTTGTGAACCGGCGTATCGCCCAGTTCAACCGAGACAGCAGTCCCTGCGGAGGTCCCGTAGCGCCTGTATGAGTCGACAACCATTTCCACTGGACCGGAGCTTAGTTTGGTTCGAAAGCGACGAAAAAAAGGTAATATGTATGTCATCAAAGCAGGAACGCGAGCAGAAATACCGGAAGGTTTGCGACGGAAGATGGAGAGATATTGAGCTGTATAGGACTTAAAGGATTTTGGGTCTGCCAAGGGTGGACGGGACTTACCCCGGGCGACAACCGCTTTCAGGTTTTTTGATCCCATGACTGCACCTAACCCACAGCGAGCAGCCAGACGTCCATCTTGATTTACGATGCCTGCTAAAAGCGAAAGTTTTTCGCCTGCCGGACCAATACAAGCAATGCGAGCATCCAGCGAAGTCAGCGCGTGAAGTGCATGTTCTACCTGATGAACATCCAGTCCCCAAATGCTTGAAGCGTCCCGGATTTCGATATTATCGATGTCGATATAGATATACACTGGCAGGTCAGATTTCCCAGTTATGAATAACCCGTCCAAGCCGGTTCCGTGCAGGGCAGCCCCAAAATTTCCCCCGCAATTCGCCTCCCCCCACGCCCCGGTCAGGGGAGAACGGGCGACTACCATGAATCGCCCGCTAAATTCGGCTCCCGAGCCGGTTAAGAGACCGGGCAGGAAGCCAAGGATATTATCCTTTCCAAGAGGTTCTATCCCTGGTTGCATACGCTGGTATAGGAAATGGACGCCCAATCCATAACCGCCTAAATACCGCCGGTAGATTTCCTCAGGCGGCTCTTCCGCATCAATCTTTCCTGTTGATAGATCGATCCAGATGATCCTCCCCCAGTAACCGAAAGGCATGGCAACCTCCAGGCTTATTTGAGTTGAAGCTGGGTACGGTGGACTACAGACTTAAAGCGATCTCCACGATGGGTGGTCTGTGTGAATTCAATTGGCGTGTCATCCGCCAAATAACTAATTCGTGAGACAAGCAACACCGGTAGGCCTTCACTTATATTCATTTCCTTGGCTTCGTAAGGTCCGGCGACAGAAAGTTCAATGGTATCGGTTGCATAATTTGGGGTTATTCCGAAATGTTCTTCCAACACATGATAAACACTTTGATTATCCAAAATGATACTGGCAAGATCAGGACAGTGAACTTTTGAATAATAGGATGTTTCCAAGGACATGGTTTCCCCCCTCACCAGACGCTTTCGGGTGATGCGGACAACCAGGTCGCCAGGAGCGACCTTCAATTTTGTTGCCACCGATTCTGAAGCTGGTTCCACAACTTGTTCAAGAACTACCGCCCCCGCGTGTATACCTACCTGACCAAGAATTTCTGTGTAACTCTGTAAAGGAAAAAGCGACCTCTCCAAAGTAGCTTTGGGAGCAGCCACGAATGTTCCCCGACCTCTTTGGCGCGTTACGAGCCCTTCATTCGAGAGCTGTGTCAACGCCTGCCGGGCTGTCATCCGTGATACCCCACATTCCGTGCATATTTCCATTTCTGTGGGAAGAATATCCCCCGGATTCAATTGCCCGCTCAAGATCAATTGACGAAGTTGTTCCCTAATCTGATAATAGAATGGAATAGGACTATGCGGATCAACCTGAAGAGACATCCGTTGCTCCAGTCATGTATATACATTATATCGTATTATCCTCCTTCTCTCCCCCTCTTCCAATCCAAATAACTCACTTGCGGAAGAAATTAGAGACAAAAAACCATACGTTCGCCGGTCGTTCTGCCAACCGCCGCATGAAATACGGATACCACTGTGTGCCATACGGGACATAAACCCTAACGGGGTAGCCATCCTTGACAAGCTGCTGCTGCAAATCGCGCCGGATTCCATATAGCATTTGAAATTCTATGGCATTTTTTGGAAGGCCGACTTTTTCAGCATATAGTTTGGCGAACTCAAGCCGTTTTGGATCATGAGAACCGATGGCCGGAATAGGAGGAATATGTCCGTCTGCACTGACCGTCGGGCAACCAGCGCCCTTGGCTGCATCTATCATGATTTGCGTGAGCAAGTCATAATTCGCATCCACATCGGCTTTGCGGGGATAGGCGAGGTCGGCTGGTTCTTTATAGGCACCCTTAACCAGTCTAAAGGATGAGCCATTCCCAAGCAGATCACGAGTATCCTTTTCTGTGCGGTACAAGTACGATTGGACAACAATCCCGGTTTTCTGGAAGCCTCTCTTGCGCATTTCCCGATACATACCGAGAGTCTGTTCAGTAAAAGGAGTATCTTCCATGTCGATGCGCACGAAGTTTTGGTAGCTCTTGGCCCGAGTCAGAATGCGCTCCAAGTTTTGCGCACACAGATTTTCATCGAGGGCAAGGCCAATCTGGGTCAACTTAACCGAGACGTTGGCCCGGACTCCACTGGTCTTAATTTGATCCAACAACTCGATGATATCGTCGGCAGCCTTTACAGCATCCTCACGAGTTGCTGTGCTTTCCCCCAGGTGGTCCATCGTGACATTGATCCCATTTGCATTGAGATCACGGGCTGCAGCTATCGCATCAGCAATCGTGTTCCCCGCTACGAACCGGCTGGCGGCCCGCCAGGCAAATTTCCAGCCACTAACCAACCGCTGCGCCCAGGCAGCTTTTGAAAGGTATATTAGAAAAGATCGCAGCATGATATCCTCATTTGTGGTTTTATGAACTAGCGACGTTTGATTGTAGCACAACTACCCCCAGCGAGTGTGTTATACTTTTTACCCGTAATGCATGACGAATATCACCAATTATTTTTTTGGGAGGTACTGTGAGATTACGCGGTTCTTCACTGTTTCTGCGTGGAGTATCACTGGTATTCATACTCCTTGCAGCTGTAGTGACCATCTTAGAGGTAGTTCAATTCAGCGTTTCAAGATACAACTATCCGCCCGATATGACTATCGGAAATGTTCCAGTCGGCGGCCTGGACCCGCAGGCTGCTGCTCAAAGATTATTCCAAGTATATGCCCTTCCGGTTGAAATTCATTATGGGGACGCGGTTATTGACCTGGATCCCACTCTCATCGGTTTTCAGTTGAACACCGACAGCATGCTGGCAGCAGCAGACCTGGAGCGCACCGGAGCTTCTTTTTGGGGGGGATTCTGGGATTACATTTGGAATCGACGCCCTCCCACGCGCCAAATCCCGCTGGTCTCGACCTATTCAGAAGCACGCCTGCGCGCTTACCTACAAGATGAAATTTCCGCCCGCTACGACATGCCTCCGAGTCCAGCTCAGCCGATCCCCGGGACATCAACCTTTACATCAGGGACGCCGGGCCGGACAATGGATATCGATCGCGCTATACCCCTAATCGAAAGCGCCATGCAATCTCCTGACAACCGTACGGTTATCCTTGCATCCCAAAATACAGCCGCCGGACGCCCGTCCCTAGATACCCTGCAAATCCTCCTAAAACAACTCATCGATGAGAGCGGCTTTGACGGTCTGGTTGACCTATACTTCCTTGACCTCCAGACACAGGAAAACATCCACTTTGCATACCAGGCTGGGCAAAACATTTCTGTGGACCCAGATGTGGCTTTTACCGCAGCGAGCACGATTAAAATCCCGATCATGGTTTCGGTAATGCGTCATTTCAACAGCCAGATCAGCCCTGAAATCGACACTCAACTTAAAGACATGATCGCGAAATCCGACAATGTTGCGTCCGACGCATTGATGGCAAGCCTGGATATTGGAAGTGGTCCATTGGTGGTCACAGACACGATGAAAAAAATTGGCTTGATCAACACGTTCATTGCAATGTACTTTGCGCCTGGATCGATCCCATTGCAGCATTTCAATACGCCAGCTAATTCCAGGCAGGATATCAACACGAATCCGGATACATTCAGCCAGACCACACCCTCCGAGATGGGCGCGTTGCTAGAAGATATTTACATGTGCTCCCAAAACGGCGGAGGTTCGCTGGTGGCCGCTTTCCCTGGGCAAATCGACCAGGCTGCCTGCCAGCAAATGATCCAATATCTGCAGGAAGATAAGCTAGGTGCTTTAATTCAAGGCGGTGTCCCTGAGGGGACCATTGTTGCCCACAAGCACGGATGGGATATCTCCATGAACCAGTTTAGCGATGCCGGAATAGTTTACACACCGGGCGGAAATTACGTTTTGACCATTTACGTTTACCATCCTGTTCAAGCACTTTGGGATATTGTTTCTCCCATGTACGCTGAACTTTCCCGAGCGGTTTACAACTATTTCAACCTCCCCTCGCAGTAACGCCTGCCCCGCCATCATTTTAATGGCGGGGTTTTAATGTTTCTTTTTTCCCTAGATCAAGAAATTCGTGCGACAACCATTTAATCTCTCTATATTATTTAAAGAAGGCAGTTATTTTCATAATCCTCTGAGATACGGCGCGTAACATAAGTAATCAGTATATAATCTAGCTATGAGTCAAACCTTAAGCCTCTACCGTCTCCAACAGGTTGACATCCAGTTAGATCGGGCACATGCCAGATTGCAAGCAATCCAGAAAATGCTGGATGATGTTGCAGAGTTAAGGTTGGCTAAAGAACGGGTTGAATCCACAAGCGCCCTTTGTCAATCCGCCGATCGGGAATTGAAACAAGCCGAAGCGGATGCGCAGAATCAAAGAATAAAAATAGAGCAAACCGAAGCGAGTCTTTACGGGGGAAAGGGGCACAGCCCCAAAGAATTACTAGATCTTCAAAACGACGTGGCAGCGCTGAAACGTCATTTAATAACACTTGAAGACATCCAGCTTGAAGCAATGGTAAACGTGGAGAAATCCATCTCTGCAAATCAAACAGCATTAGAAGAACTGGAGGCGGCTCAAAATCGTTCAGCTGAACAAAACCGAGGTCTGCAAATTGAACAAACTGCGCTCCAAAGGGAACTGGATAAACTCTTCTCAGAACGCGCCGCCACTGCCGGGCCGATCCCTCCAGATGCACTCAGTAAATACGACCAATTACGCCAGCAAAGGCGAGGCTTAGCGGTTGCGGTTATCAACGATAACTCCTGTTCAGCTTGCGGTTCCAGACTAACAGCAGCGCAGATGCAGTCTTCACGAGCCTCAAGTCAAATGGCATTTTGTCCATCATGCGGGCGCATTCTCTACGGAAGTTAAGCCCAGAAACGGTGTCGCATGTACTTCCGGCTCCCCACCATAGAACCTTTTTCCTTTTTACTGGGCCTGATTTTCGCATCTGTCGCCTGGTGGATCTACTCTTTTCTTCGCCCCGTATTCCGACAAATGCGGGAAACCATCCAAACGAACAAAGCAAAACAGAAAGATAATATTAATAAGGCTGCGGGGGTCGAAGAGCGATATCTTCAACGAGTGATATTACATGCACAAGGTCTCCATTTGGCGGCTCCGCTCTTTTCCTTGGATGAAATCATTGAACCGCCTACTCTTATCGCGCCACCCGTGCGGGTTGAACCAGGCGCTCCTGCCATTACTGAAGACATCGTCGAAGCTACCATTCCCTACATCCCAACCTGGCCGGAGCTGGCGTCAATTTATAAAGCCCCAAAGCTGAGCCTCGCCCAGGCTCTATCTGGAAATTCTGATATTGTCCTGACGGGACCAGCAGGAATTGGTAAATCGGTAGCACTAGCCCACCTTGCCTCAAGCCTGGCGCGGAGGAACCCGGAACCAGGTTTGCCCCAAGACACGCTCCCATTTCTCATCCATGTCGCTGACCTAGACCTCCCAGTTAAAAAAAGCGAGCCCTTCAATTCCATTATCGATCTTGCAGCAGAAAAAGCTCCAATACGCGACCTGGCTCGGATCCCGGATTTTGTACGAAATGTTTTTTCGGAAGGGCGCGCCTTACTTTTACTGGATGGCGCTGATGAGTTGACCCCAGACGGATTAAAAAATGCCATCGAGTTCATTAAGGCAATCAAAAGGGGATTTCCCAAAACCCGCATGGTGACCACTGCGTCCAGCGAATACCTGGATGGACTGGTGGCACTCAACTTCATCCCCTTGGTAGTAGCCCCATGGGATTCCGTGCAGCGCAGGAGATTCCTCGATAAATGGGGGAATTTATGGACAAACCTCGTTGCCGTTGAAGCCTGGGCACAAACGAATGAGCACGTAGATCCTATCTTGCTAAATGGCTGGTTGAACCATGAAAACAACAGCATAACCCCATTGGAAACAACCCTCGAAGCCTGGAGCGCTTATGCCGGAGATATTAAAGGACCACGCCCTCTTGATGCCATTGATGCCCATTTACAGCGCTTATCCAACAGAAATGTACCCAGGGAAGCCCTTGAGATGCTGGCCTTGCAAGTCACGTTGAACTCTGATCCAATCTTCGATATACACAAGGCGCGCGAATGGATTAAATCCTTCGAACCTCCAGAAAGTGTAGAAGCCGCCGATCCTGGGAATGATTCAAATATTTCGAAATCCGAAAGAATCCAAGTTCCTTCCCCCAGCTTAATTACCAAAGTGCTGGAAAGCGGGTTGCTTAACCAGCATCGGAATAATCGCATAAGTTTCTTACACCCTATTTTTTGCGGTTACCTCGCCGGAAAATCTCTGTCTCATTACAAATCAGAATCCCTCATCGCCCAACCCATTTGTGTCGGTAAAAACCTGGCGTTATACTACCTGGCCGCCTTTGGAGATGTAACCTCCCAGGTTGACAAATACCTTTCCACATTAGATCGTCCCCTTTCACGCAACCTGCTTATCCCGGCTCGGTGGCTGCGTGACACTCCAGCTAAATCAAGCTGGCGCGGACGAGTACTTGCAGCACTTGTCAACCTTTTACAGCAAACCGGACAGCCGATTGGGCTGCGCGGTCAAGCTCTCTGTGCTCTCATCCAAAGCGGAGAACCAAATGTCGCAGCGCCGATACGGCAAATGCTTGAAGGGCGCGATAACGATCTATTAGTACTCGCAGCGCTTGGATCAGGTGCTTTGCATGATACGAAAGCCATCGAATTGCTTTCCAGCCTATTGAGCAACCAGAGCCCGAATGTCCGCCGAGCTGCCTGCCTGGCTCTCGTAAACATTGGGACAACTTCTGCAATGGACAGTGTCGCGTCTGCCCTGCTGCATGGAGACGAAAATCTCCGCAGAGCAGCCGCCGAGTCCCTGGCCAATCACCCCGGCGAGGGTCACGCAATGTTGAAAGAAGGCGCGGAGATGAAAGATGATTTGTTGGTGCGCCGATCCGTCATTTATGGCCTGGGTCGAATCCAGAAATCCTGGGCAGAAGAAATTGTGGGACGCATGGAAGCCGAAGACGATCAATGGGCAGTCCGAAATGCTGCAACTGAAGTAAGGGAAAATCGTCTGCGGTTTAACCCGCATATCCCACAGAGGCTGCCGCCTCCGACTGAATCTCCCTGGATCATTGCATTTGCAGGAAAACAAGGGTTAGGTGTCTCGCCCGATAAGCCGCCCATTGATCTATTATTATTGGCTCTCAAATCAGGAACAGAAGAAGAACGTCTTGCCTCACTTGCCTACCTGCGCATCATGCCAGTGGAAGGAGTCTTCGGCGCACTCTTTCAAGCCATGTATGGTGGCGAACCAAGCTTGCGAGAAGCGGTCTTCCAAACATTATCCGAGATGGCGGCCCGAGGCGTCGAAGTACCTGACCCAGTTCAATTTGGAGTCGGCTACTAATCCTAGACCACCACCTGGATCCACCTCCCAACGAGGAGTTTTATCTCTAATCTTATTAGTATCGTTTCTCTAATGCCCTAACCATTAAAATTTCAATTTCTACACTAAAAAGACCTACAAGTCGGGAAAGAATGTGAGTTAGGAAGAAATTCTATGAGCGATTCACCCACCATGAAGACTATTGCGGTGATCGGAGGAACCGGTAAAGAAGGAAAAGGCCTGGCTTACCGGTGGGCAAAGGCGGGATTAAGAGTATTGATCGGTTCAAGGTCTCCACTAAAAGCCGAAATAGTCGCAAAAGAATTAAGCGATCGACTTGGTTACAAAGCTATTATTGAAGGAACATCATATCAAAATGCTGTTCAGCGAAGTGATATTATTGCGCTGACCGTCCCATACGCCGCTCACCGGGAGGCGCTTGATATAATCAAGGGTGGGATGAAAGGGAAAATTTTAATAGATGTTACCGTGCCCCTTTTTCCCCCTAAGGTAACAAGGGTAAAGATGCCTCCAGCTGGGAGCGCCGCACAAGAAGCTTTGGGTATTCTTGGAGAAGAAATTCAAGTGACTTCAGCCTTCCAAAATATTTCCAGCGAACATCTCCTTCAAGATGTACCGGTCGAATGCGACGTACTAGTAACCGGAACGAGCAAGGAAGCGCGAACTGAAACTCTAAACCTTGTCGCCGCAGCTGGCTTAACCGGCTGGGATGCTGGTCCGATTGAAAATTCAGCAGTAGTAGAGGGGTTGACCAGCATTCTGATTGGTATTAATAAACAATACGGGAGTAAATCAGCTGGAATACAGATTACAGGAGTACAGGCACCAGCCAGGGAACCATGACCCTAACCTTCACATCCCTCCCTCAAATACCCCTAATTTTCCCCGGGGATAACCTGGCGGATTTGCTTATTGCTTCGTTACAAACAGCGCGGATCAATTTGGAGGATGGAGATATCCTCGTAGTCACACAGAAGATCGTCAGTAAGGCTGAAGGTAGACTGGTCAATCTGGAGACCATCACACCCTCCAAAGAAGCACTTGAGCTGGCAAAAAAAAGCGAAAAAGACCCCCGTTTGGTCGAAATAATTCTCCGAGAAAGTAAAGAAATCCTTCGAGTCCGCCCGGGGACAATCATCGTAGAGCACAAGCTTGGATTCGTTTGCGCCAGCGCAGGCATTGATCATTCCAATGTGCAGGGAAATGGTGGCAAGCCAGAAAATTGGGTGTTGATGCTACCTAAGGACCCGGATCATTCGGCCCTTGAAATTCGGCGGAGAATAAAAATCGCCACGGGAATTCGCATTGGTGTTTTGATCATCGACTCTCACGGACGAGCCTGGCGGCTTGGGACAGTAGGCACAGCGATTGGCATTTCAGGTCTTCCCGGACTGGTTGACGAGCGCGGCTGGCAAGATTTGTTTGGGTATAGGTTAAAGATCACCATGGTCGCTGCGGCAGACGAGCTTGCAGGAGCCGCATCGCTTGTTATGGGTGAAGCTGCCGAAGGAATCCCAGCTGTCCACGTGCGCGGGTTCCCCCATTCACTGCGCGAGGGCTCATTAAAGGAATTGATCCGACCAAAAGGAAATGACCTATTCCGTTAAAAAGAATGGAAATCCGATCCACCCAGTTATTCTATGACCTTAAAATTCGTGTTTGAGTTACCTGTCTGCAAATCCAAGGAGTATTAGTAAATGATAAACATACCCGAAACCCACACTGATCTTCTGAAAGACGAGAAAAAAGCTTTTGTCTATCTTACGACCTTGATGGCCGATGGTTCACCACAAGTAACCCCGGTCTGGTTCAATACTGATGGTGAGTTTATTCTAATCAATACCGCGATAGGGCGAATTAAGGACAGAAATATGCGCGCCCGACCCCAGGTTGCGCTCTGTATCCAGGACCCCTCCAACCCATACCGATACTTACAAGTCCATGGACATGTAGTGGAATACACCACCGATGGTGCCGACGAACATATTGATGCACTGACGCTCAAATATCGTGGCATTCCCAAATACCCCTCCCGCCAGCCTGGAGAACAGCGGGTCAAGTACAAAATCCAGATTGAAAAAGTAGATGCCCACGGATGAAAATCGCTGCCCTCGCCGGGGGTGTCGGCGGGGCGAAACTGGCCGACGGCCTCGCTCAAATACTTTCGCCTGAAGACCTAACCATCATCGTAAATACCGGGGATGATTTTGAACACCTCGGATTATTTATTTCCCCGGACCTAGACACCATTTGCTACACCCTGGCAGGCCTGGCTAACCCGGAGACCGGTTGGGGACGTCGCGAAGAGACATTCAACCTGTTGGAGAATCTCCAAAAACTCGGCGGCCCGGACTGGTTTCGACTTGGTGATCAGGATATGGCAACTCACCTTGAAAGGACTCGAAGGTTGCGAGAGGGCCAGACACTCAGTCAAATCACCAGTGAGTTTTGTCGCATATGGGGAGTAAAACATACCGTGTTACCGATGAGCGATCAACCGGTAAATACCATGGTGGAAACGACCGAAGATGGTGAACTGGCTTTTCAGGAGTATTTCGTCCAACGGAAGTGCCAACCGACAGTAAAAGGATTCCGATTTGCCGGAATAGAGTCCGCTCTGCCCGCTCCGGGGGTTCTGAATGCGATTAAATTAGCTGATGCAATTGTTATTTGTCCATCTAATCCATGGGTCAGCATAGATACCATCCTTGCGTTACCTGCCATCCGCCCCTTACTTTCTACAAAAAAAGTCGTTGCGGTATCCCCCATTATCGGCGGTCGAACGGTCAAAGGACCGGCAGCTAAAATGTACACTGAATTAGGCCTGCCCCCTTCGGCGCTTACAGTTGCCCGACATTATAGCGACATTCTTTCCGGTTTCATCCTTGATAGCATGGATTCAGACCTAGCTAAGTTTTTTACCATCTCAACAGTCTTTTCGAATACCATAATGAAAACTCAAAATGATCGCAGAAGTTTAGCCCAAGATGTGCTAAACTTAATCAGAACATTATGACAATCTGGGCAATTGTCCCTGTAAAACCGTTGCGGAGAGGCAAATCGCGGTTAGCCGGTATGCTGACCGAAGATCAGCGCACCAGTTTGAATCGTTATCTTCTTGAGCACGTTCTTACCATATTGAATGAAATACCGGAAATAGAGCACACTTTGGTAGTGAGCCGCGATCCCGCGGCGTTAGCTCTTACACGGGAAATGGGCGGACGCACTGTCCTCGAAGATGGCGCGCCGCTTTTTAATACCGCCATCAAGCGCGCGACCATTGCTGCCAAGGCACAAGGCGCTCATGCGGTTCTTGTCCTGCCAGCAGACCTGCCGCTCATTAAACCATCTGACATTAAGACCCTGCTAAGGCGAGGCAAAAAAACACCCGTTGTTGTCATAGCTCCTGACAGGCGGCACGATGGTACGAATGGTTTATTCGTAAATCCTGCCGGCTTGATTGAATATGGATATGGGCCTGGTTCTTTTCACATACATAGTGAACGAGCCGTGGAGGCTGGAGCAAGATTAATAGTAATTGAGTCGCGTAATATCGCCTTAGATTTGGATTTGCCAGAAGACCTGGAAGCCCTGGGTGGATTGAAAAAGCTTGGTTTGGCTTAAAATATTTATTATGACAGAATGGCGATCACAGGCACCCTCAAGCGTGCCTGTACTTTTTAAAATGCTATAATAATGACAGGTTGTCAGACATTTGAACCAAGTTGTTATCACCAATATTCACCTGCAGAGGTGCCCTATGGAAAACGAGAATGAAAATCTTTTATTTATGACTCCCGCCCAACTTCAGACGGAGTTATTACGCTGCGAATATTGCGAAGAGAAACCTTGCAGGGAAGCCTGTCCGGCTCATTGTTCTCCCGCTGACTTCATCATGGCAGCACGCATTGGGAGGGAGTCTGATTTGCGCCGATCTGCAGGAGAAATTATGCATGCGAATCCGCTGGGTGGAATCTGTGGAATGGTCTGCCCGGATACATTATGCATGGCTGCCTGCACACGCAAGAAATTCGACGGGGCGATCAACATTCCGCTGCTACAGGCCAGCATCATCAACGAGGCAAAGAAAATAGGGGGTATCCCGGAATTTTCCACTCCCGTACCTGGCGGGCAAAAAGTAGCCGTTATCGGTGGTGGACCAGCAGGACTGGGGGCAGCAGCGGCTCTGGCCCAAATGGGTCATCAGGTGGAAATCCTGGAAGCTTCCACTAGGCTTGGAGGCATGGTAAACCTGATCCCCACGCATCGCCTGGATAAAATGGTCATAGATACAGACATCGAGTTTATCCTGACGCTTGGAAAAATCAAAACCAAAATGGGAACCAAAGTGACTGATCCAAAGACACTTCTCGAAAAGGGGTATGACGCAGTCTGTGTCGCCACGGGACTTTGGAAACCGATCAACCTAGGCATCGAGAACGAGGACCTGGCAATCACCATGGTCGACCTGCTGGCACAACCCCAAGCGTATCATTTTAACGGGCGGGTGGCGATCGTAGGGGGTGGGGCGACCGCAGTTGATTGCGCCATCACTGCCAAACAATGCGGTGCAAAGGAAGTCGAACTATTCATGCTGGAAAAGCTCTCTGAAATGCCGCTTACGGCAAGGGAACGTAAGGAACTTTTGGAATTCGACATCGAGGTAAATGGCCGCGTTCGCATCAATAAGATCATTAAAAAAGGGAAAATAATTTCTGGTGTTGAAACGATAAAAGTGGAACTCCCCGAAGGGAAGGCTTTTAGCCCGTCAAATGTTCGCAATATTCCGGAGTCGGAGAGCATGCGGACGGGGTTCAGCGCGGTCGTCGTCGCTATAGGGATGCGATCAGAGCTGAAACAGGAACAAGTCAAAGGCCTGTTCTACGCAGGAGATATATTGACTGGTCCGAAAACGGTCGTTCAGGCAGTAGCCTCCGGTAAAAATAGTGCGCTTGAAATAAATGCCTATCTCATGGGTGAAAAAAAACCAAACATCGACAAACCAACCAAATCCTATCATGTCCTGCCTGGTTTCAATCACGTGCCTGTTTCACTAGAAACTGAATTCTTCGGACGCCCGATCACCTCCCCTTACCTAATCTCTGCCTCCCCTTCCTCGGACGGGTTGGAGCAAATGACCCGGGCATACGAAGCAGGCTGGGCGGGAGGGGTAATGAAGACCGCCTTCGATAACCTCCCAATCCACATACCGGGAGAGTACATGTTCACTTTCAACCCACAAACCTTTGGAAATTCTGACAACGTTTCTGGACACCCGCTTGACCGCGTCTGTCGAGAAGTGGAACAACTCGTAAGCAATTGGCCCGACCGGCTGACAATGGCATCAACCGGTGGACCTGTGACCGGCAAGGATGAACACGACGCCGCCGGCTGGCAATCCAACACCAAGAAATTGGAAGCGGCGGGAGCCATGGCGGTCGAGTACTCACTTTCGTGCCCACAGGGAGGTGATGGGACTGAGGGCGCAATTGTTTCCCAGAACGCAGCGCTTACTGCAAAAATCATCGACTGGATCATGGAAATCGGAGACCCGGATATCCCCAAACTGTTCAAGCTGTCAGCTGCAGTGACGTCCATCGTCCCAATTTTGCGCGCAATTCGCAAAGTACTCGAAAAGTATCCGGATAAAAAAGCAGGCATTACATTAGCCAACTCCTTCCCCACCCTGGCATTCCGCCCCAGCGACTCCCATCCATGGGACGAAGGCGTCATCGTTGGAATGAGCGGCGAAGGAGTTACTCCAATTTCATATCTGACACTCGCTCAAGCAGTTCCAGAAGGGATCGAAATTTCAGGTAACGGCGGTCCCATGAATTACAAAGCGGCAATGGACTTCCTCGCCCTGGGGGTCAAAACGGTCCAGTTCTGCACGATTGTCATGAAGCAAGGCTACGGAATCATCTCCGACCTTGAATCTGGAACGTCCTTCCTTATGCAAGAACGCGGCATCCGCTCGATGAAGGAACTTATCGGAATTGCCCAACCACACCCCATCACCGATTTTATGGCGTTGACGCCGATCAAGAAAATTTCGGAAGCTGACCCCGGATTATGCGTCTCGTGCGGTAATTGCGCGCGCTGCCCATATCTGGCAATCAAGCTGGATGAAAAAGGGATCCCAAACACCGACCCTGCGCGATGCATCGGCTGCACAATTTGCGCCAAGAAATGTTTCGTTGGCGCTATAAACATGCGTGCACGCAGCCCTAAAGAACTTTCTCTTCTAGTCGAACAATAGGAGACGAACCATGATCACTCGATTCGAGAATGGAATTGTTGCCACGTTGGGAGAAAAGAACCGCGTATTATGGAATGCAACCGTTGTGACCGACGGGCAAATCGTCGCCGCAGTAGGCGATTCATCCGAAATGAAGCGGCGGTATCCGGATGCCAATTCCATCGACTGCACTGGTCAGGTAGTTCTGCCAGGTTTCATCTGCGCACATCACCATTTTTATTCCACCATGGCACGTGGGATGGCCATCCCTGGCGAACCGGCAGGTAATTTCGTGGAGATCCTTGAAAGATTGTGGTGGAAAGTGGACCGGGCACTCCTAGAGGAAGACATCCTTCTTTCCGCTCAAATTCCTCTAATAGACTGCATCCGCAATGGGACCACAACTGTCATCGACCATCACGCTTCCCCCACCATGCGGGATGGTTCTCTTGATCTGATCGAAAAAGCAGTTCGGCAGGCAGGCATCCGGGCATCCTTGTGCTACGAAGTCTCTGATCGTAACATCGAGGGAGGTGGAATAGAAGAAAATGAACGGTTCATTAAAAAACAGGAAAAGGGGACGGTCAAATTGCAGCAATGATGGGACTGCATGCCTCGTTTACATTGTCAGATGCGACCATCGAACGATGCGTAAATATTGCCAATGGCGGCGGCGTCGGGTGTCATATTCATGTAGCCGAAGATGCTGCCGACCGCGAGGATGCATTGGCAAAATACAAAATGCCTACGGTAAAACGCCTGGACAAGCTGAACCTGACCGGTAAAAAATCGATCTTCGTGCACTGTGTTCACGTTGACGATTCCGAGATGGATATTCTATCTGCAACAAATACGCCTGTCGTTCACAACCCCGAATCGAATATGAATAATGCAGTGGGAGTCACTCCGATCTTAAAGCTGCTAAAAAAAGGAATACTGGTCGGGCTGGGTACAGATGGGATGGGTTCCGATATGCTAACCCAAATGCGGTGTGCATACCTACTCCATCGACTTGCAAACCATGACCCGCGAGTAGCATTCATGGAAGCTCCCCAACTGCTTCTACAAAACAATGCCCAGATTGCGGAACGCCAATTCGGTCTGCAATTGGGACAAATTGCCGAGGGACATCCCGCAGATCTCGCTATCCTGGATTACAGACCTCCAACACCGCTCAGCGAGGAAAATTTCCTTGGACATCTCATTTTCGGTCTGGTGGATGCCACAGTAGATACAACAGTCTGCAAAGGACAGATCTTGATGAAAAACAAGAAAATCCTAAGTATGGACGAGGACCGTCTTGCGGCCCGCTCGCGAGAAATTGCCCCGTTAATGTGGGAGCGCCTCCAACACCTCTAAAATAATTGCGGGAAATTCCACTATCATGCATCGTTTACATCCTGAGTGACTCGTATCAAATATTTATTGGTGTAAGGAGTTTAATAGCTTATGAAAAGGGTTGCACTTTACCTACAAGATGCACATGAACTTCGCGATGGTTTGGACTGCGTCCGCTACGCAGAAAGCCAAGGGTTTGAAGCCGTGTGGCAGGCAGAGTCACGACTGGTACGCGACGCGATCGTACCGATGGCTGCTTACGCAGCAGTAACTGAGCGAATAAAAGTAGGATCAGCGGTCATCAATAACTGGACGCGTAACATTGGTCTTTTGGCCGCCACTTTTCTGACCCTGGACGATCTAGCCCCAGACCGGATCATTTGCGGCATCGGCGCCTGGTGGGATCCACTGGCGAAAGACGTTGGCATCAACCGGAACAAACCACTTACAGCCATGCACGAAACCATTACAGTTTTACGTCGGCTTCTGAACATGGAGCGGGTTACATTTGATGGTGAATTTATCCATGTTAGTAACATCGAGTTGGATGTAGTTCATGGTCGCCGTGAACCGCGCAATGTCCCAATCATGATCGGCGCTTCCGGAGACCAGATGCTGGAATTATGCGGTGAAATTGCAGACGGGGTAGTTTTAAACTATTGTGTTCCTCCAGAACATAACGATCACGCCCTCGAACTCCTTGAAAAAGGCGCAAAGAGGTCGGAACGCAAATTGGAAGATCTCGACCGACCACAATTGATCGTATGCTCGGTGGATTACGATCACGACAAAGCCATCGAGGCCAGTAAAATGCTGCTTTGCCAATATCTCGCCCAACAACCGCACATTGCAAAAGGGAGCGGCGTTTCTCAAGATGTAGTGATGGAAATCCAATCCATTTTAGGCTGGCCTGCCACCACTGAAGAGATAAACAAGGCAAAGCACCTGGTTCCAGATGAACTTGTCCTTCGAATTACAGCTTCCGGGACACCAGCAGAAGCATTGGCGAAAGTGCAAGAATACGTCGCCCACGGTACCACCTGCCCGATTCTATACTCAGCCGGGGGAGACATAAAACTATTAATTGATACATTTGCTCCGGGAACGTAAGCTACACAGGTTATAATTTATTGATAATGACGCCATAAACGGAAGCGTTATATTCCAATGGCTTTATTTTCGATGTTGAAAGCTAATTTTGCCAACAGTTGTTGAAAATAGGATAAAACCATGGTGAATATTCCTATAACGAAAATTGAAAGTACTCCTGTTAACCAATTGCACATCGAGTACGACCGTCAAAATGCTCTGTTCGAATTACAACTGCCGATCATCCAGCGCTTTCTCGAAGCGCAAGCGAGGCAAATCGCCGAAGCATATGCTGAACGGGCGCAGCGCGTCCACTTCACACTTCCAGACCGGGTGATTCCATCACAAGGGGCTGAACCTATCAACGTAAAGCAAGCCATGCGCGAGCAACATGTGGGTGATTTTGGGGATAGATTAGCCCGCAGGGATGTCCATGATACCCTCCGTCAGCGCCTGACAGAATTGGAACAATCAAGTGACCAATCAATCGTCATCGCAGCAAACCTGATCCGATTTGCATCTGCGACCCACATGGTGCGCAATATGCTTCCATCAGGAAGAGTTGTTACTTATAAACCTGCCGAAGAAGATGACATCCCCTCCATCCCAGTAAGCGATGGAATGGAGCCAGAATCGGCCATAACTGCTTCCACAGATGCGATCGTGGAAGAAGGGAATGCAGAGAGTGGTCGCGGCAGCCTGCAGGTCCCGTATGTACCGGCAGCACGGCGATTCTACCTGCCTCAATGGGTGGCGTTCGGCGACCATGGCGAATTATTGGTTAATTCGACAACGGAAGCTGAAGCACATGTTGCTTCGATGCAACATTTCTTGAACGTCCTCTTTGCGGCTCGCTCGCTGGCGCCATACATGGTGGCTGATGATGAATTTGAGAAGAAACGATACGGGATGCTTGGTCAACTTGTCAACCAGGGAAGAGCATTGGCGAATCACTTAACTAACGAGATTATCGGACTTATCAAATCACGGGCAGCTGAGCAGAGTTTAAACCGGGGATTGAGCCTGCGACTGCCATATTTTGACGATCAGGAACTCCGGATCGAAACGCACAATTTTGTCGTGATCCCAGCGGGCAGGATTATGTTCGTACCTGCTTTTGTAGTCCGTGCAGCTCTTGATGAACAAGCCAAGATTGCCCAGGATACCCGCTTCAGCCATTCAACCCGAAGACACTTAATGGCAGAACTCCAAGACCTAAGTAACGCCTTCGATACAATCGACTGAATATTTCCTCTTTATATAAGCAAAAACTCATGTTATTTTCCATCGCTTTACTCATCGTGATCGTTTTTCTCGCGTTCAAAGCCGCACCGGTTGAGAAGGCCGAGAGTGCCCATATTCATGGTGCCGGCCAAATCGGACTGCTGGCTGCTGTGGCACTCTTCGGAGTGGACTATTTCACATCTTTTTTCTATGCAACAGGCGAGATGATGAGCGCACTGCATCCATATGGGCTGCAGAAATATGGCTGGATTGCTGTATTGGTAATTGCGCTTGCCAACGCCATTTTTGGCATTTTATACATGTATTCGCTGGGAGTTTTTAATGAAGGCGGAGGATCGTACACAGCTTCCATGCGCTATTTGCTGCCAGGTATCAGCCTGGTAGTGGCAGTGGTCTTAATTCAAGATTATGTCTTTACGATCGTGGTTTCCACACTGTCAGGCGTGGACCAATTACTATCTGTAGGTCAATGGTACAACATATTATGGGTGTGGCGCTTCCTTATCGGAGCAGGATTGGCTGCCATCACCTGGTACCTGACAATTCGCGGACGAGGAGAATCAGCACGCGTCGTCTTCATCCTTCTTGGAGTCTTTGTCGCCCTGACGATCATCATGGCATTAGGGCTGTTTATGGCTAAAGCTCGGGGTGTTGCTGCAGCTCCATATATCGAGCAAGTAACTACACCAACATTATGGCAAGCGATGTATCATATGCTGACAGCGTCAATGAGGGGGCTAGTAGCTCTTTCCGGCCTGGAAGCAATGTCGAATGGAATCCAATTCGTGATCAATGAGGATTTTGCCCTGGTTAAATGGGGTAAAAAACATGTTCCTAAGTTAAAAGGCATTTGGGAATTCTACAGCGGGAAATCCGGTACTGGACGAATGGTTCAAACATCATTCCTTTTCTATGGCGGTGTCTCCACTGCCTTATTGGCCTATTTCGCGGTGCATTTCAACGTTTTTGATGGCACGCTGGGTCGAAGTTTGGTCGGTAATCTCTCATTTATAGGCTTTAACCAAATCCCAGGAGGCAATATTCTATACTGGACATATCAAATCCTGGCAGTTGCATTATTGGCGGCTGCATCCATGACTGCTTTCCAGGATCTGCAAGCAACAGCATGGCGAGATGTGGCTATTGGTGAAATCCCTGAAGTAGTGGTTTATCGCAATCCTCAGGGGACGTTTACCCGATCTGTCACGGCGGGGTTTATCGTCGCAGTGATCATCCAATTATTGGTCCGGGGGAATACCGGAGCAGCGGTACCTTATTATGGTATTGGGGTCTTCATGCCCATTATGGTGATGGGGTTTGCAATCAGCCGCCATATCCGTCAGAATGCCACCGGTGCCAAACGCTTCTGGGGGAGCCTGGGGGCTTCAATTGCCGGTACTCTCTCTGGATTGACCTTTGTCGGGCAAATAGTCGGAAAATGGACCGAGGGTGGCTGGGTCGTATTGATCACTTTCAGTGTGTTAGTGCTATCAGCGAATTTACTTCTTATCTCACCAATCGGCTATCGCGACCCAAAGCAAATTTATAGGATCGTTCGCGAAAAAGCACACGTTCAGGGCTCAATGGCATCCATCGTTGAGTGGCAATCCTTAAAGATGCAGGAGTACCGGCATTCAGTACGAGGCCGGGTGCTTGTGTCTATCACGCATTTTTTTGAACTTTTTGGTGTGCGCCGTCCAGTTCGATATGAACCATTGCCAGTTAACGCCGGAGATTACGACCACGCCATCCATTCGGACCATCCAGAAGCGCCCTCTCTCCTTGATCAATATATCAAAGGCAAACCCAAATCAAGCCCGAAAGCTGGAGGCGCGCCTAAAGAAACCGCCCCAGGTGATGAAGAAGGGAAAGAAGAATAAGGTTCGCGGGAGGCGATTAATGTTATTTCAACTCCCAGGTTATGCATATGAGTTCAGCCCCAATCCACAGCCTGCGCGTTTTGGAAGTCTATCAATCACTTGAGACTTCTCCAAGCGGCCTAAACCCAACTGAGGCCGAATCGCGCCTGTCCCTTTATGGGGAAAATGTCCTTTCAGAGCAGCCCGCTCAACCAAAATGGCAAAAATTCATCCGTCAAGTCCGCCATCCATTTATCTATTTGATGTTGGTGGCATTGGTGATCAGCTTATGGCAAAAAGATTGGACATTGGCCGTTGTAATCCTGTCCCTGACGATTGCCAACAGCGCATTTTCGTTCTGGCGTGAGTATCGGGCGGAACAGGCCATCGAGAAACTACGCCACCTTTTGCCAGCTTATGCGCATCTTACCCGAAATGGAACGGAAGCACACATCCCGGCGAGCGAAGTCGTTCCAGGAGATGTGTTGATCCTGGCGGAGGGCGATAATATCGCAGCGGATGCCCGGGTTGTCGAGGAATACGGGTTACGAGTCAATAACGCTTCGCTGACTGGCGAAGCCGTAGCAGCCCGGAAAACAGCGGAAGCCTCCATCCTTCCTAACATCAGCGACCTGGAACGTCCCAACCTGATTTTCGCCGGTACATCTGTTGCTTCCGGTACCGGAAAAGCAGTTGTATATGCCACAGGCATGCTGACCCAATTCGGTCGGATCGCTCACCTAACCCAATCCGTTCAAGAAGAACCTTCCGGGTTTCAAAAAGAGCTGGAACGTCTCGGAAGAATTCTTACCTGGGTGGCACTGGGAATCGGCGCTATCGTTTGGGCACTTTCGAATTACGAACCAAATATCAGTAACCTTTATGACAATCCACTTCTGCTTGCACTGGGAACGATCGTAGCATTAACTCCGGAAGGATTACCAGCCACATTGACCTTATCCCTTGCAATCGCCGTCCAACGATTGGCAGGCCGAGGTGTATTAGCCAAGCGATTGAATGTAGTAGAAACGCTTGGAAATGTTTCGGTTATCTGCACAGATAAAAGTGGCACACTAACCCAAAACCAAATGACTGTTCGCGAAGTTTGGGTAGCCCGGAAAAGGCTGCAGGTGACAGGAGTAGGTTACGAACCAAAAGGGCAATTTGTCCCATCTCCGGTAAATAGTCCCTTCGAAAAGGAACTATATACATTACTTGAAGCGGCAATTTCCTGTAACAATGCCCGTGTTAATCCCCCTTCCCCGGAACATCCCACCTGGACCAGCCTGGGCGACCAAACCGAAGCAGCGCTCAAGGTGGCTGCTTTGAAATATGATTTTAAAGAAGATGTCATTTCCATGCTGTTACCGCGTATCCACGAAATACCATTTGATGCACGCAGAAAACGCATGACAACCATTCATCGGGAAAGCGGGAAAGAAATAGCCATAACAAAAGGTGCCCCCCGCGAAGTATTAGCTCTCTGCTCACATATTTTCGTGGATGACGAGAAAAAAGTTCTTGATGAAAAGATCCGAACAGAGATTTTGGCGGCGAATGATGATTATGCCGCGGCGTGCCTTGCGCGTACTGGCATTCGCCAGGCGCGACCTGCCGACCCGTTCGGGTGCATATACTGCCGAGTCTGTTGAAAACAACCTGACATTTCTGGGACTAATGGCCATGATGGATCCTCCACGCCCAGAGGTGGAACAAGCCATAAAAGTATGCCGCCAGGCCGGAATACGCATAGTAATGATCACCGGAGATTACGGTCTCACAGCTGAATCGCTGGCGCGACGTGTTGGCATGGTAACCACGATAAATCCACTCATTGTGACCGGTGCCGAACTTGATCTATTAAGTGAGGTGGAGCTGCAAAATATGTTATCCAAGGAAATAATATTCGCCCGGATGGCCCCAGATCATAAGCTTCGATTGGTTTCAGCTTACCAGAGCGCGCGGAGATGTGGTGGCAGTGACCGGCGACGGTGTGAATGATGCTCCTGCGCTGCGTAAAGCCGATGTAGGCATTGCCATGGGAGTTATAGGAACAGATGTCGCAAAAGAAGCCGCGGATATTATTTTGACCAATGACAATTTCAGTTCCATCGTCGCAGCCATTGAAGAAGGTCGGGCCATCTATGACAACATACGAAAATTCATCACTTATATTTTTGCAAGCAATATTCCGGAAGTACTGCCTTTTCTATTAACCGGTGCAATTGGCATCCCACCTGCACTAACCGTTCGGCAGATATTGGCAATTGACATGGGAACGGATATCCTCCCCGCACTGGCATTAGGAAGCGAAAAACCAGAACCTGGCATCATGAATGTACCTCCCCGCCCCTCATCCCAACTTTTATTAGACCAGGGGTTATTGAGGCGTTCGGTCCTTTGGCTGGGTCTGCTTGAAGCCGGGTTATGCTACATCGGTTACCTTTCCACTTATTTATTCTCAGGCAATGCCAGCTTTTTAAATATTCCCTTTCTGAACAATATCCATTGGCCTTATCTTTTAAATATCTCCTCGGACGTCAATGGCGTGGCTAGTACCGTTTTCCTAGCTGGCGTGGTTACCGTGCAAGTTGGCAACGCCTTTGCCTGCCGGACATCCAAGGCACATACAAGGCAACTGGGTTGGGGAAGTAATAAGATCCTCCTGGGTGGAATTGCCTTATCACTTGTTATTATTGCCGGCCTCGTCTATATCCCCCCCTTGGCAGATGCATTTGACAACGAGGTTTTTCCCTTTGTAATTTGGATAGAACTTTTATTTTATGCACCAGTGCTATATACCCTAGAATGGTTTCGAAAAGGACTGGTCCGCCGAACGGAGAGGTCAATAGTTAATCGTTATCCAGATTCCGATGAAAGGAGGAAATAAATTATGAAAGTCATAGTGATGGGCTGTGGACGCATTGGTTCGCAGGTAAGCCAACTGCTTTCCGACCAGGGGCACGAAGTGACCGTGATTGACCACGATTCAAATTCTGAAGGAAGGCTCGGACCAACTTTCAGAGGAACCGTTATTAAAGGCCTTGGCTTCGATCGCAATATCCTGATGCAAGCAAAAATAGAACAGGTGGATGCGTTCGTGGCAGCCAGCCAATCGGATAATGCCAACATCGTCGCGGCGCGCATAGCTCGGAACATTTTTCACGTGCCACGTGTAGTCGCGCGGTTGTACGACCCGCGGCGGGCAGAAATTTACCAGCGTTTGGGATTGACAACCATTTCCTCCACAAATTGGGGGGCGGAAAGGATCTTTCAGGTGTTGACGCATGTGGACATCGACGTGTGGAATACCTTTGGAAGCGGGGATGTGGCCCTCGTCCATATTGAACTACCCCCACAACTTAACGGAAGAAACGTCATGCAACTGAACGTGCCAGGAGAGATTATGGTTGTTTCAATCACGCGAAACGACCATGCTTTTGTCCCTGCCACAGGGACAGAATTTCACGAAGGCGACCTGGTTCATCTTGTGGTGCTATCTACGGCAATGGATAGATTGGAAGAGTTGTTGGGATTGGAAGGGAGGTAGCAATGTTTGTCATTATTGTTGGCGGAGGAAATATCGGCTCTCACCTGGCAAAAATGCTTCTGGAAGGCGGTCATACTGTTAAAGTTATCGAAGAACGCCCAGCTCTGCTCGAGAAACTCCCCAAAGAACTACCGGCAGAGGTGATTATTGCAGGGGATGGCAGCTCTCCAATTACCCTGGAAAATGCAGGCATACGTAAAGCCAATGTTTTGGCAGCAGTGACCGGAATCGACGAAACCAACCTGGTCGTAACTTCCCTGGCACGTTTCGAGTTCAACGTACCGCGTGTCATCGCACGGGTCAATAATCCTAAAAATGCCTGGCTGTTTAATCAAGAGATGGGGGTTGACGTTGCGCTTAACCAGGCTGATATCCTGGCGAGGTTGGTAGCGGAAGAAATGTCTTTAGGTGACATGATGACCCTGTTAAAATTGCGGAAAGGCGAATTTTCATTAATCGAGGAAAAAGTTCACCCACTTTCCCCCAGCGCAAACAAAAGCATTCGGGAAATTAACCTGCCAAACGACTCGGTCATCGTGGCAATTATTCGAAAAAACCAACTGTTCATCCCACACGGGGATACCATTTTGCAACCCGCTGATGAGGTATTGGCCCTGGTACATGCAACGCAACTTAAGCAACTCGCAGTCCTGCTAGGACCAAAGGACCCAGTTACTCGTGAATTAGAAACCAAGTAGCAAACCAGAATAAACTATTTTTCAATTTATATTCATTCGCGCAACTATAAAAAACCGACTTTGAGCGAGAGAATATCGCAGTTCATTGACCTGGTTCACAATAACCAGGTCAAATATTGTTTAATTGTCAGACATTTTGCGCCCGGACACCAGAATGAGTATAATAAAGGGGTTATTTCAACGGAGACAAAGAAAATGATTTCAGATTACCATCGCCCTCAAACCCTGGAAGAAGCGCTGAAACTGCTGTCTGAACCTGATTCACGTCCACTCGGCGGAGGAACATTTTTAACCTTATCTGATGATGAATCGTTCTCAGTTGTTGATTTGCAATCCCTCGGTCTGGACAAACTCCGTAAGTCTGCCAATACTCTAAATATTGGAGCGACAGTAACATTGCAGGCATTGCTCGAATCTCCTCATACTCCCCTGCAGCTGAAATCCGGCTTAAATCTTGAAGCGCCCCTTAATCAACGCAATAGAAGAACTGTTGTGGGAGCATTAATCACCAGCACCGGACGGTCGCCATTTGCCATAATAATGATGGCATTGGATGCGAAATTAAGGATGGAAGGGAGAGAGTTTATCGTCCACCCACTAGGAGATTTCCTTCTATCGCGATCCGAGTTTCTTAAGAACAAATTAATCACCAATATTGAAATTCCCCTACAACTCAAACTCGCCTTCGAGACTGTGGCACGCACCCCGGCAGATAAGCCCATCGTATGTGCGGCGCTTGCCCAGTGGAAATCCGGGCGAACGCGGTCTGGTCCTGGGCGGATGGGGAAAGACCCCTACTCTGGCATTCGACGGTACCGACTCTACCGGCATCGAAACGGCTGCACGCAACGCTGCGCAAGCAGCCATTGACGAATGGGCCAGCGCAGAATATCGGAGCAATGTTGCTGCTGTACTTTCCAAAAGGTGCCTGGATAGTGTATCCAAAGAAAACGTCGATTGATCTACATTTTCAGGGTCAACAAGTGTCTACTTTACCATTCGATTCTATTATCCAGGGGGACTGTCTCGAAATTCTCGCACAATTTCCCGAGAAATCGATTGATCTGGTATTTGCGGACCCCCCCTACAACCTTCAGCTTTCCCATGAACTCCGCCGACCCAATCGGACCAGAGTAGCTGCGGTTGAGGATAACTGGGACAAATTCTCGGATTTTAATGAATATGACCAATTTACTCGTTGCTGGCTTTCAGCGTGCCGGCGAGTCCTTAAGGATACTGGGGCTCTGTGGGTCATCGGAACATATCACAATATCTTTCGGGTTGGGGCAATTTTACAGGATCTTGGTTTTTGGATCCTGAACGATGTTGTTTGGCTTAAAACGAATCCAATGCCTAATTTCCGTGGTGTTCGATTTACGAACGCGCATGAGACACTCATCTGGGCTCAAAAAATAAAAGGCGAGAAATACACCTTTAATCATCAAACCATGAAATCAATTAACGGTGATTTGCAGATGCGCTCGGACTGGGTTTTACCAATTTGCACCGGCAAAGAACGCCTACGTACAAATGGCGCAAAGGTACATTCCACACAGAAACCAGAGGCGCTCCTTTACCGCATCGTGCTTTCATCGAGCAATCCAGGTGATATCATCCTTGATCCCTTTTTTGGATCCGGAACCACCGGTGTGATGGCTAAGAAACTCGGACGCCATTTTATTGGAATCGAACTTGATAATGTATATATAAAAAAGGCAATTGAGCGAATTGAGGTTGTTACTCCAGTCCCTGAAAACACCTTGAATTATCCTGAACCTCGTAACACTCCCAGAGTTCCATTTGGCAGACTTCTCGAGTCTCGGCCTCCTGCAACCAGGACAGTTGTTGTTTTTTGTCAATGATGAGTCCATCACAGCAATGATCCTTGCAAATGGTAAGATAAAATGCGGATCCATGACTGGTTCCATCCATTCGGTGGCTAAAATGCTCAATAAAAACATGCCGGCAAATGGATGGGAGAGTTGGCTATACGAAGTTGATGGTAAAAAACTTGCCATCAATGCATTGCGACAAATTATTCAAACAAAAAAGGTCAAGGAACATGAAGCAACCACGGTTGGCGCAAAAGATTAACTGGGTCATTCCCGGTATCGTTGGATTGGTTTTGCTGGTTATTGGGGCGGCTATATGGGCGTTCAATTTAATGAATTCCGCTCAAACTTACCGATCCCCAATTGCTATTACACCTCCCACGCCGGGCCTGACCCTTGGGAATCCATTAACTCACCGGATGGTAATTGTATTGATCGATGCTTTGCGTTACGATACCTCCATCAACTCAGAAGTAATGCCCTTTTTAAATAGTCTCCGCTCCCAAGGAGCTTCGGCGATTATGCACAGCCAGCCGCCCTCTTTTTCTGCACCGGGATGGACAACCACTCTCACCGGAGCCTGGCCAACCCTCAACGACGCCCAGCTTTTTAACCCACCGGATGCAGCAAGTGCACGTCCATTTACACAGGATGATATTTTCTCGGCTGCCCATCGTGCCGGACTTAAGACTGCAATTTCCGGTTATGCCTGGTTCGAGGGAATGCTAGCCAATTTCGGTGTCGATTCGGGATTTTATACCACGGGCGAAGACAATACAGCAGATATCGAAGTTGTGAATGCCGCCCTGCCATGGCTCACTGCAGACTATCAATTGGTTCTTATCCATCTAGACCAAGTGGACTACGCCGGACATCATCAAGGCGGACCGCTCAACCCGAATTGGAACGCGGCTGCCACCCGCGCAGACATCATGTTAAGTAATATCGTTGCTGGCATGGATCTAACTCATGATACTGTTTTGGTAATCTCAGACCACGGACAGATAAACCGCGGCGGGCATGGCGGACCTGACCCAGTTACCTTGGTCGAGCCTTTTGTGATGGCCGGGAGCGGGGTTGTTGATGGTGTTTATGGAGACATAAATATGGTCGATATTGCCCCTACCCTGGCAGCATTGCTTGGTACCAATATACCTGCCAGCAACCAGGGGCACGTTCTGGTGAATATGCTTTCTCTCCCTTCAGTGCAAAATGTGGCAATTCAGAATGCCTTAAAAATTCAACAAACGCAGTTATATGGCATATATACTAAGGCCATCGGATCGAGTGCCACCATCGGGGGTGGGGAAATCGTATCGGCAACCCAAACAGCAATGAACCAGGCTACCCTAGCTCGCCAGAGCAGTGAGCGTATTTGGCGTAATGTGCTAGCTGTTTTCCTTGCCATTCTTCCAGGTTATATTCTTTTCATTCGTAAGGATAAGAAAGTTCTCTGGCTGCTGGCAGGCGCAGCTCTGTATGTCGTACTTTTTAACCTGCGTTATGCAATCATTGATGGTCGCACTTACTCCCTGGCTTCCATAGACGGAGCTTCATGGCTCATTACTTACAGCGTGACTACTTCAGCAGTGGCTGTAATAGTCGGTTGGGTCGTCCCAATGCTTGGACTGCGAGGATTTACAGCTGGTATGCACAACGCTATCAAAACAACACTTGGTTATATTTGGATTACTATTTACCTGTTGGCGCTGCCAATTTTACTTAGTTTTGCCATCAATGGTTTTGCGGTTACATGGACGCTGCCCGAGTGGTATACCTTATTCATTGGGTTGCTCTGCCTGATCCAAACGTTAGCAGTCGCGTTGGTTGGTCTATTTATGACTGGAATAATGGCAGGGTTTAACCGGCTAATCCACAGGCGCGCATAAACACCATCCAGTTTGCCCTCCATGACTGGAGGACTGAGACTCCTTAGGACGAAAAATATGTTTATCAACCTTACGATCAATAGCATCAAACATTCGCTCGATATAAAACCATCGGAAACTCTATTCTCTGTTTTAAGGCGGCAAGGTTTTTACGGTATTAAGTTCGGAGACGAACAAGGTCTGAGTGGTTCGGATACGATCTTGCTGGACGGAAGGCCTGTCAATTCAGGGACGATGTTAGCTGCCCAGGCGGAGGGACATCTTATTGTCACCATTGAAGGGGTGGGAGAGCACCCTGATCAGGGTTGGAAAAAGACAGGGGGATTACATCCAATCCAACTTGCCTTTATCGAAACCGGCGCCATACAATGCGGTTATTGCACCCCGGCACAAATCCTGGCTGCCAAAGGACTTTTGGATAAAAACCCGCAACCGACCGAAGCCGAAGTAAGGGAAGGCATTGAGGGCGTCCTCTGCCGATGTACCGGTTACTATAAACCCGTTCAAGCAATTTTGCGCGCCGCGGCAGTGATGCGGGGAGAGGCTGTTGGCTCCGTAGAAAAGACAAAAATCCTACCGGTCGAAGGAACGGAAACCTTCCAGCGGGTTGGCAAACCAGATCCTAAAGTTGATGCAATAAAATTATCCCAGGGAAAACCAGCTTTTACGGCAGATATCTACATGCGAAACATGTTACACGCCAAGGTTTTGCTCTCTCCTTATGCCCATGCCCGAATTAATAAAATTGATGTTAGCAAGGCAAAGGCTCTACCCGGAGTGGCTGCCGTGCTGACCTGGCAGGACATTCCACGCGTCGTATACTCGACCGCGGGTCAATCGGATCCGATCCCTGGTCCGCTGGATATGTTCTCACTTGATAACAAAGTTCGCTTCGTGGGTGACCGGGTGGCATTTGTGGCCGCTGAAACACCCGAGATTGCAGAGCAAGCTCTCAAATTGATCGACGTGGAATACCAAGTATTACCGGCCATCTTGAACCCAAGAGAGGCGATGAAACCAGGCGCAGTTACCATCCATGACGAGCCTGAATATGTCAATTTCGCCGATTCAAATCCGAAAAAAAACCTGGCGGCTGAAATTAGAATCGACATCGGTAATGTCGAAAAAGGTTTCGCGGATGCAGACAAAATATATGAAGCAGATTATTCAGTTCCCAAGGTCCAGCAAACCAGCATCGAACCGCATGTGGTTGTGACCTATTGGGACGAAGACGATCGCCTTACCATCCGCACAAGCACCCAGGTCCCATTTCACGTTCGGCGACAGATGGCGCCTGTTCTGGGACTTCCCATCAAGCGCATCCGTGTCATCAAGCCCCGCATCGGCGGCGGTTTTGGAGGCAAACAGGAAGTCATGATCGAAGACGTAGCTGCACACCTAACCATTGCCACAAAACGTCCGGTCATGTTTGAGTATAGCCGGGAAGAAGAATTTACCTCGGCCCGTTCCAGGCACCCGATGCGAATCCACATGAAAACAGGTGTAAAGAAGGATGGGACCATCACTGCAAATGAGATGCGGATATTATCGGATACGGGGGCATACGGCTGCCATGCACTGACTGTAACGGGGAATACGGGTCAGAAGTCCATGGCTCTATATGTTGGTGACGGAGCTTATCGCAAATCACCGAACATCCGCTTCTACGCAGACGTTGTTTACACCAATACTCCGCCCGCTGGTGCTTTCCGAGGTTATGGTGTCCCGCAGGGTTTCTGGCCGGTCGAACGACATATGGAAAAGATTGCCCGGGATCTCCACATCGATCCACTCGAGTTCCGCTTAAAAAACACTATTCGCCCCGGTGAATTCCACCCCTTCAGTACCGCCTGGAATGAAGGGCGCGAACCCCACCCCGAGACTGTAAATAGCGTCGGATTAGCACAATGCGTTCGTGAAGGGAAGATTGCAATCGGATGGGATGACAAATTTAGAAATGAAAAATGGCATCTGGGGGTAAAAATGGGGTCAAAAAATCGCAAAGGTATCGGCGTGGCTCTCGTTATGCAAGGAACAGCAATCCCTTACCTTGATATGGGAGGAGCATCTATAAAAATGAATGAGGATGCTTCATTTAACTTGCTAATCGGTGCCACTGATCTTGGGACAGGGACTGACACAGTGCTGGCACAAATGGCTGCTGAAGTCCTTGGAGTTCCGACAGATGATATCCTGGTTTATGCATCCGACACTGATATCACTCCGTTCGATAAAGGCGCATATGCATCTTCCACCACATACATATCCGGTACTGCCGTTGTCCGTGCGTCGCAAATGGCTGCTGAACGCATCAAACTTCGCGCCGCGAAAATCATAAATTCAAACCCAGAAAAACCCAATGGCGAAGGGAAAGTAAAACCAGATGATATTCAATTGCGCAATAAATTCGCATTTGCACCCGATGGACGGTCCGTTTCTTTAACCGAAATCGCATTGGATACGCTCCACCATAATGACCAAGAACAAATCATGGGGATAGGATCTTACGTTTCACCCGCCGCACCTCCACCCTTCGCAGCCCAGTTTGCCGAAGTTTCAATAGATATTGAAACAGGGGCGATTACCGTGGATAAATTAATCATGGCTGTGGATAGTGGAGTAATTGTCAACCCACTGACCGCTTCCGGCCAGATCGAGGGGGGTATGGTCCAAGCTCTTGGATACTCGGTATGCGAGGAAATGGTATATGATGATAAGGGGTATGCACGTGAGCGCGACTTCAGCGATTATCATATTTTCCGAGCAAACGAAATACCCGATATGGAAGTCATTTTTGTCGAGACATTCGAACCCACCCACCCGTTTGGGATCAAGGCGGTGGCAGAGATCCCCATGGATGGGGTTGCGCCTGCTGTAGGAAATGCTATACTGGATGCAACAGGTGTGAATATGGATGAAATCCCAATCACACCTGAAAAAGTTTGGAGAGCGCTGAATCTCAACAATAGATCAAGTATCGATCGACTACACGAAAATGCTACCGTATCCCTGACTAGCACTCCTTCTAAGTGAATTAATGGGGACGAAGGGACATCTAAACGATTAGATATCCTGATCTCTTCTGGAGAATTAATGGCAGACAAGATTTATATCATCGGGCATGTAAACCCCGATACGGACACTATCGCAGCAGCCATGGGCTATGCCTGGCTTCTTCACGAGCGCGATGGCTCTGATACGGTTGCAGCACGCGCAGGCGCAGTAAATCCCCAAACCGGCTGGGTGCTCAAAAAACTGGAATTGGAAGCGCCGCTGTTATTGAACGATGCCTCCCCGCGTTTTGAATCAATTACCCGCCACCTTGACACTGCCAAACCGGAGGCTTCCCTTCGTGAAGCCTGGGGAATTGCCGCCCGAACCTGGGGTGTAGCTCCCGTGGTGGACGAAGACGGTACCCCATGCGGACTTGTTAATGGAACCAGCCTTTTCCGGTTGGTGAACAAGTTGATCGGTCCAAATCCAAACCGTAAGGACGTGAGTTTGGCCGAAATTCTGGGAGTTCCCTGCCAGGAAGCGTGCGATCCCAATGTCCCTAAATTTCAAGCAAGCAGCAGAATTCGCGACTCGCTCCGGCGGATCTTACGGGAGGAAGGCGATGACTTTTTTGTAGTTGACGACAAAGGACTTTACCTGGGGATTTGTAGGCAGCGAGACGTTCTCAATCCGCCACGGTTGAAGGTCATTCTGGTGGATCATAACGAACCGCGCCAAGCAATTGCCCACCTGGAAGAGGCGGAACTTTTGGAGATCCTGGACCACCACCGACTGGGTAACCCATCCACACATGTCCCAATCAAATTTAGCGTCGATATTGTAGGCAGCACCAGCACCCTGGTTTCCGAACAGATCGAAGAGGCCGGGTTAAGCGCCCCGCCACAACTTGCCGGGTTACTTCTTTCTGGACTACTTGCGGATACCCTCATCATGACGTCGCCAACAACCACCCCCAGAGATAAAAAAGCAGCTGAGAGGCTTGGACGATGGGCGTTCCCCCGCGGCAGCGTATTGGCGGGAGAAACAATACAATCTTTTGGCGCCCAGGTGCTGAGTGCCAGTGCTGGTCTTTCGACGCGAACTTCCGATGAAATCGTTAACACGGATATGAAACTCTACGAGGCAGGCGGCTTGCGGTTCGCCATCGCCCAGGCAGAAGTAACCGATCTAATGCAGTTGACCGATCATCTATCCAGCCTGAAGATTGCATTAACCGCCTTGCGAGACAAACGCGCCCTGGATTTTGCCATGTTGATGGTTACAGATATTGTGAATGGGTCCAGCCGCCTGCTCCTGACCGATGAACCGCCTCAACTCTCCGATCTCCCCTACCCTCCCCAACCTGACGGGACGCGGCTTGCCGAAGGTGCTGTTTCGCGCAAAAAGCAATTATTGCCTGTAGTTTTAGGGCTGCTTGAAAGGTAACCATGGATAAAATTCCCAATTCCCAACTTATTGAGGCGGACATTCCCTCCCGGCGCGCCGCATGGATAAAAATCGTCCCCTTCGCACAATCTTTCAATGGCTATGAACATTGCGGGTCAGTGCAAAAATGCCGCGAGGTAGCAAAACAGGGAGTCGCACTACATAAAAAGAATAAAGACCTAAATCAATCGCTGACGGACCTGCGCACATGCCTTTTCTTTGAAGCACGACGCTGGAAGCATCTAGAGAAAAAGCCGACGCGGTCAGGCTTAAGATACATACATGCCCTGTTGGAAGCCATCCGGGTGCGAGTGCAGGCAAAAGAACTGTCTTAAAATTCGTTTTCCCGTTTTGATCCGGAATTAGAATCTTTTAATACCTTTGAAAACAATTTTTAAAGCACTTTCGGAACTCGAAACAACCCTTCGACCTGCTGCGTTGTGCACAGTGGTAAAAACCAGCGGTTCAACTCCGCGCCACAGCACCAGTAAAATGCTGGTCTATCACGATGGGGAAATCCTGGGTACGGTGGGAGGCGGGGAATTGGAAAATCGTGTCAGGAAGGAGGCGTTAGCGTCCCTGCAAGATGGCCAGCCACGCCTGCTTTCGTATAATATGACTGATCCTTCCCGCGGAGATGCAGGAGTATGTGGAGGTCAGGTGGAGGTGTTCGTGGAACCTATTTTGCCACCCCCCGTAATAGTTGTTCTTGGCGGTGGGCACGTCGGTAAAGCTGTAGCGCACCTCGCAAAATGGCTTGGTTATCATGTCGTTGTCTCGGATGACCGGCCCGAGTTTTGCACCCCCGAGTCCAATCCCGATGCAGACGAGTTTTTTAATGTACCGATGGCCGAATTGCCCCTGCACATGAAAATAACCCAGCAGACTGCGCTGATTCTCACGACCAGGGGAAACAACATTGATGTTGCCGGGTTGCCTGCCTTGATGGAAAGTAAAGCCGGTTATATTGGTGTAATTGGTTCACGCAAACGCTGGTCAGAGACGGTAAAAAGCCTGAATGAAACCGGGATTTCTGACGAGCAGTTGAAAATAATTCACTCTCCAATCGGGCTGGGGATAGGGGCTGAAACGCCTGAAGAAATCGCCGTTAGCATCATGGCCGAGGTGCTTATGATGCGCACCAGCGCCTCAGGTAAACATATGAAAGGGCCACGATAACCTAGTCATTATCTCACCGCTTGTGAGAAGGAACGGTCAAACGTGCTTTTTGTGTAAAATTAACCATCCATGGCAATAGCATCCGGGAATTTACTTGAGGTATCCGGATCCAAATAATTATTATTCTCGTGGATGGCTGATTATAAATATGGCGGACAGATTTTTCCGACTCCAATTCATAAAACTTTTCGGGAGTGGCAGCGTAGATTAAGCAGGATAAAATAGCTTGTATCATTAACCTGCTTCGAATATAATAAATTAGCTCAGCATAAAGGAGAGACAAAATGGCGCGCATTTTTGATGTTATTGAATATTCAAACGAAATGGCAGACGAAATCGTTCATCGTTTCCCGGATAACACAACAGTCGGCGATTATCGCATCGGCTCAAATGTAATTGTTCGTGACGGGCAGACAGCCGTATTCTTCCGTGATGGCCAAGCCCTGGATATGTTCGGCCCCGGGCGGCATGTAATTGCCACTGCCAACATTCCCAAGCTGATCGACCTCATCGGTAAGGCTTTCAATGACCGTACTCCTTTTCCCTGCGAAGTTTACTTCGTTTCGATGAAGGAATTTGCCAACCGAAAGTGGGGAACACCCCAGCCAATCATAGTACGCAATCCGGGCATGGGACTGGGTGTTGCACTCCTGCAAGGGTTTGGGACCTATAGTTTTCAAATGAAAGATCCACAGCAGTTCATTATCCAGATCGTGGGAAAGGAGGCTGCTTACAGAATTGACGAGATTGAAGAACGCTTACGAAGTATCCTGCTTTCTAAACTTCAGGATACCCTCGGCGAATGGGCTGCCAAGTACGCCGTTCCAGAAATGATTGGAAAAACCATTGAACTGGGTGGCTACGTCAGGTCCCTCGGTGAAGAAGATTTTAATGCAGTCGGCCTTACACTTAAATCGTTTTATGTAGGCAATCTCAAGCCTTCCGACAAATCCGCTGAGGAATTGCGGGCGATGGGTATGCTCGATATGGCTACTTATACTCAGCTTCAAGCAGCAGATGCCATGCGTGATGCGGCTTCCAATCCAGGCGGTGGTGCAGGACTTACGGCGGGTATCGGTGCCGGGATGGGCATCGGCAACCTGATGGGACAAGCGCTGCAGGGGGGAATGCAATCTGGCCAGCAACAGCAACAAACTCCCGCTGGAGGAGCGCCCACGGGCGGCAGTATGCCTGACGTGATGACCCCCAGTGAAGCAGCCAGCTTCCTGAAAGTATCTGAAGAAGATGTGCTAGCAGCCATCAAAGACGGCAGCCTGAAGGCTAAGAAACTCGGCAGTGCTTACCGCATCAGCAAAGAGTCGGTGGAAGAGTTCTTGAAGGGATAAGGTTAGAACAAGCTAAATAAAGAGTCCGGCATAACCGGACTCTTTTGATATTAATCCCATTTAATCACTTTTATTCTATCTACTCTAATTCCGCCAGCACTTCAGTCATAGCATCCAGAACATCACTGGCCAGAACAGCAGTAGTACTTCCCAGCACAATTGCAGCAGCCAGTCCTGACTGGGCGTGCACCCACGCCCCCAACCGGGCGGCTTCGTATGCATCCAAACCCTGAGCACGTAGACCAACAATTATTCCAGCAAGCACATCCCCCGTACCCGCATGGGCCAAAGCAGGTGTGGCGACAGGAATTGTTGTTGTCCTTCCATCCGGTGCAGCTATTATCGTAAACGCGCCCTTCAAGACTACTACATGGTCCCATTCTGCGGCATACTTAATCGCAATTTGCAATCGGTTTTCCTGAATTTTATCAATCGCCAATCCAGTTAACACGGACATTTCACCAGGATGTGGGGTAAGGATCGCAGTTTCCGGGAGCAATTTACTCCAATTGGGTAATTTCGCCAGTAGTTTCAAACCATCAGCATCAATCACCAGCGGCGGGAGTGAGGCTGGTATCTGCTTGCCCTTAGATCCCGACGGCTGAACAAATCCCATGCGCCCGTGAGATGACTTAACAGTTGCATCGCCTAACAAGTTTTCGATAAAGTCCCTGGTGGTATCATCAAGTCCCATGCCTGGGCCAACTAGAAGAGATGTGACGCGCTCCAGGTTTTTGGATACCACTTCTGCTGCCGAAGTAGAGATCGAACCCATTTCGTGTGGCAGGAGAAGCCAGGTCGCCTCGGGAAAGTGTCCTGCAAGGGAGGTGTGAAGAGGAGCAGGAACGGCAAGCGTAACCAACCCGGCTCCAATCCGGTAGGCGGCCTTGCCAGCTAGAAGAGCCGCTCCGGTGAAATTGACTGACCCGGCGACAACCAACGCAGTGCCAAAGGTCCCTTTGTGGGCATTTGAGGGTCGGTCAGGTAAAAGGGAGGCTGCCAATATTTCATTGCCAACTTCATTTTTAACTGCTTGCCAGGATTTTAGATCGTCCAGCGACCCAATTTCAACAACCCGTAATTCTCCTATCAAATCAAAGGCAGGAAGTTTCAACAATCCTTGTTTTACTGCTGCCAGGGTGACTGTGGCATCGGCCTTGATGCATTCTTCAGCAACCTCACCAGAATCGCAATCGACACCAGAGGGGCAATCTACTGCGACGATAAATGGCTGCCATTCAATGGTTTTAAGGATATTTTTTACTGTACCGAGCACTTTGCTAATCTCAAGCTTCATCGGTAGCTTGAATCCCGTGCCAAGGACTCCATCCAAAACTACATCGGCAGTTTCCAGAAATGCAGTCAATTGTTGAAATTCGGTATCTTTATCTGCCTGGTAGACTTCCCCATCGGCTTCTTCCAATCTTTTTACCAACGGATCTCCAGTGGCTTTGCGCTTGATCAGGTATGCGCGTGATTTCCAACCTTTTTCTGCCAAATGTGTCAAGGCAACGAGTGTGTCACCACCATTGTTCCCTGGACCAACAAAACCGAGCACCTGAACTTCTTCCTCATCATCCTGGGCGTAAGCCAATTGCATAACTTCGCGAGACAAATTATGCCCTGCGTTTTCCATCATCATATCGTAGGTAAGCCCATTCGCGTCGGCCTCCTGTTCGATGGAATGCATTTCAGAAATCGAGACAAGTTTCATTGCAGATATCTCCTATCCACGGCGCATTATATACCACTATTTCTAGATTCTTAATATTAGATTATGGAACGAGTGCAAATTCAAAATAAACCCCAATAAAATTACCTTTGTTATGAATCTATCATCGCCAACCAAATTAAATATTCCTCTGCATATTCAATATGAGGAGGCAGGAGGCTTGCGTTTCTTAATCATTTACCAGATATCATGAGTAACCCACTCCAAGCCTAATTCATCTAATTTTGAGCGGGTCGGTTTGCCTGTTTCAGTGTCCCAGCCTCGAGCCACGTAATATGCAGCCAACATTTCCTTTAGTGGAGGAACATATCCTGCTGAGGGTCCATCAGAAAGCGGTTCTAGGAGAGCTTTCGGAAGTTTATCGTTCTCGCGCGTCAAGCCCATTCGTACATTGATGGCCCGTTTAAGAGTCCAGGCGCGTTCCCCAGATCTGAGCAGGTCGTTCACGCTGAACTCATACCCGCAGGCTGCATTAACAAGTCCCAACACCATTTCCACAGAGACATTGCCAAAAAGACAGAGCACCAGGGCATCACAGACAGAGCGCCAATCTTGATGGCGCGCAACGTTGGCTGCTTTTTCCGCCCCGGCGTGCCTTTCGAAAAATTGCAAGCCAAGGTTTATGTACACCTGACCCCAGTCGACGAAGAAGTAATCGGACTTATTGTGGCAGGCTCCACGCGGGCTCGTAGCGTATACAAGCGACATGCCGGAAACTCCTCGAGGGTCGTGATAAGGAACCTCCAACCCATTAACCTGCACAGCTTCTTCCTCAGCACCGAAGCGCGAAGCGAACTGGCGAGCCCCGTCCGCCATAACATCTCCAATTCCTTCCCGGTGAGCCATCATTTGAAGCAATTTTTCAACGTCCCTTAAATCTCCCCAGCGCATGGGAAAACCTAATTCCTTTTCAGATATTAACCCTTTTTCAAACAAAAGATAGACAAGGCCAATAACATTTGAGGCGCTGATCGTGTCCATGCCCTGCCGATCACAAACCTCTCCCAAACGTACTATAACGCCCAAATCATCGTTGAGTAGATTCGGACCAAAGCCGACGATCGTCTCGTATTCGGGGCCTTTCCGCTTTTGTCCATCCTCCAACTTTACCACCCGACCACAAGCTACAACGCAGGCATGACATGCACTGACACCCACCAGGATGGTTTCCGCCATGGCGGATCCAGAAACCTTATCGACACCCGCGAACACTCCCTGATGGAAATATTTTTTCGGTGTGCTTCCAATATAATCGGAATAATCCGCCACACCTGCAGTTCCAACTTCATGCAAAACCTGGGTGACTGTATCATCTTTTAAAAAATGGTTCGAGGCGGAACGCAAGGGGGCAAATAAATCAGGATGCGCAAGGGGTATTTTTTTTGACCCTCTAACTGCAATCGCCTTCAGATTTTTCGATCCGGCTACTGCCCCCAAACCGGTACGTCCAGCAGCCCGACCATGGTCGCAATACATTCCCGCAAACTTGACTCCGTTTTCGCCAGCCGGCCCAATGGTCAGAACGTGGGCACCAGAGGTAGAAAGCTCAGTTTTTATGAGCGCTTGCGTTTCATAGGTGTCTTTCCCCCAAACCGCGGACGCATCCCTGATTATCATTTGATCGTCATTTATCCAAAGATAAATTGGTTTGCTAGATTTACCAGTAATCCAAAGGCCGTCATAGCCACAAAAACGTAGTTCGGGCCCCCAAAACCCTCCGCAATTAGATTCGGCCCAAAGCCCTGTGGCAGGAGATTTTCCACAGGCAACGAAACGTCCAACGGTGGGTCCAGCGGTCCCAGAAAGAGGGCCATTTAGAATTAGAAGCGGTGCTTCAGGAGATAATGGATCGAGGTCTTTTAATAGGACCGAATAAAGAATTCTCGCAGCAAGTGAAGCACCACCCAGGTAATCTCGCTCCCATTCTTCTGGGATAACATATTGTGATGATTCCCCCGTGGAAAGGTTTACCTTTAGTATCGGTTGCATGGTCATTCAAGAATTTCGGTTGTCACGTCACGCGCACAACGGACAAAATCAAGAACAGTCGGAATATTTCGCATCATATATGCCATGCTCCCACGCACTTGTAATTTGCGGGTCATCATGGCCTGCATGGGGTCTAGTTCACCCTTCATTATGCGGGAAATATTGTCATACGTGGAAGTCAAAACAAATTTTGGCGTAACCGCAGGCATTTCTTTCATTATTTCCGTTTTTCGGCACGTTCCATGCCAAAGATCCAGATAGTAGAATTGTTTCTCTACCACAGGTCCACTTGGTTCAATCACGACAATCATGTCACCTTCCCAAGTTCTGGCAATTTGGGCATAGTGTTTATCTGAATTAAGTTTTTCATATAGAGCTTGCAACCACTCAGGGCTTGGGAATTTGATTGTCATTACATGCCTCCTTCTGGAAATCCTTGGTTGAATTATATCATCGCAGAATTTTTCAATTATGAAAAATCACGAAAATACCCTCTTGTTTCCTATTGCCTAAAAACGGAAGTTGGCCAATGTATTTTTCGCCAAATGAGACAGATATGAGAACTCTAGACTACATTCTGAGAAACTGCCCTATCAAATTACAAGAGGTAAAAGAAATAAATAGATATCTATTTTGCGCGATTTAGTCACACCAACCTGGTAACACCTGGCCAATTGATATTAACTTACCTTCTTTTCCACAACCGCACCCTTTTTCAAATTAAACCCAACCGCAATCCTGGATGAGTTTCTCCATCAAGGGGGTGGATCTTCGATATCGAACCGCAAAATGCATTCCATGCCGCTTACCGGGAATAACCAATACACCATTATATGTCCAGGTTAGGTTTTCCATTCCGGCAAAGAAATCTCCCATCGGTCTAATTCAGGCTAAATAAACAAAATGTTCGGCCGCGACGGATTCGAATCAAATTGCCGCAAGCAATTTGGCCAATAGTACTTGCATAAAAAACAAAGTTGGTCTATCATTGTTTCTTGAAAGCAACAGTCGTCTCGTGAATTTATCACAAGGATTTGCTAAAGGAGAGAAAAATGAGAAAGGTAGTCAGTGGTTTAAGTATCTTGGTATTAGCCAGTTTGGTATTGGCAGCCTGCGCGCCGCAAGCTACGCCACTTGCGGCTGTAACTGAGTTAGTAACTGTGGTGGTCACTGCCCAGCCGACCGCCATGCCGCCAGCAACGGCACTACCTCCAACGCAAGTAGCCCCCACACCTGTGGCTCAGGTCCCCGCAGGTGCATTGATACAACCGGGTAAATTACTTATCTGCTCGGACTTACCATACCCTCCCATGGAATTCTTCGATGCAAACGGGAATCCAACGGGATCGGATATTGAAATCGGCACCGAGATTGCAAATCGCCTGGGCTTACAAGTTCAAATTGTTAACAGCGTTTTTGACACAATAATCATGGCTGTGACGGGCGGAAAATGCGACATCATTATCTCGGATCAAAACATTACCGCTGATCGGCAAATGCAGGTCAGCATGATCCCATATTTCCAAGCCGGGCAATCAATGGTAGCTGTCAAAGGCAACCCGCTAAATATCAATATCCCGACTGACCTGTGTGGGCAAAGTGTTGCCGCTGAAAGCGGAACCACCGAAGCGGATTACTTGCAAGGCACCGGAGACTATAAAGGCACTGGTCTACCAGCAGAGTGCGCATCAGCAGGCAAAGCCGCACCTAAAATTGTGGTGACCCAAAAAGATACGGACGCTCTCCAGCAATTACAAGCTGGCAAAGTTGCCGTTTATTTTGCGGATACCCCAGTAGCTGCCTACTATGCCGTTCAGCACCCCGATCTGTTCCAAGTAGTAGGACAGGTAATTGGTGCGATAAAGGTGGGAATCAGCGTTCCGTGCGGCCTCGCAGATTGCACCAATGCACCTTTGACACCACTCGGCCAGGTTGTGGAGACTGCCCTTAAGAGCATGATGGCGGACGGAACCTACGCCAAAATCCTCGCAAAGTGGAATCTATCCACAGGAGCAGTGACACTCCCGTAGACTATAAGATAGACGCTATGTTGCTAAGCTGATAATATGAGGCAGGCTGGCCAGGATGCAATTCCACGCCGGCCTGCCTGTTTTACACCAAATCTTTGATATGTGAGGTGCATGTGTATCATTTTGACTGGCCGGTCTTCCTGAATTACATTTGGCCTCCAACTGCCTTTCAAGATCCACTCATTCGTAATGGCTTAATTGCGACCATTGTAGTAAGCGTTATAGCACAAGCCCTGGGAGTCATTCTGGGACTCTTTGCAGCCCTGGGGAAAATGTCCAAATTCCCGTTAACCCATTGGGCTGCCGAGATTTACATCTGGTATTTCCGCGGCACGCCGCTGCTGGTTCAGATGGCGTTGTTATTCTTCGGGCTGGGAGTAACACACATCTATAATTTCCCTGATATCGCTATTGGCGCACTGGTCATCGGTGGAGCCATCCAGGCTGGTACGCTGGCTCTGGGGATCAATGAAGGCGCATATATGTCCGAGATCGTCCGCGCCGGCATCGAGTCAATCGACCCGGGGCAAATGGAAGCCGCTAAATCTCTGGGGATGACATACGGGCTGGCAATGCGACGGATTGTCATCCCACAAGCCGCCAAGGTAATTATTCCTCCGCTGGGCAATGAATTTAATAACATGATGAAAACCACATCCCTCATGGAGGTTATCTCGGCAGGGGAATTGTTCTATGGTTTTAATCAGGTTAACGCCCGCATCTTCAAGCCTTTTGAATTATTCATCGCGGCTTCGTTATATTATTTATTGCTGACGACGATCTGGTCGTTCATTCAGGCACGGATCGAATCAAGCCTTGGCGAACGCAAAGGAATCGAGCGCGGCCCAAGCATGGTCCAGCGCATATTTTCCGGATCTACCGGCAAAGGAGCGCGCTGATGAACCCTCTTACACCTGAAATAAAACTGACCGACGACAATATCATTGTAAAAGCCGAAAAGGTTAATAAACATTTTGGGTCGCTGCATGTGCTTAAAGATATAGACCTTGAGGTACGTAAAAATGAAGTGGTGGTAATCATCGGTCCATCTGGTTCGGGTAAAAGCACCTTCCTGCGTTGCATAAATCATCTTGAAAAAATCAACAGCGGACATATCTACGTCAACGGACATATGATCGGATACCACGACCATAATGGAAAACTTGTGGAAGACAGTGAGCGAAATATTGCCCGCCAGCGGGCGGAGATTGGAGTTGTTTTTCAACAATTCAATCTTTTCCCTCATCTTACAGCGATCGAAAATATTATTGAAGCACCGGTGAGAGTCCGCAAAACTCCAGAGGATCAAGCACGAGAGGATGCTCAGCGATTGTTAACGCGCGTCGGCCTTTCCGAGAAGAGCAACCAATATCCCAATCAACTCTCGGGTGGACAACAGCAGCGCGTGGCTATCGCACGCGCCCTAGCAATGAAACCAAGTCTCATGCTCTTCGATGAGCCAACCTCCGCACTGGACCCGGAGATGATCGGCGAAGTGTTGGATGTAATGAAAGAACTCGCCCACGAGATGACCATGATCGTGGTCTCGCATGAAATGGGGTTTGCCCGCGCCGCCGCGAACCGGATCGTGTTTATTGACCAGGGGCAAATCATAGAACAAGCCGAACCTGCTGATTTCTTTGCTAACCCTCGATCCGAGCGTACCCGATTGTTCTTAAGCCAAATTCTATAATATCGCTATTAATAATTCCATAGACCCCTCTCAAATTAATCCAAGATATTGTAGAGGGCATTCTCGTTCCGCTGAAGGAATGGAATAGGAACATTTTCGATGTAATTTTCTTAAGTAAGAAGGCGTAATTTCAATAAAACTGATAATAAAAAAGCCGCCATTTGGCGGCTTTTGTCCAGGTGCGCTGGGGGGGACTTGAACCCCCACGCCTTGCGGCACATGCCCCTCAAGCATGCCTGTCTGCCAGTTCCAGCACCAGCGCGAGCAGGTCGTATTATAATCACGTTCAACTGATTGTCAAGCACGATATCTTTTATATCCCTGGAGGACTAATGAATCGAATCGTCGTAGACGCGATGGGGAGTGATGATTTCCCCGTTCCTGACGTAGTTGGAGCTGTCATGGCTGCACGTGAATATGGAGTGGAAATCATCCTCGTCGGAGACGAAATGAAAATTAACCCTATCCTTGTCACACAAAACCCAGGTGATCTCCCCATCCGGGTTGTCCACGCACCCGGAATGCTGACAATGGAAGATAAAGGCATGGCACTCGTCTTAAAAGCCCGTCGACCCAATTCAAATAATTCGATGGCCGTTGGGATTGACCTGATTAAAAACGGTCAGGCGGAGGCATTTGTTACAGCAGGGAATACGGGAGCTGCCTCCGTAACTGCATATTTCCGGCTTGGGACCATCCCCGGGGTTGATCGCCCCGGTCTTACACCCGTGTTCCCAACAGCTACCGGTTCATGCGTGGTAGTTGACGTAGGCGCCAACCCCGACTGCAAACCCGAAAACTTGCTGCAATTTGCGATCATGGGGAGTATCTATGCTGAAAAAGTGCGTGGAGTAAAAAATCCGAAAGTGGGACTTCTTTCAAACGGGGAGGAAGCCGGAAAGGGTAATGATTTAGTCAAACACACCTATCCTCTGTTGAAAGATTCCGGCCTGAACTTCTATGGTAACATCGAAGGCAAGGAACTTATCGGAGGAAAAGTAGACGTAGCGGTGACCGATGGCTTTACCGGAAATGTTTTATTGAAATCATCTGAAGCAGTCGCCAAGTTACTCATGGATAAAATCAAGGAAGCCATCCAATCCGGAGGCTTGCGCGCAAAACTTGGTGGTCTGATGGTCAAACCGTCCCTCAACGGGATCGGAAAGTTGATGGATCCTGCCGAGGAGGGCGCTGCACCTTTGCTGGGTATTAATGGCTTGGTTTTTATCGGACATGGCCGTTCAGATGCTATTGCCATAAAGAACGCCGTCCGTGTTGCGAATAATGCTGTAAAAGTAAAAGTGTTGGAATCAATCCACACTGCCATCGAACTATCTCTCAAGAAATAGAGGAATTATGAAAGTTGTAACGAACCTTAAACTGATCAAGCGTAATGCAAAAATCGGTCAATATACCAGTGTAGGTGCGCTGGTAATTCTAGGCATTGGTCTGTATATCTCGTTCAAAATGCCGGATAAATTCGCTTATTCACTGGTCGCCTTGCTGCTGGGATTTTTTATGTCCCAAGTTGGGATGTATTATGGAAACCGCTGGGGACGGAGCCCGCGTCCAGATGAAATGATAGATAAGAGCTTGAAAGGGTTGGGACGCGAATATACCGTATATCATTATAAAACGGCTGCTGCCCACTTACTCGTCGGCCCGGCAGGCATCTGGACATTGATGCCGTATTATCAGAGCGGAAAAATTATTTACGAGAAGAAGCGCTGGAAATCAAAAGGCGGAGGGTTTCTCCAATCTTATTTACGTCTGTTTGGTCAGGAAAACATGGGCCGCCCTGAAATCGAGTCTGAAACCGAGATCGAGGCAACCAGACGCTACCTTGCTAAAATTCTGCCTGAGGGAAGCGAGATCCCTCCGATCCAGGCATTATTACTTTTCACCAGTCCTAAAGTTGACTTACAGGTAGTTGATGCCCCGCTTCCAGCCTTGACGCCCAAAGACTTGAAAGACTTTATGCGTGAAAAAAGTAAAGAAAACCTAATTGAGGATTTGAAGCTGGCGAAGCTGCAGGATGTATTACCAAAACCTGACCAAGAACAATAAACAAATTATGAATTCCATATCTGACGGGTGGCAATTTGCCCGTCAGACTTGATTCATGATACACTTGTTCTATGATACCCATCGTCGCCCTGGATTTAGAAACGACCGGTCTGGATTCCCAGAAGGATGCAATTATTGAAATTGGAGCAGTCCGATTTGTGGGGAATCGTGTCGAAGATGAATTCACTATGCTGATAAACCCCGGGCGGCACATCCCGGAATTTATTACAGGCCTGACTGGAATAAGCGACGATATGGTACGACAAGCTCCACGCATTATTGAGGTGATTGATGAACTGGGAGCATTCATTAAAGATTCTCCTATCCTTGGCCATAACATCCAATTTGATCTTTCCTTTTTAAAGAAATTCAATAGTTTCGATCTCAACGATATTATCGATACATACGAACTTGCTGCTGTGCTGATGCCGTCCGCAAGCCGGTACAACCTTGGTGCTCTCGGACTGCAACTTGGAATCCCCTTACCTGCAACCCACCGCGCCCTGGATGATGCCCGTGTTACTGCGGCGGCATTCCAAAAACTTTTCGCACGCGCCTGCGAATTACCCGCTGATCTTCTAACTGAAATCGTCCGATCTTGTGAACCCATTGCCTGGGATGGAGCGTGGGCATTTAATCAGGCTTTGCAGTCAAGGGCACGATCCGGAGTTCTACCACTTCAAATTCGCAAGAAACTTGAAGAGGGTCCCCTGTTCATATCTGAGGAAGATAGGCCAAAGACGCCCCCATTACATATTCCAGCCGATCCCGCTCCAATCGATCCAGAGGAAGCTGCATCCTTCCTCGAAAACAAGGGCGCTTTTTCCAAGTTCTTTAATAGCTATGAGTATCGTCCAGAGCAATTGGAAATGCTGCGGGCAGTGGCCAATTCGTTATCAAATGGACAACACCTAATGGTGGAAGCTGGCACCGGTGTCGGCAAATCACTAGCTTACCTAATCCCGGCAGCAATATTTGCTTTAAAGAACAATACCCGGGTTCTTATTTCAACCAACACGATCAACCTCCAGGATCAGTTAATAAAAAAGGACATCCCTGACCTTTGTGCTGCGCTCGGCCTTGAACTTCGGGCTGCAGTCTTAAAGGGTCGTTCAAATTATCTCTGCCCACGACGTTTGGAACTCTTTCGTCATCGAGGACCAACCACTGCTGACGAGATGCGGGTGCTTGCTAAAGTGCTGGTCTGGAAGCTGGATAATTCATCAGGCGATCGGACCGAGATCAACTTAACTGGTCCCTCCGAACGCGATGTGTGGGAACATATTTCTGCTGAGGATGAAGCATGTACTAATGAGACTTGCCTGGAACGCACCGGTGGTACCTGCCCGTTCTTTCAAGCCAAACAGGCATCGCAGAACGCCCATATCTTGATTGTCAACCACGCTTTATTATTGACCGACGTAGCAGTGGGTAACCGGATCTTACCGGAGTATGAGCACGTGATAATTGATGAGGGGCATCATCTGGAATCCGCGACCACAGACGCCCTATCCTTCCGTCTGACCCAGTTTGATTTTGAAAGACTCATCCGGGAAGCCGGAGGATCCACTTCCGGAATTTTGGGCCAATTGCTATCAACAACCCGTGACCAAATCCGCCCCTCGGATTTTGCATTGTTGAACCAAAAATGTGAGCGTGCCACCGATTTGATTTATCGCCTGCAACAACAAGCACACATATTTTTTAACGCACTGGCTGAATTTATCGCCTTCCAGCGCGAAGGTCAACCCACTAATTCCTACAGCTACCAGGAACGCATCCTGCCCTCAACGCGTACACAGCCTGGTTGGGATGCAGTTGAAATTTCGTGGGGAGCCTCAAGCGAAACGCTCGCACTGCTAATCACAATCGTGAGCGAGGTCCAAAAAGGCGCTGCAGAACTTTTGTCAAGTGGAGTTGAGTCTCTCGAAGATGTTATTAGTAATTTAGGGAATCTTTACCGTCGATTGACTGAAGCCGAGTCAATGGTCAACTCGATGATATACAACCCCGCCGCTGATTACGTATACTGGGTGGAAGTCAATCCCCAACAATGACCGGATGTCGTTGAACGCTGCCCCAATCCATGTAGGGACACTGGTGGAAAAATACCTCTGGCATGAAAAACGATGTGTAATCCTTACTTCTGCAACTCTAACCACTCACGGTGAATTCGGATACGTCCGGACCACCCTTTCTGCAGACGAAGCTGACGAATTGGCACTCGGTTCTCCTTTTGACTACGAAGGATCGGCGTTATTGTTCATTGCAAACGATATTGCAGAGCCGAATTCACCGGATTACCAACGACAACTAGACCGGACGCTGGTTCAACTTTGCAAGGCCAGCGGTGGAAGGACCCTGGTGCTATTTACTTCCTATGCACAATTGAAACGCACCTCGAAAAACATCAGTGGTCCATTAGCCCAAAACGACATCACAGTCTACGAACAGGGTGAAGGAGCCTCCCCGAATGCTTTACTCGAATCGTTTAAAAGTTCAGACCGCGCCGTTCTGCTTGGTACCCGTTCCTTCTGGGAAGGTGTGGACATTCCAGGAGAAGCACTTTCGGTACTGGTTATTGTAAAACTCCCGTTTGCGGTCCCATCCGATCCGCTGGTCGCTGCACGATCAGAAACCTTTGAAGATCCTTTCAACGAATATCACCTCCCTGAGGCAATTCTGCGATTTCGCCAGGGTTTTGGGCGGCTCATACGCACCCAATCAGACCGGGGTGTGGTAGCGATTCTCGACCGGAGGGTGTTGACCAAATCTTACGGCAAGATGTTCATCGAATCTCTTCCACAATGTACTTTATTGGTCGGAGCGCTTGCGGATTTGCCTCGCGAAGCGTCAAAATGGCTGGGAATATAAATTGCCTGGAGGAACTTAATGGATGAATTGACCTACGAAATTGTTGCGGATGTAAATGGTCGCCCAGAGGCTGAGATGATCGAAAGTTTTCTTGAAGCTCATGGGGTTGATGTTGAGCTTGTCCAGGAATCCATTGGACATTCAGCGTATCCAGTTACAATTGACGGACTGGGACTTGTCCAGATTTTTGTACCAAAGAATAAAATCCGCGAAGCCCGTGAATTATTGAAAATCTTTCAAGAAGGTAACCATGATGAATAATTCATGGGATGGATAAATAGGGTAAGAAGATTGGAGAATGATAGAAATTTCCATCTTGTGTGGACAGGTAATTCATTGTCGCTCCCAAGGGAAATAAAGTGCCCCCAAAATAATATATATCTGAAAAGACTTTTTTACATGTGGAATAGAACAGGATATAACTTTTCACCCTTTATATCTTCTGTATATTCCATCCAAATTTAAATGCCCCAGTTACACCCATTCATTAATAAAAGAGCACCGGCCAGCAGCGCGACCGATACTCTTTTCTGTTTGGAGTTATTACTTCCGATTGACGTAAAAGAAATACCCAAAATATGTTCCTGCGCACAATACCAGTGCAATCAGAATCATCACCCAACCTTCCGCGAATGCCTGACCAAGGGCAGTAAAAGCGGGTGAGCCCCCCTTATACAACTGGATCCAGAGCACGGCCATCACGACAGCAAATATCGTGGCAAAAATAGCGACTGTCCATGTTGCCATTTTCTTTAGTTTATTTGTATTATTATTCACTCAAGCCTCCTGGTCGATGGGCGATATAAAAAATTGTAGCATCTTTTATGATCTATCGCGATTACATTTCCCTTACTCTTTCAGCACAAACCCATACATTCATTTCATTGTATAAACAACGCACTTGGACGCCGGGGTTCTCAAGTAAAGCAGCTATTTTTTTAGCTGAAAAGAAATGGCTGCGCATTAACAATAACTTTTCTCCAAGCGCAATTAATTTAACCGTCAACTGTTGAATGTCAGGTTCAACGATGACGATTCGCCCTCCAGGTGCAAGGACTCGCCAGAACTCAGAAATTACTTCACGCTGATTTATTACATGATGAAGCGCGTCCACCATAATAATACGTTTAAACACATTTGAGGCAAACGGTAGGTGTTCAGCAGGAGCACAAGTTGCTGCCAAGCCCTTGCCTGCAGCATAATGCAGCATGCCACGCGACAAATCCATAACAACTACTTCCCGGACCATGTCTCTCATAGCTTGTGCCACGTGCCCGGTCCCTCCACCCGCGTCGAGCAGCAATCCGTCTGGTTGTAAATCAAGCATGTCGAGTAAAGGCCCAGGGGGATTGAAATTGGCTGTCCGTTCAAAAAGACCGGCTATTAAATTAAAGTGGTCAAAGGGCATAATTTATGGTCCAACCGTTATGTAGTCTTTGATCTTATCAAAGGTTGCAGGTCCAATGCCAGGGACATTTTGAATATCCTGGATAAATTGAAATGGTCCATTTTTAAGTCGATAATCAATAATCGTCTGGGAAATGGTCGGACCAATTCCCGGTAATCCGTCCAATTCCACAGCAGTAGCAGTATTAATGTTCACGCGTCCCACTATGATTTCGCTGGTATCGATGTTTCCAGGTACGTTAACTTGTTGACCGTCTTCGAGTATTGCAGCCTGGTTGATGCTCTCCGTCTCCGCCCCTGAGGATAACCCTCCTGCCGCCTGGATTGCTGCTTCCACGCGGCTACCCTCTGGAAGGGAATATACACCCGGCGTCGACACGGCCCCACTCACATAGACCGTAAGGAAACCTGGCGTAGAGGATGGTAATAAAGTTACCGGGGTTCCGCGAGGAGGTGAGCCGGCAATTAATATGATACCCGCCGCAAGTAAACCCACCAGAATTCCAAGGACAATGTTTAATAAAGTTTTCATGACATCTCCATCAATCCAAACGCATTACCACCAGCCTGTCTTCTGCCCGGGAGGAAGAGTTTAATATTCTTTCGACCCTACTAATTCGTTTAAAATAGGGGGGCATGTCCTCCGGTCTTATAGCTTTGAATCCAAATTTATCATAAAAAGAATTTAACCGAGCGCGACACATTAGATACAAAGGTCGTTCCGGCTCAAGTTTAATCAAGGTAGTAATAATCAAGCGTGCGATTCCTTTACCTCTTTCGCTTTCCTGTACTGCGATGGAAGCCAATTCCTTCGACCCATCAGCGTGGAGTTTAATCTGCCCGCAACCAAGCAGAATTCCCTGGGGTGACATTGCTACCTGAAATCGTCGCCAATCCAGACCAATCGGGTTGATCTGAACGGAATGTATAAGCGAACGGATCGCTGTAAAATCCTCCTTCGATGCTGCACGAACGATGAGATCAACCAAGAACACCTGCGGCAACAATTATAGTAAAAGTGGCAACAAACCAGTGAATTAAAAGAGGATAAATAAACGACCTGGTCCGCCAAGCGACCCAACCAAACGCGAAATCCTCCGAAGATGGTTGAAAGTGTTTCTAATTCCGGCTTGCCGATATGAGCCAAAGCAAATGGAACAGCCTGGAGCCAAATTCCATCTGCACCAAATTGGCGGGTATAACCAAAAAGCAACCATCCCCGAAACATAAATTCCCAGCCAAATAAATCAAGAAAAGTGCTCCAGGGCAGTCCAGAAAACATCGTTTTATAATAATTTTGCATCGCGGCGTTATCGCGAGCAACGATCCAAAGGATAGGCGAAATTAATATGATTGCGCCTAGAGTTATTACAATGCCTGCCTTCCAATCACCCAATGTTAACCCATAATTTTGTGGGTTCTCGCGAAAAACCACCAAAATAATAAACATGGGGATAATGAAATATAACAGAGTCCGATCGAGTACTTTCATCGAAAGACCTGAAGCGTTCCATGCAGGGAACCACTTTGTCCATGGCAGAAGAGGGTAATGATAATATTCCACCATAAGTAAAAGTGTGCTGGCAACGGTGAGGACGGCAATTTTCCAATTCAACTGAAGTTTATTTCCGAATAATTTGCGCATGATAACTCAATAAGAAAAATAAGTGTGATTCCCATTCGGACCAAACAGCAATGCCAATTTATCCGCGTCGAACCACAATTCAATCCCCCAATTTAACAGAAAGAGCAAAATAGCGACAGATGCCAGAATTAGGCTTACTTTCCCGCTCATCGATTTCAACCATAGTCCTCGAATGGTTGAACGGTTTCCAGACCAGAATTGAGCGGCAAGAATCGCCAACAAAGGGACGATCGTCAAGTGGAAGCGATCTTCGGCAATAATGAGTAAATGAGGCGTTATATACCCGATAAAAAACAACAATATCAACCAGGTCTCTTTACGCCAGGTTATCAAAGGCAAGGTTGATATTCCTGTGATACTAATAATTATAAATGGAAGACAAAATAATGCGAATATTCCACTTAATAACGGTGTTGAGACATGACCAAAAAAATCGTTGGAATAGAAATAAGTCAAAGCCCGGCGTTCCAGACCAAAAAAATAACCTGCCCTTCGGACGAATAAATAAAAAATACGCCCGGGGTCTGATTTTACAAACCCGATCGTATCTTGAATACCAACATTGTTACGCTGGGTGTCGGTTACTATTGTCATCAGGTCCAGCGATTGAGGATATTGAAACGTCCCCGTTCCTTTTGGGTTGTAACCGAGATATAGGTCATAGCCTAAAGCGGTCTCTATCCCGGTAAATTGTCGGTTAATTATAGAATTGCGAACGATCCAGGGTAAAACTACCATTCCAGCTATAAATAGGACAATGAAGGCTTTCCAACGCTCTCTAAGAAATAGCCAGACCCATAATACTGCTAATAATGCAAATGCTTGAGCTACAGAACGTGTAAGGCAAGTCAAACCTAGTAATACCCCTGAAATAATGAACCATCGAACACCGTAGATAAAGGAGCTTATTTTAATTTTTATTGCAGATATATTACCCAGGCTTTCCTTTGCTTTAAGCAATGCAAGAATGGAACAAAGGAACAGTACAAAGAATAAATTTTCAGTTGCCAAGGATAATGGATAAATCACCAGCAATGGATATAGTGTAATGACCCAGGCGGAAATTCGTGCTGCAGGATCTTGATTTGGAAAGAGACGTTGTGATAGAGTATAAGTAAGCGGCGCCATCGAAGCTGCCAGAACTGCTTGCACCATTCGGGCGAAAAAAAAGCGATTTGCACCAGCCCCAAAAACAAAGTAGATGAGCGCAAGGAAAGTCGGATAAAGCGGAGGGCGGAAGGAGGTCAACATTCCACGAGGATCATAATTCGTTGACGTAAAATCAAGGTTTAGGTAAGGTAAAACAGTCGGCAAATCGGCTTTTGCATACCAGCGATAACCGTTCCCCGCAGCAATCGATCGTGCCAACATATCATACTGGTACATATCGTCCAAACCAATGTCCATATTGCGCATGACCACAACGGGCAATAACCGCACAATTAAAGCAACCATGAAAATTCGAAGGGGAAACGTTCTAGGCGATTTCCACCAACTCATAAAGTCATTCTACTCCAAAACGATTTATCAAGGCTGGGCATCAATCCTGAATTTTAAGAGCAATCAAATTATTTAATCCATATCTTGAGAACCAAGTAATGGTTGTGAATTCCAGTCAATCGTTAGTTAATCGTAGGATTGTTTTACTGCAGTCCTGAAGGTGGTATGCGCTTCAAAAATGGATTGTGCGGTAAATTCAATCTTCAAATCATCCAACCACTTTGCAGCGGGAATTCACACTGCCCTGTCGACCGCCTCAAGTTGACGAAATTCGAAGGTTAGCTTTACTGTTACCCACACAATGAACGGCTTCGGAGCAGATTGATTACCAAGATGGATAACAGCCTTTCTCGCAGCTTCCCGGATTTTCGGTAAGGTAACTTTTGGCGAAGGACATTCAGCGGAAAAATAACCAAAAGCCACCTTGACCATTACAGTCTCCAAAGGGCCAATTAATTCAACTGCCCGTGAGCAAGTCGTTTGATCTCCAGAGATCATCAATACCGGGACATTGGAAAAAAACCTGCCAGAGCGCCGTTTAACCCATATTCACCCACCAAGATGCTATTTAACTATACATTGGCAATCCTTCCGCTTGACCAAGTGTGAGCCAAAACGGAGTTGGTGGAATCTGCTCGGGCATGGAGGCCTATGAAAATCACCCTGGCCGTTTCCGAGTCAATCCCTTTCATCATTGACAAGGGTGAGGCGCCCCTGGAGTTCAACCTGGCGCGGGCTTTGTTCCTCAAGCAGGATATTGGTTCCATCCTCATGCCCATCCGCGACAAAAAATTCGTCAGCACCTGCTTCAGTAGCCCTCGAAATTGCTGCATTTACTTCATCGGTCATGATCTTTCGAAACCGGGTAAATTCAGCATGGGATGGTTTGTTTCCTCCCAGCGTGTAACGCCGGACACTCCTTCCATACCTGCGGCAATCAAGATTTTCATGTTTCTCCTTCCAATCAAATTTATGTTGGGGTATCCTCGATGCTTGACTGAATGAAGACACCATCAAAACGTTTGATTTCTTAGTATGGGTATTAAATCGATTATACTTGACCAACCAGATCCGCTGGTCAGATTTTTAAATGATCCCCCGCTAATTCCCATGGCATATCTGAATCTGCAAAGTTAATTTGTTCACGCTTAGCACAAAAATTACCTCGACACGCAACCAACCCTTCAATAAATTGGCTGAACAGAAATTTCTAGCAAGACCTTGAAATCTTAGCGAGGTGGCGCCCGTGGAGTCCAAGAAATCACTGACTTCAATCCTCATGTTCCTTGTGGGTGGAATTCTTGTAGTATTGGGACAAAACCTAATTGAAGCTTACCCCGTTGAAGAACGTTCTAAATTGCTCATACTGGTGGCATTTGGATTAATTCTTATAATTTTTGGTGTCTGGACTTTCGATAAAGGGTTTCCTCATTGGATTGGCCGCATCCTATCAAGCATATCGAAATATTCGATTTCTGAATGGCAAGCACTATGTTTCCTTCTTTCCTTACCCATTGTCCTGATTGTTCCATTTACAGCCGGAAGCGGACCAAAAATGGTCAACCCGCCGGCAGCTCTGCTTGCCTGGATTCTTGCAATTTGCTTAGTTGTAGCTGCGTCGTGGGTTCAACCTGCACCATTGCACTGGCCATCCTGGCGGCAGGTGGCCTTAATACTAGTTCTGACAATATCCGCTTTTCTTTTACGTATCGTTCTGGCGGACCGCATTCCTATCCTTTTGAACGGAGATGAAGCTTCGTCGGGACTTGCCGCCGCTGATTTTACAACGGGTGCCTGGAATAATATTTTTTCAACATCTTGGTACGGTTTCCCTTCCTTTTTTTTCACAATTCCGGCAGGCTTTATTGGTCTTTTAGGGCACACCACTTATGCCTTGCGGATTCCGTCTGCCATTGCCGGCGCACTAACAGTCACCGCGTCATTTTTTGTGGCACGCACAATGTTTGGGAAGCGAGCTGCCTGGTTTACTGCAATTTTTTTGGCAACATTCAACTTTCACATATACTTCAGTCGGATCGGACTAAATAATATATGGGATGGGCTATGGTATATCGTAACCATCGGTGCTTTTTGGTATGGGTGGGAGAAGGACCGTCGTAATGCTTCTGTGCTAGCAGGTTTATCGCTCGGAATTTCCCAATATTTTTATCCGAGCAGTCATACCCTTCTTGCATTTGTTATAGTATGGGTGATATTGGCTGCCATTTTTGACCGCCCAAGACTAAAACACGCCTGGGCGAATTTGATAATTTTAGTCTTCGTCACAACCATCGTAACCCTGCCCTTAATTTGGCATTATTTTCAATTTCCTGCTACTTTTTTTGAACCACTTAATCGTGTGGGTTTGTCATCAGCCTGGTTAAAGCAGGAGGTTATAAACACCGGGACTCCTGCTTGGAAAATTGTATTAAATCAAGTCGTTTTGGCAATTGGCTCATTTACCTATGATCATCTTCAAGCCTGGTACACTCCGGGAACTCCGCTTCTAAGACCTTTTTCGGCAGCCTTATTTTTAATTGGTATTATTCTGTTATTTCTTCGGAAACAAAAATGGACCGTTATTCCCCTTATTTTTTGGGTGTTAGCCTTCATGGTAATAGGGGGGCTTAGCGAAAGTACTCCAGCAGCACAAAGATATGTTGCCGCTGCTCCTGTTTGCGCCTTATTAATTGGTTATGGATTAAGCGAGAGTGCAGGATTGCTTGAAAAGGTATTTGAAAAAAGGAAGCGCCTAATCAACGTTATTTCCATCATCCTAATAATGATACTGGCAGTAGAGGAATTGAACTTTTATTTTCGAGTATATACACCTCACAGCGTGATTTCACTAGCTCGCTCGAATGGCGTGATAGCTCAAACTCTCGCAAATTACCTGGAGACCAAACCAAAAGATACACAAGTAGTATTTTTTGGTTTTCCAAGTATGGGATACTATTCCATTCCCAGCATCCAGTTTCTCGTGCCGGATATAACTGGCTTTGATGTTAATGAGCCTTGGCCACCGGCAGATAAACCTGCTATTACATCCAACCACCTAATTTTCGTCTTTCTACCAAACAACGATGATCAGATCCCAAAAGTCCAGGCAGACTATCCGATTGGTCAACTGACATCAGTCCCAGCGGTGGATGGAGAACTTTTATATAAAATGTACGAGGTAAAGGTTTCTCCATAATACATGAATATGACTGTTATTAGGCGGGTTCGTCCACTTGGTATAATAATCCTAGAAATAATCGCTTTGGGAAGTTCTGCATGGAATGGGCTGCGTCTAAGCGAAGCATTCTTCTTTTGGAAAACACTTACAAAATTCGGCGCCTCTCCGCAATATATCGCCATAAGTGGCGGAATTTGGTTCATTTCAGGAATAACTCTAGCAACCGGAATTTGGTTGAGAAAAACCTGGGCTTGGGCGGGGACTATTGGCTGTATGGCAGGTTACAGTGTCTGGTATTGGTTAGACCGGCTATTTTTGCAAGTCCCACATAGCAATTGGCTGTTCGCTCTTACATTCACCGTTTTGATGCTATTAATTTCTGTGTTCATATTGTTCAGTCCTAAAACGCGTTCGTATTTCAACTTGCTGTAAACTAGAAACAAATAAAAATCAACCCTTAGCATCTGGGTTTGGAGAAGTAAATGACCATTTCAGAGAATATTCAAAATTTGCGTAACCGGAAGACCAATTCCAGGATGGGTGGTGGCACAGATAGGATCGAAGTCCAGCACCAGAAGGGTAAGCTGACGGCTCGTGAACGCTTGGATTTGCTGCTTGATAAAGGTTCATTCCATGAAACCGATGCATTCGTTGTTCATCGAACGATTGATTTCGGCCTGGATCAACATAAATACTCGGGTGATAGTGTAGTGACAGGTTGGGGGACTATCGATGGGCGGCTTGTATACGTATATTCACAGGATTTCACCGTCCTGGGAGGCAGCCTGGGGGAAGTGCACTCAGAGAAAATTTGTAAAATCATGAACCTGTCGATCCAAAATGGCGCACCGGTGATTGGCATTAATGATTCGGGTGGGGCGCGAATCCAGGAAGGGGTAGCTTCTCTGGTGGGATATGCGGATATTTTTCTGCAAAATACACTGGCTTCGGGGATTATTCCTCAAATATCGGCGATTCTCGGCCCATGTGCTGGTGGAGCAGTTTATTCACCCGCTTTAACTGATTTTGTTTTTATGTCCCGTGGGACTTCAAACATGTTCGTAACCGGTCCGGATGTGGTTAAAGCAGTTACGCATGAAGACGTGACATTTGAAGAACTTGGTGGAGCGGCCGTTCATGCTGAAAAATCGGGGGTTTGCCATGTGGCTGCCGAAAGCGAAGCCGACACGCTTTACCTCATTCGCAAACTCCTTTCCTACCTTCCTCAAAATTACATGGACGACCCTCCTTTCTTGCCTAACGGTGACGACTCCCTGCGTACTGACGAAACGCTGGATTCCATCATTCCAGAAGATCCTGGGAAACCTTATGATGTTAAAGAAATCATCCGGCGCGTGGTTGATAGCGCGCAATTCTATGAAATTCATGAAGCCTTCGCCCAAAATATCGTAGTCGGGTTCTCCCGCCTGGGAGGGCATTCCGTCGGAATTGTGGCTAACCAACCACAGGTGTTGGCAGGAGTACTCGACATCGATGCAAGCGAAAAAGCCGCCCGCTTCGTCCGCTTTTGCGATGCCTTTAATATTCCCATTATCACCCTTGTAGATGTTCCCGGTTTTATGCCGGGTCCAACGCAGGAACATGGTGGTATCATCCGTTCTGGCGCTAAATTGCTTTATGCTTACTGCGAAGCAACTGTCCCGAAGATAACGATTGTTTTACGCAAGGCATATGGCGGAGCCTATATCGTCATGTCAAGCAAGCACTTACGCGGTGATATCAACCTCGCTTGGCCAAGCGCAGAGATCGCTGTTATGGGACCCGACGGAGCGGTCAGCATTGTGTTTCGGAAGGAAATGGAAAAAGCAATTGATCCGGAACAGCGCAAAGCTACCTTAATTACTGAATATCGAAATAAATTTGCCAACCCTTATGTTGCTGCAGAACGCGGTTACCTGGACGATATCATCGAGCCTTCAGAAACCCGTCCCCGGTTGATCAACGCGCTTGAAATGCTCCAAAACAAACGTGATTCCAATCCTGCAAAAAAACACGGAAATATTCCACTTTAACCTAAATAGATTGTAAACAAGTTATTCGAAGAAGTGCAGTGAGCTTATTGAAATCATAAAAAAATATCAATCTGCTCGCAATGCAGTTAATCCAATAGAAACCCTTCATCCGAAAATACTTGAAAGATAAACCATGACTAGTGAACTCAATTCCCGCCTGCAAAAATTATCCGAATTTGTCCGGGTCTACTTAAAAGAGAGCTACCAAAAACGGTCAGAGGAAGATAAATGTAACCTTAATCGCTATCTTTCCAACTCTGATTATCGGTGGAAACACACCCTGCGGGTTGCCCAATTTGGCAAGGTGATTGCAGAAAATGAGGTTGCGGACGTAGAATTGGTCGTCGCTGCCTGCCTATTACATGATATTGCCTGGTTCGACACAAACGCCGATAACAGTCGCGAGCATGGGCGAATCGGAGCTGAGAAAGCAAAACCAATTCTGGAAAGTCTTGGATATAACCATCAGCAAATCGAAACGGTCTGCTATGCCATTTCCACTCATGTTGACGATGATAATCCGGACACCTTGGAAGCAAAAATTCTGAGCGATGCCGACAATGTTGATCGGTTTGGACCTTACCGAATATTGCAATGGTGCTTTGCGGACATTGAGGATTATGACAAATTGGCAACCAAACTCGTCGAACGAATTCATCGCCTTGAGCAATACCGAAAAAATAATCCCCTTTTTACGACCACCGGGCAACAGTTGTTCGCGGAACAACTCAATTTGCAAATCCAGTTTTTTAGCGAATTTGTCGGGGAAAAAGAGCTAAGCGTTATGCCACGAATTTAATATGTTCAAGAAAATTCTTATCGCCAACCGCGGCGAAATTGCCGTTCGCATCTTACGTGCCTGCCGGGAACTTGGTATCAAAACGGTAGCCGTCTATTCAGCGGCAGACCGGCAGGCGTTGCATGTGCGCTATGCGGATGAGGCTTATTTGCTTGGTCCTTCCCCTGCCCGAGATTCTTATTTGCGCGGGGACAAGATCATTGACATCGCCCGAAAATGCGCGGCAGATGCCATCCACCCGGGATACGGCTTCCTGGCAGAACGAGCGGATTTTGCTGCCGCGTGCGAGCATGCCGGGCTCGTCTTCATCGGTCCAAAGGCTTCGTCAATTGCGGCGATGGGTGATAAAGCCGTCGCGCGGGCTACGGTTGCCAAAGCTGGAATTCCTGTCGTCCCTGGGTCTGAGGGGAAGGGTTCACTCCGGGACGATGAATTACTTGCCTATGCTCCTAAAATTGGTTTCCCGTTAATCATCAAAGCTGTTTCAGGAGGTGGTGGAAAAGGGATGCGGGATGTCAGGAATATAGAAGAAATGCCCGACTTGATCCAATCTGCACGGCGCGAAGCAGAATCTTCTTTCGGCGACGGAAATGTTTATTTGGAAAAACTTGTCGAAGGGGCTCGTCACATCGAATTCCAAATTATGGCTGACCAGTTTGGGAATGTGATCCACCTGGGAGAGCGAGAGTGTTCAATCCAGCGTCGCCACCAAAAACTAATTGAAGAATCTCCTTCCCCATTTTTAGTTGATGACCAGCCATTACGCCAACAAATGGGAGTTGTTGCAATCCAGGCTGCACGTGCAGTTGATTATGCCAATGCCGGGACAATTGAATTTCTCCTGGATTCGAACCGGAAATTCTATTTTCTCGAAATGAATACCCGTTTACAAGTTGAGCATCCAGTGACTGAAGTAGTCACTGGCATGGATATCGTGGCAGAGCAAATCCGGGTAGCATATGGGTGGAAATTAAGCAGAAAACAGGAGGATATTCAGTGGCGCGGGGCTGCCATTGAATGTCGAATCAATGTTGAAGATCCATACAACGGGTTTCTCCCATCCTCTGGGCGGATCACTCTTACACAACCGCCAACCGGTCCAGGGGTTCGGATAGATTCGGGTGTTTATGCAGGTTTTGAGATTTCGCCATATTATGATCCTCTAATATCGAAAATGATCGTGTGGGGTGAGACGCGCCCGCAAGCCATCATCCGGATGCGACGAGCCCTGGAAGAATATAAAATTGTTGGTGTTCGCACGAATATTCCCTTCCACCAAACCATGATGGATACCTACCCATTCATTACGGGCAAATATGACACCCGCTTTGTTGAAGAGCAATTCTCCATGCTGGATGCAGCGGAAAATCGGGAAATGTATTTGGATATTGCAGCCCTGATGGCAACATTGGTAGCGCATGATCAGATGGAACATCGAACTCAAAAATATGATAAGCCTCCGCAAAAATCGACCTGGAAATGGAGCAATCGTCAGGCAAGGTCTAATAGATGAAATACATCGCAGAGGTTGATGGGCTGGAATTCCCAATTGAAATATTGGATGAGCATCATATTTGTTTTGGGGGGGAAATTATCGAAGTGGATTTGGCTGCTGTCAGTGGACAACCACTCTATTCTTTGATCGTAAATGGCGAATCATTCGAGGGCTATGTCTATCCTGACGAACGAAGTTGGCAAGTACTGTTATTAGGGCGTTCTTATTCCATTTTCATTGAAGACGAGCGGGAAAAAAGGCTTCGGACAACGGAAGCTGGGATTGTCAGCCCAGGTCGAGAATTCACACTAAAAGCTCCCATGCCTGGGTTAGCGGTTGCCGTGCCCATCGATGAAGGTCAAAGGGTGGAAAAGGGTCAAATTCTGGTTATTTTAGAATCAATGAAGATGCAAAATGAACTTCGTGCGCCTTTTGAAGGAAATGTTGCACGTCTAAAAATAAAAGCCGGAGAAAGCGTTCAGCAAAAACAAGCCCTGCTAACCATTGTTGCCCCAATCACCAGCCCTTCGGTAGAGCATAAATAAGAGACCGACTTTATGAGCTCATTCCTGTGACGAATAATTCTCTGTCCTTCCATTTGGCTTCCTGGATCTTGCATTCTTGGTTAAATAACTTGGGTAGCAATGCCTTAAATAGGGTCAAATTTCCGCTGGTAAATAATTGAAGCGGCTGAGAATATTCTCCAATAGCGCGTATGTCATGGGAGTCCAGTACGCGTTCCACTTGGCGCGCGATAGCCGGAGCAGGGTCTATAACTCTTACATCCGGGCCGACGATTTCCTGAATCAACGGAATAACGAATGGATAATGAGTACACCCCAAAACGATCGTATCGATACCCTTGTCCATCATTGGATATAATGCGGATACCAGGATCGCACGCGTCTTCAAAGATTTCAATTCGCCGCGCTCGATCTGCTGCACTAAACCAGGGCACGTACTTTGAAGCAACGTAACATTGTCGGCAAAACGCTCAACTACCGAGGCGTATAACTCACCTTGGAAAGTTGCCGGAGTGGCCAATACACCTACCACCCCTGTTTGAGTATTTTCCGCAGCCGGCTTCACTGCTGGTTCCATACCGACGAAAGGAATCTCGGGATATGCCTTACGTAAGTCTTGGAGCGCAACAGCTGAAGCTGTGTTACAAGCAACTACTATTTCTTTAGCGCCCATGTTCATTAAAAACCGAGTTATTGCGTGGGAAAACCTTAGGATCTCTTCTCTGGGCCGATTCCCATATGGCACATGCCCCTGGTCCCCGAAATAAATAATAGCTTCTTTAGGCAGCTGTTTGCGAATAGCCCGCAACACTGAAAGTCCTCCCACTCCAGAATCAAAAATACCGATTGGACGAAGATCATCGAGACTATTCATTTGCATTAATTAGCTGCCTCAACCAATGCCCTGAATAGACGCCTCATAGAAGGTTGATCAGTCAACCATTCAGGGTGCCATTGAACGGCAATTCCAAAAGGATGATCAGGCAATTCTACAGCTTCGACCAAACCGTCAGGAGCAAACGCAGATTGAATTAGCCTTACGGGAATATCTTTTGCTCCCTGATGATGCAAACTGTTCACGGAAATATCTGTTTTCCCCAGTATTTTTTCCAGACGCGTTCCCTTTTTTACTTCTATATTGTGGGCCAGGTAATTGCGGGGGTAATCGGGATAATAATCATGTTTCACGGCTCCAGGCTTTTGGTCTTCGATATCCGTAAATAACGTGCCCCCCATCCCGACATTAATCAGTTGAAAACCTCTGCAAATGCCAAGGAAGGGCTTTTTAATTTTTATGGAAGAAGCCAGAAGGGATAATTCAATTGAATCTCGTTCGGGATCCACATTGTTTATACGTGGGTGCAGTGTTCCCCCAAAGCGATCGATCGCAATATCGCCTCCACCAGTAAAAAGGATTCCATCCAGTCGATTCAAGAGTGGCAAAAGAGTTTCGTAAGGGAGACTTGTCGGAATTAATATCGGCACAGCCCCAGCCTGACACAAGCAATCTACATAAGCACGCTGAAGTGCCGAAATTGGAAAACCTTCCTCATTTTTCCCTTGGTAGGTCGTTACTCCAATAATAGGGGGAGTCATATCTTTTCCATAAAGACAAAAGGGCGCAGAAATTTTCTGCACCCTTTTATTGTAAGCGATTTTTATCTTATTCGAATTTCTGCTTTAGGTGAGCTTTTTTGCCAGTCAGCCCACGTAGGAAATATAACTGTGCCCGCCGGACATGGGTATGGCGGTCCACAACAACCTTGTCAATGCGCGGTGATAAAAACAAGAAAGTTCGTTCGACCCCTATCCCATTGGATGCTGTTCGCCGAACGGTGAAATTTGCATTGTTGCCACCTTTTCGCCGACGGATAACAGTTCCTTTGAATTCCTGAATGCGCTCCCGGTCACCTTCCTTGATGCGAACGTGTACGCTCACCTGGTCCCCAGCCTTTAAATCAGGGATATTGGGGTTAGTTGTAGTATTGAATTTTTGATTCAAATCAATCATCGCAAATTTTCCTTAATACAAAGTATGTTGTTTAAGTGTTGCGGGGCGAGATTATAACATGCGTCCAGAAATGGGACAAGCCCAATATTCGAGTATAATTTCTGGGCTGGCCCCCGTAGCTCAATGGATAGAGTAATGGACTTCGAATCCAGTGGTTGCGAGTTCAAGTCTCGCCGGGGGCGCTGCTAAGCAGGAGGCTGTTTAACTGGTCTCCTGCATTTGTTTTCCGGGCAACCAGATTGTAAATATCGCCCCAATTCCACCAACGCCATTTTCCACATCAATTTTCCCACGATGAATTTCTACTACTTGCTTGACAATTGCCAATCCGAGACCAGTCCCTGGTGCTCCTGAATCATGCCCTGCTTTGCCCCGATAAAATCGTTCGAATAGGCGTGGCAAATCCTTTTCATCGATTCCTTGGCCGGTATCCTGTACGCGAAACCCCACCCAGCGTTCGTCATCTCGCAGCTCTACCATTGTCGCAACAAGAATATTTCCACCACGGGGTGTATAGTTCATGGCATTCGTAAGGAGATTTGAGACTGCTTGCGTGATGGTCGGCTCATCCATCCAGACCGATTCAAGGTTTGGCTGCAGGTTGGTACTTAGCGTGAGACCGCGTTCTTCAGCCAATGATCTTCGATCGTCCATTAACGTTTGTATCAGCGCATTTAAATCGCATGGAACAAAGCGAGGCCTGACCTGCCCAAGGTCAAATCTAGAAAGGTTAAGCAATTCCTCTATTAACATTCGCAAACGTTGGAGTTCCCGCCCAATAACTTCCAACCGCTCAGCTGACTTGATATTGGGTTGTGTACGCAGCATCTGGTAATAAAGTACCAAGTTGGTTAATGGCGTTCGCAGTTCGTGATTAACATTAATAATAAACTCTGACTTCAGTTGATCTGCTGCTTGCGCTTTCTGTAAGGCAGATTGCAGCTCGGCAGTTCTTTCGGTCACACGTATTTCTAGTTCGGCAGCATGTTGAACCATCTGCTCATTCAGCCGCGTGCGGTGAATGGCATTTCCCGCTATTTCAGTCAACGTCACCAATAAATGTGCATTTTCTATCGTGAATTCACGAGGCAATTTTGTCGAGGCAAATAAAACTCCGATCGGTTCCTGTTCACTATGAATTGGTAAGCAGATCGCACTACATTCTTCCGGAACCAAACTCCGCATGGCAAGAGAAGTTAGAGAATCTTGTGCGACATCGTGAGAAAAGTAAATGTCACCGGTAGTAAATACTTTTCCCGGTAAACTTTCATCGCGATCCAATTCCAGGTTGGCTAATTGGGTACACCAACCACGACCAATAACTTGAATTAATTTGCCACGCTCGGAATTAATTAACCAGATTGCGCCTGCGTTAACATCCAATATTTTGAGGGTTTCATCCATCAGGAGTGGCAGCATTTCTTGTAATGATTGAGCCAGGCGAAGGGATTTTGACACTTTATTAACAGCTTCCAGTTCATCGAGCCGGACTGTCGTTTCCTCAAAAAGTTTGGCTCGTTCCGCAGCTGAACTAACCTCACGTCCGATAGCTTCCACCAACGCAATCTCTTCTGCCGTCCATTGATGCATGCCTTTGGAAGCAATAGCCATCCCCCCAATCCGATTTTCCTTTGATAAGAAGGGAACAATTATCGTTGAATTTATTCCAGCGGCAATGAATAGTTCGGAGAATTTTTGCTTATTATCTTTCCAATCATCTACAACAAGTGTGTGCGTTTGAGAATATCCAGCCATCATTGCTGAATTTGAAATCAAGGAAATAATAGAAGCTGGAATGTTTTTGGATGCCAACCTTTGGATGCCGCGTGTAGACCAGGATAACCATAAAGATCCCATTTCCAGATCCAGAGCTTTCAATGTTTGCTCTAACGTGGTATTTAAAATTTCAGCAGGATCTGTTCCCGCACGTGCAGTTACAGTAATTATCGAGTTCAGCGCAGCCTGGTGTACTGCTCTTCGGCGTGTTTCTTCGAACAAGCGCGCATTTTCGATGGCAACCGCGGCCTGATTTGCGAGGGTGATCAGCAAGCGTTCATCGTGATCGCTATACGCATTTCCGACATCGCTCTCAACATTAATGCACCCAATTGCTTTACCACCGACTTTAAGTGGGACACACAGGACAGAAAGGGTCTTGTCATTCGTAGCTTTGCCATAACGTAATTTTGTCACATTTCCTGTGTTAATGGTTTTTCCCCGCTTACAGACCCGCCCAATTACTCCATCGTCTAGAGAAGTAATGAGACTATTAATTCTGCTCATTTCATTCCCCAGCATTTCCCCCGATAACCCCATCGAGCAGTGTGCCTGCATAACTGGTTTTTGGTTTTCAACAAGCCAGATAGAACTATTCCATTTCAGAAGCTTCTCAATTGTATCCACAATCCGTTGAGCGATCGCGTGCAAGCTATTGATTTGTGCTGCCGCCAAGCTGGCATGATAAAGTAATTCCAATTCGTTTAGGCTTCTTCTGGTTTCCTCAAATAAACGGGCATTTTCAATTGCTGCCCCTGCATGAGCAGCCAACATTTCTAAAAGTGCGTTATCTTCATTATTATATGTATTAGGTTGATAACTTTGAACAGATATCATCCCGGTAATTCGTTCCCCAGCCCTCATCGGAACAGCAAGAATCGAACGGGTCATGCCTTCATTACTAAATAAATATGGAGCAATATCTTGAGTCGAGTCTTGAAAATCAGGGATCAATAACGACTTCCCCGAAATAATTACCTTACTGGAAATACCTTGTCCCACTTGAAATACATTGTTAGGATGGCGCACTCCACGCGCAATCAGATATACTCCGTGGAATTCGTGTTTAGATTCATTGAATAAAGTTATCACAAATACATCGGCAGGCATTAATTGAATCGCCGCCTTATGGACTGCAGAATATACATCTTCTGGATCCTGGCTTGAACGAGCAATCTCCTGGCTCGCTTGATGAAGAATAGAACGCCGTTCTGCCGCATGCAACGCCTCTTGATAAAGGTTGGCATTATCAATCGCACTGGCAGCCTGAGCAGCGAGGGTTGATAATACTTGTTGATCGTGTGCCCCGAATGCATGCGTTAATCGATTTTCTACATTTATACAGCCGATCGTCTTGCCCCCGATTTTTAAAGGTACACATAATACAGAAACTGCTTCGAAATTTTCAGTGACTAGACCGGAAAGAGTTCCAAGCTCTCCGGTTAGAATGGTTTGGCCTGATGAACAAACTAAATCCACAATACTGGTATTTTCAAAGGGTTTAGAGTCGATAACCTGGCTTTTGTTAAATTGCGATCGCTTGTCCGGGTTATCATTATTGCTATGCGCAATTCGTTTGGGCTTTTGATTAATTGGATCAATCAGCCAGATCGAGCTGTTTTGCCAATTCATCAACTGCTCAAGAGTTTCCACTATTCGCTGGGCGATTGAACGAACACTATTGATTTGAATGGCGGCCAAGCTGGTTTGATACAGGACTTGTATTTCTAGTAACCTTTGTTGAGTTTCATCAAACAAACGAGCATTATTAACCGCCACTGCAGCCGTATCAGCAAAAACGGCGAGCAGGTCCACATCCGCTTGGGTATATTTCCTTAATTTCGTATTATCACTCTTATCAGTTTCATAAACAGAAAGTACTCCTATAAGCTTGTTCCCGAATGTCATTGGTACTTCAGCAACAGCGGTTACATTTACATCAGGAAATTCCTGAGAACGATCTGACCATTTTTGATAATCGTCAACTATCATGGGCTGAAAGGTTTCTGCAACTCTCCCGGCAATTCCCTCACCGGGTTTCAGGCGTGATCCGACCATCACAGGCAAACCTGGTGAAATTACACCTTCCAATTCTTTCCGTTCTTCATCATATAAATAGATCGTGCAGCCGGGTGATTTAATCAAATTGGTAACACGATCGGCAACAGTACCAAGCAAAGTATTCAGATCTTGTGGTGTTGCAAGGTCTCGTCCTGTTTCATAAAGGGCCGCTAATTCATCAGCCCTGCGGTGGTAGCGCTCTTCACTTTCCTTTATTGCGTCCTCAAACCGTTTCCGGTTAATCACCATCGCGACTTGGGAGGAGACAAACTCAAGAATGCGTTTTTCTCGTTCGCCATACGCTTTGGGATCAGAATAATGTTGCACCACCATTACGCCGATTACTTCAGAATCAACAATTAATGGAACACCCAACCAAATTGGTGATGGGACACCTACGAGTTCAATTTCTTCCAGCTTACACAATTGATCATGGTATGCCAAGTCAACCAGTTGAGATTTTCCCGTCCGTATTACATATTCAGTTAAACCTTTGCCTAAATTACTGGGTTGGGGTGATATGTCCACCTCATCGACAAAATAAGGAAAACTTAGTAAATTACGTTCGTTATCATATAATGCGATATAAAAGTTATCGGCATTCATTACTTCTGCAATAATTGCGTGTACGGCTGAAAAAAGATCATCCAGCCCCTTAGAGCGATCTGCGGCCAGTGCGATTCTATAAACTGCATCTTGCAAAACTTCCGCCCGTTTGTGCTCAGTAACATCGAAGGCAGTACAAATCACCGCCTTGGTGGTATTAAAATCGATGGGGGAGGTCGTGAGATCAATCCAGCGCTCATCCCCACTTTTTGTTGATATTTTGAATTCGCCGTGAGAAAAAGAAGGTTTGCCTTCCTGAACCTTAATTCCCCACTCATGCATTTGTTTTTTATCGTTTCCTGAGAAAAGCTCATCGAGTTTCATCCCCATTAATTCTAGTTGTGAATAGCCAGTCAGGATTTCGGCGGCAGGATTTACGTATATAAATTTGGAATCGCCATAAATTAATATAGCCGAGGCTGTTAATTCTGCCAAACTTTGGAATTTGGTGTTGGGATTACCATCAATTTCTTTTCTAATTTGCTCAGGTGGAATATTATTGGGAACTTTCGCCATGTGCTCTCTCGTGCGTCGAAAATTTATTCACAGATAAGTATAGCACGAGAAATAATCCTCAATAATATAATGTGCATTCAATAACCTACGATTTTATAATATCCTGTTATTAGAGAAACAAAAACACATTAATCATTTGCCTCAATTGCGTTTCAATTTCAACTTGTCAATTATTGGCTTATTTAATTACGTTAACGTCTAACTTGGACTATTAGTATAGTTATAAATTATAAACGGTTATCCAACTGGAAAGCGCTTATAATATATTCATAATTATTAAAAATCTTACTATATTTCAAATGAAAGTATAAAAATGCCAGAAGAACAACTCTCCTCTCTATCAAGACATAAAATAGCGATCCTGATCGACGGTGATAATGCCCAAGCCAACCTTTTGGCGCAGACACTTGTGGAAGCCGGTAAGTATGGATTGGTGACCGTGCGGCGTATTTATGGGGATTGGACAACATCCAGCATGAATTCATGGAAGGATGTGCTAAATTTTCATGCCGTTCAACCGATCCAGCAGTTTCGGTACACCATCGGAAAAAATGCGACTGACAGCGCGATGATAATAGACGCAATGGATCTGCTCCACTCCGGCGTAGTGGACGGATTCTGTTTGGTCTCAAGTGACAGTGATTACACCCGTCTTGCTACACGCATTCGCGAAAGTGGCGTCTTTGTTATGGGGATCGGTGAGAAAAAGACTCCCAAACCATTTGTAAATGCTTGCGATGTGTTCGTATACACTTCCAACCTTGTAACTGAACACAAATCAACACGTTCTGCACCCCCCAGACAAAGCCAGCGCCGAAAAAAGATAGCAACTCCTGCCGGTGCAGTCTCCATTCCAACAAGTGCTCCTGCGGTGATTCCTGCAGCCACATCCATCCCCGAATCCGATAATGAAAACGATCCCATGCCAATCATCCGCCAGGCATATGAAATTGCCCAACAGGAGGACGGATGGGCACGACTAGACCACATGGGAAACGCGTTATATCAGCTTGACCCTGGTTTTGACCCGCGCACATACGGCCATCGGCAGCTTTCCAGGATGATTGCAAGTTATAAAGAATTATTCCAGATGCGAACTCAGGAGATTGATGGATCAACTTTATTTTATGTAAAGATGAAGGAATAGTTTTCGCCAAATTTCATCAAATCTTGGGACTTTTAGCAAATCCCTTTTTACTCGTTTTCCCCTATATAAAATCGGTTTTTAATAACGAAGGTCGAAGGATGACATCGAAACCCATTATTTTTATTCATGGTATGTACATGAATAATTTGTGCTGGGAACATTGGATTGAATATTTCCAAGACAGAGGATACAAATGCCTAGCTCCTGCCTGGCCCGGGAGAGACCAACCAATTGATGTTCTCCGTAAAAGCCATCCTGATGCAAAACTAGGAGGACTTACATTAAGTAATGTAGTTGAACATTTCACAGACGCGGTAAAGACCTTAGATGAAAAGCCAATTATTATAGGGCACTCCATGGGCGGATTGGTCGTGCAGTTATTGCTTCAAAAAAACCTGGCTATCGCAGGTGTTGCAATTGATTCCGCACCACCCATGGGGGTATTTACAGCCAAATGGTCATTTCTAAAATCAAACTGGCCTCACATCACACCGTTCGTATCCCAAAGCAAACCGATTTCAATGACATTCGAGCGTTTTCAATATACTTTTGTCAATACCATGCCTTTGTCAGAACAAAAAGAGGCTTATGAAAAATATGTTGTCCCTGAATCTCGGCGAGTTCCCAGCGAAGCACTAACCGCGAAAATTGACTTTTCCAAACCCCACCCACCTTTATTATTTATTGCCGGGGGAGCAGACCATATCATCCCAGCTTCGCTTAATAAAACCAATTGCGCCAAGTATAAAAGGTTATCTTCACAAACCGATTATAGGGAATTTCCAGGGAGAGTTCACTTTACGATCGGGCAGGAGGGCTGGGAAAAAATTGCCGACTATATAAATTCCTGGTTGAAGGATCAAAAAATATAAAATAGGAAAACGGTAATTGGGCTTCCTCCCATCCATCGCCTAATGTACCTCATACCAATTGATAACGTCTAGAACTTCCTGCTATTCAGGTATATATTCCAAGGGGGAAATTTATCATTCCACATCAGTGCATCTTTAGTTAGCACATTATACAGAATTTCTGATTAATTCAGTATAAACTTCCACAATTTGCCTCGCAATTTTCCCCCAATCGTAGATATGAGCATACTCAGCCGCATTCCTTCCCAATCGCTGGCGGAGGGAATTTTCCCCAAGTAATGCAGTCAGTTTTTCACAAAGGGCAATGTGGTCTTCTGCAGGGACTGTGTAGCCTGTTACCCCGTCCTGCACCAGGAATGCCAGCCCACCCACCTGGGAAGCAATAACCGGTGTTCCACACGCCATCGCTTCCAGAGCTACCATGCCAAACGATTCATAGTGTGATGGCATCACCACCACTTCCGCCGCTGAGTAATAGTAAGGAAGAGTATCTTGTCCGCGCTTTCCAAGGAATACCACCATCTTCCCAACCGTTAATTCATCACATAATTTTTGTAACCGAACCATCTCTTCGCTCATCTCATCGGTTATTGCCTTCTGGATCTCCGCCAATGACAGCCAGATGAACCGGCTCCTTTAAGTTCTTAAGCGCCAGGCAAGCGACTGCCTGAATAAGTGTATGCAACCCCTTAAGTGGCTCGATCCGTCCAACGAATAGTATCATACGGTCATCCGGAGCCAATCCGATAAACTGGCGGGCTTCATCCGCCGGGATGGGATAGAAATGGCTGATATCCACGCCAGGCGGAATTACTATTACCTTGAGCAGGATCGGCTTTGTAAAGCCATTCGAGTTGAGCCTGTTCAGCTGGAGTGGCAGCGATAATCCGGTCAGCGCGACCAATCACCTTACGCTCACCATCCAGCCGGTAAGATCCTTCCCGTTCTGCTTCGCTCCTGGCAACCCGATTCTTCATTTCCCCCAAGGTGTGAAACATTTGCATGATCGGAATTCTTCCCCATATATCCGATAACGATTCTGCTGCCAAACCTGACATCCAATAATGACTGTGTATCAAGTCATACTTGATCCCCTTTTCCTTTGCAAATTGACAGATGCCATCCACAAACTGTGGGATATACCCGGCAAGTTCCTTCTTTGGAACTGGAATTTCAGGCCCAGCGGGAACGTGGACAACACGGTTACCAAACCCCAAATCATGCAGCACATGCGGCACATGTTCATCCTGAGAACGAGTGAAACACATCCACATGGATACCCAAACGGCCCAGTTCTCGGGTCAGGTCGCGTACATAGACATTCATTCCGCCCGTATCTTTTCCACCCAAGGTCGCAAGCGGACAAGTATGGTAGGAAAGCATGGCAATATTCACAACTTTAGTATAACATGTACCCTTCACCTTGAAGGTGAAGGGTACCTATAGTATAATCCCGCCGCTATGACCTGCCACCATAGCTCAGTCGGTAGAGCAGACGTTTCGTAAACGCCAGGTCAAGAGTTCAAATCTCTTTGGTGGCTTAACCTTCTCCTTAATCTCCTCCCTTTAAATTTATTGCAAGTTCGGGAAGAGAATCCCTAAATGCTTATTAACCAATAATCTTTCCCATCTTTTCAGATGTCATCGCAAAGACCACGTTGTGGGGACGGGACTAGTTCGCGCGTCACCCCTCCGAGCAGACTGTCCTCGGCTTTCGGGATCTCGGTTCCCTGGCATAACTCCAGGTCAAATTTAATAGGTTCCTTCCCCAAATCCTATAAAAACCCTTGCCGACGCGCTACCCCTAACGGGTGTTGTTTAAATCCCGGATGATTTCTGGCAGAGGTAAAGCAAAGCCCCAAAGCTTTTCATCCACTTTTCATAGATCTGGTAAGAACGACGGTCTGTTTCTAATAATAATCAGGCATTTTCTTTTAAAGCGTCGGCAAAAATCCCCAATGCGTCATTAATTTGGGATTCATTCACAATCAAAGGCGGGATCCACCGGATGACATTATCGTACGTCCCACAAGACAAAAGGAGCAGCCCACGTTCCTCGCAAGAATGGATGACGGCTTTTGTGATGGATTTATCCGCTGGTTTCCCGTTTACTGTGAACTCTGTTCCGATCATCAGCCCCAAGCCGCGCACATCTCCAATCAGAGGATATTCCTCCTGGAGTTTACGTAATCCTGTCGTCAATTGTATCCCACGTCTGGCAGCGTTACCGGGCATATCTTCTTCGCGCATCGCACGGATAGTTGCTACGCCCGCAGCGCACGCTAATGCATTACCCCCGTATGTTCCTCCATGCGAACCAGTCTGCCACTTTTTCATGAGCTCCAGCCGGCTGAATACACCCGATAAGGGCAACCCTGAAGCTATCCCTTTGGCGACCGTCATTATATCCGGAACAACCTCGAAATGCTCTTGTGCAAACCATTTTCCTGTCCGACCGAAACCGGACTGTACTTCGTCGAAAATTAGCAGGATGCCCGTCCGGTCACAGATTTCTCGCAATCCCCTCATAAATGCTGCAGGTGGAGCGACGTAGCCACCTTCTCCCAGCTCCGGTTCAATCAGTATGGCAGCCGTCTCAGCCGGCGATGTCTGCGAGAGGAGAAGCTCTTCCAGAGCTCCAAGGCAGTACTCTGTGGTCCTGGCTTCGTTCAAACCCAGTTTGTAAGCATATGGGTAAGGAGCCACAAATACACCCGCTGGAAGCGGCTGATACCCCGAGCGGTAGATGGTTTTTGACGTGGTTAGGGCCATTGCTCCAGAGGTACGACCATGGAAACTCCCCGAAAAAACAATGACATTTGGTCTGCCCGTCACAGCTCGTGCTAGTTTGACAGCTCCTTCAACAGCTTCGGCGCCGGAATTGGCGAAGAAGAAACCGTCAATGGAAGAAGGAACAACCGTCCTTAGTTCTTCGATCAACTGCAACATGGGTTTGTGAACAACAATATTCACCTGGGCATGCAAGAATAACCCTGCCTGTTCCCGGATAGCTGCAACTACCTTGGGGTGGCAATGACCAGTATTTGTCACTCCAATACCACAAGTAAAATCGAGATATTTTTTGCCATCCTCGGCAAAAATATAGCACCCCTCAGCGCGTTCTGCCAGGATAGGAAAATTGTGCGACCAAACAGGAGACATATGAGAATAATTATTATCATAGAGTTCAGACATTGGGTTCACCTTCTTATCAAAAAGTTGAGGGCGGGAAAATTCCCACCCACACAGGTATTATGCAGGAAGATATTCAGCAGCCCATTCGACCCTGGCATTCTTAAGGGTTTCCGTGGTGGGGACTCCATCCTCGGTCCAGCCGAGCATATCGTAATACATATTTAGGGCGTCTTCAAATTCTTTCTTACCGACAGCAATCCCAGATGTAGGGCCGGAACCACCCAGAGGCTTGAAGAATTTCTTTGGTAAAACATCATCCTTGCGAGTAAATCCTTCTCGGGCATTAAAAGTGCGCATAAGGTTAATTCGGCGAATTCCCACCTGGATGAGTTCTTCTATGGTCACATCCCAACCAGTGACAGCCTTAACCATCATGGCAGTTTCGACCGGCCCAAAAAGGCACCAAGCTGGACCATAAACGAACTGGCACAGAGTGAGGGAGTCCATCATGCTGTAAAATGCCTGGCCGAGATAGGCAAACTTAACTTTCCCTTCCCCAAGCGACATTGGTTCCTGGGCTTCAGTGAGACCCATGGTTGCCAGGCGACCCAAGTATAGCTCAGAGGCCATTCCTTTCTCGTACATCCAGTCATGTTCACTTGATTGATGGTCGGCACCAAAAGGATTGACTGCATAAATTAATGCGAGTGATCGCTTCGCCTGTGGCATGTGTGCAGGTGCCTCCTCGTTTTTACAAGTAATCAGGCACTCGTCAGCACCTTTACCCCACACAAGGGCGGCACGAGCAGAACCTTCTGCGAGAATTGTTCCAAGCTTGCCGCTTTTCGTCACGATCTGGTTAAGAACTTCAAGCATGGCGTCAGCATTACCAAAGCGCAGGTCAATTCCCCCAGTATCTTCTTTATTAATGATCCCTTTCTCGTAGCATTCCATTGCAAAGGCGATCGTCGCTCCACATGTAATGGTATCAACGCCGTACATATCACAAATTTGGTGCGCCATTGAAACGGCTCCCAGGTCACCAATTCCGCAATATGAACCAAACGTACCGACTGTTTCGTATTCAGCGCCCCCGTAAACTGGATCAACCTGATATTTTCCTTCGGTGATTTCGACAACACGTTTACACCGAACTGTACACGCGTAGCAGGTATCGCGTTTTTTCAGAATTGTTGCTGCCATCTTTTCACCGCTGATGGCTTCCGCTCCTTCGAACTGCCCTTCACTATAATTACGTGTTGGCAGGGTGCCAAATGTATTCTGAGGCATAACAACGCTGGCTGTGCCCAACCTCCCAAGGCCTTCTACATCGGGGTTTGTCGGAATCCATTGGGCACCAGTTTTATTTAATGCAGCTAAAGCCTTTGAGTCGGCAATCTGGGGTTTTTGATGGCCTCGAACGACGATCGCCTTAAGTTTTTTACTCGCCATGACCAACCCCATACCAGTTCGTCCATTCAGCCGGTTAGCCATATTGACAATCCCGGAGAAGCGGACTCCTTTCTCCGCTGCAGGACCGATTTGCATCACTTCCGCTTTCTCATCGCCGACTTCCTTCTTCAACAAGGAATCGACCTCGCCTGTGAGCTTTCCAGTCAGGTGAGTTGCACCATGAAGTTCGGCTTTACCTTCTATGATCGTAAGATAAACCCAATCTTTTGACTGGCCGAGAAAGATAACTCCATCGTACCCTGCAAATTTAAATTCTGCTGGGAAAAACCCCCCAGCCTGCGAGTCCCCAATGCCACCAGTCATTGGAGATTTTGCGTTTACATTTATGCGGCTCTGCCCAGCAATTGTAGCCCCAGTAACTACACTTGGAAATATAGCAAGCAGATTCTCCGGGCCAAGTGGATCGGCTCCCTTCTTCACTTCGCGCAGGATATAATAAGTTCCCATCGCCTCCGCCACCCATATATGTCCGATAGAAGGATTCGGGTTGAGTCTCAACCTTCATTTTGCCGGTGGTAAGATCAACCCGTAATATTTTCCCGTGATAACCGAATGGCATTTGAGCCTCCTTGACCTATAACTAGTGGGCAGAAGATTGATTTAATAAAAGAACATTTCTATCCAGGATCTGGGTGGGATACCTGCTCCACCAAGAAGACTATTTTGATTACATTTCTTTAATGCCGTATGGGAATCCGTAATCGGCCATTTTGTTCATAAATGGGAGTGGGTCCAACGCCTCCGGTCCAAGGACACCCGTCCCTTTCCATTGGCCGTGCTCCAAAAGATCCCAGCCGATGACCGCGTTGAATGCCGTCTGGGCCACAACCGCTTGACAGCCCCATTTTTTCATACAATCCGCATTATCGGCTACCTGGTACAGATATACCTGGCGAGGTTTTCCATTTTTCACTCCTTTTACCCAGGTCCCTGCGCTAGTTTTTCCGTACATCCGGTCACCCAAGTGGGCTGGATCAGGCAAGCATGCGGCTACTACATCACGGGGAGCGATTTGAACGCTTTTGACTTTGATTGGCTCCTTATTATCCAACCCGAGCATGTGCAAAGTTTTCAGGACGCCGATGAATTGGTCACCCAATCCGTATTTGAAAGTGACACGCTTCGCCTTGACCCAGCGCGGGATTAGCAGGACTTCTTCATGCTCGACATTAACTACCTCGACTTTCCCAATCCCTTCAGGAAATTCGAACACTTCTGGCTCAGAGAATGGGTGGGTAGTGAACCAACCCTTGTCTTTTTCCCAGATCACGGGAGGATTCAAACATTCTTCAATTGTGGTCCATATCGAGAAGTTCGGTGCGAAATCATATCCTTTAACCTCGATATTTGCACCATCTCGGATGCCAATCTCCTCAATTTCATCGAAGAGGTGATCCTGTGCATAGCGTGCAAAGACATCTGCCATTCCGGGTTCCACACCAAGTCCTACCAAACACAGGATTCCTTTTGCCTCCCAAAGTTTGGCACGTTCGAACTGATAATCCCCAAGTTTGACACCACACTTATTGAAGGGGTCTTCAGGGTGAGGTGCAGATAGAGTCATGGCCATGTCCATGTAATTGCATCCGACCTGATAGGCCGCCTCAAAAATCGAGATATTAAAGCTTGGGTCACAGGCATTCATCACCAGGTCCACATTGTATTTCTTTGCCAAGTTTTCCACCTGGTTCTGTTTACTGGCATCAACGAACTCCACAGGAAAACGATTAGTGTCCCCCAGTTTCGCTTGGACTTCCCTGGCTCTCTCCAGATTATAGTCTGCCAGGACTATCTGTTTAATCCACTGCCGAGGAGCAGCGATGTGAGCAATGGCTTCCCCAACCCCTCCAACACCGACCAGAAGCACTTTCATGAAATCTCTCCTTTTATTATCTCAACCTTATCCATGTACATAAAATCCACTCATCCCTAAGATCATAATCGCTCAAAGGGAATCCGCATGTGCAGCGTCTACGACTATTAGTTATTTTCACTCGGATTTGACCGGTCTGACTTTAATTCATTGGTACAGCCAAGCCGGTTTCCGATGATCGATCCAACGCGTTTAATGCGCCTTAAAATCAGTCCATAAGCTATCATAAAGCGTGGTCGCATTCCCCACATCGACGATTGGCTTGGCATTCGCCAGGAAAGCATCGGAAGGGTTAGTTCCCGAAAAGGCCATATACGATGCATAAAACGTCGGGTCGGAGGTTTGCATGTAGCTAATGGCAGCGGTGTTCGGATTAGAATAAGGGAATTCCTCAGAGATTAGAATGCTCTGGGCAGGGTCCAAAATAAAATTAAGGAATTTCAGAGCAGCATCCATATGGGGAGCACCCTTCGGGATCGCCAGAGTGTCTATCCAGATTCCGCAGCCCTCGGTCGGGCAGATATAGACCACGTTCGGGTCCGAGGCAAAAGCCAGGGAGGCATTCCCGTTATAAACCAGCCCTGCCCAAGCTTCACCGCTGATGATCGAAGTTTCCGGAGTATCGCTGTCGAACTTGAGGATGTTTGGTTTCAAGTCGATCAGTTTTTGCTCGGCCTGCTGGAGTTGGGTAGGATCGGTTGAGTTTCGGTCGTAACCCAACACCTGCAACGCCATACCAATGACTTCGCGCTCGTCATCAAGCATAACCAACCTACCCTGAAACCTGGGGTCCCAAAGGTCAGCATAGCTCTTTGGTTCGAAGGGTACTGTGGTTTTATCATAAATCAAGGCGGTCGTCCCCCATTGATAGGCGACCGTGTATTGATTATTCGGATCATAATCCCGGCTCGTGAAGCGCTTATCCAGATTGCCGAAATTTGGGATCTGACTCATATCCAAGGTTGCGAGCATGTCTTGCTTAACCATGATCGCGTCGGTGTAGTCGCTTGGAATGACCACATCATACCCTGAGGCTCCCGCCTGAAGTTTTGCCAGCATTTCTTCGTTGGAGGAATAGGTATCGTAATTTACCTTGATCCCATATTTAGCGGTGAAATTATCCAGCAGTTGCTGGGGGATGTAATCAGACCACCCATACAGGTTCAACACTTTAGACGCTGCATTTGATGCGCCACAGGCTGGCAAAATCATTGCCAAAACGACTAATACGATGATCGTACGATAGAGTTTCATTTTCTTCTCCTTTTCTAATTTGGCTTCATGCCTTACGACTTTGGGCAATCTGGCCAATGGCTAAGATAACGAAAACGATCAACACCCACAGAGCCGACAGCGCATTGATCTCAGGGGTGACCACGAACCGCACCATCGAATAAACTCTCAGTGGGAGAGTAGTTGAGCCGGGCCCAGCGGTGAAATAGGTGATTACATAATCGTCGAGAGACAGCGTTAATGCCAACATCGCTCCTGACAAGACCCCCGGCATGATCGTCGGGAGAGTCACCCGCCAGAATGTTGTCAGCTCATTTGCTCCTAAGTCCATGGCGGCCTCGTCGATAGCATTATCGTAGCCATGTAAGCGTGCCCGCACGACCAAGGCCACGAAGGGTATATCGAACGCGATATGAGACAGAGTGATTGTCACCAGCCCCAGTGTAAAGTGGATTAGGACAAAAAACACCAGCAGCGAGATGCCCATGACAACTTCAGGAATAACGATCGGAATGTACATCATTGTCTCTGAGGTGCTGTACAACGGGAAGTGGTAACGTTGCATGGCCAAAGCCGCTATCGTTCCGATCACAGTGGAGACCAGGGTCGCTACCGCAGCGATCATCAAGGTGTTCCTTGTGGCTAGCAAAATCTGCTGATCCTGGAATAAAACCTTGTACCATGCAAGGGTAAACCCTTCCCAATGAATGTTCAGTTTCTGTGAATTGAAGGAGAAAATGATCAATACCAGGATCGGGACATAAATGAAAAGGTACGCTAAGAACGTATAAATTCGCAACCAAAGCGCTGGTTTTTTTTCGCTCATACCAGCAACTCCTCGCCAAAACCGGCTTTTCGCGTGTAGTACAGCGTGAAGACCATTGTGAGGAGCATCAGGACCATCGAGGCAGCAGCACCGAAGGGCCAGTCGCGAGCTGTCAGGAACTGGTTTTGAATGACATTTCCAATCAGGATTGTCTTTGCTCCCCCCAGCAGATTCGAGACCACGAACATACCCATAGCCGGAATGAACGTCAATATCGTCCCAGCGATCATCCCCGGGACACTCAGGGGAAGGGTAACCCGCAAGAAGGCTCTCCAGGGCGGCGCGCCCAGGTCGGCCGCAGCTTCCAGCAAGGAATTCTCAACCTTTTCCAGCGAGGTGTACAGTGGCAGCACCATGAAAGGTAGGAATTCGTAAACCATGCCGATCATCACGGCCGTTGGCGTATAAAGAAGATTTAAGGGCCCGTTGGTAATATGCAATCCCATCAGGATCGAATCCAGGAATCCATTCGATCGCAGAATCATCATCCAGGCATAGATCCGGATGATGAAGTTGGTCCAGAAAGGGAGAAGGATCAGGAAGAGCAGCAAGGAGCGGGTGTGGGCCGAGGCGCGTGCAAGGTAATAAGCCACAGGATAACCGATCAAAAGGCATAACACGGTGGTCCCCACACCAACACCTATCGAAAAGAGCATGATCTTCCCGTAAACTGTGTCGAACAGGCGGACATAGTTCCCGGGGTTGAATTTAAAAACGATCTGACCGTATTCACCACGCGAGAGGAAGCTCAACCCAGCAACTAATAATAGCGGGAGGACGATCAGAAGAAATAAATAGAGGTCTGCCGGGGCAATCAGGAGCAAGCCCTGCACGACCCGATTCTCCCGCAGGGTTCGACCCAGGGATTTTTTTGCCGGCAGCCCGGAGATTTGTGCACTCTTCATGTCACATCCTCCGGGAGCACCAGGGTATTCTCAATGGGGATAAAGATCCTGACAGCATCCCCAGCTGAATAGTAAGCATTCGGGTCCAAGGTGGAGATCGAGTTCTGCTCCCAGGCCCGCATGCGCAAGGCTGGCTCCCAAGTCAAGGACCACGCGAGTATCCGATCCGATGTAGGCGGTCGTCACGACCTTGCCGCTGCAGCAGATTCTCTGTGCCGCTCAAGTCCCTGACCTCCTTGCCATCATCGTCCGCCAGCCGAACCTTTTCAGGCCGGATCGATACCGCAACCGATTTTCCGATCGACAGCTCACCCTGCGGGATCCCGGTGATCTCTTGGTTTAAAGAACTCAGCAGGACTGTGACTCGATCCTTCGTAAGAGTCTTGATGACTCCAGTCAGGAAGTTTGTCTCACCGATGAAGTCTGCCACAAAACGGCAGTTCGGACGTTCGTAGATCTCAACCGCGCCACCAATCTGCAAGGCCTTTCCCTTGCTCATCACAGCGATCCGGTTGGACATGGTCAGGGCTTCTTCCTGGTCATGGGTCACATAGATAAAGGTAATGCCCACCTGTTCCTGCAGCGCCTTGAGCTCCAGTTGCATTTCCTTGCGTAACTTCAGGTCCAGCGCGCCGAGCGGTTCGTCGAGCAGGAGCACCTCCGGCCGTTTAACCAGGGCACGTGCCAGCGCAATCCGCTGCTGCTGGCCGCCAGAAAGCTGTTTGGGCTTGCGGCGTCCCATGTTACCAAGCTTGACCATTTCCAGCGCTTCATTTACACGCCGGTTGATCTCCATCTTGGGCACTTTTTCCATCTCAAGCCCGAAGGCAATATTCTGGAATACGGTCATATGTTGGAACAGGGCATAGCTCTGAAAGACAGTGTTGACGGGCCGTTGATAAGGCGGTGTGTGACCCATCTCTTTCCCATTTATTATGACCTCTCCGCTGGTAGGCCATTCAAAGCCGGCCATCATTCGGAGAGAAGTTGTTTTTCCGCAACCTGAAGGTCCCAAAAAAGAGAAGAATTCACCGTGCTTGATCTCCAAGGAAACATGGTCAACAGCGGTCACCGTACTGCCTTCCGGTGTTGGAAAGATCTTGGTGACATCATGGAATTCAACAGCAAAATTGCTTTTCATAAACTATCGAGCGGCCCTTGCCTTTATTTCTAGGCCGAGCCAGTCGGATCTCCTTTCATGTCGTCATTACGGTTTTGCTAATGAGTGCTGGCTCCAGTGCTGGTTGGCATGTGCTTGCTTACATAATTCAAGGCGTCCTCCAGGCGGTCCAGAACAGCATCGATCTGTTCGTAGGCGATAACGAGGGGCGGTTCGATCCGCAATGTTTGCGCGCTGATTAACGTCCCAGCCACAAGCACGCCGCGCTTAAACAACTCAGCTGCGACCATATAACCAATTTCAGGTGTCTGGAAGTGGTTCCCTATTAGCAGCCCTTTCCCGGTCACCCCGCTATAAATCTGAGGGAATTTCACGGCCAGTGCCTTCAGCTTTGGAATAAGGTAATCCCCTTTCGCAGCTGCTACTTCCCAAAGCTTGTCCCTCAAAGTGACATGAATCGCTGCGATTGCGGCAGAACAAGCCAAAGCTCCCCCACCTGTTGTTGTTGTATGGATGAACGGATTCGGGTACATCATGCACTGCCAGATCTCTTCGGTCGAACAAAAGGCACTTATTGGCATCACTCCGCCACCTAATGATTTAGCCACCGAGAGGATATCCGGGACGACATTCCAGTGATCCACTCCCCAGAGTTTACCAGTGCGACCAAGGCCGGTCTGGACCTCATCCGCCAACAAAAGAGTCCCGTACTGCTTAGTTGCTTCTCGGATGCGTGGCCAGAAATCATCTGGCGGGACGATGCCTCCAGCTTCTCCCTGGATGGGCTCCATTAGAACGCCAGCAATCCCAATGCCGACCTTTTTGCAGATATCCAATTGTCGCTCAACCGCTTCTGCATCTCCGAACGGGACATGGAAAACAGGCCCTCCATAAAGGATACCCACTGGTTCCCGGTAATCAGCTTTGCCCATCATGCTAAGCGAACCCATAGTTTTGCCATGAAAGGCTTTGACAGCTACGATAAAGCCTGGTTTTCTAGTAAACATCTTAGCTAGTTTTATGGCGCCTTCAATTGACTCGGTCCCGCTGGCACAGAAAAAGCTGTACTTAATTTCACCCGGTGTAATCAACGCCATGAGACGCGCCAGTACTCCCCGAAGAGGGTCGATTAACTCCTGGCTTGGCATTGGAGTTCGAAAAATCAGCTGATCTCTGACAGCTGCTACGATGTCGGGGTGCCCCCAGCCATGGTCCATCATCCCATAACCGCCAAGGCAGTCAATATACTCCCGACCAAGGACGTCATGAAAGATTGCGCCAGAGCCGGTCCACTCGGTAGCTGCCCAATCACCAGCTTCGGTGACAGACTTGCGATAATCCAACCAGCCTTTATTGAAATGGTCGGCGAAGTTCCGCTTTGATTCTTCGATGATCGTCTTACCTTCGGCATCTGAAATTTCTTTTTTATGGATGATTCCCAACCAACGATCGGAATAAGCTAAAGCTTCCTTGAAATCTTGTGACATTGGATCCTCCTTGATCTTAATCCCAATCTGAAATTTCCTGGTACCATGGTCGGCTTGTCCCAACCTTGGCGCGGCTTTTCCATTTGCCTGTCTTGGGCGTATCTTCAATGAATTTGAGGAAATAATCTGTCTTTTCGTTAATAACGGCGCGTTGATCATCGGTTAGCGCCTTCACACCAGCCATGGCTTCTTTAATCTTCTTTAGATTGGTCGTAGCAGTGTAATAAAACCCCCAATCATCGCTAAACAATTTTGATATGTATTTAGCGTTGATGGCATCGTTATCTGTTTCACTGATTGAAGCAGCCAGGAGGAGAAGCAAGGCATCCTTGAGATCTTTGTCGTTGATCTGGACAATCTGGAGTTTTTGCAACATCAGGTCAGCCAAAGAGACACAATACGGATGGAGTTCCAGCCGGTTGCGATAGTCAATCGGATGGTTGTAATTCAATTTATCGAAGAACACATCGATCATCGGTATACGCCCGCCGAAGTAAATATGTCGAGTGTTCCCGCTGAGCATGGCAGCCCGCTTTTCAAGTTCGTAACCCTGCTTTTCGAAAAACGGTACAATCTTGCCACGACACTTGCCGTAACAGGCATAATCGATGTCTGTAAAGACGCGCTCACCCAGGCGTTCCATCCTCCGGTACAAATCCACATAATCAGGAAAATGGAAGTGCAACGCAATCGGACCCATGACACGCAGGATGATCCCTTGCTTCTGCGCCTCTTCGGTCAAGTGACGAGCCTCTTCAAGATATTCCTCTGGTTTGGGGTATTCGTCCAGGGGGATGTCTTTTGGAAGCCTGAATACTTTTTGCGGCATCATTGATTGGCTCCTATCCTGACGTGAAAACGTAATCTTTTACTTTGTTTTTTTCAAGCACAACTATTGCACCTTTAAGAATCCCCTCGGAGTACTCGCTGCCTGGATTAATAATGGTTGTCTTGTGGATCTTCTGCACACCGCGTGATTCGTGAATGTGTCCATGTAGTCCCAATAGTGGCTGGTACTTCTGGATCATTTTTGCAACTGCCAGACTTCCGACATGGATTTTGTTATCTGCAGCCTGCACCAAATTTTCATCCAGCTTGGGAGCAAGGTCCAGGGCAAAACCATACGGTGGGGCATGAAAGTTGAAGATTGCCGTCGACTTGTCGTTCACCTTGGCAATCAACTCTTCCAGCATTGGTTCCAATTCCTCATCTGGTTTCTCTCGGGGGGTATTCCATGGGGTCGGGTTCGCCCAAGAAAAAGTGACCATCTCGTGCTCCCCTACGTCCACGTTTTTGTTATTACAATTCACGATGACAGCTGAGTCTTCAATGACTTCGTCGACCTCGAAATGATCGTCGTTACCCGCTGCCATATATACTTTGAAAGTTGTACCTGCCAGGCGTTCATCAGCCAGTGCAACCCATTCTTTTAGACGCTGTATCATTAATTGCTTAAACAACCCATCCACTTTCTTTGGATCTGCCTTAAAAGACTGGAATTCTTCTGGAGTCTGGTGAACCCAGTAATATCCCATCATCTCAATCGTCTTAATCAGTTTATCCAACTCATCCTGAGTTTCGCATTCTGTGTGAGTACCCATGAGCGTGGTTTCCCAACCACCTCCAGCCTTTTCCACCAGTGGAACAAGCACTTTACCCGTCAGGTCACCGAGCAGGATGCCCACATCTACGTTGTAGACCTTCAAGGCATTCAAATATTTTCTGAAACAAGTATTGGAACCATGGATGTCAGTTACGAAAAAGATTTTCGTCGTTTTTCCCATCAGACACTCCTTGGAAATAAGTAAAATGATTGCTTGTAGGGGCGGAAGAGCAGAGTCTCCGCCCCTTTAATGCAGGTGAAACTTTAATCTGGCGGTAATTCTCCAAAAGTCATACTTACATCAACACCCACTTGCTTGTTGCGACCTTTCCAGTAGAAGTACCAACCTACCCCGATCGCCCAGATCAACACGTAGAAGAGTAGAGAACCAATAGCCAATCCCTCCAAATCAGGCATGACGATGAAGAAGTAGAAAAGGATGGCTAAGTAGATCAAGTTCACAACTCCGCCAATTGTCACCACCGGGATTCCAAGGATGTTCCATTTCTTGTATGGGGAAGAATCCCAGATATTCTTGGCTCTTTTGGAGAACGGGAAAATAGCTGCTGCCACGGCAGTTACCCCGAACACCGACACAATTTCCAGGCCGGTGACGGATAGACCACTCATTTGGTTTTGGAAAATGGTATACAGCAAGATCCCAACCTCACCGAGAACAAAGCACAAGATGTGGTTTTTAACGGGCGAGGCCCACCGGTAGTCAATATCTGCAAACCACTTGGGACCCATGCGATCCATCCCCCAAGCGAACAGGATGCGTGGGAAGGCCAGATAGGAAAGTGCCACCCACCACAAGTTGAAGACGATAAACGACATCGCCATCATAAATACGATAAACCAGTTATGGTTGATGACAGCTGCCAATCCGACGAAATTCGGCGCCCAGGGGAGAGTATATCCAGCCAAGGCCGTCCCACTGTTATCCACCCACGCCGTGGCCGAAAGGAATTCGAACCCAACCGTGCGGTAGAGGACAATCGCCAGCCACAACATGAATGCAGCAGGGACCAAAATGGCGGAAAGGTTCGCCAAAATGATAGTCTTATCCGGGCGCTTGACTTCGCCTGCAATAAATGTAATGCAATAGGAATATGCGAATAACCAGGATCCAGCCACCATGACACCTAGGGTGTCGTACCAGTTCCAGGTTTTGGGCAAAACATCGCCGGCTCCCTCGATGGCCGTTCGTGCGGATGCAAGGAATCCATTGTAATCCAGTGAACCGTACTGCGTTGCAATGGTGTTCCAAGCTTGGACGAAGGCATCATGAGTGGTAAAGCTAAATACCAGCAGGATGACAGCACAACCGGCAATACCGAGCACCATGATGATCTTTTGAACTCTGGCGAATATTTTTATGCCGAAAACTACAAAAAGGAATGCTATAAAGTTGACCAGAGTGGCAATTACAAAAAACCAAAGGTAAAATGGGCCAAACGGGGTATTAATTGTGCTTGTGAGGGTATCGGCGATATCCGGTCTTCCAAGGAACTGGAACAGCATTGTCAAACCGGGATCCACTGTCCATGGTGCCAGGATGTATATCCACATGATCCACACAAAGGCATTCCCAAACGACTCTGCAATACCTATCAGCGGGTGGATAATACGCGAGTTATAAATATACTCGCCTCCGGAGCGTGGCATGGATCCGCCTAAAATACCCCAGACCAGTGAAAACCCGATTCCGCATAGCAACGCTGAAAGAAGTGTCGCTATTATCAAATTTCCGCCGGTGTAGACCCCCAATCCAAGGCTGATCATCACCCACATGCTGGGAGTGAGGCCCTGGTTCATGAAGCCGACGCCGAATGCGTCGATAAATGACAGGCCTCTTACAAGGCCGCTAGCCTTCCGAGCAAAAGCCATTTGTTCAGGCATAGCACTTTTCTCCTCTCGAAAGATGTTGATTGGTTGGACAAATTACAGAATCAAAAGGTCCGCAAAACTGTTCAATGAACTTTCTCCCTTGGTCCTCCTTCCTTGAGCTAAAATTTCCGTGTCCAATCTTTGGGCCAACGTTCAATAATCACTTTGGTTTGAGTAAAAAATTCGATGGCATGTTTCCCCTGGCCATGGAGGTCTCCAAAAAAACTATTCTTCCAACCACTGAATGGAAAGAAGGCCACCGGGGCAGCCACTCCAATATTGATGCCAATGTTGCCAGCGTCAGCTTCGTTTCGAAATTTACGCGCAGCCGAGCCATCATGGGTGAATATCGAACCCATGTTGCCATACTTGCCGTCGTTAAGGATCTTAATTGCCTGTTCCACCGTTTTGCAATGCATAATTCCAAGGACAGGGCCGAAAACTTCGGTTGTAGCAATGATGCCTCCAACTGGGAGTATCGGTCAGGATTGTCGGCTTGATAAAGTTTCCATTCTCGAACCCGGGGATGACCGCGTTACGTCCATCCACCAGCATCTCAGCGCCTTCGTCAAGGCCTTGTTGGATCAAACTCTCGATCCGTTTTTTGTCTTCCGGAGTTATGACGGGGCCCATCTGCACTTCGGGCTGGATGCCGTAACCAGTAACTCTCTTCTGCGCTGCTTCGGCAAATTTGGGGATAAAAACCTTATCTGCTTCGCCAATCATGATCGCCGTGGAGGCTGCCAGACAACGCTGACCGGAACAACCGAAGGCGCTGTCCATCATAATATTTGTGGTGGTGTCCACATCTGCATCCGGGAGGATGAGCACTGGGTTTTTAGCCCCACCAGCCGCCGAGACACGTTTGCCGTGGGCTGTACCGCGGCTGTAAACGTGCATGGCTGTATCAGTTGAACCAACAAAACTTATTGTTCTAATCAACGGGTGATCCAGCAAGGCATTAACTATCTCTGCGCCTCCGTGAACCATGTTGACGACCCCTGCGGGGAACCCTGCCTCCTCCAACAAATGGAACAGTTTTACCATCGTGATCGGTACACGACTGGATGGCTTGATGACAATTGTATTGCCGGTTGCAACGGCATAAGGAATGAACCAAAATGCGATCATGGCCGGGAAATTGAATGGGGAAATGATGCCTGATACACCAAGCGGCTGACGGATCATCATTTCGTCAATGCCAGGAGCAATATCTTCGACCACGTCTCCCATCATCAATGTGGGAGTCCCGCAGGCGACTTCCACATTTTCTATCGCCCGGCGCATTTCACCACGAGATTCGTCCAGGATTTTTCCATGTTCTTCGGTGATACATCGAGCCAGATCTTCAAAATTGGCTTCCAATAGGTTCTTGAGCTTGAAAAGGAATTGGATCCGTTGGATTACTGGTACCTTATGCCAATCTTGAAAAGCTTTGTGAGCCAGTTGAACTGCGTCATCAAGTTCAGTTATGGAAGATACCGGTACCTTGGCCAGGATCTCTGCTGTCGCTGGGTTTGAAACATCACGGAATTTGCCACTTGAAGATACCACCCATTTCCCATTTATATAATTTTTTAAAACCTCTTCATTCATATTCATCTCCATATCCGAGAGTATTGTTTTACTTGATTGAGTGATCAGTTATTTCCAGCGCCTTCTCGACAATTGCCAACCCCTCATCAACTTGATCTTTGGTGATACACAATGGTGGAACGACGAATACGATGCTCCCCATTGTGTTCGACATAATAAAAGTGAACAGTCCATTCTGCTTTAACACTTTGCCCACCTCAGCCATCACAGGGGGAGCAAAGCTTTCCTTTGTCTCACGGTTAACGACCAATTCGATCGCTGAGAACAACCCGATATAGCGCACATCACCGACTGAAGGGTGACGTGTTTTGATGCCTTCGAGTGCTTGACCAAGATGCCTGCCAACGGTTATTGCATTTTCGATTAAGTGGTCTTCTTCGTAAACACCAATTGTCGCCACAGCTGCTGCGCATGCTAATGCGTGCCCGTTATAAGTCAGTCCTGCATATAGGTATTTATCATCGAAGAATTTTGCGATCGGTTCTGAAACAACGACTGCACCGAGAGGCAAATACCCACTGGTGATTCCCTTGGCGGTGGTAATTATATCGGGGGTAACATCCCAGTTGTCCACTGCAAACCATTTGCCTGTCCGGCCCCAACCGCTCATGACTTCATCAGAAATCAGTAAAATGCCATACTTTGTACAAATTTCGCGCACGCGTGGCCAGTAGTCATCCGGGGGAATAATCAATCCATTCGATCCAACTACACCTTCCATGATGACCGCCGCGATTTTATCTGGACCCTCATAGCGGATAACTTCTTCAAGATGGGAAATGCATTCCCGCTTGCAGGATTCTAATTTTTGGCCAAAAGGGCAGCGGTAACAAAACGGGTCGAGAAAATGGACAGCTCCTGGCATGGCAGGTTCGACTGCCAAACGACGATAATCTCCAGTTAATGCAATAGAGCCGTGCGTTGCTCCGTGATAAGAGCGATAACGTGCCAGGATTTTATGCCTTCCAGTATAGAAACGGGCGATTTTTATCGCATTTTCATTCGCCTCCGCTCCACCCAGGGTAAAAAAAGTTTTTTTAAGATTGCCTGGCGTAACCTCGGCAATTTTTTTGCCCAGCAAGCCACGTGGTTCGGTGGCATTTCCCGGATGGACAAAGCATAATTTTGCTGCCTGATCCTGGATAGCCTTCACTACCTTCGGGTGCTGATGCCCGATGTTCGTATTCATCAACTGGGACGAAAAGTCGATGTACCGTTTGCCATCCATATCCCAAAAATAAATTCCTTGGGCTCTTTCCACCGGGATGGGATTGATCTGCCCTTGTACCGACCAAGAAAAAAATGTGTACTCCTTATTCATTTGCACAATTTCTTGCGAAGTATATTTTGACAATGGAACCTCCATGTAAAGTTGTTCTTTTTTCTTGTACTGCTAAAATTCTTGTGTTAGCGTGATACTGTTTTCACAGAATCACGGACAACATTCAAAGTGGTATCAATATCGGTTTCGCTATGCGAATAGCACAAAAACCATGGTTCGCGAGGGTCATGGTCAGGCATGACCCCGCGTGCGATCATAGCTTCGATCAATGCCAGATAATATTCTTTCTCGCTTTCGTTCCAACTGCGCTGATCACTGACCTTTTCTACCCCAATCGCAAATGAAAACATGGCTGGATAGCCGTTCATGCAAACCGGGATCCCGGCTTCAGTAAAAATACTTCTGATTCCATCCATGAGACGTTTTCCGCGCATCTCAATTGTTTTTAACACCGGTTCACGCTGAAGGACCGTCAAGGTAGCCCAGGCAGCAGCTACACCAGGTTTGTTATTCGTGAATGTCCCTCCCTGGGCAACCCCCTGCCCAATTATCGACATGATTTCTCTTTTGCCGCCGAAGGCAGCCAATGGGTACCCATTGGCAAAGGCTTTGGCGTAGGTCGCCAAATCCGGCTGGATGTGGTAATACTCTTGCGCCCCGCCATTGGCGATACGAAAACCTGTTTTGACCTCGTCAAGGATCATGACAATCCCATACTTATCACACTGCTTGCGAATGAACTGCAGGAAGTTGTTTTCCGGTAAAATGGCTCCGCAATTTCCCATGCAAGGTTCAACGATGATAGCTGCAATCTGCTCGCCAATGGATCTTAATATTTTCTCTAATACGTCCGGGTTGTTGAACGGCAACGTTATAACAAGCTCGCTCAATGGCCTCGGTATACCTGAGCTGGCTGGCACTGAAATCGGGCTACCAGAGTTGCCATACGCTTCGGTGGGTGCATATGTGGACCACAATGTGTAATCATGGAAACCATGGTACATCCCCTCAAATTTAACAATGCGTTCACGACCGGTAAATGCACGGGCTACGCGGATGGCATGCATGGTCGCTTCGGTGCCAGAACAAGCAAAACGAACCATATCCATTGCAGGGCACATCTGGACAAATTTTTCAGCGGTCTCGATTTCAAGTTCGTAGGTCATCGCTGACATCGTGCCAAGGTCAATTTCCTGCTTGACTTTCTCATTGACCTCTTCGTAAGCGTGACCCAGGATAATTGGACCAAAAGCCATGCGATAGTCGATATATTTATTCCCATCAGCATCCCACAGATATGCCCCTTTGGCTTTCTGCATATATGGGGTGATCCCATCACCCCAATAACGAAAATTCGAATTAACTCCTAAAGGCAATACCTTCGAAGCCCTTTTTTGAAGCAAGTTGTTTTTTTGCCAAGAAAGGTTCAACATGCTATCCTCCATAAAGGTTTAAATTGGGGTATCTCCATTTTTACTAATTGAAGTATCACGAGGTATACCCCATTGATACACATCTTTCAAAACGATCGGGACAATGGAAGTCGTCGTTCTCCGCACACCTGGCATTTTCCTGATCACCTCAGTTACAAACCGGTAAATCTCTGCTGTATCTTTGGCCACCAATTGAATCGATACATCCATTTCCCCAATGGAACAGGCCACGTAAGAAACACATTCGTATGTCGCCGCTTTTTGCGCAACATCCATAATGGCATCTGATTCAACTTCAAGCAGGACATCTGCCCGTATGGACAGTCCAAATGACTGTGGACTGACGATCGGTCGAATTTGAATTACTTCATCCTTTACCATACGCTCTATCCGGTACCGGACAACCCTTTCGGAAATCCCCCCGCCGATACGGCGCGCAATTTCCGCCGCGGGCATACGGCCATCTTCCATCAGAATATCGACGATTTGCAAATCTATTTGGTCGTTTTCAGACATTGTTTTCGAATTTTATGTTTTATTCCGACTTCCAAGACTACTTTACTGATTTATTTAATCAAATTCAAGTGTCTTTTGTCACTTCCGCATTGATAACAGAATTCGAAGAGGTTGGAAAATATATAATTGGTTCACAATTCATTTAGTTCGTACTATTAAAGCAAATTTGTGATTTTTAATAAAGGGATTGATATTAACGGCCTCCTATGAATGAAAGAGTATAATTCAGTCATGAGTAACCGCGGCCCGCTTGTCATAGGGATCGCTGGCGGATCTGGATCGGGAAAGACTACCGTCGCCCAGACCATTCTCCAGCGAGTAGGACCTGATCGTATATCCTTCCTCCAACATGACGCCTATTACAAAGACCTAAATGGTTTACCTCCAACCCAGCGAATCGAAGTCAATTTCGACCATCCCAACTCTCTCGAAACTGAATTGCTTACAAACCATATACTAAAGCTTAAGGAAGGGCATCCTGTAGAAGTCCCGATTTACGATTTCTCCAATCACAGCAGAACGAACCGGACATACACCGTGCAACCGCGTGGTGTAATTTTGGTGGAGGGAATATTAATTTTCACAGAAGCTTCGTTGCGGGATTTATTTGATGTCAAGCTTTTTGTGGATACAGACTCTGACCTACGCTTCATCCGTCGGTTGGAACGCGACATATCTGAACGAGGACGGACGCTTGAAATGGTTATCAAACAGTACCTTTCCACCGTTCGCCCAATGCATTTGGAATTTGTCGAACCCTCGAAGCGCTACGCTGACGTGATCATTCCTGAGGGCGGTTTCAATGCCGCTGCCCTCGATATGGTAGTTGCGCGAATCGAGTCGATGCTTTCTTAAATGGTTGAGTATCTTTTATCTAATAAAAAGCAGGTTGCCTGAAAATACAAAATTCAAAAAAGGATAAAACATGAAACAGTGGAATAAATCCCCGGAATTTATATTAGACCTAAAAAAGAAATACTCGGCAACACTTACCACAGACAAAGGCGATATTGTTCTAGACCTCTTTGCCGACAAAGCTCCCATGACAGTGAATAATTTTGTTTTCCTGGTACGCGAGGGGTTTTATGATGGCACAATTTTTCACCGCGTCATACCCGGCTTCATGGCCCAGGGTGGAGATCCAACCGGAACCGGTCGAGGAGGCCCTGGCTACCGTTTCGCAGATGAATTCCTTCCATCCTTAAAACACGATAAAGCCGGGGTGCTTTCGATGGCTAATTCAGGTCCAGGTACTAATGGATCGCAATTCTTCATCACATACGCTCCAGCACCCCATCTGAATAATAAGCACAGCATATTCGGCCAGGTTTTATCAGGGATGGAGGTTCTGACCTCAATCCCGGACCGCGATCCAATGCAGATGAATTCCCCAGCTGTAAGGTTAAATAAGGTCACAATCCAGGAAGTATGAACCCGAAATCTCGGGTAACCATCCTACGCGTCCTGGTTTTAGTCGGCGTGATTGCGATCATCGCTTGTTTATTTGTATTCAGAGACCAGGTTAAAAAACTGCAAGAGTACGGGTATATTGGAATTTTCCTACTTTCAATCGCTGCCAACGCTACCATTATTATTCCCATTCCAGGGGTGGCCTTCACAACCGCCATGGGTGCAATCTTCAACCCCATTGGTGTGGCAATCGCTGCCGGGCTGGGAGCTGCCCTTGGAGAACTTACTGGGTACCTGGCCGGCTTCAGTGGGCAAGCAGTGGCAGAACGCACAACACTATATACCCGCTTGACTATCTGGATGAAATCTCACCAAAATCTGGCTTATGGCGTCATTTTCTTACTGGCTTTTATCCCAAACCCTGCCTTCGATTTAGCTGGTATGGCTTCTGGAGCATTAAAACTACCCATTTGGAAATTCCTGCTTGCTTGCGCATTCGGAAAAATTCTTAAAATGCTAATGTTCGCTTACGCAGGCTACTATTCGGTTACCTGGCTGACAGGATTTTTAGGTAAATAAAGAAATTATTTTAAAAACAAATACTATACGCAATCGGAATCTAACCTCGAAACCATATTAAGAAATAACCCCAGATTGGAAAATCTAATATTTAAAATAATAGACCCGGGTAATTACCTCACCGAGTCTTTTTTTAGAAATATAGTCGATCCGATTATTTTTCAGAAATGGTAATGCTCTGTATCATATCGCCTGGAAATGTCGGGTTTTGAGTGGGATCTCGTGGGGTTATGTTATTAACAACATCCATCCCGCTAATTACCTGTCCAAAAATTGTGTAATCACTTTCGGAGAGGCCATACGGGCCAAACGTTATAAAAAACTGACTTCCGTTGGTATTTGGGCCTGCATTTGCCATCGCCACCACCCCTGCTTTATCGAATTTCAGATCATTCTGTTCGTTGGCAAATTCATATCCCGGCCCTCCCGAACCCGTACCGGTGGGGTCGCCACCCTGGGCCATGAAACCTTCTATAACACGATGGAATGTAACCCCATCAAAAAAACCCTGACGCGCTAAAAACACAAAGCTATTCACCGTCACAGGAGCTTTATCTGGGAAAAGCTGAATGACAAACTCACCGCCTTTTGCCATAACAACCGTCGCGAAATATTGTTTAGTCACATCAATCAGCATGGGTGGAGCAGCAGAGTATTGCTTTGTTTCGATCAATTGCGGGGTTGGACCTCCTGGTGTCGGGACCTGAGTCCCGGCTGTTGGGGTCTGAGTCGCGACCGGTTTGGCGGGTTGGGATGACCATATTAGCCAGGCTGCCAAAGCGAGTATAACGATAATAACTCCGATAAGTATGATCCGGTTGTAGATCTTCCGCCGAGCACGTGCATTGCGGCGCTCGTCTCTTTTTGATAAATGTGTTTTTGGCATATTTTTATTATCCTTTAGCTTCCCGGTCCCTTCTAATTGGCCTGGTTGATTTATCAAAAGTTCTTTGCTTCAAATTTTTATTTGTTTTAATTACAGAACCTGATTTTGACATTTTCGACTGAGCGGGCTTCTTTAAATCTGCCACTTCTTGAGGCGTAAGATAACGCCATTCTTTTGGCTTGAGGTTTCCGAGGCGCAGATCCCCAATCCGAACCCTCACAATTCGCACTACTGGCAGCCCGGTCACCTTACCCATTTCTCGGATCTGGCGCTTATATCCTTCCTTAAGAGTTACATTCAACCAGGCGCCCTTGCCATACTTGCTTATTACAAACACATCGGCCGAGGAAGTTTTATGACCATCTTCCAGTACTACACCTCGCCGCCATTTAGCGAGTTGATCGCCGTCTGGATGAGTGGCAACTAAAACGCGATATTCTTTTTCGTGCTCATAACGTGGATGGGTCAATGTATTCGCCAAGTCGCCATCGTTGGTCATCAGGATCAAGCCCTCAGAATCGAAGTCCAGCCTCCCAACTGGGTAGAGTGTGCCTTCCACAGGAACAAGGTCGCGCACAGCCGTTCTTAGGTCCGGGTCAGTTACAGTGGAAATCACACCTCTTGGTTTATATAACGCAATATAGACCAACTCTTCCGCCTTTTTAATCGGCCTCCCATCCACCGTGATCTGGTCAATAGTCGAGTCAGCTTTATCCCCCAGTCCAGCAACCTTTCCATACACACGCACTCTTCCTGCAGAAATCAGTTCTTCGCAACTACGTCGTGAGCCGTATCCTGCGCGTGCAAGAATTTTTTGAAGCCGTTCCTTCATCTTCTTTAGCCTTTTAAAGTACCATTGTGATTATCGCTATTTTCCATCACCGGTAAATTCAAAGGGGGTAAATCCATAAGTGAGTTAATTCCAAAGTTCTGAAGAAAATCCGGCGTGGTGCCATAAAGGATCGGTCGCCCGGGACCTTCGGTTCTCCCCACTTCCTGAACCAGCCCCTTCCCAAGCAATGATTTCATCACTCCATCACTGCTGACGCCTCGCACCGATTCGATCTGCGGACGCGTTACAGGCTGTTGGTATGCTACGATTGCCAATGTCTCGAGAGCCGCCCGGCTCAAATGGCTTGTAGCTTCCAATCCAAGGAAACGTTCGACCGATTCCGCCATCTCCGGGGCAGTAGTCAATTGAACTCGGCCGCCATGGCGCTGGAGACGCAAGCCACGTGTCTGCAATTCTCCGTCAAGTTGATTCAAACCTTGTTCCACTTCCGATGTGGATAATTCCAGAACTTCAGAAAGCTGGGAAGAAGTCACAGGTTCAGCCGAGACAAACAAAAGCGCCTCCAGAGCAGCGGGGATATCGAAGGGGGTTGGTTTTTCAGATTCGCTCATGCTATAATTGCTTTCATCTGTTTTGAGCAAAGTGTTGAATTTCGCTAGAAAAATGCGCCTAACGATAATATTGAATCAAATGCCCTTGCTCCAAAATAGTAAATTGAGGTTTTATGCGGGTTCGTCGAATATCGTTTTACGCTGGTGTTTTCGCCCTAATCCTTGCTGATATGGCTTGTACTATGAATATTGGTGGACCAAGTTATCCAAATCGCTCAATTCCCGTGTCGACTGAGGCATTGGGCGATCTCACTTCAGCTCTGGGAACTGCATTCGCAAATGCAGCAGTATCTGGTCAAGTCACGTTGAACCTCACCGAATCGCAAATTACCTCTTACCTTGCATACAAACTTCAAGCTCAGTCCCAGCCGTTTATCACCAATCCACAGGTGTACCTGCAGGACGGTGAACTCCAGGTCTACGGAACTGCCACCCAGGGGTATTTCCAGGCTACGGTGAGCCTGGTTTTTAGCGCTGGCGTGGACGAACATGGTAATTTAAAAATCCAGTTAACTTCTGCAAATTTCGGTCCATTTCCTGTCCCAAATGGGCTGACAGAATTTGCCACAACTACAATCCAGGAAGCTTATACCGGTGCACTTGGTCCGGTCGCCACCGGTTTCCGGATACAAAGCGTCACAATAGCAGATGGGTCAATGAATATAGTTGGTCAAACAAAATAGCGGTTGGATTATACCAGTAACCCTAGATGCATAAAAAACTAACAATTTCCTTTTTATTATTCCTCTTGCTTTCCTCCTGTGTACCGCAGGTTCAGCAAGCAGACATAAATGTCACCGTGACCGCCGATGGAAACAATCGGAATGCCACTCTTCCTTCAGGCAGTACCGTACAGCAAGCTCTTGTATCGATAGGCATAAGCCTTTCCCAGACAGACCGTGTAGCACCACCTGTGTATACTTTGCTAACGGAAGGGATGACCATAACCGTCACCCGCGTTCGCGAAGAGTTCGAAACACAGCAAGTTATCGTCCCATTCGAGCGACAGGAATTGCGTAACGAGTCTTTATTGACGGGCGAAACCCGCCTGGTTCAGGCAGGTGAGAATGGTTTAAGGGAGATTACCATTCGTCACGTTTTCGAAAATGATGTCGAGGTTGGCAATTCTGTGGTTTCTGAAACCATATTGAAAGCTCCTATTCCTGAGATTGTTATGGTCGGCGTCCAATCACCATTTGTACCCATAACCATTCCGGGCAAGTTGGTCTATCTGACTGGCGGGAATGCCTGGATCATGGATGGTTCAACCTCTAACCGCCGCCCGCTGGTGACCAGCGGTGACCTGGATGGCTATATTTTCACTTTATCACCAGATGGAAACCTATTACTATTCTCTCGCAAGTCAAACCTGTCTGTCGATCAGGAAATAAATACGCTTTGGGTTGTCAACACTACATCACAAAATCCCACTCCTATAAGCCTGGGTATATCCAATGTTGTCCACTTTGCTGCATGGCAGCCCGGCGTCAGTTATTTGATAGCTTATTCCACGGTCGAACCTCGTTCCACTGCTCCAGGCTGGCAAGCCAACAATGACTTGCACTTCCTGAACCTTAAAAATGGAGTTGCGGGCAAAACTATCGATGTGCTGGAAACCAACTCGGGTGGGATTTACGGTTGGTGGGGAATGACATTTGCCTGGTCACCCGATGGACATTCTCTTGCCTTTTCCCGTCCTGATGGCATCGGACTGGTCGATATTAATGACGGAACATTAACCCCCCTGGTAAACATCACTCCCTTAAATACCCACGGAGATTGGGCATGGATTCCCGGCCTGACCTGGGGGAGCGATAACCAGTCCATTTACCTGGTTACCCATGCAGCTCCAACCGGCCTGGTTAGTCCAGAAGAATCTCCTAATTTTGACCTGATTTCTACATCTCTTTCTGGTACCTCTTCTTCTCCGCTTGTTCAGCAAACTGGCATGTTCGCATACCCCTCGGGTTCATCCCTTCAGCAAAAAGAAACCGGATCTTCTTTTCTTATAGCTTTTTGGCAAGCCATTTTCCCTACTCAATCAATAACCAGTCGTTATCAACTGGATGTTATGAATAGCGATGGGACAAACCTCCGTGTGTTGTTTCCCGCAGAAGGGCAATCCGGTCTCGAACCGAGGATTCCTCCCATATGGGCTCCGCGTCCACTTGAAGGTGGCGCCGACTTCATTGGTGTTATCTACGAGGGTAACCTCTGGATTGTAGACGCCGTATCCGGGCAATCCCAACAAGTCACTGGTGATGGATCTACCAGCCAAATGGATTGGAAATAATCATTGCTTAATCGGGTTTTCATGCTCTCGACGAAGCAAATTCAGGAGTAATTCATGCGAATTCTTATTACCGGTGCTGCGGGTTTTCTCGGTTCTCACCTTTGTGACCGGATGCTAGCGGAAGGTCACAAAGTGGTCGGAATGGATAATTTCGTGACCGGGAATCGGGAAAACCTCGTTCACCTTGTCAGGAATAAGGACTTTACGTTTAAAAGGCATGATGTTTCCGAGCCCATTACCGTTCCAGGCAAATTGGATGCGGTTCTGCATTTCGCTTCTCCTGCCAGTCCCAATCCAGCCTCCCCTTTCGGCTACCCCAACCTGCCTGTTGAGACCTTGAAAGCTGGCTCCCTCGGAACTTTCAACACTCTCGACCTTGCCCTCGTCAACCAGGCCCGATACCTTTTTGCCTCCACTTCCGAAGTTTATGGCGACCCCCTCGAACACCCGCAAGCGGAGACCTATTGGGGTCACGTGAACCCCGTTGGTCCAAGATCGATGTATGATGAAGCCAAACGTTTTTCAGAGGCCCTCGTGATGGCCTATCTTCGCACTAAAAATGCGGATACACGCATTGTAAGAATATTTAACACTTATGGTCCAAGGATGAGGCTTGACGACGGTCGTGTCGTCCCAAGTTTTATCCAACAGGCCCTGCGCAGCGAACCATTAACCATCTATGGTGACGGAATGCAGACCCGCTCATTTTGTTACGTGGACGATCTCGTTGATGGAATATATCGTCTCTTGCTCTCTGACGAGCACTTGCCAGTCAATATTGGTAATCCCAACGAAACTTCCATTCTGGATTTCGCAGAAACAATTAATCGTCTCACTGGTAATCAAGCAGGTGTAGACTATTCGCCCGATGATCGTATGGATAGCGATCCGCAGCGCCGTCGCCCGGATATCAGCCGTGCCAGGAATCTCCTCAATTGGGAGCCAAAGGTGGACGTGGAAGCAGGGTTGACTCGCACCATCGCATCATTCAAAGAGAAATTGGGGATGTCATGAGCGTTGTTACAAATTCAAAAGAGCGGACGCGTTTCGTTCGATTTATTTCAGTCGGTGCTATCGGAGCAATTGTTGATTTCGGGATTATGAACTTGTTTTCGAAGCTATTCAACATGCCTCTAATCATAGCTGGCACAATTTCCTTTATTTGTGCCATTATCAGCAACTTCATTTTTAACCGGATTTGGACGTATCCTGACTCGCGCTCCCGCACGATCACCAGACAATTGACAATGTTCTTTATCGTTAATGTAGCCGGACTTGCCATTCGGCTTCCCATCCTTCATTATCTTGAACCTCCCATGCTGAAACTATCGGAACAATTGATTCTTTTATTCCTTTAACCTCCGGGTTTATTGGAAAAAACCTGACTCTGGCAGTAGCCGTCAGTGTGGTAATGCTTTGGAACTTTTTTATCAACCGTTATTGGACTTATAATGATGTTGACAAGGTGACTTCATGAACTCTCAACTCCAGCGCTCAATTATCCCGATCTACACATCGCGCGGCGATGCGGAAGCTTTCCTTGTTTACCCCTATCTATTTAACCGTTTGGGTGAATGGATTGGGTGGGTCACCGCAGACCGCCAGGTTTATTCGGTGCTCGGCTTCTACGTGGGTGATTTGACAGCAGAGCCACGGATCATTCGTAAACGCATCACCGCCACCCTCAAACCCCGTAAAACACCCCCGGCTCGTCCGCAGAAGTTGGCTGTTTCAGCTACGATCCCACTCGCTCCTTTAATGGGAGACCTGCGCTTCGGAGTTTTGGATGTTCTTCTTGATGAACCTGAACGTCTGCACACGTTGGATGCTGGAGAGATGCGCCAGGACCTGGATTAGAACCCCATGGACCAATTCCACAACCCAAAACCCATGAGCGCTTCACGCATACAACTGGCACAAATAATGATGCCAGAACATGCCAACACACAGGGAAACGTCCATGGCGGTTGGATAATGAAACTGGTGGATGAAGCGGGGGGGTTGGCATCCACCCGCCACGCTGGGCACCGAACCGTTACAGTCGCTATCGACCAGATGTTTTTTCATCACCCCATTCATATAGGTGATCTGGTGCTACTAAATGCTGAGGTAACATATACCGGGCGGACATCCATGGAAGTCGAGGTGAAAGTCACTGCCGAAAACCCCATTTCTGGAGAGCAAGATATTCACAAATGCAGCATACCTGGTTTATGTTGCGATTGACGATAAAGACAAGCCTACACAAGTTCCGCCATTGGTTGCTGAATCGCCCGAAGAGCAAGCCCGTATGGATGCTGCTGCGGCAAGACAACATAGACGGCTTGCTCAAAATTCAAACCGCATCTAGGTCCCGTGGAACCCCGAATAAAAATACATCACACCGAATATCAGTAACTATCGGCATGCACGGGATATGATTGTTATCAACGATGGAAAATCCTTCTGACGAAACTGAACCGAAAGAACGAATTGCACACCCATTCCGCACGATACGGGAATTGGTGGATTTCGTTTCCGGGAAGAGTCTACCTTCTGCAGAACCCGAGGAAGGGGTACGCTCCGAAGCCCTGCCATTCCCTTTTCTGGCCATAGTGGGTCAAAAGGAGATGAAGCTGGCACTTTTACTCGGACTGATAAACCCGTCAATTGGTGGTATCCTGCTCGTTGGTCCGCGTGGTACTGCCAAGACCACTGCCGTCCGGTCGCTATTAGATCTTCTGCCCCAGGTCGAAAGAAGCCTTTGTTTTTATGGCTGTTTGTCCGAAGATATAGAAATTGGAGGAATAGACGCTGTTTGCCCTGATTGCGCAAAAAAATACGCCGAAGGCAAACCTCTGTCCGCCCAGGACCGTGTTCACCTGATCGAACTTCCCCTCAACTCCCAGTTGGAAGATGTGGTGGGCGGGATTGACGAACGCCTTACCGCGACCCATGATCGACTGCGCGTCAGGCGCGGAATCCTTGCTCAAGCTGATCGCAACCTACTCTATATAGATGAAATCAACCTGCTTGCAGACAATATCGTGGATGCTATACTGGACGCGGCTGCACAGGGATCATATACGGTGCGGCGTGGACCGATTTCGGCTACCTATCATGCCCGGTTTGTTCTAGTCGGTTCAATGAATCCCGAGGAAGGCCGTCTGCGTCCCCAAATATTGGATCGTTTCGGTCTAAGAGTCATCGTCCATGGCCTGGATAGTCTTTCCGAAAGGCTCGAAGCATACCGGCGTGTACAGGTATATTTATCAAATCCCCGAGGAATGACCTTTACTTACTCTGAAGAAACACTTGCCGCCGCTGAGGAAATTCAATCTGCCAGGATACAGTTGCCGAAAGTGATAATCCCTGATAAAGTGGCCAAACCGGCTATTAAACTAATTCACAAATTAGGCATCCATAGTTTGCGTGCAGAGATCGCTTGGTTCGAAGCTGCGCGTGCCTATACTGCAGCTGATGGTCGCATCAGGGTGACATCGGAGGATTTACGTGTGGTAGCCCCCATGACCTTGCGATTGAGACGCTCTGCGTTTATGGCAGAATATTTCAACAGCCAGAAGGGGGAAGAAGCGGAATTGATTACATTGCTGGGCGGTATAGGCAAAAATTTACCTTGAATTAAGATTTTTCTGGTATAATTTCGTCCGCTTGACTGGTCCCACCTGCGGCCATACCTGCCGGTGCGGAGACCTGCTCAAAATCTATTAAAAGGGATAGCAAACGTCATGCCACTTAATAAGGAAGTAAAAACCAAGGTCATTACCGATTACCATCGTCACGAGACCGATACCGGTTCACCGGAAGTCCAGGTAGCAATCCTGACCACCCGCATTCTACAATTGACCGGACACCTGCGTACGCATAAGCACGATGAAGCCAGCCGACGGGGACTGCTTCAAATGGTCGGTCAGCGGCGCAGATTGCTGGCTTACCTGCGGAGAAATGACTACCAGCGCTACCTGGCGCTGACCGAGCAGTTGAAACTGCGCCGCAAATAGAAAGTGGTTCGTCCGAGTAGATGGGCCTCTGCCCATCTACTCTTTTATTCCCTCTTCCCCTCTCTTACTTAGGAAGAGGTTTTGGATGAGGGTCAGCGCCCTGCCCGTCAGGAATTGAAAAATGCTGGTAACACCGTATTCCAATGGGATACGTTGCCGCCATCTTTCAGTCCCTGACCAGGCGGGAAAAGGAGTACTAATATGAAACCCGAAGTAAAACGCTACACCACAACAGTGGGCAGCCGGACAATTTCAATTGAAACCGGTAGACTGGCTGCACAAGCAGGTGGAGCAGTCACTGTCCACCTGAATGATTCCATCATTTTTGCTGCTGCCACCATGGGTGGCATTCGTGCCGGGATTGATTTTTTTCCTCTTAGCGTCGAATACGAAGAGCGCATGTACGCAGGTGGAAAAATACCTGGTTCTTTCTTCCGGCGCGAGGGTCGCCCCACCACAGATGCCATCCTGACCGCACGCCTAACTGACCGCCCACTGCGTCCACTATTTCCTGAAGGAATGCGCAACGAAGTCCAGATCATTATGTATTCGCTTTCTGCTGATGCTGATAATCCGCTGGATGTTCTTGCGATCAATGCCGCCTCGGCAGCAGTCATGATTTCTGACATCCCCTGGGACGGTCCGGTTGCGGCAGTTCGCGTTGGACGCGTGAATGGCGAATTCATTATCAACCCGACCTTTGCCGAAATGGACAATTCAGATCTCGACCTGCGCCTTGCCGGAACACGAGATGCCATCCTGATGGTCGAGGCTGGGGCAGACGAGATCCCTGAAGATGTAATGGTCGCGGCACTGGAATTCGGTCATAAGTCCATGCAACCCCTGATAGACCTTCAACTACAGATGCAGCGCGAAGTGGGAAAACCCAAGCGCGAGGTCGCTATCGCTACGCCTGATCAGACCCTTCAAGAAAAAGTTTTTACACGCGTCAGCGCTCCCATGACCGCACTTCTCGACAATCCCTTAATGAAATCTGAATTTTATGCCGGGATGGATGCACTTCTGCAAGACCTGGTCGCTGAACTCATCCCCTCAGAAGGCGTAAAGGTTAAAGTTGCAGACGAGACCGATGTGGAAACTCTGCCCGAATTTACACTCCCAGAGCCGCTTAGCCTGGAGGCAATTAAAGAAGCCTTTACAGAGGCTGAAAAGAAAATCGTCCGCAAGCGCATACTGGAGCAAGGTAAACGTCCCGATGGGCGTACACCCACTGAGATTCGCCCCATTTGGTGTGAGGTTGGATTTAGTCCTCGGGCACACGGTTCCGGGTTATTCACTCGTGGCGAAACCCAGGTATTGACTCTCGCTACACTTGGGCACTTTATCCGAATCACAGGAATTGGATACTCTTACTCCAGTGGATACCAAGCGATACATGCATCACTACAACTTTCCACCTTTCTCCACCGGAGAAACGAAAATGCTACGTGGCCAATCCCGCCGTGAAATTGGGCATGGCGCCCTGGCTGAACGGGCTCTATTACCTGTCATCCCGGCTGAGGAGACTTTCCCTTACGCACTCCGGCTGGTCTCCGAGGTGCTGGCGTCCAATGGATCGTCATCCATGGCCTCGGTCTGCGGTTCAACTCTGGCACTCATGGATACGGGAGTTCCGATCAAGGCACCTGTGGCCGGAGTTGCCATGGGATTGGTCATGGAAGGTGATAAATATGTCATCCTGACCGATATCCAGGGTACCGAAGATCACCTCGGAGATATGGATTTCAAGGTTGCCGGCACTGCAGAGGGCATTACTGCCCTGCAAATGGATATCAAAATCTCCGGTTTGAGCACCGAAATCATGAAACAGGCCCTCGAACAGGCACGCCAGGCGCGCCTATTCATTCTGGGAAAAATCCTGGAAGTCATACCTGCACCTCGCAGCGAATTGAAACCACATGCTCCGCGTATCACTACTGTCAAGATTCCTTCGGACAAGATTGGTGCCATCATTGGCCCTGGAGGAAAGAATATCCGCGCATTGCAGGAAGAGACCGGCACCAAGATCGACATCCAAGAAGATGGTACGATTTATATCGCCTCGACCAATAGTGAAGGAGCCGAAATTGCGCGTCAACGTATTGAGGCGATCACGGAAACACCCCAATTAGGTCGCATCTACACGGGTAAGGTAGTCCGGATCGCTGACTTTGGTGCATTTGTAGAGATCCTGCCCGGCACAGATGGCATGGTGCACATTTCGCAACTGGATAGCGAGCGGGTTGAGAAGGTCGAAGATGTAGTCAAGATGGGTGATGAAATTACCGTCATGGTGACTGGCATTGATCCTATGGGGAAAATCCGCTTATCCCGACAGGCCGTCCTGGAAGGATGGACAATTGAGGAAGCCCAGGAAAGGGATTCTCGAAAGAGCGGTGGAAGCCGTCCCGGTGGCAGCCGCCCTGGTGGTGACCGACGACCTGGTGGGCGCTCCGATGACCGGCGCGGTCCCAGGCGATAACCTCCCCTAGGGGCGACACAAAAGTGTCGCCCCTGTTTTTTTGATGATAAATCGCATTCGCGATACGATTGCTGAATATCCATCCCAATTCTGGCTGATGGTTGTCGGACTATTCATCAGTTCAGCTGGATCCTCCATGATCTGGCCGTTCCTGATGATCTATGTCAGCGAAAAACTACTCCTATCACTAAGCACCGTCTCGACCCTGATCACGATTAACGCGGTCATGGGTCTGTTCGCTTCCTTCATAGCTGGAGCAGTCTCCGACAAGCTGGGGCGCAAACTGGTGATGATAGTCAGTCTTGCCATCAATGGCTTTGGATATCTCTTTATGAGCCAGGCGCATACATATCTTGGATTTGCCATCTTAATGGTATTCATGGGCGCTTCGAATCCTCTATATCAAGTAGGCTCGGATGCCATGTTGGCAGATATGATCGCGCCGGAAAAACGGACGAACGCTTTTGCCATCATCCGAATGATAAATAACGCCGGAATCGCAATCGGTCCCGCGCTGGGGGGTTTTGTTGCCGCCAAGTCATACTCCTATGCTTTCCTGGGGGCAGCGGTCGGAATGATCACGTACAGCCTTTTGCTTATTTTCCGCGCACGGGAAACACTACGCAAGGCATATACCCCTGAAAAGAACAACCGGACCGATAACATGGGTGGTTATGGGCGGGTGTTTCGGGATCGACCTTATGTTGTGTTCGCTCTCCTGGTTGGAATGGGTCTTGTAGCCCCCTCGATGTTATGGACACTGCTGTCTGTTTATACAAAACAAAACTTTGGTCTTCCCGAAAATCTTTTCGGCTGGCTGCCAACGACCAATGCCCTGATGTGTGTGTTTGTTCAATTTCCGGTTACACAGATCGCGCGTCGATTCCGCCCTCTGCCAGTCATTGGAGTCGGGATGTTTATTTACGCGGTCGGGGTGGGCAGTGCTGCATTAATGAGCAGCTTTTGGGGATTTTGGGCGAGCATGGTCTTAATGACATTTGGAGAACTGACCATGATCCCAACCGTCAGTAAATTCATTGCCGACCTAGCTCCCGCCGATATGCGCGGGCGTTATATGAGCTTTTACTGGTTTGCCTGGGGTATCGCACGGGGTGCAGCGCCATTAATCGGCGGTTTCCTGAACGATAATATCAATCCGCGTTCCATTTGGATCGGAGGATTGATCATTGGACTGATCAGTGCCATTAGGTCTGTTTATCTTTTCTGCACGGCGATTGGACATGCAACCGGCATAGAATAAATCGCCCGGAAATCCGCCCAAAGCGTAATTAGCTTTTCAACCTTTCTTCGAGTTTTATTTTTACATCCGGCCATTCCCTATCTAAAATACTAAAATAAACCGAATCCCTGATTGTTCCGTCCGGTAATATCATGTGGTTGCGAAGTACACCTTCACGGATCGCCCCCAACCGCTCGATGGCACGAATGGAATGTTCATTACGTAAATCAACCTTAAATTGGACGCGGATGCATTTCAACTGCTCAAATGCATATTTCAACATCAGGTATTTGCATTCCGGATTTACGGCAGTACGCTGATACTGCGGCGCATACCAGGTGCCACCAATTTCCAAAGATCGGTGACGGGCTCGCATTTCCAGAAAACGAGTCGCTCCGATAATTGTTCCGGAGGTTTTGTGAATAACAGTAAATGGGAGATCTGTCCCGGCAGCCTGTAGACGCAAGAGATCATTAACCCATTTCTCCATGCTGTCCAAACTGGACAAATTTCCATAAACCATATATTTCCAGATGGATTCATCCTTCCCGGCAGTCGCCAGTCCAGGAACATGGGATAAAGTTGATGGTTCCAATCGGACAACCTTTCCTTCCAGGGTGATTGGCGAGTTCCATAAAACATCAGGCATCATAGCGCTTCTCCGGTGGGCAGGAATGGCATCTTTGGCCCGGATAAACCCAGCAATTCGGATAGTGCAGCCCGCAAGGCTATTCGGTCATCCCAGGGGTATTCAATTGTCCCGAAGCACATCGATTGCTCATGACCTTTCCCACATACCATAACCATGTCGCCGGGTTCTGCCTTCAGGATCCCAAACCGGATTGCATTGCCCCGATCAGGAATGCGCCAAAAGGTTTTTCCTTCTTCCCCCCTTTGGCGCGGGCGCCGGCTGCCATTTCTTCGAGAATATCAGCAAGCGATTCGGTACGTGGGTCTTCAGCGGTCAGGATGCTGACATCCGCCAATTCTGTAGAGATCTCTGCCATCATGCGTCGCTTTTCTCGATCACGTAATCCCGCCGATCCGAAGATGACAATCACTCGCTTTTCAGTCATTTTTCTGACTGTTTCAATGGCTACCCGCAAGGCATTAGGTGTATGGGCAAAATCAACTATTGCAGAAAATGGCTGACCAAGATCAATCCGCTCCATCCGCCCCGGTACACCGACCATGGCAGCAATGCCGCGAGCAGCGATTTTGGGCGATATCCCAAGGCCACATACGGAGGCCGTCAGCGCGGCGAGGCAGTTCGAAATATTGAACATCCCTACCAAGGGACTGTTTACTGACACGCGGAAAGTCCCGCACCGGATAAAGTTACTACCCTGACCAATTACATCAAAATGAATTCCCTGGGGAGAGTATTCAATAGAGTCGGCCCGGATGTCAGCAGCAGGGTCAACGCCGTAAGATACCAAGGATGCGGAGGTGATGCCGGAAAGGTAATCGAAAGAGGTATCATCCCGGTTCAGAACTGCCAGGCGAGGATTACCCTGCGGTTTGGGTAACGTTATTTCCAGGGATTGAAACAGGCGCGCTTTTGCAGCTCGATAGTTCTCAAAGGTGCCATGCTGGTCAAGATGTTCATGGGTGATATTGGTAACAACCCCGACGTCAAATTCGCATGCGTCCACCCGGTATTGAGCCCAGCCATGGGAGGTTGTTTCGATCACAACATGGGTAAGACCGGCAGCCACCATGCGGGCAAGATAATGCCTGTACTTCCGGCGCGTCAGGCGTCGTGACATGAAAGCCGGTGTCGAAGAACTTCATCACCAATGACGGCATTGACGGTGGAGATCAACCCGGCTTTAAATCCGGCAGCCAACAAAATCTGGTAGATCAGGTTGCAGGTTGTGGTCTTCCCATCCGTCCCGGTGACGCCGATTACGGTCAACTTGCGGCCCGGGTTGCCGTGGAAGGCCGCTGCCAGCCATGCCAATCCCTGGCGGGAATTTTCGACCTGGATGTAAGGAACTGATAAATTGGTTAGCGGTCTCTCACCGACAACCGCTGAGGCACCGTGCTTGATGGCATCTGGGATAAAATCATGCCCATCCGCGATGCTGCCTTTCATGGCGACAAACAGATTCCCGAACTGGATGTGACGGTTATCGATCGCTACCCCTGAAACCAGGGTAGTATCTGGGTGTCCTGCTTCTACCTTGAGTGGAAATTGCTCAAATAGGGAGGCGAGGGTGATTGAGTGGGTTAAGGGGATCATGTTTTAATAATTTATTCTGAAAAGTTTATTCTCGCTGGAGATCAGATGCAAATAAACGGGTGTTTAACGAAAAAGAGGGTTCTGACGATAATTTTACGCCAAAACCCTCCATCGGTTTTGGATAATCCTATTTTAGTGTCTTACGCAATCCTTCCAATTGACCTGATACAGAGCCATCGAGGACTTTGTCGCCTACCCGGATAACCAGCCCGCCCAGGATCTGTGGGTCAACGTGGAACTCGACATTCGTTTTTGCACCCATTTTGTCCAGAACGTTCGTTTTGACGGCTTCCTGCTCCTCTTTACTAAGCGGTAGGGCAGAAGTTACTTCAGCAAGATCCCCAGTCAATTCCGCACCTTCCAGCACAACCAACTTGCCAGACTTCACGCCGGAGAAAAACTCGTCCAACAGTGCATGCTGGCGCTTGTCATCCATCGCCTCGCCAATAAGTCGTTGAGCAGCCGCAATTGAGAGGGCAGCCACCTGCCCGCGCAAGTCAGCCAAAATCCGATTTCGTTCCTGTTCGACTTCCGCCATGACTGCTTCACGCTCTTTTTCGATCTCTTTTTCTGCCTCAGCTTTCACATTCTCCATGGCGGCATCGGCTCGTTCAGTAGCTTCATTTACGATTTGGGTTGCCTTAGTTTGTGCTTCAGTAACTATTTTCGCAGCATCTTGTTCGGCATTCGCTCGTGCTTCCGCTGCAACCCGGGCATCTTCGAGCCCTTGTTCGAGTTTCAAGCGTCGTTTATCCAACATGCCCATGAGCGGTTTCACAATCCACGCCCGGACGACGACAAAAATAATGAAAAAACAGACAATCTGTACTATCAAATAACCTAAGTTTAAACCCAATTGTGCCAAGGGAGGCCTCCTAATTCAATCTTTTACGATCAACAAAATTAACCAACAACAAAGAGGATGAGCAGTGCAACCACCAGACAATAAATTGCCACTGCTTCTGCAAATGCGATACCAAGGATCATGTTGGTCTGGATGGTACCGGTTGCATCGGGATTACGCCCCATCGCCTGCACAGCGCCGCTAGTCACGATTCCGATGCCTGCCCCAGCGCCGATTGCACCGATCATGGCCAATCCTGCGCCGATCAATTTTGCTGCGATGATAATATCACCAGTCATTAGAATAACCTCCGTAATAAGATTCGGGCGGAAATTCCGCCGCTAAGATTTGGATGCGCGGGCTGTTTCTCGCCCAAATTTATGCATGTGTTTCTTCGTGCTCGCCATGACCCTGCGTGGCCTGAGCCATAAAGGTCATTGTAAGCAAGCCGAAGACAATCGCCTGGATGGCACCCACCAGGAATTCAAGCATGTAAAAAATCGATGGGAAGATTGCGATCGCCCCAAGCAGTGAGCCCATGACGAATAACAAAACAGAACCAGCGAAAATATTTCCGAAAAGACGGAAGGCAAACGATAGCACTTTCGAGAATTCAGAAACCAATTCCAAGAGACCAACACCCCAGTCGATCACCCCGAAAATCGGTCTTTTAAAGAATGTTTTTACATTCCAGAATTTGGTAAAGTACCTAATTCCCTGGGCACGTATCCCAACCACCTGTACTGCAATCACGGCAATGATCGCCAGGGCCACGGTAAAGTTCAAATCAGTTGAAACCACCCGGACAAATGGAACAAGTGTGCTTCCCCCATCGGCGACGGCGGGATTCGAAATGGTGGGAATACCTGCCACAGTCTGAACAGAATACCCGGCGTCTTCTGCTTTCTCGATCATACCAATACTGTCAACTCCGGGGATTAGTTCCATCCAGTTCGCCAGCAGAACCAGAATGGTAATCGTGGCAAACCAGGGAAAGATGGTCTTGGCCCATTTTCCAGCAGTCCCTTCGGTCATATTGTACAGATACTTCGAGCAGGGCTTCCAGGGCACCCGGAATTCCCTTTAAAACCAGGCTTCCTTTTTTTACTGCCCGATTGAAGAAAAATGCCAGCAGGATGACGAGGACATCCACAATCAACAATGCGAACAATGTATTGGTAAAATAAAATTCGCCGATGACGGGCAGAGTGAAAAGCGGATGTTCCATCCAATGCTCGGCAGGCAATTGAACAAATGGCCGCACAGGAGTAAAATATTTGGTTCCAATGAAACCCAGGATAATCAGCGCAAGCACAATCCAACGATTTACACCCCAGCGCCACCATTTTTTCTTGGGTGGGCTGTCTTTAACTGTTATCTCCACGATGTGGTTCCTCCTCGGTGATTTCTTTTTTAGTATCCGGTTGAATTCGTGCTAGTTGCCGATCTTCACTACCCGGAATGTCAGGAAAAGAGTCACCGGAATGCTGACAAGGATAAAGATGATCGTAAACCAGGGTTTGCTGTTCAGGATTTTATCCAGCCACAATCCTGCCAAAAGCGCCACGAAGATGATGACCAGGGTCAGACCAGCAACCCAAACCACGGTCATCGTGACCGCGGTTCTGAATTCATCCTGTCCTTTCCCTTTAGGCTGGTTCATGGCGGCGGAATTATATCATGAGCTTTTTCATGCCGTCTAGAACAAATTGAGCGCGGCATGGTTGGCGAAACCAAACCATGGTCCAAACAGTGTACCGAGCAGCAAAACGCCAAACACCAGGACAATCAATGCAATCGTTACCGGACGGGATATCGGGATCGGGATGTTTGTCCTCATCCTGGTCTGCAATCCGGTACAGATAAATATATTTTAAAACGGTCAAATAGTAGTACAGACCGACGATGGAATTTAATACTCCCACGACAGCCAGCCAGACCCAGCCGCTCTGAATGGCTGCAGCGAAGACAAAGAACTTTGCCACAAACCCGCCAAAGGGCGGCATCCCTGCCAGGGAAAGAAAAGCCACCAGCGCTGCCAGCGAAAGCGTGGCATTGCGCCGGCCCAAGCCATTGTATGCGGTCATATCATCTGAGCCGGTCACCTGCCCAACTATTCCGACGATCCCAAAAGCCAGCAGGTTGGTCAGGATATAGGCGATCAGGTAAAAGACCGCGCTGGCAATCCCAAACTGCGAAAACGCCACCACACCAATCATGGCATACCCGGCATGTGCGATGGAAGAATATGCCAGGAGGCGTTTAACATTCTTTTGCGCCAGTGCGATCAGGTTGCCAACGGTCATGGTCAGGGCAGCCAGGACCGCAAGGATCAGGCTCCAATTCGCCGAAACGACCGGGAAGGCGGCGGTTAGCAGGCGGATAATGACAGCAAAGCCGGCTGCCTTGGATGCCGTTGAAAGGAATCCGGCAACCGGGGTCGGCGCACCTTCATACACATCCGGCGCCCAAAAATGGAATGGGAACAGGGAAACCTTGAACGCCAGTCCAGCCAGCACCAGGAAGGTGATTCCAACAGCCAGCAGGTCAAAGTTTGGAAGTGAACTGCCAGGGCATAAAGACTCGTCGTTCCGGCAAAACCGTAGATCAGGCTGAAACCATAGAGAAGAACTGCGGAAGTCAATGCTCCGAAAAGCATGTATTTGAAACCGGATTCGGTGGATTTGTCATCGCTGGTCAGGAAACCAGCCAGGATGTAGAGCGGGATGGAAGTAGTTTCAATGGCCAGGTACAACATCACCAGGTCCGCGGAAGAAGCCATCAGGCACATTCCGATGGTTGCCGCCAGCAGAAGGAGATAGGCTTCGGCACGCTGGTTCAACCGTTCTTCGTCCATGAAGAAAAGAGCAGTCACACCGGCTGCCAGGACAAAAAACATCTTGAAAAGGAAACCCAACCAGTCAAAACGCAGCATGCCGCCAAAAACGAGACTGGGATCCGCGGGCCGACCAAAAAGAAGGCTCAGGAGCAGGGTGACCAGCAGACCGATGGCAGTGAACATTCCCAGGAAAGTGCGTCGATTTGTATCTTTTTTCTGGAACGGATCAAGAATCAGCACCAACACTGCCAGTGCCAGGAGCAGGATTTCAGGGAGAATGGGAAGAATTGCAGTCACTTATGCACCTCCCAGAAGTGTGAGCACATGTTGTACCCCGGTCTGCACCCAGGGAACGATCAGAGCTGGGAATATGCCGATTCCGACCATTAGCGCCATGAGGAGCACCAGAGCAATTTTGTCCAGCGAACTAATGGGCTGGATGTGCCCTTCGAACTCTTCCGGCATTTTGCCAAAGAAAACGCGCCGGACGACCAGCAAAACATAGGAGGCGGTTACGACAATCGAGATGGCGGCAATAACGGCTACCACCCACTGCGTTTTCCAAATACCCATGAAAATCGGGAACTCGGCGATAAAACCGGAAAAACCGGGCATGCCCATCGAGACCAGGCTGCCGACAATGACGCCAATTCCCACCAACGGCAGAGGTTTGATCATGCCGCCCAGCTTGGGGATGTCACGGGTGTGTGCCCGGTCGTAGACCATGCCGACAGCAGCAAAGAAGAGAGCCGTCATTATTCCGTGAGAGAACATCTGCACTCCTGCCCCGATCAGACCTTCCGGTGTCAGGGTGGCAAAGCCCATCATCACCAGTCCCATGTGCGAGACCGAAGAGAAACCGATCACATATTTAAAATCGGTTTGAACGCTGGCAATGAATGCACCGTAAACAATGTTGACCAGGGCCAATCCCATGATCAATGGAGCCCAGAATTTGGCACCCTCCGGAAGAAGCATGATACCTACCCGCAAGGCTGCGAATGCGCCCAATTTCATCAGCACACCCGCGTGGAACATAGACACGGCCGTCGGAGCAGCCACGTGGCCATCCGGTGACCAGTTGTGGAACGGGAAGATACCGCCCAGGATGGCAAACCCGAGGAAAACCGGAAGGAACCAGGCGATCTGGAATGCTGGGGAAAATTTCGCCGTTTCCAAGACAAGCATATCAAAAGTATGTCCGCCGCTCGTCCAAAACATAACCAGCGCACCGATCAAGGAAATCACCGAACCGATGAACAGGTACAAGGTCAGTTTCATCGCGGCATATTCACGGGTTTTGACCCAGCCCCAGATGACAATCAGCAGGAACATGGGGAAGACTGCAATCTCGTAAAAGAAAAATAACATGAACAGGTCCAGGGAGGCAAAAACTCCGAATACACCGGTAGCCAGGATAAACAGGAAAGCAAAGAATTCGCGCGGACGGTCGTCGATCCCCCAAGAAATCATCACGCCGGTGACCATGACGATACCGGTCAATAAGACCAGCGGGGCGCTCATCCCATCCACACCAAAGTGCAGGCTGATCCCCAGCATTGGCAGCCAATTATATTTTTCGATGAACTGGTACCCGGCAACGGCTTTATCGTAAGTAAAATACACCCAGACGGATAGCGCCAGAGCGAATAGCGCGGCAGTCAGTGCGGTGATGCGGATGGCTTTTTTCTGCTCGGGTTTAAACGTTAGTAAAACGAGCGCAGCAACCATCGGGGTGAAAACGATCACACTCAGAAACGGAAATTGCATGGTACCCTCTTAGTGGAACAACATCAGCATGGCTTTGTTGATTACATCCAAAATCCAGGCCGGATAAATCCCGATGACCAGGATGAGAACCATCAAAGGAGCCATCACAATGATCTCCCGCATGTTGATTTCCAATCAATTTATGTTCGCCTTGAGCCCAGTGTTCGTTCAGGGGGCCATGCAAGACAGTCTTGATACCTTTCAAAATATACGCGCCGGTAAAGAGCAGACCGATCATCGCAACCGCTGTATAAAGCGTCAGGACCGGCCAGGAACCTCGCACAACCAGGAACTCGGAGACGAATCCATTCAGACCCGGCAAGCCCAGCGAAGCCATGCTGGTAAAGATCAAGATTCCACCATAGATTGGCACGAGCGGGAACAATCCGCCAAAGTCATCCAGGTTGCGGGTGTGGGTGCGCTCGTAAAGAACACCCACAAGGAAGAACATGCCGGCCGCAGAAAGACCGTGGTTGAACATCTGCAGCACTGCGCCATTCAAGGCGATGGTGGCGTTAAGGGTGCCCGGCAGCTTTGGCTGCCGCAGCAATCCCGAGCACGACAAAGCCCATATGGTTGACCGACGAATAAGCCACCAGCGTTTGAAATCTTTCTGACCAAAAGCAGCAAATGCCCCGAAGACGATCGCCATGACTGCCAGGAAGGCCAGCCAACCAGCATATTTCGCTGATTCCGCCGGATATAAGGGCAGAACCAGCCGCAGGAAACCATACGCGCCCAGTTTCAACAACACGCCTGCCAGGATCATCGAACCGGCAGTTGGTGCTTCGGTATGGGCATCCGGCAGCCAGGTATGGAATGGCCAGACCGGGACCTTGATGGCAAAGGCAATCACAAATGCCCAGAAGGCAATCGTTTTGACCGTCGAAACTGTGAGCCCAAGATTAAAGAAGTGCAGCATCACGCCATTTGGATCTAAAGCCGCCCATTTTGCATACAAGGTTTGCAGATCGATAGGTATGGAACAGTACACCCAGCAACTGGATGGCCAGCAGCAGCCCGAGTGAACCAGCCATGGTGTAGATGATGAACTTCAACGAAGCATAATTGCGAGCCTGGACCTTGACACCCTTCCAAATTTCGCGTTCACCCTTTTCGGAACCCCACTGGTTGATCAGGAAATACATCGGAACAAGACCGATTTCCCAGAAGACGAAGAAGATCAGCAGGTCGAGCGACATGAAGACGCCCAGCATGCCCGTCTCCAGGAAAAGGAACAGCATGAAATATGCCTTGATCCGGTCGGTGATATTGAAGGATGCCAGCAAGGCAAGCGGTGTCAGCAGCGTGGTCAACAGAACCATGGTCAGGGAAAGCCCATCCACGCCGATGTGGAAAGTTGAATTGAGAGCTGCATACCAGATTATATTGTTCCTGGAACTGGAAACCGGGTTGTCCCGCCTTGAACTGTGTCCACAAGAAAACCGTCAGAACGAACGGGACCAGGCTGGCGCCAAAGGCCGTCCAGCGAATGGCTTTCAAGTTATCCTTGCGGCAGGAATAACACGACCACTGCCGCCAGGACGGGGAAGAACAGGATCAGGGTCAAGAGATGATTGCTAATAAATTCCATCATTCACTCCACTTGCTCGTTCGGACAAGTTCTGCCAAAATTTCCATAAAGAAATAACTCAATGAATTACACTAGAAGGAAATAATACCAACACGGCAAAAATTACCAGCACTGCTATGGAGGCAACCATGTAATACTGGATGCGTCCAGCCTGGATCTTGCGCAACCCTGACCCGGAGGCTTTCACTACGCTGCCGGTCCCATCCCCGATAAATTCATTGATAACCGGTTTGTCAAAATAATTGCGGAAGGCGTGGCCCAGGAAGAGCGAGAAGCGTGCCACACTGTGCAAGAACCCCATCGATCACGGTCTGGTCCATGTACAGGGAGGTGAATTTCTCGGCAATCCAGATGGCCGGTTTGATGAACAGAAAATTATAGATTTCATCAAAATACCATTTGTTCTTCAAAACCGGGATTTGCAGGAAATCCTGCTTGTGGGGTCTTGACCTTGCGATAGACCAGCCAACCAAAGAACAGCCCGCCCAGGGCAACGATCAGTGAAGTGATCAGCGGGACCCAACTGAAAGCAACTTCTTCTGGCAGTTCGGCCAGAGTCCCGCCAACAAATTCGTGGAACCAGTTTGGGATCAGTCCGCCCAGAACCGGGAACTGCTCCGGGATGCCCACCCACCCGAATCCGACCGCAAAGACCGCCAGGATGACCAGGGGAGGGTCATCGTCCAGGTGGTTTCGCTGGCATGTTCGGCTGCCTTGGTGCGAGGTTCACCCAGGAAGGTCAGGGTGATCTGGCGCATGGTGTAGAAAGCCGTCAGGAAGGCTGCAACCGCCAGGGTGATAAAAACCAGCAGGTGACCATTGCCAAAGGCTTCGGCAAAAATTTCATCCTTGGACCAAAAGCCTGCCGTCAGCACCGGAAAACCCGACAGGGCAAATCCGCCGATCAGGAAGGTCCAGAAGGTGATCGGCATCTTCTTGCGCAGGCCGCCCATGTTGAACATATCCTGCGGGTTCGACATGCTCGCCGGTGTGCAGAACGCCGTGTTCCATGCCATGGATGACCGAACCGGAACCCAGGAAGAGCAGCGCCTTGAAGAATGCATGCGTGACCAGGTGGAATGCCGCCGCCACGTAGGCGCCGATCCCCAGCGCGGCGATCATAAAGCCAAGTTGTGAAATGGTCGAGTAAGCCAGCACTCTCTTTGATATCATTCTGCGCCACAGCAATGGTTGCGGCAAAGAGGGCAGTGAATGCCCCGATAAAGGCAATCACGCTCATGGTTGTATTGAGCGGCATCCCTTCGGTCCAGCCGCAGAGATGAGCGGGAACATGCGGATGACCATGTAAACACCCGCCGAAACCATGGTGGCAGCATGGATCATGGCGCTGACCGGGGTCGGGCCTTCCATGGCATCCGGCAGCCAAACATGCAGCGGCCACTGGGCAGATTTGCCGACTGTCCCGATAAAGAGAAGCAGCCCGATAATGCCAGCCGCCGAAAGCCCGAAAAAGGCCGGAGTGGACGCCAGTGCCGCCAGCATTTGCAGGTTTGAAGATATCGCTGAAGGAGAGCGAACCGGTAAACGAATACACGAAGGCAATGCCCAGCAGCATGAAAACATCGCCGATGCGGGTGGTCATGAAGGCTTTGACGGCCGCATTCCGAGCGGATGGTTTTCCAAACCAGAAGCCGATCAGCAGGTAAGAGCACAACCCCATGATCTCCCAGCCGACGAAGAGGGTCAGCAGGTTATCGGAAACCACCAGCGTGTACATGCCGAAGGCGAACAGGCTGATAAAGGCAAAGAAGCGCGAATACATCGGCTCGATGGAAGGGACCGATGTGCTTGTGGCCGTGTTCGGTGATCGTCGCGCCATGCGGGGGAAGACCGGCACATCGTGGTCGCCTTTCGGTTGGCCAAAGTTGTGGTAGCCGATGCTGTAGATGAAAATCGCCAGCACAGTCCAGGCCACAAAGAAGATGACCACCGCCGAGAGCGGATCGATCTGTACGCCAATCTTGAGCCAGGTTGAGCCGGTCGGGAGCCAATTGATGGAAGAACCGAAAATTGCTTGCCAAATTCCTTCACCCCCAGGGCACGGATAAAAATGAACATGCTCCCCAACCAGGACAACCCTGCCGCACCGATGGCAATGCCGTGGCTCAACGCCTTGCGTCTTGTTCGTGAAAAGGATGATTGCAAAAAATGCCAGAAGTGGTGGAAGTGGCAACAGCCAGATGATGTAACTTTTCCATTATGACTCCTACCACTTCATAAGATCAATTTCATCGGCCACCACCGTCTTGCGGCGGCGGTAAACCGAGATAATCAGTGCCAGACCCACAGCCACTTCCGCAGCAGCCACGGCAAAAACGATAACCGCAAAAACCTGCCCGGCCATCTTGTGCCGGGTCCAGGTAACGCCAGAAAGCCACCAGGTTGATATTGACGGCATTCAGCATCAGTTCCACACCCAGCAGGATGGCGATGGCATTCTTGCGCGAAAGCACGCCGAACAAGCCGATGCAGAACAAGGGCGGCTGCCAGGATCAAGTACCAGGAAAGTGGGATACTCATCTCAGCCTCCTATTCCTTTCTACCCGTAGCAATATAGACCGCGCCGACCAGCGCTGCCAGCAACAGCACGGATGCCACTTCGAAAGGCAGAACATAGGCATCCGGAGAGACCAGGGCGGTTCCCAGGCTGCGGAGCGTATCCATTCCCTGCCGGCAGCGCGGCGGCTGATTGACCAAAGCCCGGCTGTCCAAGGATGAGGAAGACCAGCCCAGCCAGGATCAGCAGACCAAGCAAGGCGGGGAGCCACCAATTTGAACGGGTTTGCGCACCCTTATCCAGCATTTCCCGGCGGGTCAGCATGACGGCAAAGATGAACAAGATGGCAATTGCGCCGATGTACACCACCACCTGGACAACCGCCAGAAAACTGGCCTGCAGGATGGCGTACAGGACGGCCACGCCAAAGAGCGCCGCCACCAGCCACAAGGCGGCATGGATCAGTTTGCGGGTGGTCACCACCATCAAGGCAGATCCGAGGATCAGCGCCGCGCACAAAAGAAAGATGATTTGATCAGCTGTCATACTACCTGCTCCTAATTTTGAAGGCGCTGTGGGGATAGATTCGCAGCCGCCTTGCGCTGTTTGCGTCCGTATGCACGCAGGATTTCAACCGTGAGGTAACCGATCACAATGTTCGAAAAGAACATCCCTAACGAATAGCCCCAGTTCGGCAACCCGGCCAAAACTTTGCTCAAAACCGCCGTATTAACCAGCACCACCAGTGCCAGGGGGGTGAGAAATTTCCAGTTGAAGGCCAGCATATGGTCAATACGGATGCGTGGCATCGAATATTTGACCCACATGATGACCCAGTAGCCAAACATGGCCTTGGCAAGAAAAACCACTGCCTGGATGAAGGGGTTATTCAGCCAGGAAAGGAAACCGATCTTTTCCAGTCCGAAGAAACCGCCGTAGCCGCCGAAGAACAGGACAGCGATAAAACCGCCAAAGGTGAAGGCGTGCAGCAATTCGCCAGCGTAGAACAAGCCGAATTTCATACCGGTATACTCGATATGGAACCCGGCAACAATTTCCGACTCGGCTTCATTCAGGTCAAAGGGAGAACGTCCCAGTTCGGCAATTGCGCTGATCAAAAAAATGAGGAAAGCCAGCGGGGACAGGATGGCAAACCACATGCCGCTTTGCGCCTTGGTAATATCCTGCACGCTCATAGAGTTTGCCAGGATGGTGGGGATTAGCAATACGACGACCATGGGGATCTCATAGGAGACCATAGTTCGCCACCATGCGGAAAGCGCCCAGCAGGGCGTACTTATTGTTGGAAGACCAACCTCCCATAATAATGGACAATGTACCGAGGGCACCGGCTGCCACCAGGTACAGAATCGCAACGTTCAGGTCCACACCAAATATTTTGGATGACAGCGGCAGGATCGCCCAGAGGATGATGACCGAAGCGATGGCGAGCACCGGCGCGATGTTGTAGATGAGCTTGTCCGCACCGGCGGGAGTAATGTCTTCCTTGATGACCAGCTTGATGATATCGGCGAAGGGTTGGATCAACCCAAACGGTCCGATGCGGTTCGGGCCAAGGCGATCCTGGAAGCGTGCCACCACTTTCCGTTCCACCCACACCAGCATGATATCCAGCGCCATCGCAAAAATAATCAACACGGTTATGCCGATAATATAGAGGATCACCGTCGCCAGGTAGGCAGAGAAACCCCAGCCGGTCAGAAGGCTCTGGATCCATCCGGAGATAAAGTTGATCGGGTCATTCAAAAAATGTCATGCAGTGCTCCTTACAAACACAAAGAAAAGGCTGATAGGGAAATCCTGTCAGCCTTTATAGAATTTGCATCATTGTTACGCCCATTCCAGCATCCCCTTGCGCCAGGCATACACAAGGCCGGCAACCAGGATGGCAATAAAGAGCACGCCCTCCAGCACCACAAAAAGCGGTAATTGTTTGAGAGACAGCGCCCAGGGAAATAGAAAGACCGTTTCCACATCGAAAACCAGGAAGATCAAGGCAAAAATATAATACTGGGCTTTGAACTGCACCCAAGAGTCCCCCACCGTTTCGATACCGCATTCGTACGTGCTTTGTTTAATTGGGTTCGGTTTGCGGGGTGCCACCAGCCGGGAAAAGACCAAGCGGCACAATTGGGACAATCATACCAATCACAAGAAATATACCGATATAAAGCCATTCGTCTGCATAGGTGCTCCACCTACGGATCAGGTTTCCTTTGGATTTTTGACCTGCGAATTTTACCATAAAGGAAACCCTTCCCGACCGATTCGGTATCATGGAATTTAATATTCAGCCGCAAATATCCAGTATCTTCCGATTGTCCTAGTGTTGGCCAAGCGGGTTTCAATGAGGGGCTTTGTTTTGTATGAAAGCCAGGAGAACAGCGAGGGGAACGCCGTACCCCTGTATAAGGGATGCGATAATAGCCGCCCATCCTACGGCGTTCGCGGTCGAATTCCAGGCGGATGGACCGGCGGGCATGATAAGCCTGCTGGAGCAGCAACAATGCTGTGTATTTCTGCCAGGTGGGTTTTTCAGACGGGGCAAGAAGAACGCGATTCCCAGAAATCACAAAGCAGCCGCGCTCGACAAGTCCCAGCAAGGTAGTCCCACCGTTGACTTCCAAATACCCCCGAAGCCGGTTGTAGACAGTCTGCATACGGCCCGAACGGACGAGGGCCGAGTAGAGCTCCTGGCAGCGCCTCGCAGGGTATTTTCCCTCCAAATCGCGCCAGCGGAGACCGTTTGCAAGCTTCCATAGGATGCCCTCGAGAAGACAGCGGTCGGAAAGCAGGGGCTTGCGACGACGATATTTCCGGAAGTAATCAAGATCGAGGCGCAAGGAGATGAACGTTCCCTGTAGAATTTCCCACTGGGTATCGGTAAGATGGGGCGCTTCCCAACTCAAATTCGCGTGCAAAATATTTAATTTTCGAGGAACGAATGTCGGCTGAGCAGGAATTCCCAGGTCAGAGAACTCCCAGCGCAGGAGCGCAGGTAGATCACGGACGATGGAGCGCAAATGCGACTGCCTGCCGTCTAGTTCAAAAAGGGACCTGTAGATCTTTTGCATTTTTCCGACAATGATGGTAGCGGCGCGAGCCTGGGAGAGCATTTCGTTGTTAGGTAACCCTCCCTTGCTTACAGCAAGGAGGCCGACCAATTTATAACGATTTTCCCAAAATTCCCTTCTGCCAGAAGCACGGTCTCGATCCTGCAAGTCTTTTAACAGTACGGAAGGATCTTTTGATACCAGTGAAGGTTGTAATGAGAGTTGGGTTAGCTAATTGGCTATGCGCAGTATATAACCCATGACGGAAAGCATTGGTGTTGCCGGGCTGACCGCCACGACTGCATTTTGGTGAGGGAGAGGAAACAGGCGGACCGGGGCGAGGCCGAGACGAAATTTGGAGAACGGTAGTGACCATGAATATTTAAGGATGCAAAAATGAATATGAGAAAGTCAAAACTGAATAGACAGGAAAAGATCGGTATGGGATTATCTAATTATAGAACATATATTCTAATCTGGCAAGCCCTGTTAATTACACTGTATTATGTAAAGTAAGGTAAACTTTCATTAACATTGCATTTCTACGGATAACGAGCTGATAATAATATATATTCAAGGTGCCCTGAAGGAAAGATCCTTGTAGAATTGAAGTAATGTGAACATCAATTGATAGGAGAATTCATGATCCCCAACCAATGGTATGCAATCCTAGAGTCAAACGAAATAAAAAAAGGAAGGATAATCGGGGTAACGCGGATGGGTGAGAAAATAGCCGCGTGGCGAAATAACAAAGGAGACCTGACGGTAATGGCGGATAAATGCCCTCACCGTGGCGCAAGCCTCAGCCTTGGTAAAGTGAACCAGGAGTGCCTGCAGTGTCCATTCCACGGCTTTGAGTATGATGCCAGAGGTGTCTGTACAATGGTGCCGGCCAATGGTAAAACTGCCGAACCTCCCAAGGCTCTCCATGTAAAAAGTTACCCAGTGAGGGAAGAGCATGGATTCGTTTACATCTGGTGGGGAAAACCACGAGAAGAATACCCGACCGTCCCATGGTTCGAATCCATCCCAGATACAATGGTTTACGCAACCATCAAAGACCACTGGGCAAACCATTATGCACGCGCCATCGAGAACCAATTGGACGTGGTGCATCTGCCCTTCATTCACCATAACACCATCGGGCGTGGGAACCGGACACTTGTGAATGGCCCCATTGCGATCCAAGAGAAGCACTGGCCTGGAGACAACCTGATCAACCTGTGGGTCTTGAACGAACTGGACGAAGGTCAGAAACCGAAGAAAGCTTCCGAACTGCCCAAACCCGACCGGCATCCTTTTCTGCAATTCCGGTACGGGAATATCTGGCAAAACTGGATTGCCGACAACCTCCGCGTCGTGGTAGCTTTCGCCCCGATTGACAATGAAAATACGCTCATGTATCTGCGTTATTATCACACGGTGCGGATACCTGTCCTGCGTCAAATCACCGGCTGGATCGGGAGCCTGGCAAATCTGGTTATCGAGCGACAGGACCGGCGTGTGGTCATTACCCAGCGACCGCATCGACCAGACCTGGACTGCGGCGAGATTATGATACCCGGAGACAACCCAATCGTGTTGTACCGTAAAATAAGAAGGGTATTGATCGAAAGAAGTGAAGAATAACTAATTATGTAGCGATTCAAAAGGACCTCTTCCACATCTACAAGTCCGACTTTGTCTTCGGGGTTTAAACAGGATAAAATAGATAAAGATCCAAACCACCAAGCGAAAGGGACCTTGTCATGCCCGCCAAGTCTAAAGTCGCCGTAATACGCACAACCCCAGAGACCGTGTTGAAAGATTATCAACGCCTATTCGAGCTGGCAGACGGGGAAAAATCACTGCGTCCGGGTATACCAACGATCCTAAAAGATAATATCTCCTGGCATTATCCGATGCCGGCGGCAAATACCACTCCGTGGCAATTGGAAGGCTCCATCCTGGCACTGCGCAAGGCGGGGTTCGAGAACCTGGTATGCGTGCAAAACCAGACGGTGATCACAAACGCCTTCAAAGGCGAGGACCTGAATTGCTACCTGCCTATTTTCAAACAATATAAAGTACCCGCCCTGTTCAATTTCCGAAAAGAAGAAATGAAGTGGGTGCCGTACACGCCCAAAGCAAAAATGCTGGCGCTGGACCACATCTACCCGGAAGGCATCCATATCCCGGATTATTTTTTCGGGAAAAACATCGTTCACCTACCCACGGTCAAGACGCACATGTACACCACCACCACCGGGGCCATGAAAAACGCATTCGGTGGGTTGCTCAGCAAACACCGGCATTACACCCACTCCTGGATCCACGAGACCCTGGTGGACCTGTTGGCAATCCAGAAAGAAATCCACCCCGGAATATTTGCGATCATGGACGGGACCACTGCCGGGAATGGCGCAGGACCACGACTGATGATCCCGGTTGTAAAGAACATCCTGCTGGCTTCCGCGGACCAGGTTGCCATCGATGCCGTGGCGGCCAAGCTGATGGGATTCGATCCGCTGTCCATCAAGTATATCCGCCTGGCCCAGGAGCAGGGATTGGGAACAGGGGACGTAAGGGAAATCGACCTGGTTGGAGATGATATTTCCAACGAAAACTGGAACTTCAAGATCGGAAAGAACACCCATACTTTCCTGGCATGGCTATCCTGGTATGGACCGACAAAATTCCTGCAAAAATTCATCTTCAGAACCCCCCTGGTTTACCTGCCGATCGGTATCTCGGAAGCAGAACAGGATTATTTTTATTGGCCCTTGAAATACAAGCGGGTGGCCAGGGAATGGCACGATAACACATCCTGGGGGAAGCTGTTCCAGGACTATCAACGTAACGGCTATTTACAGTGCTAGAGATGTACCAAAGGTAAAATCAAAAAACGCATGTTCATGCGTTTTTTGATTCCCCGAACCCGGGCGAAATATATCGTTTCGGTATGAATGAGATTAATTAACCGAATGTTCCAGCTCCGCCTTTCGCATGGTTTGAAATGCGGTGATCGCCACTTCAAGCATCTTCTCATCCGGTTGGCGGGTGGTCATATGTTGCAGCGCCAGGTTGGGTCTGACAATCACGCGAACCAATGATGAATTTAGGTGATTGGCCGTCCAGCGCAGGTATTCATACGCGACACCTGCCAGGACTGGGATCATAACCACCCGGCTGATGAGTCGCCACGCAAACGGCAGTGGACCCAGGATGGTAAAGAAAAACAAGGACAATACCATCAAGGTCAGCAAGAAAGCGGTGCCACAGCGAGGGTGCTCAACGGAATACCCAGCAACTGAAATGGGTGTCATGTCCGCGCCGGCTTCATAAGCATTGATGGTCTTGTGTTCAGCGCCATGATAAGCAAAGACCCGCGCAATATCAGGAGCGAAACCAATCACCCACAAATAGCCAAGCAATAATAGCAAGCGAAGAATCCCTTCCAGAAGGTTGCTCCACCAGGCATTCCAGTGGAGGAAACGCTCTGAAAGCCACCCGACTCCCGCAGGCGCCAGGAAGAAGATGCCAATGGCGACCAGGAAAGTAAGCCCCAGGGTGAGATAGAGAGCCGGACCTTCCAGCTTTTCTTCTTCGCCGGTCTGGAGGTTGGCAGAATCGGTGAGGGCGCGCATCCCCAATCCGAGTGAATCCCACAGCATGATCAAACCACGCAGAAGTGGGATTTTTGCCACACGGGATTTATAGATACCGCCGAGTTCTTCGACCTTGGTTGTAATTGTCCCATTTGGAGCGCGCATGGCGACAGCATAGGTTTTCCGCCCGCGCATCATGACCCCCTCGATGACGGCCTGGCCCCCATAGGTGATTAATTTGTCTTCCATACCTATAATCTCCAAAATGCTCTAGGGTTGAAATTTCCCGTCATCTTGATAAGTTATCAGGGTTTCAAATTTGTGAAGAAATGAATGCCCGCCTCGATGCCGCGATACCAGGTAGGCAGGTGCATTTTTTCATTAGGCGCATGGACATTGTCATCTGGCAGACCAAAACCGGAAACCACCGATTCGATCCCCAGAAGACTCTGCATATCTTTTACAACCGGGATGGAACCGCCTTCGCGGCGGAAATAAGGAGGCATGCCCCAGACCGATTCCAGTGCCTTGCCCATCGCCCGCACGCCAACGTTATTCCGGTCGGATATGGAGGCAGGTCCGCCCGCCATGACGGTCACTTCCCAGCGGACGTCTTTGGGGGCATGTTTTTCCAAGTATTGGAGCAATTGCTGATGGACTTCCTGCGGATCCTGATCGGGAACCAAGCGCATGGATATTTTTGCCATTGCCCAGGCAGGGATGATGGTCTTTGACCCTTCTCCCGTGAACCCGGATAGCAACCCATTTACATCCAGGGTTGGGCGCGCCCCGGTGCGCTCATTTGCCGTGTAACCAACCTCGCCATACAACGCGGGGGCACCCGTAATTTCAAGGAAATGCCTCTCATCGATAGGGAGACGCGCCAACTCTTCGCGATCCGCTTTGCTCAATTTTTGAACACGATCATAAAAACCCGGCAAGGTGATGCGACCCTGTGTATCATGCATGCCGGAAATTATTTCCGCGAGGGCAATTGCAGGGTTATGGACTACACCTCCATAAATGCCAGAGTGCAGGTCTTGGCTTGGACCAAAGACGCGCAATTCAAAATAAGCCAGGCCTCGCAAGGCATAGGTGAGAGTGGGGTATTCCTTTCCGATCATCCCCGAATCGGGGTTCAATGCAAAATCAGATGCAAGCAAATGCTTATGTTCTGAAATAAAAGTCGGGAGGTTTGGTGAGCCAATTTCCTCTTCGCCTTCAAACAACCATTTAACATTTACCGGCAGTCCGCCAGTCTTGACGAGCGATTCTACGGCTTTAAGCATGACCATATCCTGCCCCTTCATATCGGAGGCGCCACGAGCGTAAATGTTCTCACCACGAACTTCCGGGTCAAAGGGAGCAGACTTCCAAAGGTCGAGAGGATCCGCAGGCTGAACATCGTAATGTCCATAAATCAGCACTACCGGCGCACTTGGTGCTCCCAGCCATTCGCCATAGACAACAGGATGCTTGGCGGTGGGGAATATTTGCACCTTCTGCATGCCAAGACCGCGCAACTGTGCAGCGAGCCAATCGGCTGCCTTGCGGATATCCGCAGCGTGGGCCGGATCTGTCGACACGGATGGAATTGCCAATATTTCCTTGAAAGTATCCAGGAATTTCCCGTTATTCTTGCGAGCGTATTGAAGGGCATTTTCCAGTTGGTCTGCCATCTATAACTCCCTGCTTATGAATTCTATGAATATCCAGGAGAAGGACCCTGGATTACTTGAAAATAATCATGGTGTAACGGTCGGTTGCACCGTTTGTTCGAGAGCCCGCCGGGTAACCAGGAACCATGAGGCGATCCCGTTGAAACGGTCTGCCGGCTCAAATAGAGGAACTGCTTGCACACCCTGAACACGCTGATCCACGCCGTAGGTATAGGTCGGATAAAAGAGAGGCAAGGCGGGGAGTTCGCGAGCGAATACTACCTGGAAGTTTCGATAAAGTCGGGCGCGAATACTCATATCGGCAACGACGCGTGCCTGTTCCAGGTATTCACTGGCGGTACGATTGTCCCATTGGGAATAATTCTGACCGCTGGTAATTTCAGCCTGGTGCCAGAATGGGTACGGATCGGGGTCGTAAGAGCGACTTAAGTCCAAATCGACCAGAGCAGCCTGATACGTGCGCGGGGTAAGGTAATCGGCGAATAACGATTCGTATGAAACAGCCTGGAGCTTCACTTCCACGCCAATGGCGGCCCAATTTTGCTGGATGGTTTGAGCCAGTAATGCGTGAGCGGCATCATCCGGATAAACCATGGTAAATGAAAGCGAAACCTTATCCTTTGCGCGCACCGTTCCGTCAGCAGGGAGTACATAACCGGCAGCTTTAAGTTCACTAGCTGCGGTATCAGGATCAAAACCAATTTGTGGCACGCCATCATAATAAGCCCAGGTAAGAGGCAAGAGTGGGCTGTCGGCGACGATCCCCTGCCCTTGCAGCAAGTTATCGACCATCCACTGGCGATTCAGGCCGGACATTAAAGCGAGACGAATATTTTTATCCTGGAAAAAAGGGACATCATTATTGCCCAGGTTAAATAAGACCATGGACAAGCGGGGCATCCGGCTGGAATAGCAGGAGAGGTTTGGGTCGGAACAGGCTGAAGCAAAAAGGTTCGCGGGGATCTGGCTGATACCGAGAACCTCCCCCGCCTTGTAAGCCGCCAGCGCCAAATCTGCAGTGGAATAATACCGAAATACGATCTGTTGTACAAATGGGATCTGACCGTAGTATTTATCCGAAACGGTCAAGCACCACGCCAGTTATTTGTCCGTTTTCGACGGTCAGGTGGTCAAATTTATATGGACCACTCCCCACCGGAGCAAGATTGAAATCAGAATTGGACAATTGATCGGCAGTGAGCGATCGAAAGCAAGTGCTGAGGCAAAATCCCAAAAGTCAGATAATCCAGAAACGGAACAAATGGTTCCGGTAAAGTAAATTTAATATTTTTATCGTTGAGACGGGTGATCTGCACCTGGTCCCACATAGAGCGGACATCAGCAGAAAATGCGGAATTTTGACTACGCAGGAGGCTGATGGTAAACAGCACATCGTCGCTGGTGACCGGCGTTCCGTCCTGCCAGACCGCGTTGCTGCGCAGGGTGACGTTATATATTGTCCCATCGGGCGTAACCCCCCAAGATTCTGCCAGATCCGGCTGTGGGACTCCGCTCGAATCGAACTTGATCAAGCTGCTGAAAATCAGCCGATCCACATCCCGATCGGCAGGATTATTCAGGTCAAGCAAAGGGTTCAGCCGTCCAAACGAGCCGACTAAAGCTTCGGTATAAATCCCCCCACTGGCTGGCTCAGGCTGGATGGGGTTGAGGGCCGGCTGCTGGGTCAACAATAAAACCGCCACCACGATCAGTGTCAGCACAACCACCAGGATTTGCCAGCGCAATTTTTTCATATTGAAATAAAGAAAGGCCGCTCGCAGGCGCAAATTGCATTCCAGCGATGGCCTTCCTTATCAACAGTGTTTATTGGTGGGCAGAGACAATCACAGAAGTGATGGCGAGTATAAAGAAAAGGACGCTGAAAATAATCGTAACCCAAAAGAGGGTTTTCTCAATGCCACGCCTGGCGGTAAAAACGGTCCCCGAATCCCCGCCTGTCATATTGCCCAAGCCAGCGCCCTTACTTTGCAGGATAATACTAATCACCAGGGCAATTGATGTTAAAATCAAAGAACCGTCTAAAAAGTTTTGCATTTGTTAGCCTCCAAAAATTTTAGCCGACAAATTATACCTGTTATTTGGTTAAACCGTCAAACAAGGTTCCCAAACTGTAAATAATGCTCCATTATAAAAAGTTAAAATTGAGGTGTTGGTTGAGGCTTACTTCAGCATAACGGCACCCATTGTTCCTTAATTTGAGGGATTTCCCCCGAAACTTGTCCTCTTATTTAGGTTAGATTTTAGGAATGAGTATGCACGATTTGACCGTAAATTTGCACATGCACACCACTTATTCTGATGGTTCCGGCACGCACGCGGACCTGGGGAAGATAGCGCTAAAAACCAACGTGGATGTCCTCCTGGTGACAGATCATAATGTGCTGGTTGAGGGTGTTAATGCCTATTACAGGGACGGGAAAAGGCGCATCCTCCTTTTGGCTTGTGAAGAGATACACGACCAGGGGCGCGACCCCCAAAAAAACCACTTGCTGGTCTTTGGAGCGGACAAGGAACTGGCACCGCTGGCAAAAATAACCCAATCCCTGATCGATGCCGTGCGTGAGGCGGGTGGGATATCCTTTATTGCGCACCCATTTGACCCAGCCATGCCTGAATTTGGTGAGACGGATATTTCCTGGGCTGATTGGTCTGTTACCGGCTATACCGGTATCGAACTTTGGAATGGGTTCAGTGAACTCAAAACTGTAGCAAAGGGAAAATTGAAGCGCAGTAGCATACGCATTCCTCCCGGAGCTTATCCCCCATGGTCCATTGGCTGAAACCTTGCAACGCTGGGACGAACTGACGGCGAAAGGCCAGCATGTGGTAGCCATCGGCGGGTCGGACGCGCATGCTGAACATAAATCGCTGGGACCGCTGCACAAAGTCATCTTCCCATATGAATATCATTTCAGGACGATAAACACGCATGTACTTACACCCTCAGTGCTGTCAGGGGATTTACTCCGAGACAAAAAAATGGTCCTAGATGCGTTAGCTGCGGGTCATTGTTTCGTGGGCAATGACCTGCCGGCTGCCACGAGTGGGTTCCAATTCTCCGCCCAAAGCAAGTTTATCAGTGCAATCATGGGAGACGAAATCAAATTCTCCGGTCCGGTGACATTGCAGGTCAAATTGCCTTCTGCGGCTGAAATTCGGCTGGTCAGAAATGGAAGGGTTGTGAGAAGCGCACATAGTGAAGCGATGGTGTATATCACTGACGAGCCGGGGATATTCCGGGTGGAAGTCTTACAGGCAATTCATGGGGAAGGAGCGAGGCTGGATATTCAGCAATCCAATCTACATCATTTAAAGGCTCCCCAAAAACATCCTTTTCGCTTACAATACAACCCGTTCAAGCTGCCCCGCGGCTTGCCTTCCGCCCCCGGCTCACCTACGGTGAATGTCCGGGAGCATATCCCGAGGAAAGGAGGTTTTCCCTATGCGTCATTATGAGTTGGTCTGTATTGTCCATCCCGATCTGGACGAGACTGCATTTAACGGCGTCGTCGAAAAGGTCAAGGGCTGGGCTGTCGAGACCGGCGGCAGTGTAGATAAAGTTGAGATCTGGGGCCGTAAACGGCTTGGCGTACACCATCAAGAAACATCGCGAAGGTCAGTACGTGCTTTTCAATCTCAGTCTCGAACCGACTGCAACCGCTACCATGGACCAAAATTTACGCTTCCTGGAACCGGTCATTCGATATATGATCACTGCGGTTGAATAATTAATTCCAGCGATGGGATTGTTTTTGCATTTCGAGCAAGGAGGACGCCATGAGTCGTGGATTGAACAAAGTAATGGTGATCGGTCATTTGGGGCGCGACCCTGAAATGCGTTACACCCCTTCAGGCCGACCGGTGACAACATTCACGGTTGCCACCAGCCGTTCGTGGAACACTGCCGACGGCGAACGCCATTCCGAAACCGAATGGTTCAACGTGGTCACCTGGGGTAACCTGGCTGAGATCTGTAAACAATACCTTGTCGAAAGGTCAGCAAGTATATATTGAAGGCCGCCTGCAAACCCGGCGCTGGGAAGACAAAGAAGGCGTCAAGCATTCCACCGTGGAGATCGTCGCCAACGAAATGATGATGCTCGGCGAGCGCCGGGAAGCCAACAATCATCCCGCCACCGGTGAAGAACCTGTCGCAGCCGAAGAAACTGAAGGGGTGGCTGCGGAAGACGAATTTCCCTTCTAACCACTTAGAAGCAGCGACGAATATAGTAATGTTTTAGAATTCGCGGCTGCCTGCAAAGATTGGAGTCGAAGCTCTTATGGAACGTGAACCTCGCAATGAAAATGATATGGACCAGGGCGGCGAGCGCCGCTATTTTGCCCGTCCAAAAGTTTGCCAATTCTGTGCGGATAAGCATCTTACTATTGATTACAAACAAGCAGATGTATTACGCCGCCTCGTAACTGAAGAAGGCAAAATCCGCCCTCGCCGCCAAACCGGTACCTGCGCGAAGCACCAGCGAGTCCTGGCAGGAGCAATAAAACGCGCCCGCCATATCGGTTTGCTGCCATTTTCGGGCAGCGAACGTGAAGATCGATAATTTTTCGTTTTTCAGGGAAAGGCATGTCCCTTTCCAAAATTAATATTGTCTATACGCATGTTATTTCTACGGACGATTTAAATCTTTGAAAATGCTCCGCAATGGCATGACATCTACCGGATGAGGCATTATGGCAAAGGATAAAGTTACCAAGATCGCATCCAAGAAACATTTGGCGCGCCTCGAACGCGAACGCCGCCAGACCCGATTAATAACCAGCATCGCGATTGGCGTGGTGGTCATCATCGTTGGGCTGATAGGTTATGGGGTTCTGAATGAAACCATTCTGAAGAGCCGCGAACCCATTGTTACAGTCAATGGAGAATCAGTCACCCTGCGCGAGTTCCAGGTACAAGTGCGTGTGTCCCGCCAGCAATACGTTGACCAGTACATGCAATATTACCAATTCGCCCAGATGTTCGGAATCGACCCGACGACCGACCCAAATATGTCGCAAACCTTGAACCAGATTCAAACCCAGTTGGCGACCCCCTCAAACATTGGCCAGGCAGTGATCGATAATATTACGAACGACCTGCTGATCCGGCAATATGCCAAAGCCAATGGGATCGTCGTCACGGCAGCAGACATGGACAAAGCAGTTCATGACGCTTTTAGCTATTTCCCCGACGGGACTCCCACCCCGACTCCCACCATTACTCCCTTTTCTTATTCAACCTTAGATGCAACCCAATTTGCATTGGTCTCTCCCACCCCCCTACCAACGAATACCCCCACACAGACATTGGCGCCTACGCCCACTCTCGATTTAACCGCAACAGCAACGACCATTCCGACCATTACACCCACAGAGACGATCACCCCCGTTCCGAGCCTCACTCCCACCTCCACACCATACACGCTCAGCGGGTTCCAAACCAGTTATGAAGCCGCACTTGCAAATTATGCCAAACTCGGTATGACCGAAGCGGACTTCCGAAAAGAATTCTTTGAAAGCCCGCTCTACCGGACTAAAGTTTCAGCAATCGTGACTGCAAACGTTGCCCATACGCAGGAACAAGTCTGGGCTCGTCATATCCTGGTTGCAGACGAGGCTACCGCTCAATCCATCCGTGCACAATTGGTAGCAGGTGCAGATTTCGCCACCCTGGCGGCCGCGAATTCAATTGATACTGGCAGCAAAGATAAAGGGGGAGATTTGGGATGGTTCGGACGAGGAACCATGGTCCAGGAGTTTGAAACAGCCGCATTTGCCCTGCAAATTGGCGAGATAAGCCAACCCGTCCAATCTACGGATGGTTGGCATATCATCGAGGTGCTTGGGCATGAAGTTCGTCCACTTACAGAGACTGAATACAACGACGCGGTAACAGCGGCCTTTACCCAATGGCTGACTGACCAGAAAACCGCTGCAACCGTAGTCGTAGCCAGTGATTGGACTACGAATGTCCCCAGTTTGCCAAGCCTTGACAGCGCCTTCGCGGATTTATATGCGACTGCCACAGCTTACGCTCAGCAGAATCCTCCACAGGTGACAACACCAACACCGTAATTCCAGAATAACGTTTGGCTTTTGTGGGAATCTAAAGCGGTTAGCGTATCTGCTAACCGCTTTTTGTCACCAATTGATGTAAAAAGAAACCCTACTTCAGGAATTCTTCAGTAATTTCATCCAATTTCAAGCTGATTATCTGACTGGCAGAATCACGTCCCATCGTCACTCCATAAATGACGTCTGCCGCCTGAACCGTATTGCGGTTGTGGGTGATAATAATGAACTGGGTATCTTTGCTTAACTCCAAAAGCTGGTCCCGAAAGCGTCCCACGTTCGCCTCGTCAAGCATGGCATCCACCTCATCCATGACACAGAAGGGGGTTGGAGATACCTTGAGCAAGGCAAAAACCAATGCAATTGCGGTCAAGCTGCGCTCGCCACCCGAAAGCAGAGAAAGACCCTGCTCGCGACGTCCAGGTAAGCGTGCTTCGATGTCGATACCAGTCTCGGTCAGGTTTTCAGGGTCAGTCAGAGTCAGCCTTGCAGATCCACCTGCGAATAAGCGATGAAAAATAACGTGGAATTCCTCTGCAACGGCGTCAAATGTTTTCTGAAATTCACGGCGGGTCAATTCATCAAGCTCGGCAATTACCTGGCGGAGATCCGTTTCAGCCTTGCGTAAATCTTCCACCTGGGCAGTAAGGAAAGCATGCCGCTCCTTTACCGCCCTGAACTCCTGCTGGGCTTCGGGATTAACAGCACCCATGCGCCGCAATTGTGCCCGCTGGCGGGTCATGTTCTCTTCCAAATCAGGTGCCAATTCTGTTACAACCGGCAATTGTTCCACCAATCCATCAAATGGTAATGGCACCGGACCCGTGACATCGGTCGTATATTCAAAAGCTACCAGACCAAAATCGTCCTCAATTCGCTGCCGCAAGCTCACCAGAGCTTCCTGCCTGCGGCTGACATCCATCTGGATCTGATTGTATGCGCGCTCGACATGAGACAGAGTTCCTTGTTCCTCTGCCTCCTTGTTCTGCCACTCCCCTTCCTGTGCCACAGAAGTCTCCAAGGTTTTCTCGGTAGGTCCAATTAGGTCTCGAAGTTCATCCAATTGGGCATTTATCCCAGCGGTCTGGTTGCGCAGGTTTTCCCGCTCGTTTTCCAGTTCCACCAATGAAGCGTCAATTTCCGAAAGATGGAAATCGGATTTTTCTTTTTGTTCCTTCAAACGTTGAATCTCCTGGTGCCGCTCATTCACCCTTGTCTTCGCGTCGCCCAGGGCAAGCTTCCCTACCGCAGATCGCGTCCCCCACACGGTTACCTGGTCCTGGAAATCATCCAAAGAAAGCATTGCAAGTTTTGTCGTCTCCGCGCGGAAGGTTTCACGAGCGAGGATCATATCCTGCTCGTTCCGGGACAACGCCAAAGCAGATTGTTGACTTTCTTTTTTGGCGTGCGAGATCTCCAGCTCCATACTTTGTTTATGACTGATCTCCCAATCCAGCTGCCTCCTGGCAGTATCAGCCTTAACCTGGGATTGGCGCTCGGCCTCCCGGGTTATTTCCAGAATGGCTTTTTTCGCTTCAACGTCTTTTTTTAGTTCAAGTGTTTGTCCTTTGACTTCATCTAATAACCCAGAAACTTTGTCCGTCTCATCTTCCATTGCCGCGACCTGGCGTTCGTTTTCAGCAAGAATTTCCTGCAACTCGCGGCGTTGGCGCGGGCGACTCAGGACAGCCGCCTTGTTGGTTTTCCCTGCCACCACCTCACCCGTGGCATGGAACACTTCGCCTCGCAAGGTTACTGCGCGGGCATGCTTCGGCAAGCCAGCCAGCATATGGCGTGCAGCAGAACGGTTGCGCACAATCAGCACTTGCCCCAAAAGTAAATCCAAAACCGGTCGGATTTCAGCTGGCGCCTTAACGAGGTCAGACGCAACACCCAGGCAATTCACATCAGGGCGTATTTTTAAGGGTTCCGCGGGAGACAGCCAATCGAGCGGTAGAATCGAAGCTCGTGATGTATGATCTGAATCAAGCAGGGCAAGAGCTTGTTCGGCATCCTGACCAGAAGCCAAAAGAATGGAATCGGTAAATTCACCCAGCGCAGCTGAGATCGCCACCTCCAAATCCACCGGCACGTCCAATACGGAAGATAGCGAACCGCGCGCTCCGCTAAGCCTGGACTGACGAGCAGCTTCCAGCAGGAGTTTCGCCCCGTCGGCATATCCTGTCAATGATTGTTCGGCTTGATCCAGGACATCCAGTTGCGCTTTTAGTGTGGCCGTTTCCGCTTTTTTTGCTGCAGCCTCCGCACTCCTGCGCTTGATGTTTTCCTCCAAGCCCGTGAGGCGTTTTTGTGCATTCTGGAACTCTTTCTCTGCCACTTGTAAAACGGTTTCTGCTTTTTGTCGATTTAGTACAGCCGAATTGTATTCACTAGCAAAGAAATTAGCATCTTTGTCGTTTCGTGCAATTGCCTGAATTGCTGCTTCCAGTTTTTGTTCCTGGGTTTCCGATCGGCCGGTCAATTCATCCAAATGTGCTTGAAATCCAGCGCGCTGGGTGGAAAGTTCATCCATTCTCTTGCGGGCCTTTTCCAAGTCCAATTCGAGGGTTGCTTTCTCTGCCAGGCGCTCATTTAGAGCTATCTGGGCTGCCTCGGCCTGTGCACGCGCTTCGTCGAATTCTGCCAGAAGGCTGGCAGTCTCATGTTCGGCAGCGACCGCTCGTTCCTCCGCAATCTTTGATTCCTCTGCCAGCCGGGATTGCTCGCTCAAAACTTCCTGATGATTATCCAACAGGAAGCGCTGCCGTTCATCCAACTTGGCCAAGTCACCGCTAATCGACTCGCGCGTTTCATGCAATTGCGCCGATTGGCGATGCCAAGAATTCAACCTTGCTCGCAGGTCGTTAATCCGATCACGAAAACCAGAAAATTCCTGGCGTACGCGCTGGTATGAGGTGCGCGCCTCGTTCAATTTTGATTCATGTGCCCGCATCAGGCCGTTCGCCTCGGTCAAGTTTTGTTGGGCGCGGTGCCAATGATACCCATACCATTCATGCATGAGCACGCGCAAATCAGCCTGCACCTGGGTAAATTCCTGGGCACGGACAGCCTGGCGTTCAAGGCTTTTCAGGCGCGGCTCCAGTTCGGCCAGGATGTCCAAGACTCGATCGAGATTACGTAATGAGGTTTCCAATCGATGCAAAGCCTCTTCCCGCCGGGTACGGTAAAGACCAATCCCGGCAGCTTCTTCGAAGAGTCGGCGGCGTTCATCGGCTTTTAACGCTAGGGAAGCATCCACCAATCCCTGCCCAAGAATGGTATAGGTCCTTTCAGAAAGACCTGATTGTGCCAGCAGTTCATTGATATCCTTTAATCGCACATGCTGGCTGTTAAGCAAATATTCATTACGTCCATCCCGGTACGCTCGCCGTGAAAGCCCGACCTCCGAGAAATCCACAGGAAGCCAACCATCATTATTATCGAAAATAATGCCTGCGGAGGCCATACCCGCCCGCGAGCGTTGGTCAGACCCAGTGAAAATCATATCCTCGGTCTTTTTTGCGCGCAGGAGACTGTAAGTTTGTTCCCCCAGTACCCAGCGGAGAGCATCGGCAATATTGGATTTGCCAGAGCCGTTCGGTCCAACGATAGCAGTTATCCCTTCGGCAAACTCAAACTTTGTCTTTGCAGCGAAGGTTTTATAACCATGAAGTTCAAGGGATTTAAGACGTAAGGGCATTAGATTTCAAAAGGAGAAAATTAAGATTTTTCAATAGCATCCATGGCAGCCAGGGCTGCGGCGCGCTCCGCAGCTTGTTTATTGTGCCCACTACCCCGTCCATAGGCTGTTCCATTGATCTGCACTTCGATTTCAAATGTCCGCAAGTGGTCAGGGCCATTGATCGAAACTGTGACATATTTTGGGATCCCCAGCCTTTGACCCTGCGACCATTCCTGCAACCTGCTTTTAGGATCGCGAGAATCGGATGAGAGCATGAGTTGCTCGCTGACCTGTTCCAATAATGGGTGGACAATTCGTTGGATAGTGGAAATATTGCTCTCCAAAAAAAGCGCCCCGATCAGAGCCTCAAAGGTGGCACATAAAAGGACATCTTTTTGGCGCCCTCCGGCATTGTCTTCTCCATGACCCAGGCGCATGGCAGACCCAAGATCGTAGGCACGCGCAAATTCGGCCAATTGCTCGGTACAAACCATTGCCGAACGCATCCGGGTAAGTTCACCTTCCGCCATCTCGGGAAAATGATTGTACAACCAGGCTCCGGCAACAAAGTCCAAAACCGCGTCTCCCAGAAATTCCAGGCGTTCGTTATCCTCCAACGCCTCCTGGTGCTCATTGACATACGACCGGTGCGTGAGGGCACGCGTCAATAATAGTAAGTTTTTAGTGGGAAGATTTAATCGCTGTACCAACTCGCCCGGAGTTTGTTCGCGATTTTTTTCCGGAATGTGATTCATACAAACCTTCCGGAACTCAGGGAGCGCCAACACTCCCCTACCGATTTCCCGGTTTTGTCTCTTGTCCAATGCGGATATCGTTGAACCTGGAGCGGAATTCGATGGGGATAGCGTTCGCGGCCACTTAGTTCCAAATAAATGTTAGTGGATTGTAACCCGATTCATGCGCGCTGAACAGCGTCTATGATACAATCGCGATGTTTAGACAAAGGAGTCGCGCATGCCCGAACCACTCGCCGAAGAAACGCTTTTTCTGCACAATGCTGAAATAGGGCTTGGCACGTGGAGTTGGGGGGATCGCACCATGTGGAATTATGGTCATGGCTATGCAGAACCTGACATCGAACAAGCCTTCCAATCTTCTGTAACAGCAGGAATTAATTTAATGGATACCGCTGAGGTTTATGGAGGAGGTCGCTCTGAGAGATTCCTGGGACAGTTCATTAAAACTTCCCCCACCCCCATCCTGGTAGCGACCAAGTTCATGCCTTATCCATGGAGACTAAACCGCGGCGCCCTGATGCATTCGCTCGACTTAAGTCTGGAGCGGCTGGGCCTGGACCATGTAGACCTTTACCAGATCCACTGGCCATTCCCACCCATGCCGGTTGAATTCTGGGTGGAAGGACTGGCAAAGGCGGTCAAATCCGGGAAGACTCGCACTGCAGGTGTCTCAAATTACAACAAGATCCAAATGCAGAGGGCGTACACCATCCTCTCAAAGTACAACCTTCCCCTGGCATCTAACCAGGTTGAGTACCATCTTCTCAACCGGACGGTGGAAAAGAACGGACTGCTTGACCGCTGCAAAGAGTTGGGGGTGAGGTTGATCGCTTACTCCCCCTTGGCGAAAGGTCTGCTGACCGGTAAATACACGCTCGAGTCGCCTCCACCCGGGATGCGCTCCCGCCAACCGATGGGGAGGATGAAGGCGCTCCCAGGCCTCATCGCCCTGATGACGGAAATCGGCAAAGGGCACGGAGACAGGATACCCAGCCAGGTGGCTCTTAACTGGCTCATTTGCAAGGGGGCTTTGCCAATTCCGGGAGCCAAAAACGCCAAGCAAGCCGAGCAGAACGCGGGTGCAAAAGGGTGGAGATTAACACTGGAAGAGGTCAAGGCGCTGGACGATGCCAGTGACAAATTCACCAGGTAACCGATTGGGGCGATTGAATTCAGTCGCCCCTTTTTATTTTAATATTTGGAATAAATTGCTAAAATCATCTGTCCAAAGTTTAACAGGAGAGACGTAGCCGTTCATTGGGGTTGCGCGGGAGCGTATGCCAGGAGTGTTAAGCAGAGCTGGGTCGCGTGCCATGATCATCCATAGCGACGGGAATGTGGCCGGTGGCAGCCCCGGATCATTTATGACGACACGGCTCAAGCCAAGATGATCAGCCAGAGACCAAACCACAGGAACCAGGTTCAAGTGGCGGTTCGAAATATTGACTGCCAGGATCCCATCTGCGCGGAGATGCTGCAAATAAAGATCGAACGCTTCAGCATCCAGCAAATGCATAGGGATGGAATCACTCGAAAAACAATCCAGAATCAGCACGTCAAAGTTTTGGGATCCGCTCCTGGCAAGCTCGTTCTCCAGCGAGAGGCGGGCATCCCCTGGCACGATTTCTACCCGAGCCTGGCTGCTGGAGACGTAGCTGAAGTATCCGCCGGTCCCTTCGGCGAGGTCTATCACTAACGGGTTGATCTCATAAAATCGATACACATCGCCCGGCTGACCATAAGTTGCAAGCGTACCGATTCCCAAACCTAATATTCCCACACGCATTCCAAGACCTCGTTTTGGATCGTTAAGGATTGCCAGCCCCCCGCCGCTGGTTTCTCCGAAATACGCAGTGGGGATATCGCTTTTCAGGTCACTAAGAAATTGGTAACCATGGATGGTGACTCCATGGACGAGCGCATACCTTGCATATAATGGATTACCGGCATCGAGTTCTCGAACTCGGACTACACCGTAATAATTTCGCTGGATAAACAGCTCGTTCCCAAGATCGGCTCTGATCTGCTGGTAAGAACGAGCTCCTGAAACGAATACCATGCTGAGGAGCATAACGCTGTTCATAATGTACACAAAGCGGCGCTTAACCTCAATAACGGTTATGAAGGTTACCACCAGGAACAGGGTCCAGCATAGGGTGTAGCCGAGTGGTAATTCCCAATATGCCTTGAATATAAACGGGGCGACAAAATTAATGAATATCCCTCCCAACGCGCCCCCCACCGATACCATCAAATAGAAGCGGGTAAGGTGTGCAGGGTGCGGACGAAGCCGATACAGTTCCCCATGGCAGACCATGCAAGCTGCGAACAGACCGAGGGAGTAAATTCCGATCTGCACAGAAATATTAAGAGAATCTGCGCGACCAAGAGCCCAGCCTACCAACAGGGTGGCAATAAAAAACAGGATGAGATAAACCTGGCGGGAGTACCAACGCTCACCGGAAAAAGCCAATATAAATGTAAGCAGGTATATCGTCAACGGAAGCACCCACAAAAAAGGAATGACAGCCACTTCTTGGGTAATCTGGCTGGTGGTAGCCAGCAGAAGTATAGAGGCGGTGGCTGCCAAAATAATCCACAGGCTGTAGTTACGGGCGGTCAGTTTCGGAGTCATCTCTTCCCTGGAAATCGCCAATTCAGGTTCTGATGATTTCTTATTTACGAGTGATTTTACAGCCCCATACGCAGCCAGACCTGCATAAGCCAGGTACATAAGAGACCATATTCGCCCTTGCCACGCCAAGGTGAGATACGGCTCCACCAGCACCGGATAGGTCACCAAGCCAAGCAGTGAGCCGGCATTGGAAAGCGCATAAAGCCGATAAGCCGTGCGCTCAGGAAAATTACGATGGAACCAGGCTTGCATCAACGGACTGTTGGTCGAAATAAGGAAATATGGGAGGCCGACCGAAATAAACAGCAGCTTGCAAATATCCCAGACCGGAAATGCAGATTGCACAGGTTTCCAACTGGCATCCGGTGTAATGGGTGATTTCCACGCCAACCCAAGCACAAGCAAAAGCCCAAGAGAAATGCCAAGGATCACCAGGTGGACGATTTCCCTCCGGCGACCTTTGCCGACGAGCCAGTTGGCATATGCGTACCCTCCGGTCAATAAAACCTGGAAAAACATTTGCACCGTGGACCAGACTGCGGAGGTGCCCCCAAACCATGGCAAAATGGTGCGAGCGATCATGGGCTGGATTTGAAAAAGAAGAAAAGCTGAAATAAAAATAGAGACCATGAAATAAGCCATGACCCAATTGTACATGCAAGGGAGAATTCCAGAACGAACTTGTATTAATAAAAATGAAAGTTTTATCTCCCTCTTGGAAGATAGCAGATTGGGGAGCTCCAATTAAATGTCACATATATTCAACCCACCGTTTTTATAAATGAAGATAAGTGAATTAATTCCCAAACCCTGCCTCTCCATCCTGAACGTGGATGTGCTAGAATACTCCGTTAAGTTTGGCAATCTTTGGAGATGGCAGTTCTGTTATCCACCGGTCAACTGCGCATGAATTTGGGTGCTGGCCTTCCTCGTCCGAAGTAAGTCCTTTTGCAATTTCTTGTAAACAGTACAAGACAGACAAACTAAATAAACAGGCGTGTGGCGATAATTTCGGAGGTAACGATGAAAACAACTGGGAACACAATCCTGATAACAGGAGGAGCAACAGGAATTGGGGTGGCAATGGTCGAAGTATTTTTAAGGGAGGGTAACCGTGTCATTATTTGTGGACGGCGAAAGGAGAATCTACTCCTTGCGCAAAGTAAATTCCCCCAGGTACAATTCAAGGTGTGCGATGTTGCCAAGGAAGAAGAACGGAAGACTTTATATGAGTGGGCCATATCGAATTACCCCGAGTTGAATGTCCTGGTCAACAACGCAGGGATCCAGCGGCAAGTTGATTTTACAAAAGGTACATCGGACCTGGTGAACGGCGACGATGAAATTCAAATAAATTTCAGCGCGCCGGTCCTCCTATCTGCCCTGTTCATCCCGCATTTGATGGAATTGGAGGAATCGGCCGTCGTAAACATTTCTTCCGGTTTGGGTTTTGTCCCCCTGACGATTGTGCCGGTCTATTGCGCCACCAAGGCTGCCATCCACTCATTCAGCTGGTCTCTCCGCCACCAACTGCGCAAGAGCCATATTAAAGTTTTTGAGGTCATTCCGCCGACGGTAGACACCGAACTCGACCGCGGTGCGCGCGGACGTAGGAACCAAGAATATCGAGGGGTCCCGGCAGCCGAGGTGGCCGAGGCGACCCTAGTGGGTCTGGCGAATGACGACTATGAAATAGCCATCGGGCAGGCCCAGGGGCTGCGCGGAGGAACCCGCCAGGAATCCGAGCAAATATTCCAGCGGATGAATGGACATTGGTAAATGGAGACCATCGGACTGATCGCAGCAATGAACCAAGAGAGCGATGCGCTTTTGCGGCTCATCAAGGGATGGAAACGCATCGACCATAAGGCAATTTCGAGGAGTCCGTTTCCAATTCAAGGACCGCAATTGCTCTTTAATCATTACAGGTTGGGGAAGAAAACGAGCCGAGGAAGCCACTCGTGTTCTCCTGGCAGAGGCAAGCCCTCAAATATTGATTTCTTTCGGGATTGCCGGGGCTGTAAACGCCAATCTTCAAATTGGAGATGTGGTCATTTCAAGCAAGTCGTATATTCTGGAAAACGGCTTGCCTGGTCAATCGAGATCTCTCTCTTCTTTGTCTGAGTCGGCATGGAATGCGGCTGCTGAAGCTTTGCGGCTTGAAAAAGCGCAATTGTTCACAGGAACGGCCATTACAACACATGGGTCCCAAGTTGTCTTAAAAGAAGGAGAGGAAGTACCTCACCCGGTACTGGAAATGGAGACGGCTGGGATCGCGCAGGTGGCTGCAGAACAAGGTGTGCCTCTGCTTTCCATCCGCTCGATCAGCGATAGCCCGCAGGCACCCATTCCGATCGACCTCGAAGCTGCAATGGACGAAGATGATAATCTTCTCAACAGCAAATTATTCATGATGGTACTACGCGATCCAAAAATTATTTTTCAGTCCGGGCGGATGATGAACAATTCCAGGATCGCGGCGGACAATGCAGCCCTGGCGCTTGTAGCTGTGCTGAACGAGACTTCGTCCATTCTCAAAGAATGAAGATGGGAGCTTGATATTCCAAATTTTCTGAAGACATTCTTGGCCGAGTCTCACGACTCGGTTTTTTTATAATAGTGTAAAATGTTTTTTATGGCAGCGTCGAAGCATCCAGGAAAATCCCCGCGGGTCAGTCTGCCGAATACCGACACGACAACACGCGATGCCAAGGCGGTTCTTTCCGGCACGAGTCGAAAAAGCTGGTTTAGACGCCTGTTGCCCTTCCTGGGTCCAGCTTTTATCGCCAGCATTGCCTACGTGGACCCGGGGAATTTTGCCACCAATATTCAGGCTGGTGCCCAATTCGGTTACGAGCTTTTATGGGTCATCCTGGGCAGCAATCTGATGGCGATGCTCTTGCAAGCCCTTTCTGCCAAACTCGGCATCGCCACCGGCAAGAACCTTGCCGAGCATTGCCGTGAACGATTTCCGCGTCCGGTGGTCTACATCATGTGGGTTTTGATGGAACTTGTAGCGATGGCAACCGACCTGGCCGAATTTTTAGGGGCAGCGGTAGCCCTCAACCTTCTTTTTAACTTGCCCCTCTGGATCGCCGGTTTGCTCACCGCCGTCATCACATTCGTCATTCTCAGCCTGGAGCGCTTTGGTTTTCGTCCGCTGGAGGCTGTTATCACCGGATTCCTGGCGATCATCGCCATCAGCTATCTTGTCGAAATGTTCCTCGGCCACCCTGATTGGACAACCATCGCAAACAACACCTTCATTCCGCATTTCACCAACTCCGAAAGTATCCTGCTCGGAGCTGGAATCCTGGGCGCCACGGTCATGCCGCATGCAATCTTCCTGCATTCGGCATTGACCCAGGGCAGGGTGGTCGTTAAAAAACCTGAGCAACAGAAACGGCTGTTTCATTTCGAGATCATCGATGTAGTGATTGCCATGGTTATCGCCAGCAGCGTTAACGCTGCAATGCTCATCACTGCAGCAGCCGCCTTCCACAATGGCGGACAAAGCGTTGGAACCCTCCAACAGGCTTATCTGACCCTGCAGCCATTGCTGGGCCGCGCCGCGGGAGTCGTCTTCGGGGTGGCCCTGCTCGCTTCGGGTTTGTCATCCTCATCGGTCGGGACAATGGCTGGGCAGGTGATCATGCAGGGTTTCTTGCATTATCACATTCCTCCATGGATTCGCCGGGTGGTTACGATCATCCCTTCCTTGATTGTCATTTTCATCGGCCTGGACCCAACCCGCACTCTGGTGATCAGCCAGGTAGTGCTCTCGTTCGGGCTTCCATTTGCTGTCATTCCCCTGGTTGCTTTCACCAGTAACAAAACCCTCATGGGAGGGCTAGTAAACAAATCTTTCACAACCCTCCTGGCAAGCTTATCAGCCGCGTTGATCCTTGCCCTAAACGTCTTCCTGATTTATCAAACATTCTTTGGGAAATAAGCCTATGTTCAAACATATTCTTGTTCCTTTGGATGGTTCAAAATTGGCAGAATCTGCCCTACCCATCGCGGCTTCCATGGCAAAAACTCTGAAGGCGCCAGTCACCCTTTTGCATGTGATCGAACAGGATGCCCCGGCAGAAGTCCATCGCGACCGCCATCTGACCAACTCCGGGGAAGCTGAAGCATACCTCGCCGAGACAGCCAAACACTCATTTCCTCCCAAGGTTAAAGTGGACTGGCACGTCCATACTGCCGCCGTGGACGATGTGGCACGCAGCATCGTCGACCATTCCGCGGATGAATTCCAGCCCGACCTGATCCTCCTGTGTTCCCATGGAAATGGAGGGATGCACGACCTGTTCTTTGGAAATATCGCCCAGCAGGTAGCCGCCGCCAGCGGAACACCGGTCATGTTGATCAAACCAATGGAGTTTCCGACCCCCTTTAAAATAAAAAGGATCTTAGTCCCGCTGGACAACGAGTCCGTTCACGATAAAGCCATCCCAATCGCAAAGCAACTGGCGAAAGCATTCAAGGCCCAACTGGATTTGTTATGCGTCATCCCCACCCTGGGAACCCTCTCTGGTGAGCAGGCGGCTTCCGGGAATCTCATGCCCGCCACGACAACTGCATACCTGGATATTACCGAAGAACTCGCCAAGGAGCATTTCCAGGCTCACCTGGATGAATTTCATAGCGCGGGACTCACTGCCACCGCTGAGATTGCCAGAGGCGACCCCGCCCCGGTCATTTCCAAAACTGCTGATACCAATGCAGCGAACCTGATCATTTTTGGGACGCACGGCCGATCCGGCTTGGATGCCTTTTGGAATCGGAGTGTAACTGCTGGTGTGGCTCGCAGGACCCAAATTCCCCTTCTACTTGTCCCGCTTTCTGATTAGCGTCTCCAAATTTTCAGAAGAAAAACTTTCCCAATACCTGGAAAGTTTTTTTCTAGAGTAAGCGCCTATAAAAAAATATCCACAAGGCGCTATTCGGTTCTAATCATTTTCTTATCTTCCAGCCTCTTGACAATAACTTAACACACGGATATATTCAACGTCGCTTAACTAATCAAGGATGTTAATTATGTCGCCAACTAAAGTATTAACTGATGTTATTCGAGAATGGTCTGAAGTCTTTATGCAGCGTTCCATGCGCGACTTCCGGCGATTCATGCTCACGACGGGGTTATCATTCTCCCAAATCAACATCCTGATGCGCCTTGTCCATCGAGGAAGTACGAGCGTCTCGGAAGTCGGTGAACAACTTGGCATAACCAGCGCTGCTGCGAGCCAGGCTGTGGACCGGTTGGTGCAGTTGGGATTGATCGTACGGACCGAAGACCCTGAAGACCGGCGTGCCAAACAACTGGCTCTGACCCAAAAAGGCCGGGATCTAATTGACCAGGGTGTCGAAGCCCGCAGTAAATGGGTCGAGGGTGTCACCGATACTTTGAGCTCGGAACAGCAAAACATGATCATTTCGGCGCTAATTTTACTTACTTCAGCGGCGCAAAAGACTACAGAGTAATTCAGAAATCCAGCCTTCCAAACATCCTGCTTGTTTGATGGAACCAGCCAGATCTAATAAATTTTTCTGGTGCATCATGTTGGATAACTTTTTAGAGGAGCTTTCTTCACCATGCTACGACTAGTTAAATACTTAAAACCATATGTACTTCTCATCCTGCTGGCAATAGCCTTGCTTTTCGTTCAGGCGAATGCCGACCTGGCACTACCCGACTACATGTCCAACATCGTTAATATCGGGATCCAGCAGGGAGGCGTGGCGAATGCCATTCCCGTGGCGGTGCGTCAAACCGAAATGAACAGGCTGACCATCTTCATGAGTGCAGCCGACAAGACCAGAGTTCTCTCCGATTACACCCTGGTGGATAAAAACTCACCCGATTATCTCGCGGATGTTAAACTGTATCCCGACCTGGCCCAAGAACCGATCTATGTCTTGAACAAGATCGATAGCTCGGAAACCACCTGGATGGACCCCGTGATGGGGAAGTCATTTTTGATCGTTTCCGGAATTCAAGAAGTGCTGGCAGACCCAACCAAGGCAGCTGCCATAGCGTCCAGCCTGGGATTTGACCTGTCCAAGATCCCAACCGGGGTAGACATCTTTACCATCCTGGGGCAACTACCTGCAGCACAACTTTCCCAACTAAGCAGCACATTCGATGCGAAATTTGCTGCCCTCGGTAACAGCATGATCGTCCAGGCAGCTGCTGCGCCCGTAAAGACCGAATATGCCGCCCTCGGTATGGATACCGGGAAGCTTTCATCCGACTATATCATTCACATTGGCATGCTAATGCTGCTTTTAACCCTGCTCTCCGGCACCTGCACCATCATCGTGGGCTTCCTGGCGGCTCGTACGGCCGCCGGGCTGGCACGCGATCTGCGCAGAAATGTATTCAACCGGGTCGAAAGCTTTTCGAGCACCGAGTTTGACAAATTCTCTACGGCCTCTCTGATCACAAGGTCTACCAACGATATCACCCAAATCCAAATGGTCGTGATCATGATGATGCGCATGGTTTTCTATGCGCCAATCATCGGTATCGGGGGAGTGATCCGGGCCATCGGAAAAAGCGCTAACATGTGGTGGATCATCGCCCTTGCGGTGGTTGTGCTGCTTGGTTTGATCCTGACCGTGTTTTCCATCGCCCTACCCAAATTTAAGATCATCCAAAGCCTGATCGACCGCCTGAACCTCGTAACTCGTGAAAACCTATCAGGGATGATGGTCATCCGGGCTTTCAACATGCAGAAGTTCGAAGAAGATCGCTTTGATAAAGCCAACGTGGCTGTGACTAGCAACAGCCTCTTCATCAACCGGGTCATGGTGATCATGATGCCGGTCATGATGATGGTTATGAATGGAGTGACCCTCTTGATTATCTGGGTTGGAGCCCATCAAGTAGCCCAGTCTTCGATACAAGTCGGCGACATGATGGCATTTATGCAATACGCCATGCAAATCGTTTTTGCCTTCCTGATGCTGGCGATGATGTTCATCATCCTGCCAAGGGCGGCGGTATCCGGAGATCGTATTGCGGATGTGCTGGAGACCAAACCAGTCATCAATGACCCTCCTGTCCCAAGCAATTTCAACGAACCGTTCAAAGGGATGGTGGAATTTCGCAATGTCTCATTCCGTTACCCCGGTGCCGAAGAAGATGTTTTACACAATATCAGTTTCACTGCCCAACCCGGTCAGACAACTGCCCTGATCGGTACCACCGGTTCGGGTAAATCCACGATTGTCAGTTTGATCCCACGCTTTTATGACGTTACAGAAGGCGCAGTCTTTGTGGATGGGACCGACATCCGCGAGGTCACGCAACACGACCTGCGCGACCGGATTGGATACGTTCCGCAGAAGGGGACGCTGTTCTCCGGCACGATCGAAACCAACCTTCTCTATGGCGATGAAAACGCCAGCGACGAAGAGTTGAAAACAGCTGCTGATATTTCACAGGCCACTGAATTTATCTCGACAAATCCCGATGGCATGCAGACGGAAGTAGCGCAGGGTGGCATGAACGTATCGGGCGGCCAGAAGCAGCGGCTTGCGATTGCCCGTGCCCTGGTCAAGAAAGCTCCCATCTATATTTTTGACGACAGCTTTTCAGCCCTGGATTTCAAGACCGATGCAGCCTTACGCAAAGCACTTAAGGAACATACCGGTAATAGCACCATGATGATCGTAACCCAGCGCATTGCCACCATCAAGAATGCCGAGCAGATCATCGTGCTGGATGAAGGAAATATTGTTGGAAAAGGCTCCCATGATGATCTTATGAAGGATTGTGAAGTATATCGAGGCATTGCCCTGTCTCAATTGAGCATGGAGGAGTTGTCATGACCACGCAAAGCAGCACTCCCACAACTAATCCGACTCCAAGGGGCGGTCCTGGTCTAATGGGTAACACCCCGATGCGCGGCATGAGGCCAGGCGGCGGACCGATGGCCATGATGCGAAGAGGTGAAAAACCACGTGACTTCAAAGGCACCCTTCGCAAGCTAATCCAATATCTTGGTCGATACCAGGGTTTGATCATATTCATCATGGTTGCTGGCGATCGCCTCGACAGCCGCGAGCATCGTAGGACCCAAAATCCTGGGTAATGCCACCACACAATTGTTTACTGGTGTAATGGCACAGATCGCCGGGACCGGTTCGGTCGACTTTACAGCCATCGGTAATATCCTCATAGAGGTTCTTATTCTATACCTGGTTTCCGCCCTACTCAGTTACGGCCAGGGTTGGATCATGTCGAGCGTGGCAATGAATATCACCTACCGCTTTCGGAAGGATATTGCCGAAAAGATCAACCGGATGCCGCTTAAGTATTTTGACGGTACGAGCCATGGCGAAGTTCTTTCCCGAGTCACAAACGACGTGGACACGGTCAGCCAGACGTTAAACCAGAGCCTAACGCAGATCATTACTTCTGTGGTTACGGTGATTGGCGTGCTGGTGATGATGTTTACCATCAGCTGGCTGATGACACTGGTTGCCATTGTCATGCTGCCGATATCGTTCGGCATCATTGGCCTTGATCGTGAGCAAGTCACAGGTCTTCTTCAAACGCCAGCAGGATTACCTTGGGCATATCAACGGTCACGTCGAAGAAATGTACGGCGGACATGTGGTGATGAAGGCCTTCAACGGCGAGGCCAAGAGCGTCGAACAATTTGACGAGATCAATGGAACCCTGTTCGACTCGGCCTGGAAATCGCAATTCCTGACCGGCTTGCTGTTCCCGATCATGAACTTTGTCGGCAACCTGGGTTATGTCGCCATCTGTATCCTGGGAGGCTATCTGGCCATCAACGGCACCATCACCATTGGTGATATACAGGCTTTCATTCAATATGTGCGCTCCTTCACCCAGCCGATCTCACAGATCGCCAACATCTCCAATATTCTGCAACAGACCATGGCAGCTGCAGAGCGTGTATTCCAATTCCTTGCTGAACCTGAGGAAATTCCGGACACGACCATCCCCTGTCCAGGTGGATACCGTCCAGGGTCGGGTGGATTTCAAGGATGTTCACTTCGGCTACAACCCGGATAAGATCATCATCAATGACTTTACTTTTTACGCTGAACCTGGCCAGAAGATCGCCATTGTCGGTCCCACGGGTGCAGGTAAGACCACCATGGTTAAATTGTTGATGCGCTTCTATGATGTCAACAGCGGCGCCATCCTGGTGGATGGACATGACATCAAGGATTTCAAACGAGCCGACCTGCGCTGCATGTTTGGAATGGTCTTACAGGATACCTGGCTCTATAACGGGCCGATCATGGAGAACATCCGCTACGGACGTTCGAACGCCAGCGATGAAGAAGTTATAAACGCCGCCAAGGCTGCGCGCGTGGACCATTTCGTCCGCACCCTGCCAGAAGGCTACAATATGGTGCTCAACGAAGAAACCTCCAATATATCCCAGGGTCAGATGCAGTTGATGACCATTGCCCGCGCCTTCCTGGCAGATCCCAAAATTCTGATCCTGGACGAAGCCACCAGTTCCGTGGATACTCATACCGAGGTTCAGATCCAAAAAGCCATGGACTCCCTGATGAAGGGACGCACCAGTTTCATCATCGCCCACCGCCTGTCCACCATCCGTGACGCGGACTGGATCCTGGTGATGAAGGATGGTGACATTGTTGAGCAAGGCAAGCACGCGAAACTGCTGGCGAAGAAAGGTTTCTACGCCGAACTCTACAACAGCCAGTTCGAAGGTAAAGAAATATAATGATCAGAATCAGAGAAATATCGACAGAAATCCAGCCTCTTCCAACTTTCCAATGGAATGGTGGGGGAGGCTGAGCCTCTTAAACTCAAGGAAGGTGGCATGTATGGAAACGAACAATAATATTCAATTGAGGCACCTCGGAAAAACCGACATCCTGGTCTCACCGATCGGATTGGGCGTTATGGAAATGGCCGGTGGCGGAGGATTGATCGGACGCATGTTCCCGGTCATTTCGCAGGAAAATAAAAATGCCATCATCAAAGCCGCCCTGGATGGCGGCATTAATTGGTTCGATACTGCCGAGATGTATGGAGCAGGCATGTCGGAACAATCCCTGGCAACCGGTCTGCAGGCAGCCGGTAAAGCGGACGGCGATGTCATTATTACGACAAAATGGCAGCCATTTTTGCGCACGGCTGGAAATATCCCGCACAGCATTAACGAACGCCTCCATTTCCTGAACGGCTACAGCATCGGGAATTATATGGTCCACCAACCTTACAGCTTTTCCTCCCCCGAAGCAGAAATGAATGCGATGGCTGACCTGGTTGAGGCAGGGAAAATCCGCTCTGTGGGGGTAAGCAATTTCAACCCTGCGCGAATGCGCCGGGCGCACGCTGCGCTCGCAAAAAGGGGACTTCCATTGGCAGTCAACCAGATGCGGTATAGCATGTTGAGCCGGGAAATCGAGACGAATGGAGTGCTTGACACAGCCAGGGAATTGGGAGTGACTATCATTGCTTACACTCCGGTGGCACGCGGCCTCTTGACCGGAAAATATCACAAGGACCCGGCGCTGTTGGAGCGCATGTCTGGTTGGCGCAAGGCAAGCATGAAACGCAACCTGGAGCGGACCCGTCCCCTCATCAATACCATGGAAGAGATTGCTTCCACTCATGGGGCAACTGTCGCACAGGTTGCCTTGAATTGGCTGATCAACTTCAAGGGAGAAATCGTTGTCACCATCCCGGGTGCGACCAAGGTCCGCCAGGCAGAGGAAAACGCAGGTGCGATGAATTTCAGGCTTACTGATGACGAGATCAAATGGTTGGACGAAGAGTCGCACAAGATATAATTATTAACCTGTTTGAACTTGCTGTAACAGCCGGGCCTGATGACCCGGCTTTTGTTTTAAGGTAAAATAATCTATCTCATTTGTGCAGTTTTTCGTTTATCAAATTTTTATTCAATGAGGAAAAGATGACCCGCTCACCTGAAATTTCCCGGTACCTCGTCAACCTTCAAAAGGAAACCGATGGAGCCTACCTCTATCTTGCTCTGGCAAATTCTGAAAAGCAACCTAAAATTGCCGAGCTTTACCGGCGTCTGTCTGCAAGTGAAGAAAAACACGCGGGGGCGTGGGAAAAGCGATTGAAAGATGCCGGGGCCCAATTTTCCTCACCTAAACCCAGCGGGCGAGCTCGTATCCTTGCGATCCTTGCAAAGCGATTCGGACCGCAATTCATCCTCCCCACCCTTACAAGCAACGAGCAGGCAGACAGTCGTGCTTACGATAACCAACCGGAAGCAGAATCGAATGGGATGTCAGCTGACGAAAAGTCTCATGCCCGTCTACTGTCAGCAGCCTCAGATCAATCAAGCGGATTACTGGGTGCCGATGTAGCCCAAATGGAAGGCCGACATAGATTGGGGGGGGGTAATGCATTGCGTGCAGCTGTCCTGGGTGCAAACGACGGGTTGGTCTCTGTCCTTAGTTTGACGATGGGAGCAGCGGGGGCGAACCTGCCAGGCCACGGTGTACTGATTACCGGCATTGCTGGTCTGCTGGCCGGAGCCAGTTCCATGGCATTGGGGGAATGGCTTTCAGTTCAGTCTTCGCGTGAACTTTACCAGCGTCAAATCAATATCGAAACCCAGGAGATCGCCGATCATCCTGAAGAAGAACAGGAAGAATTGGCATTGATTTACGAAGGGAAAGGGCTGCCCATGGAGCGGGCACGCGAACTCGCCGCTCATATCACCAGGGACAAAGACAATCTTCTAGATACCCTGGCTCGTGAGGAGTTAGGAATAGATCCAAAAGAATTGGGAGGGTCCCCGTGGGAAGCAGGAGTAACCTCGTTTTTCCTCTTCGCCTCCGGTGCCTTTATCCCCCTCTTTCCTTATATCTTCCTTCATGGAATCCCTGCAATCGTTACCAGTCTGGCGGTCGGTGCCCTTGCGCTTTTCCTTACCGGTGCTGCCATCACCCTTTTAACCGGGAAAAGTGTGTGGGTGTCTGGATTTCGCCAGGTTGTGATAGGAATTGTTGCAGCAGTACTGGTCTTTGGAGTAGGCAGGTTGATCGGTGTCTCTGTGGGTGGATAGCGGTAGAAAAAACGACCGGTCAAGAAGGTTTATAAGAGCTGAAAATTCGGGGGGGGGGTAAATGAGGAAGCTCGACCCATGTTTTAGGGTAAAATTCGACGATTCTAAAATTCATTCCTGGATATATAAATGTCAACTCCTGCTTGGGTACAAGACGCCATTTTCTATCAAATATTCCCCGACCGGTTTGCCAACGGTGATCCGGATAACGACCCGCCCAACGTTCAAAAATGGGGTTCGGCGCCAACTCCCTGGGGTTTCCAGGGAGGCGACCTGCGCGGTATCATTCAGCACCTAGATTACCTGCTCGATCTGGGCATCACCGCGATCTACCTAAATCCAATTTTTTTATCCCCCTCCACGCACCGCTATAACACCAGCGACTACTATCAAATTGACCCCAAACTTGGTACCATGGCTGACTTCCGCGATCTGGTAGAGAGTGTGCATCGCAATGGCATGCGCTTGATCCTCGACGGGGTTTTTAACCACGTTGGACGCGGTTTTTTTGCTTTCGTGGATGTACTCGAAAACGGTAAAAATTCACCTTATAAAGACTGGTTCCATATCAAGGACTTTCCGGTGAATGCATATAACGAAAGCCAGCCAATAAATTATCAAGGCTGGTGGGACCATAAATCTCTGCCTAAACTTAACACTTCCAATGAACAGGTCCGGAAATATATATTAGATGTTGCCCGCTATTGGGTTGAACAAGGAACCGATGGCTGGCGGTTGGACGTACCCAACGAGATCGACGACGACGATTTTTGGGCGGAGTTCCGCAGTGTGGTTCGGTCTGCAAACCGGGATGCTTACCTGGTGGGAGAAATTTGGGACGTGAATCCGCGCTGGGCGAATGACAGTCATTTTGACGGTCTAACCAATTACCCGGTCCGGGATGCTCTCGTCGAGCTTCTCAAGGGTCGTGAAAATGCCGTCCAATTCGATGCCCGCATCGATACGTTGATCAAAGCATATGATCGCGAAAACCTATCCGCCATGTACGTCCCACTCGACAGCCATGACACCGAGCGTTTCAAGACCATGGTCGCAGGAAACATCGACAAGCTTAAAATGGCTTTTCTTTTTCAAATGGCTTTTCCGGGTGCGCCGGCAATCTATTATGGAGACGAAGTGGGGGTGGAAGGTGGGAAAGACCCAGACTCGCGGCGTGCCTTCCCTTGGAATGAAAATGAATGGAACCAGGATCTGCGTACCTGGGTAAAAACTCTCATCATTTTGCGAAAACGAACTCCCTCCCTACGCGGGGGTGACTTCGAGCGGTTGCTGGCAGAGGAAGGAAGTTACGCCTTCGCTCGGATAAAAGGAGAAGACAAAATTATCGTCGCGCTGAATGCCACCTCACGGGCACGGCGCATGGACATTCCCTGCTCCAGCCTTGGATGGAATGATGGTCGTCCCCTCCAGGATTGTATAAACGGCGAAAGGCATGTCGTCGGCGGGGGAAAAATCTCCTTGAACCTCCCCGGCTGGAGCGGCATATGGATCGGATGATCCAATTTAACTGATCCATTTCCACCAGAACTAAACTGATTTATTTTTGCATTTCCGGGTTTAAGAATGATTCAACCAGAACATCCTAAAACCCAGCTGTTCAGATTTAATCAGCGCTAAATGGACTAAATGAAGTCTTTCTGAAAGTCAGCAGCCTTTTTCATCCCCATGCCACTTTTACTAAATCCGACAGCACTTCCCCAGATTTCCCCTTTAAGAAATAATGGACATAAGGCGTCAGTGGGGTTTCTTCAAGATTTATCTCCACGATGACCGCACCGTTTTGCCTTGCCAACAATGGCAGTGACGCGGCGGGCTGAACCAGCCCGGACGTACCGACTGCAAAAAAGACTTCGCACGTTTGCGAGCATTGAATTGCCATGTCCAGTTCTTTACCAGGCAGGTTTTCTCCGAACCAGACAACATCCGGGCGAAGGTTAGCTCCGCAGATGGGACAAATGGGGATTTTGGGTTGAATCTTTTGCCATTCGGTAACTTCGCCACAGCCGCGCGAGCATTTAACGCGCGAAATATTGCCATGAAGCTCGACAACACATTTGCTCCCTGCACGCTGATGCAGGCCGTCGACGTTCTGGGTTATTAGGATAAAATGCGGAACGTGTCTTTCAATCTCGCTCAAGGCAAAATGACCGGCATTGGGCTGCACTTCGCCATTTTTTAGCCGCCGAGCCGAATAGAATTCCCACACCAGTTCCGGGTTTCGTTCGAACGCATCTGGTGTTGCCAGGCTTTCAGGCCGGTACTGTGCCCAAAGTCCATCCATCGGGTCACGGAAGGTGCGCAGACCGGATTCCTGGGATACCCCGGCACCAGTCAGAGCGACGACATTCGAAGAAGATCGCAGCGATTGAATTAGTTCGGGTGGGATGATCATTCCATATCCAGGCTTATCTCATGAGTTTTGGCGCACACCAAAAACCCAGTCGAAATTCGTCCCGAGGGTGTTCGCTGCGTAAAAGCGTTCATCAGATATGGATAGGCCGGTGGAATCTTCTTGTGAAATCAGGGGGATTGGCTTGCGCTGATAAAATCGACGTGAAATTGTAGAAATCCCAGCCTCGCTCCACATCCAATCCGGGTTGAATATTAACAGGTCCAGTGGGCGGGTATAACCGCGCAAAGTTTTCCGTTTTTCATTGTTCGTATAAGGCTCGAAAAAACTCATCGTCAACTCTCGCAGATTCCGGTAAACCGGCTCACGGAATCGCAGGAAGGCAAAATTCGATTTGGCGATACAGCCCCAGTTTCCATGATGCTTGAATAGCGCAAGAACGTGGTCGTCGTCCTCACCGGGCTCAGGGACAAGGTCCATGATAAGTGGGCGATGTCCTAGCTGAACCATCGCCAGAGCTGCAAAAATAGCGCCGTCGAGGCAGTGTGCCTGACTGTCGGTCATCACCCGCAGAGGTGACCGGTCGAGCTCTTCAGCGACATACGGGATGCTGTCCAGATAAACCTGGATGGCAGCCGGATTGGATAGTTTTCTAAATATCTTTAATAATTGGGGCGTGAGCCGGAGTTCAAAATCAGTTAGGCTAATCATCTCTCGACCATTATAACTTCCGGGTAGAAAATCTAGAAACGACTCAAGATGTGAGAATAATCCACGGATTAGCGGAGGAGCGTGATTGCGATCGAGGCCATGAATACGATCACCGCCATGGATAAGGTAATTTGGAGCATTAATAAGAATTTGGCCCTCAGGGAAAGCACCTGCGTGTCGCCGAGGCCAAATTGCGTGTTACTGCTGAAGCCAAGAAAAACGTAATCCCAAAACCCGGCGTGCCAATCTTCCCACCCGAGCAATGGCAGCGCTTGCTGAGGGAAGGCAAAATCAAAGCGCTTGGTCAAGCCGTCGCGCCGTGCACGTGGCCCGCCTCCATCGATGATCCAATACCATACCCCAAAGAGCACAAAGTTGACCACCCACAATACAAGAGTGTCCTTAAGAAGCACGCCAACGCCGGTCTGAGGGCGCGAAGAGACGATATAGATCACCAACCCGATTTTGATCACCATGCGGAGGGTGACCCACCCTAGATAAATGATCGCCACTCGACGCTCCCAGACGTTTCTCCGGGTCAACCACAAGATCAGCAAGACAACAAAGGAAACGATCGGTACGATATACTCCAAACTCGTGGCCACTCTTTCGATCGAGCTGAGGGCGATCAGCGTGCTGCGGTGAAAGGCGGCTGGGAGGGAGACAAAATTGGACAACAGGAAATCGTGGAGGGAGATGACTGCGAGCGCCATGATCATCTCAAAGGAATAAATATCCAGGCGCTTCGATGAATTTGTGGGTTCATTCATACGCATTAATCCTTGAAAGATTTCCTGCTCACGGGATGGAGGCCGGCCCTGGAGCAGGATTGGTCGAGAGGATCAAGGGCTGCAGCGGCTGCTGTGAAAAATTAAAATCAGCGAGCAGGTTGCCTAACTGGGAGGCGTCCTCCCGCACGGTTGGACGAGGGTCAGGTCGTCCGTCCGTTTGGGGGTTAATACGTTGACCATTTAGGAAAATATCTTCGATCAATTTAAGGTATGCGTCAAAGCTTAGAGTTTGGTGGTCAATGAAGCCCTTCCTGGCAAACGGGCTGATAACCAGTCCGGGGACGCGCAAGCCATAACCGTTCTGGTCCACCGTGGGAGGGATCACGTGGTCATAGAAGCCCCCCCAATCATCCCAGGAAAGAAATATTGCGGTCGAGTTCCAATCGGGTCCCTGCATGATGGCGTTGATCAGAGATGTGACATAAGACTGCCCATTGCTGATATTGGCGGGTGGATGTTCACTGACCTTGTTTTCGGGCACGATCCATGAAACCGCAGGGAGTGTTCCAGCCGCGGCTGCCGAAAAGAATTTATCCACGGTTTGAATGTTTCCCAGTTGTCCATCCTGCTTGACAGTATCAAAGGCAGGCAGAGGATTCCAAATACCCGGCACGCTCTGATTTAGAGCCCTTGGCTGGCATAGCATGGCGTCGTCTGCGCAATCGGGCTCCGTGCCGTTGCTCAGATAGTATGCCCAAGAGATATTTGCCTTGAATAAAAGATAGGTCAAATCCGTCCAGGCGTAATCATTTTTCCCCAGGTCTGCTGCCTGCACATTACCAGGAGGCCCATCCAGGGCATTCACACAACTCATTGCGTCGCCAGGAATGGTACAACTGGCAGACCACGCCGAAACCATGAACAGGTGCGCCGGCAGGCTCCACGATGAGTTTGGTTCAAACATGCGGTCCTGCAAAACGAAATTCTGCGCATAAGCCCAGTAATTGGGAATTTCGCGGGCGTCATGCCAGCCCATCACATCCGGAAGATTTCCTAAAGCACAACCGGGGGTGGTGGGATTGGTGCAGCCCTTTTGGGCAGAACGAAAGGCAACGATGAACCCATCCATTTTCCCGCCGTTGATATCGGTGACTGCAGCTGCCGCGGCGTGTGGGCCTCCCGCATTAACATCGTTCGAATCATGGTATGGCTTCACACACGCATTGGTTGAAGGGTCGGGAGCACAGACAGTCGGCACACCGTTTTGCATTGGGATGCCATCCGCACCTGGAAAGGTGCCAAAGTATTGATCGAACGAGCGGTTTTCCTGCATGATCATCACAATGTGTTTGATGTGCAGGCGCGCTGTGGAAAGATCCGCTGGGATAGACGTGCCCACTGCCCCAGGTTGACTGGTAGGCACTGCAGGATTGTTATTTGTCGGGGAAATTGGTGGGCTGGATATCCCCGGTGATGAAGAAGCGCATGCGGACAATATTATTCCGATAACCATAATTCTTAGTATGATTCCCTTCTTGTGCATGTAAGAATCCTTTCCCATGGGTGATCTACAGACTCTAGCCTAATTAATACTATCAAATATCCAATGATAAATCAATGAGTATAAATTTGGAACTATTGGTACTTTCACAAATTATTTACCGGTGAATCCTATTTTTACAGTTACAGCTTCAACCTTTGAAGACCTTCCCGGGTGTAAAATATCCCCAGAAAAGTGAGGAATGAATGTCAACTCCTGAACGGAATAACCTGCTCAAACTCATGGACGAGACGCGAACAAAAATGGAGGGTCTCCTACCTAAAATTGACCCTCACAAAGAGATCTATCCCGGGTGGACTATTAGAGAGGTTTTGGCGCATGTGACTGGCTGGGACGATGCGACCATAGAGACACTGCGCGCTCACCTGGATGAAAGACCTCTGTCCATATCAGAGATTCACGACCTCGATGAATATAATGCCCAGGCGGTCGCCTCCCGGACCGATCTGGAAAATGAGCAAGTCCTCAACGAATGGCGTACCACCCGAGGTGTGCTGCGAAAGATTATCGAGGAATTTCCTGAAGACAAGTTCAAAATTCCGGTCAGCGTCCCGTGGGGTGGAAAATCTACTGTGACGGACATGATGGAAATGTTTTGCGACCACGAGGAAAGCCATACGAGGGACGTCCAAAAATGGCTGCGACATCGGGAGAAATCAGATATGGAGGAAGGAGAATAATATGTCCACTACCGTGACCTCGGAACAGTTTATTAAAGTCCAACCTTTTCAAGTCTATTACGCCCTGACGCATGCGGAAGCTTTGCATGAGTGGTTGTGTGACTTTGCCACCGTTGCCCCCCGACCGGGAGGGCGATTATACCTATGGTGGCATGGCGATTTTTATTCTGCCGGGGAATATATTGCCCTTGAAGAAAATAAATCGGTGAAATTCAAATGGTTCGCCCGGTCCGAACCCTGCGCCACCGAAGTGAACGTCACGCTATCCCCAAGGGATGCGGGAACCCTGGTAACGTTCGCTCACATTGTACCGGATGGCGATGAGTGGAAGCAACGCGCCCAGGGCTTCAAAGCCGAATGGGATTCAACGCTCCGTAATTTGGCTTCCGTACTTGAAACCGGTATCGACCGGCGCACCTTCGACCGCCCGATGCTGGGGATCAACATCAGCGATTTCAACCCGGAAATTGCAAAAAAACTGAGTGTACCAGTCAGTCAGGGGGTGCGCCTGGACGATGTGCGCGCGGGCATGGGTGCATTTGCCGCCGGGTTGTGCAAGGATGATGTCATTATTGAATTGGATAAGAAGCCCATCACAAATGATTATGGAAGTTTTGTAGCAGCGCTCCAGGGAAAGAAAGGAGGAGATAAAGTTGAAGTTGTCTTTTACCGAGGTCCTTTGAAAAAAACGGTAACCATGGAATTGTCCAAACGACCGGTACCAGATATCTCGTGGAACCCGGTGGAATTGGCCGAGCTGGTACGGCACAAATACGAAGACACTCTGACCAGGTTGGAAGCTTGTTTTAAAGGCGTCAGCGAGGCTGAAGCGGACCACGAGCCGTCCCCCGGTGAGTGGAGCGCCAACCAGACCCTGGCGCACCTTATTCAATCCGAGCGAGGTTGGATCGCCAACCTGGATGATGCAGTGGGCGGGTATGAACGCTTGTCCGACGACTGGGGAGGCAACCTTCCAGGGCACATCCGTGCCACCGTCGCAGCGTACGGCACGTTTAGAAATATGCTTGACGAATTAAAACGCCTCTCGGTCGAGATGGTTTCTTTTTTGGCTGCCCTGCCGAAATCCTTCGTTGATCGTAAAGCCAGTTACTTCCTGAATGCGGTCCAGGTGCTCGAACTTGAAGCGCACACTACTACCCACATTGACCAGATCAAAGCGGCCCTCGCCGCGGCAAGAAAATCTTTGGGTTGAACGAACGATAGTTATCAATGGGTAAGATCATCGCAGTCGTTGGCACCACAGGCGTCGGTAAAACTGCACTGGTACGCGCCTTGTGCAAACAAGGGCCATTTGTCCCGGGGTTGGAACAACATAAGGAACGTCCCTTCCAGCAAGTTTTTAAAGCAAACCCAAATTACGCCCTGCCGAACCAAATCGATTACCTTTTACTGCGCGCCGAACAGGAGCGGGTCCTGCGCCAGGCGGAGCATACCGGATTGGTGGACGGAGGACTGGACCTGGATTATCACGGCTTTACCCGCCTCTTTTATTCTCGCGGCTGGCTGAGTAAGGCGGAATACAACCTGTGCAAACGTTTTTATGAATTTATCCGGTTTAATTTACCGCCGCCTGATTTAATTATCCACCTGACCGCCAGCCCGGAGGTAATCCTTCGGCGCCTCGCAGGTCGTAAAAGAATTAACATTGCCGATCCAAAGGACATCGTCAAGCTTGCTTCCTATCTCAATATTTGGCTGTCCACAATTCCACCCAGTCACCTTCTCCGGTTGGATGTTTCGGAAAATGACCCGGGTTACCGGCGCCTGCTTCCTGCTTTGCTACCTAAACTGCTTCCATATTACATCGAGTAATGGTTCACATTCTTTATTCAATATTGCCACCATAAGAGGCTGGAATTATGAAACTCAAGTATTTTATCGATACCAATAAAGGGATCACGTTCATCGTCATCCTGGGTTTGATGGCGATCTATCATCAATGGCAAAATCCAACTGCGTGGATTTACCTTGGTCTGCACGGAACATATGGCTTGCTTTGGGTTATGAAAAGCAATATCTTTCCCGACCTTTCCTGGGAACGAAAGACCAGTGTTTGGTTCGGACTGGTTTCCTGGGTTTCTTTGGTAATCTACTGGATCCCCGCCTGGTTAATCACGTGGAAAGGGGTGATGGCTCCGCCCTGGCTTCTGGCAATCGCGGTCAGCTTGAGCGCTTTCGGTATTTTCTTCGTCTTCGCTGGTGACATGCAGAAGTTCACCTCCCTTAAACTGCAGCCCGGTAATCTCATCACAGATGGCTTGTTCAGGTTATCCCGCAATATTAATTACTTTGGAGAATTCCTGATATACACAGCATTTGCCCTCTTGGCGATGACGTGGTTTGCTTTCCTGCCACTGGCAGCATTCATTTTAACTTTTTGGATCCCCAACATGGTCCGCAAGGATAAGGTATTATCCGCCCTGCCGGGGTTCCAGGAATACAAAAGAAATACCCGATCTTTCTTCCCGTTCTTATTCTAGGAGAACCATGGCCAGCCTTCGCAGTCGAATAATCCAGCGTATTATGCGCGACACCAAGGACGCACTGCTCGGTGATCTTCCCATTGAAGTACGCCGAAGAAGAATTGACTCCGCTGCTAGGCGCGCCATTCGTCTACCGCATGGGGTATCCCTTAAAACCATTGCTGCTAACGGGGTCCCATCCGATTGGCTCGAACCAGACGAATCCGTTCCGGGTCGTGCCATCCTTTATCTGCACGGTGGGGCTTATGTGATCTGTTCGCCCTCCACCCATCTTGGCCTGGCCGGAAATCTTGCCCAGACCAGTCAGGCACGGGTATTATTGATCGATTACCGTCTCGCCCCCGAAAATCCCTTTCCCGCTGCTCTTGAGGATGCCCTGTCTGGTTATCGCTGGTTGCTTGACCAGGGTTTCGCGCCGGAACATATAGCGATAGGAGGCGACTCGGCCGGCGGAGGCCTGACCCTCGCCACCGCGTTTTCCCTGAGAGATAATCAACATAAAATGCCCGGCGCTCTTTTCCTGCTATCCCCTTGGACCGACCTGACATTCTCCGGGGAATCCATCCACACGCGAGCAGACCGCGATCCCCTGTTGCGTCTCACCGACGATGACTGGCTGGTCAAAGTTTATGCCAATGGACATCCATTGGATTACCCGTACATATCGCCTCTGTTTGGGGATATGCATGACCTTCCTCCTACATTTATCCAAGTCGGAACGGAGGAAATCCTATACGATGATTCCTTCCGGCTGGAACAAAAGGCGCGTGCAGCTGGAGTGGACGTTACCCTGGAAACCTGGCCCGGGATGTGGCATGTTTTCCAGGGGTTTGTACCCTACGTTCCAGAATCGCGCCAAGCCATAGAAAAGATCGGGGAATTTGTCCGGTCACATTTATGATTTCAGCTGACCTGGAGAAACCCTTAGCACGCGGTCGAACGGCAGATATTTATGCCTGGGAGGATGGCTGCGTGCTCAAATTGTTCCATAATTGGTTTGAAATCGAAATTATCTGCTTTGAACAAAAAATGGCCTAACAAGTCCTGGCAGCCGGGTTGCCGGTACCTATTTTCGCACGTATTTCTAATTGCGCCTCGGAGGGGAAGTGGAATATCGCCACTGGCTTCCCATCGTTGCTGCTGCCCGGTTGAGTGAAAATATCTCCTAGTCGGTAAGTTGGCTGCTTAATCTTGTTGGAAGTGGTATTTAAATCAGGAAATCCAATGTTTCCCGTGCTATACTATTTTATCGATCCAATCGAAAGGAGAGATCATGAAGCATATCGAAGGCAATTTCAAAGGTGTGCGTGACACAAACATCTTTTATGAGGGATGGCTCCCCGAAGGGAATGTGAAAGCAACTTTGTTGATCGTCCATGGGGTCGGTGAATATTGTGGTCGGTACACCAATGTAATCAACCATTTCGTTCCGCTCGGATACGCTGTCTATGGGCTTGACCACATTGGGCATGGCAAGTCGGGCGGGCAGCGCGAACTTATCAAGCAGTTCGAGGATTTCACCGAGCCACTTGCCCTGTATTATCAAATGGTCAAAGAATGGCAACCTGGAAAACCCATTTTTATATATGGGCACAGCCTGGGCGCATTGATTACATTGTTCTACCTGCTCGATCATTCAGCTGATTTCAAGGGAGCAATCATCTCTGCTCCACCCGTCAAGGTCCCCGATAACATTTCGCCGCTGACCGTCACTGTTGGTAAGGTCCTTGCAACCATCGCTCCCCGGACGGGAATTCTCGGGCTGGATACTTCCAGCCTGTCGCACGACCAGGAGGTGGTGACAGCTTACAATAACGACCCACTCGTCTTCCATGGCAAAATTACAGCAAGTATTTCAGCCGGCATGCTGCGAGCAATGCTGCGTGTCAATGAGGAAGCTTCCAAGATTACTTTGCCACTTTTCATTTTACAAGGCAGCGCAGACAGAATTGTCGATCCCACCGGCGCCAAATTGCTTTTCGATAAAGTAGGATCCAAGGACAAAACCATCAAGATTTATGATAACCTTTTCCACGAAGTTCACAACGAGCCGGAACGGATAACAATGTTCGACGATCTGCAAGCCTGGCTTTCGGCTCGCACTTAACCGGGCAAACTCAAAGGAGACAAAAAAATGGCAATCTTTCGATTGCCGTTTTTTTGTCTTGCACAGGTTATTCTGCTTTGCCAGCCCAATATCGACCGGCTTGGATTACCATTTTATCGGGCACATCGGCAAGGACGATGGCTGCGTTGCCTATGCGCACTCCGGAACCTATTTTTACGCCAATGGTCGTAGTCACTCCCATCCCAACCAGTGTCCGCTCGCCAACATGGACGTGCCCCGCCAATAACGCGCCAGGAGCAATATGGCTGTAAGCTCCAATTTCACAATCGTGCGATACCACTGCATTGGTATTGACCATGCACCTCGAGTGGAGGATCGCTTCTGCGCCAACATAAGCGTTGGCAAATACCTGCACCCCTTCCTCCACTTTGGAGCTAGTTTCTACGCAGGCGCGTGGGTGTATTAGGATGGGGAAAGAAAAACCAGAGCTTTCAAGTAATTTATAAATACCTACACGCAATGCAATATCTATGATTCCACCTACCCCGTTGGCTGCCAATAACACCCCCCGCCCAGCAATAGCCGGCAGCAACGCCCGGGTCCCCAATACAGGAACCCCAAGAACAAGCTTCCCTTTCAAGCGTTTATCGTCGTCCACGATCCCGGCAATGGTATAAATGCTATTTTGGAGGACCAATTCCATGACGGATTTGGAGTGCCCGCCCGCGCCGTAAACGAGTATATAAGGTTTTTCAGAAGCAGGAAATGACTCACGTAGCTCCTCTTCCTTGCCGGCAACCTGCCGGACAATATCCTCGGTTATTAGTGTACCAGTCGGTAAGGCCGAAAGGGCCACGCCCAGGGATTCGGCGAGTGCTCTGGCTGGCTTTGTAATTCGCAATCTGCTTTTTGTGGGTGAGGTTAATCGCCCGCCAACCGGGATCTTTATCGAATCATCGACATTCTCGGTAATCACTGCCAATCGTTCCCCCACTGACACAATGTCGTCTTCTTCGGCTAACAACCGGATAAAGCCCGTATCCGGGGATTCAATTTCACTCGCAGATTTGGTGGTTTCAATCGTAAAAAGGAGCAGACCTTTATTGACCGCCTGGTGGTCTTTAACGTGAACGCCAACCAACCTGGCTTCTGGTTCATTTGCATTCAGGAGTGGGACTAGAATTTCGGATTTAATCATTTTTCCCTAATAAAATTGGTTACGAAAATAAAGGTTTACGAGAGTACGAAAAGGGCGCTTTTCACGATTTCCTGCACCGAAGGAAGGATTTTATCTTCCAAACTTTTCGCATTTGCAATCGGTAAATCCAAGGCTGCGACACGCCGGATCCGTAAACCTTCCATCTTTTCAACAGCCCGGGCGGTCACCTCGGCCCCCCAGCCGAGGGAGAGAGTTCCTTCTTCGACCGTGACCAGTTTCCTGGTCTTTTCCAGGGACAGGAAAAGCGGTTCAAGGTTAAAAGGACTTAGTTGTGAAAATAAAACAATTTCGGAAAATATCTCATGTTCCATTATGAGTTCAAGAGCGGCAGTTCGGGCAAGTTCGAAGTTGTAACCGTAGCAGGCTATGGTTAATTGAGCTCCCGTTGTTGGACGATAGGATAAAGGTCGGGTAAGCGCCTCCAGTTTGTTCAACACTAAAATCCTGCAGGTCATCTTTCCCCCTCTCCAGTAGTTGGCGGGTATATAACAGTTTGTGCTCCACGAACATCACCGGGTCATTCTCTGAGATTGAAGCAACCAGTAACTCCGCCGGGTCTCCCAGGGTATTGGGTGCGACCACTTTCAAGCCGGGTACACCCAGGAACATCTTTTCCAGGGATTGGCTGTGGGTGGGGCCATATCCTCGCCTCCCACCCATGGGAGTACGAACGACGACTGGGACCCTGACCAGGTCGTTATACATCCAGCGGAACTTGGATGCATGGTTGATCACCTGGTCAGCTACCAGTGTAACAAAATCTCCGAACATGATCTCCACCACCGGGATCAGCCCGCGCAAAGCCATGCCGGTCGCAACCCCGACGATGGCTGCCTCGGAAATGGGGGTGGTCAGGACACGCGTGGGGAATTTTGTCGAGAGTCCACGGGTCACCTTGAACGCACCGCCGTAGGGGTCAAGGATGTCCTCACCGAGTAAATATACGCGTTCGTCGGACTCCATGGAGTGATGCAGAGCATAATTGAGGCGGTCTAGGACTGTCGTCATCAATTTTCAGTGCCCAACAGGGGAAATGGGTCAGCATTTGCTCGATCAAAAGCATTATTAATAATATCGGTAACCTCGGATTCGGTTTTAGAACATGCTTTACTCGAAAGCCGCTTCCCATGGATCGTCAGAGGATCGAATTGGTGGATGCGCTCGAGTTCCTCGCGAGTGCGCGTATCATCACCCTTGCTGTGGGCTGAGAAACGATGTGTATGTAAAATCAGGCTGGCAGGTCCTGCTCCTGATCGGACAGAAGCTATAGCGTCTTTTGCCACGGCCTGAACCTCCAAAACATCGCTCGTGTCCCGTTCCCAGACCGGGATCCCAAATGCGGTGAATCTCCCGGACATGGAACCAGCAACAGCTTTTTCGACCGGCGTCGTCTGGGCATAATGGTTGTCTTCAAGCACGAACAGGAGAGGTAGCTTCCACAGGGCAGCGATGTTCATGCTTTCGTAAAGAGTGCCTTCGCCAAGCGTCCCGTCTCCAATAAATACCAGCGCGATCTTTCCAGTATTGGTTTCTTTTTCAGCAAGCGCCATACCCGTGGCGACAGGTGCGATTCCACCCTGGATACCATTCGAGTAAAAATTATGCCAGTGGATGTGTTGGCTGCCGCCCCTCCCACCCACCAAGCCGGTCACCTTGCCCATTAATTCTGCAGCCAATCGGTATGCCTCTCCCCCATAAGCAAGGAAGTGGCCGTGACAGCGGTGGTTGCTGAAAACCACATCTTCCGGATCCGCAACGGAAAAAATCCCGGCTGCATCAGCTTCCTGGCCGATGTATGCATGGGTGGTCCCACCTATTTTGCCGGTCGAGAACTCAGTTAACAATCGTTCTTCGAACCGGCGAATTAGCAGCATGGTTTTATACAGGGCAATATCGTCAGCCATTACGTGGACATTATAACGCACACAAATCTCTCAATTTGCTTAACATCGACATCATTCCTGCTGGAATTCATAGGTCCCAGGTCGTTTTTCTATACGCAATCCAATTAAACCCATTAATGGTGCTGTATATATTCCTCATGGTATAATCCCCGAACTATGAGTCCTGAAGCTACTTCAACCAAGCTCTGTCCTACGTGTGGTACACGACTGGCAGAAAATGCCACCCGATGTGTTGTATGTGGGACCGAATTCAACGCCACTCCAAAACAAAAAGCAAAATCGGATAAAACAGTACAGGGGGCTCGCATGCCCGAAGTTACCTTGAGCCTGCCGGTCGCGCTGGGCCTGCTTGCCATATTCCTGGTTGTGGGAGCATTGGCATTATTCTTTACATTGAAAGGCACCGGAAAACTCCCTGATGCCACTGCAGTATTTACTCCCACTGCAACGGCCACGATCACGGCGACCCCCACTGAGACACTCATTCCTACCGATACAGCAACCTTAACTCCTGAACCACCGATTGAATATACCGTTGCCAATGGAGATTCGTGCATTTCAATCGCAGGCTTGTACAGCTCCTCGGTAGCCGCCATAGTAAACTTGAATAATTTAAACAGCCAATGCACGAACCTGCAGGTGGGGCAAAAAATCCTTGTCCCGCGTCCTACTGCCACACCTCCTCCAGCTGCTACCGCCACCCTGGAATCAGCGGCAGCTACGCGCGCAGCCTGCCAGACCGTAAAGTACACTGTCCAAACGAACGATACCCTCAGCACTATTGCAACGAATTATGGTGTTTCTGTGACGGCCATTAAAGAGTGGAACGGGCTGAGCACGGACACGGCAATGCTCGATACCGTCCTGATCATCCCTCTTTGCATGCGGGACGCCACCCCGGGACCAAGCCCCACCCCCACCACACCTCCTCCTTATCCGGCGCCTAACTTGCTCCTGCCTGCCGATGGCGACATGTTCACGCTGGCCGCAGACACCGTCACTTTACAATGGGCATCTGTAGGCGCCCTGCGGGATAACGAGCGCTACCAGGTGGTCGTGGAAGTTCTCACCGGTGGTACCGGCCACAAATTGACGGAGTACGTGACCGACACGAAGTTCATCGTCCCGGTAACTTTCCGTCCGCAGGACAACAGTATCCTGCTATGGTGGGTGGTCACAGTCCGCCAGAGTGGGACAGATGATCAAGGCAATCCAATCTGGTCGACTGCAGGTGCAGCTTCTGATATGCGTGTCTTCGGGTGGAGCGGCGCCGGTCCGGTGGCCACACCCACAAAATAGCACTCCGGGATCAGGATACCATTCCCCGCGAGTCTCCTCGCGGGGAATTTTTTTACCGGGGATTAATAAAATCTGGAGCAAATGATGACCAAACCATCCCTCAATGTGAGAGATTACAATCGTTATGCCTGGAACCACCAGGTGGATAAGAACAATAAATTTACGATCCCGGTCGATCCCAAAACTATTGCTGCTGCCCGGAAAGGTGAATTTAGTGTGCTGCTGACCGAGACCAAGCCTGTCCCGGGGGAATGGTTCCCATCTTTTCGGGGACTGGACCTGCTCGGTCTGGCTTGCGGCGGTGGGCAACAGGGTCCGGTTTTTGCTGCACTGGGAGCTAATGTCACCATCTTCGACAATTCCCCGGCGCAATTGGACCGCGACCGCCAGGTAGCCAACCGCGAGGGGTTGAGCATCCGCACTGTCGAAGGGGACATGCGCGACCTGTCCATTTTTCCAAACGAAAGCTTCGACCTGGTCTTCCATCCGGTTTCCAACGTCTTTTGTCCTGAAGTACGCCCCGTATGGCGGGAATCATTCCGGGTGCTGCGACGAGGTGGTTCCCTTCTCGCCGGTTTCGCGAATCCCATCTACTATATGTTTGGTACGCACGCTGACGAGCAGGAGACCCTGCAAGTCAGGTTTGCAATCCCTTATTCCGACCTGAAGGATATGGAACCGGAGGAGTTGGATATCTGCATTGAAGAGGGCATCCCGCTCGAATTCGGCCACAGCCTTACCGACCTGATCGCAGGTCAGACAGACGCCGGGTTTGCCATCACAGGGTTTTACGAAGATATCTGCCCCGATTCACATCTCAGCAAGTATCACCCGGCTTACATCGCCACGCGGGCGATCAAGAATTAGAAGGAGATTTTTGAATGAAAGTGATTACCGAAGAAAAACGCATCGCTTTGGTTGCACACGATAATAAAAAATCCGATTTACTCGATTGGGCTCGATTTAACCGCGAGACATTGTCGCGCCACTGGTTGTTTGCCACAGGAACGACCGGCGACTTGCTGGTCAGAGGAACTGGATCTCCCGATTACCCGTTTCTTTTCCGGGCCGTTGGGAGGTGACCAGCAGGTGGGAGCTGCGATTGCCAAGGACACGGTGGATATGCTCATCTTTTTTTGGGATGCCCTGGAACCTCAACCGCATGACCCTGACATAAAAGCCTTGTTGCGTCTGGCTGTGCTCTACAATATTCCGACCGCCTGCAACCGGTCCACGGCAGATTTTATAATCTCGTCGCCGCTCATGGCACAGGAGTATGAGCGTCCCACTCCAGACCTGGAAAGGTATGCATCTACCCGGCATCCGCTGGATTAATAAAACAAGGTTTCCTCATTAGGAATATGTTGTCCTGATAACCCATAAACGAAGCTTCCGAAATCACTTGATTTCGGAAGCTTTTATTAATCGTTATCTGTTAATTTTTTGGGTGCTGGGAATGGAATTATTTCTTCGCCAATTCTTCCAGCATTGCCGTTGTCAAGGATTTGGGTCGTTCGATGGGTTGACCCAAAGCGCGCGCCCAGACCAGGTTTGGCATAACGCCCAAGGCGCGCCCTACACCGAACAACACTGTATAGAAATCAAACTCGCGCACACCGTAATAATACTGCAGCGTGCCCGAAATGGCGTCCACGTTAGGAGCCGGGTTCTTGGCTTTGCCCTGTTCCTTGAGAACTGCCGGGACCACATCATATACCAGTTCCGCCAGGCGGATAAGAGTATCCTCCGGGAAGCGAGCCTTGGCAAATTCGAGTTGAGCGGTAAAGCGAGGATCGGTCACGCGTAAAACTGCGTGCCCATATCCGGGAATGACCTTGCCGCCATTTAAGGTATCCCAGGCGAATTTGTACAGATCCTCGCGGGGCGGAACACCACCAAACTTGTCGCGCACATCGATCAACCAGCCCAGGCACTCCTGGTTTGCAAGCCCGTGTAACGGTCCAGCCAGCCCGTTTAGGCCTGCCGAGAATGCGTAATAGGCGTCCGAGAGGGCCGAACCAGCCAGGTGCGTGGTATGGGCGCTGACGTTTCCCGACTCATGGTCTGAGTGCAGGATAAAGTACAGGCGGGAAAGTTCGGAATAACCCTTCTCATCCTTGACTCCAAGCATCCGGGCAAAGTTGGCGCCGTAATCCAGCTTCGGATCATACTTCGGTTCTTTGCCATCGCCGTATTTCAGCCGGTAGATGAAGGCTGCAATGGAAGGGAGCTTGGCGGTCAAGTCAAGGGCATCTTCCAGGGTTGATTCCCAGTACATGTCTTTCTTGACGCCTTCATGGTAGGCTTTGTTAAATTTTGAGCCGCTCTGTAAAGCCAGCACTGCCTGGGAGAACAACACCATCGGGTGCGTGTCCTTCGGCATGGAGCGCAGCATGGCAAAAACATGGGGCGGCACAACTGCCCGTTTTGCCCATTCAGCTTCCACTTCTTCTGCCTGGGCCTTGGTGGGAATTTCGCCAATCAGCAGGAGATAAAACAACCCGCCCACATAGGGGATGGCTGCTCCAGCGGGCTTGGGGAGTTTCTCCAGCACTTCCGGGATGGACATGCCCCGGAATTTGATGCCGGTTGCCGGGTCGACAAAAGAAATGTCGGTGACCATGGATTTAATATCGCGCATCCCGCCGTAGACCTGGCCGATGGTCACCTGGTCGATGACGGTTTCGCCGTGATCCTTGACCAGGGTCTTGACGCGTTCCCGCCATGCGGGAAGTTGAGCTGATAATTTCTCGTGCAGAATCATTCTAGCCTCCGTTTTACAGTTGTCGCTGCGAGGTTACCCGCATTGGCACTAAAATTTAACCAGCGATTGCATTACGCTGATACTTTCCTTGACTGCGGCAGCAGATTTCTCCAATGCGGCTTTTTCGTCTGCGTCAAGTTTATATTCAATCACCTTTTCCAGGCCGCCGCGTCCAATCTGCACCGGTACGCCAAAGAACATGTCCTTCAGTCCATATTCGCCCTTTAGATAGGCTGAGGCGGGGACGATCAGGTGCTTATCTTTCAGGATTGCCTCGGCCATTTGGGCGACAGCCACTGCAGGTGCATAATAGGCTGACCCGGTTTTCAGCAGGCTGACGATCTCACCGCCGCCCTTGCGCGTCCGTGTCACAATGGCATCCAGCTTTTCTGCGGGCAGGTATTCTCGCAATGGGACGCCGGCGATATTCGAACGCCCGGTCAATGGGACCATCTCGTCACCGTGACCCCCGAGCACATAGCAGGCAATGTTTTCCACGCTGACACCTGTCTCGAGCGCGACAAAAGCGCGCATCCGCGCTGAATCCAGGATGCCTGCCTGTCCTATGATACGCTCGCGTGGCAGTTTGCCCATTTTCATTGCCAGGTACGCCATCGTATCCAGGGGATTGGTCAAGACGATGAAGATTGCTTCCGGTGAAAACTTAAGGGCGCTGGTGGTGGCATCTCCGACAATTTTAGCGTTGGTCGTCAGCAGGTCTTCCCGGCTCATTCCCGGCTTGCGCGGGATTCCGGCAGTGATGACAACGATATCCGACCCCTTGGTGGCTTCGAAATCGTTGCTCCCCACCACCGATACATCCTTGCCGATGATTGGCAGGGACTCCAACAAATCGAGGGCCTTGCCCTGAGGCATGCCCTCGATTATATCCACCAGCACCAGGTCGGCGATTTCCCGCTCCGCCAGCCAATGGGCAGTGGTCGAGCCGGTCATACCGGCTCCAATAATGGAAATCTTTGCAGTCATTGTTCCTCCTTAGGCATAGGCTATTAGATTTATACTACAAAATAAACCTTATTGATGATAGTACTCTTTGTCACGCACTTATCTTATAAATATCTTAACTGATAAAAGCGGCAGTTGTTCTGCCGCTCGATTAATTCAATCTCAATAATGAAACTCAACCAGCTTCCCGCTCTAGGAAACGAGTGGCTTCCATAGCCGCTGCCGCACCCATCCCTGCCGAGGTTATGACCTGCTTGAACCGGGCGTCTGCAGATTCACCCGCAGCAAAAACGCCAGCAACGCTGGTGTGCATCCGGTCATTCACCTTGATATAACCGTTCTCCATATCCAATTGGCTGGCAAACATTTGTGTGTTGGGGGTATTGCCGACAAATATAAAAAAGCCATCCGTCGTAAAAGAATCAACTTCACCGGTTAGAAGGTTTTTAACCTTAATCGATTCAACCTTCTCCTCACCAATTACATCGGTAACGATCGTATTCCAGATGACCTTGATCTTGGGATTATCCTTGGCCCGCTTTTGCAAAATCGCACCTGCACGGAAACTATCTCTCCGGTGGATGATCGTTACGGATGTGGCAAAGCGCGTCAGGAACAATCCTTCTTCGAGTGCCGAGTCCCCGCCTCCTACCACGACTACTTTCTTATCTTTAAAAAACCATCCATCACATGTTGCGCAATATGAGACACCTCTGCCCGTCAGGTTGGTCTCACCTGGAATTTTGAGCAGGTTGGGGCTGGCTCCCGTGGAGATGATCAGCGTGTCAGCGGTATATTCACCGCTATCTGCGACCACTTTAAAAGGCCGGCTGGATAAATCTACGCTTTGGGCTGAATCAAACAGGACGCGCGCACCGAAACGTTCCGCCTGTTTTTGGAATAATTCACCCAGTTCCACACCCCCCACTCCTTCCGGAAAGCCGGGATAATTCTCGATTGTATTTGTCAGGGAAACCTGCCCGCCCAATTGAAGTCCGGTCAATACAAGCGGTTGGAGATCTGCGCGCGCCGCGTAAAGGGCAGCCGACAATCCGGCTGGCCCGGCGCCAAGAATAAGAACTTTAACATGTTCTGGATTTTCTTTGGAATTGGAAGATTTACTCATGTAGATTATGGCTCCCTTTATTATCATTTATTAGATGCAAACAGAATGGTTTAGTTTCATCCCAATATTGGGCAGCGCTGATATGAAATGGGCAAACAAGATCAGTCAATTTTGAAAGCCAGGAAAAGTATTCCGATAATAACAGCATTATCTTGAATTTTAGCTGTTATATAAATCCATAATCCTTTTCCTCAACATGCAGTATTATATATCCAGAAGCTCCAAGTCCGACTTTGCAACGCGGGCGATGTATTTTTTATCTGCGATGCTAGTTATCTGGAACAACGATCCTGTAGCTCTCTGAATAGGGGAATCAGGAATAGGAAAAGATTGAGCACGCCGACAATCCAACCATGAGACATAATTCTGGATGACTGCATATTTGATTTTTGGAATGACCTATGCCTTTGCGGCTGCGGTGCAACCCGGTCCTTTCCTGACCTATCTTGTTTCCCAAACGCTGACGAATGGCTGGCGCCGTACCGTCCCGGCTGCGTTCGCACCTCTGCTCAGCGACATCCCGATCATTGCCCTGGTCCTGCTGGTCTTAAGTCACATGCCTACCTGGCTGGTCCAGGTGCTGCAATTCGCAGGCGGAATTTTCCTCCTGTATCTTGCCCTGGGGGCATATAAAACCTGGCGAAACTACGAAAAAGAAAAACCAATTGGGAATAAAACCATTCAGCAAACCGTCTTAAAAGCCGCGGTGGTTAATCTGCTGAACCCGGCGCCCTACTTAGGCTGGAGCCTGGTCATGGGACCTCTACTGCTCAAGGGATGGCGGCAAGCCCCCGTCAGCGGTATCGCCCTGCTGGCGGGTTTTTATAGCATCCTGATTTTCGTCACGCTTGGAATTATGCTGCTTTTTTCAGCTGCCAGGAAAACTGGCCCACGTATCAGCCGGGCTTTGGTGGGCCTTTCAGCAATGGCGTTGACATTATTTGGTCTATACGAAATATGCCTGGGAATTAAAGCTGTTTGGGGAATCTGACCCGTTCTCATCTGAATAATAAAGTTCCCTTTCTGAAAATTGCGAAAGGGAACTTCTTTAATTCATTTTAAGCAACCTTTTCAGCCTCGGCGGCTCTCAATTTCTCCGCCGCGCGGAAATATTTCAGGTAACGCATTGAGTTTTCATCCCTTCCCAAAACCATATCCGTCGCTTTAACAGTTGCGCCCATCTTCGCTGGATCGGTGATCGAACAGGTGGCTCCCAACTGGATAGCGAGGGTCAGGAATGCCTGGTTTACGGTAGGGCGGTCGGGGAGGCCGAAGGATACGTTACTGGCACCCAGGTTGATGTTTACTCCAAACTCCTTGCGCAGCAATTCCACAGTCTGGAGAGTGACCAGGGCTGCCTTGCTATCCGATCCAACGGTCAGCACCAGCGGATCGATGATGATGTCTTCGATCGGGATTCCCATTTTAGCAGCCCGCTCGATGATCTTCTCCGCTACCGATAGTCGTTCCTCGGGTGTTTTTGGGATGCCGTTATCATCCATGGTCAGTCCGATGACCGCCGCACCGCGCTCTTTGACGAGGGGCAAAACGGTATCCAGTCTCTTCTCTTCCCCGCTGACCGAATTGACCAACGGTTTACCCGGTGCGGCAGCCAGGCCGGCAGCTAAAACCTGCGGGTTGGCCGAGTCAAGACAAAACGGCACATCTACAACCGGGACAAGCATTTCTACCAGTTTTTTTACCACCGACACCTCGTCCAGACCCGGAACACCCACGTTGATGTCCAAAACTTCCGCCCCCCAAGCCACCTGGCTCTCGGCAAGTTGGCGGGCATAGTCCAGGTTGCCTTCGGATAATGCCGCAGCAAGTTTTTTACGTCCGGTGGGATTGATTTTTTCGCCGATCATCACAAAGGGACGATCAATTCCGATAATGACCTCCCTGGTTCCAGATTTCAGGATCGTGTGCATATGAACTCCTTGATTTGTATATCTAAAGAGAATATAGAACAAAAAGTATTCAATTTTGCTGCCTTCACCTCACCCATTTAATTACTTTTTTCTCTCATGAACCTTAATGCTGTTTCTGCCAGGACAGCCGCGCCGACCGGCAGGCAGCTTTCATCAAGGTCAAAATCCGGGTTATGCAGTTGGCAATGAAAATTCTCTCCACTTGTTCCCAGGGCGAACATGGCTCCCGGGGCAAGTTCCATGAAACATCCAAAATCCTCAGCGCCTAATTCATCTTTCCACGGAAGGACATTCTGCCTGCCAAGCAGGTCGGCTGCCGTGGCTTCAATCAGGTCGGAAGCGATTGCGGAATTGATCATGGGAGGGGTGCCTATCTCGAAATTTAAATCGTAATTGCCTCCCAAAGTGCGGGCAATTTCAAAGGCACGCCTGATTTCGGCATGAATTTGCTCCTGGACTCGTTTCTCGGTGATAACGCAGAGTGCCGGTTAATTTTACCCGCTCAGGGATGACATTTTCCGTGAAGCCACCATTCAATGAACCTATGCTGACCACTGCCGGGTCAAAAGGATCGAGCCGCCGCGAGACAATCCCATTTAAAGCCAGGATCACGTGGGCAGTAATATAAAACGGGTCGATGGTCTGGTGGGGGTGTGCGCCGTGCCCGCCTTTGCCGATAATTTCTGCGAACCAGGAATCCACTCCCCCAGAAGCAGGCCCGGCCTGAATGCGGATGGTTCCAGCGGGTGCTGACGGCTCGACATGCAGGGCGATAACCAGGTCCACGCTTTCCATCGCCCCATCCTGGACCATGCGTTGGGCGCCGCTCAACCCTTCTTCATCGGCGACTTCTTCAGAGGGCTGCATAAGGAACCGCACCGTGCCCGTGGAATTTTTCGCGGGACAGCAATGCCGCAGCGCCAAGAGCCATGGCGGTATGGCTGTCGTGCCCACAGGCATGCATCACCCCAGGGTTCTGTGAAGCATAAGGCACCTGGTTGCTCTCCTGAAGCGGCAGCGCATCCATATCGGCGCGGATGGCGACAACCGGTTTGCCGCTCCCGAGATCTGCGACCACGCCGGTCCGCCCGACACCGCGTTTCACGCGATACCCCAATTGCTCCAAGGTTTCAGCCACTTTGGCAGACGTACGTTTTTCCTGGAAGCCGAGTTCCGGGTGCATATGGAAATCCCGCCGCCATTCACTCATTTGTTTTTGGATTGCTTGCGCTTTTTCAAGCATATTTCACCTGATGTGGTTAATCCTAAGACGTCTGTCGCGTGGAATATTATTTTACCAATTCTTTTTCGGCAGAAACCATCAAGAGATCCAGTTCGTGCTCCTGGGCATCTTCAAGCGGTGGAACCTGGTGCTCGCGTAAAATCCGCTCGGCCTCAGCCTGTGCCCGTTCGACCAAGCCGATCCGTCCGGCGTTTTCCCATGCTTCCCATGAGCCGCGCTCGGCAAGTTTTGTCAAATATACTTCGCCAGATTTTAGATATTTCATCGTATGCTTTTGACCGAGGAAATTCCGCGTGGTTGACATGGCTGCCGCGATCACATCCACCGCCAGCGCATCTGAATCTGCGCGGATGCCTTTTCGGATCCGGGTAATGCTCCCGGCAAATTCGTTATCCGCCACCATTTGGGCATATGAGCCCATCACCCCGGCTTCCATTTCGCCGATGCCGGAAAGTTCATCTGCCCCTGCCAGGGCGGGAATGGCAGCATTCAAGGCGCGCTCAAAGCCATCCTGTGCATCCAGGCTAGTGCGCATTGGTCGAGAATCCGTAAACATTGACCGGCAACCCGTAGCGATGACCGATTTGCACCGTACCGGCGGAAGCCATCCCCATCTCGACCCCGCCCCACACTGAAAGCCCGCTGCGGGGTTCCATCATCGCCAGCCGTCCACAGTAAATAATGGGCAATCCCGGCTTAACCAGTTCTGCCAGTACCAGTGCCGCCAAAACTTCTGCATTCTGCTGGGTAATGGCTCCAGCTATGGAAAATGGCGCAGTTGTTCCGGCAGTGGGACAAGGCAGCGGTGCAAATGCGATCCCCTGGCGGGCAATTTCCATGATCGCCTCTGCCTCATGATCCGGGATGCTCAGTGGGCTGACCGGAGACAGTGACAAGGTCAATACTTCCGCGGGTATGCCGATCACCTCCGCCATTTTGACCGCGTAGCGCACTTCAGCAGCAAACTGCACCCCCGGTCCCTGGAGTGGCTTTACTGTATACGGCAGCGCATGCCGGTACATCGCCAATGACATCACCCCGCCCGGTACCTCGGTGGGGGTAAAGAAAGGCGTGATGGTATGGCAATTCTCCAGTGCATCCAGCAAACGGGTGGCAGTCGCGCACATCCTGTACGACTGCCAGACGGCGTGTCCCGGAAAATGCGTTGTAAATCTGAGGAGCACCGCCCAGGTTATGGAAATACAGGGTTCCTTCCCCCAATATTTTGACCGTCCCTCCCCGCCCGCGGATGGTCGTTCTTTTCCCGGCCATTGCGATGCATCGCTCCACCACTTCGGGCGGGAGCAGGACGCGTGTCTCATTGATTTTTGCCCCAGCATCGTTCAGGAGATCGCGGCTTTTTGGTTCGGTCAGCACCACACCGGTCTCGGCCAGGATACGCAGGCTGGCCTGATGAATGGCTTCGATCTCGCTATCGTCAAGAACGGAAAGACGTATCATCGATTTTCTCCGATACTTAATAACGAAAGTCGCTACTTCTTCTCTATAAATTTCGCAAGAAAAGCCACGCGGCGCTGTTCTGAATCCAACACATTTTCCAATTTTAGAAAGGCGTGTCCCTCGTCCTCGTAAATTACAAGCTCGACTTCCTTGCCCAGTTTCTGCAAGGCTGCATGTGCCTCGATTGAATCGCTGACTGGGCAGCGCTGGTCCAGCCTGCCTGCGATCAATTGCACCGGTGCAGACACCTGGTGGAGAAAGAAATACGGTGACCGTTCGACCCACAGATCGTGATCGTCATCCGGGTTGCCAAAATTTTCATAATCCCAGTGCTGCAGGTCGGGGCGGATATATTTATGGTTCGTGAACCAATTAATAAAAGGAACCACTGCAGATCCAGCTGCCCAGAGTTGGGGATATTTCGTCAGACAAGTCATGGTTAGATACCCGCCATGACTGCGTCCGGTGATCCCGATCCGTTCAGGGTCAGCGAGCTTATTCTGGAGAAGAAAATGCGCTCCTGCAGCGACGTCATCATTATCCACGCCCCCGAAGTCGAACCGACTGGCTTCCTGCCAGGCGCGCCCGTAGCCTGTGGAGCCGCGGTAATTGGGTACCAGCACAACCCATCCCCGCGAGGCCATGTGGGCCATCAGGGGATACCAGGTCATCTCAAAAAACCAATCTGGTCCTCCATGAATTAGGAGCGCAGCCGGTCCGGGCTTATGATCTCTTTGTTTGAAGAGCAAGGCTGGGACCGGTGTCCCGTCCATCCCGGGGTATGTTATCTCCTCTGGCATCGAAAATGGGAAATCGGCTAATTCTTGCGGTAAGGAAAAGGTTAATTGGGTAAAACTTCCTTTCGCCAGGGATAAAGACCAGATGTCATCCGGATGACGAGGGTTATCGAAAGCAAAGATAATTTGGCTGCCGTCTGGCGTAAAGTGCGGAAGGTAATGAACTCCTGGTTCTACCCGATACATTTGCGGAGATTCACCCGGTTTCTGCACTCCCAGCCAGGACACCGTACTGCGGTTAAAGACGTACACAAGACGGGTCCCATCCGGAGACCAGGATGGATATTGCTTTTCACCTTCTCCATTCGTCAGCCATTGGATCTCGCGTGTGGAAATGTCCAGGATGCCAATATTATTATAGCCGTGCACATCCGACGTAAAAGCCAGGCGGGTGCCATCGGGCGACCAGCAAGGCTGCCCGGCGTCGATTGGCCCATTTTCATCAGCAATTCTGTAAATATCACTTCCATCAGCGGCTGCAATAATGTAGGTGCCAAAATCTATCCCCCCTGCCTCGACCGCTACAGCCAGCCGTAACCCATCAGGGGACCAGCGCACCTTCCAGGCAGGGTAGCCGGCATCCAGGACAAGTCTTGCTTCACCCCCCCCGGCAGGCATGACATATACGTCGAATTGACCGGATTCATCGGAAATATATGCGATGGATTTACAGTCCGGAGACCACGAAAAATCAGCTTGCAGGGATCCTTTCGGATGGGTGGTCAGGTCTCGCTGCTCGCCGGTCACCAGATCATGGACGAACAGGTGATAAGCTTCACTTCCATCAAAATCAACGGTGAACGCCAGGCGGCGGCCGTCGGGAGAGTAGCGGGGATGAAATTTACCACCCGGTCCACGCGAAATACGACATGGCTTATTATTGCCACTCTCATCCTGGGAGCTTGAAATGCCTCGGAGGGAGATTTCGTAGATCTCCCAGCGTCCCTCCGGATTCCAGGAAAAGGCTACGCGTTCGCCGTCAGGTGAGACGTCGAAACCCATCTCCACTTCCACACAGGGAACGCGCAATAAAACCCCTAGATCAATCATGGCCTTTCTTTCATTTACTCAGACTTTATGACAGGCAACCCAATGGCTGGGCGCGGCAAGCCGCCATTCTGGCACTTCGAGACTGCATCGCTCATCTGCGAGCGGGCAGCGCGGGTGAAAACGGCAGCCGGAGGGCGGGTTGATCGGGCTGGGCACATCTCCAGCCAGGATGATCCGATGGCGGGTACGGTCCTTCCTGGGATCGGGGACCGGTACAGCAGAGAGCAACGCTCCGGTGTACGGGTGAAGCGGGTGCTCGTATAGTTCATTCCGGTCGGCCAGTTCGACCATCACACCCAGGTACATGACCGCCACCCGATCGCAAATGTGGCGGACCATGCTGAGATCATGGGCAATAAACAGGTAAGTTAGTCCAAACCGATCCTGTAAATCTTCGAGCAGGTTGACCACCTGCGCCTGGATGGATACATCCAACGCAGAAATTGGTTCATCGCAGACGATAAAACGCGGATCCGAGGCCAGGGCACGCGCCACGCCGATGCGCTGGCGCTGTCCGCCGGAGAATTCGTGGGGAAACCGGTTGATGAGACGCCCGCTTAAGCCAACCAGGCCCATCAATTCCTGCACACGTTCGACCCGCTCAGCCTCGGTTTTGAACAAATGATGGACGCGCAGAGGTTCACTGACAATGGAATGGACCGTCCAGCGCGGGTTGAGCGAAGCATACGGGTCCTGGAAAATCATCTGCGCAATGCGGCGCACGAGAAGCATTTCCCTGCCTCTGGCAGAGCGAACATTGTGACCATCGATTGTAACAACACCGGCAGTAGCCGGATAAAGCCCCAGGAGTGTGCGCCCGGCGGTAGTCTTGCCACAGCCGCTTTCACCCACCAGTCCAAGGGTCTCTCCCTGTTCGATGGTGAATGAAATCCCATCCACTGCGCGCACTGCTCCCACCTTGCGCTGGATGACGATTCCGCGCATGACCGGGAAATGTTTGGTCAGGTTTTCGACGATTACAAGAGGCAGAGTCCCGTTCATCTCGGCAACTCCGGTCTTGATGTCAATCCAACAAGCAATATTGTGGTGGTTCTTCCCGACCGGAGTCAGAGATGGGTTTTCGGATTTGCAGCGTTCGACGGCAACCTCGCAACGGGTCGAAAACGGGCAACCGTGCGGTTCCACGAGCAGGCTAGGCGGCGCACCGGGAATGGATTTGAGCCGGCGGTCACGACGGCGGTCTACACGCGGCAGGGCTCCCAGTAAGGCGCTGGTGTAGGGGTGGCACGGGTTTTCATACAGGTCAATTACACCGGCTTCTTCGACAATGAACCCCGCATACATGACCATGACCCGATCGGCAATCCCTGCCACCACCCCCAGATCGTGGGTGATCCATATGACAGCCATATGAACTGTGTTCCGGATTTTTGTAACCAACTCGACGATCTGTGCCTGGATAGTCACATCCAGCGCAGTGGTCGGTTCATCGGCGATCAGCAGGCTGGGATTGCATGCCAGCGCCATGGCGATCATCACCCGCTGGCGCATCCCGCCGGAGAACTGGTGGGGAAAATCTCCCAGGCGGTTTGCAGGGTCTGAAATGCCAACCATTTCCAGTAATTCCACGGCACGTTTCTCAGCAGCCTTCTGGTCCATTCCCAGATGAGTCCGAAGTGACTCACTAATCTGCCTGCCAATGGTCAGGACCGGGTTGAGGGAGGTCATCGGGTCCTGGAAGATCATGGCAACTTCCTTGCCGCGAATGGATTCCATTTCTTGCTCGGTTTTTTTTAGCAAATCCTGCCCACGGTATATCACCTTACCGCCTGCGATCTCCCCCGGAGGGACCAGGATCAATTGCAGGACAGACATCATGCTGACCGATTTCCCACAGCCGCTCTCCCCCACTACTGCCAAGGTTTCTCCTTCGTCCACATGGAATGAAATCCCATTAACTGCATAAACTGTTCCTTCGGGGGTGTGGAAACGGGTTTTCAGAGTCTTTAACATCGAGAAGGGTAGTCATAAGATTACACCGCTCCGGCTGCGCGGGTCGAGGGCATCCCGCAGACCATCGCCTAAGAAGTTTATGCTCAGCACTGTTAACAGGATCAATAAACCCGGGAAGATCCAAAGCCAGGGGGCTGATTCTAGATAATTATTTGCACTGTCCAGCATATTGCCCCAGGTCGCGGTCGGTGGTTGGACACCCAAGCCAAGAAAGCTGATGTATGCCTCGGTCAAGATGGCATTGGCAACACCCAGGGTGGCTGTGACGATGATTGGGGCAATGCAATTCGGTAGGATGTGCATGAATATGATATCTGTATTGCGCGTTCCGGTAGCGCGCGCAGCCAGGACAAAATCCCGCTCTTTCAACGACAAGAATTCTGCCCGGACAATGCGCGCCAGGTACATCCAGGCAGTACCGCCAATTATCAAGACGATCAGGACAACACTGCCGCTGAGCACTCGGCCAAAAAAGTTAATATCCGGAATTTTACCCCCAAAGAATTTGGCCATGACGATCAACAGAAATATTTCAGGGATATTCAACATGGCTTCCGTGATGCGCATTAGGATATTGTCCACCACGCCACCATAATAGCCAGCCAATGCGCCTACCAGGATCCCAAGGACTGTCTCGACAATGACCGCAGTCATGCCGATCAAGAGGGAAATCTGACCTCCATAAATGGTGCGAGCCAGGATGTCACGACCAATCGCGTCCGTCCCAAAAGGATGTATGCTGGCTGGGAGCATTTAGGCTGATGGTTGTGTCATTGAAATTGGCGTAGTCCTCTGAAACAAAGAACGCGCCGCCAAAGGAGTAAACGAACAAGCATCATTAAGAACTACCGCGCCAAAGAATGCCAGTTTGTGGCGGCGAAAACGCCGCCAGGTTAATTGTCTTAAGCTGATGGGAGGCGTTTCCAGGTCGTCCGGAGTAAGGACTGCGATGTGACCAGCTGCAGATTCCATGAATAAGTCTCGGATCAAGCCTCAAAACGGATGCGTGGGTCTAGCCAGGCATAGACCACGTCTGTAATGATCTGGAAAACCACCACTGCAAAAGCAATCAGCATCAGGATACCCATCACTACCGGTAAATCACTACGTGTGACATGATCGAGGAACAAACGGCCGGTTCCGGGCCAGGCAAAGATTCGCTCGGTCACGACTGCTCCGCCCAACAGGAAAGGCAGGTCAAGGCCCACGATCGTCACAATTGGCAGGGAGGCATTCTTTAAAGCGTGGATAAACAGCACGGTTGCACGCGGCAGGCCCTTTGATTTCGCAGTGCGAATATAATCCTGGCTCATGACCTCCAGCATCGTACTGCGGATATACCGACTGTAAGCAGCAAAACTGACAAAAGACATGGTCAAGACAGGCAAGATCATGTGCAGCACCACCTGTCCAAAGGTCCTGCCGACTGCGGGTCGAACATCCCGACAGTTGGCAGGTAAGGCAGGCCCCAGCGCTTGAATAAGACCGAGAAGATATACATGGAAAGTAGTCCAACGAAGAAAATCGGCATGGAATAACCGACAAAAAGAATGGCTGTGAGAAAATGATCAAATGCGGAATATTGGCGCAGGGCAGAATAGATTCCCACCAGCAATGCTCCAATAATGACAACAATTTCCGAAGCAATCATCAAGAGAAGCGTGTTAGGCAGCCGTTCAGCAATAACCTGAATAACTGGTACACCCCGATTAACTAACGAGGTGCCAAAATCGCCGCGCAGAATGCCGTGCCGTGTCCCGGATGATTCCGCGATCCCATCACCGTTCAAGTCTACCTTGGTCCAATCGTTACCAACCAGCCAGTAAATGTATTGAATATAAATGGGTTTATCCAAGCCTAACTGGCGGGTGAGACGCAAGCGATCTTCCGGACGTGTAAGCGTGCGTCCGCCCATGGTGGCAATTGGGTCACCCATGTTCATCATCAGGACGAACAAAATGATGCTGATTATAAAGAGCAGTGGGATGCCCTGTAAAAACCGACGGAGAATATAACGACCCATAACATCCTTAGGTGGAAGAGCAGAACAACCATCCTTTTCTGCTCTTCCACCAATAGAAATACTTATTTAGTAACTAAATCCCAATCGGTAATATTGAAGAAGGGAGAAGCGCCGGAAAATTTAACACCTGTCAGACGTGTGCCTACCGCCCAGACATCCGGATCCACCCACAATCCAAGCCAATACACTTTATCATAGAAAATCTGATTCATCTGGGAGATGGTCTTCTGGCGTTCAACCGGATCTACCTGAGTGATTTGAAGCGCACTTAGTGCATCCAGTTGGGAATCACACAGGTACTGCCAGTTAGAACCACTGGGATAATCCGCAGTAGGGATTTCGCTGCAGTACCAGTAGTAAACATCTGGATCTGGCACTAATGGGCCATCCGACCATTCCATAATGTCGACCTTTCCGGTCGCGGCTGGTCCATCCTGGGCGAAGAAGGTATCGCTTGAATAGCTTTGTAATTCGACCTTGATACCGATTGCAGCCAATTGTTGTTGTACTACCGCTTGGACGTTTGAACGAGTTTCATTTTCGTTGGTCGTACCGTAGGTCAGGTCCAACTCGACTCCGTTCTTATCGCGCGTGCCGTCCCCATTGCTGTCCACCCAGCCGGATTGATCCAGTAAATTCTTGGCTGCTTGAGGGTCGTAAGGATAGTTCACCAGCGGTGGGTTATTCCAGAATGGTGGCAGCGCAGACCAATAACTGGCCGGGACTGTTGTCATACCAAGCAGCAAATCGTGGACGATTCCGTCCCTGTCGATCGCCATGGCGATCGCCTTGCGCACATTTACATCGCGCAACCCAGGATTGCCCAATTTATTGTTCGTGTCTATAAGGAAGAACATACCCTCATTCAGGCCGGTTGGTTCGGTCATAATGGTAAGACCCGCAGTTTTCAGCTTTGGTATTTCGTTATAAGGGAAGAAGGTGCTGAGATCACCATCTCCAGCAGTCAGTGCGGCAATCTGTGAGGCGTTATCTGGAACAAAGCGAATGAAGATCTCGTCGATCTTTGGTTTCGTTCCCCAATAATTTTGGTTGACGGTAAAGCTGGAGAAGCTACCCGACTCCCACTCCGTGAAAACATACGGACCGCAACCAACTGTGGGTTTAGTATTCCACTCGGCATTGTCCAGGGTACCATCCGTATCATAAACCGGTTGCAGGATGTGAGCCGGAATTATGCCGCGGAAGGTGGTAAGCCAGGGTGCAAAAGGTCCATCAAAGTGTAAAACAACCGTCTTCGGGTCGGGTGTATCCACGCCGGTTATTTTGCTGTACGGATAGGATGATGCTACTGTATTCTTTGGGTCAACGGACATGGCCCAGGTAAAGTGGAAATCTTCCGAGGTTAACGGGACATTATCCGACCACATCAACCCGTCCTTCAGGTGAAGGGTGATCGTAGCACCATCCGCGGAGATATCCCCATTCTCGATGCTCGGGATCTCGGTGACCAGGTTCGGGATCGGATTGTTATTTTCATCAAAATTCCATGGCCAACAATCCCAAAGTTGTTGTGTTACTGTGGAAAACCACATATTGGTGTATAAGGGGTTTAACGAGTTCGAATTCTTCATTCCAAATGAACGTGGCAACCTTTTTTTCGGGAACCGGGGTTTGAGAAGCCTGGGGAGTGATTCCCGATATTGTGGGGGTGGTAGTGGCACCCCCACAACCACTCAAGACCATGCTGGCCGCCACCATAATGGCGAAAAGAGTGTATGAAACAGATTTCTTGATCATCCCTTCCTCCTTTGAAAGAAAATGGGTTATCACACTAACCATCATAGCAACAAAGTATCTTCAGTACAACTGCCATTTGTTCTTATGACGCATGATGATTATTCCAATCGAGGTAGAGCGTCCATACCTGCCTTTTGTGCCAGGGTCTGCACCATTGACCTTAGTTTGAGTTCAAGGTCTGCAGGATAATCCGGGTGTTTATAAGCTGCCAGCAGTTCACGGGTTCGAATTTTGGCGCGTGCAAAAGTATCCAAGCTGCCTGAGGCCTGCCAACCGCGATTGGAATCCCGGTCGATCACCGCGGAGGGCAGGTTTTGTTCAACCTGGAATAAATCCCGAGTGATTTTTTGCTTGAGGAAATCACCTTTGAAATTGATCCCCTCGAACATGGCCGTTGCCAGCGTTTCGGTGCGGACCTCAATTCCGGCCAGAAGACGCTGGGCCATGGCAATCCCCTCTGCATCCACTACCAATTTCTCGGGGCTTTGGCAGGCCAGGAAGTCAAGCATCCCCGCCCCGGAAATCATATTGATGCCTGCCAACGCGCCTACAAGGGACGATATGCCACTTTCCATCCCTGCCTGGGCATCCACAATTTTGGCATCCGAAGCGCCAAGATACGCATGGGTTGGCAGGTTGAGCGACTTGCCCACCTGTGCATAGGCGGCATCGAGCATTGCGGTTTCAATGGCGCCCATTGGCGTGGTACCTCGACGCATATCGAAAATAGCCGGCGCGCCTCCCCAGACAATGGGAGCACCGGGATTGGCAAGCTGGTGGATGGCAATGCCACTCAAACTCTCGGCAGCATGCTGAACCACCGACCCAAGCAGCGTTACCGGAGCGGCAGCTCCGGCCAATGGCATGGATATGAGCTCCGCTGGTACCCTTTCCCTGGCCAACTCAATTAGATTTCCCGCTCCGAATTCGCTCCATATGAGCGGAGGCGAGGGACAAACATCGAAGACCGCCTGTGGTTTATCAGCCAATGCTTGACGGTTTCCGGAGAAAATCGCAAGCATGTTGATCATCGAACCGAGGGTTTGCAGGGAAAACGACCCGGTCACAATCGGTTTTTGGGAAAACATCAGGACGATATACAGACGGTAAAGGTCCCCTATTTCTTTGGGTACCTCATTGCACACTACTGCCGTGGACTGTGCATCGTATTGCGGAAGCATCTCTGTCACTTTGACCAACCGCACAAGGTCAGTCGTAAATGATGGCTTGTGCTCCAGTGTTTCCGGATCAAGGACATGTACACCGGATGAACCTGGGTCAAATTGGACCGAGTTGCCGCCATAGTGGACCCGTGGGTTCCCTCCCCGGTCGTAGAGTTGGAATTCAGCAGGAACGGTATCCAGCGCCTTGCGGACGATTTTTTCGGGGATCTTTACAATATCCCCTTCGGCGCTGGCACCGGCACTAATCAACAAATCACGGGCAGCAGGATTTTGAACTTTTATCCCTGGCTTTTGCATCAACTGGAAAGCTTCGTCCAGTATACGGGCAATCAGGTCATAGGTCAGGAGCTCGAGTTTGGGCTGCTGGGTGGTCATTTTATCTCCAGTGCTGAAATGATCTTCGCCATTTCAGTGGAGATTTTTTCGTCCAGCGGATCGGGCTGGTGTGTCTCCAGGGTGGTGCGTGCTTTTGCCAGTGCCCAGTCACGTGCGTCATCCTGCTTTGCTTCCCATTCATTGAACGGGCGTCGATCCATGAACTGCGGCAGAAAAAGGTCGCGCATGTGTTTGAGGGTATGCTTCTGGGATAGGAAATTGCCTCCCGGTCCAACCGCAGCGATCGTATCGAGTGCCAGGGTTTCATCGTCCACAACAATACCTTGCATAGTCTTGCGGATGATCGAGAAGATCTCGCAATCCATCATCATCTCAGCGAACGACCAGATGCGGCTGCCATGCAGGAACCCAACACCCAAAAGCATATCTGACATGACAATGCTCGCCATGAACGTGGACAGGCTGTTTTCGATCCCAGCCTGCCAGTTCGGCTCTTTCGCCCCAGTGGCAAAAGAGCCCATCGAGAGCGGAATATTATAAAAATCGGAAAGTACATTTGTCGCTGCACCATAAAGGAAATCTTCCGGACCACCGCCTGTATAGCCGCCCGTCCGCAGATCAGCGGCAGTCTGGGCAGCAGCGTAAAAGACCGGTGCGCCGGGGAAAGCCAGCTGGAGCAATGCCGCCCCGGAAATCACCTCGGCGTTTCCAACCGCCAGGTTACCCGCCAGTGTGGCAGGCCCGGTGGTCAGGTTGGCTGCCATGGTCATGAACCCGGTTGGGAGACCATATTCAGCCGCCACCAGAGCTGCATCCATGCTGCCGCCGTCGTGCCCGAGCGGTGGGGCTGAACACTGCATCAGCGAGAGGACCGGCCTCCGGCGTAATTGTTCCTTCCCTCCAGCGATCAGCGTTGCCATTTCAATAGCGGCGCGTGCTTCGCGTTCGTTGTAAACCGATTCGGTCTGAACGTGTTTGCTGGAATTTTCCCAAATGGCTTTGATCTCGTGCAGGCCGCGTGTTTCGGGAGGCATGTCTTGTGCCGAGACTGGCACCCAGTGGAAGCCGATTTGCTCGGTCGCATCCGCAATACGGGCAATGTCACGCACGTCCTGCAGGCAGGATACCCGGCGCTCTCCGGTCTTGATATCGATCACTTCAACGCCGCAGCCGTCCGTGCCTACAAAGACGTGGTTGCCGTCCAGCGGTAAATCCTGCTGGGGATCGCGCGCTGCCAGGGAATATGCCGGCGGACAGGTCTTCAAGGCTTTTTCGATCAGCTCTCCTTTGGCGCGCACGACCATTTTTTCGCGGTCCACTACGGCACCATGAGAAGCCCAGATTTCAAGCGCTTTTTTGGATGGAAAACGCACCCCCACTTTTTCGATGATCCACAGCGTGGCGTCATGGATTTTTTTGACTTCCTGCGGCGTCAATATTTCCAACCGCAGTTTCGGGTTGGTGATGGATTGGATCGATTTCGACATGGCAGGCTCCACGACCGCTCAGGCGGCGCCCACCAGTTGTTTTGCCAGGCCAACCGCACCGATGGCGTCTTCAGAATATCCGTCTGCTTCGATCTTTTGAACCCAATCACGCGTAACAGGCGCACCGCCCACCATCACCTTGACCTTCTTGCGTAAACCCACCTTATCCAGTTCGTCGATCACTTCCTTTTGCTTGACCATGGTTGTGGTCAACAAGGCACTCAAGCCCACCAGGTCGGCGTCCACTTCTTTCACCTTGGCGATGATTTTGGCTGCCGGCACATCCACACCCAGGTCATAGACCTGGAAACCCGAAGCCGAGAGCATTGTCCCGACCAGGGTTTTACCAATCTCATGAATATCGCCTTCGACTGTTGCCAGGACGACCTTCCCCAGCATCGTCCGCTGCACGCCTCGTTTCTGCATTTCCGGTTCCAAAGTGGAAACGGCAGCTTTCATGGCTTCCCCCGCCATCACCAACTCGGGCAGGAAAGCCTGTCCGCAGGCGAAGCTTTCCCCCACCGTATTAACGCCCACGACAAAACCTTTGGTAATTGCCTCCAGCGGGTCGATACCTGCTGCGACTGCCTGGCGGGCCAAAGCCGTGGCAGTATCGGAATCTCCATCCAAGACGCTCTGCGCCATTTTCTGGAAAAGCTCTTCGTTCATGAGATACTCCTTCTTCAATTTGGGATGAAATATATTATTTCAAATGGGATATGCTAATTATATAATGACATTTTTATTTTGATTCAGATTTTGACCTTCGACCTGGCGAAGAAAAAGACCATCCAATAATAGATGGTCTCCACACTATCTAATTCTTCTCAAAAATCCATCGATCGGTATCGCGTTTCCAATCGATCAATTCGCCAGGATCAAACCACAGCGCAACTTCTTTCTCACTGTTTTCAATGGTGTCCGAGGCATGTGTCAGGTTGCGGCCGATCTCAAGAGCGAAATCGTGTCGGAGGCTCCCGGGAGCTGCATCAGTGGGGCGCGTGGCACCCATCGTCTGACGGATGGCGGCAACTGCATTCGGCCCTGCCCAGACCATAGCCATAACGGGTGCAGAGGTAATGTATTTAATCAAGGTATCGTAAAAAGGTTTGCCCTTGTGGATGGCATAATGAGTCTCGGCAAGCTCCTGGCTGACATCCATGAATTTTGCAGCAACCAACATCAATCCACGGCGTTCGAGCCTGGTGATTACTTCACCGATCAGCCCGCGCTGAACTCCGTCAGGTTTGACGAGCACGAGGGATCTTTCCATGATTTTTCTCCATTTCAAAAAATGATCTCGAGATTGGTGCTATCTCGAGATCTGATTTTACCATGCCGGGCTGGTTCAGCCTGTCTAACTTTTTTTCCCCCCCCACATTTAATTTATCAAAAATAAGATTTTCTAAATCATCTGTAAAGGTCCGCCTTAGCGTAATAACTCTTCTGCTTTTGTGTACGCGTCCAGGGCGTCCTGGAGCCGGTTGGCTCGCATGGAAGCATCACCCAGCGTCTGCCAGATACTGACATCCACTGGAAACCGGTAGATCGCCTCGCGCAGGTCGTGGATGACCTCGTCCAATAAGCGATTTTTCTTGATGAGCCTGGCGTATGCCTGCATGGATTCTTTAATTTGCTTGGCATCCAGTGCGGTTTGCGCGGCAGACAGGAATTCGGCATCCTTGTCCTCGGGTGGAATGCGCGATAACATTCCGGTCCCACCGAGAATCTGACGCTGAAGCGGAGGTTCAACGGGAATAGGTTCCGGTATAGGTGCAAGCTTAACGTCGGGGGGGGGGATTGGTTTTTCTTCCGCCGCGATCCATTCCTCTGGTGTTGTCGGCGCTGGGGGTTCAGGAACCGGGGTGGTTTCATCTACCCAGGCAGGCATTTCTTCCTCGGCAGCGATGTCGGGAACTGGAATGGTGTTCCCCTTCAAATCGACGGGCCGAATTGCCTGGCCCAGCCATTCCGGTAATTCTTCATCCGATCTGGCAGCATTTTCCCGCAAGGTTGGTTGTTCCGGCGCTGGTTCCGGGGTGCTGGGTAGTTGCGATTCTTTTAACCAATCAGGTAGCTCCTCTTTTGGCGTTTCCTGGGATGGAGTTGCCTGGGGGGTTGACCTGGTCTTCCCCAGCGCAGCTTCCACATCATGTTTATTTAACCAGGATGTAATGGTGATGTCTTCTTCTGAGCCTGCAGGGGGAACTTCAGGAACGGCGGCTTGCTCCGGAACGACAGGTTCCTGTGCCGGTGTTTGCATCCATTCAGGTTGAGCCTCGATCGGTTCCGGGGATCCGGGCGGTAATTCTTCCGTTGTGGGTTTTTGTGCGGTCGTTGCTGGGCCTTCCAGCCAGGCATCGGTATCTACATCTGAAGTCATGGATGGAGGGGTTTCTTCCTCAGGTTTATCTATAGGGATTTCTTCAGCGGGGACAGGGGTTTGAGACTGCAATTCCTCGGGTTGGATATTCTGCCCGGTAGTCATCCCTTCTACCCATGCTCCTGAATCACTTTCTACGGTAAATGGCTGAGGAATCCCTTCGGTAGGTTTTTCAGATGGGGTTTCTTCGATGGGGGCGGCAGCCAGCGGCTGTAAATTCTTCCGGATGAGAGACCTGCCCAGCGGCGAACTCATCCAACCAGGCTTCTTTTTCCGCTCCCAAAGAAGATGGCGGGGGAGTTGCTTCAACTGGTTTTTCAGGTGGGATTCCTTCGGTGGGAGCAGCCGTCAGGGGGTTTAATTCTTCGAGACGAGAGACCTGCCCGGCGGCGAACTCATCCAACCAGGCATCTTTTTCCGCTCCCAAAGAAGGTGGCGGGGGAGCTATTTCAACTGGTTTTTCGCTCGGTATTTCTTCAGAGGGAGCGCTTGCGGGTGGCTGCAATTCCTCCGCCGGAGGGTTTTGCTCCCCCATCAAACCTTTCAACCAGGCATCCGAATCTTCCTCCGTGATAAGCGGTTCGAGGTTTTCTTCCTCAGGGTTGACCGGTGGAACAAGTTCAGATGGGGCGATATTTTCAGGTCTAAATTCGTCCAGCCTGGGATTCGCTTCAATTGACGTAAACCCTTGGGAGGAGACCTCCGGTTCTACCGGGATGTTGATTGGCTGGACTGGCTCTTCTACAGATTCCACTGGTGGGGTTTCGGGAGATAAAGGTTCTTGAATGCCAGTCTCCCCAGCCGGCGGAGAAAATGGTTCTAACGGGAGGGCTTCACCGGCCGCAGGAACTGGTTCGGGAGGCGTGGGAGCAACCGCCGGTTCATTAGCCGAGCGCAACCAGTCGGGCATTTCATCAGAGCGCTCACCTGGCTTGGTCAGGAGTTCTTCTTCTTTTGCACCTTGTTTTGCCGCCAGGCTTTCCAGCCAGGCCATGGCATCATCTTCTATTTTGAGAGGCTTGGCTTCACCCGTGGGTTGGAAAGGAACATCTTCGTCCACCCATTTGGGTGCAAGTTCTTCTGGCATGTTGGGCGCTTGTGTTTCTGGGGTAAATGGAGTGGGCTGGGCTGGCTCAACAGTTTCTTCTATATATGACTGTTCCGGCGTTTCTTCAGGAATAGTCGCCGTAGGCAGCGGGGGAGCGCTTGCGTCCATTTCTTTTAACCAATCGGGGAAAACGTTCGCATCCTTGGGAACTACCGGGGGTCGGGAGGGTTCAGGGTTTGCTTCCGCCGCGGCAACGGTCCCCAGGCCTTTGAGCCATTCTGGAACGTCTCCTGCATCTGTTGAAGTTGGTTGAGCTGGAACCTGTTCGGGAGTAGCGCTTTCTTCTTGGATTCCCTGGGGGGCCATCGATCTAAGCCATTCGGGAATATCAGCTTGTTCCAGTGGTTCGGCAGGTTTTTGCATCACCGGTTCCACCGGTTCTTCCGGGACTTTACCAGTCGATTCTTTCCAGCCTGCAGTTCGCATCCAATCCGGGACGGATTTGTCGTCGCCTGCTGGCGCTGGCTCGGTAGGAGGTAAAACCGGCTCGGGAATCTCTGCTTCTTCCGTTGGCTTTTCAGAAGATGGTTCTGTGGGTTTTTCGGTCGATTTTTCGGCCGGTTTTCCGGCGAGTTTTTCGGGACTTAACCAATCAGGTGCAGTCTCGCTGTGTTTTTCATCCACCAGCTTGATTCCCAATGTGGCTGCCCAATTCGGTTGCGGCGAAGCAGGCGCAGCACTCTCCACGTATTCAAGGCGCTCCAGATTTACAGATGCATCAGGTACCTGATCGGTACTGAAGACGGAGCCGGCGACAAAGGAAGAATATGGATCGAGCATATGAAGTCGCTGGCGATACACCTGGGTATTTTCTGTTTGCGAAGATTCGGGAAGCACATCCACCAGGATGCGGAGAGCGTCCACACAATAGTTATATTTCTTGAGCAAATTGGCAGCCACTTCGGCGGCTTCGACTTTTTGCCCCGCCCGGTAATATGACCGCGCCAGCATGACCTGTAAATCCGGCCGGTTGGTATCCTCCGCAAGTACACTGCGGATCTCAGCGATGGCTTGGTTATAGAGTTCCCCCTGGGCGTACATGTTGGCGAGCGCGTCCCGGCTCAAGCGGATCTTGGGCGGTTCAACCCCGTCCCGCCTTCCATAAAGCCGGCGGAGTTCGTTTTGAATGGCAGTGTTGGAGGGCTGGTCTTCAAAGGCGCGTTCCATGTGCCATATGGCATCATCAAGTTTGCCTTCATCGTCACGGATGATGCTCATCCCTACGTGCGCAACAAAATCATCAGGCACAGCCATGATTGTGCGTTGGAAAATGTCGGCCGCATCGGTGTATCTTCTTGCCTCGAGGAAACTTTTTCCCAGCAGCCTGTATGTTTCGACGTACATGGGAAAGGTTTTTAGGATATGCTGGCAATGAGCGACTGCCTCATCGAGTTGTCCACCTTCGATCATGGTCTCAATTTCTCGATTGTATACACGCAGCGATACATTGGACATAGCGTACTCCTGGCTCTATTATGCACTAATCTTTTATATAATGCAATTCCATTTTATTGTACTATCTCACAATATCTCATCTGTAACCAGGCTATTCATAGAAGAGCGGCAGGGGGGCAACCGGCTTATTACTCCATTGAAAGGCTGTTTTGAGGCTTTCCCGGGCGGCAGCTTGCTTGTTTGCGTCGTTTGCATGTATGGTGAACAGCGGTTCACCTTCATCTAATTGATCTCCTACCTTGTGATGAATAATGAATCCCACCGCATGATCCACCGGGTCGCTTTTCACGGCACGCCCCGCGCCTAATGACACCGATGCCTCGCCAATTGTGCGGGCATTTACCTGGGATAAAATTCCCCTCCGGTCAGCCTTGACCACCTCGATGAACTTTGCTTTGGGGAATTTTTCAGGATTATCCGCATAAGACACATCCCCTCCCTGAGCTCCAACCAGGACGCGGAACTTCTCGAAAGCCTCCCCGGAGGCGATGACGCCTTCTGCCATCCGGCGACCAGTCTCCAGGTCCACGGCGCGCTTCCCCAATACCAGCATATGTGCGCTTACGTGCAGGCAGTGTTCAAGGAAATCTGCTGGCCCGCGACCGTGGAGCGTTTCGATCGCTTCGATCACTTCCAGCGAATTACCCACGGCCTGCCCCAGAGGTTGGTTCATATCGGATAGTAATGTCACCACTTTCCGGCCTGCCAGCCTGCCAATGTCTGTCATTAGGGATGCCAGTCTGCGCGCTTCGTCGAGCGTCTCCATGAACGCACCCAGGCCCACTTTAACATCCAGCACGATTGCCTGGGCTCCAGCGGCAATTTTTTTACTCATGATGGAAGAGGCGATCAATGGGATGGATTGAACGGTACCGGTGACATCCCGTAGTGCGTAAAGTTTGCCATCCGCTGGAGCCAGGTCCAAGGATTGACCGGTAAGGACGATCCCGTTATGTTTGAGTTGGTTCTTGAATTCCTCGGTGGTCAGGTTGACCCGGAAACCGGGGATGGATTCCATTTTATCGAGAGTGCCTCCGCTGAAACCCAACCCTCGCCCCGACATCTTCCCGACCGGCAAGCCGCAGGCAACTACAACCGGCAGGACGACCAGGGTGGTTTTATCCCCCACCCCGCCGGAAGAATGCTTGTCCATCGCAATATCCACCACACCCGAAAGGTCGAGGATTTCACCAGAATGTGCCATCGCCAGAGTAAGATCGGTGGTTTCATTGGCCGTCATCCCATTCAGGAGCACCGCCATTGCCCAAGCGGAGACCTGGTAATCCGGGATTTGAGAGTGCGTGAAACCGTCCACGAAGAATTTTATTTCTTCGCTGGTTAATTCCAATTTTTGACGCTTTTTAATAATAATGTCCACCGCACGCATCGGTCACTCCTGCTCGACTATGCGTATTGTATCGTATTTATTGGGAGCAATCAGCTCTCCAAAAGTCCCTTGACCGTTCTCCAAACCTGGTCGAACATTTCCACTGTCAGGCGGCCAGTCTGGGTGTTTTGGCGGCTGGGGTGATAAGAACAAACCAGCCACCTGGCCCCAGGGATTTGATAAGCTGCATTATGAGCGAATGTAATGGATGGATCCTGGATTAATAAAATACGCAGGATGCTTTCATAAGCAATCCGCCCAAGTACGACAATTATCTTCGGATGAATGAGTTCGAGTTCAAGCTCCAGGTATGGTCGGCAGTTTGCCATTTCCTGAGGTTTGGGTTTGTTGTCGGGCGGAACACAGCGGCAAATGGGCGCAGTGTAAAGGTTGGTTAGAACCAGCCCGTCATCCCTCGAAATCGAGTTGGGCTGGGAGGCAAAGCCGGCTCGATAAAGCGCCGGATAAAGGAAGTCACCTGAGGCATCGCCGGTAAACTGCCGCCCGGTCCGGTTGGAACCGTGTGCACCGGGCGCTAATCCGACCACAAAAACACGGGCATGTTCGTCGCCAAATCCTGGCACGGGTTTGCCCCAGTATTCCCAGTCCCGGTAAGCGCGCCTCTTCTCCCGCGCCACGCGCTCCCGCCATTCCACCAACCGGGGACATCGCCGGCAGGTCAATAGTTCATTATTCAGCTCCTGTAAACTCACGTTTGGATTCTACCTTACAACCGGGTAGAAACCGGCATTCTTGGGATATACGTGATGGAGCAGATTGGGAGCTTTGATTTTTTGCGAAAAAGCGCTAAACTTATAAGTATTCAGAGGAGCAAGCCGTGAAACCATTCCGAAAAAATGTCGCCATTGCGATAGATGGTGGAGGCATCCGCGGGGTTATTGTCACAAAAGCGCTGTCGCTGCTTGAAACCCAACTCGGTAAACCGGTGCATGACATCTTCCGCCTGGCGGCAGGGACATCGACCGGGTCGATCATCTCTGCAGGAATCGCCTCGGGGCTGTCCGCAGTACAAATGCATGAGCTTTATATCAGCCTTGGCGAAACCATCTTTAAAAAATCCTGGCGGACCTTTTTTTGGCCGCTGACACGCTACCGTTTTCCACATGAACCACTCGCCAAAGCGCTGCGCGAACATATGGGGGACAAGAAAATGGGTGACTTTTGGTCGGCTGACCCGCCCACCGACGTGGTCATAACAACTTTTGACCTGCTCGCCAATAAAACTTGCTTCGTGAAACCCTGGAAGCGGGAATACAAATACTGGCCGGTCATTCGGGCAGTCCTGGCCTCCAGTTCCATTCCTACATATTTCCCGGTTGTCGCAGGTCGTTATGTCGACGGCGGAGTCGGATCGTATGCCAATCCCTGCTACCTGGCAGCTTATGAAGCCCGCTTCTGTTTAAATTGGGATCCTTTGGATACCACACTGATCAGCTTGGGGACGGGACGAGACCCGAAAACGGTCAAAACCGGTCAGCCTGAGCGCTTCATGGCCTGGGACTGGCTTACCCCAACTCTGGATGCGTTCCTTGCCTCGGCCGGCGATCAGCAGGTCCACCTGGTGGATACATTTTTCAAGGATGTGGACTTCCGCCGTTTCCAGGTTGACCTGAAAGAGGCGCTCCCGCTGGATGACCCGCGTCAAATCCCTAAACTGGAGGAATATGGTGTTCTGATGGGAAAAAAGATCCTGTTAGATCAGTACGACCGCGCCCTGGGTGTCACGCCGGAATTGCCTGTATCCCGCGGGCATTTTCCGGTCTAGTAAATAAACATGGCGTCCCCAAAGGAATAAAAGCGATATTTCTCGCGCTTGGCAATATTATAAGCGTTGAGGATTTGCTCTCGTCCGGCAAAAGCGCTGACCAGCATGATGAGTGTTGATTTGGGCAGGTGGAAATTGGTGATCATCGCATCGACCAGTTTAAATTTATAGCCGGGCAGGATGTATAAATTGGTCGGCCCGCTGTAAGAAACAATGCCATTTTCCCCCACCTTGGCTGAAGATTCGAGCGTCCTCACCGAGGTGGTTCCCACCGCAATGATCCTCCCGCCGGTTTGGCGCGTTTGAGTAATCGCCTCCACGGTCGCGGGTGGAATTTCACACCATTCTGTGTGGATCTGGTGCTGTTCTGGATTTTCTTCAGTCACCGGAGCAAAGGTATCCAGCCCCACATGCAGAGTGACCTCGGCGAATTTCACTCCCCCAGATTTTAGGTCCTCCATAAGGCGGGGAGTGAAGTGCAAGCCGGCGGTTGGTGCGGCGACAGACCCGGGGTCGCGTGCGTAGACGGTCTGGTATCGTTCCGGGTCCTTGAGCGGTTCGTGGATATATGGGGGCAGCGGGACATTGCCGATTAAGGGGAAAAATGGTTCGATTGGCTCAGTAAATCGGATTCGACGGCGGGAACCCTCCAACACCTCCACAATTTCTGCGGAAGGGCCGTCCTCGATCGCAATCTTCTTTCCAGCCGTTAAGCCCTTTCCGCCCACCAGGCATTCCCAGGTAAAGGTATCTTCACGCCTGACGAGCAGGATTTCAACACTCCCACCGGTCGTTTTCCGGGCGAAAATCCTGGCCGGGATGACGCGCGTCCGGTTGACCACCAGCAGGTCGCCGGGATGCAGGTATTGACCGATTTCCCGAAACTGACGATGATCCAGTGTCCCGTTGGAACGATTTAAAACCAGCAGGCGTGACGAATCGCGCGGTTCCACCGGAGTCTGGGCAATAAAGGATGATGGAAGATCGTAATCAAAATCAGATGTCTTCATGAATACGCTTATTTTTTGAAAATGCGTAGAGCCAGATTAACAAGAATAGTCAATATAACGGAGATCAGGATGCAGGACGCCAGCGGGAAATAAAAGTCGGTATTCTTTCCCCGGATGTGGATGTCACCCGGTAAGTGTCCTAAAGGAAGGTGGAGGGAAGAAGATAGATAGATCAGGCCTCCAACAACCAAGAAGATAATTCCAAGAATGATAAAAATACGGGCGAGAAGTGGCATTTCTGAACCTGGCATCAACCCCCAGCGGGAGAGAACTTCCTGGCCCAAAAGATAGCCCGTTTGGAGGTTTTGTAATATGGGCTGCAGGAATAGTCACCAAAAACATGTTCAATGACGAACCCGTTATTAACCAGCCAGCTCCGGATCTCGACCTCGCTAACAGGGTGTTTTTGGTGGATGTATTCCTTTTCCACAAGCTTCCCATCCGGGAGGATCACTTTTGTCCACCGCCGAAACTTTACCAGGCGGCGGGCTGCATCCACCCAGACTGTTTCTCGAGTACTCTCGACCGAGGTACCATCCTTGCATATTCCCATCATGGAGAGTTGGATCATACCTGTTTTCTCGCCATTCCTCAGCCAGATCCCCTTCCATGTGATCATTGTCGATATAGATAAACCCACCAGGCAGCAGGGATTGCGCGGCCTTGCAGATGCATTTCTCTTGTTCGCTAGGGGTCGCCAATTCGTAAAAGCAATTCCCACCCAGGATGACCAGGTCAAATGCGAGTGGCCAACATGAGGAGAGCACATCCGTATGAACCAAGGAGATTTTTTCCCGTAACGGTGGTGACAACTGGTCGATCTTCTGGTTCGCTCGGTTTAACATTGACAGGGCATCATCCATTCCCACAATTTCGTGGCCATCATTTACAAGCGGGATGGACATCCGGCCGGTACCACAAAAGGGTTCCAGAATCCGTAACCGCCTGTCCCTCCCGATCAATTCGCGGAGAAGATCCACATCCTCGACCTGAGTCTCAGTCTGGTCATAAATCTCTGCAAGATGAGACTCAATATCATAGGGATTGGTTTTATTACAGCCCATAAGCAGATATCAAATTAATTTCGGTTGGGTATCTTCCGAATACAACACCCCCAGGTGATCATAGGCGGCTTTTGTCGCAATCCGCCCCTGCGGGGTGCGGTCGAGGAAACCCAGCTGCAGCAGGTACGGTTCCACCACGTCCATGATCGTCTCGGGTTCTTCGCTAATTGCAGCCGCGATAGTATTCAACCCGACCGGTCCGCCGTTATATTTTTGGATAACGGTTTTTAAAACCCGCCTGTCCAGGTCGTCCAGCCCAAGGGGATCGACCTGCAGCAGGTCGAGGGCATCCCGGGCACCCTCCCGGGTGACGGTTCCATCCGAGCGCACCTGTGCGAAATCCCGTACGCGACGAAGAAGACGCAGCGCCACACGTGGCGTACCGCGAGCCCGCCGGGCGATTTCTTCCACGGCCGCCTCGTCGGCTTCCACGTTTAATTTGCCGATCGCACGCCTCACGATGGCTTGCATCGCCTTGAGGTCGTAGTAATCCAGGCGATAGACAGCTCCGAAGCGAGCCCGCAGCGGCGCGGTCATCAGTGCCAGGCGCGTCGTGGCTCCCACCACGGTAAAACGCGGCAGCTTCAACCGGATGGAGCGCGCTGAAGGTCCTTTGCCAATAATAATGTCGAGGGCATAATCTTCCATAGCAGGGTATAAAATTTCTTCCACCGCTTTGCCGAGGCGGTGTACTTCGTCGATAAACAGCACGTCGCCTGCGCGCAGGTTGGTCAGGATGGCTGCCAGGTCGCCGGCTCGTTCGATTGCCGGACCGGAAGTGATCTTGATGTTTACTTGCATCTCGTTCGCCACTACGTGCGCCAGGGTGGTTTTCCCCAACCCGGGAGGTCCGTAGAACAACACGTGGTCCAGAGCTTCTCCCCGCTGGCGGGCTGCCGCGATCAGGATGGCAAGATTTTCTTTAACCTGCTCCTGCCCGATTAAGTCAGACAGCATCTGCGGTCGCAAAGTGGTATCCAGCCGGTCGTCAGATTTCGGTTCGGGATCTAGCAAACGGACTGGTCGCGGGCGGTCAATCGGTGTATTCAAGGCGTCGGTCATGGGTAGATTATAACCAGAAAAGGGCTTTCTTGTCGCTTGTGTGAAATGCGGTTTTCCAGTATCCTTGGCCCATGGAACCTCGCATCAGCATCATCACATTGGGAGTGTCCAACCTGAACCAGTCCGTTGCTTTTTATCACGATGGCTTGGGCTTACCGACCAACTATCAAAAGGGTGAAGGGATTGCTTTTTTCCAGTTGAGCGGTACCCTGCTGGCCCTGTATCCAACGGATGCCTTGGCTGAAGATGCATGCCTGCCGCCAGAACGAACCCGTTATGGGGGATTTACTTTGGCCCACAATGTTCAAAGGAAAGAACTAGTGGACAAGGTCATCGGACAGGCGTTGACCGCGGGCGCCACACTACTTAAACCAGCCGCCGATACCTTCTGGGGTGGATATTCCGGGTATTTCTCCGATCCGGATGGGCATCCATGGGAGGTTGCCTGGAATCCTTTTATTCCTCTGGAGTAAACCATGAATGAATTTATCACTTTCCCAAAGGACTTCGTCTGGGGCTGCGCTACATCTGCATACCAGGTGGAAGGCGCCTGGAACGAAGATGGGAAAGGACCATCAATTTGGGACACTTTCGTACACTCGCCCGGTCATATCGTCAATAATGAAACCGGAGACCTGGCAGTTGACCATTATCACCGCTATATCGAAGATGTAGCTCTCATGAAAGACCTGGGACTGTCTGCCTACCGGTTCTCGATCTCATGGTCCCGCATCATGCCGACGGGGACGGGAGCGGTCAACCAGTCTGGTCTGGACTTCTACGACCGCCTTGTGGATGAACTGCTTAAACATAACATTGAGCCGTACATCTGTTTGTTCCATTGGGACCTGCCGCAAACTCTTCAGGATCAGGGCGGTTGGCCGAACCGTGACACCGCCTTTGCGTTCGCCGATTATGCCGCGCGTAGTTACAGGACGTCTGAATGACCGCGTCAAAGTCTGGATGACCCATAACGAACCCTGGGTGGCTGCCATGGCGGGATACTTTTTGGGAGAACTTGCCCCGGGTATAAAGGACACCCAGGCGGCCTTCAAGGCCCTGCACCATCTCCTACTATCTCACGGGTTGGCGGCTGAAGCCATCCGCGCCAATGCAAAACAACCGGTCAAGGTGGGTATCACGCTGAATTTAAACCCGGTCCACCCCGCCTCCGAATCGAAGAAAGACCGGGAAGCCGCCGCTAGGATGGACGCCGTCCTTAATCGGGGTACTCTCGATCCCCTCCTGAAGGGTACCTCCCCGATGCAGGAATTTGCTGTCGGTAAATTGCTCTCGGGTTCGTTGATAAAGGCTGGCGACCTGGAAAAGATTCGCAATTTGGATTTGCTCGGAATTAATTATTACACACGCACGGTTGTTCAATATGATCGAAAATTCCCAGTGATTGCGGCCTCGCAGATCCAGCCAGAAGGCAATGAGTACTCTGGCATGTGGGAAATTTACCCCCAAGGGATGTACGAATTGCTTATGCGCATTAAGCACGATTATTTCACTACTGCTCCGGCTGAGAAGGGTGTAGAGCGAAAGACACCTGAAATCATGATAACCGAGAATGGCGTCCCAGTACCCGATGGGCTGGACTTTGACGGGCGCGTGCGGGACGAGCGACGCACTCGCTACCTCCGTGATCACCTTGCCCAGGTTCATCGTGTAATAGAAGCAGGAGTACCGCTAAAAGGGTATTTCCATTGGACATTGATGGACAACTTCGAATGGTCTCATGGCTACGGTCAGCGCTTTGGGCTTGTTTATGTCGATTTCAAAACACAGGAGCGAACAATTAAAGATAGTGGGCGTTGGTTTTCCGAGGTCATAAAGCAAAACGGCTTCGAGTATTAGCCAATGGATTTACACTATCTTACTGGCGTGGCTCTTGGGGTCCTGGGTGGTGTCCTTACGCAGTTTGGGCAGCTGCTTGAAAAACGAGCCGTAAACCAATTCCGAAAAGACAGTCGGGAAAACGGGTTCTTTCGCCGCCTTGTGAAGAGTCGAACCTGGCTCTCTGGAGTAATCTTCGGGCTGGGCGGCGGGACGGTTGCTTATATGCTTGCCCAGAGCCTGATCGGCCCGGCCCTGACGCCGGGCCTGATGGCCAGTGGATTGGTGATATTGGCTGTCGGCTCAGTCCGGATGAACCGCGAAACCCTCAATGCTTCGGAAATCACCGGCATCGTATTGATGATCCTCGGCATCCTCGCTCTCGGTCTGAGCGGGCTGGCGATTAATTCGACGCAGGTTAGGATCACGCTGGCAGACCAGAATGCACTCCAAAGGATCACCATTTTCACGATTAGTTTTTTAGCGATGAGTTTAATTACCCGCAGCCTGGCACCTCGCATTAAGGACCGCCGGGGGATGCTGATTGCTTTGGCAAACGGATTCCTCTCGTGCTTATCCGATTTCTGGATAAATCCACTTCTTGCGCTGATCGCCATTGTCTTATTGGGACACGGCACTCCTGCCGAAATCATTATTTTTACCATTGCCTCAGTTATCCTGGTAATGGTTGCTTCGATTGTCACCTGGCAAAACCAACTGGCATTTAAGGTTGCGCAGGCGAGCAATGTGGTACCGGTGGCGCAGGTCCCGATTCAGATTGCCCCCATATTGGTTTATTTCTTTATATTCGCACTGACACCGCCAAATTCCATCTCAGTAGTATATATCTTAACCGGAACCATCCTCACGATCGTCGCAGGGTTCCTGCTGGGGCGGAGGCGGGAAGATCCTGTGTACTAGGAGATCATCAATGCGTCGCGTTATCATTCTTTTATTCACTCTGCTTTTTTTGTTCAGCCTTGTCACGCCAGTCTCAGCGAATGCAACCATCCGCGTTTATTATGCGGGTCCCCAGGACAACAGTGTATATACCGCATTGACTCTCGCCCCACATGGGACGTTCTCTTTTGTAAGCGACCCGTCCCAGGCGGACGTTTTCCTGCTGAATGGCATCATTCCAGATCCATCAGCGATCGCAACACAGGTGCAGCGCGGGGCAGGTCTGGTGTTGATCATGGGACCGGGAATGTCCGCTAAAGATGTCGAAACTATCAGCAGCGTCCCGGTCTCGCTAACTGAAAAATCAGATGCCGTCAGTCTGACGGAAATCAAAATTAGCGATCCACTTGTCACACAAATCATCTGGAACGGCGCTCCGCAGGTCCGCGACCGGATGGAGGTGCTTACTCCGTTTTCGTCGGTACAGCCATTGGTGACTGCCTACGAAACCGGCGCCTGGATTTTGTGGGCAGGCAACCATCAGAATATCTATTTTTTTAACGCCTTCCTCACGAACTATACAGACCCTCAATCACAAAAAACGTCCGCTTACAACCCGCAAATCCAGGAATGGGCATATTTCAACTACTTGATTTATCACCTGGTTGTGCGCGCTGCCGGGCAAACTCCACTTTCGTTTGCCGATTACCCAGCCTCTCCCGTCCCGCATATAGCCGACCGGAACCTCCTGTTGACCCTCATGGGGTTGATGATGATCACCACCTTCGGCGCTTTCTTCCTGGTGCGGCGATACAGCCTGAAACACCCAGAGGAGTTGGATAAGATTGTTTCGGACCGCACCAAGTTTCGAGGTCCGGGAAGCAAAGACGGAGTGGGAAGAGGTGGGCTTTCATCGCCCTCTGGGAGGGTTCCTGGTAGCTTTGAGTATTGGCCTCGTATTCTTTATCCCGCTCATTATTTACCAGAACCTGATCCTGCCTACTTACATCCTTCCGTCGGCGCAAGCCCTGGGCATCTGGGGACGCGTGACTCAATTTTTCAACCTTGCCTGGACCTTCTTCGACATGGGGACGAGTATCGCCTTTATTAAATTCCTCTCTGAGCACCGCGTCCATGACCCGAAGAAGGGTATCCAGTATGGTCAGGTTTTTGTGTGGTGGCAGGCTTTATCAGGAGCAGTGCAGGTTGCGCTGGTGATCGCCTTAGCAAGCACGCTCGCACCGAGTTCCGCTTATGCGCTGTATGCCTGGAGCGTAATCATCCATTCATTTATTCAAATCCCCGGTTTTTACCAGGTTTTCAGGCATGCCCTAACCGGATTCCAGCGGCTCGACTACAGCCGTTTACTCGATATTGTCTTGAATGTTTTCCTACCAATGCTGGTCCAACCGGTCTTTGTAACCATCATGTTTGCCTGGGGCCGTGTGCACCCGGTCTTTGGGGGGGCGACGGGTGGTTTGTTTGGGCTGGGCATCGCAGCCTACGCTGCGGAATTAATTACATTCCTCCTCGGCCTTTGGCTTTATCGCCGGGTGGGATATAACGCGCGCATCCTGTTTCTGGCTCATTTTGATTGGGAGGTGGTTAAGACCAGCTTCAAGTTTGGGGTATTCGAAATGCTTGGTTCAGCAGCCTGGTCGTTCGGGCAAGCTATGGAAATTGCCATAACCCAGGCACGCCTGATCAATTATGCCGAAATCTGGGGAAACTGGGGGTTGGCGCAGAACTTCATTTTTGCCTTCAACGTCACCCAGACGCTCAACGATGGGGTTATGCCGGCAATTTCTGAAGCAATTTCCCACGGGAAGCGCATCTTGAGCCAGTATTACAGCGTAATGACCTACAAGTACAACGGCCTCACCAGTGCATTTATCGGTGCGGTCCTGCTTGCAGTGGCGCCAAAATTCATTCTCGGGTCTACCGGGGTGGAGTTCCAACGCGCCGCCATCTACGTGATTCCGCTTACCATCTGGGGAGCGGTCCAGTTTCCCTCCTGGGTGGGCGATAATGTGCAATTGGGAGCCAACAAACCCTGGCTTAAATCCATCCTTGTTTTTTCTGAGCAACTCATCCGGGTATCGTTAGCGTTTGTTCTGCTGGCGCGTTTCCAGGTGACCGGGTTGATCATCGCTTACTTCGTGGGCTTATTCTCTAAAGGCATCGCGGCGTATATCATCAACCATAAAGTTTGCTTTCCGCAGCGCTTCTACATCTGGCAATCGCTGGTCGCACCATTGTTGGCTGGGGCTGTCCATTATGGCGTCTTGTGGGTTATCAACAACTACCTTTGGAAAGGAGACCAGATAACCAGCGTGTTGATTTTCTTTATCGGGATCTTGCCGAGTTTTCCGCTGTACATGTTCCTTTACGGTCTGTTTGGCGGCTGGGACAAGGATACGCTTGCCGAACTAAAGGATGCGGTCGCCTTGAGCGGGAGTGTCCGCTGGCTGACTCGCTGGGGTATGTACGAGCCGACTGCCCTGGGTGCGCGCATCAGCCCGTTGAATAATCGCTTCCCGATCACCAACCGCCCCCAAGCAATGGCGGAAGCGAGAATGTTAACTGAAGAAAAAGTCAAGCTGTAGATTAGAAATATAGACTTATGACCGCGATTGCTCTACCTGACGGCCGTACCCTGGCCTACGCCGAGTACGGTGACCCGCGCGGCAAGCCGGTTTTCTTCTTCCACGGGACCCCCGGCTCGCGCTTCTTCCGCCCGCCTGACGAGATTACTTCCATAATGGGAGTGCATCTAATCTGTGTGGATCGTCCCGGGTATGGATTATCTACCTTCCAACCTGGTCGTTGCATGTTGGATTGGCCTGGCGATATCGTCCATCTGGCAGACTCGCTCGGATTGGATAAATTTTCAGTAGCCGGTCATTCCGGTGGCGGACCGTATACTCTGGCATGTGCATTTGCCCTGCCTGAGCGCGTGCGCGCTGTCTCGGTCCTTTCCGGCGTGTGTGAGCGCGGTGCCCCCGGAATCGAAGAGGGGATGTCCTCGACGAATAGGATTGGGCTGAGGGTTGGACGTTTCATCCCACGGCCCCTCTGGCAGGTGCTCGTCTGGTTTATCTATCACCGTCGTGCCGCCGATCCTGCCACGGACCTTTTTCGGGGTGACGGCCATCGCCCTTCTGCGGATGACGAGCAGCTCCGCAGCCCAAAGGTAAGGGAAACCTGCATTCAATCTGAACTCGAAGCCTTCCGTTCCGGTTTGCGCGGCCTTGCCTGGGATACTCGTCTCCTGACCCGTCCCTGGGGATTTCACCTGGAAGATATCCGTGTTCCCGTCTATCTTTGGCACGGGAGTGATGATGACCAAGTAACCCCCGGAATGGCCCGCTATATGTCTGAAATAATCCCGGGATGCAAAACAACATCCTGCGAACACGAAGCACACCTGCTTTTATTTCCTCATTGGCAGGAAATCTTGATACAACTTTTATCGGAGTGACTATGCGCAATCTCTTCGTAATTTCGCACACACACTGGGACCGGGAGTGGTACCTCCCGTTCCAGTTATTCCGCTTGAAGCTTGTCCATCTGGTGGACGGGATGCTCGACATCCTCGAGCACGATAAGGAATTCAAATATTTCATGCTCGATGGTCAGACCGTTTTGCTGGACGATTACCTGCAGATGCGCCCTGAAAAGGAATCAATCTTGCGCGATCACATCCGCAAGGGACGGATCGTTATCGGCCCCTGGCATATCCTGCCGGATATGTTCCTGGTAGGCCCCGAGGCGCACATCCGTAACCTGCAGCAAGGCGACCGCACCGCCCGGAAATTCGGACCGAAAATGAATGATCGGTTACATGCCTGATTCATTCGGTCACATTGGGCAGATCCCCCAGATCCTGCGCGGCTTTGGGATCGAGGTTGCCTCTCTCTGGCGCGGTGTGGAGGACGGGCCTGCCGAGTTCTGGTGGCAGGCGCCGGATGGCTCGCGCGTTCTGATGGCCTATTTACGGGAAGGGTATGGGAACGGTGCCGATCTTCCTGCCGACAATCTTGAGCAATTTACCAGAATGCTCGACGAAAAGGGAAATGCGCTTGCAGGGTTCTCTGCCACTTCAGACCTGCTGATCATGTACGGTACTGACCACATGGAGCCGCCCCGCCACACCTCTGAAGCCATTGCTTATGCCGATGAAATGCTGCACGACACGCACGTGATCCATTCGACCTTGCAGCAATATGCCACAGCAATGACTGCTGCGATACAAAAACAAAATGTGGAACTCCCGACAATTGTCGGTGAGCTGCGTGCCTGTAAACGGATCCACCTTCTGCCAGGGGTGCTCTCTACTCGTATCTGGATCAAGCAGCGCAATCATGCTTGTGAGACCTTGCTTACCAAATGGGCTGAACCATATACAACCTGGCAGGAAATGATCGACGACCAGGCATCTGCAACGCTCACCCGGAAAACCGGGATTCTTAACCAGACCTGGCGCCTGCTGATGGAGAACCATCCCCACGATTCGATCTGCGGCTGCTCGGTCGACCAGGTCCACCAGGAGATGAGAGTCCGCTTTGACCAGGTTGAGCAGGTCGGCGAAGAGATCACCCGCCAGGCTTTGGAAAGCCTGGCAAGCTGCGTGGCGACGGACAGGGAAATCCCATCCACCGATCCTTTGCCGGTAACCTCCATTGTTATTTTTAATCCATCATCATTCTCCCGCACCGATTGCGTCAGCGCTGCCCTTGAACTTCCTCCCAACCTCACCGAATTTGACCTGGTGGACGAGCAAGGCAATCACCTGCCATACCAGGAGCGTGGATTGGGAAGCCACGAGATTATTAATCTGGATCTCGACACGCGTGGGTTGCAGTCCGCCTTTGGGAATATTAGTGACGGGCGCGCCGCCGGGATGACTATCCAGGATATTAAAGTCCGCCGCCGGGGTGCAGAGGTGTTCATTGAAACCGTCATGGCGGACGGCGGCGAACCCAATCTAACCGTCTGGAATGCCAATCGCAAACAGATCGAGGGTTTTTTTGCGGACCCGACGGTTACCATCTACCATGTCCGTGCCCGTTCCACCTCCGCCGCACAGATTGTCACCACAGTGACGAACGTCCCCGCTCACGGCTATCGCACTTTTTGGATAATCCCCCGCACCCCGGAAAGTAAACCTCCCATCCGGCTGGGATTCCTGGCCTCTTTGCTTTTACCGCTTGCCCGACTACCCTTCGTCCAAAAGCTGGCAACTCGCAAACGTTATGCCAGGCGACCCTACATAATAGAGAATGACCTGTTTGCAGTGGAAGCGCTCAAGGATGGGACGCTCACCATCCTGGATAAGCAGACTCGGCTTGTGTATCGTGGACTTAATCGCATCCTGGATGGCGGTGACTGCGGGGACGAATATAACTACTGCCCGCCCACCGCGGACCGGGTTGCTCCTGCCCGCTTAAAGCGGGTCACCCTCGTCCGAGGTCCGGTTCAGCAATCCCTTGAACTCGAACTTGAACTCACCACCTCCCTCTCCCTCGCTCTCGATCGCAAGTCCCGCTCAGTGGAAAAAGTGACCTCCCCCATCACGACCACCATCACCCTCACGAATGGAGTTCCGCGCATCGATGTTCACACCAGGGTGGATAACCGCGCCCGCGATCACCGCCTGCGCGTTCATTTCCCAGCGCCCTTTGCCGCTGAAAAAGGTTCCCACGATGGGCATTTCGAGGTTGTAGAACGCAAAATTGGAATTCCGCCCTTTGATGAGAGTTGGGTGGAGCAGCCCAGGCCTGAGGTCCCCCAGCGTGCGTTTACCAGCGTCAGCGACGGCAAGTCCGGGCTGACCATCGCCAACCGCGGTCTGACCGAGGTGGAGGTCCTTAAGAACTCGTCCGGGAACGCTGAGATTGCGGTCACATTGCTGCGCTGCGTTGGTTGGTTATCTCGCGACGATTTCCCCACCCGTAAGGGACTTGCCGGTCCGAACGTGGAAACTCCCGGTGCACAGATGCCCGGTATTTGGACCTTCGACTATTCCATCATCCCGCACCTCGGGGATTGGCGTAATTCATTTGCACAGGCCTACTCTTTCGAGACACCTATGCGCCTCGCCCGAACCGGGTTGCACCCGGGCAGCCTGCCTGTTGCCGGATCTTTCGTAAAGGTCACACCGGCTTCTTTTATTATCAGCGCAATCATACAAAGCGAGTATACAGATGGCTGGTTGTTGCGCGGCTACAACCTCACTTCTGAGTCTATCCAGGTGACGTTGAAACCGTGGAAGCTTTTCAAGAAAGTAGAAAAGGTTAACCTGGCGGAGGAAAAACAGGAATCGTTGAAATCCGGCGAAGATGGCAGCATCACCTTCCCGGTGCGAGGGCATGAGATTGTCAGCGTGCTCTTCCGGAATTAATAAGTTCAGCGCGACCCCAATGGTCGCCCTGAATAATTATTTTTAAGGAATTTGACATCAGCAAGATCGATCATATATTTCGTGGGGTTCTTAATTGCGTACAAATGATAACTCTTTGCGCAATTATCTTGCTATAATGGGCGCATGACTGATTTCTCTCTTTCCCAAGAGCACCTGATGGTGCAGAAAATGGTGCGCGATTTCGCGCAAAAAGAAGTCGCGCCGGTAATCAAGGAATGCGACCGCCAGCAGCAAATGGCGGATTTCGTTCTGCCGCGCATGGGTGAGCTGGGCATTTTGGGCATCTGCCTGCCGGTGAAATATGGCGGACAGGGCATGGATTACATATCCCTAGGACTGGCTTGCGAAGAGTTGGAAGTGGTTGATACCTCCCTGCGGGTGGTGATGTCGGTGCACGTTGGGCTGAACAGCCTGGCCCTTTTTCAATGGGCTACCGAAGATCAAAAACAGAGCTTTTTAGTTCCCCAGGCGCAGGGCAAAAAGATCGCCTGCTTCGGGTTGACCGAGCCTGGGGTTGGATCGGATGTAGCAGCCATGGTTAGTACGGCGCGCCGCAAGGGGGATGAATACATCCTCAACGGCGAGAAAATGTGGATCTCCCTGGCTACCAAGGCGCACCATTGCCTGTGGGTTGGGCGTACCAACCCCGATGCGACCGATCCGCATGAAGGTCTTTCCGCATTCCTGGTGGAGCTCGACCGACCGGGGGTTACTACCGGCGATATCCACGGAAAATTGGGAGTGCGCGCCGGTTCCACTGGCTGGATCTCGTTCCAGGATGTCCACGTACCACTCTCAAACCGCATCGGGGAGGAAGGCGAAGGCTTCAAGATCGCGATGAGCTGCCTGGACGACGGTCGTTATACGGTGGCTTCGGGTGCAACCGGTTTGATCCGCGCCAGCCTTGAGGCGAGCGTCCGCTATGCCAAGGAACGCCGCGCCTTTGGCAGGGAGATCGCCGGGTTCCAGCTCATCCAGCAAAAGATCGCCAAGATGGTGCAGTCCTACGAAATGGCTCGTCTGTTGTATTTGCGGGCTGGGTGGATGAAAAACGAAGGAAAGCGCAACTCACGCGAGACTTCCCTGGCAAAATGGTTCGCCACCGACGCTTCGTTCGATGCCGCCAACGAGGCCGTCCAGGTCCACGGAGCCTACGGCTACAGCGACGAGTACGACGTCGAACGCTACCTGCGTAACTCAAAAGGTGCCGTGATTTACGAGGGCACCAGTGAGATTCACCAGCTCATGCAGGCCGGTTACGCCCTCGGCTATCGCGAAGATATGCCCTTGCGCTGTGAACTGCCGGCGTACGATCCGGTCATCTGGTCGGCATAATCCGTTCTGATATATTGGTTTTTTTCAAATGCAGGGAAATTATGAAGGGGTACTTCCGGAGCAGGATAGCTTATGCCTTTTTTATTAACTCGCCGATCCGCCGCCTGAACAGGTCCATATCGAATGGCTTGTTCCAGACGTCATTCGCCCCGGCATCCAGCGCTTGCTGCCGGTCTTTATCTCCGCTCATGGCGGTTAGCATCACGATCGGGATATTTTTATCGAACGGCGGTTGGCGTAATTTCCGGCACAATTCATACCCGTCCATATCCGGCATCATGACGTCCAGGATTGCCAGGTCTGGCATTTGTTTTTCGGCTGACCGGATTGCTTCCATACCGTTTAGAGCGGTCGTCACCTGGTAACCTTCGAGTTCCAGTATTTTCGACAGCAGGATCAAATTCATATCGTTATCGTCTACAACCAAAATGCGATACGGCATAAGGGGCTCCACCTTCGCCTAGAGAATACACGATTAACCGCTGAATCGTCAAGTCTTAAAATGCCGATTCGAGGATCGAAGATTTGGGAGGTCGACTATAATTAACCCAACTCGAAGTGACATGTCAAACGTCCTGGCTTCCCAACATCCGCTCGTTGCCCACAAACTGACCCGGCTGCGCGATAAGCACACCGAACCCAAGAAGTTCCGCGAGCTCATCCGTGAGATAGCCGCACTACTGGCATATGAGGCCACCGCAGACCTGGCTGTCGTCCCACGCGAGCTGGAAACGCCCCTTGTTCCGATGAGCGGTGTAGAACTGAAAGAAAAGATCGGTCTTGTCCCCATCCTGCGTGCCGGGCTGGGCATGGTGGAGGGCATTTGGGAGTTAATGCCAACTGCCGAGGTCTGGCATATCGGTTTGTATCGCGATGAAAAAACCCTCAGGCCGGTGCAATACTACAACAAGCTGCCGGTTGAACCGACCGTATCCGTTTGTCTCATACTGGATCCAATGCTTGCCACCGGGGGCTCTGCGGTTGCCACCACCGATATTCTGAAACGCTGGGGGGTGAAGAAGATCAAGTTCGTCGGCATCATCGGCGCGCCTGAAGGCATTGCTGCCATGCAAAAAGCTCACCCGGACGTTCCCATTTTCCTGGCGGCGATAGACGACCATTTGAATGAACATGGCTACATTGTCCCCGGGCTGGGGGATGCCGGCGACCGTCAATTTGGGACAGGTTGATGAATTTTTTATGAAGTAAATCGAATAACGAAAACAGGAGGGATTGTTGCAGCGATCTTTCTACATTGCCAGTCTACCCATATATCAGCCAATATCCACCCCTGTTGCCCTCGATAATATTTGGTGCAATAGGAAAAACGGGATGACCAGCAGAAGATGCAGTACGCCGCTCAGCCCGAAGATCATCGCCAGCACTCCAAGGAATTGGTTTAATCGAGGCGCCAGGTTTGTCAGCATCCAGGTACCCGCGCCGGCCAGGATCGCTGCCACCACCAGCACCGCCACCAGTATCCCCAAGGGCAGCCACGCGTGCCGATCGGACTGGGAAGGCAGCATGGTACTGCTGACGGTAAACGTCAGGTAGAACCACAGCCAAAAATCCGGTGACCCCGGCACGGACTTCAGCAGGGTCCAAAACACTCCCCAATCCGCACTGCGTATTACATCCCATACCGGTAATAAATTCAATAGATAAATCCCGGCCAGCGCCACGAACGCGCTGCCCGTCACAAGCGGGGCGGCGCCGATCAAGGCGTCACGCACAAAGCCTCCGCTTGCCGTCTCCACGTATCCCAGGCGGAGTTTGCCATCCGCCTGTGCCTGCGGGATCAGCGAAAATCGTCCCGTTTGCACAGCCAGCAGCTTGGCAGAAAGGAAATGGCTGAGTTCATGCAGTAGCACACCCGGAAAGAACATTAATGCGAACAGCACCTGCGTCACGCCTGTTGAACGGGTCAGGATGAGGAAGAATGCCTGGATCTCCCGGTGCAGGGCGCGCTGGAGGAAAATGAACACCACCAGCGCAGCCAGTAGCCATAGCAGGCCGTCAAAGGCTGAGATGGTGTTCAATCATCCCTCCAGGTTCATCCTGAACGCTGTCCTTGATAAATCTGCTCTCTTGCTTGTTTAAATGTGTTTTGCGGTTACGTCCGCTCGGCTGCTGCCCGTACGATGGCCAGGAACTCGTCAGACTTTAGGCTTGCCCCGCCCACCAGCGCCCCGTCGATTTCGGGCTCCCCAAAAAACTCGGCGGCGTTTGCACCTGTCACTGACCCACCGTAGAGCACACGTGCTCCCTGCGCCTTGGTATCCCCATAGAGCCCAGCCAATGGCTTGCGGATGAAGTCGCGGATGACTTCGCTAGCATTTTCCGCTGTGGAGGCACGTCCGGTCCCGATTGCCCACACCGGTTCGTAGGCAATGACGATCTGTTTCGCAAATTCAGGATCGAGATCCTTGAGTCCTGCCCGTACCTGCCGGGAAACCACTTCCGCTGTCCGCCCGGCCTCGTATTCTGCCAGGGTTTCACCCACGCACACGATCGGCACCAGGTGTGAGTTGCGGGCTGCGCTGGTCTTCTTGTTCACCGTTTCATCAGTCTCACCGAAATATGTCCGGCGTTCGGAATGCCCGATGATGACGTATTTGCAGAACTCCGCCACCATATCTCCCGACACCTCGCCGGTGAATGCCCCCTTGGCTTCCCAATGCATATCCTGCGCCCCCAGCCCGATATCCGTTCCCGACAGCATCGCTGCCACCGGGAAGAGAGCCATGAAAGGCGGGCAAAGCACCTTTTCCACGCCTTTGATCCCGTTCAATGCCGGGGTCATTCCAGAGACGAGCGCGCGCGCCTCTGCGATGGTTTTATTCATTTTCCAATTTCCAGCTACAAATGGTGTCCGCATGATGGTCATGTCCCTTCTTCGTTGAAAACTTTATATTGAAGCGCAGGACGGGTGATTTACCCGTCCTGCAAATTTTTTATTTCTTGTTCAGCAGGGCTGCCACACCGGGCAGTTCCTTGCCTTCCAGGAACTCCAGCGAAGCCCCGCCGCCGGTGGAGACGTGCGTCATTTGCTTGGCAACGCCGGCCTTTTTGACTGCGCTGGCGCTGTCGCCGCCGCCGATGACCGTGGTCGCGCCGGATTCGGCCAGCAGTTTCGCCAGGGCAAAGGTGCCTTCGGCAAACTTGGGCATTTCGAACACGCCCACCGGGCCGTTCCAGACGATCAATTTCGCGCCTTTCAGGGTTGTCTTTATAGAGTTCCAGGGTCTTTGGACCCACATCCATCATGCGCCAGCCGGCCGGGATTTTATCCACATCCACCGTCTGGCTGTTGGCTTCGGCTTCGAATTTATCGGCGATGACCGCATCCACCGGCAGGATAATGCGGCTGCCCGATTTTGCCAGGATGGCTTTGGCAGTATCGACCGAACCGGCTTCCACCAGGCTGTCCTGCATGTTCAGCCCTTTGGCTGCCAGGAAGGTATTCGCCATGCCGCCGCCGATGATGAGCTTGTCGCATTTGGACAGCAGGTTTTCCACCACCAGGATTTTGTCGCTGATCTTGGCGCCGCCCAAAATGGCAATGTAAGGATGTTCTGGGTTGGACGATGGCCCGTCCCAGGTATTCGAGTTCCTGTTCCATCAGGAAACCGGAAACAGCCGGCAGGAAGTGCGCCACTGCCTTCGGTGGAGGAATGGGCGCGGTGGGCCGAGCCGAAGGCGTCGTTGACATACACGTCGCCCAGCGCGGCCATCTTCTTGGCCAGTTCCAGGTCGTTTTTCTCTTCTTCCGGATGGAAGCGGGTATTTTCCAGCATGAGCACTTCCCCGGGCTTGAGCGCCTTGGCCATCTTTTCCACTTCCGGCCCGACGCAATCCGGCGCCATCTGGACCGGGATGCCCAAGTGACCGGCCAGCACTTCCGCGGCCGCTTTCAGGCTGAATTCCGGATCGAACCCGCCCTTCGGTCGCCCCAAGTGGCTCATCAGGAGCAGGGATGCGCCCTGTTCGAGCACGTACTTGATCGTCGGCAGCGCAGCCTTGATGCGTTTATCATCGGTGACTTTGCCGTCTTCCATCGGGACGTTGAAGTCCACCCGCATCAGTACGCGCTTGCCCTTTAGATCGATATCTTTTACAGTCTTCTTATTCATGGTTTTCCACCTTATCGGGATATAAGCAAATCAGGGAGGCAGGCTTTAAAGACCTGGGTACCTGATTCCTGTATCCTGATCAACTAGAGCGATTTCGCCATCAACGCAGCCAGGTCGGCTGTGCGGACGGAGTAACCCCATTCGTTGTCGTACCAGGCAACCACCTTGACGAAGTTGTTTTCGTCTTGCCCAGCACGCTGGTGAATGGCAGGTCGACGGAGGAGCTGTGCGGGTCGCCCTTGTAGTCCATGCTCACCAGGGGCTCGTCCACGGCCTCCAGGATGCCCTTGAATGCGGGGCAGCTTGGCTGCGTCGCGGAAGGCCTGGCGCAGTTCGTCGGTGGTGGTTGCCTTCTCGAGTTCAGCGGTGAAATCCACCACGGAGACGGTAGGGGTCGGAACGCGCAGGGAATAGCCGTCGAACTTGCCCTTCAGGTCGGGGATGACCAGGGAGATGGCCTTGGCAGCGCCGGTGGTGGTCGGGATGATATTCATCGCAGCTGCGCGGGCCCGGCGCAGGTCCGAATGCGGCATATCCAGGATCTTCTGGTCGTTGGTGTAGGCAGTGGATGGTGGTCATGAAAGCGCGCTTGATCACGTACTTGTCATGCACGACTTTCGCCGCGGGGGCCAGGCAGTTCGTGGTGCAGGAGGCGTTCGAGACCACATGGTGCATCTTCGGGTCGTACTTGTCTTCGTTCACGCCCATCACGATGGTGATATCTTCGCCTTCGGCCGGTGCGGAAATGATGACTTTCTTGGCGCCGCCGGAAGTGATGTGGTTGACTGCACCCTTGACGGTCTTGCCCTTCTTGTTGACGCCATCTTCCTTGATGGTGAACAGGCCGGTGGACTCGATCACGATCTCCACGCCCAGGTCTTTCCACGGGATTGCAGATGGATCGGTCTCTTTGAAGACGTTGACTTTCTTGCCGTCGATGAGCAGGCCATCCTCGGCAAATTCCACCGTGCCGTCGAAACGACCATAATTCGAGTCGTACTTGAGCAGGTGCGCCATGGTCTTCATGTCGCCGATATCGTTGAAAGCGACCACTTCCAGCTCCTCGGGATAATAATCCCGAATTGCCTTCAGGACCTGGCGGCCGATCCGGCCAAAACCATTGATACCAACCTTGACTGTCATATTAATTCTCCTTGCGATATGATGTGGTATATCAACGCTATTGCGTTGCTTGGTCCTTGATCAAAGGCCCGGTCCGTTCATTATACAGGTCCATCAACACCTGAGCCAGTTTAACCGCATCGTGATGGTCCGGCTGCCTGTGGTCTGCCAGGTCAGAGACATACAGACGAGGATCGCCTTGTAATTTCTCGTCCACCTTGACCCATTGCGTCCCTTTTTCCAACTTTCTATCATACCATGAATTACATACGATGATATCCACCAGTCCGGGCCCGCCAATTCTTCCAGGGAGCGGATATGGTCTCCCGAGGAATACATGTCTGTCTCTCCGGGTTGCGTTGCCGTATTGGTGACGAAAATTTTCAGCGCCCGGCTGGAGCGGATCGCCTCGAGCAGGTCACCCACCAGCAGGTTGGGCAGGATGCTGGTATACAGGCTGCCGGGTCCGATGATGATCATGTCCGCTGCCAGCACGGCCTGGATGACCGGTGGGAATGCCGATGCCTCATCCGGTTCGAGCCAGATGCGTCGCACCCGCCCGGCTGCCATGGGGATCTGGCTCTCCCCCTCCACCCGCACCTCGGTCTGTGCGTGCGGCAGGTGCACGTCTGCCACCAGCCTGACATTGTGCAAGGTCGCTGGTAGCACCTGTCCGTGAACGGAAAGGGCGCGCCCGATTCGGCGATGGCTTTCTCGAAACTTCCGGTGATGTCTGATAGCGCTGATATGAACAGATTGCCGAACGAATGCCCCCCCAAGCCTGTGTCTTCTCCAAATCGGTATTGGAATAATTGCGTCAACAGGGCTTCGTCGTCTGAGAGCGCTGCCAGGCAGTTGCGGATGTCCCCCGGTGGCAGGATGCCCAGGCTGCGGCGCAGTTCACCCGAAGAACCGCCGTCGTCAGCCACCGAAACCACCGCCGTCAGATTGTTGGTAAAGTTTTTCAACCCACGCAGCACGGTGGCGATCCCGTGTCCCCCGCCGATGGCCACGATGTGCGGACCATGCTCGCGCCGGCGGAAATCGGTCACCTGGTCCACCAACCGCTGACCGGGTCGAACGAACGGGCGTAACAGCGCCTGGTTGAGCCTCCAAAATCCCAACCCGATCAATCCCAACCCCAACCCGCCAAAAATGACGATGCGCCAGGGGCGCGTCAGGAAACGTAGGGAAATAAATGAAAGGATCGGCAGCCACCAGGTCTTGGGCGCCGTGCGGTATACATCCAGTAAAAAGATGGCAACACCCGTCCCGATCAGTGTGATCCCGCCCAACAACACCAGGAACCAGCGTTTTACTCCGATCCCGGGGATGAACCACCGGTAGAATCGGGAACCCCTCTTCCACACCGACCGAAACCAGTTTGAAAACCGCCTGAACATGACGAAGATAATAGCAGTCTTTTAAGGAATAGTCAACCAGACGCCGTGCTAATGAAAGACTTCACAAATACTCTATCTGAACTTGGTCTAAGGGAGTGTCAGGCCATCGCGCTTTTCACCACATGGTTGGGGTTGGGATAGGACTTTTTGCCGAAATCATTGATGCTGCCCGACACACCCCAATTAAATTATTTTCCGCGTCTGAGCAAATCGAACGAGAGGCTTGGGGGAGGACGGGCTGTTCTAAAGTTCGTCGTTCCCCCAAGAAAAATAGATTCCCCCGCCCCTGGGCGGGGGTAGGAGGTGGGGCGCCTTTGCCATTAGGATCGAAAAAGACCCTTATAGTGCTCGCGGCCTGCATATGGGTTTCCCTTTGGAGAGCCTTTGGAATGAAGCGGGAAGTTACGCTTCCCCTTCCTCTCCAATACTTTTTTAGCCGAGGCGCTGTGGCGAAGCACCCCTTGAGAAAAGCCGCCGTCCGCGCCGGATATCAGCCCCGAGGGGGACCCCTTGAGGAGTAGCTGAGTGGACGCCATTGCGAAGCATCCGTTGGGAGACAGTCCGCTGAAGTCCCCCCTCAGGGCAGTGGTCGAGGTTGGAGATTCCATCCCCCATGTTATAATTTAAATATGAGCTTCATCATTACCCTGGATATTGGCGGCACGCAGTTGCGCGCCGCAGTTTATCCCTCCGACGGGATCACACCGGTTGCCATCCAAAAAACTGCCACGCGTTGCATGGAACCGGGTGTTTACGAGCGCCTTACCGCTCTTATTGATTCTGTCTGGCCGACTGGACCGGTGGACGCCTTCTCGGTCGCCGCGCCGGGTCCGCTCAACCCCTACACCGGCGTGGTCATTTCCACCCCCAACATTCCCGCCTGGAAAAATTATCCCCTGGCGGAATTACTCTCTAAAAAATACAAGGTGCCGGCTTTCTTGGGCAATGATGCCAACCTTGCCGCCGTGGGCGAATGGAAATATGGCGCCGGTCAGGGCCACCACGACGTCCTTTATCTCACCATCAGCACTGGCATCGGCGGTGGGGTCATCTGCAATGACATGCTCATCGAAGGCTGCCACGGCATGGCAGCTGAACTCGGGCATGTAACCGTCCTCCCCGGGGGACCAATTTGCTCCTGCGGTGTGCCGGGTCACCTGGAAGCTGTTGCTTCCGGTCCTGCTATTGCCAGGTATGTCAATGAGCAAATTGCCACCGGCAGGTCGTCAATTCTCAGACCGGGGACAGAGCTCGATGCTCACGGGATAGCCCTGGCTGCAGACCGGGGTGACGAACTGGCCCGCGAAGCCTTTATCCACGCTGGCGTATTTATCGGCCAGGCTGTCGCGGAATTCCTGCACATTTTCAATCCCTCCATCGTCATCTTCGGCGGCGGCGTGACCCAGAGTGGCAGGTTGATCCTCGATCCGATCGAAGAGACCATGAGACGCAATGTCATGGACAAATCCTACCTGGACGGGTTGCAGCTTGCCACCGCCAGGTTAGGCGATGACGCCGGGCTGCTGGGTTCGCTTGCCCAGGCGCACATCCGCCTCTCGAAAGTTGCATAATTTACAATAAGGAGAAAGTATGGAACCAATGAAATTACCAGGGCCAAAAGCCAAGGCGCTGATCAAGCGTGATTCGGCTGTTATTTCGCCCTCTTACCCGCGCGGGGTTCCCTTCGTCATGGATCACGGCAAGGGCACCGAAGTCTGGGACGTGGACGGGAACCGCTTCCTCGATTTCGCCGCCGGGATCGCCGTTGTCTCCACCGGTCACAGCCACCCCAAGGTGGTCAAGGCCATCCAGGAACAGGCTGAGCAATTTATCCATATTTCTTCGGATTTTTATCATGAGAAATGGATCGCCCTGGCGGAAAAGCTGGACGAGATCGCCCCTTTCGGAGAGGAAGCCCAATCCTTCATGACCAACTCCGGCACCGAAGCGGTCGAGACCGCCATCAAATTGGCCCGCTATCACACCGGACGGACGAACTTCATCGGCTTCACTGGCGCCTTTCACGGGCGCACCATGGGCGCGGTGACCTTCACCGCCAGCAAGACCACCTATCACCGTGGTTTTTATCCACTGATGAACGGCGTCGTCCACGCACCCTTCCCGAACCCCTACCGCCCCATCCTGGACCGGCAGTCTGGGGAAGATTACGGCGAGACGGTCGTCCGCTATATCGAAGATGAGATCCTCGGTCATATCGTCCCGCCGGACGAAGTCGCCGGCATCCTGGTCGAGACCATCCAGGGCGAGGGCGGCTACATCGTCCCTCCGCCCGGGTTCTTCCCGCCCTGCGCGAACTGTGCGATCAAGCACAATATCCTGCTCATCGCCGACGAAGTCCAGTGCGGCATGGGCCGCACCGGCAAATGGTGGGCCATCGAGCATTTTGACGTGGAACCCGATATCATCACTACCGCCAAGGGCATCGCCTCCGGCATGCCGCTGGGTGCCTGTATCGCCCGCAATTCCGTCATGGACTGGCCGCGCGGCTGCGCACGGCAACACCTTCGGCGGCAACCCGCTCGCCTGCGCTGCCGCCCTGGCAACCATCGACCTGATCGAAAACGAATACCTGGAAAATGCTGCCACAGTGGGCACGTATATGATCGATGCCCTGCACGAGATTATGGCACGCCATCCTTCCATCGGCGACGTGCGCGGCATCGGCTTGATGATCGGCGTGGAATTCGTCAAGGACCGCAAGAGCAAGGTCCCCGCCGAGGAACTCTGTGCCCGTATCGTGGACCTGGCCTTCGAGCGCGGCCTGATCCTGCTCAGTTGCGGCAAGAGCGTCATGCGCTTCGCCCCGCCGCTGAGCATCACCCAGAAAGAGGTGGACGAGGGCCTGACCATCTTCGAAGAGGCTCTCTCCCTGGCGGAAAAAGAAGTGAAGTAAGCGACAAATCACGATTAATTAAAGTCACCCCAGAGCTCAATCCGGGGTGACTGTTTTTGTAGTCGCGGCTTCAGTCGTTCATTTCTCTACCCGATTCTCTCCATCGCAGTGAATTATATATTTACGACTTTTGTCGCTTCTTTCTGGTCCCTAATGCACTGCGTCGGAATGATTTTGTAGTAGTGACTTTAGTCGCTTTAATTCTGTGCCTCTGCATTAGAACAATGTTATATCTATGCGTAATTTCTTGTCTTATTACGCTTCATTTTGAAATCTTCTGCGTATCCACGTGCCGTACGTGTATGAAATAACAGGCATCAAAACCCAGACCACGTACACAATATATATGTTTACATACACCAGCGGCAGCGTGATCGCAAAGATGATCGGTAGGTACAACCATAACAGCGTGATCAGCGTCAAGGATACGGCTTCATGACCCCATCCAGCAATCTGCTGCCGCGCAATGCATACAGCCACATTAAAAGTGACGCTGGGCACAGTAGCCCACTATTAGTCCCAAAGACCACCAGCGCCAGGGGTTGGATGGGAAATCTCCCCAGGATGTCCACCGAGGCTGGCATCAGTACCACGAACATGAGCGCCAAGAAATACAACCACACGAAGATCCCATCTGACCGCGCAATATGCAGCATAGTCCGCTGGTGCACGTCCCACTGCTGGACGATCACCAGCAACGCGAACTCGAAGATGAGCAGCTTCGGGAACATCGCCCAGATCCCCTGCGCCAGCTAGTCCGTCGAAATCTGCGGCAGAGGTAGGTCCATTGCCAGCAGCGTCAGCGCAAAAGCTAAAACGGCGTCACCCAGCGCTTCCAGTCGGGACAAGTTGACTACTGTAATAGGGCTTCCCCTCAAATCTTGTTTTGCGAATCGGCATAAAAGTTTCTCTCCTAATATTGATATCAGCCCCCATTCTATGCTGCGAAAAGGGTTTAGATAATTTCTTGATGAAACCAATATATTAGCGATTCTTTACAGGGTCAACACCCAAACAAGGCCTTTCCCAAGTTTCCTTCTTGACACGCTAGAACATATATTCTATAATCATGATATGGCGGCTTTCAATTTTCTATATCCTTGCCGGTATTATGTCGAACCTTAAAAACCGCATACTGGTGTTTTGCTTTTCGCTCAGCACCCCCTCTGGGGCAGCATGTTTGGCGACTTAAGACTCCAAACGCAAGCCTATTCATTCCTCGAAAATTAATTAATTTGCACGCGAATTTGAATGGGTTTTATTTGCATATGGAAAATCCCTTCGTTTTGGGTTCGTTTCGCGGAACGAATTCCCTAGCCTGGTATATAGATATGAGTAGACAACGAGATGTTTTCGTTCCTCGTTCGTTCCTCAGGAACGAATGTGTGCCGAGGTAGCTTTCGCGAAGCATCGCGTAACTTCCCAAAGGAACCCCCTTGGTTGGCTGCCATGCGGCTGATGAGAGTTGTCGTCGATATTGATCCTTAGACCACTTCGGGACAAAGGCTTTCGGGAACTACTTGTAGGGGCAGACTGCCTCCGCCCATGATTATGAAGCTAATCATCCCTGTTCTGAGGGATGTCTCCCCTCTCTTATTCTCTGCGAAGCTTTGACTTTAGGACCATTTTTTAGGAAATCTCAATGATTTCAGGCACCCCTGCTTCCTTGATAAATTTATAAACTGAACCAAAAATGCGAATAATGCTCAAATGCGCGGCAGGCGCATCCAGTGCCTTCACGCCACACCGATGACACGCGTCAGGGGTGCTGCTCTGCCGTTTCAAAATGGACTGACCTCTCGACCTCATTTTTCACCTCCTAAAAAATGAGTCATTAGTTTTGAACCGAGGCGGGTTTAAGCCGCCCTCAGCCACATCGACGACCAGAGTCGACGATGAAAACCTCTCGATAAAAGTAACACACTGGCATCATCTAAAAATAATGCCTCAAAATCAGCCATTCGATTGTAGTCGTTATCGCGCACGATTTTGCGGAAATGCTCATTATCAAAGCTAAATGGTCGCAAGCCGAAACAATCTTCCTCCCGTCCAGGGAAATCTTTCTCCCTTATATCTTTTTGTTAAGCTTTTCGCTTCCTTTTTGCCTTCATGACCTTTGTGTTTAAATTCCTTTCCAACCCCTAATCTACAATCCCCAATCCTCATTCTCATTTTTTACACTTCTCCAACAAACCGGGGATAAAAATCTTACAGTCCTCGTCTATCTCGGTGATAAAATAATCTCAGCATATTATTATTGAAAATGACCATGCTTCCTGATTTCCGCGTCCGCCAACGCGACTACCTGCTCGAAATATCCCGCGCCCTTACCCAGGAACTCGACCTGGATAAATTGCTGGCGCGCATCCTGCGCATCTCCATCGAAATGCTGGCGGGGCAGGCCGGCATCCTGGCTCTCAAAGAGACCGGCGGATGGCGCGTTGCTTCCGCTCACGGCATTCCTCCCGCCTTCCTGAGTTACCTCGAACCCCTCCTGGCCGAGGAAAAAGCTGCCGAGCTCAACCTGGTCGAACTCAACCGCATGCTCAAGGACCTCACCTATACCGCCAGCATGGGTCTGCTGAACGGCGTCGGCATCCCCCTGGCAGCCCACTGGCAGGTCATTGGTGTCATCTTTATCTTCCGCAGCTACCCCGACCTCTTTTCCGCCAACGACAAACTTCTGCTCCAGTCCTTCGCCGACCAGGCCGCCATCGCCGTTTTCAATGCCCAGCTCTATACCCAGATCAGCTACGAGAAAGGCCGCCTCGACGCCCTGGTCGATTCCGCCGCCGACGGCATCCTCATCCTCAACGCCGACCACACCATTGAACGCTGTAACATCGCCTTCGAAAAACTTTACGGGCGCCCGCGTGCCGAGATCCAGTCGAAAGCCCATGCCGATATTATCCGCTGGGCGCGCCGCCCCGATGGTCTGACCCTCGAGGAATCCGAGGCGAGCGGCTGGCCGCTTACCACCAACGCCTACCTGTATGTGGAAGGCGACCTCCAGCGCCCCGAACCGCCTGCCCTGCCGGTCGGCATCACCTACGCCCCGCTACTCGCCGCCAATGGGTCGCTGCGCAACATCATCGCCACCGTGCGCGACATCACCAAGTTCCGCAATGCAGAACAGATCAAGAACACCTTCGTCTCCATCGTCAGCCACGAGCTCAAAACCCCCGTGGCGCTCATCAAGGGCTACGTCTCCACCCTGCGCCGTGAAGATGCCAAATGGGATAAGGCCGTCATCAAGGACAGCCTCACCGTGATTGAGGAGGAAGCCGACCATCTCGCCGCCATGATCGAGGACCTGCTGGATGCTTCCCGCCTGCAGGCCGGCGGGCTCACCCCCAACCTGTCCGACATTTCCCTGCCCACTTTGGCTGAACGACTGGCGGAACGCTTCCGCACCCAGACCGACCGTCATACCATCGTGGTCGACTTTCCCGCGAAGTTCCCCGTCATCCTCGCCGACGAGAACCGCATCATCCAGGTCATCTCCAACCTCGTCTCCAACTCCATTAAATACTGCCCCCAGGGGTGAGATCCGCATCAGCGGGCAGGTTCGCCCCGAACAGGTGATCGTCACCGTCAGCGACCAGGGCCCAGGGATCGACCCCGCTGACATCCCCTACATCTTCGACCGCTTCTACCGCTCAGACCAGGCTGTCCGCAAGACGAAGGGCGCCGGGCTGGGGCTTTACCTGGCGAAAGCCATCGTCGAAGCCCATGGCGGGCGCATCTGGGTGGACCCTCAGCCCGGTGCCGGTGCTCGCATCTGTTTTTCCCTGCCGCGTTCGCGCGAAATGCGGTAAGATAGCCTGTTTGGCTGGTAATACCATTCCATAATAAATCGAGATTATTCATGCCTCCTCAAAAGACCCAGATCCCCTGCCCGCGCTGCCGCCAGCCGGTCGTCGCTCAAATCGAGCAGCTCTTCGACGTAACCTCTGATCCCGGTGCAAAGCAGCGTCTCCTTGGCAGCGTTTCGAATTATGCCGTTTGCCAATCCTGTGGTTACAACGGCCCGATTGCCACCCCCGTCGTTTATCATGATGCCGATAAGGAACTTCTGCTCACCTTTTTCCCGGGTGAACTGGGCATGCCCGTCAACGAACAGGAAAAACTCATCGGTCCGCTGATCACCCAGGTAACCAACCGCCTGCCCCCAGAAAAACGCAAAGCTTACCTCCTGCGTCCCCAGAGCTTTCTTACCTATCAGAGCCTGATCGAGCGTATCCTCGGCGCAGACGGGATCACCCCCGAGATGATCCAGTCACAGCAAAAACGCGTTTCGCTGGTGGAACGCCTTCTCGCAGCTAGTAGCTCCCGAGGTACGCTCGGAGATCATCAAGCAGAATGCGGCCATTCTTGATGCCGAATTTTTCTCCATTTTCAGCCGCCTGCTGGAAAGCGCCGTCGCCTCCGGCCAGGAACAGACTAACAAAACGATGGAGGAGATCCAGAAACAGCTCCTGGCTGAGACCGAATACGGCCGCAAGCTCGCAGTACAAACCGACGAGATCCAGGAGGCGCTCAAAACCTTGCAGGCTGCCGGCAAGGGTCTCGACCGAGAGAAGCTGCTCAGCATTCTCATCGAGGCTCCCAACGATGACCGTTTGAATGCCCTGGTCAGTTTCACCCGCCCCGGACTGGATTACTTGTTTTTTCAAAGCCTGACCGAGCGCATTGACAAGGGGTCCGGCGATGAGAGAAAAAAGCTGGAGACCTTGCGCGAAAAATTACTCGAGATCACCCGCAAGATCGACCAGCGCGCCGAGGAAGATTACAAACATGCCGTTGCGTTGCTGAATGAATTATTGGCTGCCGAAAATATCCAGCAGGCCACAACAGATCATTTGGATGAAATCAATGATGTGTTCGTCCAGGTACTTAACCGCGCCCTCCAGGATGCCAATAAAAAGAACGACACAGTCCAGATGCCAAAACTCCAGCAGATTGCTGCTGTATTGCAACAAGCCAGTGCACCGCCCCCTGAACTGGCGCTGCTTGAAGAAATGCTTGCTGCTCCCGATGATGCTTCGTTGAACAAGTTGATCGAGCAGCATGCCGCAAATATCACCCCCGAATTCAGCTCCATTGTCGCCAGTGTCATCTCGCGCAGCGAGGAGCAAGCTGGAGGAAAACCGGCCGGCGAAGAAGCCCAGATGCTTGAAAAACTTCAGGTCATCTACCGCGCAATACTGAAATTTTCGATGAAGAAAAATCTGAGCTAAAACAAAAACTTCCGCAGACATATTCTGCGGAAGTTTTTCGACTATTTGATGTCAGGCGGATTATCCAGCCGGATCCCGTGACCCCGGACAGTGGCAATGTATATGTGCTCTGGGTCCATGGCGGCAATCCGGTCCCGCAGGCGACGCAGGAGCGCATCCAGCGCCTGGTCCGAAACACCCACGGCCTGCTCATTGCCCCAAGCTTCGCTGACGAGTTGCTGCCGATCCACCACCTGCCCCTCGTGGTCTGAGAGCACTCGCAAGACGTGGAATTGCAAAGCTGAAAGCGGTGGATCGATCAATTGGTCATCCACCCACACCCGTCGCGACCGCTGGTCCAGCCGTAACCGCCTGGTGGTAGTTTCGAACTCCGCCAGCGGGACGGTTGCATCGGAAGTAAGGTATAGAAATTGCTGGGCCAGCGCTATCTGCACCATATCCCCATCCTGCAGGGTTACTTGTCCAACTACTGGGATTCCATTGCGATGGACGCCGTTTTTGCTGTCCAGGTCTTCAAGGATGATCCCTTCCAGCGTCGGCGTGAGGCGCGCATGGAAGCGGGAAACCTGTCTATCTGGGATAACCACTTCACAGGTTAGCTCGCGTCCGATAGTCAGGGTCTTGTTCAGTACCCAGCGCTCGCCTTTCAGTGGGCCGGTTTGTCCGATCAATAAGGGGGCTTCTTCCAAGTTCCCTGCCATATGCTTAACTCCTGGATAATCGGATTATACGACATGCTTATAAAAGGCGCTTATAATATAACAAATTGTAATCGGTTGCGTTACGCTGGTCAATAAACGCCGAAACTCACACCAGCCATGTACGTTTTATTTTCTCGTTCGCAACGAATTGGATCGAAATGCCTATCGCGCTAAAAACCGGAGAGGTGCTGCGCGGCCGTTATCGAATTTGCGAGCGCATCGGCCAGGGAGGCATGGGTAACATCTACCTGGCTGACGACCTGCGTCTGGAAGGACGTCGTTGTGCGCTCAAAGAGGTCGAACACGACCGTACCGTACCCGCAAAACTACTGAAAGAGTCTCGCCAGCAATTTCTGCACGAGGCTACGGTTTTGGCGCGCCTCGATCATCCAAACCTGCCCAAGGTCTCAGACTATTTTTCCATAGGTCCGCGTGATTACTTGGTAATGGATTACATCCCCGGGAAGGATTTGCGCCTGCGTATGCTGGATGCCAAGCAAAACAATTCATTCCTGGCTGAAGAAGAGGTACTTTCCTGGGCTAACCAGTTAGCCGATGCGCTCACTTACCTGCATGGTCAGTCCCCGCCGCTCGTCCACCGGGATGTGAAACCCTCGAATCTTAAAATCACCCCCAACGGTCTGTTAAAACTGGTGGATTTTGGTCTGGTCAAAGCTCTCGTCCCGGATGAAATGACCGTAACAGTGATCCAGGGGCGTGGAACCGCCCTTTACACTCCGCTCGAACAATATGGAGGTGACGGTGTGCATACAGATGTCCGCAGCGATATTTATGCTTTTGGCTGCACTCTCTACCATCTGCTCACAAATAATCCGCCTACCGATGCCCGTGAGCGATTTCTACACCCCTCCAGTTTGCCAGAGCCGCGCACGTTGAACCCTGCCATAAGCCCCCGCACTGAACGGGCCATCCTTTGGGCAATGGAATTGCACCCCGATGACCGTCCAGCTTCAGCAGAAGACCTCCGGAAATTTCTAATCGGAACCCGCGAACTCCCTCCCCGCCCTCTTGGGTCAATTCGCCCTCAGAATTCTTTGTTTCAACTCATCAAGGGGAAACCGGAACAAATATTGTTATGGGTTACAGTTGGATTGTTGATCGTCAGCTTGGTGGCTTCTTTGATCCCTTAGAAAATTGCCGCCAGGCAAAGCCGGCACCAAATCCAACCACCGCGCCCAGGATGACGACCCCCATTATCCCAAGCCATCCGCTTTTTTGAATGTATACTTCCGCCCCCGGCAGGCGAATTGCAAGATAAGAATATGCTAGTAATCCTCCAACAATAATACTTAAAGTCCACCGAACCGCCCAACGCGGTGCGTCATAGCGATTGCCGTACCAGTAGGCAAAAGACCCCAGGCCCCCCAGGATAACCAGAGTACTAAACCACCCGCCAAAACCCGGAGAACTTTCCGCCGGAGAGGGAGGTGGTGTACTCACCGGGGTTGCAGCCATTTGTGTTGTTGGGGTTGGACTGATATTGGGTGTGGGAGCTACGACCGTTACACTGAAACCTTCATTGGAAACATTCAATTGAAGCACCACTGAGGTGAAAGCGGGGTCACTTTCTGCCCTGATTTCGAGTAGTCCCGGTCGATCGATGCTGAATGAGGCGCCTGCAACACCCTGAATGGTAGATGCATCGAGTTGTTGAACGACCCCCCCTTCCCCGCTTAATACAATACTAAATCTCACCGGTGTCCCATCCGGGACGGGGTGATCGTTATGGTCAAGAATTACACTTGTTTTAACTGTAACAGTATCACCTACACGGAAAGATGGGGTTGAAGTTGCTTCGGGTGTTACCGAGGGTGTAATACTGGACACTGGTGACATGTCCATCGCCAATCCGATAACTTGAGTTGGGTCTGGGCTGGTGGCGGTGAGCAAGTCGTATACAATCCCAGGGACGGATACTGGTAACGAACCCATTGGAGATAGTTCCCGGAAAAGAAGTCGGGCTGCCACTTCCACAAATGGTTCTGATTTGCTGTAAAGACAATAATAGGCAGTCAACTTTGAAATGGTGGTTGCGTCCAGATAATACGGGGCATTAAATGAAAATACTACAATGCGTTTATCCCGCAGCAAATCTTGCCGCTCCGAAAGGAAACGGAGCAGCAGTGTGGTCTGAGGCTCACCAGGTTCAGCATCCAACATATTTATAATGACCCAGTCCGCCTGGCGCAATGCAATTTCTTCCTCGGAAGTCTCTCCACCAACGGTATCCAAGATTGAACTCAAACTTGTAAATGTATAGGAAAGTAGGTGGTCCGCCCGCACTTCACCCCCCTGCCCTGGACCGTACAGGCGGAGGATCGCTTTTTGGAGATCGTCCACTGCCAACATGGGTTCTTCTCCACAAGTGCTGCATTGGTTTCCCGGGCGAGTGTCAGTAAGGAAAACGATCCGGTCACCTACTGCAGGAGGAGTAGGGAGGACCGTTTCAAGGTCGGTTGCATCCGGACTGACCAATGTTGCAGATTCGCGGGCAACTTCAAATGTCACATCTTGCGACGTACCCAAATTTGCCAATCCATCAGAGGGCGGATTCACGACAGAAGGATAAAAATCACCGTATAGGCGATACTTGGCTGTTAGAATGCGAACCACCGCGTCATCCACCCGCTGGGCAAAGGCAGGGTCTTCACGATATTTTTGCCCAAAGAACTCGATCGACTGGACGACAGATGTGTAATTATCAGGTGCATCACTGGAAATAATATTCCCCATGAAAAGTAAATCGTTCCCCGCCAGGAAGGCATCCCGCGCAACCAGCCGAGCTAAAAAGGATTGCCCACCCGGATCATAAAATTGGCGAACTGTCTGGCTGCCAAGATCATCGCTAACCATCAATCCTCCGGCCGTTCGCCACGTTGAAAAAGCAGGAAGAGATAATATCTGCGAAAGCGCTTGTGGATCAAAACTAACCGGACGTGTAGTCGAGCGGATATTACCCTGGAAACCCTGATAACGGATATGGGAGACCAACAGACCATCCGCTGTACTTTCTGGAGAAGGAGCATTCCCAGTTACGGTGAAAAATGGAGCCAATTCAATTTGTTTCAGTTGCTCCAGCGATTTTCGGACCGTTGCCGGCTCTCCTCCAGGTGGACGGTCAGCACTGCCACCACCAGGAAAGTGGTTGGCGATTACAGTCAAACGTTCACTGCTGCCCGTATGTAACCCTGTAATATATGCGCTGCCCATCGCCCCAACCCAATACGGATCACCTCCAAACGCGGTAGCACCCAAACCATTTCCCAGAGTTGATCCAGGCGATTCGAGTACATCCAATGAAGGACCAAAATATAGATTAAACCCTACGCTGGATAATTCCTTCCCGGCAATCGCGCCCACCTGTTCAGCCAAGCCGGTATTCCAAGTAGCTCCCAGAGCCATCAAATCAGGTAAAGGTGTCAGACCACTAAGAATCTGATCATTGGGATAACCATCCCCATCCTGCGATATGCCAACGAAAAGGGGAATGTAATTGATTGGAGTGGCAGTTGGAGTAGGTGCCGGGCTGGGGGTCTCACTTTCGTTTCCTACTGGTAAACCTTGTGAGGCCTGCCATTCAGCATCCTGTAATTGTGCAATTAACTGATAAGCGCTTGAAACAGTATTGGGGGCAGTCACAAAATTATCATTTCCTGCCAATAAAACCACTCCCCCCACATGATACCTGTCAACAAGATCAACAATCTGGGAATCCTGACTAGCTGAGGAGCCGGTGAAAGTTACCAAAAATAGTTGCCCCACACGTTCTTCCGGCGACATTTTTACCAGTAATTCCCGAGCTTTCGCACCAGCGTCATTTTGCTGAAAAGAACCGGATGCCGCCACTCCAGACGGCGGATGAATGGACAATGCCAAGGAAATCAATGAAACAATAGCTAAAAGTCGGCGGGTAAACATTATTTATTATACCGGTGAATAAAGCTAATATGAAAAATAATGGCTATACGCTATTATGCCTAAAAATTCAAGCATTGGAAATTACCTGGTTCTTCCCAGCAATTTAAGTGTTAGTGCCGGGTCGCCGGTAATAATACCATCCACACCAAGTCCAATCATTCTCTTAATATCAGTTTCGATGGTGACCGTCCAAGCATTAACCCGTTTCCCAGCAGCATGGACACGATATACCAATCCAGCGTTTATATCCGTCATATATGGATTTAATGCAGCATAATCTCCCTGCCAACCAAATGAACGGCCCCAGGAACCCTTCAAACCGCGCATGGTAAGCAGAGCACGAGGAGTCTCCGGGAGCAGTTTGGCTGTCTTGTGGAGGTTCCATGGGAAGAAAGACGAAAAGAGGACACGTTTTTCCATTCCATACTTTTTAACAAGCTCCACCACCATTGTCACCAGCCCATCATCAGGGGTTAAATAATTTGTCAGTTCGACATTCATTAATAAACGATTGCCAATTGTCTCGAATACTTCTTCCAAGGTGGGTATTTTCTCATTGGGAAATTGACCGGGATATTGGATACCGGCATCAAATTTCTTAATGGCTTCGAGTGGCAATTTAGCAACGTTCCCGGAACCATTCGTGGTGCGGTCCACTATCTGGTCGTGGAGGACGATCACATGCCGGTCTGCCGTTAGTTTTACATCAAATTCAACGGCATCAGCCCCTTTTTCAGCAGCCTGCTTGAAGGAAGAAAGCGTATTTTCTGGGGCATAAAGTTTATCACCACGATGACCAATGACAATAGGAGCTGGAAGATCATTCCACATATTAGATATCTACAAAGTATGCTTGCGAAGCTCGATCGATCATTTCATTCGACATCGTCGGTTCGGTGGAAAGATAGCGGGCGATGTCAGAGAATCTGATCACAGAGATCGCGTGGATGGGAAGCGCGCATTTTTCGATTCCGCTTTATGTAGTATTCTTGCAATAAATAAGCCAGCCCTTCGTCGCTATAAGGGATGCCTTTTAATTGCGATACGCGCTTAAATATTTCGCGATAATCCTCAAATGATGGGTTCGATATCTCGATCTTGTGCCGTAAACGACGCAGAAAGGCTTCATCGACCAGGTCGCGTGGAGGTAAATTGGTCGAGAATACCACCAATACGTCAAATGGTATTTCAATTTTACGACCGGTGTGGAGCGTTAGATAATCGACGCGGTTTTCCAACGGAACGATCCAACGGTTTAGCAAATCCCTCGGTCTCACCTGTTGTCTACCAAAATCATCGATCAGAAGGATGCCTCCGTTGGCTTTTACCTGAAAAGGAGCTTCGTAGAATTTATTCGTATCATCAAAGACGAGATCCAGGCCTTCAAGAGTTAGTTCACCGCCGACCATAATAAACGGTCGGCGAATTTTAACCCAGCGAGGATCATGCCGCCCGCCGCGAAAGCCGCCAGTACCGTTTGGGGTGGTATCCACATTGGGAGCAAGCTGGTGGTTAACCGAGTCATATAATTTAACCACCTGTCCATCCAAATAAAGTGCATATGGGATGTACATTGTCTGGCTCATAACGAGATTGCCAAAGGCCTTAGCAACACTGGTTTTTCCATTCCCCGGAGGCCCATAAAGAAATATAGATGTGCCAGAGTTCAGTGCCGGACCAAGCCTTTGGAAAATAGTCTCGGAAAGAACCAATTGAGACAATAACTGCCGCATAGTTCGACTGGTAATCGCAACTCGACCGCGACTTTGACGACGAATGGATTCATTATATACTTCTATGGGGACAGGTGCCGGGCCTGCATACTGGCTGCGTTCCAATGCTTCCCTCGCACGGACAATACCTGCGCCGGTGATTGCATATTGATATGATCCTTCCCCCAGTCCCATCTGTGAGGACTTTACCTCGAGCAATTTTTCACGTTTGAGAGTTTCGAGAATCTGATCAACAACCCCTGCAAAAGGGAGAGCAATCTCTTCTGCGGCTTTAAAACCTGAAAGATAACCTTGAAAATAAAATATTTTTAAAACCAAATCTTGCAACCAAAGCAATGAAAGGCCAGTATCTTTCAGCTCGGTCATTGGCGGTGGAACAAAAGTCGTTCCCTGGACAGGGGATTCGATTTTTGGTACAGAAGTCATAGCTTCCTCCCGACTGAAATACTATTGAATTATAGCACGTCGAATTTCCTTCAGGGTTGCAATTCGTTTATAATCAATTCATGACCCTATCAGTAATTATCCCTGTTTATAACGAAATTACCTCAGTCCATACGATAATTGAACGAGTTAAAGCGACCAAACTCGCAGAGGAGATCATTCTTATTGACGATGGGTCGACCGATGGAACGCGGGATTTTCTCGCTTCTATTGAAGGTACCCCAGGAGTACGGTTAATTTTTCATCCCCAGAATCAGGGTAAAGGTGCTGCGGTCCGGTCCGGAATTTCCGTGGCAACTGGAAATGTTGTCTTAATTCAGGACGCTGATCTAGAGTACGATCCCCGTGATTATCCTGCGTTGCTTAAGCCCATCGAAGAAGGCAGAGCTGATGTAGTCTATGGGTCACGTTTTCTGGGAGGGCCACGCCGGGTCACCATGTTCTGGCATATGGTTGCCAACAAAATCCTGACGTTTACAACAAACCTGCTATATGACACCATTCTGACTGATATGGAAACCGGCTACAAAGTTTTCCGTAGGGATGTACTCCAAAACATCAAGTTACGGGCGAATCGTTTTGATTTCGAACCAGAATTCACTGCTAAGATTCTCAAAAAAAAAATGCGTATCTTTGAAGTGCCAATCTCCTTTGACCCACGTGGTTATGAGGAAGGCAAGAAAATTAATTTGAAAGATGCTTTTGAAGCCATGCTGGCTTTGATTAGATATAGGTTTGTTGATTAATACAAGTTAATATCTGGTTCCCTTGAATTAATTTATTGAGCCTATGTTTCTCTGATCACCCAATATGCTGAAAGGTTTTCACCTGCATTGGTCAGGAAGCCCAGTCGCATCGACATTGAATCCTTTTGAATAAGTATTATCTATTTGATACATGTCGGGGAGAGTATTCATTGGGATAAACTGAGCCGGATCTAATACACCCTGGTGCGCCCAGACACACCACGCAAAACTGGTATCCTCGCCCCTTTATAAAAATATTTGTGTTTATAATATCCCGGATTCAATTATCCAGGATTATTTATCATTGAGATAATTCAATTGAAATATATAATTTTGCCTTCAACAGAAAATATTTCTTTTTATATCCCCTAAATCTTCATCGTGTAAGATATTCAGGCCGGTTTCACATCTTTCAAATTGAGCTGCAGGGATTGGCGTCCATTGAATTCATTGGATTCAAATGTATACAAAATATCCACCCGGGTTGGAAGATCTGACAAGAGATAGCCAAGTCGGAAACCAATTGCATCGAATGTGATGCGATCATCGGTAACAACCAGCTTTAAATGTTTGCTGTCTGCCCCCACGGTTCGCTTATTTGTTATACGAACACCTAGGCTAACAAATGCGGCCTCCGGGTTCCCATACCCGGTGGGTTGAAGATCATCAAGGCGATGCAACAATTCCGGATTCAGATCCGAAAGCGGAATGACTGTATCTGCAGTCAAAGTTCGTCTCAAATTTTTACCATGCAATGCTTCCGCCGCAAGGGATTTCAGTCGCAATTTTAATCCTTCCAGATTCTCATTGCGAACAGTAAACCCTGCTGCCGCAGCATGTCCACCATAACGAACCAGCAACTCTTTACATTGGTCGAGTGCCTCTGTGATGTGAAACTCCGGAATGGAACGGCAAGAGCAACGGGTGGTTTCTCCAGATACCTGACCAACCACAGCTGGACGGTAATAGGTTTCCACCAGCCTTGATGCAGCAAGACCAACAACTCCGGCGTTAAAGTCGGTGTGGACTGCAAAAAATAAATCTGCATTTGGATCTTCAGCCAGTACAATCTCCTCGGCTTCAGATTGGATTTTCCGAGTGATTTCCTGTCGCTGGCGATTTTGGACGTTTAGTTGCTGAGCGAGTTCACCGGCGGCCTTGATATCTTTTGTAGTCAGCAAATCGAATGCCGCCAATGCAGATTCAAGCCGTCCGGCCGCATTCAAGCGCGGCCCAAGGATAAAACCGATGCTCCTCGCGGTAACCCGTGACAGGGGCAAGTCTGACACCGCGGCCAAGGAAAATAAACCTTGTCTTTTTGTCTCGCGGATTTTTTTTAGTCCGTTTCGGACCAATATCCGGTTCTCGCCTGTCAGTGGAGCAAGGTCAGCTACTGTCCCCAAGGCAACCAGATCGAGGAGATCGTCCACCTGGAAACCTTCGGGAACATCTCCAATCGATTCCACCAGAGCTTGGACGATCTTATACGCCACTCCCACCCCAGTTAAATCTTTATCAGGATATAAATCTTCAGCCTGTTTTGGATTAACCACAGAAAAAGCAGATGGTAGATTCCCTTCGGCTGGTTGGTGATGATCTGAGATGATTAAGTCAAGCCCGATATCGCGCGCATGATCGGCTTCATCGGGCGACCGGATCCCACAGTCAACACTAACCACCAGCTTGACACCATCCACCTTGAGGTTTGTAAGTGCGTCTATATTTAGCCCGTACCCTTCATCGAATCGGTTAGGAATATAGGGTTTTACATTTCCACCCAAAGCGCGGAGAGCTTCCACGAGCAGTGCCGTGGCAGAGACCCCATCCACGTCATAATCGCCATATATTGCAATTAGTTCTTGATGATCAAGGGCAAACCGCAGTCTTTCAACCGTGATCGGAATTCCATGCATCTGAAAAGGAGATGTATTAAAATTTACCTTCCCCTCGAGGTACATCCGCGCGTTTACATCTGTAGCATATCCACGGTTAAATAATACCTGCCGCATTACAGGGGAATAAGCAGCCAATGCTTCATCCGCCTGTGGCGTGATTCGGGAAGCTATTTCCCATTGTTTACCCTGGTTTGAGGACATTAATATTGTGTTCCCCACCAATCCAACGAATTCAACGAATCAGGCTAATTGAATAACTTCTTGACCTGGTAGATGCCAGCCACCAATTTATCAAGTTCTTCCTTAACGTTATAAATATAAAAACTCGCGCGTGAGGTAGCGGTTATCCCAAATTTCTCATGGAGAGGTTGAGCACAATGATGCCCTGCACGTACTGCCACGCCATAGGTGTCCAAGATCTGTGCGACATCGTGGGGATGGACTCCTTCTAGCGTGAAGGAAGCCACACCTCCTTTTTTATCGGCAACCGGACCCAAGACCTGAACACCTGGTATTTCTTCTAACCGCTCTAATGCATAAGCAACCAATTCCTGCTCATGGGCAGCAACTGCTTCCATACCTAAACCGTTCAGGTACTCCACAGCTGCACCAAATCCTACTGCTTCGGCAATGGCTGGAGTGCCAGCCTCAAATTTGTGCGGGATGTCGTTTGGCACAAATGATCGCAAATGGACGGTTTTAATCATGTCACCGCCCCCCTGGAAGGGAGGCATGGCATCGAGTAATTTTGCTTTTGCATAAAGTGCACCGATCCCCGTGGGGCCCAGCATCTTATGAGCTGAAAATGCCAAGAAATCCACGTCTAGCGCCTGTACGTCCACGGGCAGGTGCGGTACCATCTGGGCGCCATCCACTAAAGCAAGGGCTCCAGATTCGTGCGCCATGCGAATTATCTCTGCAGAGGGATTTATTGTCCCAAGTACGTTCGACATTCCGGAGAAGGCAACCAGTTTCGGAGAATGTTTTAAAAGCAAGGCATAAGGATCCAAATCCAGCAAGCCTTTACCCGTAATAGGAATAAACTCCAGGGATATACCGCGTTCATTTGCGAGTTGCAGCCAAGGGACGAGATTAGAATGATGCTCCATTTCGGTAAGGATTACCATATCCCCGGATTTTAAATTCGCACGCGCCCAAGTATAAGCGACCAAGTTAATGGACTCAGTAGTATTGCGCGTAAAAACAATCTCGCTCGCCGAGGCAGCGTGAATAAAATCCGCTACTCGTTGGCGGGATTGTTCATAAATTGCCGTGGCTTCTTCAGCCAAAGTATGTACCCCGCGATGGATATTTGCATAATTCTGTCGATAAAACTCGTCCATCGCCTGCAGTACTGAGACCGGTTTTTGAGTTGTTGCAGTTGAATCCAGGTAAACTAGAGGAACACCGGGATGCACTTCGCGAGCAAGGATGGGGAAATCCTTGCGAATATTGTTTACGTTGAGAGCCATAATCGTCAATGGAATTAGTATTCGAGAATTTCTTTGCTTCCGAGTTTTTTTTGTGTCCCGGCAGGGCGGATATGCTCTGATGTTATCGGATACCAAAGAATCTTATCTGGAACCATCCAGCCATCCGTCAGAAAGACATTGGAGCGAAATTGAACAGCAACCATTTTATTGTCAACCTGCACAACAATTCCTTTTAACCAGCCGCGTACCCGCTCGCTGCTTTTTTCATGGTCGCAAAAAACTTCAACTGTATCTCCGACTTCGAAACTATGTTCCAAGCCGGGTGAACGCATAAATGCAAATTGGGCCATCGGGCCTCCCCGGGATAATTTCTTTTGTTTCTTATTGTAGCTATGAGTTCGGTCGTTGGCAAGCACCTTGGTGGTCATTGGCTGGCCGTCTTTTCATGGATAGCTTGCTGGAAGCGGGCACGTACACCTTCAAATGGAATGCGTTGCATAATAGGGTCGAAAAATCCTTCCACTAGTAATCGTTCGGCTTCCTTATCAGGGATGCCGCGCGTTTTAAGATAGAACAGAGGTTCCTCTTCAAGTTTACCAACCGTCGCTCCGTGAGTACAGCGAACATCATCAGCAAGAATTTCCAGGCCGGGAATGGAATCTGCGCGTGCGTTCGGGCTGAGGATAAGGTTGCGGTTGGCTTGATAGCCATCTGTCTTTTCCGCGCCAACAGCAACGTAAATCATCCCCTGCCAAACTGACCGGCTGTGGCCCTTTAGAGCGCCTTTGAATAATAAATCACTGGTGGTATGAGGTGCCAGGTGATTTTGCTGGGTATCATGGTCAAGATGTTGATTCCCATCCGTAAAATAGAAACCGGACATGCGACCAGTAGCACCTTCCCCGACGAGGTCCAACTCTGAGAAGTTTTTGGTCAGGCGTGAGCCAATAGCACCAAAAATCCAATCCAGTTTGCCATTGCGACCCACACTGATGCGTTCATGGGAAAAATTCCAAACATGCCGTCCCCATGACTGCAATTCGACGAACCGTAGCGAGGCGTTATCACTTATTTTAATCTCAACGATTCCAGCATGCAACGCGGGTCCATTTTCATCCGGTGAGGCGGCTTCGTGAATATAAGTAGCAGAGGCTCCCTCATCCACAAATATTAGGATATGCGAAAGGTGCGCAACATTTACACCCGGTCCCCAAAGCAAGCTGTTCAAGGGTTGGTCAACTTGCACCCCTTTTGGTATGTACAGTACCACTCCATTTTGTCCAAGTGCCCCGACCAAGGCAGCGAATTTCCCTTCTTCCGGTCTGACCGTCTGCCCAATGAGCCTGGCGACAAGGTCGGGGTTTTCACGTTCGGCTGTGACCAAGCTCGAAAAAATAACACCTTTTTTAACCAAGTCAGGGCTTAAGAACAGCTTCTCCCCTCCAGGTAAAAGCACCACCTGCCCGCCATGTTTGTCGGCTGTTAATGGTTTTAGCAATTCTTCAGGTACATCTGCGAGATCTTTGTACGCTCCGCTGGAAGGCAAATAGACAGACTCAGCAGGTAACTCACGCAGGTCTGTGCGCCTCCAGGCCTCCTCTGTCATAACCGGTAATGATAAGCTATTAAATGTCTGCCAGGCTTTCTGATGGTAATTTGCAAGAATTCCGGAGGTTGGAACCATCTCCGAAGAAAATGTAAATTTTTTGGCTGGGGGTTCGCTGCGACGGGATTTGGTGATGACAACTCTTGGTTTTTCTTCCATTTCAACCCACCGACCCTGACATTTGAAGTTGAATCAACCGATTCATTTCAACGGCATATTCCATCGGTAACTCTTTCACCAATGGTTCAATAAAACCTGATACTACCATTGTTGTTGCTTCTTCCTGACTCAACCCTCGACTCATCAGGTAGAACAACTGCTCCTCACCAACTTTCGATACCGATGCTTCGTGCCCGATCGTGACATCGTCCTCATCAACTTCTATGGATGGATAAGTATCCGAGCGGGACTGTGGATCAAGGATTAGTGCATCGCAAGTTGTATTTGAGCGCACACCGGTTGCACCTTTTTGGACTTTAAGCAGACCTCGATAAGAAGAACGACCTCCGCCTCTCGAGATTGATTTTGAAATAACCTTGCTAGTCGTATTTGGAGCAAAATGAACCATCTTAGATCCAGCGTCTTGATGTTGCCCAGGACCCGCAAAAGCCATTGATAGCATTTCTCCATGAGCACCGGGTTCCATTAGATAGCAAGAAGGGTATTTCATAGTGACCTTGGATCCCAGGTTGGCGTCCACCCATTCGTGTGTGGCGTTTGCATATACCTTGGCTCGCTGCGTGACCAAATTATAAACATTCGTGGACCAATTCTGTATGGTGCTATAGCGCGAGCGTGCACCTTTTTTAACGATAATCTCAATAACTCCTGAGTGGAAGGAGTCGGTGGTGTACTGGGGAGCTGTGCAACCTTCCACATAATGTACCTGGGCACCTTCATCAACGATTATCAAGGATCTTTCGAACTGACCAACATTAGCTGTGTTCAACCGGAAGTAAGCTTGCAATGGTAAATCAACTTTTACCCCTTTCGGGACATAAACGAATGATCCGCCCGACCAGACGGCCGAATTGAGTGCAGCGAATTTGTTGTCTTCAATCGGGATAACGGTCCCAAAGTATTCACGGAAAAGGTCAGGGTGTTTTCGCAAACCATCCTCGATAGATAGAAATATTACGCCCTGTTTTTCCAGATGTTCGAGGATAGAGTGATATACCATTTCAGATTCGTATTGCGCTCCCACCCCAGCCAGGAATTTACGCTCGGCTTCGGGGATCCCCAGTTTGTCAAAAGTATTCTTGATGGTATCCGGGACATCGTCCCAAGAACCCTTCGAGCCCTCGGTCGGTTTCACATAATAGAATATATTTGCCAAGTCGAGGCCAGAAATATCTGCGCCCCACGTGGGCATCGGCCTCGCCAAAAAATGCGCAAGCCCTTTCAATCGAAATTCCAGCATCCACTGAGGCTCGCCTTTCATGCGCGAGATATTTTCTACCACCTCCCTACTCAAACCTCTTTGCGATTTGAAAACATAATTCTCCGCATCGTGGAACCCATATTTATATTGTCCAATACCTTCCAACACCTTAGTTTCTTCACTCATAAAGGATCACCATGGTTTCTAATGAGGCATCACGCTGGGGTCTCTTCGTATTTTTCACGCACCCAATCGTAACCGCGTTCTTCCAACTGCATTGCAAGGTCCGGACCACCGGATTCCACGATCCTCCCGCCAAGCATGATATGGACGAACTGCGGCTTGATGTAATTCAATAACCTTTGATAATGTGTAATCACCATTATCCCAATTTCCGGACCGGAAAGGGCATTAACACCCTCTGCGACAATACGAAGCGCATCAATATCCAGACCAGAATCTGTCTCATCCAATATTGCAATCTCAGGTTTTAATGTAGCCATCTGCAAAATCTCAGCACGTTTCTTCTCGCCACCAGAGAAGCCGTCATTTAAATATCTCCCAGCCACTGCCGGGTCCATCTTTAGCAAATCCATTTTCTCTTTGAGCATTTTTCGAAATTCCAAAATTGGCATTCCTTTATCTTCGTGATTTTCCATCAGCCTGCGGGAGTTGACTGCTGTACGCAGAAAATTTGCCACCGTTACACCGGGGATTGCTACAGGGTACTGGAATGCCAGGAACATTCCAAGCCTGGATCGCTCGTCAGCAGGAAGTTCTAGCAAATTTTTATTTTTAAACCATATTTCCCCAGATGTAACTTTATAATTGGGGTGTCCCATCAGGGTATAAGCAAGTGTCGATTTACCTGTCCCGTTAGGCCCCATAATGGCATGGATTTCTCCCTGTTTAATAACGTATATCAACACCCTTGAGAATTTCCTTATCCTCAATGTTGACATGCAAGTTTTTAATTACTAATTCAGACATGAATAACTCCTAGCGACATTTTTCCAGAACGGACGGATTATAGCACTCCGAAATGGATATGTCAATATTTATATTAAATATCTAATATATTGACAAGACGAAACAGGGCTGTTATACTTTATGATACTGAAACGAGGTATTTATGACTAGCACACGAGATCGTATTCTTCAAACACTCCTCCACCAGCCTCGCACGACCATAAACTTGCTCGCAGAGGTAGTCGGGATCAATCCGATATCGGTACGTCACCACCTAACTAATTTACAAGTCGAAGGTTTGGTAAGTACCGAGGAGGAACGGCATGGTGTCGGGAGACCCCGGTTGGTTTATTTTCTCACTGAGGCTGGCACAGAACGGTTTCCCACCCGTTACTTGCGCCTGACTTCTCGCCTCCTTGATCAATTAAAGTCCACCATGCCGGAGCCTATGGTCAGCAAGCTTTTTTCACAAATGGCAAGCGACATGGCTGAAGAATATACGGATCAGATGAAAGGCTTGAACATGGAAGAAAGGCTTGATTTGACCAAAACACTACTCGCAGAAGAAGGTTTTAGCGTTGAGTGGGAAAAATCAGGCAGCAAATATAAAATCCACGAAATCACATGTCCTTATTTACGGATCGGTAAGACTCACCCAGAAGTATGTACCGTTGACCAAATACTCATTTCAAAAATGCTGGCAGTTCCAGCAGAGAAAGTCCAATGCATCCTGAGTGGTGATGCTCATTGCACCTATGTCATTCAGCCGGAGGCAATGGCAAAATGAGTGACGAAACCCCCACGAATCCCATTCATTGGGACATTAACGATACCCACCCAGAGCTAGTTCTTGGACTACGAGCAAAACTTGCAGAAGTAGTTGACCCGGAAATTATGTTGAATGTTTTGCAATTGGGTCTCATCCGAAAGGTTAGTATCGAGAATGGTGTAGGTAAATTGTACCTATTATTGACCACTCCATTTTGCCCTTATGGACCTGCCATGATTGAAATGATTAAACAGAAGGCAGAGGAGGGACTGGGAATGTCTGTGGTAATCGAATTAGGTCCTGAACCGTGGGATTTTTCATTAATGGAAGATCCTGGAGCTCTTGATTGGGGAATGTACACTTAATTATTGTTCCTAACGCTTACTTTCGCTAACGATAAATCTTTTAGATAGTGCCGGAATACTCTAACCGGGACAAAGTAAAAGCAGCAAAATATATTGTGCTATAATAGACCCTGTATGGCTGAATACACTAATGAGTTTACAGCTGACGAGGAAGCGGCCAACCGTGGCACCCTTCGCAAGCGACGGTGGATAGTAATAGGAATCATTATTGCAGCATTGGTTGTGTTGGCGGGGATCACGGCAGCAGTAATTGCGTTAACAGAACACCCAGCTGTAGCAACAAATATACGGGACATTTTCATCATTTTTATGGCATTTGAATCTCTGATCATAGGCGCTGCACTAGTGGTGCTCGTGATCCAAATTGCAGGATTAATCAATTTGCTGCAAAATGAAGTCAAGCCCATCCTGGAATCCACCAGTGAAACCGTTAATACATTACGAGGCACAACCGAATTCTTGAGTGAAAATCTGGTTGAACCTGTAATCAAGCTTAATTCTTACCTGGCTGGACTTAGAAAATTTTTCGATTTATTTGGCGGAAAAAAGTAAGGATATCAAAAAAAAGCCTAGAAAAAAGGAGAAATAAAATGTCAGACCATGATGATTTTGGAGCTTTCCTGATTGGTTTCATTGTCGGAGGCGTTGCCGGCGCAGTAGCAGCATTGCTCCTTGCCCCTCAATCTGGCGAAGAAACACGTGCACTCATCAAAGATAAGAGTATAGAATTACGCGATAAGGCTGCTGAACAGGCCGAAATGGTAGCCAGCAGAGCGAATGAATTCGCTGATGATGCCAAGAGCCGAAGCAAGGACGCCATCGATACCGTAAAAAAGACTGTCACACGCAAGCGACCTGCTACATCCACTGGAGAGTAAAGCGTCTCAAATAGTTGCAAGGGTTTGATCAAATTTGGTCAAACCCTTGTTTATTGTTACAAATAAATTCTTCGATAATGCGATACCTGGTGTTTATGATAAGGACGCCTCTACTTTTTTAATACTGTTTTGCCAACTGATAATTAATAACACCTTTAGAGTGGGTGGAGATCGAACCCAAACGATATCACAAGCGATGAATTCTTTAATCCAAAACGCAAGTTTCTTCCGCAACTGTCCAATTTAAACTCCGATATTACTAATTTCCAGCACAAGGCTGGGTATTTAGCCTTACCCGTTGTTCCTGAGAGTGCAATCTGGAATAAGATAGGGAGTAATCCTATAACTTGTGTAAGATCGTAGTCATAAACGATGTTTTCCCACCCCTCAGTCAGGACTTGCTTCTGGCAAGCTCACTCGAGATGGTAAACAAAATCGAATTGAAAATTAGCTTGATTAGCATTGATTCTTTTAATAATGGGATTATCTCACCCATGCCTTGGGGACGATGGCACGCAATTTTTTCAAGAGACTTTGAGCCTCATCCAAGGTTTGGTATTCTTTGAAATCTCAACCTTGAAGGGTATAATTATTTACAAGATAAATCAAGCACCCTCCTTTCCTTCGAGTAGTGGAACTTTACCATATGCGAAGTTTTTTTTGTCCTGTCGAAAGATTTCATGCTGGAAATTTTTAAAACAAGTTAAATAATTTGATTAGTTTATTAGATAATTTCGAGATACATGTCAGGTGGAACGCGCGACCAATTCTGTAAGGTTCGTAAGCAGGTCACTTTCCAAAGCGCTTTTCAATTTAAATTAGTAAATCAGGTGCGTTGGTCAATCCATGCGGGTGACTTTGCGGAATTCACTTTCAATTTTTTGACTAACTTTGTTTGCAAGCAGTATTCTGGCTTTTTTTCCCTGTCGTTTAATTTATTTTACGTCAAGATTATTTTCGTCGGAAATAACTCTAACAAGCTAATTTAAATCTTTTCTACGCTTCAATTTGGTATTACTGGTAAAATTTATGCCATTTCAGGTGCATAAATTTTGACCAATGTTCCTTTAAAATTCTTTAGAGAAAAATTAAGTAAAGGAGAATTGTGCTGAATACATTAATAGACGCGATGGAACGTGCCATTCAGCAAATCAAGGAATGGCCTGAAAAAAACGTTCAGATTTTTCACCATAATGATGCTGATGGACTTACTTCAGGCGCTATACTAACACGTGCATTTGAAAGACGAGGTCTTAAAGTCAACCGGTTCTGTTTGGAAAAGCCATATCCCGCAGTGTTAAAAAAAGTTTACGAACAGAAAGGAAGGATTCTCGTTTTTGCCGATTTTGCAGGGAGAATCGCTCCCATGCTTTCCGAATTAAACAAAGGAAGAAATCTGACACTGATACTGGATCACCACGTGGCAGAAGCCTCGACCGATCCAAAAGTTCTCAATCTAGACCCTGATTTATTTGGATTGAAGGGGGATCGGGATATTTCCGCTTCGACCACGTGCTATCTTTTTGCTCGGACAATGGATCCGATCAATCGTGACATGGCCCACATCGCGGCAGTGGGGGCAGTGGGAGATGGTTTTTTTGTAGACGGCAAGTTGGTGAGCCAAAACCGTGATGTTGCATTGGAAGCTGTTCAACAGGGCTTGATTGATATCAGGAAACATGAAACCGGGGAGCAATACCTTTTAATAAGTTCAAAAGGTAAAATACCATGTACCGAACAAGGTGATTATCTTGATATCCTGGGGGGAGTAGGCTATTACGAAAAAGGACCAGACATGGGGGTGAGGGTCTGCCTCGAAGGGGTTTCGAACGAGTCAGACCAGATGGTGGAAGAATTGAAAGCCATCAGGACGAAGATTTTTGACGAAGAGATCACAAGACTTCAGGCGGGCGATTTGAAAAAAGCTCCTCACATTCAGTGGTTCCATGTCGAAAAACGTTTTTTTCCTATGGGGGTAAAAATGATAGGGGCATTCTGTGATGCGATTAAGGACACGAACCATATTGATCCCCAGAAATACCTCGCAGGATTTCAGATTATTCCCGATGAAATTCCAGGCTTCGACGATATAAGGTTTAACGAGGTAAAGATTTCCATGCGGGTTTCTCCTTATATGGAAGGGGAAATCCGAGCGGGAAGAGCAATGGGTCTCAATATATTGCTTCCTGAGGCGACTGATAGACTTGGAGGATTTTCTGATGCCTGCCATAGCTTGACGGCTGCCACCACGGTAGCGATTGGTAAAGAAGAACTACTGATCGAGGAAATGGAAAAAATCATCAAAGGAGAATTACATGACTAACGGAACGGGTTTTGGAAAAACTATTTTGATCGGGGATCAATTTGTTCTTGATGAAGTTCCAGCGATTGTCTCGTCGATCCCCTTTGAAACAGTGGCAACAATTGAAAGGATAGACGGAAATGGATGGATCCTGGAAGACAACCGGATTGAGGTTCCAGGGTATAAGGAAAAGAAAAAGGAGCAGCAGGCGCGCTCAATAGACAGAATTCTCGAAGTCATGAACGTTGATGTCAAAAAGAATCCGATAAAAATCACATATGGAGGAACATTATTGGCTGGAAGCGGAGTAGGCGCCAGCGCTGCCAGTTGCGTTTCGCTTGCGCGAGCGTTGAACGAAGAGTTCAATTTAGGCTGTTCGATTGAAGAAATTAATCGGATAGCCTGGCAGGGGGAATTCCCTTATCATGGAGTTGCGAGTGGAGTTGATAATACAGCGTCAACCTATGGCGGACTTCTTCTTTTCTATTTAAAAAACGGACAACAACATTTCGAAAAGATCCAAACTCCAAAATCTTTTGAAATCGTATTGGCAAACAGCGGTGTCACCGTTAATACGGCGGCGTTGGATGAGTTTATCGATCAGCAAAAGAAAGGCGATCCTGAACTATTTAAAACTCGTCTAAAGACCATCACAACCCAGGCATATGACATGAAAAAGGCACTTGAAACAGGTGATTTGGAAAAGGTAGGAAAGCTGATGTCGGAAAATCACAAACTCCTGATCGATATGGGAATGTCTCACGAAACTCTGGACTATCTGTGCAAGTCAGCACTAGAAAAAGGTGCTTGGGGGGCGAAAGTCACAGGAGGAGGAAGAGGAGGCTATATGGTTGCCATGACTCCTGGGAAAAAACTCCAGGATACAATCTCATCGGCTTTCGCAAAAGAAGGTTATCAGCTCATCAGAGCAACTATCGGTGGATGAAGATTGGACAAAATTCCTAATGGGCTTATATGATGAGTATTTTAATTCATCCATATCAATTTCTTCCCGACATACTGCTTGGGAGTTTTTGGGATTGGAATCTGACCGGTTAATCCGTTTGACTAGGCGACTTTGGACCGATGGTCGAGATAATATATTCATACAGTCTGCCCGCGACTAAAATGGTCAGTGGAAAGCAGATTTCTCAGACCTGCTTCGACCAGGTTTCGATTAAACGCGATTGTACATTTACTGACGTCTCCAATAAGGTTGCTGCCCTAGCTTCCCACCAATTAAGCGCCATGACCAGTATGGCTTTTTACTTGTCCCGCGGGCAGGAGCTACATTGAGCAATCTGCCCATCCCAAAACGCTTGTTTGCCGGTTATATCTTTGACCTGGATGGGACAGTCTACCTGGGGGAAGCCCTGCTTCCCACGGCAGGCGAGACCCTAATATTGTTACGCGCGCGCGGCTTGCGCACGATCTTCATCTCTAACAACCCCACGCATGCGCGTGAAGAGTATGCTGTCAAGCTCACCCGTCTTGGCGTTCCAACCCTAGTTGATGACATTCTGACCTCGTCGCTTGTGATGGTGGATTTTCTTAAGCACCATATGCCGGGTGCCCGCCTATTTGTCGTTGGCGAGGAGCCATTATGCGCTGAGCTGCGCCGGGGCGGGTTTGAACTTACCGAGCAGCCACAAAACGTTGATGCAGTAATCGCCAGTTTCGATCGAACCTTTGTTTATCGTAAATTGCAGATCGCCTTTGACGCTATCCGGGCAGGGGCACGTTTTTTCGCCACCAACCCGGACCGATATTGCCCTGTGCCATCAGGCGGTGAGCCGGACTGCGCTGCCATTATAGGTGCCATTGAGGGCTGCACCAACAAGCGAGTCGAAGCTGTAGTTGGTAAACCTTCCCCCTTTATGATAGATGCCGCCCTAAACTTAATGGATCTGCCAGCCGCTGATTGCCTGATGATCGGCGACCGATTGGAGACCGACATAGTTATGGGCCAGGTTGCAGGCATGTCCACTGCACTCGCTATGACTGGTGCAACTACTGAATCCGACCTGGCAAATTCTTCCGTACGACCGACCTACATCTTGCGGAAATTGAGTAACCTGCTGCCATAACATCGGTTTTCATGCTCATGATCTACTTATTTCAACGGTTTGACCATATTTTGTCAGATCCTTGTTGTTTGAGAACTAATTGACGAATAACTAATGCATCCAAAGTTTTCTACAGTTGTCGCTATAGTTCCCACTTACAGGTTTTTATCGTAATGAATTATTTCTAATCTTTAAGGAGGGTGTGGATCAAATCCATATAGTGTCACCACCGACAGGTTTAAGTCCAGATTTCTATCCCTGCTTTTTAGGAACCTATATTTTGCATTTTGGAGTGTTTTTTTTCGCCTTTTTCCAATCTATTTGGTGCGCTCGGCGATATAAAATGTAGATTTTGATATAGCCCTCTGGAAGTCAAGTTAGCAAATCCACGCTTAAGACTTCATAATTTAGTAAACGGTGAATAAGTATTTTTAGTGGGGGATTGACAACCGAAAATTTCAATTTGTGTCATAATTGAAGAAGGCGAAAAGAAACTTTCAAATGAAATGGGGGCTGGGTCGATACATCGTTCTCTTTTCCCATGGATGAAGGTTTATTGTGTGAGGTAACTTTGATGATTACTCATACGCATCCAACGCTTCCTGAGTTTGACTATATCCGACCGGAAACACTGGTCGAAGCCAGTGAGTTCTTGGCACAACACTCCAATGAAGCTTGTCCGTTCATGGGAGGGACAGATATCTTTAACCGTATGCGAGACGGAATCCTCGCGCCCAAATTTCTTGTGGATGTAAAAAACCTAGACGGAACAAACAACCTGGTATTTAATCCGGACGCAGGACTTACCCTCGGAGCGGCGGTCAACATGAACAGGGTGATCGCGTCCCCCGAAGTTCGAATTCATTATCCCTTGTTAGTGGAAGCATGCCAATCGGTGGCCAGCTACCAATTACGTACGCGAGCTACCATTGTCGGTAATATCTGCAACGCTTCGCCAGCTGGCGATGCCATCGGAGCCTGCCTGGTGTTGGATGGGAATTTGCATATTCATGGGACAAGCGGTCTACGCAAGGAACTTCTTAGCACATTCTTTGTCGGACCTGGTAAAACCAAGCTGAAACCCGGCGATATCGTCACTAGGATTAGTTTTCCCCTCCCACCGAGGGGATGCGTAGGTAAATATATCAAGCTTGGACGAAATAAATTAAGTGATCTGTCAATTGTGGGCGTAACCGTTTTGGGAAGTCACGAGCCCAACCTGCTGTCGGGATTTCATTTTCGAATCGTGCTCGCGTCGGTCGCCCCCATCCCCCTCGTGGCCATAGAGGCGGAAACTCACCTCTCACAGCATACAGTCACATTGAAATCCCTCCGCCAGGCGGCTTTCTTGGCCAGTGAAGCAAGCGCACCAATCGATGATGTACGAGGCAGCGCCCGCTATCGCAAGCTGATGGTCAGAAACCTGACTGAAATAGCGCTTATCGAGGTGTGGAAGAAATTGCAGAAGTAAATTCTGCGGAGGAGTAAATGGGCTATCACGAAATTAACCTTACCATCAATGGAGGACCTGAACAAGTCAGAGTCACTTCAAACATGACCCTCATGCGCATGCTGCGTGAAAGCCTTGCATTAACCGGCACGAAAAACGGCTGCTCAGCCGGCGAATGCGGCGCTTGTACCGTCCTATTGAACGGGGAACCGGTAAACAGTTGCATGGTTCTTGCGGTTGAATGTGACGGAGCCAAGGTCATAACAGTTGAGGGTCTGGCGAGTGATCAACAGCTCAGCCCGATCCAAGAAGCCATGATCCACGTCGGGGGCGTTCAATGCGGTTTTTGCACTCCAGGGATGCTGATCACCTCCCGGGCGCTCCTCGATCGGAATCCCAACCCAAGTGAAGAAGAAATAAGTGAAGCGTTGGTCGGCAATCTTTGTCGTTGCACCGGATATATTCGCATTATCGATAGCATCAAGGAGGCTGCCAGGGATAAAGCAGCAACAACGTGACCATCGCTGGCTGCCAGAAATTTAAGGAGAAGGTATTAAACCCGTGTTTCACCCCTCCGTAAGGAGGCAATCATTATGATAAAGACTGACACACAGAAAACATCCAGCCCCGTCGGTGAGAGCAAGCCCCGCATCGACGCTCGTGAAAAGGTTACCGGAGCAGCGCTCTACGCGGACGATATCCAGTTTGGTAACAAATTACTGCATGCCGCGCATCAAACGCAGCCCGCATCCGCACGCACTGATCAAGAAGATTGACGTTACCAAGGCCCTCGCCTTGCCAGGTGTAAAAGCAGTGGTCACCGGTGAGGATTTTCCCGGTTACATTGGGTTGTATCTGAAAGACCGGCATATCTTCTGCCGCGATCGGGTACGCTATGTCGGCGATCCGGTCGCCGGAGTAGCCGCGATCAATCCAGAGATCGCTGAACAAGCGGTGAATCTCATTGAAGTTGAGTATGAAGTTCTGGAGCCGGTCTTCGATCCCGAGTATGGAGCCAGCCCTAAGGCCCCACTGCTCCATCCGGATCTCGGCGAGTACGCGGTTGCAAGCTTCATACTTCCGCAACCAGGTTCGAACATCTCCAACCATTTCAAAATCCGCAAAGGGGATGTGATCTCTGCCTGGATGAAGTGCAAGGCGGTCATCGAACGCAAGTACCGCATTCCCCATATCCAGCATGTGCCGATCGAACCGCATGTGGCAATTGCCAAAGTGGAGGAGTCGGGTGAAGCCACCTTATGGGACAGTTCGCAATCCCCATTTGCACAACGCGATCTAATTGCTGAAACGCTAGGGATTACCCAGAGCGAAATGCGGGTTATCGCGCCGCTGGTGGGGGGTGGTTTCGGTGGTAAAGCAGGCGTAAGTATGGAATCCCTGGCAGTTGCAATCGCCACCAAGGTCAAGGGGTATCCTGTCAAATTGCTCCTGACCCGCGAAGAGGAATTCTATACGGCTTTCGTGCGCCAGGGATTGGTGGCCTACTTCAAAATGGGATGCGATAAGAACGGCCAGCTCCTGGCAATGGAGAACACTTTCTATTGGGACGGCGGGGCATACACCGAGTATGGCGTAAACATTACACGTGCAGCCGGTTACAGCTGCACCGGCCCTTACGAGGTGCCAAATGTCAAGACCGATAGTTATTGTATCTACACGAACCATCCGGTCGGAGGGCCGATGCGCGGTTTCGGCATGCCCGAGATGCACGCCGGATTGGAGCAGTGTATCGACGAACTGGCTCTCGAGATTGGGATGGATGCTGTGGAGTTTCGCCGCCGCAACTGCGTGAAAGCTGATAGTATCCTGGCGACGGGGGGAAAGATGCACCCGACAGGTCTTTCCGAATGCCTTGAAAAAGCTGCCGAAGCGATCGATTGGGGGCGGAAAGCTCCGCCCAGTGCACCAAATAAGCGTCGCGGTAAGGGTCTAGCGCTGATGTGGAAAGCCCCAGCCATGCCTGGAAATGCCGGTTCAAGCGCTTGGATCGAGTTGGCCGAAGACGGGATGTTGACACTGGGCGTCGGTTGTCAGGATATGGGTCAAGGGGCGTTTACTGTCGCGGCTCAAATGGCAGCTGCAGCATTCGGGGTGCCCTATGAAAGTGTACGCCTGGCAACACCGGTGGACACGCGCTACAGCCCTTACGAATGGCAGACAGTAGCCAGCCGTATAACCTGGAGCACCGGGAATGCCATCATTCATGCGGCTCACGATGCTCGCCGACAGGTCCTGGACCTGGTGGCAAAAGCCTGGGACGAGACCCCCGAAGACCTGGATATTGTCAATGGTATGGTGGTTTCGTTCAGAAGTGAGCGGGAGATCCCAGTCAAGAATCTAGCGGTCGCTGGATTACCGAAAGCGGATGACACAGGCTGGATGGGGGGACCCATCATCGGGCGCGGCAATTTCATGCCAGCCTATGTGACCGGCTTGGACCCGGATACCGGGCAGGGAGAACATGCGGTTGTCCACTTTACTACCGGTGCCCAGGCGATCGAGTTGGAAGTGGATCTGGATACCGGCAAGATTGACATCCTCAAGGGGGTGGCTGCCTTTGATGTCGGTAAGGCGATCAATCCAGATATGGTGAAAGCCCAGATGGAAGGTGGTCTGATCCAGGGAATCAGCTCAGCGCTTTTCGAATGCCTCCAGTTAAAAGACGGCATCGTGCAAAATCCCAGTTTTGTTGATTACCGCATCGCCACCTCCGCTGACATTCCAAAATCTGTACAATCCATCATCGTTGAAGTTCCGCAAGATGACGGTCCTTGGGGGGCACGCGGGATCGGCGAACATTCCATGGTCCCCACAATCCCGGCGATTGCAAATGCCATCTACGATGCGATCGGTATTCGCTTCGAAGGTCCGCCCTTCACTGCTGAAAAAGTATACCTTGCCATGCTGGAGGCAGGGATTGTGAAAGGATGACAATGACAGTCCGGGCTTTGGTCAAACCAAGCGAGTACCATGATTCAGTCAGCCTGATGCTGATTGCACGCGAACTCGGCGGCCTGGAAGGCGTGAACGACGCGGCTGTTGTGATGGGGACAGAAGCGAATAAATCCATTCTAGCCGACGCAGGCTTGGTTACTGCGGAGATCGAAGGTGCTAGTGCCAATGACCTAGTCCTTGTTGTCAGTGCTAAGGATGTCTCCTTCGCCGAGCAGGCTCTCGAAAAAGCTGAATTGTTGTTGAAGAAGAAAGCTCCACAAGAGACAACGGGCGAGTTCAGACCTAAAACCATCCGCAGTGCACTATCCCTGCACCCGGAGACTAACGTGGCGGTCATCTCGGTGGCAGGTCGCTACGCAGCCGACGAGGCCTGGGAAGCGCTGCAACACGGTCTGCATGTGCTGCTCTTCAGCGATAATGTCTCCCTGGAAGACGAGATCGCCCTGAAGAAATACGGGCGCGATCATGGCTTGCTCTTGATGGGGCCTGGCGCTGGGACGGCGATCCTCAACGGGGTAGCGCTAGGTTTTGCGAATGTTCTGCCTTCCGGACCGGTGGGAATCGTCTCTGCGGCTGGCACGGGTCTGCAGGAAGTCAGCACCCTGCTTGCCCGACGCGGCGTGGGCATCAGCCAGGGCATCGGAACCGGAGGCCGCGACCTGAAAAAGGAGGTCGGCGGGATCATGATGCTGGTGGCCCTCCAAGCGCTGCAGCAAGACCCGGCCACGGAAGTGATCGTCCTGATCAGCAAGCCGCCCGCGGACGAGGTGGCCCGAGTCATCCTCGAGCAGGCTTCCGCGAGCAGCAAACCAACCGTGATCTGCTTCTTGGGCGGAGAGATGGGGTCGATGGTGATGGGTCCGAATGTAATCCCGGCCCGTACTTTACAGGAATGTAGCTTGCTGGCTGCCAGTGCTATTCGACCTGAAATTGGGGACATTCAAGCGCTTCATCAAAGCAGAAAAAATCCTGCTAGCAAAGAAAGCCAAGGGACTCAAGGCAAAAATTGGATGACCGACAGCGCTATCTGCGCGGCTTGTTCTCGGGCGGGAACGTTGTGCTACGAGGCCCAGGTGATCTGGAAGGACATGCTGAGAAGTCCTGTTTATTCCAATGCCCCTTTACCGGGAGGGCTGGCTTTGTCAGATTCGACCAAAAGCATAGGCACACAGCCGTGGACCTCGGCGAGGAGGAGTTCACCGTCGGGCGTCCGCACCCGATGATCGACAACGACCTGCGCATCCGCCGCCTGCTGCAGGAGGCACGCGACCCTGAAACCGCCGTCATCATGCTGGATGTGGTCCTCGGCTACGGTGCGCACCCTGACCCGGCTAGCGAACTTGGCACGGCAATACGTCAGGCGTGCGGGCTTGCAGAGGAGGCTGGCCGTGAGCTGCTGGTGGTGGCTTCCGTCACCGGTACGGAGGGCGATCCGCAGGGCCTGAGCCGCACTGTCACTGCCCTGGAAGGAGCTGGGGCGATCGTGTGTGACAGCAATGCTGCTGCGGCCCGGCTCACGGGAATGATCGTTTCCCCTTGATTGGAGAGGATGGTAATGAGTAAGGTCAATGATATATTTGGAAAAGAGATTACCGTCCTCAACATCGGGTTGACAGGATTGGCCAAGTCGGTCAGCGACCAGGGGGTGAAGGTGGTCGACCTGGACTGGCACCCTCCCAAGGATGGAGTGCCACGCTTGCATCAGACGAAATCCGGCATCGATATCGATGCAGCCAACCAGGAAGTCGTGGAACGCATCCAACGCGGGCAGGCCGTGCTGGTTGGGATGGGCATTGCCAGGGATGTCATCCCCGGCATGCACGACCACATGATCCTGCACGCCGGGCCGCCGATCACCTGGGAGCGCATGTGCGGCCCACAGCGCGGCGCGGTGATGGGCGCGCTGATCTACGAAGGCCTCGCCAAAGATGAGGCCGAAGCACCCGGTTGGCCGCCTCGGGCGGAGTCGAGTTCGCGCCCTGCCACCACCATCACGCCGTCGGGCCGATGGCGGGCATCGTCTCCCCGTCCATGCCGGTCTTCATTATCGAGAACAAGACCTTTGGCAACCAGGCCTACTGCACCCAGAACGAAGGCCTGGGCAAGGTGCTGCGCTATGGCGGGATGGGACCGGAAGTGTATCGCCCGCCTGAAATGGATGGAAACCGATCTCTATCCCAGTGCTCGACCGCGCTCTGCAAACCCTGCCCAATGGGATCGACATCAAGAGCCTGATCGCCCAGGCGCTGCACATGGGCGACGAGTGCCACAACCGCAACCGCGCCGCCACCTCCCTGTTCCTGCGCGCGATCGGCCCGGCGCTGGCGCGCACCAACCATGATAACGAAGTTCTGGCCAAGGTGATCGAGTTCATCGACCGCAACGATCACTTCTTCCTGAACCTGAGCATGCCGGCCGGGAAAGCCCTGCTCGAACCGGCGGAAGGCGTGGCAGGCAGCACCATCGTCACCGTGATGGCGCGCAACGGCACCGATTTCGGCATCCGCCTGGCCTGCATGCCCGAACGCTGGTTCACCGCGCCGGCCGGGAAGGTGCAGGGGCTTGTATTTCCCGCAATTCAGCGAGAAAGATGCCAATCCCGACATCGGCGACAGCACCATCACCGAGACGGCCGGTTACGGCGGGATGGCCATGGCAGCCGCGCCCGCCATCGTCAAGTTTGTCGGCGGCACCCCGCAGCTGGCAATCCAGACCACGCTTGAAATGTATGAGATCACCTTCGGCGAGCACGAACACTTCACCATCCCGGCCCTGAATTTCCGCGGCACGCCGCTGGGCATCGACGTGCGCAAGGTGATGGAGACCGGCATCCTGCCGCAGATCAACACCGGCATCGCCCACAAGGATCCCGGCGTGGGCATGGTGGGCGCGGGAATCCTGCGCGCCCCGGAGAAATGTTTCAAGGATGCGTTTGATTACCTGAAAGACCTATAGCCGGGCAGTTATGCTTTTTGACCACCCGGTGAGCCACAATCGAATGATTATCCACTTTCTGAAAGGAGAATCTGCCATGAAATTCCTCGATCTGACCATTCCCCTGGGCATTGCCACCCCGCCCTGGCCGACCTATGAGCCGCTGCAGTTCAAGTATTTCAAGCGCCTGGCGCCCAACGGAGCCAACGGACAGGTGCTTACCCACTCCAACCATCTCGGCACCCACCTGGATGGCGAGATCCATTTCCACACCCCGGGCAAGGACATCGCCTCGCTGGACATGGATTTCCTGGTCCACGAAGCTGCGGTCGTCGACCTGAGCGACGTCTGCGGCGACTACGACGTCTACACCAGCAAAATGGTCGAGGAGCGCGTCGAAGTGCGCGAGGGCGACATTCTCATCATCCACACCGGCTACCACCACTTCGGCTGGGACATGCCCACCGCCGACGAAATCCGCTACATGGTCATGCACCCCGGTCCTGACCGCGAGTTTGCCGAGTGGGCCAAGAGCCAAGAAACTGCGCTGGATCGGCGTGGACTGCGGCAGCGCCGACCACCCGATGAACACCATCATCCGCGACTGGATGCCGCGCCAGGCCCGCCAGGCTGACAAGGTCTTCAAGAAGAAATACGGCATGCCGCTGGCAGATTTCTTCGACGACAGCAAGTACCAGCTGATGCACCTGGAAATGTTCCCCTACGGCATCATCCACGCCGAGTGCCTGGGCGGCGAAATCGACCTGCTGCTCAACCGGCGCGTGACCGATCGGCTTCTTCCCCTGGCGCTTCGTGGACGGCGAATCGTGCATCGGGCGCTGCGTGGCGATGGTGGAGGATGAGGAGTATGCCAGCCTGATGGCGAAGAAAGCCGGCATGCCGAAGACCAAGTTCGGCGATGCCTATCGATCCCGAGCACACAGTCAGCAAAGCTATCGAAAAGCTCAGCCAGGCAAATCTGAAGTCAGGAGTGAAGGAGATATATGCCATTAGATATGGAACTTGAAGCGGTCCTGCGGCCGATGCAATACCCAATGGCGCCCTACCCGCCCAAGGTCATCACCCTGGCGAACGGCAAGAAAATGGTCGTGCGCCAGGCCGTCCGCGAGGATGTGCCGGCGATCCTCAAATCTGTCCATCCTTGCCTGTTCATCGAGCGGGACTATTACGATATCGTCAGCGCCCGGCTGTATGGCGAACTGCTGGCCTGGTATCGCTACCGCGTGAAAAGCGAATACTGCCTGTTGGGGCAGGTGGATGGCTACCTGGTGGGCGTCGTCAATGGTCGGCTGGAGAATGAAAAGGTGGGCATGAGCTATCACACCCTGGCGATTGACCGCGGCCTGCGCATCGGCTCGCACCTGTTCGCCGCCAAGATGGAATACCACATGGATTACCTGGGGCAGGACGAAGTTCTGATCGTGGCCGAAAGCCCGATCGGTTTCCGGCGCTGGATGATCGAATATCCGCTGGAAAAGACCAACATCCCGCATGAACTGGGCGGCGGCGATTCGTACCGTCTGACGCGAGAGATCTATCTTGCAGCCAAACCGCGCCTGGTGGTGGGCGACCGTCCCGTGCCGCAGGACTTGATGGATGAGGCCGAGGCAGAGATCAAGTTTGCCGATGACGACACCATCCGCGAGCGGATTGCCGGGCTGAAAGGGAGATGAGACGATGAGAGACGTTGCGATTATCGGCGCCGGCATGATCCCCTTTGGCCGGCGCGACGAAGATACCCTGATGGATATGCTGGCCTATGCCTCCCTGAAAGCGCTGGATGATGCCGGCCTGGGAGATAAATCCGTGGATGCGGTCTACGTTGCCAACATGGGCGGCGGAATGCTCCAGCACCAAACGGCGATTGCCAGCTCGCTGGTGGACCGCCTGAGCCTGCTGCCGGCTGCCGCCGATGACCATCGAGAATGGACCGGCCTCCGGTGCATCGGCGGTCAAGAACGGTCTGCTGGCGGTTGCCTCCGGCTACTACGACTACTGTGCTGGTGGTCGGCGGCGAGAAGATGCGCGAGGTCACCGGCTGGCGCGCCACCGATTTCGTCGCCACCATGACCCATCCGCAGGTCGAGTATCCCTATGGCATCACCCTGCCCGGCATGGCCGGCATGTTCACCCGCCTGTACATGGAAAAGTATGGTGTGACCCGCGAGCACCTGCTGGCCGTCTCCCTGAAGAACCAGGAGATGGGCGCGCTGAACCCCTACGCGCACGTTGAGATGGCGCTTGACCGCAGAGGGCATCTTCGACAGCCCGCATGCCGTCGTCAACAATCCCGCTGCGGCTGATCCGCTGCACCTGTATGATCTCTGCCCGGTCAGCGATGGAGCCGCGGCGGTTGTCCTGTGCCCGCTGGAAATGGCCAAGAAGCTGGCCAAGCCGCCCGTCCTGATCGCCGGCTTCGGACAGGCCACCGACACGCAAACCCTGCAGGAGCGCGATGACCCGACCGACCTGAAAGCCGTCACGCTGGCAGCCCAGACAGGCCTTCGAGATGGCCAAACTCAAGCCAGCGGACATCGATGTGGCCGAACTGCACGATGCCTTCACCATCCTGGAAATCGCCGAGAGCGAGCACGTCGGCTTCTTCAAGAAGGGCGAAGGCGGAAAAGCTGCGGCGGCGGGCAAGACCCGGCTGGGCGGGCAGATCCCCATCAACGTCTCCGGCGGCCTGAAGGCGCGCGGTCACCCGGTGGGGGCCACCGGCGTGGCCCAGATCGTGGATATCGTCTGGCAGCTGCGCCATGAACTGCCCGAGAACCGCCAGGTGAAGAATGCCGAGAATGGCCTGACGGTCAACTTTGGCGGCTTTGGCAACAACGTCTCTGTCTTTCGTGCTGAGGAGGGTAGAGCCATGAAAAAAGAAATTGCCATCACAGCCTACAAATGCAAGAAATGCGGCAAGATCCATTATCCCTACCACGACCGCTGCCTGGACTGCAAAGGCCGCGAGTTCGAGCAGATCAAGCCCCAAGGGAATGCCAAGCTGCTGACCTACACGGCGATCTTAAACCTGCCGTGGGGTTTTGACCAGCGCTTCCTGATCATCGGAGTTGCTGAATTTGAAAACAAGATCAAAGCCATGGGACAGATCAAAGTCGATTCGGTCGACCGGTTGAAGGTGGGTATGAAGGTGCGCCCCAGTTGGGAGCCGATCCGGGTACAGTATGGTGAAGATGTGTATGGGCTGAAATTTGAACCAATAAATTAGAAGCGTCCCACACCAATCATCGACCCGGTCTTGGCTGCGATGGTGTATCCGGGCCGTGTCTTCGAAAAATACGGAATGATGCATTTGGAAGCAGTCTGCCTAGGTTATGCGGTGCCGCGCCACAATTTCGATGCCGAGGTTCACAGCGCCTTTACTTCGGCTGCCAATCTACATTTGATGAGAGACGGCCAGCTTCTCACCCTGGTTGCAGCCGAGGAAGCTGACCTGCCCCAGGGGATCCGATTGAATACGCCACAGGGTTTCTCATTCGAAGGATTGCGAACCAAGCAGAAGGTGACCTGCCGGGACGGCATCCTGCGCTGTGAACATGATCCCCTGACAATAGACCTTCGAATGGCGCGCCGATGGAAATGCAACCTGATAGCTCTCGCCACGAACATGAACGACCCAGCTACTTCAGCTGCCTGGAAATTAGTTGAGCAAGTGCTTGAAGGATGGCATGCCCGTGCAGAGATTGGGTTGCCTATGGGGCAGATTAATGCTGCCCACAGGATGAACGAAAGTGTATCTAATCTGGTCGCATCCACCCGCCAATGTGACCTTGCCGCAGCAGTCAGGGCTGTTGAAACTTTAATAGGACTCGGATCTGGCCTGACTCCTGCCGGGGACGATTTCCTTGTTGGTTACCTGGCAGGGCTATGGTGCACAACCAGTGAGAGTACCAAGCACATTCGGTTCCTCGCCGAATTTGGGAAGGCGGTCGTCCACCTTTCATGCCGGACGAATGACATCAGCCGTACCTACCTGGTTTATGCTGCCCAGGGGCAGGTATCGAGCCGGCTGACTGACCTGGCCGAGGCAATCTGCCGAGGGAAGGACTCGGATCGGCTGCTCAAGACTGCCAAAGCAGCCATTCAGGTGGGGCATGACTCCGGCATAAAAGTTGTGACAGGGTTGCTGCAGGGGCTCTCTGCTTGGGAAAGGGATCACACTCAGATATTACTGGTGTCCTGATTATTCTGAACAAGAATAGTGGGATCAGCGCTGGTGAGTTATATTTGCATCTCAAGAAATCGTAGTCTAGCAATATTGGCTAAACCAATGTTGATTAATGCAAAGCAAAAATTTAAGAATTTTCCATCAAACCGGCACAACGATCTGCTGGTTCGGTATGTTGATAGGTCTGTTTGAGATATCGCTGCAGCAGTGTAAGCCCCTCATGCCCTATCAGTTTCTCTAAAGTATAGATACCGGTTCCATGTACCTTCTTGACCAGCTCCCATTTCCCCGAACCCCAAGTGAGATGGGTCACGCAGTGGTAATCCATGTATAATCAAATCAAGCCTTTGCATGGATGCTCTTCAAAAAGACAACCCCAGTTTTAATGAGAAAAACCCAATGATTGATACACCAGAACCAAACCAACAAATGTCCTTCGACCCAGCGCATGATGTCTACCGCTACACTCCCCGCTCCCTCCAACCCATCTTTTCCCCGAAGACAGTAGCGGTGATCGGGGCGACCGAAAAAACCGGCAGTGTCGGTCGCACGGTGATCTGGAACCTGATCAGCAGTCCTTTCGGAGGCACGGTCTACCCGGTTAATCCCAAGCGAGACAACATCCTAGGCATCAAGGCATATACAAGCATCCACGATCTGCCTGAACCAGTGGACTTAGCGGTGATCGTCACGCCGGCACCTACTGTCCCGGGGATCATTGCCGAATGTGTGGAAGCGGGGGTAAAAGGGGCGATCGTCATCTCAGCGGGGTTCAAGGAGGTGGGTGCCGAGGGTGCCAGGCTGGAGGAGGAAATCCTGGCACACGCTCGACGCGGAAGGATGCGCGTGATCGGCCCAAACTGCCTAGGGGTTATGAACCCACTGACCGGGCTGAACGCGACCTTTGCCACCGCCACTGCGGAATCGGGAAGCGTGGCATTTATCAGCCAGTCGGGGGCATTATGCACATCCGTGCTTGACTGGTCGTTAAAGGAACATGTCGGCTTTTCGGCTTTTGTCTCGGTCGGTTCCATGCTGGATGTCGATTGGGGTGATCTGATCTATCACCTGGGTGACGACCCGAACACGAACAGCATTGTCATGTACATGGAAACCATTGGCAAGGCACACTCGTTCATGTCAGCGGCGCGTGAGGTGGCATTGGCGAAGCCGATCATCGTGATCAAACCAGGGCGCACTGAAGGCGCGGCTCGAGCGGCAGCCTCCCACACTGGCTCGCTGACCGGTTCCGACGAGGTACTAGATGCCGCCTTCCGGCGCTGCGGTGTTCTGCGGGTTAATACTATTGGCGAGATCTTCTCAATGGCAGAAGTGCTATCCAAGCAACCACGCCCGGGCGGCCCGCATCTGACCATATTGACCAATGCCGGCGGACCTGGTGTCCTGGCTGTGGACGCGCTGATCGGCAGTGGAGGCAAGTTGGCGGAACTTTCCCCAGAGGTGATGCAAAGATTCAACGAAATCCTACCTCCGCAATGGAGCCACAACAACCCGGTGGATATCCTGGGAGATGCCTCCCCAGAACGCTATGCTCAGGCGCTGGAGGTGGCTGCCCTGGATAAGAACAGTAACGGCCTATTGGTGGTACTCACCCCCCAGGCGATGACGGACCCGACCGCTACTGCTGAGGCACTCAAAGCACATGCCCGGCGATATGACAAGCCCATTCTGGCTTCCTGGTCGGGCGGGAAAGATATCGCTGCGGGAGAGGCGGTGCTCAACGAGGCCGGCATCCCGACCTTCCTATATCCCGACACAGCGGCGGAAGCCTTTGCTTACATGTGGAAATACACTGAAAATCTGCAGGCGCTGTATGAAACGGTCAGCCTGCCTCTGGAGAATGCGGCGGATATCGATCGGGAAGCTGCAGCCAAGATTATCCAGAATGCGCGCCGTGCCGGGCGGCTGCTATTGACGGAGGTGGAGTCGAAGGAGCTTCTTGCGTCATACTGCATTCCGACCGTGCCTACCTTCGTAGCCGGAAATGCAGAGGCAGCAGTACTAAAAGCAGAAGAACTGGGCTACCCTGTGGTGCTGAAATTGCATTCCGAAACCATTACCCACAAAACAGATGTGGGCGGGGTACAGTTGAACCTCCAGGATGGGCAAGCCGTTCGCTCCGCATTCGAAAGTATCCGTCGGGGTGTGACCGCAAAAGCCAATGCTGCTGATTTCCTGGGCGTTACTGTTCAGCCGATGGTCAGGCTGGAAGGTTACGAGCTGATCATCGGCTCGAGCATTGATTCGCAATTTGGCCCGGTGATGCTTTTCGGTATGGGAGGCCAGCTCGTTGAAGTTTTCAAGGACCACACGTTGGGGTTGCCACCGCTCAACACCACCCTGGCCCACCGGATGATCGAGCGAACAAAGATTTACCAGGCGCTGAAGGGTGTGCGCGGGCGTCTGCCAGTTGACCTCGCAGCCCTGGAACAACTATTAGTGCACTTCAGCCAGCTGGTGGCTGAGCAGCGTTGGATCAAGGAACTGGATATCAACCCACTGATCGCCTCCCCGGACGGGCTGCTTGCGCTGGATGCACGTGTCCTGATTCACGAGGGCGAAGATGAAAGTGGGCTGCCACAGTTGGCTATCCGCCCCTACCCGGCACAGTATGCAATTCCATGGACGATGAAAGATGGCACGCAGGTAATGATCCGTCCTATCCGCGCTGACGACGAGACGCTGATGCACGGTTTCCACGCTTCACTCTCGGAACGGACGGTGACTATGCGTTATCTGTCACCGCTGGTTTTGAGCAAGCGCGTGAACCATGAGCGCCTGGCGCGTATGACGCATAATGATTACGATCGTGAGATCGCCCTGGTAGTCGAAGGTGAAGAAAACGGTAAGAAGGCCATCCTTGGCGTGGCGCGGCTGAGCAAGCTGCACGGCACTGATGATGAAGCGCGCTTCACCATGCTGATCAGCGACGCATATCAAGGCCGGGGATTGGGTAAGGAACTGCTGGAGCGAAGCCTGCGCATTAGCCGAGATGAAAAGATCAAGCGCGTCCTGGCCTTGATGACGCCTGAGAATGAAGCCATGAAAAAGCTATGCCGCGCGGCGGGATTTACCTCATTTGAAATCGATCCACAGAATGGCATACTCAAGGCACAAATCGAGCTATAGGATAGGATACCAACTGTTGAACATGTCGAGAAAAACTTAGGGTTTGTTCGAAATCTGACAATAGAAGTCAAAACATTGGCATCTTCAAGGGAATTTATTTAATACAATCTATCGTAAAGTAAATAATTCTGAATTATCTACCGAGACCGGCCCTACGAAGGGCTGCTTCGGTATCTAGGTAAGTCTATTTGAGATATCGCTGAAGTACGGTAATACCCATACGCCCCATCAACTTCGCCAAAGTATAAACGTTAGATCAATTATGGGTTTATAAAAGAGTAACTTTGATATACGTTAACTGTTAATTTTAATCATCCGGACTTTTTCTTAAATTTGAAAACACCCATATTGTAGACAGCATTCAATACTTTTAGGGGATCTGAATGAACTGGCTCGCCGCCCAGTAAGATTTGTAATAAAGAGGAGGTACTGATTATGGATAAGATTATGAAGGTCACAGAAGGGTGGACTGGACCCGGCAGGCAGGATGTGTTGATTGAGCGATTGAAGTTGGAAGATGATGGGCTCCATATAAATATGGGTAAAAGAGGCATGTACGAGTGGTGGTATTTTGACGCGCACCTAGATAGTGGTTATACGATCGTAATCTTTTTCCATGCGTCAAACCCAAACCCAGGCCTTGAGGGCAAAATAGGAGTAGAAATGGTTCTGCTCAGGCCTGATGGCAAAAGATACCAGAAATTTTTCGCGTACAACAAGTCAGATTTTGTCGCTGCCCGGGATAAACCCGATGTTAAGATTGGTGGGAACACAATAAAGGTAGATCAACAAGATGGTGATCTGCCTGTATACGATATATTTGTGAAAGAGAAGGACTTCGGATGCCATCTTAAATACAAAGCTGAGATAAATGGCTGGAAACCCGGTACAGGTCTTTCGAAATTTGGGGAGATGGGTTTGTTCGGATGGGTTATTCCGTTTGCACGGGCTTCTGTGGAAGGCTCAATTACAGACGGAGATAAAATAATTCCAGCTATGGGCATCGGTTACCATGATCACAACTGGTTGAATTTTCCATTCCAGAGGATTATCAATTATTGGATGTGGGGGCGGATTTATTCAGAAAACTTTACCGCAACCTATGCCTACATCCAGTGTAATAACAAGGTAGATAACCATACTGTGAAGGTTCTTATGCTAGCTCATGGACAGGAAGTTATTCTCAGCACAGGAGAGTTTGATTTCTTAAAAGAGGACTATGAATATGATCCGAGGGCGAAATATCGTTTCCCCAGAAAAATTGTCCTACGCGCCCCCCAAGAGCTTAATGCTACCCTCCAGGTAAAAAAGGTTCTGGAAGCACAAGACATGCTTACAAATTACAGTCCGATTCTGAGATTCATCGCAAAGAATATCTTGAGGCTAAAACCGGGGTATTTTAGACTGGTCTCAGATTGCGAGCTGGAAGTGAACCATGGAGGAAAAACCATGAAAGAGGTAGGCACAACGTTGCATGAAATCGTCATGTTTAAATCTTCCGAATAGCGATGACGTTCGAGAATTGGCGGATACAGTCGGTCAGATAAAACCATCGGAGACTACATGAGCCTGGAAAGATTGGAATCCCTCCGTCATGAAATGAAGAAATGCGTGCGCTGTAGTTTGTGCAAACTAGTCCCCATGCCCACAATTCAGGACAACCGCTTTACCAGTGCCTGCCCGCCGGTCAACGAGTACCATTTTCATGCTTATTCTGGCGGTGGTATTCAGGTGATGGCATTAGCATTGCTCGATGGGCGCATCGAACTGGATGAAGATCTGGCCCAGGTAGTCTCTGCTTGCACTACTTGCGGACTGTGTGATGTGGCGTGTAAATTCATTATGGCGGCTGAGCGGCAGGACGTGATCATGGCGCTCAAAGAGCACCTCATCGAATGTGGACAGTCTTTACCAGGACAGCAAATTCGTCGCGACAATTTGGATCGCTATGGCTATACCGCTGGAAAGCCTGTGCTGGTTCCCGGTCAATGGGCGCAGGGTTTGGGGATAAAGATCCTTCCAAGGGACAACGCGAAAGTGCTGCTCTTCGTCGGGGCGGGAGCTTGCCAGGATGTGCTGCATGCAACCAGCGCACGCAAGCTGGCATTGTTACTTAAGAAGGCCGGTGTTGATTTTGGTATCCTAGGAGAAAACGAGCCAGACAGCGGTATCGAGGTGTATTGGACAGGTCATCGACAAACCTTTGAAAAACAAGCCAGGCGTGTAGTTGACCTGTTGGATAAAACGGGTGTAAAAACAATTGTCACTTTATGCGGTGAAGATTTGGGAATGCTGCGAGGGAAATACCCGACCTACAGTCGCGCTTCACAGGCTTTGGTACTGCATGCAAGTGAATTCCTTCTCCCCCTCATTCAGAATGGGAATCTGCGGCTGATACGTCCAGTCCACCAGAAAGTAACCTACCATGACCCATGTTATCTCGGCCGCCAAAGCGAGCCACCCCTGCCTTGGCACGGTGAAGAGCGGCGCACCCACGGGGTGATGACCTATTTTGTACCGCCTAAACCGATTAACTATGGAGTCAATGGTGTTTTTGAAGCCCCTCGCCATATTCTGCATTTAATCCCAGGTCTTCAATTGGTTGAGATGCAGCGCATCCGTGAATATGCCTTTTGCTGCGGAGGAGGCGGTGGCGTTCCGGATACCCATCCTGATGTTGCCCGCTTGGCCGCCATTCAACGCATCGAAGAAGCCACAGCGCAGGATGCGGGAACATTGATTACCGGCTGCCAGCACTGCCGGCAAAACTTGACCCGCTGGCAGGAAGACAATCCGATGCCCGTGGTGGATCTAGTTGATATCGTCTTCGAATCGGCTGGTCTAATCGATCCAGTTTTCGATACTGATTGTGATAGAGCATCATGAAGACAGAACAAGATTCTCACCTCAATATTGCATCCCGATTGCAGGAGCTCATGCCAGGAGGCAAGGTCATCGTGGAGAAGGCCATGCTTGCTTTAGCTGTCAGGTCCAGCTCCGTTGTGCAACCTGGGCATTCTCCGTCTTGCATCGTGCAACCGGCCAACCCAGATGAACTGCAAGCTGTGATTGGCTTCGCCAATGAAGCAGGGATAAACCTGACAGTCACATCATCAACCGGGATTCATCGAAATGGAGGCATTGCAAACCCAGGCAAAAATGTATTGATCGACCTCTCGACATGGCAGAAAATCGATCTAATTGATCGGCGCAACCGGACCTGCCGCATTGAATCGGGAGTTACCTATGGACAATTAATTGCTGCTTTGACAGAACACGGCATGACTTTGCCGATCCCTTTAGCCCCTCGTTGCGGCAAGAGTGTGCTGGCAGCTGTGATGGATCGAACTCCCACAACTTGGCCCAATAAACAATGGGACAGTAGTGATCCGGTCGGCAGCACGGAGTTCTTTTTTGGAAACGGTGAGCGATTTCGCAGCGGGGCAGGTGGCGGACCAGGTTCGATTGAGCAGCAGCGACAGTCTGGTGGGGCGCAAAAATTTTCTTCCGGTCCCTCGCAAACTGACTTTCACCGGGTTGTGCAGGGTGCACAAGGAACAATGGGTATCTTGACGTGGATCACGCTACGTACCGAGTTGATGCCCAGGGTTCAGAAGTCCTTTTTCACAAGCAATGAGAGATTAGAGAAACTCTTGCCTTTTGTATATGCAATACAACGTGGGTCGTTGGGCGAACAAACACTAATCCTGGATCGAACAGCAACCGCGATGCTCTTGGCAAATGGCGATATGAATGCATTCGTCACGCTGCGATCCGAAATGCCTGCCTATATTTGCCTGCAGAATATCGCTGGATTTGAGCGACTGCCCCAGGAACGTCTCGCATACCATTTGCAGGATATTGCCCGATTTGCTAAAAAGTTCGATTTGCCCATTGAAGAACAGGTCGGGACTTGCTCTGCAGTCGATCTCTACTCCAGGATATCTCAACCCTGCGGCGAAGTCGATTGGCGCGATAAGCTACGGGGAAATAGCCTTTCAATATTCTTTCTCTCGACGCTGGACCGTATGCCGGCTTTTTATAGAATATTCGTGGATACTGCCCAGGAGTTTGGCATCCCTGAGATCGAAATTGGAACTTACATCCAGCCGATTGTCCAAAACCATTCCTGTCATATAGAATTTATCCTTCCATTCGACTCCAGTTCTGAAACAGAAATGGATCGCATGAAACAAATCGAAAGGCAGGCTGTTGTCCGGCTGATGGATGCTGGCGCTTTTTTCAACCGTCCTTACGGTTCCGCATCTGAGCTGGTTTGGGCACAGAACCCTGCGAATTTCCAACTGGTGAAGATCATCAAAGGGCTTTTTGATCCCAAGCGGATTTTGCAGCGCGGTAAATGGGGTCTTTAGGCCGGCGGTAAAAGGATAAAAAAATATGCAAAGTATCTCCGAAAAAGATCAGGCTATCCTAGAGGGTATTGTTGGCAAGCAGTGGGTGTCGACCGCTCCTTGTGTTCTGGATACATACGCCTATTACCAGAATCCAGAAATGATGAATAAAGATGGCTCGCAATGGTTGCCACGGCCCGTTGCGATCGTGTTGCCCCAGACCACCGAAGAAATCCAGGAAATAATGCGGTTTTGTTGTAAAAATCCATACATGGTAAAACCGATCTCAACCGGCTTTCATACTGCCGCGGCTGCCTCCCAGGAAAATGTGATCGTCCTTGATCTTAAACGCATGAATCGGATCATTGAAATCGATGCGCAAAATCGGATCGCGGTCATCGAACCATATGTGAGGGCAATTGATTTACAAACGGAGATCGTCAAACTGGGATTGACATGCCACATTGTTTCCTGTGGAGCCAATCACTCTCTCCTTGCATCGCATACAGCAGCCTGGGGGTATGGGGTGTCGGGAGCCGCCACCAGTTTCTCGGGCAGGAACTTACTGGGAGTGGAATGGGTGCTACCCACCGGAGAAGTTGTCACACTGGGTAGTGCGGGGGCGGGCTGTGGCTGGTTTTCTCCAGATGGTCCAGGTCCATCAATGCGTGGGATCGTACGAGGATTCCAAGGCACCTTTGGAGGGCTGGGCGTTTTTACCAAGTGTGCGATCAAACTTTATAAATGGGACGGCCCGCAGGAGTGGGAGTTTGAGGGAAAATCCCCCAAATATGTTTTGAAGAAAATTCCACCGCGCAGCGCAATGAACGCGATAGCCTTTCCTTCTCGACAAGCTGAGAAGAATGCCGGTTACAAAATGGGAGAGGCAGAATTAAATCATGGTGAATTTCGAACGCCGATGTTCTTTGCCGCGCTTGGACTAACGGATAACAACGAAGAACTGAAGATTGCGTTGGAAAGCGGGATCTTCCAAAAGATCGGCAAAGACATCATCAGCACGGCTATCTTTGCTGCCTCCGAGTCTGAATACGCTTGGAAGATAAAAGCATTAAAACAGATCCTGAAAGAAACTGGCGGGGTGATCATTCCGATGAATATTCCTATGCGACCCACTCTGCTCCGCATCGCAGGCAAGTTGACCCAACGCGTTCAGGATCCGCTGGCACCGCTCCGCCGTTTCCCATTCCTGCAAGATTGGATCCAACACCTTCCGCTCGGGCAGAAACTCAAACGAGAAAAGCAATCGACGCTTTTTTGGCTATTGTTTCGTAATGCGAATAACACCCAGGCAGCTTTCCGACCCTCTCAGGGAATGGCGACCATGCTGGGTGCATTTGACACCTGGGATCTGGCTCACTCGCAGGCAGAATATGTTGCGCAGGTCAAGCAAAAATATATCCAAGCAGGTCTTATCTTAGACGATGGCGGCGACCTGGGCACTGGTGGCACATTTGAAAGCGGCCACCTGGGTTATCTGGAAGGAATTATCCTGTACGACCCGACTAATCCGCAATCCGCCTTGGCAGCCCGTGAATTAGTTCAAATGGGGGTCAAGGATTCCATTGACCGAGCCTTGGGTCTCCCGATCGCCGGGTTTGGAATGGAAGCAAATGAAATTTTCGGACCGGCTTGCAGCAATTATCACACCTGGCTGAAGCGGATTAAGACCGCCCTGGATCCTCAGATGGCCTGTGATCCTTTTTTCTATGTGGAAGGAATCCAACATAAGGAAAAAGATAACGGTAATTAAAACTATAATTGGAATCTAACCATTATCCAAGACAAGAGAGCATTAAAAGGGAAAATTTCCACGGATTATAAACCAAAGAATTCAGAATTATGTCGGGGCAGCCTGGCGATAGGTTTTTTGTTAGTTTGATAGACCTGTTTGAAATATTGCTAACGTACCGTGATCTCCTCATTCCCATTCAATTTTGCAAGGGTGATTATTTCTGTTCCATTTCGTAGAATCGAAAGTTTAAAGGCGCGGCGGAAATCATGAGGGAAGGTTCTTCCACATGAGCTTCCTTTGCTCTCCGGGAAAGCACTTCTCTAAGACCATCATAACTTAGCCTGTCAGATCCAAAGCGCGAATGTGTGACCCATAACGCCTGGTATCGAGCATTTCTCGATGTAGGATATCGACGCAACCCACGTTTGGACTTTTTTCCAATTTGTACATCCGAGGTTTATGCCCCTTCCCTTGGCGTATAAGAATGTCTCCCCGTGCCTGATTAACATCTTCAAGATTTATATTCAAGAATTTATTCGCGCTTGCTCCGGTATCGAGAAGACAAAGAAAAATAGCAATATCTCTGTCTCTTGTGAACGATCCCCGAGGACATGTATTAACCATTTTTGCCAATGTCTCAAAGGATGCAGACACCAAAAATTCTATCGGAACTTTTGGTGTTTTCACCTTCCGGATAGGATTAAGCCATTCTTCTGGTTCCACCTCATCTTCATACCACAAGAAAAATGCCCTCATCGCCCTAAACGCGCCATGTCTCCCGCCGGCATTATGTCCAGTTTCTTCTAGGACCAGCAGATATTGTCGTGGGAAAGATGGGGTAATTTGATTAATTGTTTGCACTGCCTGAGCATTACAGAAGTCTGCCAACAGCTTAAGTTTCTGGCGATAATAACGTAAACCTCCATCAGCCAAGACTGCAGATTTGCAATCGATGAGGAATGCTTCCACCCAGGAAACTAAGTAAACATCGACCTTGGAAAGATAAACTGTCTGCAGGTTGTCGGTTTTAAAAAAAAATAAGGCACACTCCATTGTGTGTGCCATACACCCCCATATATATGGTTTTTTGCCGATTTTTCCCCTAAATTACCATATCTGTAGGGCGGGTGGGGGTCGAACCCACACGGTGTCACCACCGGCGGATTTTAAGTCCGCAGCATCTGCCAATTCCAGCATACCCCTTTTTATGGCATTTTAATGTGATTTTAGGCTTATTTTCCTTTATTTTGGGTGTATATGGCGATGATCAATATGATATTTTTATAGAGTCCTCTGTGTGTCGAATTATTCAAAAACACACTCAGGATTTCTTTATTTAGTATACAGCAGAAACCAAATTTATAGTGGGAGATTTTTCAGAGAGAAAAAATTAAGCCTTCTAATTCCAGTCTCAGTATAGGAAGTACCCGGAGGGCAGGCTGGATGTTATGAATCAAGTGGATCAGCATAAGCCGATGCTTGTATCATTAACAGGCTCAAGGTATGATTGAAGAAACCTGGCTGGAAACCGCACGGGTGACGATCCTAGGAAAAATATTTCTACTTGAGTTGAATTGAAAAAATAGTAAGGAGAACTAAGTGGCAGACCGCATCGCACGCTGGATATCCGTGTTTTTTGACAGTTCATTCCTATCCCTGCCGATCTTCCTTATCCTCGGTTATGTCTCTGCGCGGGTTATGGGTCTGCTCTGGGCAATTTTGACGCTTTTCATCGTGACGGGAATCCCGCTGGCTTTTTTGCTGATCGGGCGCAAACGGGGCTGGATAAGTGATATGGAGCTTTCCCGCCGCGAAGAACGACCGCGCTTTATCTTGGTCAGCCTGAGTAGTGATGTGTTGGCGCTAGCCGCCTTATGGCTAGGTAAGGGACCACAGCTCCTGCGACTGATCGTGCTAACCTACTTCTGCCTCGCCATTGTCATGTTCAGCATTTCCAGTTTTTGGAAGATCAGCATGCACATGGCAAGTGTAGGCGGATTTTCCACTGCACTGGTCTTTGTCTTTGGCATGCCTTTGTTGTGGGCCTTTCTGTCTTTACCGCTGGTGGCTTGGGCGCGCCTGCACCGCCGTAAGCACAATATTCTCCAATTGATTGCCGGGGCGCTGGCAGGTGCGCTTGTCACTGTGCTGGTATTTGGGTGGATAGGAAAGCTGATCTAACAGAAAAAGCACCAGCGCGGCAGTTCTCTTTGAGGCAGACTTTCCCACCCTTCCAACCAAGGCCTAGCAGGATAATAAAATGCAGGCCGGGGAGATGGCTTCAAGTTCAGGACTGAATAACATGATCAATTAAGAACAATTCGAACGGACCGTCAAGGCTTTGCCCATTCTTGCGCAGGCTGAGGCGGTTCTTCTACGCGAATTCCAGGATACTGCCTCCTTTGCTCGGACACCCGAGGGACGAGATGTATTCTTTGAAGGTGACCACGTAGATACCATTGCACTTTTGATCTCAGGCGTTGTGCGTGTATATAAGATTGGCGAGATGGGGCGGGAGATCACACTGTACCGGTTCGGCATTGGCGAATCTTGCATCCTGACTGCTGACGCTATCCTGAGCCAGGAGAATTTTCCTGCGGTTGCCACAGTGGAAAAGGAAGCCGAGGCAGATATGATCCCGACGGATGCCTTCCGGGAATGAGTGCGCAATTATGATCTTTGGCGCGAATTCGTATTTGACCTGCTTTCGCATCGGCTTTCCTCCGTGATGGCAATCGTCGAGGAGGTGGCCTTCCATCGCATAGATGCCCGCCTTGCATCTCTGTTATCAGAACGCGGCCGGAGATCTGACCTGATCCGCATCACCCATCAAGAGATCGCTGCCGAATTGGCAGCTCGCGGGAGGTCATCAGCCGCATCCTGGAAGATTTTTCGGCGCAGGAAATTGTTGAAGTGTCCCGCGGAAGCATCAAGATATTGGACAGGGAGACTTTACAAGCGCTCGGTTGTGTGACTTAGTCACAGACAGGAACCCCTTATGCTCCTATACTAGGGCTACAAACCAATTCAAACTAAATAGGAGATATAAAATGAATCCCTTCGTAAAATTCATGGCTTCCCCCGCTGGTCGCATCACCCGTGTTGTAGCAGGCATCGTTCTCGTTGCTTTGGGATTGTTGGTCGTCCACGGAGTGGGCGGATACATCCTCGCCGTGGTAGGACTCGTGCCGCTGCTGGCTGGCCTATTCGACTTCTGCGTCTTCGCCCCGTTGTTCGGGGCTCCGCTGAGCGGCCCCAAGATCCGCGCTGGGAAGTAATTCAACTAATCATGGTTCATCAGAAGTTATTAATCTGAAGAACCAATCAAGACTTGTAGTTCGGAGAAGAGTTCTTGACCACGGTCAGGAACTCTTTTTCTATTGGTTAAAGCAAAAACCGGTATATGAATTAGGTGATATAACCATTATATTGGTATAAAGAGTTGATATTTAACTATTTTTGTACTATAATAATAGTTATAAGAATGATCAAAAGGAATTTCTCATGGCCAAACAAATAATTGCAGATGCCATTGCTCCTATTCCCCCTTCCACCGGGGAGATCGATGTTGGTCGCCGTTTGCGTGAACTGCGGGCAGGCCGCGATCTTTCCCTTCGATCCCTTGCGGAACAGAGTGGATTGAATGTAAATACTCTGAGCCTGATTGAAAACCAGCGTACATCCCCCAGTGTGAGTACACTTCAGCAACTGGCGCAGACCCTGCAAGTGCCTATTTCCGCTTTTTTTGAGACAGACCACGTTGACAAACTGGTCGTGCACCAGAAAGCAGGAGCCCGTCCTCATGCTGCAGTGACCCACGGATCCATCGAAGACCTTGGAGCCGGAATGCCACGTTTTGGCGCAGAACCCCTGATTGTCACACTCGCACCAAACGCAGACAGCGGGAAAACTCCCATCGTCCATACCGGGCGAGAATTTGTGTACTGCCTGGAAGGGCATATCTCATATAGCGTGGATACCGAGACATATATACTCGAACCGGGTGATAGCCTGCTGTTCGAAGCATACCTGCCACATCATTGGAAGAACCTAGACACCACCCCTTCCCGAAACCTGTTGGTACTCTGTCCATTGGACGAACGTGACCGCCCAACGGAACGCCATTTCTCAAAATAGGTTAATAAACGAACTAGAAAGGAGGCAGGAAATGACTTTAAAAGGGTTGGTCCGATGGATCCTAATCTCATCACTGGGAGTGATCATTCTACTGCTGTGGGTCCGGATAACCCCTGTTCGCGCAGATTGTGGAGAGCCTCCAACTTCATCATGTACCACCTGCCACGCGCAGGAAGACCCGGTGAGCGGAAAAGGTGAATGGCACATTATTCATGCAAACAAAGATATCTGCATTAATTGCCACGGGGGTAATGGAAGTACGATGAACAAAGATCTGGCTCACGAAACGCTGACTGCAAATCCCTTGAGCGACATCTACACAGACTGCCACAGCTGCCACCCTCAGGATTATGTTGGACGGGCATATTTATTTGCCCCAACCCTGGGTGTCACTCCCGGCAGTTGTGCAACACCAACGCCTATTCCGATGAGTAGACCTTCCGGAGGACAGCAATCTAGTGGTTTCAATATGCCAAACCCCTTGGAAAGAACCACATCACCCCTTGAGACTTTTTTTATCGTCGTAGGCGCTCTATCGGTTCTGACTTTTTTTGTGTTCGTGGTGCTTGAATTGGAACGACATCACGTTTAGATCTGAAAGACAGACAACTTTGAATGAGATTGCGCAACAATATATTTTTAAAGTTCAGGCGGATCTTTGCCAGTGCATGTCCAGCGTCTTACGGATCGAAATTGTCTACTGTTTGAAAGATGGGCCTCAACGAGTATCTGAGATTGCCCGCATAACTGGCCACCCACAGGCGATGATCTCCCGGCACCTCGGCTTGCTTCGCAATGGGGGCATTGTCACTGCGAAGCACCACGCTCAGGAAGTCATCTATCAGATTGCCAATCCCAAAATCGTCTATATTTGCGACTTGATGAGAGAGATGCTAGCAGAAGAAGCTTCTCACCGCTCAAAACTGGTAGGAGGTTATTAAGGCGGATATCCTACAAAGTAAAATTTTTTTCCTAATCGGGGGAGGGTTGGAAAGATTGAGTTACGCAATGCCATTGTGAAATTTGTTATTAATGTGACAAATGACACATGCAAATTTGTCATACAAAACCTATAATTTGCTATAGCAAACTATAGCAAGCTATTGCAAATAACCTTAATTCTTTGAAGATGAAACCATGGATAATACACTCCTTACGGCAAAACAAACCCAAGAACTGCTCAAAGTAGATCGGACAACGATCTATCGCATGCTTAAGGACGGGCGGCTCAATGGGGTTAAAGTTGGCCAGCAATGGCGGTTTTATACCAGCGAGGTGAATGACTTGCTGGCTGGGGCGAAACGATTGGGCGAGAGCAATATTCATATCCTGACAGATATCCTACCCCTGCATTGCATGCAGCCCGTGCAGGATGTCTTTGCAGAGATCGCCGAGGTGGGTGCGGTGACTACCGGTAAGGATGGTCAACCGTTAACGCGGATCAGCAATTCCTGTGATTTTTGCAAACTGATCTTGGGAAGCGATACAGGCCGCCAGGAATGCATCGCTTCATGGAGAAGATTGGCCGAACAAAAAGAATCAGCACCTGAATTCGTTCCGTGCCATGCCGGCCTGGGATACGCACGAGCCCGTATTGAAGTGAATGGCACCCTAATCGCCATGCTCATCGCGGGTCAATTCTATACTGAGTCTCCCGATCTCGCAGAAGACCAGAGGCAGTTTCATCGGTTGTCCGAAACATATGCCATTGATGAAAATTTGCTGGTACAGGCTGCCCGCCAGATCCAGATTCTCGATTCCCGTAAAATCTCGCAACTCAGCCACTGGTTGGAAAAGGTGGCTCATACTTTCGAACAGATCAGTTCCGAGCGGGCAGATTTTATGGGCCGTTTAAGGCAAATTGCCGAAATGAGCGTTTTCGAAAAATCCATTCCCTAAGAATGTAACTATTATATAAAACGAGGTGAAATGATGTCAGCAGACGAACTTCGCGCTTTGAAAATCGGTAAATTGGTGGATGCTCGTGGCACAGCCTGTCCAGGTCCATTGCTGGAGGCGCGACGCGGTATCAGCGAGTGTCCGATTGGCGGAGTCATGGAAATCCAGTCCTCCGACCCAGATACGATAGTGTCTGTTCAGCGTTGGTGTACAAAGATGGAATTTGAATACCTGGGTGATGTCGAAAATGACGGATTCTGGAGCATTTATTTGCGTAGGACGAAGTAAATGGCTGATGTGAATAACAAGAAAGCTAGCCGGAAAAAGATTCTTGTCTTTTCCACAAGTGTGATATCAGACCTTGGAATTGATATGGCGGGCAGCGCTCACATGCATTATTCGACTTCCGTTCAAGTGATTCCTCTGCCATGTTCCAGCGGGATCAAGCCGGCCTGGATTGTTCACGCTCTCGAAAAGGGATACGATGGTGTATTCATTGCGGCATGCGGTGGGGATTGTGCTTATCTATCCGGATTGTACCTCTCGAACGAGTGCCTTGCTCGAGAAAGCGCAGGACATGCTCAGAGAGCGAAATATCAGCCCGAAAAGAATAAAGATGGCGGGGATTTGCTCAGTGTGTGCGGATAGTTTTGTGTCCCATATGAGGAAGTTTGAGGAGGAGTTAGCCAGCTTATGACTCCCGCTAAGAAAAATGGGCTTGACTACGATGTCATGATCGTTGGCGCTGGCGTAGCAGGGATGGAAACTGCCGCGTTACTCGGGGATATGGGCTACGAAGTGCTGTTGGTGGAAAAAGAACCGAGTATCGGCGGCAAATCCATTTTGTTGAGCAAGGTTTTTCCAACTCTGGATTGCGCCAGTTGTATTGTCACGCCCAAAATGGCCGCCGTTGCCCACCATCCGCAAGTCACGCCCATGGTTTACACCGAAGTGGACGGTTTTGTTCGCAATAGCGACGGTTCATTCACCGTAGATTTGCACAAAAAAGCTTCTTACGTGAATTTCGACGCCTGCACAGGTTGCGCCAAGTGCGAGCAAGTCTGTACGGTTGCCTTGCCGGACGAATATAACTATAACCTGGTCGCACGTCGGGCGGCTCACATTCCCTTTCCTCAGGCGGTACCGAAAAAGGCGGTCATCAGCCGTCAGGGACAGGCTCCTTGTACTTTTGCCTGTCCAGCCGGCGTGAAGCCCAGTGGATTTGTATCATTAGTCCGCGCGGGACGTTATGATGAAGCATTTAGAATGCATCTGGAGGATGCTCCCCTGGTGGGCAGTCTGGCGCGTGCCTGTTACGCGCCATGTGAAAGCGAATGTACCCGCGGGGATAAAGATGGAACCCTGCATATCCGGGCGATCAAACGCTTCATGGCAGATCACTATTATGCCAATCATCCTGAGCCTGAATATGGCCGTCCACAGGTGCTGCTGGACAAGAGAATTGCTGTTGTGGGCTCAGGGCCTGGCGGGCTGAACCTAGCCTATCACCTGGCCCGCAAAGGATACCAGGTCAAGATCTTTGAGGCGGAACCGGAACCGGGCGGCCAGCTCAGGTTTGGGATCCCCGCCTACCGGCTCCCCAAATCAGTGGTGGACAGGGACATCAAGAATGTGACCGCCCTGGGTGTAGAGATTGAGACCGGGGTCCGCGTCGACAGCCTGAAGGGACTGAAAGACCAAGGTTTCGATGCCGTCTTCCTGGCCACGGGTTCCCTGGAACCGAAGAAGCTTGGAATACCGGGGGAAGACCTGGAAGGAGTAGTATGCTGTTTCGATTTCCTGAAAGATGTCAACCGGGGCAAAAGGATCGACCTAACGGGCAAGACCGTCGTGCTCTTCGGGGGAGGCAACGCCTGCCTGGATCCGGCCAGAATTGCCCTCCGATCCAATGCCAAAAAAGTGACCGTTGTATACAGGAGAAGCCGGGCAGAAATGCCGGCCTTTCCTGCCGAGGTGGTGGCTGCGGAAGAAGAAGGTGTTGAGCTTTGCTTCCTTACCAATCCCACTAAATTCATCGGTGACCACGGAAAGCTGAAGGAAGTGGTCTGCCAGAAGATGAAACTCGGTGAACCTGACGCTTCCGGCCGGAGAAAACCGATGCCGATCAAGGGCTCCGAGTACAAGATCCAGGCTGACATGGCAGTCGTGGCGATTGGAAATGCCCCCACAACCTCCATCTTCAAGGACGAAATGGAATTGAACCCCGACGGCACTGTGAAGGCAGATCCCGAAACCCTCCAGACCTCGCTCCCTTATGTGTTTGCCGGCGGCGATGCCGTACTTGGTCCCTCATCCATAGTTCAAGCCATGGGACAAGGACGGCGAGCGGCGTTCCATATCGATCGCATGCTGCGAGGGTTGCCGCTGGATGTGCCTTTTGGCGATCCATTGGAGGTCACAGACAAGAAAGATGATCCTCGAAAGGACCGAGAATTGGGAGACAGTGGCACCGGTCACCGTGCCAGAGCGTCCGCCCCATGAACGCATCCAGAATTTTGAAACTTATGAGCTTGCATTAAGTGAAGAAGATGCACGATGGGAGGCCAATCGCTGCTTGAACTGCGCTGAATGTTCCCAATGCCAGGAATGTGTCAACATCTGTCCTGCGGATTGCATTGATTTCAGTATGAAACCTGAACCCATGACAGTTACGCGTGGGAAGTGTCGTCCTGGCAACGGGATACGAGATCATGGATCCGACGGGAAAAGACATGCTGGGATACGGCGTTCTCCCCGACGTCATCACGGGGCCTCAAATGGATCGGCTATTGTCGCCCACACGCCCATATAATGGCGTGCTGCGCCCCTCTGACGGCAAAGAACCGGAAAGCATTGCGATCGTGCTGTGTAGCGGTTCCCGCGACCATACTTTCTGCAATCCCCTGTGTTGCCGCATCGGTTGCATGTACGCCATCAAACATGCCCAGCTCATCATGGGCGCTCTCCCCATCGCGGATGTAACCATCTACTACATTGACATTCGGGCTTTTGGGAAGGGATACGAAGAATTCTACGAACAGGCCAGGGCCATGGGGGTGAACTTTGTAAAGGGGAAGGTAGCCCGTATCGAACAGCTTGAAAATGGCAACATGGCGTTGCACTATGAAGATATGCTGGGCGAGGGCGGGACGCAAACCCGGGAGCATGACCTTGTCGTTCTGGCGGTAGGCCTTTTGCCAAATACAGCGCCATTTGCCCTTTACAAGGGCGGCGAACTGGAAAGAGATGCCTTTAACTATGTCCGCGAGGTAAACCCTATCATTGAGCCAGGCGCCACCAATGTGGCCGGACTTTACCTTGCTGGCACCGTTAATGGGGCGAAAGATATTCCCGATACCGTATTGCACTCTGGCGCGGCAGCAACTCAAGTATCTGCATATCTTGAGAGAATGAGGGCTGGCTGATGGCACAAGAACGAAGAATTGGCGTTTTTGTCTGCTATTGCGGAGGCAATATCTCAGACTATGTGGATGTGGAAAAAGTCCGGGAGGAAGTCGCCAGGGAACCCGGGGTTGTCATTGCCAGGACTCACATGTTTGCCTGCTCTGATGCGGCGCAGCAGGAGATGATTGACGACATTAAAACCGCCGGGCTGGATGGCCTCGTGGTAGCGTCCTGCGCGCCTTCCCTCCACATGCATACTTTTCGTGGCATGGCTGAACGGGCCGGACTGAATCCTTACCAGTACGTGCAAGTAAATCTGCGTGAGCAGTGTTCCTGGGCGCATACCGACGATAAGAAAGGTGCGACGGAAAAGGCTATTCATCTGATAAGGGCTGGCATTGCCAAATGCGCTTTAACCCATCCCCTCAATCCTTTACGGGTGGAAACCAAGCCGCGCGTGTTAGTGATCGGCGCGGGTGTTGCCGGGATGCGTGCCAGCTTATCTCTGGCAGATATGGGATTGGCCGTATACTTGATCGAAAAAGAGGAAAAGCCCGGTGGTTGGTCGCTCCAGGCGGGACGTATGGGACCTGAGGGTCAACTAGGGTCAGATATAGTTGCAACCTTGTTGCAGCGGATTCAAGGGAATGATCGGATCGTCATTTACACACAGGCGGAACTGATTGAAAAGACCGGCAGCATTGGCGATTTCAATGTAAAAATCAATGTCAAAGGTGAAGAAGTCTCTCTGAATGTAGGGGCCATTATTGTCACAACTGGCTTTACGCCCTATATCCCTGCCAAGGGGGAATATGGTTGGGGAGCAGATGGCGTTGTTGACCTGGTACAGTTCCGACAGATGTTAGCAGAGGGAAAACTCGAATATCACGGTAAGCCATTGCGTGATGTGGTATTCATCTACTGTGTCGGCAGCCGCCAGGCTGAAACGGAATCATGCCCCAAGCCGAACCGCTACTGTTCCCGTTACTGCTGTTCTGCGGCGACCTATACCGCTGTTCATGCTTCACGAACTGGGGATAAAGACAAAGCAGACGGTAAACCAGTATCATCTTTACCGTGATATCCGCACCTACGGCAACCTGGAAACGGTCTACGAAGAGGCTCGTCATGGTGGGGCGCTCTTCCTGCGCTGGGAGCCAGATAATCCTCCCGTGGTGGAAGAGGCTGACGGACGACTTTCAGTAAAAGTACAGGATACCCTGGACGGGGGCGAGGAGATTGAGATTGGCGCTGACCTTGTGGTCCTCGTCACCGGTATGGAGCCACGCGAGAACGACAAGCTCAATCAAGTCCTTAAAATACCGGAAAGTGCGGATGGGTTCTACAAGGAGATTCATCCAAAACTGCGTCCCGTGGAAACTGTGATTGACGGAGTGTTTATTGCCGGCGCTGCCCAGAGTCCGAAAACCATGTCTGAGAGCGTCACTTCTGCCCTGGCAGCGGTAGCCAAAACCGGCAGTCTGCTGAAGAAAGGTTATGTGGACCTGGAACCGTTGGTCGCCCAGGTGGACACCGACAAATGCATCTGGTGTGGCGAATGTCTCAAGGCATGTCCTTATAATGCGATTGAAAAGGTGATCTGCGATGATAAAGAAGTCGCCATGGTCATCGCTTCTCTGTGCAAAGGAGAAGGCGCCTTGCGTTCCAGTTTGTCCCCATGATGCGATTGCCGTTGAAGGGTTCAGGAACGATCAGATCATCGCGATGATAGATGCCAGCCTCAAGGAGGCTGCGATATGAGCAGCACCGGAAAGATTCAACGTGATATACGGGAGATCGTTCATGACGAAATGATCATGAAAGATCGCATCGCAAAGATTCTGAAGGACGGTCCCCAGACCATCCCGGAGTTGGCCGAGGCGATGGGGTACCCCAGTCACGAGGTGATGATATGGCTGTTCGCCATGCGGCGCTACGGTGAAGTCGAGGTGATTGGCAAACCCGATGTGGACGGATATTTCAAATATGAACTTGTTAAACAGCAGGATGAAGGCGCATAATGGCAAAGATCCCATCTAAACTGATTGCTAAATTAAAAGAATCCGAGGAATTCAACGCCGAAGCTTGTTATCATGAGGCGGAGGAGCATTAATATGAGCGTCCGCGTCGATCCACAATTCTTAACTGAGATAAAAAAATACGGCGCCGTGAACATCGAGAAATGCTTCAACTGCGGCAACTGCACGGCTATTTGCCCGCTCTCGACCAGCAGTGAAACTTTCCCGCGCCGCCTCATCCGCTACGCACAACTCGGTTTGAAAGAACCGCTGCTAAACAGCAAAGAACTCTGGCTGTGCTACTACTGCGGTGAATGCACCCAAACCTGCCCCCAACAAGCCGACCCTGGCGAGTTCATGGCCACCGCCCGCCGCTACGCCATCGCCAGTTACGATCCACTTGGCCTGGCGAAACTGCTCTACACGTCTCCCATCCTGAGCACTATCTTCCTCGTTCTGCTCGCCGTGGTGATCGGCTTCGGCGTTTACTCCGTTCATGGCCCCATGCCAACCGACACGCTCAAGTTCTTTGAATTCATCCCATCGTCGGTCATTCATAACTTTGGTGTAGCCGGGATGATCATTGTTGCTGTCCTGATTTTGATGGGCATGGTCAACATGATCGTCAAAGTGCGAGGCCAAGGGATGAAGGGGATGCGCACCAACTGGCTGAACGCGATTTGGGAGGCTGTCGCGGTCGAGGCGCTTGCCCAACGTCGCTTCCAACGCGACTGTGATACATGCCACCGATAAACCAGCCTGGTACCTGCAAAAATGGTTCGTCCACGCCTCCATGCTGTGGGGCTTTCTCGGACTTCTGCTCGCCACCGCCCTCGACTATGCCCTCGAACTACTCGGCCTCAAAGCGACGGGGACCTGGGTACATTTCTGGTATCCGATCCGTCTGCTCGGCACGATTGCCGGATTGTTCCTGGTCTATGGCACTTCGATGGCACTCTTTCGTCGCCTCCGCAAAACGGACGAAGCCACAGCACATTCAACAGTCTCAGATTGGGCGTTTCTCATCTTGTTGTGGCTGACTGGCGTGAGTGGTTTTATGCTGGAAATCGCAGTCTACCTTCCCACTCCCGCTCCGTGGGTGTACTGGACTCTGCTAAGTCACATTTCCGTGGCGGCTGAATTGCTTTTGCTGTTGCCCTTCACGAAATTTGCCCACGCCATCTATCGCACAATCGCGCTGTATTTCCATGCGCTCAAACCCATCCCTGCTACCGAGCCAGCCAAGGCCGGAACAGACTGATAATTTCACCTTCGTTCAGCATAATGCGATCAAAAAGTCGCTTACGCAAATCAATCAACATTCAAAAAGGAGATTTCTATGGCAAAGCAAAAAATGGCAGTCGTCTGCAATGGCGACACCCCGGCGAACATCATGCCGACGTTGATCTTCTCCTCATCCGGCATCGCGCTGGACTACGAAGTGCATGTCTTCGTCTGCCCGGCAGGTGCGCGCTGGTTCGTAAAGGGTGAGATGGAGAAACTCGGCACGCCCAAGGGCATGCCCAATCCTGTCAAACTCTTCAATGACATTCTCGACCTGGGCGGCGAGATTGTCTTCTGCGAACTGGCCCTGGAGAATAAGGACATCAAGCCCGAAGACCTGCGCGATCCCCGCATCAAGATCAAGAAGGCTCCGCCCTACCTGATGGATGTCGAAGGCGCCAGCCAGACCTACGTGTTCTAATAACTGAAATTGAAAACCTGGCATCTGTTTCCATAACAAATGCCAGGCAAAGTCACTAAACCGGTTACCGAGGCGCTTTCCCGCGTCGGCATAATTTCCTGTTCTTCAGCTTCGCTTGCTTTACCGCGCCTCGTTTGGGCAGGCGAAGGCGAATCTGGCCAAACTGTCCTGCCAGGCGCTGATCCTGCCACCTGGAGGACCCAGCTCAAAAACAAGTTAAGAAGATCTGATGGTGATCAATCCGTAAGCAAGGAAAACGGAGGAAAAATGAAAACAATTAAGCAAATCCTTAGACTCAAAGGGAAGGAGATATGGATTACCACTCCAGACGCGACAGTATTTGAGGCACTTAAGGTCCTGGCTGAAAAAGACATAGGTGCCATACCTGTGCTGGATGGCAAGAAGTTGATTGGAATCTTCTCGGAGCGTGACTATGCCCGTAAAGTAATCCTAAAAGGCAAATCATCTAAGAAAACGCTGGTAAGCGAAATTATGTCCACCACCATTATCATAATACCACCAGACCATACAACCGCGCAGGGGCTGGCCTTAATGACCGCCAAACATGTCCGCCACCTGCCGGTGATTCAGAAGCAAAAACTGGTTGGCTTTATCTCCATTGGCGATCTGGTCAAATCCATTATGGACGAACAGAAACAGGTCATCGATAAAATGGAGCAGTACATCACCGAAACGTCTGGTTTGAATTGATACTTACATTCCTCCCTTCATACCAGTGATCCACCCATTCACCGTATGAATGGCGTTGCTTTACGAAATATATCTTGCACATCCTTTCGAGGCTGGAATGTTAAGAAAACTTCCAAAAATAAAACATGCAATGTCTGAACCCTCAATATACAAGTTGAATCATTTCTCGCGTACCTCCACCGTAAACCTTATTTCAGTCTAATTTATCTGGTATGACAAGGCAATCGCCTGCTAGGTATGTAAAATAAAAGGAGAATCACATGAAAATAGCAGTTGTTACTGATGATCACAACACAATCAGCGCCCATTTCGGACGCGCAGTTTACTACGAGATATTTACCATTTCCGACGGTAAGGTGACCGGGCGGGAAAGCCTTGCCAAACCTTCACACAACCAGTTCGCGGATGAACCTCACGATGAGCCTGAATTTAAGCACGGAGAAGGGCCTGCTGCTGAAAGTAGGCATGCCCGCATGTTTACACCCATTCTCGACTGCCAGGTCCTGCTGGCGGGCGGCATGGGACAGGGAGCCTACACCAGCCTGATCATTACTGGGATCCACCCGATTCTGACTGATATCCGCGACATCGAACAGGCAGTCAGGGATTACTTGGATGGCAAGTTGGTAAACCATACCGAGCGGTTGCACTAAAGAGCAGGTGGACTTCCTCAAATGGATATTCTCATGCACCCGATTGGGGTCATTCACTCTCCATTTACCGATAAGTCCCAGACCCCCATCCAGGCTTCGCGCTCCGAGGCGGCCGGGTTCGTGGAAATTTACCCGGAATTCGCTGAAGGCTTGCGGGATCTGGAAGGGTTCTCCCACATCATTTTATTGTACGTTTTTCACGAATCGACTGAATACTCTTTGCTCGTCAAGCCCTTCCTCGACGATCAGCTGCGCGGCTTGTTCGCCACCCGCTATCCCGCCCGTCCGAACCAGATCGGGTTTTCTGTGGTCCGCTTGATCTCACAAGTAGGGAGCGTCCTGGAGGTGGAAGGCATGGACACGCTGGATGGCACCCCTCTCCTGGATATCAAGCCTTACGTTGCGGACTTCGATTTGAGGACAGGCACTCGCAGTGGTTGGTACGAGACTCGTAACAAATAAACATCAGTCTGCATAGGAGACTGGAATGTCAAGAACACATAAACAATCCAACCTTGCTTCCCCCAAAAACGCCCCTCATCGCAGACAAAAACAGAAAACGCGAAATCTATCCTGGTTGTGGGTCAGCCTGGGAATTCTGCTTGTCGCTGTCCTGGGGATTCTGCTGCTTCGCCCAAAAGCGGCGGATTCCACCGAACTCACCCTTGCCCAGGCAAAAGCAAAGATTCAACAGGGTGCCTTCCTCCTGGATGTACGCACTCAGCAGGAATGGGATCAATTCCGTCTTGCTGGCAGCACCCTGATCCCGCTGGATGAACTTCCAGACCGGCTGAACGAGTTGCCAAAGAATCAGGATATTGTCGTGGTTTGCCTGTCGGGTCAGCGTGCTCAGAGCGGGGTAACGCTCTTAAAACAGGCCGGATTCTCCCGAGTCTCATTCATGAGTGGAGGCTTGCAGGCCTGGATGAACGCCGGCTATCCGGTGGATAGTGGATTGCCTTAGGAAAAATTCGACAGTCCCCTGGTTTGTAAGTATAATTTTCCTCCGCAGGGAAAAATGGGAACACCGGCATGGCATAATCTTGGGTTATCTGAAATATACCAGCAGCTCGGGACGAGCCCCGAAGGCCTGACGGACGCGGAAGTCACCGGGCGCCTGGACCGGCATGGGCGCAATGAGACCATCCGTTGCAAACCGATTTTGTACGGATGGGAATCTTTCCCCTAAGTCTCAAGATCATTCCTTCTGCTGAAATATTTTTGGAGACGAGCAATAACGCATGATGGGACACCATAGGAGAAAAACCTGGTTATTTAAATTAGAAGGATGAATATTTTAGGATAGCCCTCAAAAAGATAGTCAAAGGATTGGATTTATCATTAATGAGATGAAACATAGGTTGTGACTCGTCATGTTATAATTGTTTTCTATTAATTCTTGCAAGAGGATTTAATATGATAGATGATTTAGAAGATTGGGACGATGAAAAAGCACACGAGTTATATTTAGTTGCTTGTAATTCGGACTCCAGTAGAAAACGAAGCAAGGCTATTCATGGTCTAGGAACATTAGCAAGAAATGGATCGTCGAATGCTTCTTATGCCCTCAGACTACTAGCTCGAAGTTCAAAATCAAGTTCGGAAGGGGATCTCGCCGCTAAAGAATTATCAAAGAAATGAGGTATTTTAATAATTTAGTGGGTATGACGGGATATCTGGAAATATAGATGTAGTACAGTGTATTTGCGGTGACTTAGGGGAACGATCCGAATCAAAGCATGCATTCCCTGAAATGTTAGGTCTTATTGTGCCCTGCCAGAGTCTAGGCAGGGGATTGCTTTTATTGTACGGACAAGGTACTTTATTGGCATTAAAATAGGTTTGAGCATAAGCGCCTTATTCTTACCAATACGTTCAGAATTACCATCGACTTATATCTTGCCTAATGGGAAAAAGGATTTCTATGACAGAAAATACCAACGATTGGTGAGGGAAAAGGAAACGCCCTGCAAGGGCGAGTTTACAGAGATAAATACCCAGTGACGGTTAGAATCACCATTTCAAGTCAAGTTGTGATCAATGAAAGAATATAATTTTATAATACGCAATTTAAGTTAATTGATCATTCTGCATTTATTATTCCCACACTCGATGCATCTTGAAATTATTCCCGATGTGGGAAAAATAGAAACTGATCCCGAATTACGGGCTAGGTTTCTCATTTATTGCTAAAACAATGCGGATATACTGGATGGAACCAATAAGATGAGTCACTCTGATTGGAGAGTGGTATGCCAAATGGATTTGATATTCCCATTCCGTTTTTGAACCAAACCTTTCATATTTATTTTTATGGCATCCTGATTACGCTGGGAGTGGTGGTTGCCACCCTGCTGGCGAGTGCGGAAGCAAAACGCCGGGGGCAAAATCCGGAGATAATTTGGGATATGCTCTTTTGGGTTGTGATTGCAGGAATTATCGGGGCACGTATCTGGCATGTCCTCACTCCTCCACCTTCCATGGTAGCCCAGGGGATCACCACGCGTTACTATCTGACCCATCCCTTGCTTATGATTGACATCCGAAATGGCGGGCTGGGCATCCCAGGCGCAGTCATCGGTGGTGTACTGGCGATGTGGATTTATACCCGCAGAAAGAGGATTAGCCTGGTAACCTGGCTGGATATTACCGCTCCCGGTCTTGCACTGGCACAGGCCATCGGCCGTTGGGGAAACTTCTTCAACCAGGAATTATATGGTGCGCCAACTAACCTGCCCTGGAAAATATATATTGATCCGGCTCATCGCTTACCCGGTTTCGAAACCATTGCCTATTACCATCCGCTTTTTTTGTATGAATCCATTTGGAATTTGGCCAACATGGCCATCCTGCTCTGGTTGTCACGCCGTTTTTCGAACCGCTTGAAGACAGGCGATATTTTCCTGGGCTACTTGGTCATCTACCCAGTCGGACGCTTCCTGCTGGATTTTTTACGCTTGGATGCCTCACGGGTGGCAGGGATCAATGCTAACCAGACCCTATCAGCTATAGTTGCAATCATTGCTGCCGGGATCCTGATCTGGCGGCACCTGTCATCCCGTCAAGCAAAAAAGAACTAATAAAAAATATGCCATCCGACCAAGATGGCATAATCATTAATAATTCATTTGGAAAATAGACTACTTTGGTTGAGATATCGAACCGTGGTGGTTTTTCAAGATGTTTCTTCACCGCGCATAAATCCGCCGACCGGATCAGCGAATCGTGCTACTTTTCCGGGAACGACAGCGGCACGTGGATCTCCAGGCTGATCGTCTTGACCATCCCGGTTTTGGGGCTGTGGTTGATTTTCTCCACAATGCGGATGCCTTCGGGGGGCAGGTTGCGCTATTTGAAAAAACCCAGCACGTATATACCTGCGCAGGTTCCAATGGACAAAAAGAACACCTCGAAGGGGCTGGGGCGGAAGCCGCCGGAGGCTGGTCAGTGGCAACTGTAAACGGACCAAAATGAGTATCCACGCGGGAATATTATGCCCTAGCAGGTATGACCATCGCCATTAAGGAGTGCACGGAAGGTACCTGTTTCGGCCTGGTTTATTTCCTCATCGATCGCCTGGGCTCGGTAGTGGCGGTGACCGCTGATACCGAGACCCTCTTAAGCGTGGCAGCGCTACCTGCCCTTTGGACAGGTGCACACTGATGTGGATACAGTAACTCAGATCGATTTCAGGTACACCTGGCCGAGTTTTCTTTCGATTGGAAATTAAGCTAAAAAATGTGCACCAATAATATCTAATGACGCACTCTTATACCTTCTCTTGGGGTGTGTCATTTTGTTTAGGATTTTGGGTTTTTTTAGCATATAGTGGATATTTATTTCAATAATCCAAAATTAATTTCCTATATCAAACACTCTTTGGCCATTCACTCGAGTATCCCCTAAAATAAAAGGATCACGCCCCGGAGGTAGGGCGTGATCCTTTTCCACATATACGAACTTCTATTTCCTTGCCATCAGAGCCGAAAGAAAGCCATTCTTACGCAAACCCAAGAAATTCCGAATTATCTACCGGTCCAGCCCGGCGGTGGGCTGCTTCCGTATCTTGATAGGTTTGTTTTAGATACCGTCTGAAGAACAGTAATTCCCTCATGACCCATCAGTTTGGCCAAAGTATATAAATCTGTTCCATTTCTAAGCATAGCCAGAGCAAATGCTCTCCTGAAATCATGTAAAGCATGGCTCTTCAACCTTAGCTTCAACAGATCGCCGATGGATGATTGCACGCAGACCATCATATCCCAATCGTTCAGAACCAAAACGGGGGTGGGCCACCCAAAGTGCATGACAATCATCGGTCCGATGTTTCAAATACTTTCGTAGCATTTTTCTGGAATGTTTGCCGAGATAGACCTCCCTGGGCTTTCCCCCCTTTCCCTTACGAATAAGAATAGTACCTGATGCTTGATTGAGATCATCAACGTCAATATTCAATAATTCGCTAGCCCTTGCGCCGGTATCCAGGAGACATAAAAGAATAGCTGCATCCCTATCCCCTGTAAATGTGCCTCGCTCACATGCCTTGACCATACTGGCAACTGTTTCTTGAGATACCGGCTCCAAAGGTTCTATCGGGACTTTAGGAGCCTTAATTTTATGGATAGGATTACTCCATCCATCCGGTTCTGCCTCAGCTTCATACCAATTCAAGAAAGCTCGCAAACTACGAAATGCTGCATGCCTTCCTCCCGGGTTATGTCCACTCTCTTCCAAATAGAGCATATACTGACGGATAAACGTAGCAGAAATTTGACCGATTTGTTCTACAGAATGTGCCTGGCAATAATCCAGAAATAATTTCAACTTCTGAGTATAAAACCGCAGGTACCAATCGCTGCACCTTGTGCTTTGCGATCATTGAGGAAGGCTTCCATCCAACTCAACACTAGATCATCGACAACAGAAGTGATTAAGACTGGTAAAGTGTTTATCATTTCCTGCATAAAGGTTCCCCCCTTCTTTCATGAATATGCTTAGGATGACAGATATTGCACAACCATCCACGATCAGATTGTTGCATTTTTTCTGCTTTCCGCTGAAAGATTGATCCTACAAAGAAATTCTCTAATTCAATTCCAGTAATCTTCATAATTCTCTCCTTATGCTTACGACTGGCAGTCTTATCGTGATCGTAAATTGCACAATTTTTGCGTGTTTTGCCAGCCTTTTGCCTTTTAGTGCTTGTCTTGCTATATACCTGCGGGTTCTCTCTCGGTTAGCAGCCCTTAGTTCTTCAATTGTTTTTGCCATATCGCACCTCTTGGAAATCACTTCTTCCTTGATTTTGACCAAATTTTCTAGCCATGTAAGAACTCCTCTTCAAAAATAAATATAATTATGCAAACATAAATGATTAAGTCCACAACAACATTAACCATTATTTAGTAGAATTCAAGCTTTCCTCCTCTTCGTCTACATTTTGAAAAAGAAGTTGCTGATCAGCGGGATAATAAGGCACTTCCCGTCCCTGTTTATTACCCTTGATAACTTTCCCTTCCTGTTCCAATTCCTTCAAATCGGCATTTACATTACTTTTATCTAGGTTAAGACGACGAGCGATATTTGTTCCAGTTGGGATAATATTCTGTGCAAGGAGATACGATATTGCACTTAGCACATTATCCTTTCGAGATGCTAGCGGTTCGGGTTTATTCTGGTTAATCGATCAAGTAGTGGAGTCCTTATCCCACATAAGGGGTAGTTCCAAATCATCGATATCTCTACCAATTATTATTAGTTTTGGATTTTTACCATTCCGGTACAAGCCAATGACGGTATCCAAAGGTGCAGATTTACCTGTCGTTCCTAAAATATCATCAATCGGAAATTCAAACGTTTCACCCTTTTCTCTTGAACTTTTTCTATGATGATCAATCAGGATGATGGTCATATTATTGTTTAAGGCAATATCTTGAAGCTCTCCGATAAGAGAACTCATTTGCTCCGGTTTCATTTGATCAAAAGCTATCGACAATGCCCTTGGAAAAGTATCTATAATGACGCAATCCCATTTGTTCTTTTCAATATCTAACTTTAATTTCTTGAGGCCATTGTTATCAAGGATTATTTTTTCAAAAGAAAATATAAGGTTTGCATCCTCTGATATTCCCATTTTCTTTGCACGTCTTTGCATCCTTGCAGGAGAATTTTCGAGGTCGATATACAACACCTTCCCTTTTTTCAACTCTTTTCCCAAAAAGATACCTCCAGTTGCCTTTGCTCCAGCAAGTTGTAGAGCTAGGAAAGATTTTCCAACCTTCGGTCTACCACTCAGGTTTACAATACCCGCCGATATCATATTAGGAACTAGCCAATTGGGGTCCGGGAATTTTTTAGATAATAAATCCTTAATAGACATCTGATTAGAAGATAAATCATTTCTATTATTTTCAAATATAGGTTCATCACATAGTTCGTTAGGGTTTTCTTCTAGAGGCTGAGGAATCCCAAAGACAAATGGATCAATGATTTCTAAATTCGAGTTATTTACTTCTTCCATGATTACATACTCCTTTTTATAGAATTATCCAAATCTTTACCAGAATCATTTTTCTCAACTGTTAGATAATGCAGATTGAGTTCTTTGCGCAGAATATATACCAATTGGCTTTCTGGCGTGCGCATTTCAGTGAGGGCCAATTTGAGCAGTCCAGAGAAATTGGCCTGCTCTAACGAAATCTTCATCCGAACAATCATATTCTCACCTCAAAAAAATAAAATAGCAGAGTTTCCTACTCTGCTATTGTACATAAGGGAATATCACGTGCCCAATATCACGTGATATCACTTAGAGTCATTAGTTTTTAGTTGTTTTCTCCTGCGCTGTTCATTTGTAGGAACTATATTTTTACCATACTTATCACGAAGTTTAGATATAGTATTTGTGACCGTTCTTGGCTGAAGGCCGATCTTTTTCCCAATTTCTGAATTTGTAAATCCTTTATGCCACAACTCAACTATTTCTCTATCAGAATAATGGTCAGGAACTTTTTCCCAAGGTTTGAGACTGTTATCAGTCACAAGGACATCAGGATTAGATGTAACTATAATATTCAATTCTTGTGCTTTGAGAAAAATTTCTCGAGCCATTCTTTCAACATTTTCCCAATCTTTCTTGTCTCCTCCATCATCTTCAAAACCTTCAATAAAAACCAGAACGACGGATGGATAGGACTGAATACCGATCCGTGCTAATGGGCTATAATCTTCATCCGGATCAGTAGGAGGTCCAACAATCTGATAGTTATATCGGATGCCAGCCGCCACCTTTGTTCCATCAAAATTACGCCAATATTCTGAAATAATACTGATGGGATAAATTGGAGACTGCTCTCCGATAAAATTATCTTCTAGTAATGTTTCAATATAGGCAGGGTTCTTGAGTTCAAATTTTAGTTCTATCTTGTTTATCTTCATTATCCCTCTTTAGTATTTACAATAAAATATAGTAGATTTCAAAATAACTATTAATATTCTACATCAATTTGAATCTCTTGAATCTATTTCACATTCGCTATCGAGACTACTATACCTAATTATAAGCGGGTCTACTAGATTTTTTATATGAGGGATTACTTCGTCTCATTCTCAACATATGAAATGATTTTTGTCGCCGTAGACCGAATGCGATCAAGATGCTCAAAAATTGACTTTGAAGTAGCTCCATGCAATGCAACATAATTTGGACTCGACAAGCTATCTAAACCAAAATACTTGGATACCACATACGCCACTGCTTCAGCTTCAAGCTCTCTTCCCATTTTGTTCAAGGGAAACCCTAGATTGCAATGCATCAACTCATGAGCAATCTCATGGATCAAAGTTGCAGTGCCCGCCGACATATCAATCTCGATGGCCCCGCCTCGACTTACACCCTGCACATCTCCCGCCAACTTCAGTTCTGATACCGTAATTCCACGGCCATTTGCGAACTGAACCAGCTTAGCAGCCAACTTCTCCTTTTTCTCCGGGCTCTTCCAATTCGGCGGTGGAGGAAGCGGCTCGCCTTCCGTCTGAGAAATGTCAAATACGTAAACTACTCTGAAACCAACAATAATAACCATCTTCTTCAGTAGTCTTTCATCTTTCTTCTGCACGAGTTACGATGGGAGCCAGAATTGGAATGCCATGCTCCCCTTTTTCGTACATATCGGTTCAGGCTTTGCCATTTACGGAAGCCAGCCACTGCAGTTGCATTCGGTTTGCTCATCAGGATGAGCCACAAGTTGCATAAACTATACTGGTGGAACTTCGAGCATACATCGAGATAGCGCAACATTTCCTCAGATACTCTAGCAGCATCTGTCGCCTGAGCAAGTTCTTCGATGTGGGAAGTGATTTTGTTGTCAGGTCATTGCTCGTGATCTTTACGTGATCGGAAAGACTCTTTGTATTCATAATTCTATCTCCTTATTAAAAAACCCTCATTCCTCAAACAATTAGAGAAATGAGGGTTATATAGATGCAACGATTTTCATTCAACGATCTTGAAAACCATCATGCTTGCCATTCTCGAGATCATATATCGAGATGCGGCATTGTTTTCAAGAACAACATTTTGGGGCAACTTCACCCCGAGAATAAAGCGCTCCAGCAAACAAGGCTCAAGATCTACGAGCTTGACCTCTCTGATATTCCCCCCGGAATCCATCAGCTTAATCGTGTCGCTAAGTGGTCTGTTTTCATTTCTTTGAACTTTCATATTTTCCTCTCTAATATCATATAGAACATTTGTCCTATATAGGATTTGGTTTATTCTTTCAGCATCAACAAAAGCCTAGGCCCCTCTCTTTTAGGCTCACCCACTGATTGCCCCCAATGACCAAGTGATCCAGTGTTTCAATATCCAAGAGTTTCCCTGCCTGCACAATGGCACGAGTCACTGAAACATCGTCAGGGCTAGGGGAAATATCAAGACTTGGATGGTTATGTGCCAGAACAATCGCCATGGCATTCTCGATGATGGCCTGCCGAAATACCTCTCCCACACGGACCTGAGAGGTATTAACCGATCCCTTGTAGAGCGCAACCAGACACCTGATACGATTGCGAGTATCAAGACATGCCACCCACATTTCTTCATGGTCTAGGAAACCAATGAAAGGAATGAACAGTTGGGCTGCATCCCCGGGGGAATTGATAACCGGTCTCTCGGTTGGATGAGCATACAGTTGTGCATTGAGTTCGTCATGCAACTGGCGCAGATGAGCAAGAGTTTTTTCAACGTTGCGATTGCGGTGCCTTGGAGGAGAAGAAACTCCCCCTGTCAGATCGATCAGGGGGAGTTGAATTTCCAATTCGGGTGAGTCACTCGTATTCATAGTCACCCTCCAACTCAAGACTCAATTCAATTTCGTGAGGTTCCCCGCTCCATGTTCCCCGGATCTCAGATTCGCTCAAGTACTCTCCACAATCAAGGCAGAGAGCCCGGACCAAAATATCATCTGTGACTTCCCCTTCCACAAAGCGCCTTCCCCCACTCGTATCAACAACAACATTCCTATGCATACATAGAGAGTAGGAAGGATCATTACCTGAAAAGCGATCAGCATACCAATTGCTACTCATGGCTGCCTCCATTCTTGCGTTCCTTGCCATAACACCACCCATCATCAGTTTTATGGGAAAACCAAATCTTTCCATCTTTCTCACGTTGTTTCATCTCGCAATGATGGATCGGGCACAATTTTGTTTCCCTGCCATTATGGTTATTGTTGTTCTCACAAGGATGATTTCCTTGCTCGAGTAGAAACGAAATGGCAATATTGGCTTTTTCCAACAAGTCCTTTCCTGTCTCACCTCTGAGGGTGATCTGGCAAACAAAGCCTTGTGGATTGATGTACTTGGTATTCCAAGAGGCGGGAGCCTCTAGAAAGGAACCTTCTGTTTTTATTTCGGGTTGCATAGTAACACTCCTTTTTAAATGCAAAAAGCCAGCCCATTTCCATGGCGCTGGCTCTCTGGTTTCGATATGGGTATCATTAGGATTGTTCTTCCACTGCAATGGCATGCAGCATCTGAGCGAACTGATGCACATCCACCCAAGTCAAGCAGTGTTCCGTTGCCTTCACAGGCCTCGCATTTCTTGAGCAAGGGGATGATCCCTACCTGCAAGCGTGAAGATCTTGCCAGTAGCGAGAACGCCTTCACCTCCGCATGCATTACAGGTAGTCTTGATCGGAACTTGATTTTGGTTCATAGTGCCTCCTTAAAACAAAAAATCCCACCATTTCTGGTGGGTTGATAGGATCATGCTCTAACTTCTACATCTTGAAGTTATAGGGCATGGTGCGGTGCGGAAGATGCTAGGTCATCCCAAGTATTACTTCCGAACCAGCTATTCAATTGGTTGCCCCCCATGTTAATTTTCGACTTTCTTACCCCTACAATATAAGGGCTTACTACCCGCAGAGAATTTTGCGAAATTGACTATAAACTAGATCAATAAATCATGAACTCCACCGTTATAGGGCGAGGGAGACGGGGGATTGTAAAGGCATGGAATTCGTTATAAAGTGATTGGGAGAAGTTGGTTTCGTTTTGAGTAAGAAAGGAGTTCCTATGCTCAAGGTCGAAAAGTCAATCTTCATAAAGAAAACCCCTGCAGAGGTGTTTACCTTTGCAACCATCGTGGGCAATTTAACCAAATGGCAACCTGCTATATCCCAGGTGATCGAAGACGGCCCAGGCAATACGGTCAGGTCGCATTACACTGAAATCCGCAAGTTTATGGGTCGGAAAATGCGTACCACCTATGAGATCACCGAGTTTGTACCCAATAAGAAGTGGGTCGGCAAGGTGATGGAAGGTCCCGTTATTTTTGAGGTGACCAACACCTACGAAACCGCAGAGGGCGGGATGAAGTCCACCACGCGTGTGGAAGGTGAGCCCAAAGGCTTCTTCAAGCTTGCTGAAGGATTGGTTGTTACGCAATTGGAGAAGGGCCTTGCCGAGGACCTCCAAAGGTTGAAGGAATTGCTGGAAAAAGCCTGATCAGCGGGAATCTGGACCCCCCTGGTGGAGAGCTGATCCCCGATTATTGACCTCTTTTATTCAGGAGGGGCAACGTAGCTGGCTCCTGAATGAAAGCGCCTCCTACCCATGATCCTAAAATACCGTGCCTTCCACACTTCTACACATAGGTATATCGAGCACGGTGCGGTTCGGAAGATACTAAGGAATCACAAGCAGATCTTTCCAAGCCACCTATTCAAAAGATTGCCCCCTATGTTCATTATAGAAATATCAACCCCCCCATCTATTACTCCTGCGCACCCCCGCAAGGATTTTGAGAGAAATCTGACATTTACTATCTCCTTTTGTTCTTTATAGGACAAATCAGTATAAACGAGGCAATAGGAGGCAATCGAAAAGGCTTGCATTAGCGGTTGGAAGATGGTTAGTGAGCTTAGAAAACTAGAACAAAGGGGAATTACAGATGTATACGGGGGTATAAGCATGTCCTATCCCCACACTATAGGGGTTTACAACTACCGGGGGTGATTTTATCGGGATTGGTTGAAGATTGGCTCGATAAACTATTAATCTTCGGTTATAAATGCAATAATATTCCCCGTCACACGTACACCGATATTTTCCCCTTTAGTCACCTCCACATATCCGTTGACAACCTTGGGAAGACTAATATGCTAAGCTTATAATGTATGACATATAGGCTTTTCTTATAGAATCATTGTTGGGAAATAAACTACTCTCTATAGCAACTGCCCAAAAGGATGCTGAGATGAAAACGGATAATACCAGGATACTTGTGATTGGAGCCGGAGTGAATGGCTCAGCTGTTATCACACGCTTGTACAATGCTGGACTGGACGCGCAAGTCCTTGCGCGAGGAAAGCGTTATGATGAAATAAAAGATGAGGGGATTATCATCGAAGACCCGTTTAATCATAAGCGAAGCATTACGAAAGTTCCGGTTATCAACCGCCTCGACCCGGAAGACATCTATGACTTCATCCTCGTCATCATTCGCAAAAATCAAATTGCTGATCTTTTGCCGGTGTTGGCACAAAACAAATCTCCAAATATTGTCTTCATGGGCAACAACCTTTCCGGTCCGGATGAATTTGCTAAAGTCATCGACAAGCAACGGATCATGCTGGGAACGGTCGTTGCGGGTGGGAAACGGGATGGCGACATAATTCGTGCGATGGTATCTACGCCGCTCGCATCACCGTTTGGAGAAATGGACGGCACGATCACTCCGAGACTTAAGCGACTCGTCAAAACCCTGCGCGGGGCGGGAATAAAAGCTACAACTTCGACAAATATGATTGATTTGCAGTTGACCCATGCAGTTGGAGTGGCTCTCATAGGGAAACTAACGATGAAATACAATTGCGACCTCGCCGCTTTAGCCCGAAGCACTGAAGACTTGAAACTCTATGTTGATGGCGGGCGTGAGGCACATCAAGTTCTGCGCACTCTTGGGCACAAGATCGTCCCATTCTCCGAGAATTTAATCCGAATCATGCCGAGTTTCCTGCAAATTGCAGGAATGCGCGCATTGCTGAATTCCAAATTGGGAGAAGTTGGATTGGCTTACCACGTTTCCCAGGCGCCAGATGAAATGCAACAACTTGCCAAGGAGCTTGGCTCCTTGGTGGATCAAGCTGGTCTCCCTGTCCCCGCAATCAGGAAAATATTAGGAACAGACCAAATAGATACACCCGCTCCATAATAAGCTAATCAAGAACGTACTGCCTCACACGCACTTGCACAATACTTGAAATTTACCCAGAATAGATCAAATCTCGTCTATCATGACACTGCCGCTAGTCAACCCTTTTTAATACCCCCCAGTTCACTTTTCATCTTTAGATTACCAATAAGATAGATCTCAGCAATCGGGGGTTCATATACTATTCTCCAAGTTGGAGAAATTAGTTAGATTTCCGATCGTGTTCAAACTGAGCCATACCTTATTAATACCCCCCTATGTTCATTTTTGACTTTTATACCCCCTCTATTACACCATGGCGCACACTTGCAGGGATTTCTGGAGATTTATAACTAATCGACTCTTATTAGTCTATATGTAGCTCAAAAAGGCAACTTTCGGCAATTAAATAGGCATAAATCACAATCTATGCGTCCTTTTTTGCATCTTTTCTAACTGTTTTATAAACCGTACTTGCTTATCAAGGCTTTTCTCAATAGCTTTTATATTCCTATTCATTGCCCTAAACATTGCCCCCTTAGTATGTCCAGAATTAACAATATTAAACTCTGGCTGTAACTTCTTAATTAGCTCTTTCCCATACATTTCGAGATTGATTGGATCGCAATAAAGCAAAATCTCACTTCTAAAACTGTCCTTGCCATATTTATTGTATGCATTTTGTAATCGACGATTACGATGAACACCTTTTTCAAGCCGATAAAAGTGTTCTCTAATCCGTTTGACAACATTAACAGATGCCCCCACATACTCATTACCAGTTGGCTCACAACGAATCACATAAACTCCACATTGGTTCATATGTTCATAATTTTAATCCAAATATGCCACGAATTTATATACGACAATGAAATATCCCCGAAATCGCCAATTCTGTATACGGGGCAATTACCCAACGCCTCACCCGCACTATCAATTGGATCAATTATCAGAATTTCGCCTAGATGTGAGAAATTGAACGGTGTATATGTTATTTTGATATGAGACGATTCCTGCCACCTCATTCCAGTTCAATGACTAGGAAATTGTGCTGTATGGATGCGGTTGAATTCAGCATTGGTAATATCAGCGATATCTTGAGAAATAAGGGTTTGATCACTGACTATGTATATAATAAAAACAGCCTCATTGTATTGGGCAACCACATATAAAACCTTTCCTGTCTCTGAACCTAAATCTGGAATACTAACCCAATAACTTTGGGCTCCGAATTCTACTTTTACGAATTTAGACGAGCCCCATAGTGGTCCCATTGCATTTTCAATAATGGGTTTAGCGGATTCTGCCAACCGTGCGGCCCTACGCTCATCTTTTTCAATGAACAGTTTTTCGGCAACTTGTATTCCTGATCCACCACACATATTAGTACCCAGATATGTAAAATCTGTTTTCACATCTGGGTCTGTGGGCACATTGAAGAATTCCCAGAAAAGTGCGTCAGGATTTGAGGGCGGTATGCATTTTTCAATGCCTGCTGAATTGTATACCCCTCCTAGTGACAGATCCTCGGCTGTTATTAGCAGGTTTTTTATATCTAGATTGGCAAGAGGAATTTGTGTTGGGGAACTTGTATTTGTAGAAAAGAAAGTAGCAGTGGGAACAAGAGTCTTGGTTTGAAGAGGAGAAGAAAGAAGAGGTATTCCTATCGCTGGGAGAGCCAGCACTCCTTGCCTTGATAGAAACCATATACCAATGATACATAAACTGAACAGAATTAATATTCCAAAAAATCCTCCAATGATAATGGAATTACTATTCTTGTTTCTTCCTTGTTCAGCCTTTTGCTTTTGTAAATCGTTGTTATCTGATTCTGGATTTATTGATTGCACATTTTGGATGTCGTGGATACCCGGTTTTAGTCCCTGATAAAATGCCTTCACACTTGATTGAGATCCGTTCATTATTTGCAATCTTACTTGGCCCAACGGATCCAATTTACGAGTTCCGATTTGTAGAAAAACATTCTTCTGATCGACAATCCAATCTCCACCTAAACTACGACGAATAATTTCTCCAAAGTAACTCCCCCAAACCCGTACGGTATTTTCAATCGCGGCATTTGACCAATTTCCACTGCTTTTACCTTGTTCGTAACCTTCATGGGCTTGCTGTAATAAAATTTCAAGCTGTTGCAAGCTGTTTTCAGTAAAATCCAGACTTATACTGAATTTATCTCTGGCAGCAGTAACAGCATTATCTGCCAGTTGCTGCATCTGAGAATTTACGTTATTTGGATTTGATAACACAAAAAACCTCCCGTAAAATTCAAGCAATAAAAGATTTATCAACTATAAAAATGAGTATAGCATAGGAGAGGAATGGAACACACTACAAATTAGCAATGTTGAAGACCAAGCAAATATCAAAAACCTTTTGTTTAGATTCTGACACGCCGTGACTTCTACACTTCTACTCTCAAATGTGTCTCGCACGGGTGATAATGTAGCCGAACAGGGATCCTAGCGTCATAGCTATCCCTTAAGCCTATATAAATACCCCCCTATGTTCATTTTCGAAATTTATACCCCCCCCCAATTACACCAGAAAACACCCCCGCAGGGGTTTCTTAGGATATATGACCAAACCTCTCTTCAAGTTACACAATGATTTATGCCTGCAAACCGAATTGCTTTACATATTTTGCCAATTCAATTCCTGCTATTGTCCTTATCACCCCACTACTCTCACAGAATTGCAGACACTCGGATGTGAATTCTCCTGTTGTCACAAGAAAACCCTGTTTAATACTCTTATCATTAGAAATCGCACCAAAGAAATCTCTAGCCGCATGAACGGACACTTTTCCACGATACCGTTTGCATTGGGCGGCTGAACGCTCAACACCACTTGGCGCGTTTCTAGTAGATATCAAGTCGATCCCACCATCATGACTCTTACCTGTAATTTTAACATTTGGATAGCCTAGATAATGCATTAATTCCTTAATCAATTCTTCAAAGTCTGACGGTGAAATTTCGTAAAGTTTTTCTCGAACCTCTGATAAATTCATAGATTGCCAAGTTTTGGTATCGACAATTGGCTTTTTTGTAATTACCAGTTTTTTAACACCAAAAATCTCCAACCATTCATCTGTTGTTATATATTCTTCAATCTTATCTTCTGCTAAACCATCGACAACTTGTTCAAATAAAATGCCTTTTTCGCGAAGTTTCTGGCGAATACGATCATCAATAGTATCTTTCATCCAATAAGAATAAATATTAACGCCCTTTGTTTGTCCATGTCTATGAACTCTATCCTCCGCCTGCCACATCACAGCAGGATTCCACCAATGATCAAAATGTACAACATATGAAGCCTCGGTAAGGTTTAAACCCTCACCACCTGACCGAACTGATGCAACTAGAACCGGAATATCTTTTCCCTTCTTAAATCTTTCAATTTCTCTTCTACGAATTGAATCTGACTGACCCCCTACAATTTTAGCCACACCATAAGGTTCAAGTAATTTTTCAAGTTTACTAATTCCTTCATCTATATACTGAGAAAAGACTATGACTTTATTTCCACTCTCAATTATCTCTTCGATTTGTTCTCTTAAAGAATCGGTTTTTGGGCTTGTGGATTTATTAGGAGCAAAGTTACATATTTGCTTCAGTTTCGTTAATTTGGCGAAAATGTGTTGTTTTGTAACTTTTTCACCACGAGCCAAAATCTCGTTAAATTCAATTCGTATGCCTGATTCTTCCTGTCTATATGCAATATCCTGTTCTTCATCCAATTCAAGTTCGATAGGCGAATAAATTTTCGGTGGTAATGTAGGCATGACATCTTTCTTGCGGCGGCGAAGAAAAAACGGCTTGAATTCGCGCTTGCACCTGTTCTGGACGAAGATCAAACGAAGTCAAAAAATTCGGATAGACGAAACCAAAAATCGAAACCAAATCTTCAATTTTGTTTTGGATTGGTGTACCTGTTAATGCCCATCTCCTTATAGGTTGCAACTTATTGATTGCTCGATAACCCTTTGTTTTAGGGTTTCTAATATGGTGTGCTTCATCAAGAACAACAACATCAAAAAGAGTATATTTATCTTTTGGCAAAATTCTGTTTTCGATATCACTCCTAAGCGTATCATAAGTAGTAATGAAAATATGCATTGGGATATCCCACAAAATCTTTCTTATATCTTTTTGCGGATTTCGAATGAGATAAACCAATAGTTCAGGTGCCCATTTTTCAATTTCCTCCTTCCATTGGTGTAGAACACTTAGCGGACACAAAACAAGAACTTTTTGAATCTTTGCCTGTTGGATAAGGAATTTTAAGGCGACTATCGTCATAATAGTCTTGCCGGTTCCCATATCATCGGCCAAGAGCGCATGTTCATTATCAAATAAGAACTTCACTCCATCCCATTGATAAGGATAAAGTGGATTAGGAAAATTAAGACTTTCAGTCTGCCCAAAAGTTAAAGGAGGTTGCAAAATAGCAAACAGAAGATCCCAAATGGTCGGTAAAGGCTGCTGATTCTTTGACTTACGCCCCCGTTTTTTTGACTCGACAAATTCAACTTTTCTTTCCTCCTCGTTTGATTTTGATTGTTCTTGTTGGCGATGAAGATCTTCCTCAGAGAATGAAATCTTATGCCAATGCCTATCTGCATAATTCATCCCAAAAATACTGATTTTCTCAAAGGTTATTGGCACCAAAAGAATAGTAGGATTATTTACAATGTTAATAATTTGCGAGTCATAACGCTCGAAATTTGGAGGGTCGAAAATTACATTTAAGGCTAATATCTCAGATTCAATTAGTGGATATAACCCAACATCTGAAATATCAGCTCGTAAAGGGATAACCATTGAACCAATTTCGTAACTCGGTTGTGGGATACAAGCTTCCCCACTCAGAATGTTCATTCCCCCTGTAATAGTTAGGACATCGGTTTCACCCCACAAATCAGGTGGCTTAATATTAATATCTGTGGCTAGGAACCTATGTGGAAATGATATTTCAGAAACTTGCTTGCCAAGGCTTACGCGAAACTTAGCCACTTATCCCCTTTTCACCTACACCCATTCGGTGGACCTCATTCAACGCGAGTTTTAATCTATCAAATGGTTCGATCAAATTGTGCTTCTGCACAACTGGAGCAAGAATTGTTTGAGCATAAGATAGTTCATTCATAAAATTCTTATGAGATGAGAAGAGCAAATTTACAGGTTTAACTCCATCTAACACTTGATTATGTTCATTTTTAACAAGAATGACTGGTACAGAAACAAGAGGACGCATTGCAAGGATGTACGGTTCTTTTACTAATACGACACTTAGTTTCTCCTTTGTCGCTCTGACCAAAGGAGCACAAATTAATTCACCATAAACGTAATCTTTTATGGATGCCCCATAAAGTATTTGCTGCAATTGGGTGGGTTTGATTGGGCTTGTCGCCCTAAATTCATAAGGTCGGGTTTCGATATCTGTGGTCAATATCCCTCCTCTGATCGAACCATCAGTAAATATTGCCACATCTATAAATGCTAGACGAATTTCTTCTGTTTCATCCATATGTTCCCTCCCGTAAAATTAAGAATAATCAGTAGCAGAATAATAATTTTAGTTCATTCAGCTATACCTTTAGAGTATAGATACTATGTGGAGCAAGGTCAAGTCAATTGCAAAAAGGAGCCAGAAGACAAGAATGAAAGCCCCTTTTACTTCTTATTTCGTCATGGCGTGTCAGTATCACTTTTTGGGAAAAGGAGGAAGCAAGGAGCAGAGGAAATTTAGAGGGGTGGAGGGAGGGAGACCCTCTCTAAACGGAGTGCACATTTGCAAGGTCGAAAACTCATTCTTTGATAATGCCAGCATCGAGCAATTGCTTTCTAATATTCTCGCCTTTCCGTTTTTGTATTTTATTCTTTGCTTCCTCAGTAAATAATTCTGGCTCAATATTGGCCATCAGCCACCAATCATTGTAATCAGAAAAAAACTTACTTACATTATCGGTAATGCTTAGATCGGGTTTAAATGCAAAGTCGAAAGGTTTATTAATATCATCAAATTCTTTAATTTCAAAACCTAAATCTATGCGTTCTGAAGTTTGATTGATAAGAGTGACAGGAAATTCTTCATCATCACCTTGTAAGGAATCAATACTTTTTGCTGTAGTGATCTCTAGAAAACACCTTTCACTATTTTGTATAAACTTCACGGATTTGATCTCTGGCCGTAAATAACCGGGATATTTTTCATTAAGTCGAGGTAATAATTCGATTGTGTGTTCGTTTTCTATTCTTCCACGAGTTTGGTTTAGATGATCTAATAAATCGCAATTCATTACGAACCACTCGATCACGTCTACTAATTTATAAATAACATCAACAACGTCTTTGCTTCCTACTTCCTCTCCATGAGCACCTTGGTTTGCATACTCTCTTATATAATGCATTTTTGGAAGAATTTGTTTGGGTATTTTGGGGGCAAACTCCTTATCATATAGAATATCGCCTATCATTGGCTTATTTGGCTTCTTCTGCATTTCATGAACATATAGTGCATTCAGGATTTTTCTAATATAATACGACATTGAGTAAGTGCAAATTGAGGTTCTGAAGTATAGGCACACACTTTTATAAGAGGAGGATATAAACCATTGATCTTTTTCTCGAGTGCAGAAACCCTTGCTAATAGGTTTTCGTTTTCGTTCATTTTTAACAAACTCCGTTAGCGAGACAACATACAGGAATCGTTCAAATCATATTAAAGTATAGCATTTCGCATGGATAGGAACAACAACCTCATAGAAAATAAAATACCCCTTACTTGTGATTTTGTCAAACCGTGCCTGATTGACTTTTTGGGAACAAGAGGAAGCAAGGGGAGAAGTATTATTGTAGGAAGGGCAGGGAAATAGGACGAAACAGGAGGTGAAATAAGAAAAAATGAAAATACATCTTTTCAGGCCGCGATGGACGATGGATAGAGGTATCGCTGGAAACCAGAGAAGACTTTGCTAATCTCTTCAGGTTTTCCAAGATCATCCACAGCGTCTGCGATAGCATCGTGGTATTTCAGTTTCAGCAAGGGGACGAGTTTATCCAGAGCAAGTTCCTCTACGCCGACATGTACATATTGGGTTAGTACGAAATCAATAAATGACTGCTGTTTAGTATTGAACCGCGTGTTGATAGCGATTTTAGCGGTAGCGGCTCGGACGAGGCGAGTGACGGTCGGTAGAGCATAAGCTACATATGCGAGCACATCGAAAAGGTCGCTATTCTCAGCATCAATAATCCTTTGCATCTCGACCAACTGTTCTGACCCGAAGCCTTTCTCGGTAAGACGACGCAATAGATCCGAGCGAGTGGACGGGGAACACCACATTTCGCGTAATTCTTCTTCACTCTTGAAAAATTCAGGCAATTTACCAAAAAGCAGTTCCATGAATTGTTGGGCAGTCAAAGGTGTGCCATCGGGGTGCCAAAATGTGGTGACGGTCATGTGTTGAATCAGACGGGCTTTGCCATCAGCAAGCTGCACTTTGACTTTGGGCCGCGATTCATAGTCAGCATACGGCTCATGCACACTCTCAACAGGTGGTCTAACCTGCTTCGGCTTTTGGGATTCAGCGGGTTCAGGCTCTATCGGTTCTCCATCCCACTCAGGATCGTTGAAGTGATGGTGCGCTTGAACAAAGTCGTAGATCGTGAAATATTCCTTCCCTTCATATAGCCGGGTGCCTCGACCGATGATCTGCTTGAACTCGATCATCGAATTGATCGGACGCATCAAGACGATATTGCGGATATTGCGAGCATCCACGCCAGTTGAGAGTTTTTGCGAGGTGGTCAGGATGGTAGGGATAGTTTTCTCGTTGTCCTGAAAGTCACGTAAATGCTGATTGCCCAACTCGCCATCATTGGCAGTCACCCGCTCGCAATAATGGGGGTCAGAGCTGGACTTCATCTGATTGATGAGGTCGCGAACAGCTAGTGCATGGTCTTGCGTGGCGCAAAAGACTAGAGTCTTTTCCGCTTGGTTTATCATCCCCATAAATAATTGCACACGGTTGGCTTCGCGCTCTTTGATCTCAATAATTCGGTTGAAGTCGGTTTCGACATAGGTCTTGCCGCGTTCGATCTCGCCCTCGATGAGAATGTCATCTGATGTATAAACATATTCATCGAGCGAGGTGGTAATCTCTTTCACCTTGAAAGGTGTGAGAAAGCCATCATTGATGCCTTCCTTGAGAGAATAGATATAAACCGGCTTACCGAAATATTTGTACGTATCTACGTTGTCTTTTCGCTTGGGCGTAGCGGTCATGCCAAGCTGAACAGCAGGGGCGAAATACTCCATGATACCGCGCCAATTGCTTTCGTCGTTGGCACCACCACGATGGCACTCGTCAATAACAATAAAATCAAAAAAATCAGGGGGATACTGGCCGAAATAAGGGGACGGCTGTCCATCTACAGGCGGGCCGCTCATGAAGGTCTGGAAGATTGTAAAGAAAAGACTGCCATTCTTGGGTACTCGTCCCCGTTTGCGAATATCACCCGGTTCAATGCGCACCATGGCATCTTCAGGAAAGGCGGAAAACTCGTTATAAGCCTGATTGGCAAGAATATTTCGATCAGCGAGGTAAAGGATACGGGGGCGACGTGTGGGCTGGTGGCTGAGGTTCCAGCGGCTGTGGAACAGTTTCCAAGCAATCTGAAAAGCAATAAAAGTCTTGCCGGTTCCGGTTGCGAGTGTGATCAGGATGCGTGTCTTATCCGCTGCGATGGCTTCCATGACAGATTCAACAGTGATTTCCTGATAATAACGGTTCGGATGCGAGCCACCCCGATCTTCAAATGGTACAAGGGCGAAACGATCGCGCCAGAGATTGGCTTCGGAGAAGGTCAAGTTCCAGAGTTGCTCTGGTGTAGGATAACCCGGCTTTGGGCTTTCTTTGCCAGTTTTCATATCAATGCTATATACACCTTTTCCGTTGGTGGCATAAGCATAGCGAACGTGCATCTTGTCAGCGTAATCCTTGGCCTGACCCACGCCTTCGGTGAGCTCTTTATCATATGCTTTCGCTTCGATCACAGCCAGCTTGTGGTTGCGATAGACGAGGACATAATCGGCAATAAGGGGCTTACCACGTTTTCCACCGCCTTGGATGCGACCGAAGGTGAGAGAATATTCCCGTAGGATCTTGCTCCCCTCAAGGACTCCCCAACCTGCAGCGGAAAGGGCAGGATCTATGTATTCGGCGCGAGTTTCGGCTTCATTCATATTGTTTCCCTCATAAATCACCATTGAAGGCATGGTAGAGGAGAGACTTTTTCAACTCGTCCATTGCGGCGAGCTTACGCTGGTAAATTGATTCAAGCCGTTTTATTTCGGCAAGAAGAGAGTCCAATTTGGCAATAATGGAGCTCTGCTCAGAAAGAGTAGCTGGAAAATATATTTCAACTTTTTTTAGTAGTCTTGCCTTTATCCCTAAAACTGTAGCACCTGTTCCTTTCCTAAATATTCTCACTCTGATTGGATTAGAGAGAAGTAAATATTTCAGGAAAGTTTGATCAATTTTTGCTATCTGCGGTTGCAATATGATTATCCTTTGGGCGAAAAGGACTTTTTCATCTGTATCAAGTTGCGCAACATTTGCCAAGGGTGCTTCGGTTGTGAATAAAACATCACCTTTTTTAGGAAACCCACGAACCATCCACTTATCATAAATCTTAGGATCAACAAATTCTTCAGGTTTCCGTTGAAGAAAACCATTCTTTACATTTTTTGCTGTAATCAAACGCATACCAGATTCTTTTTTTGGCGGTGTATGTCCTCGATAGTCAATAAATTTGATATATTTCTCCAAAGAACAGATTTCCCACTCTTCGCCCGGATTTGCAAACACCTCATCCAAATAGCTTTCAAAAAGTGCATGGGAATTATGAACGTTCTTTTCAGCATCGGCTTTGGCGGAAGCAATGGCTTCGAAGGCTTTGTCGAGAATATGAACTATGCGGTGCTGTTCGAGGAGGGGAGGAATAAGAATTGGATAATGCTCTATAAATTCCTTGGACACTCTCTGTTGTCCAACTGCCCCACCCATACGCGCTACCCCTTCACTTCTGAAATCTTCGCGAGACAAAAAATAATAAAGATATTCCTTGTCCAAGATTGAACTTGGCCGAAATACAAAAAACTCTGTCGATCCAAACCCAATACCATTGCTCAAGCCTGTCGCAATGCCAACCTTTCCATTTTCAAAACAAGGAGTGATCTTTGCTAATAGTACGTCGTTTTCAGCAAAATATGTATAGGACCCGACTACCGATGCTAAGGGTTTTATCAGTTTTGCACTGAAATATTTATGGTCGATTCCCAAATCTTCCATTGGGACAAATGACACTAGCGCATCGGGCGAGACTTTTTCGCGAGCCTCACTTTTTGGAGGCCTAATTTGGCACACTTCGGCTAATGTCTTTTGTTGCCCCCCCGTTTTCATAGCAATTCCCGAATATTTCCCAGCAAGTGTTCGCTCTCAGCATCCAAGGCAGCGATCTCCGCTAGAATATCCTGCGGCGGGCGGTGTGCCGTACCCTCATTACCGTTTGGGTTCTTGATAGAGAGATCAAATGTGACCGGGTCAATGGTGGCAACATCCACATGCCAACTTTTCGGCGAGTCGGCAAAGGTCTTTTGCAGTTCAACGAATTCTTTGAGATCTTCGTCGTTGAGCGGATTAGTCTTGCCCAATGTGCGACCGGGATCGAGATGGTAATACCAGATCTGACGGGTGGGGGAACCTTTCTCAAAGAACAGCACCACAGTCTTTACACCAGCACCAGCAAAGACACCAGAGGGCAGATCCAGCACGGTGTGCAGGTTGCAGGATTCGAGGAGGAGTTTGCGCAGACTCGTCGAGGCATTATCAGTATTAGAGAGAAAAGTATTCTTGATGACCACCCCACAACGCCCACCAGCCTTGATACTTTTGATGAAATGCTGAAGGAAAAGGAAGGCGGTCTCTCCGGAGCGGATAGGGAAATTCTGCTGGACCTCCTTACGCTCCTTACCACCGAATGGTGGATTCGCCAGTACTACATCATAGCGGTCTTTGTCTTGAATGTCAGCGAGATTCTCGGTGAGGGTGTTTGTATGAAGGATGTGAGGTGCATCAATGCCATGCAAAATCATATTCATGATGGCGATGACGAAAGCTAGTGACTTCTTTTCCTTTCCGTAAAAGGTGCGAGTCTGGAGGATGTCCATTTCGGATGTTGTGAGGCCGGGTTTGGCTTTTATAAAATCGAAAGACTTCGCACAAGAAACCGGCGGAACCGACTGCACCATCGTAAATGCGTTCACCAATTTTGGGCTGAATGACCTTCACCATGGCACGGATGAGTGGACGTGGGGTGTAATACTCGCCACCATTGCGCCCGGCATTGCCCATATTTTTGATCTTGGCTTCATAAAGGTGGGAAAGTTCGTGTTTCTCAGTCTGTGATCGAAAGCGCAATTCGTCGATATGGTCAATGATCTCGCGGCAGGTTATAACCGCTGGAAATCTTGTTTTTGATCTCCGCGAAGATTTGCCCGATCTTATATTCGATGGTGTTTGGTCCGGTAGCCTTTTGGGTAAAGCCGCGAAGGTAGGGGAAAAGTTTACCATCTACAAAGTCACGCAAGTCATCCCCAGTGAGAGCACGATTGTGATCTAGTTTGCCATCTTTGTCTTTGGGCGCGGCCCAACTTTCCCATCGGTAAGGTTCCTCAAGAATAAAGGCATACTTTTTCCCCTCCAATGCAGCCTCCATAGCCTTATCCTGCTCCAGACCATCTAAGTATTTCAGGAACAGCAACCATGAAGTCTGCTCGGTATAGTCGAGTTCAGTGGTACAACCGGCCTCTTTCCAAAGCACGTTGTCAATGTTTTTGAAGGCTTGTACGAACATGGGTATCCTTTTGGGGAGGAATGTAAATGAAGAGAACCAAATAAATGAGCGATTATCCAGTAGGAGGCATTTGGTGGTCTAGAAAATCCTCACCTCAATTATAGAATAGTTCCATAATCAAGGTAATGTTTGAGTTTTATTGGGAGCTTATTTGGAATTGAAAAAACATTGAATTTCAAATCTATGAACGTGAGCCACAGACTTAGTAAAGCGAACAGCACCCACATGATACCTATAATAATTTGATTTGCAGAGAAGGCTAAGAATGCAGATGTTGCATTCCATGAAGCAATCAGGAACATAATTACTGCAATAAATATAAAGTAAATATTTTCTACCTTTCTAAGATTATGTACATCTCCCTCTTTCAAGGTGGAACCTTTGAAGGTTCCCAAAATGCAAGGTCTTTGGTTTGAATATCCATTCGTTGTGCAAAGGATTTCGCCAACTATTGCATCTCCTTTATTTAGATAATCAAAAGAAATACATAAGGAATTCAACGTATCTGGAATCAATAGCCCGGAATGATCTCCAGTAGTGGTTGTGGCTTCATAATGCAACACCACTGTCTCTCCTGAAAATTGAAGTCTTGGTGCTGCCTGAGGAGAAGGAATATCATCTTTACGAATTTCTTTTCTACCGGCATTCCAAAGCACAAATCGCACAGAAAATATATTTGGAACCTTAGAATTACGAAATCGAATTTCAAGGTCTGGATGATTTACTCCTTGAAGTACATTTGAACGCATTGCATATAGGGGGCGACTTTCTTTTGTTAGGTTGATCGAGACAACAATACCAATTATGGTAATAATGATTCCGCCAATTCCCAACAGAAGCCCAATATTATCCATTTCGACTCCAGATTACCCCATATTATATAGGATGCCTAACATCGATTTAATAAGGATATTTTGGTAATAAATAATTTTGCTTGATTTATAAGTGCAGTATATAACCGATTTCCCCAATAAACAACGCCGCCTTTTTCACCTGTTAGGGAAAGAGATCACGACCCTTAGAACCTTGCCACAGCATCCAACAATGTAGCTAAGAAGAATCAATCCCACTCCTTTCTATTATCGCGCAAAATCTGGTAAAGCACACCCGTACATGGGAGGTGAAGCTACTGACATAAAGAAACGGTAATAGACAAGTACTTCGTAATGAGAAAGTTCATGAATTATTCGTAATAGATCTTTAGTGAGTATCGAAATCGTTATAAGGTGTCTGTAATGCAGTGGATACATATATCTCAAAAATCGCTTGTTGGGTCGGATCATCAACCTCAATAAACCTCAGATCCATCATGCGAATGCGCTCCTTTGCTTTAGAAAATGCATTTGAAAATTCAGGGATTGCCATGAGTGCCTTTCGAGAGCCTACCTTTTTATAGGTAGCCTTCAAGTATCCAGTTGCATCGCGCGCAAGGTGAAATGCGAACGCTGCCATTCTGTGAGTTGCACCGGGTCGGCAATGACGACCAATTCTTCCTCGGATATTATTACTTCGCCCAACATAAAGGTGCTGACCATTCTCCGAGAAGAGGTAAATTCCTTTTTTCGGCATTGTCTTTGGAAGCGAACCAGCTGTAACCGGAGGCATGGCGAGAAGCTGGTTATATAAGGAATCAAGATTTTTGGTAGCTTCCGAAAATTGAGGGTTCATAAGACGATCAATATTGAAAGATGAGTCTCAACCATTTTTTATATACTTACCCGGCTCTCTCGAATCTCCAAATCGCTTTGCAGATTCTTCGGTAGATAAATCTATAACCTTACTCGAATGCATCTCCCCTTGATTTCCAGTTGGAAAGTACGACCGATGAACACTCGCATACATATTTCCGCTCGTACTGCAATGATAGATCGCATATTCCCAATGGTCAGGAATTATCTCTATATCATGTTCGACAAGGAAGAAATCCAATTGGCGACGTGCATCCGCTATCATGATCTGATCCGATGGTGATTCCTGTCCGATAAGCCATTCAACAATGAATGTATGTCTTTTTCGCTTGGAAATTCGAGCTATCGGTATCCAACTATCATATGAGGTTTTGTTTACATCACCATAACGAAGCTCAATATGCTCATTTAGTTCATCCACCACTCCTTCTTTCCATCGCGAGTGCGGTTGTACAGTCATTGTATTTCTCCTTCCAAACCATTTGCTCAGCCATCAGTTGGTGATCCAAAGGCTTGGCTCTATGATTGCTCCATGACTCCTTTTTATTATCGCACCGAATCTAGCAAAACGCACCTATGAGTAGTGGAACCGCTGTCCGCTGGAGACGGTGGGTGCTAAAGGGGTATTTTTGCTCATGGTTTGCGGGCAAGTATCCAATGGTAAGGTATTTCAATCTTCCCTTCCATCTGAGTCTCGATTGCGGTTTCGACCACATCAAATCCTTCATGGACGACCAACTGTTTCATCATTTCGGGATTGAAGCAACTAATAAACATCGGAACGCCCAACCAATCACCTATCACATCATCGTAATCTCCAGCTTCCATACTAATCAGCAAAAAGCCTCCCACTTTGAGCCATTGATAAATATGCCCTAAGACACTCCTATGTTCTTCTCGTGGTATATGTTCCATGGTGTAAAAAGATATCACGGCATCAAAGGAAGCTGATGGGAAATCTACAGAACCAGCATCTCCATGAATGAAACGACCATTCGGAACTTTTTGGCGAGCAAGGTTTATCTGCGTCTTAGAAATATCTACCCCTGTAACCTTATACTTCTTTGCAATTTCAATATCTGCTGGATCACCTGACCCACAACCTAGATCGAGTATGGACGAGCTTGGTTCCAGACGGTTAAGTAATTTCTTGAGCCATTGCATACGTGGCCATTTTATCTCCCCTTCAAGACAAGAGTAATCGGAAGCTACCTGATCATATCCTTGTTCAACCACCTTCTTGGGATTGATAGAACCCTTTACTTTATTCATGACGTACTTCTTTATACACTTTCATTCGAGTAATGCCGTCTAACGGAATGGCTCAGCGGCAGCCCCCCTCGGGGGTACGCAGCGGAGCCGCTGTCTGCTGGAGGTAAAGTTGGGAGGGCAGGTTGGGTAAAGTCTAGTTTCTACCAACTTGCCCACTTCCAAAGGTTATTTGTCTACGCCATATCCTTTCTGGCAAGTACCTGTAACCATAGTCGGTTAGATACATGGGATCATAATAGACTAAATCAATCTTTGGTTTGTAGTCAACTTTTCCCAATGAAATTGCTGTAATCCATCGTTGATAGATAGTCTTGCTGTCAGGATCAAGACCGGGAAGCACCACACAAAGATTGCGTTTGATGTTTGATGAAAGATCAATGATGGCTTGAAAGCAACGTAGTTCTGGTGGTAGTTGGAGAACTGCAATGATATTCTTCTTAGGTGTATCTCCGATCCAAAACATCGGCCTAAGAGAATCCGTCTCTTCTTCAGGATGAAATATCTGTTCTCGTACTTGGTCTAAGTTATCGTATAGGATGTAGCCGTATCCAAAATACCTGAATATAAGAAGATAAGCAACTCTGAGAGCAGCGACTTTGCTAGGTATTTCTTTGAAACCCAAGGATCCATGGATTGAAAGATCTTTTAGTCCCCCATCAAATTCATTCAATGCAAGTTTGTGCAGCTTGGGATTTGAAATTTCTTGGATTCCGATAATCTGAATATTGGGATGTTGGTCGTTTGATAGATACAAGTCCCCGCCAAACTCCCCTTTACCTACACTGATTCGTATTCTCAGCGGTAGGTCGCTCTTGCCTGCCAATATATCTTCAACCCGCATTCTTTGAACCAAGTGAGCATCCAAGCGGTGGCCGGATTCTGAATTGCATTCTTTGCAAGTGAGCGTAACGAGTTTTCCACCTAGTCCGGCAGGGATGATATGCTCTATGGTGAGTTCACCTGATTGGATAGCGGATTTATTAAATGGCCGTAAGCAAAGAGGGCAGAGAAAAGTATGCTCGAGAGGGGGGTGATAAAAACTCAAATTCTTAGAGTAATCATCAAACAGTCGCTCCCCTAATTCTATTCTCTTATTAGTCATCTAGTCGCCTGAGAAGTCATTAGGACCGCTCAACTCTGACTCAATAAGTATATAGCCAATTTCTCCTCAAAACAATAACCGCCTTCTTTTGCCTGTTGGGGAAAGAAGTAACGGGCCACGCAAAAAATAACACAATGCTGGATAAAGTGCGATAATGAACACATGACGTGACTAAGGTGGATTCTTCTCGATCTGCTTGTACCTTCGGTAGGGATATTGACTGCGGGGATCATCTGGCCTGATGTATGGGTGGAATACCTGTGGTTCATTAGAGCCAACCCTATAAGTTGCTAGTATGCAATCTTTTATGTCCAACGGTATATCTCTTTTGGTGAGATGTTAAGTCGGTTTCCGGTGCTAGCGGTGTTAGGCAGTACTAATCAACCTATTTTTCCTATACTCCTCCAGCTTTAATTCTGCGGGTATGATGATTTTGTCATTGGTATTTGCAATTACTTCATCCAAATTTGCATACTGATAGATAGGAAGAACCCAAGGATAGTGACGGAAATGTTCAAACATACCATATTCTTTTGTAGAAGATTCTATTAGTGGTTGAATAGGAACAGAAGGAAGAAATGGCACAATGGAAGTTAAACTCTTGAGGAATACTCTTAGCATCTGTGATATCGGCTATGATGAACCGAGAAATATGTGCCAATGTTGATATGGTCTCGGTGATGTCTCTTCTTTCGGGTCCTTCAAAATCGAATATGACTGGAATATAGTTATGTTTGCTTAGTTCTTTCCTAAGAGCATCTAAAACATCTTTACGATGGGGAGTGAAACGACCTAAAATGAGAACAACCTTTGAAGAAATAGTGTCTATGACATCTCGGATCTCTGGATTGTTTACTAACAAGTAGATAAACTGTGCAATTTTGAGATTATCTAAGGTGATGCTAGGATGCTCACGGGGAGTTATTATCAAATTTGACTGTTCAGTGTCCTCCAAGTGTAAATCCCAAGCCGAGATACCATATATGCGCGAGCCATTTAGCTTTGCCCTAGTGAGGTTAACTTCCACAAAATCCGCCCTAGTAAAATCTGCCTCAGTTAAGTCAGCGTCAGTGAAGTCAGTCCCTCTAAGGTTGCATCGCACTAGAATAGCGTTCTTTAAGTCTGAATGGATAAATTTAGCCCTCGTCAGGTTTGCACCTGTTAGCCTAGCTTTAGATAACTTGGTATTGCTAATATCGGCTCCAGCGAGATTTGCATCCTGAAGATGTGCCCCGATAAGATCTGCATCTCTTATTTGAGCACCAGAAAGATCTACGCCAGAGAGATTACACCTATAAAGATTAGCGCCTGTAAGATTAGCCCCTACCAAAGTTGCCCCAGATAATTCTGCACGAGATAAATCAGCGTTCCGGAGGTCACATTTTATGAGATTGGCCTTTCTTAGAAAAGTCTTGGTCAGGTTTGCATTTCTCAGATCGGCTCCGTAAAGATTCGTACCCGTTAAAACCTTATTGCTTAGATCAGCGCCATCCAATTTTGGCCTGATTTTGGGGTATTTTTTTCGCCAAAGATTCCATTTCAGGAAGCCTTTGAGTAAGACCGTTACATGCCCTTTATCTGGCACTTCTATCACCTTGATCTTTGTAGATCGTTAGAATAATCTAGTATTGAAACCCAACTATAAATCAATAAAAATGGTTCACATAACATGAAGAATTGCAATATGAATAGGAGAAGTATATAGCCAACCTTTCATAAGGACAATATGCCCATTTTCACTTTTTTGGGGAAAGAAGCAATGCCCGCCAACATAATTCCTGTGATAAAAGGGGCAGTCTCTCTTTTAGGAACACCCCCTGTCATTAATATTAAATTGCTAATTGTCTAAGATAATGTGAACTACGATCATTCATTTTCTTATTCGTCTTATTCGATTGATCTTTTATCCATGCTACAACATTAGTTGCTTCTAACTGGAACATAAATTCATTTTTATTGATGATTCCCCGTTTAGAAATGCCCACCATTATCCATAAAGATTCCCCATTGACAATTTAAACATAATCCAAAATCTTGAAATGCATCTTTAGAAATAGAATCAGGTAATTCATCTACTATGACCTCCGCACCACAAATACGACAATAGCCTATCTTAGATTCGGTTACATTATCTTCCCCGAAATCATCATCTTCTTCGGTTTCTTCGTCATCATCACTATCTTCTTCGTCAAAATCATCTTCCAATGGTTCATCTTCGTCATTCATATCCATCTCTCCTTTTTTTTATAAACCAACATTATCCACCGGACCAGCCCGCCGATGAGCTTCTTCGGTATCCAGGTTGGTTTGCTTCAGATAACGTTGCAAAACACTGATCCCTTCATGTCCCATCAACTTTGCCAGGGTGAAAATATCCGTGCCATTTCGGAGCATGGAAAGTGCAAAAGCCCGCCGAAAATCATGGCATGAAGGTTCATCCACGTTGGCTTCTTTTGCTCGGCGAGTAAGAACAGCCCGTAACCCGTTATATTGCAATCGCTCAGAACCGCAGCGTGGATGAGTCACCCACAAGGCTGAACAATTATCCTGGCGATGATTCAAGTAACGTCTGAGTGCCCTTTTTGATTGCTTGCCAATATAAACAGTGCGTGGTTTCCGCCCTTTCCCCTGCCGAATGAGAATATCCCCACGTGTCTGATTAATATCTTCCAGATTGACGGAAAGAAATTCATTTGCTCTTGCACCTGTATCCAGCAAGCAAAGAAGAATAGCTGCATCCCGATCACCAGTAAACGTATTATGCGGACAAGCCTTAACCATCCTGGCTACAATTTCAAAGGATACCGGCTCCAGTGGTTCCATCGGAACTTTGGGAGCTTTCACTTTACGGATGGGATTAGACCATCCTTGTGGCTCCACCTCATCTTCATACCATAAGAAGAAAGCCCTGATCATGCGAAATGCGGCATGTCGCCCGCCAGCATTATGACCAGAATTCTTCCAGGTATAGCAAATATTGTCGAAGAAAAGATGGGGTGATCTGTGACGATCTGCTTGACCGTCAATGCATCACAATAATCTGCAAATAACTTGATCTTTTGACGGTAGAAGCGTAATGTCCCTTCTGCAACCCCTGAGGCTTTTCGATCAATTAGGAACGCTTCCAACCAGTTCAGCAGGTAATCATCTACTGTAGAAACTTGTAGAGTCCGCTGCGTCTCGGGCTTTAAATAACATAAGGCACACTCCTTTTGTGTGTGCCATATACCCCTATATATAGGATTTTTAGCCTGATTTTCCCCTAAATAAGCCATATCTGTAGGGCGGGTGGGGGTCGAACCCACACGGTGTCACCACCGGCGGATTTTAAGTCCGCAGCGTCTGCCAATTCCGCCACCGCCCCAGCGAGTAAATTATACAACCCTTTTGCGAAGAGATGCGTATCTTGATAATAAATGAACCCAAAACGGAGATTGCCGACCCCGGACTTTTCCTATTGTGATTACTTCGCGTAACTCATCGGAGTTAGTAAATTGGGGAAGTTCCAACCAGGCATGACCTATTTCGAACGCGGCGTGTGCATCAGACCCGGCTGTCCCAGCGACATGATTATTCATAGCAAACCGTGATGCTCGAAGATTGCTGTTGGGAACCATGCAGCGAGCGTTAAAAACCTCTACTGCGTCGACCTGAGAGGAAATGTCTAATAAATATTCCAATTGCCATGACCCGCTCCGCCAAGAATCAAACGGATGCGACACGCTTATAAACGCTCCCTGGTCACGAAGACGCTTGATTGACTCTTTCGGCGAAAGTCCGGGAGGAATTGGATGGGATACATAAGCAGCGAGTATTTCACCATGGGTTGTCATTATCTCCTCTCCAATGATAACCAGCTCTGGATCATATGTCCGAGCAGCAAGTGCCCCGTCAATTGTATTGTGGTCAGTAATCACCAACCGATCCAGTCCCCGCATATGGGCAAAACGGATGACGGCTTCCGGAGAGGCTTGAGAATCCATGGAAGCATTGGTATGGCAATGGAAGTCGACAGAAATTTGCATATATATATTGTGCGATAATAAATATGCGTAGTTATCAAAAGTCAAGGATAGGATCACAACTCAAACTTTGAATATAACATCTTTATCAGTATTATGCTGTTTTTCCGTATAAGAGGCTTTTTTTGTACCTAAATTTGATAAAATTGTAAAAATGAGTCATGAGAAGGGCAGGGGAATCCTGCGGTTAATATCGTCTGATAAATTGTTATGACACTTCTGGAAACAATACATACAGGGGTAAAAAAATATACATGGCTCCTTAAAAGAGTTTATACTCATTAATATTGCAAGGCGACCAAGTTATAAAAAATATAATCATTTTACAATAGACATATTGAGCGTTATCCAATCTTAATTTATCCTTAAGTATATATATTTCAGAAATTCAAAAACCGACATCACCCCAAATCCAGAGGTCCATATGAGCAATGCTTTATCTACCCACATCTCGGTTTCAACTTCGATCAAAAAAGCAATGCTATCATCCATTCCCGTGGTCGCCCTTGAATCAACCGTAATTACGCATGGCCTGCCGCGGCCACTCAATCTTGAGATGGCCCGCGACATGGAACGTGTGGTCAGAGAAAATGGAGCGACACCTGCCACAATCGCCGTTATTGATGGAATTGTCCGGATAGGGTTGACCGAGATCGAGTTGGAGCGCCTTGCCAACGAAGACAATGCCCGCAAAGTAAGCCGTCGTGATTTTGCTACAGCAATTGTCAAAAAAGAATTCGGCGGAACAACGGTTGCCGGGACTATGCTCGCTGCAAATCAGATCGGTATTAAGGTCTTCGCTACCGGTGGTATAGGCGGCGTCCACGACATGGAATCTCTCGACTTTTCAACAGATTTACAATCGTTAGCTGATACGCCAATGATTGTTGTTTGCGCTGGAGCAAAAGCGATTCTAGATTTACCTGCTACACTGGAATACCTTGAGACGATGTCGATTCCGGTCATTGGGTTCGGAACGCAAGAATTTCCAGCCTTCTATTCCCGTAAAAGCGGACTATCAGTTAGTGTCAGGCTGGATTCACCCCTCGAAATCGTGGAGTTCGCCAAAGCTCATTGGGAAATCGGGATGAAAAGTGCTGTATTGGTATGTCAGCCGCTTTCCCTCGAAGAAGAAATACCACAAGAAAATTTGAAAGGGGTTATTTTGCAAGCTCGCCGGGAAGCCCATGACCAGGGCATCAGAGGACAACATCTTACGCCATTTCTATTATCGAGGATGGACAAATTGACCGGGGGTGCAGCCCTAAAAGCCAACCTGTCCCTTTTACTTAACAATGGACTTTTAGCTGCTCAGATTGCGGTATCTCTTAAGCAGTTAGAAAGGCAAAAAGCTATTTAGCATGTCCATATGTGAGAGAAAAATTAATCCATCGCATAAACATTTAGGGGATATTTATTTTGTCGCGGTTGGGCTTGGCCAGCGTGTATCAGTGGGAAGTGGTGTCGAGGAAGGAACCAACGTGTGTGTAACGCTGGGTGTCATTGTAGGTGTACCAGTTGAGGAAGGTGTTGGTGAAACAGTCGCTGTAGGCGGTGTGCCCGTTACTCTAAATTCACCCAGGACTTTCCATTCCATCCCCACAAAAAAAACCAATTGGTATATTCCCGGAAGCCATTGCTCTGCGGGAAGGGTTAATTCATCCTGACCAGAACCACCTGTGCCGCTATCCCAAGTACCTGTCTTATAATTTAACAATTTCCCATTCAAATACCAAATTTCAGTCCATTGGACACCATCTGACATCCCATCATATGTGTAGGTAACATAAACACTACTTAATGGATTCTGAAAGACCGTTTGAGGTTCGACTGCCTTAAAATTGTTTACGCTTAAAGAAAATACAAGCGGACTGAAAATAGCTGCAGAATTAGGGGTGACTGTGCTCTTAAACTGCGTTTCAATAGCAATTGGCAAAAACGGAGTCCCGGTAGTCGTTGGAGTATAACTTATTGCAAGGGTTGGCGTTATTGTGGGAGTCAGAGAAATCGTAGGCGTCATACTAATGGTCGGTGTCATTGATACAGTCAGGGTAGGCGTCCGAGTAGGACTAGGCTGGAAAAAAATATAAGAAATCGGTTCACCGAAACGTGCCATCAAGAAAGCAAAGCCGAACAATACAACAGCAAACATGAATGATCGCCAACCTGCCGCTATTTGCATGTGTCTAATACGATAATATGAAACCTTATTCCCCTTCCGAAAGGCGCGCACACCACTCAATATGCTGAGAATCGCTCCTAGGAAAGTGATGACGGTTAACGTTACGACTGCACTGTGAATATCCAGGTTCATCGGACACGATTATAACTGCTTGACTCCTGGATTGTAACGTGCTACATTTTTCCCATGCTTGCATTCCTCAAACTCGGCGGATCACTCATTACTGATAAGACCCGTCCATACACTCCCCGCTTGACTATGCTGGATAGTCTGGCCATGCAGATCGCCGTGTCAATTCAGGAAAACCCGGAAATGCAGCTTATTCTTGGGCATGGATCCGGCTCCTTTGGCCACCAGGCAGCGAGTAAGTTTAATACTCGTTTGGGTGTATCTGGACCGGAAGAGTGGAAGGGTTTTGCTGAAGTATGGTACCAAGCTTCAGCGTTGAACCGGATGGTGGTGGAAGCATTGCGGAAGGTTAAATTACCGGCGGTAACACTGGCCCCTTTCCCGGCGATAACATCACATGATGGGATAATTAATGCCTGGGATCTGACTCCATTAAAAGCCAGTTTGGCCAATGGATTGCTGCCCCTTCTTCACGGTGATGTAGTTATTGACGAAGCTCGTGGTGGGACAATTCTTTCCACCGAGGATTTGTTCGCGTATTTAGCACCTCAAATGCAACCAAAACGAATTCTACTGGCTGGATTGGAAAAGGGAGTATGGAAAGATTTTCCAAACAGAACACAATTACTCAGGGAAATTACACCAAAGACTTTTATAGAGCAAGCACCAGGACTTGGACTTAGTGGAGGAGCTGATGTCACGGGAGGAATGAAGTCCAAAGTTATGGAGATGCTAAATTTGGTAGAACAGGTCCCCGATCTCGATGTCCTGATATTTTCGGGTGAAGAACCGGACAACATTCTGCGAGCTTTAAAAGGGGAAAATCCCGGGACGCGTTTACATAGTTGACAGCACTCGCATCACGCGATAAACTCGCAACTTACTGAAAGAGAGCGATTATGTATTCCCGTCAAGATCTTGAAGCCATCGAAGATCAAAGCCTTGCGCCTTATGGGGTACGCAGCAAAGAGAGTAAAGGCCGCGCCTACAAAGACACCAAACCGGATTACCGCACTGCTTTTCAGCGTGATCGCGACCGCATACTGCACACATCCGCTTTCCGGCGGTTGGAATATAAAACACAAGTCTTCATCAACTTCGAAGGCGATTATTTTCGCACACGTTTAACGCATACCTTGGAAGTGGCTCAGGTAGGTAGAACTATTGCGCGCGCGTTAGGAGCTAACGAAGATCTGGTAGAGGCAATCTGCTTGGCACATGACCTGGGGCATTCCCCTTTTGGTCATGCGGGAGAATCTACACTTAAAATATTAATGAAAGGTAATGGTGGTTTTGATCATAATAAGCAATCTCTCAGGATTGTCACTGAACTTGAACAGCGATATCCGGAATTTCCCGGCTTGAATCTGTCCTGGGAAACGCGGGAAGGCATGGTCAAACATGAGTCTGAATATGATATTTCGGATGCCCATGACTACAACCCTGAATTACGTGGTAATTTGGAAACCCAAATATGTAATGTTGCTGATGAATTAGCCTATACATCCCATGATTTAGATGACGGTCTTCGTTCGGGGATGATCACTCCACATATGCTGGAAGATATTTCCGTTTGGGAGCTCCTTACTGAAACATATGATTGGACCAGCCCTTTTCTGATTGATCTGGAACGCCACCGTATGATTCGTGACCTGGTTGGATTGCAGGTGACGGACATGATCCAATCGACAGATACACGTATTAAAGAAAGCAAGGCAAACTCTGCGCTTGATATTCAACAACTTTCACACAACGTTATCGGCTACAGCGAAGATATGATGCGTCGCAACCGGGAGCTGAAGGATTTCCTGTTTAACAAACTATACAGACACTACCGGGTTGTAAGGATGCAGGTTAAAGCCGAACACATCATTACCGACCTGTTTAAAACCTACCTCTCTGAGCCCCTCATCCTTCCTGACCACGTCCAGCAATGGATCCCAATTCGCGGTCTCGAACGTACAATTTGCGATTACATCGCCGGGATGACCGACCGTTATGCAATCGAAGAACACTCACGGTTATACAATCCTGATCTTAAACCATAAATACAGGCGAGATAAAAATGCCTAAACTACCCCCCACTTTTATTACAGCTGAAGGTGCTGCCAAACTCGAAGCAGAACTCAAAGACTTGAAAGGCCCACAACGGGACGCATTAGCACGACGATTGCACGACGCCATCCAGATGGGTGATCTTTCAGAAAATGCCGACTATCACAAGGCAAAAGAAGACCAGGGTTTTATCGAAGGCCGGATCCAAGAATTGGAATTTGTCCTTCGAAATGCAGTCATCGTAAAACCAGGGAGCGTTCCGAAGAATACTGTAGCAGTAGGTGTGCACGTTACTGTACAAGAAGGTGATCTCGAACCGGAAGTTTATTTCGTGGTCGGCGCCAAGGAAGCTGATCCCCGTTCAGGGAAAATATCTCATGAATCCCCGATCGGACGAGCATTGATGGATCATCATGTTGGAGAAAAGGTAGAGGTGGACACTCCTGGAGGAAAAATCAAATTAAATATCCTGAAAATCGAATAAAAAACCGGGCGATCCATATGGATCGCCCGGTAAATTTATATTATGCGGGAGTTGCTACCTTGGGCCAGACAGCTATTTCCAACGTGAGACGTTCAAAATAGCTATCCTCTGGAAGAGCTCCTTGACCATATGCCATATCCGATGCTGTGGCCACCAGTTGGAGTGCAGCAGTCTCGAGCACAATTTGCTTGCCACGTTCCACCAGGAAGGGTTCGCCCTTGGCTTGTAGCCTTTGGAAAGTAGGAGCATCGTTGAATGCATGGGTGCTCATAAGCACTTTGGTCACAGTCTGGATATCATTCTTGTCAAACAGCCACACTTCAAACGCCGTCACCTTCTTAGGCTCCCCTACGCCGATGGTCTCTGAGATACCGATACCGCACTCTCCCAGAAACTCTCCGGATGGTGAGTCAACGCTGAAGGAGTCATCGAACAAGTCATCACCCAAAACATAAGTAGTCATGAATTGCGCAATTGGCTGTTCGTCGCCCAATGCAGAATAGTCGGTCATTTCAGATTGGTGGGTAATATCTCGAGCACGATTAGCAGGGCTATCAGACGTAGTATGTCTAAAGAGCGGGATTAAGTATTTAAAAACAGCAAATGCCAGAATGGCAAGCAGGATGACCGCTATTCCGATAATCAGAATGCTGGTTAGAGCACTCGATTTTGCAGGGGTCTGTCCGGTTCCCGGTGTAGCCGTGGCTTTGGGAGCTTGTACCACCTGGATAAAAGTATTTATTCCATTTTGGTCCGGATAAGCTGCTTGAATTCTCGCGAGGACAGCAGGGCCATCGGTACCTAGCGCCTGGTAACGTTGAATGGCAATAGAATTAACCGGATCACTTACAAATGAGTCAACGGTCATGCGCAAATAATCATCTTGTAAATCAGGACGTAAGGAAGATGGGGTGGCGTTTGTCCATTGCACTGGCCACAACCCCCACCCAAGCACAACCAGACCGATGAACAAACCCACTATAAGCCCAGCAACACCTGCTACGGCTGGTTTTTTTAGATAATCAAGGATTTTCGTCATGGAAAGCTCCTTCGATAGCGTCGACTCATAAGCAGATTATACAGAATCTTATCGAATAAGCCAACACCTATTTTTATGGTGTTTTTACTGCCCTTTTTGCCCATAAGAAATAATCCCCATTGGATATAATTATTCCCTCAATACTTATTAAATTAGCTATACAACATTAAAAAATTGCGAGGCATGCGGCCGATGCTAGGCAAATGTGACCATTGGGAACTAGGTAATGTTAAATTTGCTCGCCATTAGTTTGATATTTATCGCGATAATGAAAATACACTATGCTGTCTCCGGAATAATATCATCCAATAGAAAAGTTGACTCGCAGGTAAGGCATTGTGCCTCGCGTTTGTTGGCCACGACCAACATCCCCTTACAATTTGGACATGGTTGAGCGATAGGTCTCTTCCAGGAGGTGAAATCACAGGTGGGATAATTGGCACAACCAAAGAAAATTCGGCCTTTCCGCGTTTTGCGTGAAACTATCTCGCCACCATCCTTCGGGCATGTTACACCAATTTTCTCCAACCATGCTTCGGTATGGCGGCATTCCGGGAAACCTGAACACGAAATGAATTTTCCGTAACGGCCATAGCGGATTACAAGTTCCTTACCGCACTCCGGGCAAGCGCGGCCAATAGGTTCCGGTCCGGTCTTGACAACGGGCATATCAGCTTGAGCCTTGGCCACCGTGATTGCAAATGGCTTATAGAATGCATCCATGACCTTAATCCAATCCGCCTGGCCCTCAGATATTTTATCCAAGTCTTCTTCCATTCGGGCAGTGAAAGTAAGATCGATAATATCGGGGAAATATTGTCCCATCAGATCGTTGACCAAAATACCCGTTTCCGTGGGGATTAAGCGGCGATCCACTCGTTCCACGTAACCGCGGGCCTGGATAGTGGAAAGTGTGGGCGCATAAGTCGATGGGCGACCGATCCCATATTCCTCCAAAATCTGCACCAAGGATGCTTCAGAAAAGCGGGGCGGGGGTTGAGTAAAGTGCTGCTCCGGAATTAACTTTACTAAATCCTGCTTCTGACCTTCTTCGATAGAGGCCGGGATGTGAACATTCATTTCGTCTTCTTCTTCAGATTTCTTATCCTCATCTTTCGCTTCTTCATAAACTGTCAGGAATCCCGGAAACTTTACCGCTGACCCTGCCGCTCTTAGTGTGTAATTATGCTCGGAACCTTGCCCTGTTACATCAACAGAGAGAGTATCAAATACTGCGGATTCCATTTGTGAAGCTACAAACCTCTGCCAGATGAGTTGGTAGAGTTTGAACATGGCGGGATCCAGGAAGGGTTTAACCTTTTCGGGGTCGCGTAAAGCCGAAGTCGGTCGAATTGCTTCATGAGCTTCCTGTGCTCCCGCAACTTTTTTTGTGTATTCGGGGGGCTTCTCTGGAAGAAAATCATTCCCATAACGCTGGGCAATATACGCAGCGGACTTCATTGCGGGCCACTTCAGCAATATTGGTAGAGTCAGTTCGCATGTAAGTGATAAGACCGGTAGTCCCTCCTTCGCCAACATCCTGACCCTCGTAAAGACCTTGTGCAAGTCCCATTGTCCGCTTTGCAGTAAAACCCAGTTTCCGAGAGGCTTCCTGTTGGAGTGTGGATGTAATAAACGGCGCAGATGGTTTACGTCGTCGTTCTCCACGTTTTACGCGTGTTACGATATATGGAGCTTTTTCCATATCCATCAACAGGGGTTTCACAATCTCCTCGCTCCCGAGTTCAGGATCTTTTTCATCGATCTTTGCCAGTTTAGTAATGAATGTCTGCTTTTGACCTTGCGGACGCAATTCTGCTCCGATGGACCAATATTCCACCGGGTTAAAAGCATCGATCTCGCGCTCTCGATCAACAATCAACCGTAAAGCCACGGATTGCACCCGTCCCGCAGAAAGACGGCTGCGCACCTTTTCCCACAAGATAGGGCTGATGCTATATCCAACCAACCGGTCCAGTACGCGACGGGCCTGTTGGGCATTGACCAGTTCCATATTTATTTCGCGCGGATTCGAGAAAGCCTCGCTAATGGCATTTTCCGTAATCTCATGGAAGACTACCCGTTTAGCCAATTTCGGATTGATTTCAGCTGCCTCCATCAAATGCCAGGAAATTGCTTCACCTTCTCGATCAGGGTCGGTAGCCAGATAGATTTCTGCAGCTTCTTTTGCTAATTGCTTGAGTTCCTTGACAACAGCCTTTTTCTCATTTGGAACACGATATTTGGGAGTGTAATTGTTGTCCACATCCACCGATAACTGGGAGCGCAACAGGTCGCGAACATGACCAACCGAGGCCCGAACTGTGTATCCCTTGCCAAGGAAACGACCGACCGTCTTGGCCTTGGCGGGGGATTCGACAATTACCAATTTTCCGGTCCGTTTTTCGACTTTTTCCGGCTTAACCATTCCTGCGTGTGCTTCAGTTTTTCCAATACGATAAAGCGTTGTTCCGCACACCCCGCATGTGCCCCGTGTAACCGGGGCACTTGCGGAATTGAATGTAGCTTGAGGGTTGACAATTTCCCTTTTGGTCTTACATTTCATGCAATAGGCTTCCAAGAGACACCTCCTAGAGATAATCTTCCTGATGGGTATCTTTCAAGTTTGAAATAACCTGGCGCACCTGTTGAGCCTGATCACGACGGCAAACCAGCAAGGCATCTCCTGAATCGATAATAATCAAATCATCCACCCCAATCGTGACCATCAGTTTATTTTCGGATGAATAAATCAGCGAATTTTGTGTTTCAAATGGCATATGGTCGCTATTGACAACAATATTTCCCTTCAGGTCCGGCTTGAGAACATCAAACAACGAATCCCATGAACCCACATCGCTCCAATCCAACCCATCTGCGGGGAGAACAGCAACGTTTTTAGCATGTTCCATGATACCATAATCGATCGTTTCTGGCTTTAGAGATTTCCAGGTGGACTTGAAGATTTTCTCCTGGTCATTTGTTCCCCATGCCGCACCAATCCGATCCAATGATTTCTTGAGATCCGGCATTTGGCGGGAAAATTTCCTCAAGAATGCGGTCCGTTTTCCAAATGAACATACCGGAATTCCAAGAATGATCCCCTTTGCTAGAAAAGTACGCGCCTTCTCCTCATCTGGTTTTTCGATAAATTGCAGGACCTGATAGACCGGGAAATCATACTTCCCTGGAAAAACAGGCCCGCGTTGGATATATCCATAACCGGTTGCAGGAAATGTCGGAGTAATACCAAGAGTTAGCAAATAATCATTGCTCGCCACCTGGATGGCTCCTCTCAAAATGTGGTGGAACAGCTTGCGGTTGCGAATAAAATGATCAGAAGGCAAAACAAGCATAACTGCTTCCGGGTCACGTATCGAAAGAATGGCTGCAGCTAATCCCACCACAGAGGCTGTACCGCGGGGCATGGGTTCAATCAAAAAATTATCGACCGGAATATCAGGAGCTTGAGTTTTAAGTTCCTGCGCCTGTCCGGCTATGGTAACGACATAAATCTGGTCAGATGGAATAAATCCTTCGAGACGGTCCAGCGTACTTTGGAAAAGGGTACGTTCTCCCAGCAAAGGTAAAACATGCTTTGGATGTTTCATGCGCGAAATGGGCCAGAGACGAGTTCCTCCCCCCCCGGCCATGATGACTGCATAAGTATGTTTCATATCCTAAGCCTTGTACTGGGCTTGTTCATCCCTGACCGCAACATAATTCATTCCCCCAACCTGTCGCACCAATCCTTTTAGTTCCATCATAACCAGGGTAGCAGAGACACGTTCGATCGGCAAGCCGGTCTGGTTTTGGATCTCATCCATATGGAGAGGTTCGTGAGTAAGCACACTCATCAGTTTTACTTCAGTATCATCGCCAGGTAAAACCCTCCTGCGACTCGCGCTGTTCAGTGACTCGGGTTAGGTTTAATACATCCAACAGGTCGCGGACAGAAAGCAACGGATGGGCTCCCTGGGAAATTAGCCTGTTGGTGCCCTTGCTCTGCGGAGCCAGGATATTTCCGGGCACCGCAAAAACTTCACGACCCTGGTCAATCGCAAATTGGGCAGTAATCAACGCACCACTTGTCTCTCCTGCCTCGACCACCACTGTTGCCATGGAAAGTCCGGAAATAATGCGATTGCGCGGCGGGAAATTGGAGGCATCTGGAGGTGTGCCGAGTGCATAATCACTCAGGATCGCACCGCTTGCCATTATCTTCTCCGCCAAGTGGGTATGTTCGGGAGGATAGATGCGATCCACTCCGCAGCCAAGCACTGCGATAGTCCGTCCACCGGCTTTCAAGCGCGGACTGGTGGGCAATCGCGTCCACTCCACGTGCCAGCCCGGAAACAACCGTCACACCGTTGGCAGCCAAGAATGAGCCAATTTCTTCGGCAACCTGCCGTCCATATGCGCTGACACGCCGTGTGCCGACCACGGCAACTGCCCAAGTATCTTCGGATTTTAATGTCCCTCGCAAGTAAAGTACGGGCGGTGGCTGATCAATTTCTTTCAAACGAGGAGGATATAGTACATCGTCCCAGGTCAGGATTTCAATACCCTGTTTATTTATCCTGCTCAATGAAGTTTTCCAAATCCACGCCGGAACGAACCTGAATCACTCGCTCGGCCAGTTTTGGACTGAGGCCAGCGGCCTGGAGTGCATCTGCAGGAGCTTGCCAAGCCAACGCCAGGTCACCAAAATGATCGCGTAAGCCTTGCAGGCGTACAGCTCCAATGCCTTTGACCAGATTAAAGCCGACCCAGTAGCGTTTTTCGTTCACTGTATCCTTGTTGACGAAATCATGAACTTGCTAGAAGAGTTATAAACAACATCACAAATCCAGGATTTATACCTATTATCACATCAGGGATTCTAATTTCTTTATCGACCTATCAAGCCTGGGAGCAAACGAACCTTAATTGTTTTTGCTTCCAAATCAACATTTAAAACCACTTCAGGAATAGCAGGGAGGAGAAGTTCGTGCCCGGTGGGGTCTTTTACCACATAAACATCATTCGCCCCAGTCTCCAGGATTTCTGAAAGAGTACCAAGAACGATGCCTGCCTCATCCACCACATCTAGATCGAGCAGTTCGTGAAAATAATACCTCCCTTCGGGTAATTCAGGCGTCTCGGATGCCGCAACCGATAGAATCTGATTTCGATATCGACCTGCCTGCTCCGGAGTAGAAATCCCATCAAAGCCCAATAAGCAGACCCTCATTGTGCTGACGGCGACGGGTAATAATCAACTTAACATGCTTTTCGCCAATGAAGATGACCTTCTTGGGAATTAAACTTTCAGGAAAATCGGTATAGATTTCCACCACGACATCCCCACGGACTCCATGAGGACGACGAATTTTCCCCACAACCAAGAAATCAGGCCCGCCAGCAGTTGGCGGGCCTGCCGGTCGTTTTTCTGTCACCAGACATTGCGGTCAGGGTTCTACCACATCAAGCGTGACCTGGCTTCCTTCTCGCTCTGCAGCAACCCGCAGCAATGTGCGGATTGCATTGGCTACCCGACCACCTTTTCCGATGACACGGCCCATATCATCTTTGGCAACACTTAATTCCAGTGTTACCCGGTTGCCATGACGGATCTCGTCGACGGCAACTTCGTCAGGGTGATCCACCAGGGATTTAGCGATATATTCCGTAAGAGCTTTCATAGCATCTCATTTTAATGGAACGAAAACTTCCTGACCGCTGCCCATAAAGAATGCGGGTGCATTTGTCCTAGAAACAGAAATCGTTATCAAGTTCATCTCCTGGTTTTATTAGTGGAGATACGACCCGCTCGAGCTGTTTCAGCTTCAGCCAGCAGAGTCTCCACGGACTCGCCAGTCTTAAAACGCTCAAAGCGTTCTACTGTACCGGCAGTTTTAAACAACTGAGCCACCGACTCGGTCGGCTGGGCACCTTTGCTCATCCATTCGTAGATCCGATCTTCCTTGATATTTAATGTTGCTGGTTCAGTACGTGGATTGTAGAAACCAACGATTTCCAGGAAGCGGCCATCGCGCGGGCTTTCTTTGTCCGCAATAACAAGACGGTATGAGGGTTGGCCTTTTTGGCCAGTACGGCGAAGACGAATACGAACCATCAGAAATTTCTCCTTCAAATACAATTAGTCGGATTTTTGGCCTCAGCAACTCACGCAAAGAGGAGCAGAAAGGAGTGCCCAGTGCGATGCTGAAACCATAATATTGACAGAGCAGGATTCTGAAATAACTCAAAAAATATCCTGACCCTGGTGACGATCAAACGCCACCCCTCCATTTTACCTCATCCGAACAAACGCGACAGGCCGCGTCCACCGGTTTTTTGCAACATTTTGAACATTTTTTGCATTTCACGAAACTGTTTCACCAACCGGTTCACATCCTGTACTTCGAGCCCACACCCGCGAGCAATTCGCCTGCGTCGGCTGGCATTCAAGACATCCGGATTTCGGCGCTCGACAGGTGTCATCGAATTGATAATTGCCTCGGTTCGTTTTGTTGATCGATCCATTTCTTCGGAGAGATATTGCGGGCAGCACGTCCCAATTCACCTGGAAGCATATCCACCATCTGGCTCATCGGACCCATCTTTTTTGACGAACGCAACATTTCAACCAGATCTTCCAGTGTAAATTCACCTTTGGCAAGACGTTCCGCCTGCTTTTGTGCCTGTTTTTCGTCAAAGACAGCTTCGGCTTTTTCAATCAAGCCGAGAACATCTCCCATACCCAGGATGCGGGAAGCCAGTCGTTCAGGCTGGAATGCTTCCAGCGCATCCAGTTTTTCACCAGTCCCAATAAACTTTGATCGGGATTCCAGTCACTGAACGAATGGAGATGGCCGCGCCGCCGCGTGAGTCGCCATCCATTTTGGTCATGATCAGTCCGGTCAGCGGGATGGCATCCCGGAAACCTTCAGCAACATGCAATGCTTCCTGGCCAATCATCGCATCCACCACAAGCAGAATTTCAGCTGGTGGTACATTTTGGACAATGGCCTGGAGTTCTCCCATCAAGGTCATCATCCAACTGGGAACGACCGGCCGTATCCACGATGACAACGGTATAGCCACCATTTTTCGCTTTTTGGAAAGCATGTTTCACCAGATTCGGGTGGTTTGAGAGTCAGGCTCGAAAAATAACCGGAACATCCAATTGTCGCCCCAGAGTTTGCAATTGCTCCACTGCAGCCGGGCGGTATGGATCCCCAGCCACGAGCATAACACGTTCACCGCGCCCTCGTCAATAATTTCGCCAATTTCCCTGCAGCGGTCGTTTTGCCTGATCCTTGCAAACCAACCAACATCAAGCACGCTGGTTTTTCACCGGAAAGATTGAGTGGAGCGGCTTCCCCAAGTGTGGCGATCAATTCCTCATTAACGATTTTAACGATCTGTTGACCCGGGTTTAGAGCCTTTGAGACTTCCGCACCCAACTGCGCGATCACGAACACGGGCGATAAAATCCTTGACCACACTGTAGTGAACATCGGCTTCCAACAGCGCCAGGCGGACTTCCCGCATGGCATCATCAACATCGGCTTCGGAAAGTTTGCCTCGTTTCCGAAGTTGGTCGAAAAGGTCGGATAAGTCGTCCGGTCAGTGTCTCAAACATGCTATTTCTTCATTAAAAAAGCAATTGCCCGAAGGCGGAACAGATTTTAGCCGAAAACAAGCAGATGGTCAAGGAAAAGCGCGTCTAAAGGGATATATCCGGGTTATAGCTCGTGTATAATCTGAGTTTCTAATATCCCTCGTCAAAGGAGAAATCATGTCGAAAGTTGCAGTTATTACCGATAGCACTGCTTATATCCCGGATTCGATATTAATAGACACATAATATTACCGTTGTGCCACAAGTGTTGATCTGGGGTGAGGAAACCTTCCGCGACGGAGTGGATATTATGCCGGATGATTTCTATAAACGTTTGGAGACCGCCAAAGTCATGCCGACCACATCCCAAGTGGCCATTGTCGACATGAAAATCGCTTTTGAGAAACTATTGGAAAGTGGTTATGACGTACTGGGAATTTTCATCTCAGCAAAACTCTCCGGCACAATGCAGTCAGCCACCCAGGCACGTGAAATGCTTACCAAAGGCTGCCAGATAAAATTGCCATCGTTGACTCCAATTCCACGGCGATGGCAATGGGCTTTCATGTTCTGTTAGCTGCCACGCGCCGCACAAGCCGGGGCAAGCCTGACCGAATGCCAAAAAATAGCCGAGAAAGCCCGTGAGCATACTGGCGTTTATTTCGTTGTGGACACCTTGGAATTCCTTCGTCGTGGTGGTCGCATTGGTGGCGCGCAAGCGCTCTTAGGATCTGCACTCAATATCAAACCGATCCTAGAACTGAGGGATGGGCGAATAGAATCTGTGGAAAAAGTTCGCACCAAAAGCAAGGCAATTGATCGGATGATAGATCTGGTTGCTGAGAAAGTAGCAGGTCGTCACTCCAGTCCGATTGGCCACGCTGCATGCCAATGCGGAGAATGAGGCGCGCACGGCTCTAAACGCGGCTTCACTCAGGCTGCAGCCAATTGAATCAGTTTTTGCGTCGGTCTCTCCAGTAATCGGCACACATGCCGGTCCTGGGACCATAGGATTAGCATATATGGCCGGCATGTGATAAAAATCATGGAGGGTAGATTGAAGTGATATGTTGTCAATAATCAAACTCCAGCATTTAATCGGGTAAGAGAATGTCGTGATTGACGGTTACCCCCGAAGCAGGTATAATCCGCCTTCGGCTCAAATCAAGAAAATATTGGAGTAACCGATATGGAAACAACAAACACGACGCCTGAAAGCGCGTTGCAACCAAAAACGCGTCTAACAGGAAAAATCATTAAAACAACCATTGCAGGGGCCATTGTAGACATCGGGCAAAAAATACCTGGAGTCATTCACATTTCACAACTACAAAAAGACCCGGTAAACCGGGTTGAAGATATAGTCAAGGTCGGTCAAGAAGTAATCGTTTGGGTCAGGCGTGTGCACGACGACCGTGTGGAATTGACCATGGTAGAGCCGTTAACCCTTGAATGGCGCGAGCTGAAACCGGATATGATCGTCAAAGGTAAAGTATCTCGTCTAGAAACTTACGGAGCATTTGTTGAAATCGGAGCTGAACGCCCCGGTTTGGTGCATGTAAGTGAAATTTCGCATGATTACATCAAAAATCCATCCGAAGTATTAAAAGAGGGTGAAGAAGTCGAAGCAAAAATCCTTGATGTAGATCGACGAAAAAAACAAATCCGCTTGAGCATCAAAGCCATGTTGCCCAAACCTGAAGAAATCATTGCTGAAGCAAAAAAGGTGGAACCTCACAAGAACGCAGCGGAAAAAAAGGTAAAAAGCAAGAAGAGTCGATAGAAGAAGCTGAATCAAAAGATCCGGAACTGACAGCATTCCAAATCGCATTTCAAAAAGCCCAGAAAAGAGCAGGAGACAAGAAAAGCTCTCCAAAGAGCAGAAAATCAAAACCAAAACTCAAGGAAGACCAGGAAGAAATATTCAATCGAACCCTTGAGCATCGAATCACACCAGGATAATCCACTATTAATAATAACACCCTGTCAGGAGGTGACAACCTGACAGGGGTTTTTTATTTGGCGGGGAATAACTAGGACAGATAATGAGATATTTATTTAGTATTGTTGCCCATTCGCCTGCATTTCCTTTAAAAATTTTTCCCGATTGGCAGATCGAGCAGTCTTGCCACTCGAAGTTTTGACAAGCCAGGGGTGATGAACCAGATGAACATAGCGAAGTGCCACTGCCGACCCGCGAGTCACCGAAGTGCGAATAGCATCCGCGATCTCATATTGTTGTTCAGGGTCATCAACATCCACTTCGGCCACCAGGACCACATCTTCTGTACCGGTAGCTTCATTAAACACACCAAAGGCCGATGCTCGTCCAGGATGGACGCCAGGTACATCATAAGCCAGAAGTTCCAGATCTTGTGGATAAATATTCTTGCCGCCAATAATTATCAAATCTTTCTTTCGACCCGTAATAAATAGTTCCCCGTCCACGAGGTAGCCATAATCACCGGTCAGATACCAGCCATCCAAAAAAGCTTTTTCGGTGGCATCATCGCGATGATAGTAGCCTGTCAGCATGCAATCGCTTTGGATGGCGACTTCGCCAACATAACGATCGGGCAAGATCTGACCCCTGTTGTTAATAATTCGAACCTTAGTATTTTGGATTCCTTTTCCAGCACTCATCATGCGGACCACGACCTGTCCAGGTTGTGCCACTTGCGCATATTTTTTGGTCTGAAGGGACTCGCGTTCAATATCTTCGAACACAACCCGCTCATCCACACCGCCTTGAGTAACGGCAAATACATTTTCAGCCATTGCATAACAGGTGCATAAGCTTTCGTATTTCAAGCCAAAAGATCGAAAGCGCTCGTAAAACGTATGATGACTCTCCCAGCGCATGGGCTCAGAACAATTCGAAATGGCGCGCCAAGTGGATAAATCCACTCCTTCAAGATCGCGATCGCGAATCTTCTGAGTACAGAAATTGTAAGCGAAATTCGGCAGCCAAGAGAGCGTCCCTTTGTATTTTGACACGGTTGTCAAAAGTCGATATGGAGCACGAATCCAATCAAATGGCGACATGAGCACAAGGGGGAAACCCATCAGAATAGGCATCAGCCAACATGCGATAAGACCCATGTCATGGTAAAGCGGCAACCAGGAAATAAAAACATCTTTATCCGAAAGATGGATGGCTTCAGCATAGTTGTTTAGCTGGTTAATAACGGCTTTATGAGACAGAGCTACTCCCTTTTGGAGACCGGTTGTGCCGGACGAATGTTGGAGGAGGGCAATATCCTCCGGCTTGCGTCGAAGCCCGCTAAAGAAGGAGAATTGCGGCGGGAACGGACCTTCGACCTGATCGCTCACAATAACAGCTTTCACTGAATCCTTTCCGGGTTTAATCGCAGCACGAACCTCAGGCTCAAAATTCCGATAAGTTACAATAGCAGTCGGTTGAGATACAGACACCAACCCAGCCAAATCGGTGCGATACCGTTCCGGGAGCAATTTTTCGGTAAGAAAAGGCATTATTGACGGAATAGCCCCGTGCAGCACCGCCCCAAAGTACGCGTAGAGCAGATCCACGCCATGCTGGAGAATAAGCAAAACAACATCCCCTGGTTGAACGCCATTCTGTTGGTAACTCTTCACGTATCCGGTTGCACCGTAAACCAAATCCCGATATGAAACCGACTGGTCGGGTTGACCAGAGTGCAGCAAGGTAATGCAGACCTTATCGGGGGTTTTTTCGTAATGATCTTTAAGAAGTTGTGAAAAGGTTGGCATTTTACATGCGGGAATGAATAAGGAGAACCAGTTGTTTTAGATTATCAAAGGTGGACGCATTTAATTCCGCGTCGTCAATTCGCACCCCGAAGGTATTTTCCACAAAAAGTGAGAGATCGACGAGGTGGAAAGAGTCAACCAACCCGGTTGAAAGTAGGGGCTCATCAGGTTTGATTATACGGTTTGGTTGTTTAAGAATTTCGGTAGCTACATAAGCACACAATTTTTCAAGAATTGGATCTGTCATGCCATCTCCCTTATAAATATTTTTTCAATAATTAAGGTTTATCTGACCAGGGTAGCAACGCGGCAAATGCCGTCTTGTCAGTGCCATTTCGCACCTCAATCCGGCTTAAATAAAAGAGGGTGCTCAAGCTGTGGACATATTGAGTCCCCAGTCCAACCGCTGCCAAATAGCCATATTCTGCAACTTTGTCAACAACAAATCCATCTATCTCACCGTATGGGTAGGCAAATGTTTCTACATTAACTCCAATTTCTGATGCCAGGAGATTTTTTGACTGCCCTGCTTCGAAATTAATTAGATCATGGTTCGCTGGCAAGTGCGGATGCGTCATGCTATGGCTTCCAATTTCCCAGCCCTTTCCAGACATTGCTGTTAATTGATCGATTGACATATACCCTTGTGCTCCAACGTAATCCGCAATTATATATAATACGCCTGTAAACCCAAAATCCTGCATGATCGGATAAGCATTTTCAAAAACGGTATCATAACCATCATCGAATGAAATAACAATCGGTCTGGGAGGCAATTGAGCTCCTTTGGTGATTGCAGTCACTAAAAGCGAAATAGGAATGACTGAGTAACCCCAATCTGTAAGGGCTTGCATTTGCCATTTAAAATCTTCGGGGGGCATGTAATATCTCGCATCACTAGAATTTGGGGAAGGGGGCTCTGCAATGCGATGATATAGGAGGATAGGACAGGTAATTGAACCGGATTGAAATACCCAAACAGGCGTCGGAGTCGCAGAAGGAGTCACTGTCGGAGTCGGAAGGGGAGTGTTGGTAGGATCTACACTAGTTGGTGAAAATTGGGGCTGCGTTAAGGTCTGGGTAGGAATCGTGGTGGGGGTGACGGGAAAATTCATAAAACTACAGCCAGAAATCAATATGACTATTAATATAGCGAACAATAACTTATCAGGAAGATTCTTTAACATGTCAGCCTTTTTTGGAATGAAAATCATCCTATTTATTTGTGAGCAATCAAGAATCGAGAGACTGCGTCAATCGTTTGCAGGGCTGTCAGATTACGCCAAGTCCAACCAAGCTCCATACGAGCAGAATCGTCAAAATAGTAATTACCTTCCACTGTTCCTGGGGTCAAATGAAACCCATCTGAGCTGAGACCATAATTGGGAAGGCTCAGAGTCGCAGCACCGAAATTCCAAAGGGGAATGCCATAATCCTCTGCAATTTGAGCAACGATCTCATTAATACTTATTTGAGAATCGGGCGGTTCGGCACGAGTGGCAATAATAGGAACAACATCCTGTGAGAGGACGAATTCAACGAGCAGGCGCATATAGTGGTCGTATTTCTGGAGATCTCCAGACCACTCTTCCTCCATACTTATGATGGCAAAAGATGGATTATATACTCTGATTTCACAGGCGGCAGGCGTCTCGCCCTTCGTGCACTCATCTGGTCTTGGAACAAGAGTCCAAAATGAACTTAGAACAGTGGCCGCATTGTAGCCCCCATGCGTTGCCAAACTCACACGTGACCAGGAACCCATAAAAAGGTTAATAGTCGGCTGGAGATAAGAATATTGATTGCCAAGCCGGTATTTCAAAGGATTATCGAAAGCTGAAAGGAAATACGGGGTGATATTTTGACAATCCCCGATTTTTGAAAAGCGGCTCGGATCACGACCGCGCGCCAAGCCGCGCTGGAATACATCATTGATGCGACTCGAAACTCCCGCCGGAACTACAGGCATTAATTTCCATGCATCAGGAGCAAGGGTTGCTGTAGGAGCCGGGGATGATGTGAGTGTAACTCCAGGGGGCAGAGTTTGTGTGGGAATGAGTGTCGATGTTGAAACCAACGTGCTAGTGGAAGTACCTGTCTCACGCAGGGTCGCTGCATTGCTACACGCAGTTGGTAATAATATTACAAGAACAATAAGAACGATACTTTTCAAGGACAGCTCTGTTGCATAATGAATTGTTCAACCCGTCCAACCAACAAGGACTCGCCTGATGGATTCAGGTGTATGGCACTATTCGTAAATTCATCTGCCGGGACAAGATTCCATAAATCGAGATATTTCCACCCCCCCGCCTCAGCCCGCACCGCCATCATCTCCCTCCATTGGTCATATACCCAACGAGGATAAAGAAAATTGTACCGCAAATCACTATTTTTACCAGCGCTAATAAGCATAGGTTCGTTGATTAGAATTAATGGTGTATTCCCAGCTATGCGAAAACCGGCATCAAGCTCCGTAAAAGCCAATTCAGAACCTTCCAGCGTAGGAGGTTGCAAGTTATGGTAGGAAACATCGGCATTTAAATCTGTTTGGGTATGCTGATACATCAACGGGATAGGTTTGGTCTATACCTGTTGCTGTCCATAACACTCCGTACATTTGGAGACGAAATAAGTCTGCCAGAGGACGTCGCTGACCGATAAAGGTGTCGTCCCAGAAACTTGGATGCATGATTGCGGGGTCATTTGGGTTAAGCGCCAAATTATAATGCGCAATCAAATCATCCACCCTGCCGGCATTATTTGCTACGATTGGCGAGGAAAGTTGATTATCAGTTGGAAAGGCTTCGAGGGTCACGGCCCAAATAATAAGGTCGGGGTGATAGCGCATTGCATAATCCAGAACCATTAAATCCTTCGTCAACGAGATGGTCGGATACCCAAGGTTGTAGACATGGATTTTCTTACCGCATAAGGATAGTCCCACAGCATTCAGTTGGCCTGAAAGAGTTTGTTCTGGACGCAATAGGATGCCCCAAATCGATGAGTCACCAATGACAATAATCCTGTACTCGTCCGCCGGTTTTGGACCGTTCGCAATAATGTGTGAGGCAAACATTGCGTCCAGGTTAAATAAGCTCAAGTTGTAAGATTGAGACGAATCTTCACCAAATGGAAACCGTTGACGGCCTGCAAAGAGAAGATTATAGAGAGATAATTCTCCCAATGAAGCGGGGTTCACTGCAACAAATACCAAGTCAACCATCAGGAAAAGAATCAGGCCCTTGAGAAAGACATTTCGTAAAAATTTTAAATTCATATTAAGCCAGACCAAACATCACTCGTAAGTAATTGGTGGATATGAATAGGGTCGGTAAAGTGAAGAAAACCCAACCGAGTGCCACAAAATTGAAAGTAACAAGCATCCCGCCTATGTTTAATACCGACTGCCATCGAGGCGATAATGCTGTAAAGCGTGCCCGAGTCAATTCAGACCAACGGTTATGGATAAAAAGTCCCAATCCATGCCATATTCCCCACGCAATGAAATTCAAGGTTGCGCCGTGCCAAAGACCTATTAATACCATTGTCGACAGTTGTGTTAATAAAATGATCATCGGGATGGGTAGTGTTTTTTTTCCAGAGCGTAATGCCCGTGTCACAGGATTAAAAAAATATGCCCTAAACCATTGCGTCAAGGTCATATGCCAGTTGTTCCAAAATTGGGTCAAGTTAGGTTTAAGGTACGGAGCATTGAAATTCTCCGGGAGCTTAATACCTAGTAATCGCCCCAACCCGATGGCAATATCGGTATATCCGCTAAAATCGAAATAAATCTGGAGTGAAAATGCATACAATAGCACCCACGCCCATCCCGCTGAGTGCACCTGGGTTGCATTTGTCGGATTCAAAGCAATCAAAGCAAGAAGATCAGCGATTGCAAATTTCTTGAACAAGCCTATCAAGAGACGTTTTCCCGATTCCCCTACATCGCCTGCGTTCAATTCCAGTGGACGGCGCAAATCACCGACGAAACGCTCTATGCGGTCAATTGGACCGGCGGTTAATGCCGGAAAGAAGATAACATAAACCATATATTCGGAAAGAGAAACTGCCGGCAACCGCCCACTTATCCGATCTCGGATGGTATGAAGCAGACGAAATGCTATGTAGGAGAATCCAAGCCAACGCAAATCCTGCGCTAAAGCCAAACTCGTGGACTGATGATTCAATCCGCGCAGTAGAACACTGAAAATTGTGGACAACAGGGGGACTTTTAGTATTACAAATATCAAGAGAATAAAAACAAAGGCACTAATCAGCATTGCTTTATATGGTTTGGAAAAAAGTGTCAACAAGCATGCGATCAAGACAATTGCTGCCAACCCGATGAGGATCTGAATAGTCTGGGGAGGAGTGGAGGCAGTCAGATATAGCGGGAAACCCAGATACCGTGTCAGACCCAGAGCCAGGACAATACAACTAAGGATCGCAGCAGCAGGCAAATTAGTTTGCCAGGTTCTCCTTTCAGGAGGAGTAGTTATGATCCAAGTCAGGGAGGAAAGTGCCAAGGTTGCAGTCGGCAGCCAGAAGTCCAGCCCATGTACAGGGAGCACCGGTTGAAATGCATAGACAGCCAGGGCACTTATACCTAATAATATCTGTACTCGCCAGCGATTGCGAATTACCACTCCCAGCAGTGTGGCTATGCCAATGGAAATAAGAATGATTGAGAGGGTCATCAATAACCCTGATATATCCAGATGGGGGCACTGCTAGCGGTTAAGATCACCAGCGCAATGAGAATCAAGCAAAATATTAATGCCCATAGATTCTCGCGGGTAAAAGGTTGAAATTTCATTGGTAACCGCAAACCAGATATTCGCCGCCCTGGTTTACTACTTGATAGGTTCGCACGGAAAGGTCGAATTGCTGGTCTTCGCTATTATATGTCGCTATTATTTTTCCCTGACAAATTACCTGGGTGGTTGTGCCCTCTATACCTTTTGCAGCGCAGGAAAGATTTTCCAACCTGGTGGCAACCGCCTGGAGAGAATCCAATTCAAGAAGTGCATTTGACTCCCAATTAGCGCACGATAAGGCAGATAAGGTGTTCGCATCTTTATTAACCAAAGCAGTAAGGTAATTTTCGACAGCTTTCGCAGCCGGATCAGTGGATTTTCCACATGCTGATAACAACATGGCCGCTATGACCATAAAAACAACAATTGGAGCGATTTTTTGCATAAATGACTCCTTTGAAAATTATATATATTCGGTTATTTTTATTAACTGGTGGTTACCGAAAATGAACGGGGTTCTTGTGGTAGTTTTGCCATACCGATATTTGAATCGCTTACAAATTTATGATGCGGCTCCTAAAAAATATAGGATTTTGAATGGCGAAATTATACCTGTTTCTAGCATGATTTGACAAAACTTTCTAATCCTGATAGTATAGGTCAAATATAATCACAAAGAAGAGGTATATATGGCAACTCCAATTCAAACCCAAACTGTCCTGCTCACCCCCGCCGCTGCTGAAGTTGTCCGAGGATTGCGCCAACAACAAAAGTTAGACGAAAGTTATGCCTTGCGAGTATATATTACCGGACAGACTTGTTCCGGGTTCCAATATGGGATGGCACTTGATAACAAACCACGCGACACGGATACTTCTTTTGAAAGTGAGGGACTTAGGGTTCTCGTGGATGAAACATCTCTTCAATATATGGCTGGAGCAAAAGTTGACTTTATTGATGATGCGCGCGGAAAGGGTTTTTTAGTAGATAATCCAAATGTCACCCCATCCTGCTCGTGTGAAGGCGGGACATGCGGAACGAGTGAGAATTAGAAAACAAAACGAGACCGGGATAATCCCGGTCTCGCCTTTATACCGAATTGATTCTTACCTGCCTCGCAAAAATGAAATTATAGCGCCTAGAATTCCAACCAAAGCCAGTCCAAGGATGACAAAACCCATCGGAATTCCTGATCTTGATCCTGCTGTTGACTCAAAATTGAGGGTTGCCAAGGGCGCTGGTGGTGTGAAAGTTGGAAGACGAGTGGGGGTTGTTTGGACTTGAAATGCGGCTGCGTAGGTAGGATTAATAGTTGGTGTCGTTCTCGGAGTGGCTGTAGGGGGTGGTTCTACAATGGGAAGAAAACCCGGAGACAATGAGACCAATGGTGCATAAACCCAACCCACTCCACCAGAAACGCTTAAATCAATAATTTGAATCCATTCTCCCAAGGGCGACTTTCCAATTGCCGGAGCAGTAGCCTGATTGGGGAGGAAATCAATCAACGCATAATCATATGAACTTGGGCCTGCACGAACATTCGCCCCATCTGGGTTGTTTACGGTAATTACTGGGTGAGTAGGAGCTGTTCCGGTAACAGTAGGAATGTTACCGGTAGGTTGTTGAGCTGCAGCCGGAGTCCGTGCTGGCACCAACCAGATCATGCAGGCAAATCCGAGCAGGAGCAGTATCCAGAGACTTTTTTTTATCCGAATCAGCATATACCGCTACTTTTAGAACAAATTTCCGTAAATAGAGATGGAGTATTGCCCGATTGGGCAAAACGATTATAATCGAATTCTATGGACAGACGTGTGTTTCACGGGAATATAACCCCAACTAATGTTGCCCAGGCTTTGACAGCTGAATTCAACCAAGGCAATACCCAGACGCAGGTGCTTGGTGAAAGCGGTAATTTGACTGTTCAAGTTGCATCTTCGCAGTTTTCACGTTCTGGGGGTAAGACTGCGGTGAGTATCAATCTACAACAAATTGAGGATGGCATCATGGTGCAGGTTGGTGAGCAGCAATGGCTGGGAGTGGCTGCCAGTCTTGGACAAACCGCAATTTCGGCTCTGCTCAACCCTTTAAACCTGCTTGGTCGTTTGGATGATATCGCACAAGATGTAAGTAGCCTCCAATTGAATGAAAAAATATGGCAGATCGTTTCAAATGTTGCCAAAACAGCGGGAGCCAGCCAGGAACTCTCAGAACGGCTTAGCAGTGTTACATGTGAATTCTGTGGGTCAGCAAACCATGTAGGTGTTTCGACTTGCATAGCTTGCGGTGCCCCACTCGGTACTGCCCAACCAAAGACCTGTTCAAAGTGCGGTTTTGTGCTGACCCATGATGAGAAATTTTGTCCCAACTGCGGTCAAGCCGTCAATACATAAGTGTATATTCAACCAAAAATCTTGCATTCCCGCTGCAATGAAGAGTCGTGACTTTGCTGCGTGAACAATTTTTACATCCGCTCCTCCAGATAATATTTCTCAACTTGATAATTGCCATAAAATGCCAACACTTGACAATCTTGAAGCTCGTCTTCAATCCTTGCTTGAAGTCCAATTATTAAAATTCCTGCCGGGGTATAAAGTTGAAGACAGCGTCTATCAACAATTGGCCAATGCAATGCATAGTAGCCTCAGAGAGCAGGGTGGAATAACATTTGCCCCCAACGTGTATGTAATCAATGCACATCCATCCACATTAGGTCGGTGGCGTTCCGAGCCAGCCCTTGTCAAGAACATGGCGGAAGCAATCCATTTAGTGGGTGAGGAAGCGGGGTTTCATTTTTTAGCGAACCCAACAGTGTCGACAGCCGAGGATAGGGGTATGGCCAATGGGCTGACGCATATCACTGCTTCGTTTAGCAGCGCAAGCTTCGCCGAGACGCGGGGGATGACAATCGACTCGCAGACTGACGATCTGGCTAGGAATATTCCTGAAAATGCGTTCTTTGTCATGGATGGGATAAATATTATTCCCCTCAACCTTCCAGTTCTTAACATAGGACGCCGTTTAAATAACCAAATCATCATCAACGACAAACGCGTCTCGCGGAACCATGCGCAACTTCGGGTTACCAAAGGCCGGTACGCACTTTTCGATTTAAATTCCACCGGTGGGACCTTTGTAAATGGGCGACGCATAAATCAGTCAATTTTATATCCTGGTGATGTAATTTCCCTGGCAGGAGTGACGCTTATTTATGGTCAAGACCTGCCTGCCGGGGAAGGCACTCAAAAGGTAATAATTGCGGAACGAACAGGCAATTCTTCACTCGATTTGAAAGGGGTTTTGCCCAAATCTAATAACATTAGCATCGAGAAATTCAAAAAAATATGAGTGGACCGGTTGTACTGGCATTGCGTCTCCTGCTGGCCATCAGTTTATATGCATTCCTGGTATGGGCTTTCGTCAACTTATGGCGAGACATTAAGGTGCAAGGGGCTCTGCTTGCTTCCCGCAAAGTACCACCCATCAGCCTGACAATCACACGAGGAAAATTTCCCCCACAGGTGAGACATTTTGTCAATCCGGAAATAACCATCGGCCGAGACCCAGCCTGCGAATGCCCGGTGGAAGATGAAGCAATCTCCGCTCGTCATGCACGGTTGAGTTATCATCACAACCAGTGGTGGTTGGAAGACTTAAATTCCACAAACGGCACCCTCCTTAACCTGGAAAAGCTTGACATGCCAACTGTAGTGACTTCCGATGACAAATTCAAATGCGGCGAAGCTTTTTTTGTAATTTCTCTTGCTGGTGATTTCCTAATGCCACCAACGAAGAAAATATGAATCATAATTTAGCCGTCCCGCTCGGAGAACGCACGATAATTCTAAAGCGTGAGCAATTAAAGTTGTGGAGTATTCAAACATGCCTGAAAAACTCAATTTAGCCATCATTGGCGGTTCCGGGTTGTATAGTATGTCTGGATTGATCGACACAACAGAATACGACCTCGAAACGCCTTTTGGAAAGCCGTCTGCACCCGTCGTAATCGGGACCCTGGATGGCAGGCGTATCGCATTTCTTGCCCGGCATGGCATAGGCCACCATATCATGCCGACCGATGTACCCTACCGGGCCAATATTTATGCATTAAAAGCACTGGGAGTGGAGCGAATCGTCAGTATTAATGCTTGTGGTTCATTGCGTGAGGATTACGCACCTGGTGATATCGTTATTCCCGACCAGATTTTCGATAATACGAGAAACCGCATTCGAACATTTTTTGGTGAAGGATTGGTAGCCCATGTCGGTGTCGCTGACCCATTCTGCCCGGATCTAACAACCCAACTGGTAACCGCGGTTGCTGAATCCAAAGTGAAGGTCCATCAGGGTGGTGCATTCATTATCATAGAAGGGCCTCGATTTTCAACAAAAATCGAATCTAACGCCTATCGCGCCTGGGGAATGTCCATAGTCGGTATGACTGCAGTACCAGAGGCATTCTTGGCGCGTGAAGCTGAGATGTGCTATGCAGTTATGGCCCATGTAACAGACTATGATGTATGGCACATAAGTGAGGCACCAGTGACAGTGGAAATGGTTGTTAAGACATTAAATAAAAATACCCAGGCAGCACAAGCTTCCATCCGTCATCTGCTGATTTCTTTACCAGAGGAGCGCGCGTGCTCTTGTGACTCGGCTTTGGCATCTGCTATTATCACTAATCCATCCGCAATACCCAGTGCTACTCGCCAGAAACTAGATTTGCTGGTAAAAAAATATCTCAAATAATTCCCTTTGTATTAATCTCATCCTGGTCGATGAAACCATTCCTCGGTCCCACATCTCCAGTACGAATCCAGTCCCGCCTGCTTTGTCTGGCGGGTGCCTTTCTTTTTCTATATTCCCTTATCCTTACTCTTGCACCTGCCGCCCGTGAACGCTCATGGGCCGTTGAATTTAATTGGAGCCAATGGCTAGGTTTCGCTGCATGGGTGATTGTTTTCACACTGGCACACTATCAGACTCGCCACCAACTGCCCGATGCTGATCCGTATATTCTTCCTATTGCCGCCTTACTGACAGGATGGGGGATTTTAACTATTTACAGGCTAATCCCCTCCTTCGGTTTTCGACAAACCGCCTGGCTTTTGTTCTGCGGATTGGTGTTCCTACTCGGTTTGCGTCTTTCCCGCAACCTCCATTTCCTGCGCAGATATAAGTACGTCTGGTTGACAGGGGGGTTGTTAATCACTGCTCTTACGCTCATTTTTGGTGTTGATCCAGGTGGTGGGAATGAACGGGCGTGGCTGGGTTGCTGTGGGGTATATTTTCAACCTTCAGAGCCGCTTAAACTTCTCCTCATTATATTTTTGGCTGCGTATTTGGCTGATCGCCTCCCGTTTAGTTTGCGTCCGCTGCCCCTGCTCGCCCCTACCGCAGTTGTTATGAGTGTGGCTCTTCTGTTGCTCGTCATCCAACGAGACTTAGGCACAGCTTCCATTTTTATTTTCCTTTTTTCAATCATTTTTTTTGTTGCAGCTGGGAAAAAGCGCATCCTTTTGATCAGCATGGTTGGACTGATTATCGCAGGTGTGGCGGGGTATTTCTTTTTTGACCTAATTCGCCTGCGTGTGGATGCATGGCTAAATCCATGGCTTGACCCCTCCGGGCGCTCCTTCCAAATCGTCCAGTCATTAATGGCAGTCGCCAACGGAGGGACTTCAGGAAGGGGACCCGGATTGGGTAGCCCCGGGTTGGTGCCGGTGGCAATTTCAGACTTTGTCTTTTCAGCCATTGCTGAAGAAACGGGATTAATCGGCACTCTCGGTTTGCTGACCCTGGTAGGGTTTTTCGCATCGCGGGGAATCCACATCGCCTTGCGCGCACCCGACAACTTTCGAAGAATCCTAGCAGCCGGGTTGACAGCTTATGTTAGTGCGCAATCCATTTTGATCATGGGGGGTAATATTCGCCTACTTCCTCTAACAGGTGTGACGTTGCCTTTTGTTTCCTATGGCGGCTCATCTTTGCTGACTTCTTTCCTGGCACTGCTCATACTTTTACTCATTTCCAGTCAAACCGAAGAAGAAGCGGCGCCTCTTCCAAAACCTCAACCTTACTTAATCCTAGCTGGATTGATAGGTCTTGGCCTATTCTCTCTGGCTGCCACAAATGCATGGTGGGCAGTATGGCGCGGACCATCCATTCTCGAGCGTACAGATAATGCTCGCCGTTCAATATCGGATCGATATGTTAAACGAGGCAGCTTGCTAGACAGTCATGAAGTAGCTATCAACATCACAGTGGGTAAATCAGGAGAATACCTTCGTACATATCTCTATCCTGCGTTGGCTCCGATTACCGGTTATACAAATCCTACCTACGGACAATCGGGGCTGGAAGCCAGTCTCGACCTTTATTTGCGCGGGTTACAAGGAAACCCCGCCAGCAGCGTCTGGTGGGATCATCTTGTTTACGGTCAACCACCCCCTGGTTTGAACATTCGTCTGAGCCTGGACCTGGGGATACAAAAACAAGCTGACGATCTGCTGGGAGCCCATACAGGGGCAATCGTTTTGATTAATGCCAGCAGCGGTGAGATTCTAGCAATAGCTTCTCACCCAACTTTTGACCCGAACAACCTGGATGCACAAGCCCCTTCATTGCTCCAGGATCCTAATTCCCCCTTGTTGGACCGGGCTGCCCAAGGAATGTACCCTCCCGGAAATGTTTTGGATCCATTTTTCCAAGCTGCTGGATACACTGCGTGGCCCTCTCAGATTGTTGCTGACCAAATGTATGCCGACCTGGGTTTTTTTGTCGCACCTGAGTTACGCCTACCCGTTGCAGGTGCGTCCAACCAGGGGTCCGCATTACAGGTCAGTCCATTGCAAATGGTTCTTGCAACAGCTACATTGAGCAATGAAGGGATTCGACCTGCACCTCGCCTGGCGATGGCAGTGGATACCCCCACGCTGAGTTGGGTAGTTCTACCTGCATTAAGCGCCCCGGTAAATGTCTTTCATGCTTCAAATGCTGCCAATACTGCACAGTCATTGATTGTAAAGGGTCAACCGTTCTGGCAATGGAATGCATCTGTAAGCCAGGAATCAACAACCTTCTCCTGGTCTCTGGGAGGGACGCTTCCAAATTACCAAGGTGTTCCGCTCGCAGTGGTGGTCTTACTGGAAGAAAATAATGAATACCTGGCAGGGTTGATTGGGAGAACCTTGCTAGAAACAGCGTCACAGCCATAATTAAAAAACCGGGCTTCTGCAAGAAACCCGGTTTATTTTTTATTTTATTCTGATGAATCGTCGTTTACCCACCTGCAGAACCCCTGGATGAGGGAAAAGCATGTCAAACTGAGTAAGTAAATCTCCATCCAGCTTTACCCCCTTTTGCTCAATCATCCTTCGTCCATCGGACCTACTCGCCACCAATCCTGTCGCGGTCAGCACATCCATAATGGTTTGTCCAGGCATAAGGGTGTACTCAGCGATTTTGTCAGGGATATCCTTTTGCTGGAAAACTTTTTCAAACGATTTCTCAGCCTGAAGCGCGATTTCATCGTTGTGAAAGATCGATACGATTTCGCGCGCAATGGACATTTTTGCATCCCGTGGATGCAATTCGCCTGACTTAATACCGGTTTCGATTTCTTTAATTCTGCCTGGGGGCCAGCGAGTAATGAGACGCATATATAACCCCATGGCCTTATCAGGTATAGACATTATTTTTCCGTACATGTCTTCAGGGGTTGAAAGAAGTGGAATATGGTTGCCAAGCGATTTACTCATCTTGACCTCTCCGTCGGTCCCAGGGAGAATGCCAAGGATAATAGCAATGTTGGGTTTGTCACCTTGTGCAGTCATAATTTTGCGGGCCGCAGTGACAATATTAAATAATTGATCAGTTCCGCCTACTTGCACATCCGTTTTCAGAGCATGAGCATCGTACCCTTGCATGATGGCATAAAATGTCTCGTGAAGGTAAATCGGGTCGCCATTGTCCCAACGCTTGCGAAAATTCTCGCGGGTAATGAATTGTTGAATGGTGAAGTTAGAAGCCAATTCTATCAATTCCTCGAATGTCAACTCAGACAACCACTCTGAATTGAATCTAATCTTAGTTTTATTCCGATCGAGGATTTTATACGCTTGTTCTGCATAGGTATGGGCGTTACGTTCGACTTCGAGCTGGGTCAAACGCGGTCTGAGCTTATCTTTGTCGGATGGATCACCTATCAAAGACGTAAACGAGCCGACAACAAACGTAACTTCATGTCCAAGTTCCTGAAATTGGCGTAGTTTTCGCATCGGGACCGTATGTCCCAGATGCAGATCCGATGTACGGGGATCAAAACCGCAATAAACACGCAGGGGACGATGATCTTTCTCTGCCTCAATAAGCCGCTGGTGCAGCTCATTCGCCATATTCTTTTTTAATTGCTCATCCCCATATTCAGTTCCTTGCATTAATAAGGCCACCTGGTCTTCAATGTTCATAAAATAAATCTCCGCTTCGAATATTAGCCAATTTGGAAAATGCAATAATTCCGAACATAATTTGTTTCTTAAACGATTGTCGCTCGAACATCTAAAGAATAAAAAAGCGCCTGCCGCAGCAGGCGCGTCCTTCCCACCCGCAACGGCGTTTAAAGATGGGAATAATAGTAAAAACTCTTGGCAACAATCTTCATTGCGCGACAATTATACAACAAATCTTTTCTTGTGCAATTTATTTCAGATCAAAACCCCGTGCGGCGCGTCGTGTATTGTCTTCCATATCCATGAACAACAATAACGCTTGAGCAGCACCTTGCAAAACCACAAAATAGACAACCCCTCGCAGGGGTGGTTCGAACAGAGAGAATATGTTTTGGAGAACATCCGTAACCCCCATTCCGACCCAGAATCCGCGGCTTATTTGCAAAACCATTGCCAAGGCTTGGACCAACCACTCCAATCCGTAAATTCCCACGACAACCCATGAAAAAATCTTAGCAAAAGCAGAAATGCGAAAAACAATATCTTTATTGAAGTACGTTCCAAGGAAATTTGCTCGTTTGTCCATATTCAATGTGAAGTCTCCTTTCATCTTGTTATAATGGTAAACTTATAGTGTTACCGGGTTTCAAATATAAATCCCTTATCGTTCCTGATGAAATAATTCATATGGATCTCGAAGCTGGAAAGGTTTTTTAAATCTTTGCCTGGAATTATACCGAATAGGACAGAATTATGGAAACAAAAGATTTCACCAAAAAGCCGGCTAATTTTATCCTCGAAGCGGTTGCTGAGGACCTAAAAAAGGGTCGGTTTACTTATGTCCGCACCCGACTTCCTCCCGAACCGAATGGCTACCTGCATATTGGACATGTTAAAGCATTCCTAATTGACTATAACACCGCCAAAGAATTTGGCGGTGAGTTGATACTGCGGTTTGACGATACCAACCCGACCAAGGAAGAAACTGAGTTCGTTGAGGCGATCGAAGAAGATGCTCGCTGGCTTGGGATTAAATGGGTTAAAGTTACATTTGCATCGGATTATTTCGACCGGCTGTACGAATGGGCTATCCGACTCGTCAGAAAAGGGTTGGCGTATGTCGATGATCAAACCCCCGAGGAAATGAACGCCAGCCGCGGCACCTTGCCACGCGGAACCAAGTGGAGCGAGACCGAATCGGGGATAAAACCCGGCCTGGAATCTCCTTTCCGAAACCGGACGGTTGAGGAAAACCTTGACCTTCTTGAGCGGATGAAGAAAGGCGAGTATCCTGAAGGCAGTCGGGTTTTACGCGCCAAAATAGATATGGCACACCCAAATCTGGTCATGCGAGATCCAGTCATGTATCGAATCCTCCATGCAGCTCACCACAGGACTGGAAACAAATGGTGCATTTACCCTATGTATGACTGGTCTCATGGTCAGAACGACTCGATGGAGGGGATTACGCATTCGCTTTGTTCCCAAGAATATATGATTCATCGTCCACTTTACGAGTGGTTCCTGGAACAACTAGGAGAATTCAAGACAAGGCAAATCGAGTTTTCACGTCTTAACCTGACCTTCGCCATGATGAGTAAGCGTAAACTTCGCAAACTTGTCGAGTCGGGGGTCGTGAGCGGATGGGATGACCCGCGTTTAACTACTCTGCGCGGTCTGCGCAGGCGAGGAGTAACCCCTGAAGCAATCCAAACTTTCATCGCTGAAATCGGTGAGACGAATAACGATAGTTGGGTAGATATGGCTCAATTAGAAGCAACCATCCGTGACGACCTCAACAAGCACTCTCCGCGCCGTATGGCTATTTTGCATCCTCTTAAATTGGTAATTGATAATTATCCAGAGAACAAATCCGAAGAAATGACTGCCATCAATAATCCCGAAGATGAATCGGCCGGGACCAGGAAAGTCCCATTTTCGAAGGTCCTGTACATCGAACAAGATGATTTCCGTGAAATACCCCCTCCCAAATACCATCGCCTTTTCCCAGGCAACGAAGTCCGGCTTCGGTATGCTTATCTAGTTAAATGCGTCGGTGTTACACATGACCCGAAAACGGGCGAGATCATCGAGGTGCATTGCACCTATGATGTGTTAACGAGAGGCGGGGATGCCCCTGACGGACGTAAAGTCAAATCCACCATTCATTGGGTTTCGAAGGAACATGCGATTAAAGCTGAGGTCCGTCTTTACGAGCAACTATTCACAGTGGAGAACCCTGATGTCGGGGAGGATGTCAACACAATCATTAACCCACACTCACTGGAAGTGTTAACCAATTGCTTTCTAGAGCCTTCCTTGGCAGAAACAAAGGTTGGCGATAAATATCAGTTTGAAAGAATTGGATACTTTTGCGTTGATCTGGATTCTGCTCCTGGAAAACCAATCTTCAACCGGACTGTCACGCTTAAGGATACTTGGGCAAAAATCGAACAAAAAATCGAGTAGATTTATGACTATTATTGGATACATTATCGCTGGATTGGCTGCCATTGCTGCCGGGATGATCAACGCCCTGGCAGGCGGTGGGACACTAATCACCTTCCCGGTTTTAATGGCTATCGGTTTACCGGCAGTCTCAGCCAACATTACAAATACCGTGGCGCTTTGCCCGGGGTATTTAGGTGGAACTTTAGCGCAAGCTAAAGATCTGAAAAACCAGAAAAAACGTTTATGGATAGCACTTTCTGCTGCTGTCTTCGGTGGATTAACAGGTGGTGTCCTGTTATTGAAAACAGGAGAGAAACTCTTCACGACCCTCGTGCCTTTTCTAATTTTACTGGCATCCGCTTTGCTTGCCATCCAAAACCCGGTGCGTGCGTGGCTAACCCACCGCCGAGAAGAGGGGAAGTCGAAAACGACTTCTGAATTGTGGGCATTTATCCCCGTCTTTCTCGGTGCAATTTATGGGGGTTATTTCGGGGCGGGGTTAAGCGTCGTCATGCTGGCAGTACTGGGTTTAATTTTGAATGACAACTTGACTCGCTTGAATGCACTTAAACAGGGAATTGCTTTTGCGACGAATGTCGCTGCAGCGCTGTTATTTGTTTTTTCAGGTCAGGTAGTATGGAGTGTGGCTCTGGTTATGGCAGTCGGCGCTCTGTTCGGAGGGGCCATGGGTGGCCGACTGGCCAGCAAGATTAAACCTGCGACCTTGAGATGGGTCGTGGTCTCGATCGGCTTCGTTCTGGGGGCCATATACTTAGCCCGATTATTCATTTCGTAAAAGATTCCTCCCAAAAGAATTAACCTTGCGAGAGAAACCTTTACATTTTCTCCAATATATTTATAGCGGTTTCTAATCTTTCTAAAACTTTTTCTTTTCCCACTATTCCCATGCTATCAAAAAGTGGTGGACTTACGGTTTGTCCTGTCACTGCGGTACGCAGGATCCCAAAGACCTGGTTGGGTTTGAGACCTAGGTGATCCACTAACGCTCGCATGGGAGGCTCAACTGTCGCAGGGGTGATATCAGGCAGCATTTTCAGAATATCGACAGCTTCTCGAACAATCTTTATCGACTGTGCAATGGTTAAATCTTTCCCTACGAGGTCATTCGGATTTGGCTGAACTGATTTTTTAAAGAACCAGGATGCGAAAGGTAAACAATCGTCCAAGGTAACTAAGCGCTCACGGATAAGAGGAACGATTTTCAACAATGTTATGTCATCCACATCGAAGCCCTCATTAAGGAAGTAAGGCTTAATTCGTGCAGCAAGGTCATCGGTCGGGAGCAGGCGAATGTGCGTTGCATTAAAGTGATCGAGTTTAGCAAAATCGATGGCTGCGGGAGAAGGCGTCAAATTTTGAATATCAAATCGGGCGATCATATCGTCTAGAGTCAGTACATCGCTTTCCGGGACACCCCAGCCCATCAGAGCGATCCAGTTAAGAACCCCCTCGGGAATATAACCTAACCCTTGCAAATCACTGACGAATATCGAGTGGCCATCTTTTATAGCCTCGATCGCTTCGCGTTTACTCATCTTTCCTTTTCCGCTGGGTTTGAGGAAAACCGATAGATGAACAAATTTAGGTTCCTGCCATCCAAAGGCACGGATGATATGAACATGCAAAGGCAGGGAAGGCAACCACTCGGAGCCGCGGATTACATGACTGATTTCCATAAGGTGATCATCAACCATCGCAGCCAAATGATAAGTAGGCAGCCCATCGGATTTCAGCAGGACAGAGTCATCAAGAGCGGAGTTTTCAGTCGTGCTTGGACCGCGTAATAAATCTTTGGTGGAGATGCTTCCTTCTTTAGGCATTTTGAACCGAATTACATGCTTCTCCCCTGCTGCAGCGCGGCGCCTTCCCTGGTCCAAATTCAAGTTGCGGCAGGTCCCATCGTATCGGGGGTTTTGTTTATTATTAATCTGGTCTTGACGGACTTTTGCCAGCCTTTCAGGTGTGCAGAAACAAGGAAAAGCATGTCCCAATTCCACCAGCTTCCAGGCATATTCGTTATATATATCACGTCGCTCAGTTTGACGATATGGACCAAAAGGGCCTCCTACATCCGGTCCTTCGTCGAAATTGATCCCCAGCCAATGCAAACCATCAATCAATTCCTGCTCTGCACCTGGGACGAAGCGTTTCTGGTCGGTGTCTTCAATGCGTAAAATAAATGTTCCACCGAAGCGGCGAGCAAGTAGAAAAGGGTAAAGTGCAGAACGGGCACTCCCCAAGTGCATCCGACCAGTGGGTGAAGGGGCAAAGCGTGTCCGAATAGATTTAGAATCCAAGAGATACTCCATTAGAATTCCAAAGGTTTATGTCGTAAAATCACGCTTTCTACCAATCCTATCCCCAACATCAAGGAAATCAAACCACTACCCCCATAACTAATAAACGGGAGTGGGACACCGGTGACGGGGATCAAATTCAGATTTACAGCAATATTTACCGCTGCCTGGAAAAAAATGAGGATGGCGACGCCATAACAGATCAATGATCCGAACGGGTCGCGGGCTAATCGTGCCGCCCGAAGACAGCGGTAGACTATAAAACCTATCAAAACTAGCACAAAAATAGTACCAATAAAACCAAGTTCTTCCCCAATTACAGAAAAGATAAAATCATTATGGCGTACTTTCATAAACCTGAGCTGTGTTTGCGTGCCACTTCCATATCCCTTGCCAACCCACCCTCCAGAACCCAGCGCAATCAACGCCTGGATTACGTTATAAGTGGCACCATTACGCGCACTTAAATCCGGTCGAAAAAAGTTGAGAATACGCTGTTGTTGATATTGTTGGATAAAATTGAATGCCACCACTGCTAAAATAATCCCCGCTAAGACCATGATGCCAAGCTGTTTCAATTCCAACCCGCTTTCCCAGCTCATCGCAGCCCATAATGCCATAATAACAATAACATTGCTCAGGTTTGGTTGGATAAAGATCAGCCCAGCGATGACTAAAGTAATTAATAATCCTTTGATCATCCAGCGCCAATTCCGTGGCGCTTCATTGTTTTTTGCGAAATAATTAGCCAAAGCCAAAATCACAACGATCTTTGCCAGTTCTGTGGGCTGGATTGAAACCAACCCGGTTTCAATCCAACGGGTTGCGCCGAAACGGACACCACCAATAACAAATAATAGAAGCAGAAATATGACTATGACAACATACATCGGAATAATTGCACCAGACCAGAAGCGATAGTCAATGGCGGCAGCGAAGATAATCACTACGAAGCCGATCCCACCAAAGATTATCTGACGTGGAACCAAAGTTGCAAGGTTTTCGTTCCCCGCAATTGCAGACAAAATCATCGTGACTCCAAATACAAGAGCCACAATGACCGCTCCCAGCAGCCAGAAGTCGAATTGTCGCCAGAAACCGCTACGAAACATAACTCAGCGAGGGGTTATCCCGCCGCACTCCCCGGCTCACGCCCCCGTCTACGACCAGCACTCCGCAGGGGAATATCAGCAACCAGCCGTTGGGACCGTCCATCCTGGGCTACATTAATTTTCACTGCGGTAGGGTCAATATCAATATGGCGAGATATGGTTTCAATTAAATCGTCTTTTAATAATTCCAACTCAACCGATGTTAGGTCTGTCCGGTCGTGAATTAAAACCAGTTGCAAGCGTTCTTTGGCGCTGTTAGCGCTCTTCTTGCGGCCAAAAAGGAAATTCATCATTATTTCCTTCCCAAGAGGCGTTGAAATAGACTCTGTTGTTCAAGATCCATGAAAGGCACCTGCTCCCCCAATAACCGCCGAGCAATATTTTGGAATGCCTGTCCAGCTCTGCTTTTGCCATCCAGGGCGAGGGGTTGACCTCTATTTGATGCCACAATAATGTTCTCATCTTCGGGAATAACGCCTACCAATTCAATCGCCAATAAATCAAGTACATCTTCCACTGATAGCATATCTCCCCGTTTCACCATCGCAGGATCCAGTCGATTGATAATCAATGCCGCGGGACCCTTCTCTTCTGCATCGAGAAGACCAATCACCCGATCTGCATCGCGTACAGCAGATACTTCAGGGTTAGTCATAACTAGGACACGATCTGCGGCGGCAATTGCATTTTTAAAACCGCGTTCAATCCCTGCCGGAGAATCGATTATTATCCAATCTACATCCTGGCGAAGTTCATCACATAGACGCACCATATCACTGGGCGAAATCGCAGTCTTGTCCCGCGTCTGTGCGGCTGGGATGAGATATAAATCGGGAAGGCGTTTATCGCGAATCATCGCCTGATGCAATCGGCATCGACCCTCAATTACGTCAACCAAATCGTAAACGATGCGATTCTCTAAGCCTAAAACGACATCGAGGTTACGCAACCCGATATCTCCATCAATGCAAGTAACTTTATTACTGCGTGAAGCTAATGCCACAGCTATATTTGCGACAGAGGTTGTTTTGCCGACCCCGCCTTTGCCAGAAGCTATTGTAACTACTTGAGCTACCATCTCACCGTCCTGTCATTTTTTGCCAAGGCTCTGCCACAAGTTGACCGTCTTTCAAGCAGGCTACTTCAGGTTGACTTTTCCCTTGTTTTTTCGGCGAGACAGCGATCTCACCGGCAATACGTAATTGGGTTGGTATCAATTCCAACGCGCAAACAACTGCCTTTTCATTTCCATGTGCTCCAGCATGGACAACTCCACGCAACCGCCCCCAGACTATCACACTGCCGCCAGCAACAATCTCTGCACCTGGGTTCACATCCCCCATCACAACGACATTTCCCTCAAATGACACATGCCCACCCGAACGAAGTGGACCTTTGACCCATTTGGCTGCATCTTCAGCCAATGATTCCGAAATATCCTTATAATCAATCGGTTGAGGTTTCGAGATACGGGTTGCTAATCCAAGGTTTTGAGCAGTGGTTTCCGTTAGAGGTGATTCACTCAGAATCGCCCATAATGTTATACCATGTTCCGATAATTGATCGCGCAATGACGACAATTCGGCTACCCGCAACTCATTCAAGCCCACATCTAGTACGACCCGCGCACCCTGAAAAAAAGAGGAGCGTTCATCAATATTTTTAATAAAGGCATTTACGAGCTCTGGCCAGGAAGCGCCATCCATTGTTATTAATAGACCATCCCGAATGCCTTTAATCTGAATTAATGAGGGCGTCTCGACCATAATTGCCGAAATTATACTGCTTTTTGATAACTGTACTAAAAAGTGATATGGGTAATAAAGCTTCTATACTAAAAAGCGGCAGGCCTTTCCTTTAGTACTTTGCTACGGGTGATAACTCCAGTGGGGGGTAGATTTGCCCAGGGACTGGCGGCATGGGGTTGTATACCCAATCCACCTCCACTGTCCCGACCCTGACACCTCCAATGCGACGCAGGCCTTTATATGTCCCACGCATTAAAACATCTTCCATGGTTAAAGCCATTCCAAAGACCGCCAAGGGAATGCCCTTTGGGATGGCCTCCAGCTCATCAGTGTAAACCGAGGTAGAGAAAAGTAAGTTCCATTTGTCTAAGCTCTGAGTTTGGATGGCTGGAACAATGATCGGGTAGCCGTCTTCACCAACATAAGATAGAAATTTCAAGTTGTCAATCTTATCCACGAATGCACATGTCCAATGGTTGAGTACAGACTTTTCACTAGATTTGGGTCCAAGCATGCGGGCTTGAATTGTCTGAAGGGCAGCAAAGATAACCTTATTCATCGGTAAGGGTGTTTTTCTCGGTGTGCAAAACCAGATCCATGTAGTAGACAGTATGAACACCAAAATAGGAATTGTAACGAAACATGGGGATATTGTTATAGAAGTCGTATTCCTGACCTTCTTTTACACTGTGGGTATACGTGGCTTTACCCCGCCAAAGGTTTTTGTCCAGGCTCATTATAAGGAACCCAACCTTTGGGTTTTCGAGTAGGTTCTTCTTTGATATCCCCTCAGTAAACTGCCCGAAGCATATTTGCGTAGGCCCGCACGCCATCAATGAGGAGATAAGCGTAACATGTGGCAATCCATCATGAGATACGGTCGCGAGCAACCCCACTTTCATGGCCGGTTGGGTGCTCTGGATATCTTCAGAAGAAAAGGCTGCAAGAGATTGTCGACGATTTATATAAAACTCCTAATTTAGTCTCGATTTCGCGGGTTACCCCTGTGGCAAAAACAAGGTCAGGGTGGAGACCGGCATTCATAGCAATTTCTTTGCATCGCGCCAGCTCACCGGAGGTCATTAGTGGAGTTTGGGCAAAGGCCCACTTCATTCCCAAGCGTTGATACTGGGCAAGGCAAAGATTATTAAATGCACATAATTCCCACCTAGAAATACTCCCATTGAGTGTTTCACCCAGGTATTGTCCTATTGCATTCAAATTCTTATCTGACATTGTTGCACCAGGTATGAGTGGAGTTCGAATCCATATTCCAAACGGTAGGGTTTGTGCCCGACGATAATCTCGAAGGTAGGAAAGATTCTCCAAAATTTTGTTGTTGGATGCACCAGTGAATTCAAAGTGAAGGTGAGGGTCGAACAATTTTAAATCGAATAGCACCAGGTCTGTGTATGGCAGAAGGCGATCGAGCGTATGAATTGAGGTCAAGCCGCATGTATCGATCGCAGTAGAAATCCCTTGCTCCTGTAAACCGCGTAAAAGCGATTCAGCAAATTCAGGTTGGAACGTGGGTTCGCCACCAGATAGAGTCACACCGCCTCCAGATTTTTCATAGAACACCCTGTCTTTCAGTAATTCTGCCAGAAGTTCATCCGCATGTATTGTCTTGCCGATAATTTCCAAGGCACCAGATGGGCACGCCTCAGCGCATTTCCCGCATGCTTGGCACTTCTCCCGGTTAATATACAATGTTTTGTCAGTCATTGAAAGACAGCCATTGGGACAAGCTTCGATACAAGATTGGCAACCCAAACAACGGACTTCAAACCATTGCGTCTGGATGCGCGCAGAGATGCTCTCCGGATTGTGGCACCAGGTGCAGCGGAGTGGACACCCTTTAAAGAAAACCGTCGAACGGATTCCGGGGCCATCCTCCGTGGAAAGACGCTGCGTGTTCAAGATTAGACCGGTGGTCATTTCATCTGGTGGCTTTCGCGAGCAATAATCTCATTTTGGAGTTCGCGTCCAATAGATGTGAAATAAGCGTTATACCCGGTAACTCGCACTAACAGATGGCGATAATTTTCCGGATGTTTTTGAGCGTCTTTCAGAAGGCCAGCATCGATCATATTGACTCTGGAGAGCTGATCCTCCATTCTCCATGTACCCGCGCAGGAAAGCCTTAAATTTTTGACGGTGTTCTGAATCACGCAGGATAGACGGATTGAAAGTCATCGTGTGACTGCCCCCATTGGGTAACAAATTCAGGTAGTCTTCCCAATCACCTTTTCCATCCGTGGCTTTACCTCCAAGTACTTTTCCCACAGAATTTACATTGGCAGTTGGTCCATTGATGTCTGCGCCATTTGAAGGGCACAATGCATTCGACAAGAATTTACCCTGAGGACGACCATCCGGGCTGGCTGGCAAAATGAAAGAGTCGGCCACCCAGTAATTCCATGACAACATCCCCGGGCGGAATTGGCGTCCGGTTGATTGTGTCTTGTACTTCCAGGTTTCGCTCGTCCATAATTCCATTACCTGCCGGGCAAGGCTGTCTGCCTTGTCATCATCTCGGCCATACTTGGGTGCTTGATGAAGCGCCCGTGCCTGCAAGACTTCATGTCCAACCCAATTGTCTTTTAGCGCCTGAAGAAGTTCAGCAAGCGTACAAACTTTTTGGTCATAAACGAGATATTTTACTGCGAGCAAAGAATCTACCGTGGTTGCATAAGTCACAGCTTCGATGGTGACGAAACCCAGCTCCGCGCCCCCTCGTTTATGTCCAATCCCTTGGCAGCGCAGCCTTTAACTAGACAGGAAACATAAGGCGTGGGAACGAAACGAGCACGGATAGATTCAGATCTCTCATAAAGATTCACGATGCGACTGATGATATGACGGGTTTGTGCCGAGTAAGCCTCCCAAAATTGTTCCCAAGTATTAAATTGGGTTGCATCACCGGTATTCGCACCCCAACGAGCGGGAGAATCTGTTTTTCCGGAAATACCATCCTTGAAGGGAACCAAATCATAGCCGCCAGTCAAAGTCAGCTCGACCGCTTTGAGCAAGTTCAAGTTGGCATCTACAGTGCCGGAGCGGTCGTTTCCGACCATCGTATTTTCCAGACACCCAACCGGGGCATAATCGAAAACATTTTTTTCGTTGATGAGATCCATCACTCCCGATTTATTTGCTTCGAGCATCATCCCTGCTATGGACCTTTCATCAAAGTTCATCAGGAACGGTGAACCCTGACTGGATGCAATCATTGCGACCACCCGGTCGAGCAACTTATCGGGTGATCCGCGGTGAAGACGCACATTTGGTTTTGGCTCCAGGATTGGCGACATTTCATCAATAACATCCAAAAGAATGTATGTAAGATCATTTGTCATATCCCGGCCTTCGAGCCCCAACCCACCTATAGTAAATAGTTGGCCATAACCGGCAGTAATTCCCTGGTTGCCTCCGGTGCGAATCATGCCGTCATAGGCCGTGTTGCAATGCATCCAAAAGCATTTCAATATTTCCTTGCTGAACTCTGGGTCCATGCCGCCGCGAAATGACTTCTCCCACAAAGGAAACAAATACTGGTCAAGGCGGCCAAACGAAACACCAGGACCAGGGTAATTTTCGTCTGCCATAATTAACATGTGGGTGATCCAAAGAGACTGAACTGCTTCCCAGAAATCTTGTGCCGGTCCCCATGGGACACGAGTCAACATTTCAGACATCTTCAGCAACTCGGCGCGGCGCCCTGAATCTCCTTCCGATTGGGCAAGACGGTTGCACTCCTTGGAATATTCAGCAGCCAGGTCACGAGGCATGGTTGCGGCGGTCATCATTGCCCGCAATTGCGCACCCTTTTTGCCGCGTTTTTCAGATTCTGTGAGTGCTGCCAGCACATTTTCCAGTTCAGCATAAACAGCTTTCCAGCCCTCTCTTAGGATGCGCCCATAATCTGGGATGAGATGTCCGGAAGTAGCTCCAGCGTTGCCATAGCCGTGGTTATGAAACCACAACATCGCAGCTCGGGAACCCTTTGGACCGTATACCAGCCGGTCGCGCTCCTTCGTCTCTTTTTTAGTCAGGCATGCGGAGGTCTGGATGTTAAAACGTGCCCCAGCCAATAGATCTCCGGGTAAGATCTCCCGCGGAAGATAGTGCACCATAACCTCCTTATTAAACCATGCGCGGCGTTCAGGAAGAGACAGATTCCAGAAATCATGAGATAGTGCCACAGGGCGGGCGACTTGATTGAATGAAGAACGGAATGTTTGCAGGAACGTGTACGTCTCAGGAACAATGTAAAAAGAAAGTTCATTGTATTGAAAGTCCCAAGGAGTACCGGTGGTCCAGGAAGTATATTCATTATTCCAAGCACGGTCCACGCCTTTGAAATAATATTCGCGCAACCATTTAATGCGAGGAGATAGATTCTCGGGTTTCTTAATTGCGTAACGAGGCTTTTCAAGTACAACAGCGTTCATTAAGATTCTCCTTTGAGGTAGGTTTCTCCATGCTTTAACATCTCTACCATGATATTCCTGGCATTCTCTTCGTCCAGATGGTCAAAAGCATCAATTAATTTGACATGAAAATTAATTACTGCTTCAACGACGCGTGTTCCCCAATATTTCTGAAAAAATTCACCAGTCAAACTTGTGTAAACCCCCTTAAAAGAATTTATTACAAGTGGGTAGACAAAATTAGCGGAGGCGATGGCAACCGATAAATGGAATAAAAAGTCAGTATCGGTGAGGAACTGAGGACTATTATTGTCAGCACATTGCTCTTTTAGAAGCATAGTGTGAAACTCAGCCAATTGTTCCGTAGTGCGGTTACGGGCAGCCAGCCGGGCAGATTCGGTTTCAACAATCAAGCGCATATCAATCAGGCTTTGTAAAATAGAATAATCGAGCTTACCATTGTGATACGCAAGCAAGGATGAAAGGATAGCCAATGAACCAGAACGGCGATAATCGCTGATATAAACCCCCCGACGTGGAATAATCTGTACCAACCCTTTTGAGTCCAAATCCACCAATGCTTCGTGGAGGACCGGGCGGCTAACTCCAATCTGGGCGGCAAAATTGCGCTCAGACGGGAGTCTTTCTCCAATTTTTAGTCCGCCAGAAAGGATTAATTCTTCTAGCCGATCTATACAGATATCTTTAATGCTCTTTATTTTAATTGCTTCGATTTTGTTCTGCATGCAGATTCCCGCGCGATCTGGTAAAACCACCAGCCAATATATACTATAGCATGATTCAAAAGGAGACACAAGCGGTTTTCCAAAAACCCCAGAAAATGGATCGAAAGGCGTACCTAATAATGACTATTTCCGATTACCCCATCCATTTCAAATACCTTCCCATGAAGTCAACCATCTGGTAAAATCATCCCCCGGAGCGTTGTACCCTTCGCTCCTCCATCCTAAAGTACGAAAGGGCTTGAAAATGAAAGTATTACTTATCAAGGACGTTTACAAACTTGGACGCGCAGGGGACGTAAAGAAGGTTGCAGATGGGTATGGTCGAAACTTTCTGCTCCCCCAGAAGATGGCTGTACTGGCAACCCCGGGGGCAATAAAAACAGCAGAACGTATTCGCTCGAAAGCAGCTGAGAAACGCATCATCCTCAACGATGAAATGAGCATAGTCGCCAAAGCACTGGAAAAGGTCCAATTATCTTTTGGTGCCCGCGCTGGCGAAACAGGAAAGCTGTACGGTTCCATCACTTCGCAAGAAGTAGTCGACGCATTACAAAAAAAGACCGGGTACGGACTTAAACGACAGCAGTTGGATATGCAGCCCTTGCGTACATTGGGCGACCACACGGTCCGAATCCGATTGACGATGGACTTAATCCCGGAGATCAAAGTCACCGTATTTCGCGAAGGCGAAGCGGAACCCAGCCTGCCGATCGAAGAACCTGCTCCCAAGGCAGAAGAAAAAGAACCTGCTGAACAACCTGCTGAACAAGACACAAGTACCGAACCTGCCGCATAATTCGTCGAAGATAAAACAAATAGAATATCACCGGTCCATTTAAAAAGGAGTGCCGGTGATTTTTCTTTAGGAAATATGGCAGAAACCATTGGATTACAACTCAAACAAGCCCGCGAAGCCAAAAACCTGACCATCCAGAAAGTAGTGCAGGCGACGCATCTTCGCGGACAACATATCGAGGCGATCGAAGCAGACGATTTTGAATCTCTTCCTTCTCCGATTCAAGCGCGAGCCTTTTTGCGACTATATGCCGAGTTTTTAGGAGTGTCCCTTGAAGATGTGATTGCCCGCCAGCGAAATGGAGGTATGGTACCCGTTGCCACACCCGCAGATATATCTCCTTCGTCAGGCCAGATTTTAACTTCTGGAAATAACATGGGAGATTCCCAAGTCCTGAAGAAAACTCGTTCGGGCGTGGAGGTACTTAATCGGTTCATAAGCCGCATCACCCAGATCGTTCATGAGTTAAAATTGCATCCCGGATCAGAAGAATCTGTGGAATTGATTGAGGGAGAGGTACCCAATGAATCAGAAAACCTGGAGGAATCTAAAGACCAACAAGAAGTTCCCAACCCCATTCTTGAGAACCTTCCTTCCCAGGAGATCTTCAAAACAATAGGGGTATTACTTAAACAACGCCGTGAAAGCTTGAGTTTGACCCTGGATGAAATCGAGCGCCATACTCACGTTCGAAGGCATTATCTCTTAGAACTTGAAGCCGGAGAGTTTGCTGGTTTACCATCTTCGGTCCAGGCGCGTGGGATGTTAAGCAACTATGCTCGATTTCTCAACCTGGACATAGATGCCATCCTGCTAACATTCGCTGACGGATTGCAGGCCCAATTGTTGGAACGTCAAGCAAAGTCGGCAAAAGAGGCTGACAAAACCTCCTCGAAATCTCTAAACTTTAAAAATCTACTATTCAAAATTAAAATCCCAACATTCGTCCGGCGATATATCAGCGTGGACATAATTGTTGGCGGCGGATTGGTAATCCTACTTCTCTCCTTCGCAATTTGGGGGACCAGCCGAATTATCAACATGCGAACAGGGTCAACGCCTCAACCGACAGTTCCTCCCATGCTGAGCATACTAAATTCATCAACTGAGCAAGCTACACTCACTTCTGAGCTTCTTACAACCGGAAATGGGTCCACCACTAACATTGCTGTGCCTGTCGAGACTTTGGCTGTGACATTACCGGCCGCAGGCAGTGAGCCAGTCCAGGTGGTTGTCATCGCCCAGAACGAGGCTTATGTGCGTGTCACCGTGGATGGGAAAGTCCAATTCGAAGGTCGCGTAGCTGCCGGTACCGCATATCCATACGATGGCAATGTCCAAATCGAAGTCCTGACCGGAAATGGGAGAGCCATCAGTATCCTATACAATCAGAACAACCTGGGTCCCATGGGAGATGTCGGTGAGGTTGTGGATCATATCTATACTACAAATGCAATCCTGAATCCCACTGCCACTTTCACTCCGACGCCTACCATTACTCCCACGCCAACCATAACGTTGCGACCGACTGCCACATTACGTCCATCTGCCACACCACGTCCGAGTTTAACTCCGAGACCTTCTCAAACACCGTAAAAGTAAATTCTGAAATATGCTAATCAACAAACCTTATCGTGGTGTTTTGTCGATTAAGAAACAGAAAGTCTTATTGTTATGAACCGAAAAAACTTCCATATGATCTCGCTAGGTTGTGCCAAAAACACCGTTGATTCCGACTCAATGGTGCAACTACTCGAGCGCAGCGGTTACAAACAGGTAAGCGCCGCTCGGGAAGCAAGCGTACTCATCGTTAATACATGCGGGTTCATCGGTCCTGCCCGCAAAGAATCGTATTCCATCTTGCACAACCTGGCTGAGACCAAACGCCCGGACCAGTTGCTGATTGCAGCAGGCTGCCTGACACAAAGGTATGGGGCTGAAGTGGCTAAACAGGTTCCGGGTGTGGACGGCATCCTCGGTACCCGCAGGTGGATGGACATAGTCCAAGTGGTGCAAAACCTGCGCCACAGCTCGCAACATCCGGCTGGTCCAGGGCTGCGACCCGAACCGCTATACCACTTGCCCGAATCCCCCACAATTGGTACTGATGAAAATGGTGTGCTGCGTGCATCCATCGCAGGTGCGAGCGCCTACTTAAAAATTGCGGACGGATGCCGGCGTCCCTGCGCATTCTGTTCTATACCGCTCATAAAAGGCACAACCGTTAGTCGTCCACTTGATACGCTTATCGACGAAGCGCGCCGCCTGCGAGACCGGGGAGTAAGAGAGCTGGTCCTTATCGCCCAAGATACCACCGATTACGGTCACGATCTGGATATGCAGGAAGGTCTTGCAACATTACTGGAGAAAATAACCGTCGCAGTCCCGGACATGGATTGGATACGTATCATGTATGCGTTTCCCGGGTATGTCACGGACCGATTAATCGAGGTGATGGCAAGCCACCCGCAGGTGCTGCCCTACCTCGATATCCCGCTCCAACACGCGGATCCCGCGACCCTCACCCGAATGCGCCGCCCAGCCAACATAGATTGGGTGAATACCACAATCGCAAAAATGAGATCAAAGCTGCCAAAATTGGCAATTCGCACAACCTTCATCGTCGGGTACCCAGGTGAGACAGACAACGAGTTCCAAACTCTTTTAGACTTCGTGGAGGAATTAAGATTCGACCGGGTGGGGGCATTCCAATTTTCATTCGAAACGGGGACAGCTTCCGAAGCACTAGGCGACCCTATCTCCGCAGCGGTGAAAAAAGAACGGTATCAAAGGCTGATGGAACTGCAGCAAACCATCTCACTCCAAATAAACCAATCTTATGTAGGGCAAACGCTGGACGTTTTGGTGGAAGGGGAGAAGGATGGGATCGCCATCGGAAGGTCATACCGGGATGCCCCAGAGATCGACGGAATGGTATTTGTGGAGGGGAAAGCCGAAATTGGCAGCATAATACCGGTAAAAATCAGCGGGGCGATGGCATATGATCTTACCGGAATCCATGTAAAATAATCCATACCCAGGTGGAAGTTTATCGGGTGAACAGCGGTATTAAGGTGTGGGAGTCGCGGTCGGGACGTCAGTATTTGTGGGCGCTTCAGTCGGAATAATTTCGGTCGTGGGAGTCGTCATCTCAGTAGGCGCAGCCACGGAGGAAGTTGGAGTTGCGGTTCCTTGCGGAGTGATTCCTCCATGATTACCTCCGCCACCACCACCGTTACACTGGTCCCCCACCGCGGTGGCAGTGGGGTAAGCAGCGTTATTTAGCGGGTTGCCTATCGTGAAGGCTGATGTGTATTGCTCTTCCGCCTTGCAATATTGCCCGGCTGCGGCATATTGGTCGGCCAACTTAAGAGTGGCTGACACCCAGCGACTGGTGGCACTGAGGCAGGAAGAATCCGTCATGTTCGGATACGCTTCCATCACCTGGGCAAAAAAGTTCTGAGCTTGGACCCAATCCTGGTCCCAGAAGCTAGCACCGATAATATACAGACGAGCATAAGTGCGCAAACTTTCAGCATTTGCATCCAAGTTCCCGGTGCCGACAAAGTGTTCAGCAAGGGTCAGATCATAAATCCCGCCTTCCAAGTTTGAATCTGCGCAAGCACCTGTGATTTTTGCCACGCCGCGCTGGCGGAGAGCCATATAATACATGCCATCGACCTGAGCAGTTTGGAAGTCCGGATACCCTTTGCGCAGGGAATCTAAATTGGTGATCGCACCATTCCAATCACCCGAATTCAGAAGTTGGAGGGCAGAATTATAAATATCCTGGGCGCCACGTAAATCGGGGGTAGGAGATACAACCGGGGTGGGAGAAAATTCCGGGGTAGGAGTAACATTCATGTGCATCATCAGGTCGGAATAAGCAGTAACGATGCCAGGATAATTAGTGTCGGTGGTGATTATGAAATTAAAATACTTCTGGGCAAGCTCGTAATTCCCAGCGTTATAGGCTTGCATTCCCAATTGGAATTGTTCATCGAGCTGCCCCGCATTCTGAGTATTTTGGGCAGCAACTCGCTGACCCATGCCAGACCCATACCCAGCCAAGAGACCTATGGCAAGCAGAGCGACCACGCATATCCCGACCAGCCAGCGAGGGAAATTCTTCTTAGATTCCGGACCGGGAGGATCTTCAAGGTTCCTCTGCAATGGGATTTGCGGTTGAGTGTCATTAATGTCAGTTTCAGGCATGCGGGCGATTATACCTCATGATTAAAGTTGAAGAAGAAGGCGAGCTTCCTTCCAGATAATAAGTAAGGCTACCACTGCGCCAAATGCCAGGGCAACCAATGCAGCGAATACAGGAGAGAGCGGTAGGAAGTTAAGCACGGCATAAGCAACCAGCCCTCCGGCAACGGCAGCAATCACTGCCCGAACCAGTGTCCCCTGCATATTGAACAAACCGGGGAATTTGCGATTCTGTAGAGAGAGCAGAACGACAGCCTGGGTAGTGAATGTGACAGCAGCAGCCAGGGGGATGCCAGGCAGACCAATCCAGGCGGAAAACAACCAGGCAAGAAGAATAAACGAGATCACCTGGATGAACGCTGCCACAAGCGGGGTGCGTGTATTCTGATTTGCATAAAACGAACGCACTGCAGTCTCCAGCCAGACATCTCCAAGCAAGCCAAACAGAAAAGCCCAGGTGCACCAGGTGACCAGGTCGAGCTGGGAGGTTTCATACCCAAAGAAACCAGCGACCAATGGCCGAATTACAACCGCCAGCAAGGCAGCAGCCGGTAGACTAAGTGCCAGCATCACTCGCAGAGCGCGGTTGACCGTTTGACGGAAAGCATCAGGCTGGGCGCGATCAATAAATTCAGCCAATGTTGGCAGGAGTGCAATCGCGATGGCTGTCCCGATGACCGTTTCAGGGACCTGCTGGATGGTCCAGGCGAGATTCAGCGCCCCCACGCCGACCCCGCCGAAGCGGGAGCCCAGACTGTCACGAGCGACGAAATAAGCCTGGATGCTCGCCATGGTCAGGACACGCGGCCAGAGCAGGATGAGAACGCGCTGGACGCCGGGTGTTCTCAACCCGATGACCGGTCTCCAGCGGAAGCCATAATGGATGAGCCCGGGGACCTGGATCAGCAAGTGCATGGCAGCTCCCAGGATGACACCGTAAACCATGCCATACAGCCCCAATCCGAAAGCAGGCAGGGTAAGCGGGCCAAGGTGAAGGCCCTGGCTGGGCGTCAGAACAGTAACACCAAAAATCTGTCCCAGGTTGTAAAAAATGGGAGCCAGGGCAGGGAGCAAGAAATGCTGGTTGGCCTGCAAAGCCGACATGACCAGCCCGCTGATGGAAAAAAGCAAGATGGCGAGCAGGTCGAGACGCATCAAGGAGACGGTAAGGGCCTGGTTTGCGGGAGTGAAACTCGGGACGATAATATAACGGACAAGCGGTTCCGCAAAAGCGATGATGACCACCGATACTGCGGCAGTCAGCAGGAAGGCGAGATTAATCACACGGGAGAATAAATCCCAGGCAGCAGAGCGACCGTCACGGTCCAGATATTCCTTTAAGACAGGGATGAACGCCACGCCCAAGGCACCCCCGGAAAGCAAGAGCTGAAAGATAATCGGGGATGTTATTGGAGGCGCCAAAAATTCCCATCCCCTCCAATCCGACCACCTTGTTAAAGAGCATGGATTTGACAAAGGCCAGGCCCTTGTCAAATGTGAAGAAAAAACGCCAGCATGAATGAGATACGGGTAAGACCGGAAAGTTTACGCATCAGGATTCGGCCCTATTCGAGAGCACCAATTTCTTTTTCCACCGCTTCCAATATTTCACCCGACCTGACCAAGGCTTTCATGGCATTATGATCAGGATAGAGCGGACGATCCACTTCAAGATGGTCCACGTGCTTGCGGATGACCTGCGCGGGCTTTCTGCGTTCCCTTGCCAGGCGTGAAAGTGCGGAAATCCAGTGCCTGGGCAGCCGCCATGAATTCGATGCCAAGCACCCCCCAGGCATTATCCAGGATCTGGCCATTCTTGAGGGCAGTATTCATGCCCATCGAGACAAAATCCTCCTGGTCGGCAGCAGCGGGGATGGATTGGATGCTGGCCGGTGCGGATAGGATACGCTGCTCGACAATGAGGTGGTCGGCAGTGTACTGGCTGAGCATCAGGCCGGAATAAAAACCGGGGTTGTGGGCAAGGAAATCGGGCAAACCCGCGAAAGAGCCGGATTGGTCAAGCGGTTCAGGCGACGCTCGGACATGACACAAACCATGGTGATGGCAATCCCAGCCATGTCCATGGGCAGAGCAACGGGGGAACCCTGGAAGTTGGCACCGGTAAGGGTCAATTTCAGGTCAGGGATGAAGATGGGGTTATCGCCCACGCCGTTCAGTTCGATCTCAACCTGCGAGCGGGCGTAAGCAATGGCATCGCGCGCGGCGCCGATGACCTGGGGAGTGGAACGCATCGAGTAGGCATCCTGCACCTTGGTTTTCATTTTCCCGGTCGTCAGGTCAGACCCAGCGACGACTTTCAGCAAGTTTTTGGCGGACGCGACCGCACCCTTGAACCCGCGCAATTCATGGAGCATGGAGTTGTAGGGTTTCAGGTTGCCCAAGAGCGCCTCAATGGACATGGCGGCAGCGATCTCGGCCTGCTTGAGGAAACGTTCCATATCGTAAATGTGGAGAGCGGACATGGCAGTGAGCAGGTTGGAACCATTGATGGCTGCCAGTCCATCGCGAGCCTGGAGCCCGGGAACCGGAATCCCGGCGCGCTGCATTGCCTCGCGGCCGGGGAGACGTTCCCCGTTATAGTAGGCTTCGCCTTCCCCCAAGAGAAGGAGCATGGCCTGGGCCATGGGAGCCAGGTCACCGCAGGCACCGACCGAGCCTTTATTACAGACCACCGGGGTGACGCCCTTATTGAGCATCTCGACCAGGGTCAGGGTGATCTCGGGACGGCAGCCAGAATTCCCATGGGCATGGACATTGATACGCCCTGCCAGGGCGGCGCGCACCTGTTCTGCTGGAACGGGATCACCGATGCCGGCGGCATGGTTGTAGATGAGATATTTCTGGAATTCCTTGACCTGTTCGTCAGAGAGGATCTTCTCTGAAAACTCACCGATGCCGGTATTGGTGCCATACATGGTCTCATGGGCAGCCAGTTTCTCTTCCAACATGAGCGCGGCAGACCCGGATGCGTTCCAGGGCAACGGGAGCAGAGTTCCACTTTTTCGCCGAAACGGGCAATGGCGACGAGTTTTTCGATGGTGAGGGAAGAGCCGTCGAGGGTAATGGTCATTAATTGCTCCTTAGAATTTCAGGTATCTTGATTTTACCCCATCGGGAAGGGTAGAAGCGAAGTTCAGGTTAAAAGGGATAATTGGATGAAGCGCGAGCGAAAACGATTACAAACGAATGACCATTTTTTAAGGATTAATTTTCGATGATGCCAGTGTATTATATTTAGCCAAGAGTTTCCATCGACGACCCAGGTCGTCGATGTGGCTGATGGCGGCTTGAGACCGCCTCGGCTCAAAACGAATGACCGTTTTAAGGATTAATTTTGGATGATACCAATGCATTTTATTTAGCCTAGAGTTTCCATCGACAACTACCCTACCCCATGCAGGGCCTTTCGGCGGGTGCGATGTCAAGGCGTCGATGTGGCCGACCCCCAATGAGGTTCCTTGCGGGATCCCAACAGAACGGAGGCGTAGAACGCTGCTCGCAATGACAGTTGATTTGCAACCATAAATGTTCAGTTTTAAGGTTCAAAAAAGAGACAGCAAATAATACCACCGGGCATCCTTTGCGACAGGTTGATAGTAGCTCATTTGTTCTGGTTTGTCAACAGGACATTTTCATTATGGGGGTATTTTGAGGCTTTAAGTTATGTCTGAATACCATATGAGAAACAGCGGAATTGTCTTGACTTCCCAAGCAACCCAAATATAATTGCATTTTGCAACTATTTAGAAAGGAATTGAAGTTATGAGTACTCCCCGGGAAACTGCAGCGCTGGTGGCGGATAATGTCCCATTGTTGATGCGGATATTGCGCACAAAATTCCGGGAAATGCGCACGGGCAACATGTCGATGGCGCAATTCAGAACACTGGCGTTCGTGGATGCGAACCAAGGCGCGTCCCTATCTGAGGCAGCCGCGCATATCGGGTTGAGCCTGCCCTCGATGTCCAAAGTGGTGGAGGCACTGGTGAACCGGAATTTGCTAAGGCGGGACATGCATGGGGGGGACCGCCGCCGGATCTGCCTGTCACTAACGGAAAAGGGTAAAAGCGAACTGGACGAAGCCTACCGGCACACGCAAATGTATTTCGCAGGTAAATTTGCCGAGCTCACGGAAGACGAGCGGCGTCAGATTGAAGAAGCAATGCACCTGATGATGAAATTATTCACGCTTGAACCAAAAAGGAACATGCCTGAACCAATTGAAGATGTGGTTCCGGCATAAAGGTCAGTATCACCCAAGGAGCAAAATAACAAAAATGGATAAAGAATATTCCCTGTTTGGGAAAAAGGTGGCTTATAAGTGGATCGTTTTGAGCGTCACTACCATCGGAGCACTGATGGCATCCATCGACAGCACCATCGTCATCCTAGGACTGCCGGACATGATGGAGAAGCTGCACGCAGACCTGATCGAGATGATCTGGGTAATCATGGGCTATATCCTGGTCAGCACGGTTTTCCTGCTGACCTTTGGAAGGGTGGCGGACATGCTCGGCCGGGTACGGATGTACAACCTCGGCTTCGTGATCTTCACGATCGGCTCGGCTTTGTGCGGCTTTTCGGCAAATGCTACCGAGCTGATCCTGTTCCGCCTGGTCCAGGGCAGCGGCGCAGCGATGATGGTTGTCAACAGTGTTGCACTGATCACAGAGGTCTTTCCGGCAAACGAACGCGGCAAGGCACTTGGAATCAACGCGATCACCTTTTCCTTCGGAGGGGTAGCCGGACCCATCCTGGGCGGCCTAATCCTGACGCTGGCTGACTGGCGATGGATCTTCTTCATCAACGTCCCGGTGGGGTTGATCGGCGCGTTCTGGGGATACCGGGTACTACGCGAGATGTCCCAGCGGAAAAAAGGGGAGCGTTTCGATGGAATCGGCGCACTAAGCTTCAGCCTAGGCCTGACATCTCTTTTGATCGCCCTGACGCTAGGGATAGAGTACAGCTTTACATCGACTCCCATCGTGGTATTGTTTGTCGTATTCCTGGTTGGGATCAGCTTTTTCCTGTGGTGGGAACGGCGTGCCAACAACCCGGTGCTCGACCTGACGCTCTTCAACAACCGCGTTTACAACTTCTCAGTGCTCTCGGCCATGATGCAGTCTCTGGCGCTCTTTGCGGTGAATTTCCTGATCGTCTTTTATTTACAAGGTGTGCTCGGTTACGACCCGCTGAAAGCAGCGCTGCTGCTGATCCCATTGCCTGTGATGACGTCCATCATTGCTCCGTGGGGAGGAAACATTGCGGACCGAATCGGGGCGCGGATACCCGCGACAATCGGGCTGTTGATCCAGGGCGCGGCTCTGGTATGGTTCACGCGGATCACACCCGCCATGCCCTACTGGCAGATCGCGGTTGGGCTGGGGTTGATGGGTCTGGGCGGCGGGCTGTTCTACCCCCCAAACACCAGCGCGGCCATGAATTCGGCCCCAAAAGACCGGCTGGGAATCGCCTCGGGAACGCTGGCAACCCTGCGACAGGCAGGCATGGTGACCAGTTTTGCGCTCTCCCTGGCAGTTGCGGCGAGCAGCCTACCAAAAGCGGTCATGCTGCAACTATTCGTGGGAACCAACGTGGCACTGGGTTCGGCGCCGATGGAGGCATTCGTGACAGGGATGCACAGCGCGTTCTACTTATCGACGGTGCTGGTCATTATTGCGGCAGGAATCTCGTTCGTAAGAGGGAAGGAAGACCGAAGGGCAATGGCAGAAGAAGGCGGGATTCCGGTGAGGGAGAATGTGACGAAATAAACAACAATTGTGCAATGAGGGGATAGAATGAAAACCTATATTTCGCTCCTGAGAGGCATCAACGTCGGCAGGCAAAACAGGATCAGCATGCCGGAACTTAAACGGTTATGCGAATCCCTGGGTTTGAGAGACGTGGTGACCTTCATACAGAGCGGGAATGTGGTTTTCGATTGTGCGGAAAATGATCCGTTAAAAATAATAAAGATTATTGAAGCGGGAATAACTCGATCGTTGGGAAGCGATGTGCGGGTGATCGTGCGCGAGAAAAATAGTTTGAAGAAGGTCCTGGAGAGCAATCCATTCGTCATTCAAAGGAAGGCAGATCCTGAAAAACTCTACATCACGTTTTTGGCCGATACACCATCAGAATTGGTTTTAACGTATTTGACGTCCCCACCCCCTGACCCCCGCTCAGGGGCGGGGGAAAATAAGGTCTCAGGGAGTTGGCAGTCGGGAAAACCTCCCGCCAACTCCCCAAACCCCTCGGATGAAAAACCTAGTCCCCTTCCGCCGAAATATTATCAATCCCGGGATAATTTTGGGGATGAATTTATAATATGTGATCGTGAGATCTATCTTTTTTGCCCCAACGGTTATGGAAAGACCAAATTCTCAAACACCTTTTTCGAGAAAAAGTTGAGCATATTGGCAACAACCAGGAATTGGAAAACCGTGAATGCTTTGTACGAGATAGCGGAGCGGAGGTGAATATGGATGACAAAATGATGACTACGCGCACCGAAACGGATTCGTTCGGCCCGATCGAGGTGCCTGCTGATAAATACTGGGGGGCACAGACGCAACGGTCCCTGGAGAATTTCAAGATCGGAGAGGAACGCCTGCCGAGACCCTTGATACGGGCGCTGGGCATTGTCAAGCGCTGCGCGGCGACTACCAATGTGGCAATGAATAATCTCGACGAGAAAATCGGAACTGCGATCGCTGAGGCTGCCGAAGACGTGATCGACGGCAAACTGGACGACAATTTCCCGCTGGTGGTCTGGCAAACCGGCTCAGGCACGCAGTCCAACATGAACGCCAACGAGGTGATCTCCAACCTGGCGATCAAACGCCTAGGAGGCAATCATGGGTTCCAAAACGCCGGTCCATCCGAACGATCACGTCAACCGCAGCCAGTCGACCAACGACGCCTTCCCGACCGCGATGCACATCGCTACAGTGGAGCAATTGGAGAACGCACTGCTCCCTGCCCTGGAACACCTGCACAAGGCTCTTTCCGATAAATCCGAAGCATGGAATGAGATCATCAAAATCGGACGGACGCATTTGCAGGATGCTACGCCCCTGACGCTTGGACAGGAGTTCTCCGCTTATGCCACCCAGGTCAAACTGGGAATGGAGCGGATCAACGACAGCCTGAAGAGGCTATACCCTCTGGCGGAGGGCGGTACAGCGGTGGGAACTGGATTGAACTCAAAACCAGGGTTTGGGGAGCAATTTGCCAAGGAAGTGGCAAAGTTTACTAATCTTCCGTTCAGCTCGGCACCCAACAAGTTCGAGGCGCTGGCAACCCACGATGCCATGGTGGAAATCTCGGGCGTGTTAAACACCATTGCGGTGAGCCTCAATAAAATAGCCAACGATATCCGCCTGCTGGCTTCTGGACCGCGCTCCGGGATTCGGAGAAATCTCCCTGCCCGAGAACGAGCCGGGCTCGTCGATCATGCCGGGGAAGGTCAACCCGACCCAGTGCGAAGCGATGAGCATGGTCTGTGCACAGGTGATCGGGAACCACACCACGGTCACATTTGCCGGGGCGCAAGGGCATCTGGAGCTCAACGTTTTCAAACCGGTGATCGCCTACAACGTGCTGCAGTCCATCCGCCTACTGGGGGATGCTGCGATGAGTTTCACGGATAATTGTATTGTAGGGATCGAGCCGAATTTAGAGCGGATCGCCGAGTTGATGGAGAAATCGCTGATGCTGGTAACCGCGCTGACCCCGCACATCGGGTACGACAAGGCAGCCAGCATCGCGAAGCTGGCTTTGAAGAATGGGACCACTTTGCGGGAAGAGGCCGTGGGAGGCGGGTTTGTGAGCGACGAGGAATTCGACAGGTTTGTGAGACCGGAGGAGATGATCCATCCGAAATAAGGAGGAAGATGATCATGACCTCCCTCGAGAAATCCCTATACCATCAAATTCACCCTCTCAAACTTGCCGTCGATTGGGGTACAGGCATTCTAGCCTTGTACCCGTTCTGGCAGCACCAACTCCTGATAGCAATCCTAATCGCGTTCATCCCGTCTATTATTGTGTCATTCATCCTTTTGCGTTTTGCGAACCTGGAAAAGTATAAAGGGTCCGCATTTGGGAAGTACATCCGTCAATATATGACCCGTCCTATCGAAGTAATTCGGGCGTCAGGATACGTACTGATGGCTGTGGGTGCGTGGTATCACATTGTCTGGCTGATCCCAGCCGGATTTCTGGTGATTGCATTAGCATGGTTACGAGGGGTAATCTTTCCTAAAAATGATCCAGGCGCGAATAGAGGGGATAATCCAAATTAGTTCTATGAAGGTTAGAGAATAATAAATTCTTTTAATATTGGAATTGACAAAATCGAACCACCCCGGCGTGACTGCCAGGGTGGTTTTCGTTTACTGGGCAGCTTTATCAGTGATCTCGATGGCTTTATCCAGAACTGCGAAGCCTTCCTGCAACTGCGCCTCGGTGATAATGAGAGGCGGAATGATCAAGGCAGTATGCCAATGGGTATAAACATACAAACCATGGTCTACGCAATATTTGCGGAAAGCGACCATCTCGGGCGATGACCCGTTCCAGGGAGCCATGGGCTCCTTCGTTTTGCGATTCCGCACCAGTTCGATGATCCCAAATAAGCCAATACTACGGGTATCTCCCACGGAAGGATGATTCTCACCCAGGTCAGCCAAGAGTTTATGCAGCACAGGTCCCATGGCAGCGGCATTTTCCACAATACCCTCATCCTTCATCACCTGGATATTGGCGACAGCGGCAGCCAGCGAGACCGGATGGGAGGTGTAGGTAAGCCCACTTTCGAAAGTATGCTCGTCAAACGCGGCAGCGATCTCCGGTTTCATGGCCACGGCCCCCAGGGGAGCGTATGCAGACGTGAGTCCCTTTGCCATGGTCATGATGTCGGGGACGACGCCCCAATTATCGACCGCGAACCATTTCCCGGTACGGCCAAAACCGCTCATCACCTCGTCAGCAATCATGACCATGCCGTAGCGATCACATAAGCGGCGAACGCCTTGAATGTAACCATCCGGAGGAATGATGATGCCATTCGTGCCAGTGACGGATTCAATCAAAATTGCGGCAATCGTCTCCGGCCCCTCGTAACGGATAATCTCTTCGAGATGATTCAGGTAATCCTGACAGAACTCTTCTTCAGAAATATCGGGGTTGGTGCGATGGAAGGTAGAGCGGTAACGATACGGATCGAGGAAATGGACAACCCCCGGCATCAGACCCGGTTCCCAGGCAACGCGGCGCGGGTCCCCGGTGAGCGCCATAGCGCCGGCAGTGGCTCCATGGTACGAGCGATAGCGGGTGAGCACCTTGAAGCGCCCGGTGTAACCGCGGGCCAGTTTGACGGCGTTCTCGTTGGCGTCCGCTCCGCCGAGGGTGAAGAGGACCTTAGTGAGGGCGCCGCCGGGGGTCACCTCAGCAACCATGCGGCTGGCAATCGCGCGAACCTTTGTCGCCATACCGGGCGCGGCATAAGGGAGTTCCCGGGCCTGGTTTACCATGGCCTCGATCACGCGCTGGTTGCCATGACCTATATTGACACACATGGTCATCGAGTTGAAGTCAAGGTAGCGTTTGCCAGCAGTATCCCAGAAATAGACGCCCTCGGCATGGTCGAGCGGGATGGGGTTCACTTTGGCTTGAGCTGACCAGGTCCAAAACACGTGTTCTTTCGAGAGTGGCAAGATTTCATCATCGGGGAGATCAAACATAGAAACCTCGTTAGATTGACGATTTATGATTTTGGATTTACGATTTAATACTTGTTTCCATCTGATTATAATACGCGACCCGCCAACCCAAGCAATGAACGAAAATACCCCCTTCCCATACCGGCGCATCTGCGTGGTCGGAACCGCCGGCTCCGGTAAAAGCAGTCTTGCAAACGAACTGGCCCGGCGCAAGCAGATCCCGCACGTGGAATTGGACTCCCTATACTGGGGTCCAAACTGGACAGTTTGCAGCGACGAGGAATTGCGACGGCGGACAGCCGAGGCCACCCGTGGAGATGCCTGGGTAGTGGATGGAAATTACAGCTCCATCCGCGACCTGACCTGGCCGCGGGCCGAGGCGGTGGTATGGCTGGATTATCCCCTGCCGTTGATCCTCTGGCAGCTCTGGAAGCGAACCTGGAAAAGAGTGGTATCGAAAGAAATCCTTTGGGGAAATAACAAGGAAAGGCTATGGACGCAATTTTTCAGCAAGGACTCGCTGTTCCTGTGGGCGTTAAAAACCAACAAACGGCGCAAAGAGACTTATAGTGCGCTCATCGCCGCTCCCGAATGCGCCACGAAGGTCGTAAAACACTTCAAATCCCCACGAGAGACGGAAGCCTGGCTGCATTCATGGGCGTAAATTATCCTTCCTTCTTTACGAGCCAATCCACCACCTTCCCAATTGCCCAAACCGTGAAAAACACAAGGAAAATCAGCCATTCGAAGGGGGTCTTGAGGTGTAAAGACAGGGCCAAAGCGCTCAAAGCAATTCCACCAACGGCAAGAGCCAATAATCGGACGAGGTGACGTTGTTCCAGTGTGACAATATCATCATCGGGGGAAGCCAGGGATAGACGATCGTGGAAACCGGCAAGATCCCATGACAGGAGGGCGAATGTGGCGGCCGGGATTATAAAAATAGGAGAAAGATTTAGGAAAAGACCAATGACGGCCGCCGAATTGGCAGTGAGCAACCCGAGAGGGGAAACCCAAGTCCAGTGGAGTGACAAACCGATCATCCACAAAACCCCCGACAGTAGCAAAACCAAAGCTGACCAAGTCAAACCGCCCAGGTAAAACCCGGTTACAAGTAAACCAACCGACAGTAACGGACAAATAAACCGGAAGACTCTGGTCATCGCAGCACTCCGCGGGGTAGAACCAGGCGCTGCTCAAGTTCACTCCTGGCAGTTTTTTCGAATGGCTGGGAGGTATCCCAATCCACCACATGAATCCCTGCCCCACGCAGGCGGCGTAGCAACACAGCCCGTTGCAACCAAATAATGCGTTTTGCCTGAAAATTGGGCCGAGTAGCCACCAACCCGGCGGCTTCGAACGAAACCGGATCGGGGCTGACGACCAGCAGATGGTAGCCGCGCATGCGCAGGGCGGCTAACGTGTCATAATCTTCAGAAATTAGCGGACTAACCAGGACCAATTGTGAGCGGGAGGGGAATAAATGGTAGGGGACATGTAATTCGCTAAAGGATTGCAATTCGCCAGGCTCAAAAAAGGAAAGATCATGCAAGATGCGCTCACTCTGCAATTTTCCATAACCCGGCATAGTCCAGGTAATCTGTCGACCATAGAATAACAGCCCCACACGGTTCCCGGCATTCAGGAAAGCATCCGCCAGAGCGGCAGTTGCCAGTACGGAATGCTCAAAGATCGAGTTGTTCCCAAAATCATTTGTCCGTCGGCGACCATCGAGAATGAGGCCAACATCTGCGGCTCGCTCCTGCTCAAATTGATTGGAAAATACATCTTGCGGGTGCCGGGCTGTTGCACGCCAATTAATCCAGCGGGGAGAATCGCCCGGTTGGTAATGGCGCACATCGAAGAATTCCACTCCCGCACCTCCCTGCCTGGCAGGGATAGTGCCTGAAAAAATGCGCGTGCGGCGCGGCTGGATGGCTACACGCCGCAATCGCAAAACAGGCGGCAGGATGAATAATTGACCATCGGTGGTCAAATCCTGTTCGAGCCTGGCAAGCCCCAATAATTCACCGGCAGTGGCCTTAACTTTTCTCAACCCATAATAACCACGCTGGCCGCGCAAAGTATATGTCCAGGTTAAAGACCCATATGCAGGAAGCGCAAGCAGTCGCCGTGCTGAACCAGAGACTACCTCCAGACCAGCCGGGACTTGATCGTCCAACAAGACATCTTCGAGGGCGGGACCTTCATTGCTCACCTTCAGAGTGACAGTCACTTCGTCGCCGGTCTTTACCCGCTCAGCACTAAGAGAGCGCTCGGCCTTCAATTCCACCCGCTGGGGAAGACGCCACAACCCCGCCAGTATGTAAAGGATGAGCGGTAAAGACAACGCCACAACAGAGGGGCGGAGAGTTACGAGACCAGCAAACAGCAGCAGGAAAACCAGGAGGGCAAGAAAATAGGTACGGTTCATAGTTGCTGGAAAACAAATAAGTGGAAGGCGGCGAGGACCTCGCCTGAAGCATAATTTTCTTCGATATTCTCAAACAGCCTTCAACACCGGAACGGGGACTTTGTCAAATATATCGGTAATGACCCTGTCTGCGACCTGGCGGGTAAGCCAGTATTCCGGCTGGAGAATCAAGCGGTGACTGAGGACCGGGGCACCGAAGCGCTTGATGTCGTCCGGCAGGATGTAATCACGACCCTCGAGAACGGCATGGGCACGCGCCATCTTGAGAAAAGCCAATGAGCCGCGCGGACTGGCCCCGACTGCCACGTGCCGGTCATGACGAGTCTCCTGGATTATGCTCGCAATATAAGTCTCCAAGTCTTCCTGGACATGAACAGTTTCAACCACTTTGCGCATGTCAAGGATCTTTTTAGCGTTAGTGACCTTCAAAAGGGACACGTCCTCCTTCCGGCGGTCGTGGCGGCGACGTAAAATCTCGGTCTCCTCGACCAAGTCGGGATAGCCGACCGTCAATTTGAGCATGAAACGGTCCAACTGAGCTTCAGGGAGCGGGAATGTACCCTCATATTCGATCGGGTTTTGGGTAGCAATCACAAGGAAAGGATCCGGCAGCCGGAGCGTTTCTCCTTCGAGGGTAACCTGTCCCTCCTGCATGGCCTCCAAAAGCGCAGATTGGGTTTTGGGAGAAGCGCGGTTAATTTCATCAGCCAGGATAATATTGGCGAATATAGGTCCCTGGCGAAGGTCGAAGCGGTTCTCGGCCCGGTTGTAAACATATCCGCCCGTGATATCTCCCGGTAACAGGTCCGGGGTAAACTGCAGGCGCTTGAAATCCAGCCCCAGCACTGTGGCAAACGATTTGGCAATAAGGGTCTTGCCAAGGCCGGGATAATCTTCCAACAGGACATGCCCGCCGGCCAGGACGGAAGCCATGATCATCTCGAGGACAGGCCGCTTCCCGACAATGGCTTTTTCCACTTCTGAAATTACGTTCTGGCATACTTTGGATGCTTCAGGAATTGTGGTCATTTTCATTCTCCAGAAGAGACTCAAGGTATTTAATGACTGGCTCCAGATCTTGATCGAACGGCGTGGGTGGCGATGAACTAAACCGCTTTGGCTTTGGGTAATCAGTGTAGTTGGTAGTCAGGGCAGCATCCAGGTATTTTTTTACATCTGCAGGTGGATCCCAATCCAGTCCTGACAACAGGCGTGTATTTTTCTCGTGTGTCCCGCGCCGGTCAAGTATATCCAATGCGAGTTCCCCCAGGATGTGAGCGATGTGCCATTTGGGGAAAAAGCGGTCCCTGGCACGCTGGATCCAAAAAGACATCTCTCGAACCGTGCCAGGCACAGGTCTCAACTTCTTTTCCAAACGGGGCCTCTCCAAATTTGGCAGGCGCAGACCGAGGATTGCTATTACCGCGGCGACGATCAATGCGACGACCCAATACGCTGCCTGAGGGAACGCACCGTAATATCCTTTAACCAACCAGAAGAATTTCGCCAGCGGGATAATGACCCAAATCTGGACTGGTCCCCGCAGGAAAAATGCCAGCAAGGCGACCATAATGATCAGCAGGGCGATTAAAATATATATCCTGGATTTCATTTTGGCTCCTGGCAATAATCCAGAATGGCGTTGAGACTATCGACAGCTTCTTGGATTTCCTTGCGGGTGGAATGCTTGTCTCCGTAGCGCACGCGTTCAAAGAGTGCCGTGAGCGGGTAAACAGCTTCACCCGGAAGGTGTGCCGAAACCAGGTAGTCAGCGAACTCGGCAGGAGTCATACTTAGCCCGCGGCGGATTCCGCGCCAGTCAGCAACGACCCTAGTCATGCGAAAGTAGGAATTCAAAATGGCATCCCCCCAATCCCTACCTGCTTCGATGTCGTCCAATGTTGACCGGGCAATCTCAGCCAGCGCATCATAAGGCGCACCTTTTTTTCTCCTGCGCCACAGGATCCACCCCCAAAGAACAACGACAATGAGTAAAATACCCAATGCCACGAAATATGAAGTCCACGAAGAGACCTGAGGAGGTACAAATATAGACGGGGTGACTGCCGGTACCGGTGTACCGGTGGGCACGGGAACAACGGTGACGGCCCCTTCACCGGGATTTTCCTGGGTTGGCTGGAATGACGTCGCCAGATTTATCCTGGAAATAATCAGGGCAATAATAACCCCCGCAAGAACCAGCCATGCCAGCCTGATCAAGAATTTCTTTCTTTGATCCGGTGGCAACAGAATAATCAATATAATCAATAGCGCAAAAAAAATAACTATTACATAAACAAATCCATTCCAGGATGGAAGACCTCCCGGGGAACTGGGTGCATTCTCCTGAATATATGCAAATGATTTGGCAGGTTTAAACTCAAGACTTCCCAGACTGGCAATCAAGAATATGATGACCAGAATAGCTAACCCCCCCGATACAAGGATAGCGATTTTACTACCCAAAAATTTCCTCATGACGAGTCCCAAAGAGGTATTTTACTATACAAGAACAGCCGAAAAGCTCACTGGCGGGAGAGTGAATTTTAAAGCTGATACCCAGCGAAAACTCATGGATAGTTAAACCCATCCCAATGAATGGATTTACCGGCATGTTATACTCAGTGTGGCAGAAGCTCACAAGGAGAACCCATGGGCGAAAAATCCCTTTTCGAGAATCAAGTGGCCCTGGTCACGGGCTCGGGGCGTGGCATCGGGCGCGCGATCGCCTTAAAGTTGGCGCGGAATGGTGCAGATGTGGTGGTTAATTTCTTCCGCAACCGAGCCCCAGCCGAAGCAACCGCCCAAGAGATCGAGAAGTTGGGACGGCGTGCCCTGGTGGTCAAGGCCGATGTGGGCGATTTGGACGACCTAAACCGTCTCTTCGACGAAACCGAAAAGGCTTTTGGCAGGCTGCATATATACGTCCATAACGCCGCCTCGGGGTATAACCGACCGGTGCTGGAACAAAAACCCAAGGGCTGGGAATGGACGATGAATATCAATGCCCGGTCCCTATTATTCGCAGCCCAGCGGGCGGTACCGCTGATGGAAAAAACCGGCGGGGGAAGAATTGTGAGCCTATCCAGCCCGGGAGCGGCAAGGGTCATGGCCGATTACGCGGTAGTGGGAGCCAGCAAGGCGGCTATAGAAAGCTTAACCCGCTACCTGGCCGTAGAACTCGCCCAGAAAAATATCATCGTCAACGCTGTCTCGCCTGGAATTGTCGAGACAGACGCGTTGAAACATTTCGATGCGACAGCGGATAAGAGCATCCTGCAGAAAGCCGCAGCAGCAACACCCGCCGGCAGACTGGTCACCCCGGAGGATGTAGCAGAAGTTGTGTCCTTCCTGTGCACACCGGCAGCAAGCATGATCCGGGGACAGGTGCTTGTTGTGGATGGGGGTTATACCCTGCGAGCCGATTAAATTCGCCAAAACTATCCAAAGGTTTTTGTGTTAGAATGAGTACACTTGCAGTAGGATTTGTGTGTGGATAAACCGCCAGACCTGAACAAGGCTGACGGCTTTTTCATAGCCTGCCGCCCAATTGATAAGGAGACGATATAAGGATGGAAACAAAAATCTATGTTGGCAACCTGTCCTATGAGACGAAGGAAGACGACCTGCGAACCCTTTTTGCGCAGGCTGGGACGGTTGCTTCGGTAGCTCTGATCAAAGATCGCGACACAGGCCAGTCCAAGGGGTTCGCGTTCATCGAAATGAGCAACCAGAGCGAGGCTGAGAAGGCGATCCAGATGTTCAACAGCTATACCCTGGCGAATCGCCCTTTGAAAGTAAACCTGGCCCGTCCGAAAGAGGAAAGAAGCTTTGGCGGCGGCGGTTACGGTGACAGACGCGGAGGCCCAGGCGGCGGTTACGGCCGGGGTGGTCCCGGCGGTGGAAAGAGTCGCCGCGGGCCCGGCAACAGCGGCGGTCAACGCAGATACTAGAAAATTTAAATCCTGCAGGCTTTCCTGCAGGATTTTTTTATCCGATCAACACAGCGCGTGCGGGAGCCCCATCAGAGCCCACCAGATTTAACGGCAAGCAATATAAATCATAGAAACCGGGAGAGATCACGCGCAAGTCCAACCCTTCCAGGATGACTATCCCCGGTTCAAGTAAAGCGCGGTGGATGGGGAGACTTTGTTTGAACGGCGCAATAGAAAGGTAATCAATCCCGACCAACTTCACCCCGGTCTTCACCAACCAATCAGCCCCATCTATCGAGAGTGCCACGAAATCGCGGACAAATTCCACTGGCAGAGTTACCCCAAATGCTAGAATTGCGGGTTTTTAGCAGCAGGCGCAGGGTGCCGGCTCGAACCTTGGCTTGATCAAGAATTGCAGAGGTTATCAAACCCACCTCATCCGGTATCCGGATGACCTGGACAGAGCCAGTCAGAACATCCAACGACAAAGTGTCCACAGTGCGACCATCATTCAAGAAATGGTGAGGCGCATCCACGTGTGTGCCGGTGTGGACACTGCACTCCAGGCGTGAGACATTATCATGAGCTCCGGCATCCATGGATGAGATCCGTTCCAGAACCACCGGTGGGTCCCCGGGCCAGACAGGCATAGCGGGAGAAATCGGGAGGGAAATGTCATAGATTCTCATAATTGCCTCCATTAATTGACTGTCGTTACCATCCCCCAGCTGAGAATATTTTCTTCAAGAACACCTGACGCTCGGAATCCGTCATCAGGCGCGGGCGAGAATAATCTTCGATCATGTAAGATACTAATTCCGTGCTGATATAGCGACCATCATAAAAAACGTGCCGGTCCACAAACCCATCGCGGGTGTCATAAACTACGGTCCCATCGGGCATGAGGTGAGACATCTGGTCAAAAAACAAGTTGCCCAAACCGTAATGGACAAAGGAACTGGCAGAGAATTCCATCGCCGCCGGGAAGTGAGCCTGGCTGCCGCTGACGATAACCGCCCCGGCTGCCGCCATCTTTAAGAAATCGCGGCGCTCATAATCGGTGGGATTGGACTGGTAGTACTCACTATATTGGAAAGTCATGATGGGAATATAACCTGCCGAATGTAAATTGCTTATCTCGACCGATAATTGGTCAAGATCACAGGGAGCAGAACCGGGACTTCGAACCAGTGGCCCAGTCCCAGGACGGACCAACCAGGTTGCAGCCAACGAAAGCGATTTTATTACCATGATCTTCAAGAAGGGCAGGCTGAAGGGCGGCTTGCAAATCCCGACCTCCGCCATAATATAACCAGCCACGCTGGTCGTACATGTCCAGAGTGGTCAGGAAGGGCTTAGGACCATAGTCCAGCAGGTGGTTGCCGGTGAGTTCGACGACATCGGTGCCAATATCGTCCAACAGGGCAATATAGTCGGGGTTACTACAAAATTGGAGACTATCCGTAAATTGGTCAGGCGCAGGACAATCTGCGGCAAATGAAACTTCATTGCTGATGTGGGTTATATCGGCTGACCTTAATATCGTGCGAATCTCTTCACCCGGATAAAGAACACCATGGCGCTCCATTCGGTCAGCAGTGGCGCGAACTAACGCCGTAGTGCCGGTCATAGCCACAACGGTCAGCTTATTGGGATCACGGTTGCCAGATAAAAGAGGAAACTCTGGGGGATCCAAACTGAAATTGATCTTTAAGGGATAAGTCCCGAGATCAAAATCTTTATGGATCGGCGATTGACCGTCGACAGTAAGAACCTTCCAGCGCGGCTCGAGAGATTCAAAGGGAATTATGGCCCAAGACGGACGGTCAGCCCAGGCAGAGTCGAGCAATTGGGCTTCAGGAATCACGCGAACTGAACCAGCAGCCGGAGCTCCCCACACAGTACTAAAAGCAGCCAAAGTAGATGCGTCCATCCAAAAGGGGTAACCAGCGAAGGGCCCCGTGCCCGCTCCACCCCAAGTATTATGAATATCTGTGAGGGATACCCCGTCCGTTATCGTCGGGAAGGGAGCAACAAGAGCGTAAATCCATTCTGAGGAGTTGGAATCCGGAGTCCGGGTAATGTCCAACCGAATCGCCGCGTTAGCGGGATCATCCGCCAGGGGGAGACCAAGGCCCATGGCAAATTGGCGCAAAGCATCCGGAACTGCAGTGGAAACCCAAAGCTTCGCTGGTATATAGGTATTTTCAGGTGTAAAGGGATTTGAAGGAGAAGAGAGAGGCGAAGGGGAAAGGAAGCTTTCAGGTTGGAATGGCGTGGGGGTAGCCGCTCCAGATGTGGCAAACGCAGGTAAATTAGAGTTGACACCATTAGAAGTGGGGCGTAAAGATGCGCAGGCAACCAAAACCAAGGAAAAGAGAAGAATGGTTATACGCAAAGTCTTATGATTATTGCCAAAGTTTCCCGTATGTATCACTCCGGTTCCAATCGTAATTCAGCAAGAGTAAATTTCTTCAAGGCGTTTTGGTCAACTGTTATACCCAGTCCAGGGCCAGAGGGAACATCAATAGTGCTATCGGGGTTCAGGATGAACTGCTCACGGGTAATATCTTCGGCATAGTACCGGTCCGAAGCAGAGATGTCAGCGGGCAAGATAAAACCCGGGAGGGAGGCCATCGCCAGGTTCGAAGCGCGCCCCACCCCCGTTTCAAGCATGCCCCCACACCAGACAGGAACCCCTTTTTGAAGGCATAAATCATGGATGGCAATTCCCTGGCTTATTCCGCCGACCCTGCCAGCTTTGATATTAATAATTTTACAAGCTTCCATTTCCAGGGCATAACGGGCGTGGCGAGGCGTGATGATGCTCTCGTCCAAACAAATAGGGGTGCGCAGTTCCTTCTGCAGCTTGCGATGATCCCAAATATCGTCTTCGTTTAGCGGCTGTTCGATCAGCAGCAGGTTTAGATAATCCAAAGGTTTTAAGATTTCCCAGGTGCCCAATGAGTAAGCAGAATTAGCGTCCACCTGGAGTTTAATGTCCGGAAACGCAGTGCGGACTGCAGATGCGTCACCCACATCACGGCCGGGTTTTATCTTTAATTTTAATGCGCCCATACCCGGTCTCGAGATATTTGCGCACAGTCTCCACCAAGAGTGCGGGAGAGGATTGCAACCCCACCGAGACTCCAACCGGCACACGAGAGCGCGCTCCTGCCAACATTTCCCGCAGCGAGCGATGCTCAATTTTGCCACGCAAATCCCATAGCGCCATTTCCATTCCTGCTTTCGCCAATTGATGCCCGCGGATTTGCGCGACACGAGCTTGAAAGTCGGCAGCATCGCCGATATTTTGCCCGAGAAGCAAGGGAGCAATAAAATCCTTTAAAATATGCCAGGCAGTACCGGAGGTTTCGTAGGAGTATCCCGGATCCCGGTCAGCCACACATTCACCAAATCCAGTCAACCCCTGAGACTGGATGGAGATCAGAATACATTCGCGGTCGATCGTTCTCCCAAAGGAAGTTTCGAAAGGGGAAACCAAAGGCATGCTGACATGGTGGAGAGTAACAGAGTCGAGTTTCATTTATTCCCTTCCAAATACTCATTTATTACTGATTAAGCGTTTAAAATTCGGATAGATAATCCAATTATAGTGCAATGGCGGGAAATAGCCCCAAGTGGGAGTTGATCCATGGATCCATTCCCTTGCCTTAATGAATCTAAATCAGAGAATAGGGAGAGGGAAGCACAACGAGTTCTTCTTTCAAATTATGCATGAAATTTAATCAACCTGGAGGCAGACCTATTAAGAAAAAAATGGTACTCTGTCTTCCAGAGTACCATTTGTCATCAAAGCGATGAAAGGGGGCAGCTATTGCACCGATGTGAGAGAGTTATTAATCTTGCTGAATACATTGCCGATGACGGGGCCGAGGATCAACAAAACAGCAATTACGACGACAGCAACCAAAACAAGGATCAAAGCATACTCGACCAAGCCCTGGCCTTTTTCTTTCGGGGCGAATAACATAGGATTTCACCTCCTTTCCGATTTAGATTTCCCTGAGAGCCAATCAGAGATATGGGTATTATATACCATTTCATTTATCAAAGCGTAAATAATTCATTACAGTAACTTTACAGTTATTATTAACTTACAATCGTGCTTGATGAAAAACAAAAGGTACCCTGTTACACAGAGTACCATTTGTCATCCAAGCAAGCTTGGTAGCATTTATTGAACGGATGTGAGGGAGTTATTAATCTTGCTGAAGACGTTGCCGATGACTGGGCCGAGGATCAACAAAACAGCAATTACAACGACAGCAACCAAAACAAGGATTAAAGCATACTCGACAAGGCCCTGGCCTTTTTCTTTTGGGGCGAATAACATAGGATTTCACCTCCTTTCCGTTTTGGATTTCACTGAATGCCAATTCAGAGATGTTGATATTATAAATCAGTTCAGGACAAGACACCAGAAATTATTAATTACAATTACCTTGCAGTTATGCGAAATCAACTATGGAGAGGGATAGACAAAGTAACCCTGGCACCTTTCCCGGGGGAGCTGTTTATTTCAAACGTTCCTTCAAGCATTTCGGTGCGCTCATTAATTAATTTCAAACCCAAATTTTCGTCCTTGCCAAGAGCATCCGTATCAAAGCCTTTGCCATTATCATCCACAGAAAGCTTGACCATGGTGTCCCCCAGATCCAGTTGGATCTTTACCAAGGTTGCCTGGTTTTGGTCGACCGCATTACTCAACAATTCCTGCATGGCACGGAAAACCATCACTTCGACATAAGATTCCATGCGACGTTCGCTACCGGTAACGGTGACATTCACCTCCACCCCGGCTTGTTCCTTGAACATGTCAGCGTAACGGAGGAGAGTGGGAGCGAGGCCCAAATCATCCAACATCATCGGGCGGAGTTCAAAAATAAAATTGCGCACTTTTTGGAACGTGCTCATCGCCGCAACTTTTAAACTGCCCAGTTCGTTGCGGGCCTGAACTGCATCGATATCGAAAAGCCTCATTGCAATTTCCGTTTGCAGGATGAAATTTGAAAGTGCCTGGGCAGGGCCGTCGTGCATCTGTCGTGACAGCCGTTGACGTTCGGCTTCCTGAACATTGACAAGCATTTCGACGCTGGATGAAGCGCTCCGATCACTCTTCCCGGCATTATCCCCACCCGCGCTGACCGCATTCTTCAAGCGATCCAACATGCCAACATACTGTTCCAGGTGAGCCTGGTCACCCTGCAGTTTTTCCAACTGGCCACGCATCACAAATAACCGCTGCTGGGTTTCCATGGCAGTATCATAAACCGTGCGAACCTCTTCGCCCGGAATTTTCCCTATTTGCCCTTGAATCTGCTGCAAATTAGCAGTCACAGCAGCGTTTCGCTGGGTCAACTTTCCCACCTCGACGCGGCTTTGTTCCAACATCAAGGTTATTTCCTTTAAAGCGCGATTTGTGTCATCCATCTCGGACTGAATTAATGCGTGGGGATCTTCAACAGCGGTAGTTGGGGGTAATTCTGGCACTGTCATAATTCACTCCTGCAAGACATTATCATTCAGCTTAACACATTCCCGTTTGAGGGCAAAAATAACAGCCTGGGGGCAATCCTCAACACCGAACTAGCGCAAAATCGAAGTCACATGGTTTTTTTACCAGCTAATGGCTGATTCCCAGGGAAGATGCTATCGCCTTATTTCTTATGCCTTTTACAACATATGAGAGGACTTCTGTTTCTTGATCAGACAGTGGGTGGAAATGGTTGCCGGGTTCCCTATAAAGGTGAGAGGCAACCTCCGTCTCTCTGTCAACCCAGCTCCCAAAAAAATAGTAGGTAATCTTGTATAGCGACGATTATAGTTTCTTCGATGAAATTCTTACCAGGAACAGGATCAATCAAAGTATAGCACAGGTAACCCAAGGAGACAATTTACGGGAGAAAGGGCATGTAAATATGCTGAAAGAAGGAACCAAAAACCACACATGAACAATCATTTACGGCCCCGGCCAGCGATACACAACCATGTTTGTCCCACCTTGAGCCGGCGAATAAGGTGCCCCGGTTGAAAAAACCGGCTGCAGACCCGAAGTGAGGGTGGGATAAAAATCCGGGAAGGTGACGAGGTAGCTCACTCCTTTCGAGTCCAAATAATCGGTTAGAGCGGCCTCATTACGAAGAAATGGAATGACCTCGGGCGAAATCAATCCAGCCATATCGACTAATTTATGATCCCCAAAATATCCTAGTGCGCCAACATCATGGGTTGCGATCAATTCATTCCCGGGGATGTTTATTGCCACCCATTTAGCGGTGTCGACCATCTCCGATTCGATAATGCGTACATCCTGGTTATATGATTCCATTCCCAAAAACCAAAATGCAACGCACACCAATGCAAGTGAGCTACCCCAAGCAGTTTTAATCAACCACCAATTTCGTTTTTGGGCATTTCTTTTCAAATAAACCAGATAAAAGCCAAAAAGACCGATAAAAAAGTAGATTGGCATGACGGGCATAAGGTAGCGACCGTGTTGATACGCCGGCAATCGAAACAGGTAGATGCCAATGTAGCCAATCACCCAAAGAATCGCAGCAATAAACCCAAATTTCCTATTACGAAATGCCCACCAGGCAGTAATCAGGGCTCCCGGCAAGAGGATGATCCCCGGACCGGTCAATAGCTGCAATGCGCCTTCACCTATTCGCTGTAAAATCAGACCTGCCTGCCAGTTGGAATATTCCGCCTGCTTGGCATAGAATGTTGTGGGGAAGGCAGTATCGGCAAGGACCAAATTAAATACCAAGTACGGCAAAAAGAAAATGGCAAACCCGAAGATCGCAGAAAAGAGGCGCGTATCCTCATTTTCCAGGTTGGCATTGAGAAAAGTAAAACTAAAATTATCGGACCAAGAAAAGTCACCCCATCAGGACGCACCCATACGCTGATTCCCGCCAAAGCTCCCAATAACAACCAGCGAGAAGATCCTTTGATTAAAGACATCAACAAAATGAACGCGATCAACGCGTGTAAGATTGTTTCCATCCCCGAGGCAGACGCCCAGACCAAATGCCATTCAAATGCGACCAGCAAGCCCACCCATGGGATAACTCCGCGATATTCATTTACCAGGGAACGCATGCTGATCTCGGCATAAAATGCAAGGCAAAAAAGCAAGATTCCGCCCAGAAAAAAGGTCCATATATAGGGGGAAAGATCAATCAAAAAACCAACTGCCAACAATGCAGACCAAAGTGGGGCTGTAGATCCGCCCGAGGGCTGTCCCGGAATGAACGACCACTCCCCGCGCAATGCCAAATTGCGGGCAAAGGTTTGATGGATCCAAGAATCATCCAATGGAAAGCCGATGCGGTAAGAGATTGCACTATAAGCCAAATATGCGCAGATGCTTACCAGGGTTGCCAGAGCAAGAATAAGCCAAGTGCGAGACCCAATCAGCTTTTTATCGGGTTGAGTTGACATGGAGAATAATGGTTTCATCGAGCATTCCCAGGTAGTCAAAAGCAGGGTATTGATCGGGGTGGGCAAATAAATTGGCAAGGTCGCCTGCCGCCCCCTTGCGTTCCAAGACAACATATCCAACATCGTATTTCCGAGCAGCTTCGAGGAGAGTCTGAACATCGCCATAAGGAACAACGACAGCCTGTCGTCCGGTCATATTGAAATAAGCCGGTGGGTTCCGTGCCATGACGATCACAGCCGGTGAAACACCACGGTCCAAAAGGAAGGTATCCACGTTTTTATAGAGATATTCACCCTCATTCCAGCCAGTGTCAATAACACGGATCTTGACCAGCATAACGCTAAATACAATCACCACGACCGCCAGGGAATACTGAAAAAGCGATGCGTTTTGGGGATGCAGGGTTTTATTTTTCGAAAACTGGACCACCAGAATTTCCAAACCAACCGGGGCAAGTGCGAACCATAACGGCTGGAATACAGTCCCAGCGTGAAAAAATCCGCCATTTACACTGGCGAAAGGAAAAAGTAGGCTCTCAATAAGAAGCAGGAGAAACCATCCCATTACCCCTACCTGAACACGAACCATGTGACGATAATGATAAATCCCGATGATTACCAAGGGAAATAAAACTATCAAACCCTGAGCGAAAAAGGCCGTGCTCATGTTTTGAAGTAGAGCTTCCGCACGTACCTTTAATATCACCTGCCATCCCTGCGCAATCCAAGATTGAAAGGTATAAACATCAGGTGTAAAAGAAAATAGTTGGTTGTAATTTGTCATCCAAAGGGTGTACCCACTGCCGGGAGGAAGAATCGAACCGAATACTACAAAGGTACGGATCAACCAACCTCCCATGACCAACAAATACCCCGCAAGGCTTAATAAACTCCAGCCAATTGAACGGATGATTCGTGCCCGGATGGAAGCTACAGGAGACTGACGGAAGGTGATGACTGCGATGGCAAGTAACGTCAATGGGAGCCAAAGCAACCCGTCACCACGCGCTAAGTTGAGGATGCCAGCAAGGAATCCGAGCAGCACCGATTTTGGCAGAGTCAACCGGTCAAGGACTAGGAAATAAACCGCACCGACCAGGAGGTAGAGGCTGTAATTATCCGTAGTGGCAATAAACGAAAGATAATAGCCGGAAAATACAGCCAAGAAACCAGAAAGCAACGCTAATGAACGTCGGTTGGTAATACGAAATGCCAGCGACGTGGTAACCATAGGAGCCAAAGCTGCCATCAACACAAAGCCTATGCGGGCTGAAATAAAATTGATGGTACCGGTGAGAACCATGCCGGCGGCAGCGACCAGTGACGCCATTGGGTACCAGTAAGCATTCGAAGGATGCGGCAGACCCTGCGGGTGTTCGAGATAATTCCAGATGAACGGCTCCTGAAAACCCTTTCCTGAAGCCAATTGGGTACCATTCGCATAATAATAAGCTGCGTCCATATAGCCGGGGACACGTTGAAGTGCGGCAATAACTAGCGGGACCAATAGCGACACGATTAAAAGCAATAAATAATCCCGCCGTTTCAAGACAGAATCAGGGCTGGACGAGGAAAACACGCGCCGCCTCCACGTCACCAAGATAATCCAAACCCGTCCACCCCTTTGGATTATCGTAAACCGAGAGTTAAACCGACGGGAACGCTCCCCGCTTCCAAAACCAAGTATTTTGCCCCGTAACGGCTTGCAACCGTCAAAAGAGTATGTTCATCTCCATCGGGGACAGCAATCGCAGGGTTGCCGGAAGCCAGGTAAAACCCTGGAGGATTGGCGACCATGACAATCGACTGGACAGTCATCCCATCGGAAACCAATACATCCTTGATTTGGTTATACGCAATATTTTCCTGACCCCACGGTTGGTAACCACCCCCTCCCAAGACCCGAACGTAGACGATGGCTGCTGTTATAAGAGCCATAATTGTTACCAAACCAGTACGGAATATAGTCCTTGAGCGGACAGGATTCCAAGATCGAATCCGGATTCCCCATGCAATCAGCCTGTCGAGGCCAACAGGCGCAAGTGCCCACCAAATAGTTTGCACAGACGCACCTGAATGAAAAAAACCACCACGTGCTCCGGCAAAAGGAAAAGCGATGGTCATAGCTGCGAGAATCACAAGCCAAGCAGCACCAGCCAATTGAACGCGATGATCATTCCTCAAATACCAGAACCCTAGCCCAGCCAATGGAAGCAGGATCACCTCCCCTTGCACCGTCAGCATGTTGGAAAGATTGAGCCCAAGCGCCCAAAGACGGGCTCGAAGAATGGCCAACAGACCTGAATGAAACCAGACTGAAAACGTAATTTGATCAGCCGGATAACTAAATAATTGATCATAAGAAGTGAGCCACAGCGTTTTCGAACTGCCGGGAGCCAACGGAGCTCCAAAAGCCTGATAGTTGCGGATTAACCATGGAGTCATGACCAACAGATACCCCGCCAGCGTCAGGAGTAAGAATGATAAGGTATTTAAGAAGCGATATCTAGGCGATTTAGGTAAAACAAAAACTACCGCTAAAAAGGCAACCAGCAACCAGAGCAAACCATCGGCACGTGTGAGGTGCATCAACCCTGCCAGCAAACCGAGGAGAAAGGGGTTTATGGCGGAGGCTTTACGATTGAGGATAAGAAAGAATAGCCCTCCAAAAAGCATATACAGGCCGAAGGTATCCGTCACCGATAAAAAAGGAAGGTAAAAAGCAGGGAAAATCGCCAGCAAGCCAGAGACGAGAGCCAGGTCACGACGAGAAGAAAATGACCAAGCAAGTGCGGCTGTCACCGGTGGGATCAATGCAGCGACCACCAGGAAACCAGCCCGTGCTGTAATCCAAGATGCTGAACCAAAAAGCATCGCACCGGCGGCAGCGAAGAGAGAGGCCAAGGGCATCCAGTAGGCATTTGATGGGTGCGGCAACCCGACCGGATCATCCAGATAGTTCCAGAGATACGGTTCGGTGAAGCCATGCCCAGCAGCCAGCTGCAATCCCCCCGCATAATAATAGTCTGCATCCATATAACCAGGCGAGGGCTGAAGAGCAGCAACCAAGGTCGCAACGACCAGACCAAGCAGTGCCAAAAGCAAATAAATCCGCCAGGTCATGGGAGGCTATCACTCCAGGTACGCGGGGGACGAACTGCCCACCAGCGCATCCAGTACAGACCAACCACGAGCAAAAATGGAAAAAACAGCGCCAGCACTTCGGAAAGAGCTGCGTAGGAACCGACAAGGAACAGACCAGCAGTAATGCCCCAGAGTCCTAATACGATGGCAATAAAAACAAAAGCAGACAATCCCCAGCGATCGGGGAGTGACCAGCGTTCTACCAAAATGGATAAGAAAAGGATCAGCGGGAAGAAAAGCAATTCAAAGTACTGGGGGATGACGGGGACGCCAATAAGGGGTGTGACAGCCAGGGTTAAACATGTTGTCCAAAGAAAGTGGCGAAAATCCCTGTGACGAACATTTCGCCACTCAAGAAAAAGAACAACAAGAAGAAATCCGGTCAACAGCCAACCAAGGCGAGGGCCTACTACCGGCCACCAAGATACGAAGATGCCCGCTGGGTGAGAGGGATGGGAGGTAACCGAGATGGGAAACAAGTCCTGCGATAAAGGGAAAAAACCAGTTCGATAAAATAAAAAAAGAGGCTGCCATTAGAATTGTGAGCGTCATCAGAAAACCTGCAACGAGACGACCACGGTGGTGATAGAGAGCCCACCAAAGGATAAAGATTACGAGGAGGATGGAAATGTCGAGCTGCAAAAAGGGGACAACCAGCAATGCGCCTGCCATCTCGTCGCGTCCATCGCGAATTGCCAACAGGAGAGCGACAATTGCAAGCGAGGAAAAAATGACCATACTGCCGCCGGTAAGCGGGAGCATCCCGTAGACCCAAATAATCGAAAAGGCCAGAAATACCGGTATGAAAGTGCGTGCTGGTTTCCAACCAGTCAATCTGAGAGAATATAAAGCCAGGGCAATCAAGGCAATTTCCAGAAAGGTCATCCAAAGTCCCCTGGCGAGGGCGTAGTCTGAGATGAGGGCAAAGGGAAAATAAAAAAGTTCGACCGGGAAAGGGATACTTAGCCGAAGGGAATCCTCGGCTTGTGTGGCTAAACGGCCATAATAAATTACCTGGGCGCGCTGCGCTGCAGGTTCACTGTAGGGACTATTGCCATATTTCAGGAAGGTACCCGCGGCCAACCAAGGAACAAAAAAATCCTTCTCTCCAGGATGCTGACCAGCATAGCGAGTGTTTGCCCATGTCAGCCCTCCTACAATGGCGAGGGCAAGAATAACGAAGGTGATCGTAGTGATAATATTGAGAGTGCGGGACATTCCGTGGGAATTCTACCTTACATTCACAAATCGGGGATGTAAAAATACGCGCTCATTCAGATATAAACTGAGTTTGAGGGTCCTGCATTTACCCGTGTTTGGGTAAACTTGGAATACAACCTCATTTATAGAAAGTCAAATTGTGCTATAATACCGAAAATCTGAGGCAAGAATGATCCTTATCCGCATCGCCAACAATAACAATAATAATGACCGGCTTAAGGCCGTTGGGCGAAGCTTACCTGGTTAAGGAATTTTCGAACCTTCCTCATCGCCCAACGCAAATGCGGAGGGCGATTTTTATTACATATTTGCAGGCAAAGGAGACCTTATGAAAAACCTACTCATCCCCCCAAAGTACAGCCCAAACCTGGATGTAAAACAAACGGAGCAAGCCATCAAGCTGATCAAGGATTTCTTTGAAGTCAGTCTGGCTGCAGAATTAAGGTTGAGCCGTGTGACCGCACCTTTGTTCGTGCTGCGAGGGACCGGGATCAACGACGATCTTAACGGAGTCGAAAAACCCGTCTCCTTCTCAATCCTCGATATGGACGGGCAGACAGCCGAGATCGTACAATCCCTCGCCAAATGGAAGCGCATGATGCTAGCAGATTATGGCATCCAACACGGATACGGCCTATACACGGATATGAACGCAATCCGCCCGAGTGAAAATTTGGATAACCTGCATTCCCTATACGTAGATCAATGGGACTGGGAGAGAGTGATCAGCCCCGAAGAAAGAACTATTCCTTTCCTGAAAGAAATCGTCCGCAAGATCTACGGCGTTATCAAGCGCACCGAATTTCACCTTTCAGACCGCTATGCATTCATTAGACCTGAATTGCCGGACGAAATTACATTTATACACTCGGAGGATTTGCTGCGGGAATATCCAAAATTGAACCCCAGGCAGCGTGAGGAAGAAATCGTTCGCAAATATCGAGCAGTATTCGTGATCGGAATAGGAGCCCCTCTAGCTGACGGTATACGTCATGACGGTAGAGCACCAGACTATGACGATTGGATCACCAAAACCGAGTCTGGCTACCAGGGCTTGAACGGCGATATCATCGTTTGGAACAATGTTCTGAACTGCGCCTATGAGATCTCGTCCATGGGAATACGGGTGGATCGCGAGGCTCTCTTAAAGCAATTGGAAGCAACCAGTACGATGGAAAGGAAAGACCTGTATTTTCACCGCCGACTGCTAAATGGCGAACTGCCGCTCTCGGTCGGCGGAGGGATCGGGCAATCGCGGTTATGCATGTATTTCCTGCGGAAAGCCCATATCGGTGAGGTACAAGTGGGCATCTGGCCAGCGGAGATGGTTGAGGTGTGCCGATCGAGCAACATTTTCCTGCTGTGAACACGTAGATAATATGTGCTATAATACCGCCAACCTGAGGCAAGAATGACAGCAATCCGCTTCGCCAACAATAATGACGATCATGATAACCGGCCTCCCGTCGTTGGGCGAAGATTGCATGAATAATATAAATCCGAAACACCCTCGTCGCCCAACGCCATAGCGGAGGGCGATTTGTTTTGTAAACGGACAAAGGAGATATGGATGTATAAAACTCATACCTGCGGGGAACTGCGCGCCAACCACGCCGGGCAATCCGTGACACTGGCCGGATGGGTGCACAACTTCCGCACCTTCGGTGGGGTGGTTTTTTTGGTACTGCGCGATCGCTTTGGAATTACCCAGATCGTCACCAATCCAGATAAATTCCCCGAGGCGGCAAAAGCAATCGAGGGAATGAAGAACGAATGGGTTGTGCAGGTGACCGGCAGTGTACGGATGCGCCCAGCGGACCAATTCAACCCAAAGATGCCCACCGGCCAGATAGAGTTGGAGGCACAGGATGTTACCGTTTTGAACGAGGCCAAGGCCATGCCATTCGTTGTAAGCCGGGATGACGAAGAAATCGACGAGAACCTGAGGCTTAAATACCGGTACCTCGACCTGAGACGTGAACGTATGAAGCGCAACCTCATTCTGCGCCACGAGGTGGTTTTATTCATGCGAAAGTTTTTATCGGAACGCGGGTTCATTGAGGTCGAAACACCGATGATGTTCAAAACCACTCCCGAAGGTGCACGGGATTATCTCGTGCCCTCCCGGGTTTATCCCGGGCAGTTCTATGCCTTACCTCAAAGCCCACAGCAACTCAAGCAACTGTTGATGGTGGCCGGAGTGGAGCGCTATTTCCAAATCGCGCGCTGCTTCCGGGATGAAGACTCGCGCGGCGACCGACAACCGGAGTTCACGCAACTCGACCTGGAAATGTCCTTTGTACACAGGGATGACGTTCTTGACCTGGTCGAGAACCTGATCACCGACCATGCTTCCAGAAGTGGCTCCCCAAAAGAAATTATTGAGATCGCCCTGGCCGCGCCTGACCTACGCTGAGTCCATGGAACGCTTCGGTACAGATAAACCCGATCTGCGCTTTGGGATGGAATTGTACAATGCTGGTGAGATCTTCAAGAAGAGCGAATTCGTCGTTTTCAAATCCGCACTGGAAAGCGGAGGCATGATCAAATGCATCGTCGCACCGGGATGCGCCGGATATTCCCGCAAACAACTCGACGATGTTGACGACGATCGCCAAAGAATTAGGGGCGAAAGGGCTGGTATCGCTGGCATTGACAACAGAAGGTCCGAAAGGTTCAGGAGCCAAGTTCATCAACGAGAAGGAAATTGCTGCATTGTCTCAATTAACCGGTGCAGCCAGCGGAGACCTGATCCTTTTCGTGGCAGACAACGCAAAGACTGTGCATAAAGTCCTGGGAGTACTGCGCAACTGGTTCCGGGATGCCCTTAAGCTGGTTGACCCAAATACGATGGCCTTTGCCTTCATACTGGATTTCCCGATGTTCGAATGGAACGAAGAGTTCAAAAAATGGGACGCAGCACATCACCCCTTCACCATGCCACGCCTGGAACACCTTGATCGGTTCGAGACCGACCCGTCCTCAATCCTTTCGGAAGCTTACGATATGGTCTGCAACGGTTACGAAATGGCCTCCGGATCGATCCGTATCCACCGGCGCGACATCCAGTCGAAAGTTTTCCACTTACTTGGGATCGAAGAAGAAGAAGCCCAGTTCAAATTTGGGCATATGCTGGAAGCCTTCGAGTATGGGGCTCCGCCGCACGGTGGGATAGCCCCCGGAATTGACCGGTTGGTAATGCTGCTGGCCGATGAGCCCAATATCCGAGAGGTGATTGCCTTCCCCAAGAACCAGGCCGCCCGGGATGTGATGGCAGATGCACCTTCATACCCGGACGAAAGACAATTGAAAGAATTGCATATAAAAATTACGGATTAGTGCAGGGTAACAAACCCTAGCCGATCATGGAGAGAGAAATGGCCATCATTCGCGTGGAAGAAATCGCAAAATATACCGGCCAGGAAGTCACCGTCCAGGGCTGGGTCTACAATCGCACCGACAAAGGAAAGCTGGTCTTCCTGCTCGTCCGGGATGGTTCCGGTTTTGTTCAATGTGTGGCTTTCAAGGGTGATCTGCCCGAAGCGGTTTTCGACCAGCTTACCCGCCTGCCGCAGGAATCCTCGGTCATCATCAGCGGAGCAGTGCGAGAGGACAAGCGTGCACCCGGCATCCCCGGTGGATACGAGATCGGCGTTAAGGAAATAAAGATCATCCAGGCTGCCGCTGAGGATTACCCGATGGCGCTCAAAGAGCACGGAGTGGACTTCGCCCTCGACAACCGCCATTTGTGGATCCGCATGCCAAGCCAATGGGCGATCCTGCGAATTCGGGGAACGGTCATCTCTGCCATTCGTGAGTGGTTCGAACTGAACGGTTTCATCAACATGGACACACCCATCCTGACCCCGGCGGCGGTGGAAGGTACCACCACCCTGTTCGAAACCGAATACTTCGACGAAGGCAAAGCCTACTTGAGTCAATCCGGCCAACTTTACAACGAAGCAAACATCATGGCCTTCGGCAAAGTCTACTGCTTTGGCCCGACCTTCCGGGCAGAAAAATCCAAGACCCGCCGCCACCTGACCGAGTTCTGGATGGTCGAACCGGAGATTGCCTTCTGCGACCTGGATGGGTTGATGGAGGTCGAGGAGCAGTTCGTCACGCACATCGTCAAGCGTGTCCTGCGGGAGCGAGGACCTGAGTTGAAATGCCTCGGGCGAGACCTGACGAAGTTGGAAAAGATTGCAGCACCTTTCCCGCGCATTTCCTACGACGAAGCCGCCAAAATCATCCAGGAGAGTTTACGAAAAAGAAACTGATCCCGAGAAAAAGGATTTGCTCAAATTCGAATGGGGCATGGATTTTGGGGCGCCCCACGAGGCAGCTCCTGACCAGCCGTTACGAAAAACCCGTTTTTGTCTTCGGTTACCCAACCCAAGTCAAAGGCTTTCTACATGGAACCCTGGCCAGGGCGACCCGAGATCTGCAAGTCAGTTGACCTGCTCGCACCCGAAGGGTACGGTGAGATCATCGGCGGATCAGAGCGCATGTCGAGCCCAGACTTGCTGCTCCAGCGCATCCACGAGCACGGACTGCCGGAAGCAGCCTACAAGTGGTACCTGGACCTGCGTCGATACGGCTCGGTGCCTCACTCCGGGTTTGGAATGGGGGTGGAAAGAACAGTGGCCTGGATCTGCGGAATCGAACATATCCGTGAGGCCATCGCCTTCCCACGCATGATCAAAAGAGTTTATCCATAAAACCATTAATACCTAGTAAAGGTGCAATAAATTTTTTTATCAAGCCCTTTTATTTTCAAAGCCCGGGGTGCACCGGATAGGCCCTTAATCTTTCCCTACCCACCCCTCTTACTTTATGGTATAAAACATTCACCCTGCTGTGCTCGCGATGCTGCACCTCCGTTCTGAGCCAACACCCACAAAAAGGGGTCCGATCTCGCGACAAAGATGCGATAGGCTTCGGCCAAGGCTGATTTGCCGGGTAGAGCCCCGACCTGCGAAAGCAGGTTCAGAACCTTGCAGCACACGGCATAAGCGGGGTTATCTTAAACAACTGAATATGGAGAACCAGCGGCTGGCTCCCGGAATTATCGGGAGTACGAGGTGGAGGTTCCTCTGCGCGAGCAGAGGTTAAGACTTCTCTTCCAATCCTATTCCAAAACGCGGTAATAGGAACGAGGATGAAGGTCGAAAATCGGATAGATCAGCGGATGCCTCCGGAGCCTGATCACAGGTTCCTTTCTCCCTTCCAGAAAAGCGCCCGGCAACAACCGGTTTAAAAAAACTGTGCTTGTTGCCTAGACCCAAAACTGCCCGGTAACGGTCAGGACAAAGGTCGGCGCAGTGGTCAGGCATAATAGAATGCCTGAAAAACTATGGAAGGGCTGCCAGCTTCATCTTATCGAACAAAGGGCATGTCCTCCGGGCATGTCTTTTTATTTAGGGAGAACCCAATGGGAAATACATTTGAAATGAACCTGCAGCAATTTGGTAAGCCACGCTCATCCTGCGGAACAGGGATCCAGCCCAGGCCGGCGCACCCGGCCTGAGATGCGGGATAAACCTGCATTTATCTCCACCCATGGGCCCGATGTTGTCCGGCAGATCTTCAATAACTAACACAAATAATAAATCATCCCGATCACATTCGTCCGACTACAAGCGAGATTATGAGAGGAAATATGGAACCCAAAGAATTAATCGCCCGAGTTAAATCAGATCAAGTTAAATTTATTTCATACCAATTCACCGATGTAACCGGGGCAGTAAAAAGTGTGGATGCCCCAGTAAAACAGCTGGAATCAACCCTGGAAGATGGCGTCTGGTTTGATGGCTCATCGGTGGAAGGATTCGCCCGCATCCAGGAAAGCGACATGCGGCTGGTAATCGATCCCGATACCTATGCCGTGCTCCCCTGGAGCCCTGCCGAGGCGCGTCGTGCGCGCGTCTTCTGCGATATTTATACTCCCGACGGACAGCCTTTTGATGGTGATCCGCGTGGGGCATTGAAACGGATCCTTGCCAAAGTGACGGAGAGAGGCTGGACCTATAATGTAGGCCCCGAACCTGAATTTTTCCTTTTTCGGCGCAACGGGGGGGAAGGCATCCACCCAGTGCCACACGATGTGGGCAGTTACTTCGACTTTTCTGCCGATGACGAGGCCGTGCGCGTCCGCACCGAATTGATGGACGCTCTCAACAGCATGGGGCTGGACGTGGAAGTGGGACACCACGAAGTTGCCATCGGCCAACACGAAATCGATTTCCGCTTCGCAGATGCACTGCATACCGCCGACAACGTTTTAACCCTCAAATATACAGTGAAGGCGATCGCCGCCAAACATGACTTGATCGCATCGTTCATGCCGAAACCCGTTTTTGGAATCAACGGTTCCGGGATGCACTGTCACCAATCCATTTTCGACAGCAAGGGAAACAACCTATTCTATGATACCAAGGATGAATATCACCTTTCGCCGATGGCTTATGGGTTCATTGCCGGACAATTAACTCATGCGCGAGCCCTGGCAGCGGTTGTGGCGCCGACCGTCAATTCGTACAAACGCCTCGTGCCCGGGTACGAAGCACCGGTTTACATCGGCTGGGCGCAGATAAACCGCTCAGCCCTGATCCGCATCCCGCGATTCACAGAAGGACGGATCAAGGCGATGCGCGCCGAACTGCGCTTCCCGGATCCATCCGCCAATCCATACCTGGCATTTGCCACGATCCTGGCCGCAGCAATCGATGGCATCGACAATAAACTGACACCTCCCAAACCACTAAACAACATCAACGTTTATCACCTGGATGAAGCCGAGCGGACTAAACTCGGAATTGCGTCCTTACCCGGTTCTTTGGCAGAGGCCTTGGGAGAACTTGAGAAAGATAAGGTAGTGCGCTCAGCGCTTGGTGAGAACCTGTACGATGCTTTCACCCGCGCCAAGTGGGATGAGTGGGATGCCTTCCGTATTAATGTAACCGATTGGGAAGTGCAACATTATCTTGAGACTGCGTAATCTAAGCAACATATCAGCAGGCAATCTCCAAGCTCCAACTTAGAAATGGGTTGGCAGCAATAACAAAATATCAAAACAGCGATCACTCTTCCTTATGATCGCTGTTTTATTAGGTCTTTTTGTATTTTTTAGGTAATGCGGAGAAAGGAAAATCCATTTCTCCGTTTTATTTTTAATCACCAATCATGCAAAATCTTCAACTCTTAAACATGAAATGGATTAAAGTTTGTGTCACGGTCATAGTAATCTTCATTTTCAGTTTTCTTCAACCTGCTGACAGCCGCATAGGTTACCGGGGTCATCAGTGCTTCCACGCCCACCTTAAAGAGATAATTGGTCAATACCAACGTTATGAACAAGGTCCAGGGAAAAACATGGAATATGGAAGCAATGCCAATAAATACTAACGTGTCCACCAATTCGCCAACAATCGTACTCCCGATGGTGCGAGTCCAAAGCCAACGTCCCCGGGTCATTAGTTTCATTTTGGCCAGTACAAACGAGTTGGTAAATTCACCTGACCAATATCCAGCCAGGCTGGCGAGGACGATTCCACCACTCGACATGCCACCCAGAATTGCGAGATAGGCCGCATTGCCAGCATATTGCTGCCATTGGGATTCACCCGGAAGAACACTGACAATCCAGAATATCAGAGCGCTTAGTGCCAAACATGCAAACCCGGCCCATATCACCCGGCGCGAGTTTTTATAGCCGTAGACTTCAGTGAGAATATCGCCAAAAATATAACTTACCGGAAAGAGGAGGGTACCAGCATCAAATGCCATACGAACCCCAAAGATACTAAAGCCCCAGTCCACAATTTTCGCAGAAGAGGCGATATTGCTAACAACCAAAACTGTCACAAAGACAGCCATGATCAAGTCGAGATAACGATAACGTCTATCCATAATTAACGGAATCAGCGGCTGATCATCCTGCAAAAAGAACAAAGCCCCGGGGCAGAAGTCGGTTGTCCACAATTCGGACAGGGATGAAGTTCAGCCTGGAGCGAATTGCGGTCGGCAAATAAACCGGATTTGCGAGCCTCCAGGAAGGATAAATAAAAGGATTGTTTCGCGCCGGGACGATCATTCTCCAATCTGTTCAATAATTGTTTGTAGTAGATCGACGTTGAACCGATTGCAAACGGACACTCATCGTAAATATATTCAATACCGCTTAAGAGAGCATAAGCGAGCATCTCGCGCTCGTAGATGCGGAAGAGCGGTTTTGCCTTGCGTGCAAATCCCGGGACTCCAGGGAGGACCGGTCCCTGCCGAAGAAGGTATTCGCCTGCCCAGGCAAGGGTGTTCCCGAAAAGGACAGCTGCTTCGTCATCCAGATTATGCCCAGTTAGAAGGACTTCATACCCCAAGTCACGTGTAACACGATTCATAACATGACGTTTGACCAGACCACAGACCGAACACGGCTTGACCCGGCCGCGATGAGATTTTTGGGAAAATTGTGGGACGGTTGCGCCATATTCCTTTTGAATATCCACGATATGCAATTTCAAACCGCGCTGGGCAGCAAACTTTTCGGTCAGGCGCTGAGACTCGGACGAATAGCCAAGACCTTCATCGATACCTAGACAGATATACAAACCATCGGCCTGATATCCCAAGCTATAAATGATATCCCATAGCGAAAGAGAGTCCTTGCCGCCAGAAACGGCAATGAGAATCTTTTCCGAGCGTGTAAACATCTTATACTTCTCGATAAAACGTTCAGTTTGTTCCGGAACCCATTCCAGGAAATGTTCTTTGCACAGTGCCAATTTATGTTGGCGCATGTTTACTACGGCTTTTTGACCGCAAGCCCGGCACTTCACATTAACCTCCGGAAATTACCGCAATCAGTTTAATAACATCGCCGTCCTTAACAACTTCATCTTCGGTAATCAACTCACCGTTACGTGTGCATAATACCCCTTCCGGGAGGATGTTATTTTTCTTGAGAGCATCCAACAAAGTCATACCGGGACGAACATCATATTCTTGATCACGCAAAATTAATTTAACCATAAAGCTCCAAGGAAACTTTCCGCAAGCTAGCAGCCGGATTATACACTCCCAGGATAAAAAAAATCGCAGGTGTCCCCAGAAACCCGCGATATTTTCAGGCGAAACGAAGGTATCTTTGTGGGGGTGGATCACAATCAACATAATTTCCCCTATATTCTGCAGGCATTAATAGGGCAATTTGCATCATGATCTCATCTGCCATCCCCTGACGAATCTTCCTATTCACCTTCTCACCGTGAGGATCCAGATAAAATGGTTTTCCGACCCGAAAATGGAAATCCGTACGTTTGAATTTCTTCAAGTTGGAACCAAACGCCTCACCCCCCCAATGAGCAATAGGTAGTATGGGCACTCCCGCATGCAGAGCGATTAATGCAGCGCCAGACTGTCCGCACTGCAACCTTCCGTCATAAGAACGCGTCCCTTCGGGAGCTATCGCAAGGATATCACCTGCCTTGAGCACCCTCAGGCAAGCGCGAAAGGCATATAGATCTAGGGAGCCGCGGTGGATTGGGATGGCATCCCACAAATCAAACAGCCAGCCCATGAATTTGCTGTTCCATGTCTCGATTTTAGCCAACCCGATCATCCTGCGTGGCTGAAGGTGGACGAATAACAATGGGACTTCGAGCGAGTTTATATGGTTCGTGACCAGAATTAATGGACCGTGGGTGGGGACTTTCGGGATGTCTGCCTTATCTATGCGGCAGAGGAAATCCGTTCCAAGCCGGATAACATTATTCATAAACCAGCGATAAATGGAATTCATGCAGGTTTCTGGGTAATGAACTCGATTTGCCCCGGCAGGAGCTCGATAGTAAGTTCCGTGCCTTCGAAGCAGACCGTCTCACCATCGCAATGGACAGGCAGAGTTCCCTGAACGGCAGTGACATGAACTTTTCGAGCCCGGGCCATGGTAACTTCCTTCTGGGTAGCCTGGGTACCCTTCATAAAGTAAGGAATTAGTCCGAAAATTCGCAACTGGCTGGCAGACCTTGCAATGCACAAGTCGAAACTTCCGTCGGCTGGATCGCCATTAGGGGCAAAGAAGAAGCCGCCGCCCATACGCCTCCCGTTCATAATCGAAAGCATCAATGGTGAGATATTTATTGTCTTGTCATCATACGTCAAGGAGACGTTGGGTGCCTTATAGTAAACGAAGATCGTTTCGATCGCAGCTATAAGATAAAGAAGAAGCCCGCGTGTCCAACGGATCCTGGCAGCGACAAAACCGGTAGCTGCGTCAAACCCAATCCCCACCCCATTGCCGAAGTAGCGACCATCGGGATAATCTCCTCCCTTGACAACGCCCACATCCATACGCCGCCGGTAATTTTCAGCCAGGATTTTGCAGCCCACTTCCACCCCGCCAGGGATGCCCATTCCAAAGGCAAAATCATTCCCAGTGCCCACGGCAATCTGCCCCATCGCAGTCTTATTAAACCCTGCCAGCCTGGCTCGCATTAGTCCATTCAGCGCCTCATTAGCGGTACCATCCCCACTGGCTATGATGACTGTTTCGTAACCTTCGCGGGCTCCCTGCTCGGTCAGCTCCGCTGCATGCCAGGGACGTTCAGTAAGCACCAGTTTGTAATCCAAATCGTATTTTTTTAATTCCTGTTCCATCAATGGTATGGAACGTCCAGCAAATCCACGGCCGGATGTAGGATTTACAATAAGCAGGGAACGGGGCATTAAACACTCTCCTAAAAAATAAGTATGCTGTATTTTACTTGTAACCCCGGGAAAGAGGCAACGTTTCTGATACAATACCCCCGACTTATGGTTATTCTATTCCCCATCATTGTGATGTTCCTGACCGCAGTGGCGCTTTTCTTAATGCGTTTTGTGCGGCCTAACTTTAAATATCCATGGATGCTTGCCATAGGAGGCGCAACCTTGGCATTGGCAGGCGTTTTTATTTGGCACATTCACCTGCCTCAAAGCATTTCACTTTCTCCCTGGCAACCTGCAGCACTTTTCTCGTTTTCACCCACCTGGCTGGCGGACGGAATTTCGTGGCCGTATGCGCTGTCCCTGACTGCTCTAGCATCCGCGGTCATCTGGACCTCAATCGTAAGAGCAGAAAACGACCCGGCTGCGTGGGCCGGAACGCTCTTTCTTACTGCATTGGGGATACTTGCAGTTGCCGCAGGAAATCCCCTGACACTTGTCCTTGCCTGGTCTGCGCTAGATCTTACCGAGTTATTTGCAATGCTCCGATCAACGGATGGAGAAGAACGGAGCCGTGGGGTTGTAATAGCTTTTGCGGTGCGTGTGGCAGGAACTGGACTGGTGATTTGGGGCAACCTCGTCTCTATAACTGGTGGAAGCCCAATGAATTTCCACGCCATACCGCAAAGCGCAGGAATCTACTTATTAATCGCAGTGGGTCTTCGATTAGGCGTTTTCCCAATACATTTACCTTACCGAAAGGAAAATGTGCTCCGGCGCGGATTCGGGACCTCGCTGCGATTAATCTCTGCTGCTGCCAGCCTGTCATTGTTGGCACGGATCCCATCCATCGCATTACAATCATCCCTCCTTCCATATTTAATCATTTTAGCGGTTTTAGCCGCTCTTTATGCGGGCTGGATGTGGCTGCGCGCCTCGGACGAAATATTGGGGCGCCCCTTTTGGGTGCTGGGGATGTCCTCGCTGGCAATCGCGGCAAGCCTGTTCGGTAACCCCACCGGGAGCATAGGGTGGGGTATCATGCTCATACTAGGCGGAGGGTTATTGTTCCTTTTCTCAGCGCGACAGAGGAGCATCATATGGCTGCCTCTGCTAAGTCTATGGGGATTGTCAGCTCTGCCCTTCTCTACAACTGCATCAGCCTGGAATGTGGAAAACCAGGTTTCATGGTTGTATATTGTCCCGTTCATTCCTGCTCAAGCTCTGCTTGCGACAGGAATCATCCGGCACGCCTTGCATCCTGGAGAAACCAGCCTCGAATCCCAGGAGAGATGGACCAAATTTCTTTATCCGACCGGGCTGTTATTGCTCGCGGCAATCATGTTCCTATTCGGGATATGGGGATGGGACGGAGCAGATAACATCGGACCGGTATGGGCTGCTATCAGCGCCAATGTTCTGGTTGCAGGGTTCACCGCGCTAGAGTTAACACTCCTGGTGCGGCTAACTACTTCCAGCACTTCCAGTCAATGGTCACGGATTTTCCGATTGGAATGGTTGTACACCACGCTGGCATCCATTTACGAATTTTTCTGCAGGATAGCCGAAATAATTACCTCTTCCCTGGAAGGCGAAGGCGGATTACTCTGGTCATTACTTTTGCTTGCTTTAATTTTTTCCATCCTATCAACTCAAGCCCGATAATTATGGTCACCATTTTAAATTGGGTCGCATTATTAATTGCCTTGATCACCTCCGTTGGCCTGCTTCTGCAAAGGGATTGGCGATTGGGTCTGGGGTTATTGGCAACCCAATATTTGAGCATTTTTTGGCTGGTACAGACGCATTGGCCAGTCTCAATGGCTGCAGGTAAACTGGTGACAGGATGGATGGCTTGCGCTGTCCTTGGGATGGCACAACTCAGCAACAACGCCACGCAAGAACCTGAAGCTGCCTGGCCTCAGGGTCGTTTATTTCGCCTATTTACGGCTGGGATTATTGCAGCCGCCACATTTGAACTTTCTTTGAGAGCTTCCAGTTGGTTGGGGCTCAATCTTCCAATCGCATGGGGGAGCCTTCTTTTAGCGGGAATGGGACTCCTTCAACTCGGTACCAGTGCACAGCCTTTTCGAGTAGTACTCGGTCTGCTAACGGTCCTGGCAGGGTTTGAAATCCTCTACGCTGCAGTGGAAAGTTCCACACTGGTGGCGGCTTTGCTATCTGCGATCAATCTCAGCCTTGCTTTAACTGGTGCTTACCTGCTAAACATGTCCCAAGAAGGAAGAACATGAGCGCACCATTTTTGTGGATTTTCCTCCCATTCGTCCTGGGAGGGATACTCCTGCTCCTACGCAATCAAAAAGTCATTACTTTGATTGCCTGTATTATCACTTTTTTTCTGACGCTGGCTGCCTGGTTGCTGCCGATAGATACCGTCATGACCGTGGGAACCTGGACATTCAAGCTCACGTCTTCTGTAGATATTCTCGGCCGGCAACTCGTCCTAGGTTCCAACGACCTTTCCCTCCTGGCTCTAATCTACGGCTCTGCAGTTGTTTGGTTTGCCGCCGCCTCTGTCACCCAATCCGCACGCCGGCTGAACTCATTGGGTTTGTCAATCGTCGCTTTGTTAGTAGCCGCGCTAGCTGTGGAACCGTTCCTTTACGCTGCACTTTTGATCGAGATGGCCGTGCTGTTATCCATTCCATTACTTTCCGCTCCAGGAAAAAGCCCGGGTAGGGGGTTAATCCGATTCCTTATTTTCCAAACTTTCGCAATGCCTTTCATCCTTTTTTCCGGGTGGCTATTGGCTGGGATCGATGCCAACCCCGGCGACCTGGGGTTGGTGCAACAAGCAGCAGTACTGATTGGCCTGGGGTTCACCTTCCTTTTGGCAATATTCCCATTCCACAGCTGGATCCCTCTTTTGACGGAAGAATCGTCTCCTATAACTGTCGGTTTCATTTTGTGGATGTTCCCAACCGTGGCTTTATTTTTCGGGTTGGGATTCTTAGATCATTACTCCTGGCTGCGGGACGCGCCCGCGTTAAATAATGTTTTAACATCAGTGGGGTTACTCATGATTGTAAGCGGGGGTATCCTGGCGGCCTTCCAACAGCACCTAGGACGAATCATGGGATATGCTGTGATCATGGAGACCGGTTTTTCTATGCTGACTATCAGCCTAGTAAAGGCAGTCGGATTGAATATTTTCTTTATGCTGCTCGTCCCTCGGACCCTGTGCCTTGTCGTTTGGGCGCTTTCCATAGCTATCTTAAAAGGGCAGTCTTCGACTCTATTCCTGAGTGATACCAAAGGCCTGGTTCGCACCTTCCCATTTGCAGCTTCAGGGTTGGTATTGGCAAACCTGGCATTTGCAGGAATGCCCTTATTGGCAGGTTTTCCACCTCACCAAGCCATCTGGGAAGGGCTCGCTTCCGCATCTTATCCAACCCTAATATGGGCTCTAATTGGTAGCCTAGGTCTTTTATTCAGTGCAGTTCGAATGATGATTGCCTTTTCCGCCGCACCTGAAGGAGTTCAATGGGAATCCCATGAAACCGGCGCACAACGAGTGCTCCTTTCAACAGGATTCCTTGCAATACTCCTGCTGGGTCTCTTCCCGCAATGGGTGCTACCCTTGTGGACGAGACTTCCGGCTATTTTTTCTCATCTTGGGCAATAACCCAATATCATCATTCGGGGGAGATACATCGATTTATCCTTGTCACCCAAGGCAGGGGGGAATATCAAACATCCGGAAAATTAGTGACAAGAAGTATAATAAAATTGATAAATTTCAATCAACAATTTTTCCTTCTCGTCGGAGGAGATAAATGGAATTCGAACAAATCATAAAACGTCTGGACTGGCTGGACGAAGAGCATCGAAATGATAAAAGTACTATTGAAGCGCTCATCCAACGGGAAAACAACCTTGAAGGGGATTTAAAGGCTGCAAACAAAAAAATCAAGGAACTCACCACCCAAATATCCCGTTTATCCACGACGCCTGCCCGTATCGAGCAATTTGATAATGCCCTGGTGCAACAACGTACTGAAATTGTTAAATACATTGACGACCTAGATAGTAAACGACAGGAACAACAGCCAGAAATCGACAAACGTTATCAAATCCAATTTGAGGGCATACAAAAATCGGTCTACGATCTGCGTAAAATAAAAGAACCCATCGCCGAGATCAAACGCGAACTAAAAGCCCGGGCCGATGAGGAGGCTCGTCGCAGCAAACTCATTGCTGACTGGGAAGTGCGCATGCAGGGAATGGTAAAAATCGTCGAAGATATACAACGCGCACAAAAAGCCACTGAAGAACCACGCCGTCAAGATAGCAAACGTCTGGCAGACCTCCAAGGAGAACTAAGCGCAGCGCGCAAACGACTGGATGAAGCGCGGGAAAAAACCGATCTATTTTCCGACAGCATCCGACGGATCGAAACGCGGCTCAACGAAATACTGACCAATGAAGCAGAACGTCGACAGTCGCAAACCAATTTTATAGAAACGCAAGCGCGGCTGCAGGTGGAACGTGAGCGCACCTGGAAGGAGTGGGAAGAAAATTTGAATGCCCTGCACAAACAGTCCGAAACCCTGGACCGAAATTTGCAGGACTGGGAAGTTACCCAGCGAACAGTCAAACATACCCAGGACAAATATGAGGAAATGGTCCAGAAATTCGAACGGCGCATCAACGAGATCACTGAAATGCAACGGCTGGTTGAAGATCGATTTCGCCAGGAATGGGTCACCTTCAAAGCCGACGACCAAAAGCGCTGGACCAGTTTCACCCTATCACAGGATGAGACTCATAAAGAAACTCGTGGTGACGTGGCAAAAATAGAAGAACGACTGACCTCCCTGGAAGACCTAACTCAGACCCAGCAGGACGTACTCCAGCAAACCAAGGATGCAAATGAGCAGTTATTTCAAGGCATGGTAGCTCAAATCCATGAACTGCTGTCTGCATATGAGCGGATCATGAGCACAAAATAATCCTGGAAGAACTGCGAGAGGAGTTTCTCCTGATTAATTGAGGAATCATGCACGTTATCGGCACCGCCGGTCATGTGGACCATGGCAAATCCACCCTGGTCGCCGCTCTTACCGGCACAAACCCCGATCGTCTTAAAGAAGAGCAAGAACGAGAAATGACCATTGACCTCGGTTTTGCCTGGCTAACTTTGCCAGACGGCGAGGAAATTGGGATTGTAGACGTTCCTGGTCACCGCGATTTTATTGACAACATGTTGGCGGGGGTTGGAGGCATAGATGCCGCCCTTTTAGTCATCGCAGCTGATGAAGGAATCATGCCCCAAACGCGCGAGCATCTTGCCATCCTCGACCTGCTCCAAATAAGCACCGGAATGGTGGTATTAACCAAAATCGACCTGGTTGATGATTCTGAATGGCTAGGGTTAGTCGAGACGGATATACGCAATTTGCTACAAGGCACGACTTTACAGAATGCCCCCATCCAACGCGTTTCCTCAACCACGCGCGCAGGTTTCCCGGAACTATTGCAGGGGCTTGGATCACTCCTGCAAGCTATACCGGTCCGTACCAATCTGGGCAGGCCGCGTCTGCCGGTGGACCGAATATTCTCCATTGCCGGGTTCGGCACGGTTGTCACCGGCACTCTATCAGATGGGAACCTAACCAGCGGAGACGAAGTGGAAATCCTACCCTCCGGGCTGCGCGGTCGCATCCGAGGTCTCCAAACGCATAAAAAGAAAGAAGAAAAAGCGGTGCCAGGCAGCCGAACTGCAGTGAATATCTCCGGTCTGGAGGTAGACCAAATCCGGCGTGGAGATCTGGTAACACATCCAGGTCAGTACCAACCCTCCCAACGCCTCGATCTCAGCTTCAAAATGCTTCCGGAGAATTCAAGCCCATTGCGGCACCACACGGAGGTCAAATTCTATATTGGAGCATCAGAGACCTTAGCAGACGTTCGCTTACTGGGTGAAGAATTATTAAATCCGGGGGAAACCGGCTGGCTGCAACTTGAATTGCGGACACCCGTGGTTGCGGTCCGTGGCGACAGGTACATTTTACGCCGACCATCCCCTGCAGAAACAATTGGAGGGGGGACGGTGGTGGATCCTCAACCAAAGGGAAGGCATAAACGCTTCGACAAATCGGTATTGCAAGCGCTTTTTAGCATGGCACAAGGGTCACCCGCTGAGGTGTTATTACAGGCAAGTCTTGCTCTCGGGCCGGCACCTGTCAAGGATGTGATCTCCCGTTCTCGGTTGGGGAGCTCCGAGGCTGAATCTGCCTTGCTGGAGCTGATCAAAACGGGACAATGCCTCCAGCTTGACGATCTATTAATCGCAGAAGCACAATGGTCCCTGCTGAAAGAGGCTGCTAAATCCGAGTTGTCAGCATATCACCTGTTATATCCACTCCGGCACGGGATGCCACGTGAGGAGCTGAAAAGCCGGATGAAGGTTGCACCCCACACTTTCAACCTGATCTTGCCGAAAATGGCATCCGAAGGCATCCTAACGGAGACCCCGAATTGGGCGGCCCTCCCGGATCATAAAGTTCTTTTTTCGCCGTACCAGCGCGTGAAAGTTGATAAACTAATGGAATTGTTTGCTGCCACTCCCACCACTCCACCCTCGGTGAAGGTATGCCTGGCCGAAGTGGGTGAAGAAATATTTAGTGCCTTGCGTGAATCAGGCGAGGTGGTCGTGGTATCTGAAGAAATCGCCTTCCGAAAATCCGATTATGAAAGCATGGTGGAACAAATCCGTCAAATATTACAGCATAAGGGGCAGATATCCATGGCGGAAGTTCGCGACCTGCTCAATACCTCCCGAAAGTATGTGCAGCCGTTACTAGAGCATTTAGACGAGATCGGCGTGACGGTGCGGGATGGGGATACCCGACACCTTAGAAATTAGGAGTATATCCATGTGCGGACGATATGCATTAACCATTGACCCAGGTGATTTGAAATCTGCCTTCCCTGAATTTTCATTTCCGGAAAAAGGTGCGCCGCGATACAATATCGCACCCAGCCAACCTATTCTGGTCTTACCAAACGACGGGACAAATAAAGCCGATTTTTTTGTATGGGGGCTCATCCCTTCCTGGGCAAAAGACCCATCCATCGGAAACCAGATGATCAATGCCCGCGCTGAAACTCTGTCCGAAAAACCGGCTTTCCGTTCAGCGTATAAATACCACCGCTGTCTGATCTTTTCCAATGGCTTTTTCGAATGGCAAGCACAACCAGGGAAAAAGTCCAAAGTACCACATTTCATCCGGCTTAAATCCGGGGTTCCATTTGCCTTTGCCGGGTTATGGGAACATTGGCAGTCATCAGACGGTTCAGAGGTACGATCTGCAACGATTATTACCACTGAACCAAACGAGTTGATGGCGAAACTCCATAATCGGATGCCAGTGATTTTGCAACCGAACACCTACGCGCAATGGCTCGATCCTGCTCCCCAGTCGCCCAATCGTTTACAAAACCTGTTGGTCCCTTTCCCGACCGAAGAAATGGAGGCATATCCCGTCTCGACCCTAGTCAACAGCCCCGGTAATGACAACGCAGAGTGTATCCTCCCGGCGTAATCCAGTTCGAGAATATTTGCCCAAATATCTCATTAATCGGTCGCTTGACTGTCATATTGTGACATGTTATGATGGCGGCCTATGGATAACAAGCCCTTGGAGGAATTTCCTCAGCCGATCGAGGAAAAAGGGGGAGAACCGACTGAACATCAACCCAGTCTAATTACAAGATGGATGGAACGCCTGGCTCATTTCGGCCTTGGTGAAATCTCGTCCCGCGTCGGGACAAATTTCCTGGCCATTGTGCTGGTTATGGCCGTCGTCCTGCTGCTCCAACGAGCGAAACTTGGCGGACTCTCAAGCTCGCCTGCGACGACAAACCTCACCCCTGTTCCCTCCGCTCCAATCTCAGAACTCCCAGCAGAAATTGCATTATCATTTAATGGGATCCCGCGCCAGGCAGAACTACATACAATCATCCCGACCCGACCGCGTATTGACGTAACCATTTACACGGTTCAGACTGGCGATTCTATTTTTAAAATCGCTGATAACTTTGGATTAAAACCGACCACGATCCTGTTTGGCAACTACAATACTCTGAAAGATTCGCCTGATTTAATTTCGGCAGGCCAAAAACTTAATATCCTGCCTGTGGACGGAACTTACTATCAATGGCAGGGCACCGAAAGCCTAACGAAAGTGGCTGAGGTCTTCGGCGTGGATGCAGAGAGTATAATTAATTATCCTGGCAACCACCTCGACCCGGATACCATCGGCGATTTGACCCATCCGAATATCCCCGCCGGGACATGGCTGATCGTACCGGGGGGAACTCGCGAATTTACATCCTGGACAGCACCAGCGCAACTCGTGCAAGATAACCCCTCAACATTTGTCTGGGGGCCGGGTGTATGTACTGGAATCAGTTACGTTCAAGTAGGCTACGGCTATTTCATCTACCCCACCACCGAACACTGGCTTTCGGGAACTCCATATCGTCCGGATCTAAAGCACTTCGGAGTTGATTTTGCCGGAGCACAAGGGAACGCAGTCTACGCCGCGGATGCGGGTACCGTGGTGTATTCTGGCTGGAACGATTGGGGGTATGGTTGGTTGGTCATCATTGATCATGGCAACGGATGGCAATCGCTCTATGCGCATTTAAGCCAGATTAATGTCTCATGCGGTCAAAATGTTGGGCAAGGGGACACAATTGGTCTAGTGGGCATGACCGGTGGAACATCGACTGGACCCCACCTGCATTTCGAGTTGATGAATAAAACCCTAGGGTATGTGAACCCGCTAGATTATATGCCCGCACCATAATAATCCTTGCTAAAGCCTTTAACCTCGACTATAATTTTGAGCACCTCGGGCGCGTAGCTCAGCCGGTTAGAGCGCATCACTCACATTGATGAGGTCGGGGGTTCGAGCCCCTCCGCGCCCACCTTCCATAAGGCCTTCGAGGCCTTTACGATTTAAGGGGGCATGAGAATTACGAAATTCGCGCCCACTGTCCATAAAGCCATCGAAACCTTTATGATTTTAAGGGGTCGAGTACTACACGATCCGCGCCCACTTCGATAAGGCCTTGGAGGCCATTATGATTTAAAGAGGTTCGACTGCCATGCGATCAGTACCCACTATCTGTGAGACCCGCCAGGATTTTATAATTAAATGAGTTTGATTGCTACGCGAGCCGCGCTCTTTGTCCATATGGCCTTCGAGGCCCTTTTGATTTAAGGGGATTCTCGTGCTATGCGATCCGCGCCCACGGTATAAAAGACCTTCGAGGTCTTTTCCATATTATTAATTGTGTGGGTCTCGTACTACCAAATAGGGCAGCATAAAAAGAGCGATTTTAAGTTGGAATCTCGTGTTACCTTAGTCAAAACTTGAAGGTTCCAAAAGACTAGCCTGCTCCATGATAAATTGATGTTGTTCCTTAGAAAGGCTGGTATATTCTGAATTTAACCTACCGGTATTCCGGTTTTCTACCAGCAGAATGCTCGCATCCCGGCTCAATAAAACGGCGTGCCAGGCATTACGTTTGACATTATAGATTTTGCCAAATTCCATGATCTGTGGGTATATTCTCTCCACGCGGGTTCCGACCCCTCCCACCAACAATACGCCACGTCCATGAATCAATACAAAAACCTCGTCGGTCTCAGTATGGCGCTCCATTTCTTTGATCTGGTCTGGCTGGAGATCATCGATATAACGCAGGAATGCCACCCGCCATTCTCCATAATCCACCAGCGGTTTATATCCTTCTCCAATAAGATCATAAATTTCAAGCATTTTTTTGTCCATTGCGCTTCATGGCTGCCCACCTAGCCAAACCTCCACCAAATGTTCGTCTCCCAGCAAATCATGGGGGACGAGATTCCCCGGGTAATCTATTTCATTTATATGCATTTTAATCACGCCCTTGCAAACACCATCCGGATTGTGGACAGTTATTCGGAGTAATTTACCCCTAAATTTACGCACCGCTGAAAAGCCCTTCCAAATGGATGGGATACAGGGATCAATCCGAAGGCCATCTATTTCCGGACGCAGTCCCAAGAAATATTGAGTGGCACTGAAATATGACCAAGCTGCTGCACCGGTTAGCCAAGGTGTGCGGGTATTGCCAGGACGCGGAGAAAACGGTGAGTAGGTAGTTTGCGCTTGCACGTATGGTTCGCTTTGACGGATTTCTGCCCTGGAATTATAGGCAGCCGGCATAGAGGCACGCAAATATTGGTAGGCTCGATCTCCATGTCCCAACATGCACTCAGCCATCACTCCCCACCCCTGGGTGTGATTGAAGATTCCGGCGTTCTCCTTGATCCCCGGGTTAAAAACCACGGCGCGCATAACATCAATAGGAGTTTTAATAAATGGGGGCGAGGAAAGCATTAATCCATATGGGGTTGCAAGACGTTCCTGTACGGTCTGCATACATTTTTCAGCTTGTGCGGATGTAGCTGAACCGCTGATAACCGACCAGACCTGGGTGTTCAGGTAGATCTGTCCTTCTTCATAATTTTTTGTCCCATAAAACGTGCCGTCTTCCCCAATTGCCCAAATAAACCACTCACCATCCCAAGCGCAAGCTTGAATGCTGCAGTCCAACTCTTCCCTCACCCGCAATGCCCATTCAGCTTCTTCGGTTTTTTTCAATCGACCGGCTATATCAGCAAAGATGGATAACCCCAACCTGACTTGGAAAGCGACAAACAGGCTCTCTCCATAGTAACCCAATTTCAGGCAATCATTCCAGTCAGCAAGTAAACCACAAGGGAGGCCGTGTTTTCCGATCCGCATAATGTTAAATTCCAAAGCCCGTTTTAAATGATAAAACACGCTATCTTCACCCTCATCAGCGTATGGCAATATTTTGTCGTAGAAATCCAAATCCCCCGTCTCGCTCACGTAAGCGGGAATGGAGTTAAAGAACCACAAACAATCGTCTGAACGGTATTCTTCCGGTACCGGAGCCTTTTCATGACCCGGGTTGTGCCTAAAGGGATGGATGATTTGCATAGCCCCCCCGCTCGAAACCTGCCCGGTCAACATTAATTCGATACGCTGTCTCGCCTCGGCAGGAACAGCAGACACTACACCCAAGATATCCTGAACCGAGTCTCGGAATCCCAATCCATCCCGCTCGCCATTGTAAACCAAACTAACAGAACGTGACCAAGCGAAAGCCACCAAGCTATTGTACAAACCCCACACATTTATTGTATGATTGAATTCCACATCCGGTGTTTCAACCACCAAACTGCCCAATTTTTCGTGCCAATGTTCTTTAAGTTTGCTGAGTTCATTTTCTGCACGCTCAAGGGATCCAAACTCTGACAGTGTTTTCCTCCCAATCGTACGGGCATCGCCGATGCCCATCAGAACCAATAATTCGCGGCTTTCTCCAGGTTGAAGGGAAAGGTCGGTGTGCAAACTGCCACAGGCGTTGTCTCCGTATGCTTTGCTATTCGAACAGCGTCCCCACTCGACCGCCAGCGGATTTTGATAGCTTCTATAAGGACCAAGAAACGCCTCACGACTGGTGTCAAAACTTTCTACTGGATTGCCCACCAAACTCATCCAAATGTGCTGGGCTATGTCATGAATGAAAAAATTTCCATGAGCAGGTGTCAGGTTATCTTGGATGGCTATACGTATTAAATTGCTATCTATCTGCTCTCCGCGGACGATGAATAGAGAATATTGTAGATTTACCTGGTCCTGGAAGGTATCCCACTGGTTGGTAAACTCGCAAAATGTGAACAGGGAGAGGTCCCGTGGGCGATCACTTTCGTTTGTGACCTTTACTCTCCAGTATTCGAACATGCCCTCCAATGGAACAAAGTAAGTCGTTTCAGTGGCAATCCCTGAATATATGGATTCGATAACCGTATAAGACATGCCATGCCGGCAAGTGGATAGAAACTGATCAAGCGGTTTTCCGACTGGTTGCCAGGAAGCTGACCAGTAATCCTTAGTCTGGCAGTCGCGCAAGTAGATATAACGTCCAGGCTGGTCCATGGGAACGCTGTTAAAATGTAGACGCAGAAACCGACCACGGGCCCCTGATTGGTAGAACCCGTATCCACCAGCGTTATTGGTAATAATTGCCCCATAATTGGTAGACCCCAAATAGTTACTCCACGATTGCGGGGTATCTGGTCTAGTGATGATATACTCTTTGGCTTTGTCGTCAAAATATCCGTATTGCATTATCCAATCCTGACTTTCACATGTACTTCCTTAGTTCCGAGAGGTGGGATTGGTACGATTGTGGCTTCAAGAGGTTTCCCATCTACCTCCAAATGGATCTCATTTCCAACTCCGCGGCGATCTGCTTTAATAACATAGCTTACTCCTCGGAAATTCCTTATTGCCTCAAAGCCTGTCCAACCAGACGGCACGACCGGATTAATTTCCAATCCATCATAAGCTGGTCGGATACCCAATATCCACTGGGTGATGGCAACGTAGTTCCAGGAAGCCGAACCTGTTAACCAGGAATTTTTTGCTTCGCCATGCATTAAAGCATCTTTGCCGGCAATCATTTGAGCGTAAACATAGGGCTCGCAGCGATGCAACTCGCTAATATTTTCACGAGCAGATGGATTAATGCGCAAGTAGTAGTCGTAAGCGAGGTCGCCATTTCCGATTTTCGCCTCTGCAATCATGATCCATGGGTTCGTGTGGCAGAAAATTCCCCCATTTTCCTTATATCCAGGCGGGTAGGACGAAATCTCCCCAAGATTGAGATAATAACGCGTGTAGGCAGGTTGAAGTAGAACAATTCCATGTTTGGTAGCCAGGTGGTTCCATACCGAATTAAGAGCCTGGGCTGCGCGACCATCCTGCACGCCAAGACCAGCCATGACACAAATCCCTTGTGGTTCAATAAAGATTTGTCCCTCCTCGCACCCTTTTGATCCAACCGGTTTCCCAAAATCATCAAAGGCACGTCGAAACCATTCGCCGTCCCATCCAGCAGTCCAAATGGCATTTTCCATATCTGCGATACTTTGCACCATAGTTGGAGGAAGGGAGCGGGAGTTAATATCAGCAGCCTTTTTCCCCCGCCTGGCGCTTAACTTTTTATCCAATTCCACCATTTCGCGTGCAACCAGCACGAATAGTCCAGCAATAAATACACTTTCTGCGACTTTGCCGTCTTTATTTATCGTGGTTTGGAACGATTGGCCAGGTTGTTCAGAGAAACAATTAAGGTTTAAACAGTCGTTCCAATCAGCATGTCCAATCAAAGGTAAACCATGGGGTCCCATGCGCTGCAGCGTGTACTGGATCGAACGTTGCATATGTTGATATAGCGTTTCCTCTGAACCAACTTTCTGGTTGTATGGAATTAATATGTCGAGAATATCCCAGTCACCCGTCTCTTTGATGTAGGCAGTTACCGATAAGATCAACCAAAGTGGATCATCGTTGAATCCGCCTCCTATGTCATCATTCCCTTGCTTAGTCAGCGGCTGGTATTGGTGATAAGCCCCACCACTCGGTAATTGCGTGGCGGCCAAATCCAGTATTCGTTCACGGGCTCGCCCAGGAATCAAATGCATAAAGCCGAGCAAATCCTGATTAGAATCACGGAAACCCATACCACGCCCAATCCCTGATTCGAAATAAGAGGCGGAACGCGAGAAATTAAACGTCACCATTACCTGGTAAGCATTCCAGATATTTACCATGCGATTGGTATGCTCATCTGGTGTGCTCACTTGCAATTTACCCAACAATCCGTCCCAATAAGTTCGCAAATCCTGAAATGCCTTGGTAGATTCACCGGCCTGCAAATAGCGGGCAATCACTGGTTTCACAGTGCGCTTGTTGATAGTTTGCAAATCCGACGATTCAAATTTTTCCATTTGTGGGTTTTCGTGGTAACCCAGGACAAAGATGATTTTCTTTTGTTCACCTTTCTCCAGATGAAGCTTTACATGTAGAGCACCAATCGGCTGCCATCCGAGAGCAATTGAGTTATTCATCCGGCCATTTTCCACTGCCAGAGGTAAATCCCAGCCCCGATAAGATCCCAAGAAGGATTCGCGTTCCGTATCAAACCCTGCCAACGGCTCAGAACATGCAAAATACGCGAAATGGTTCCTGCGTTCACGATATTCGCTCTTGTGGTAAATTACATTGTCAACGACCTCAACTTCACCGATGGAGTAATTTCTTTGGAAATTTGCAGCATCATCCTGGGCGTCCCAAAGGCAGAATTCCACAGCCGAAAAAACAGACAAATTTGCGGGTTGTTCACTCAGGTTCGACAGGGTTAATTCCCATATTTCCAAGTTATCTCCAAGAGGGATAAAGAACCGGAGTTGAGATTTAATCCCAGCGACTTTGGAAGTGATATTGGTGTATCCCATTCCATGGCGGCATTCATATTCGTCCAGGGGATGGCGTACCGGTTGCCAGGATGGCGACCAAATTAACGGGCTGGATGAATCATCGTCCCGTAGATAAACGCAGCGCCCACTTGAATCCAAGGGAGCATTGTTGTAACGATAGCGGGTGAGACGGCGAAGGCGGGCATCTCTATAAAAAGAATATCCGCCCCCGGTGTTAGAAATTATTCCAAAAAAACCCTCGCAACCCAAATAATTAATCCACGGCAATGGGGTATCCGGCCGTTTGATCACATATTCACGGTGCTGATCGTCAAAACATCCAAACTGCATCTTATCCTCTCGGCGATAAATATAGAAGGTCTTTCAAAATGGAATTACCAGGTGCGACTGGGCTTCAACCGAAGATTTATATCGAGAATTATTTTAAACCGACCGCGCGAGGTAAAAATTCCCGGGACGCAGGAATTGATTAAATAATTGGCCTTATTTGAGCTAGCAAGCCATCCACTAAATCTTCCGGAGATATTGGCAAAGCACTCTCCTGGAAATGGAGCGCGTTCAGCAAAGGTATTTCCATCATAAACCCCAACGCCTCCATCCTGTCTGCCTCCCCTCCGCCAAAGTTGACCTGTATCTGAGTTTCCATTTGTTGAAGTAAGGGGGCGATGACATCCTTGCCGCGTGGATCTTCAATCCAGGCACGCACGGTCGATTCGCGGTTCAGCAAGCTGGGGAGTTCCTGCGAGGACTCTAATGTGACGGTCTGGATGCAGCGGATGTCGGCAGACGAAGCCCCGATCAGGATGTCGAACTCGCCATTTTCAGTGATCCACTGGTGGAAGGCAGGATGGTAATAGGCAAATGCGCGGAAATCGAGCGCCAGGGAAACCGTCCTGGTTTCCCCAGGTTGGAGCTCAATTTTGGAGAAGCCTTTAAGCTCCTTGGGTGGGCGAACCAATCCGGATTTATGATCATGCACATACACCTGGACCACTTCCTTGCCGACTGCCTTGCCAGTATTGGTCACATCCACAGAAACAGTCAGCCCATCCTTATCTTTGAAGGTTGTCGCCGACACCTTGGGATTTTTATAAGAGAAAGTGGTATAGCTCATCCCGTATCCAAAGGGGAACTGCACCCGCATTTCTTTGGCGTCATAATAACGATAGCCGATGAATATACCCTCGCCGTAACGCACCTCTCCATTCCCTCCGGGAAAGTTAATGCAGGCGGGTGTGTCTACCAGCTTAAGCGGGTAGGTTTCTGCCAGCTTGCCAGAAGGATTGACCTTTCCATAAAGGATATCGGCAATTGCCCCGCCGCCAGCCTGTCCCATCATCCAGGCCTCAAGCACAGCAGCTGTTCCGTCTATCCATTCGCTCATTACCACCGGGGCGCCATTATTCAGGATGACGACGGTTTTAGGTTGGACAGCTGTTACCGCCTTGATTAATGAAACCTCCTGCGGGGTCAAGTCGAGGTCAGGACGGTCGTAGCCTTCCGACTCCTTGGAATCCGGCAGGGCAAGATAAAGGAGGGCTACGTCGGCAGAACGGGCGTTCTTTACCGCCTCATCAATAAGGTTCTGATCGATCGCATTGCCCACCGGATATCCCTCGGAAAAGGTCAACTCGGCATTCCCGGCTAATATTTGCAGTTCTTTAAACGGATTATCAACCCTGGTGGGGTTGATGTGCGAACTGCCTCCGCCCTGGAAGTGCGCCTCTTCGGCAGAGTGACCGATGACAGCTATATGTTGCTGCCCCTTCAAAGGCAAAATTCCGTTATTTTTTAACAAGACCATGCCTTCTCCAGCAATCCGGCGCGCCAGGTTGTGGTGCGCAGCAATATCAAATGGACCACCTTTAGGAGTCCCAGCAGCCATAAAGACGACACCCAGGATCCGTCGGACGGATTCATCCAGTACAGATTCGTCCAGCGTGCAGGAGCGGACAGCCTCCACAACTTCCTTTACCCGCCTTTCCCTTGGGCCAGGCATTTCCAGATCCAGACCGCCCTTCAAAGAGGCAACCCGGTCGTGAACGGCACCCCAGTCAGAGACGACGAAGCCTTCGAATCGCCACTCTTCCTTTAGAATATCCACCAGCAGCTGGTAATTCTCGGAGCAGTAGGCGCCGTTGAGCTTGTTGTAAGCGCACATCACCGTCCATGGCTTTGCTTTTTTAACAGCAGTTTCAAAGGCAGCCAGGTAAACCTCTCTCAAGGTACGTTCGTCCACTTCGGAACTGATGGTATGACGCTGGGTTTCCTGGTTGTTGACAGCGAAATGCTTAAGGGAAGTGCCCACACCTTTGCTTTGCACGCCGGCAATATAGCTGGCAGCTATTTGACCAGCGAGATATGGATCTTCAGAGTAATACTCGAAATTGCGGCCTCCCAGGGGAGTACGCTTCATGTTCACTCCCGGCCCGAGCACGATATCAACTTTCTGAGCAATGCACTCCTCCGCCAGCGCTTGACCCATGGTGTGGATTAAATCCAGATCCCAGGTGGACGCCATACATGAAGCGGTTGGGAAGCAGGTAGCGGGCAAGCTTGCTGCAATCATGTCGTTTATATTTACGATGTGTCGCAAGCCGTGCGGCCCATCAGAAACCGTTAATTCCGGCAGACCAAGGCGCTCGATCGGAGTCGTCGTCCAGGGACTGGCCCCGGTACATAGAGCGGCTTTTTCTTCAATCGTCATTTTTTCAATCAAATCGTTTATATTCGCCATGATTTATACCCTTTCGATGTCCTGGTCTTAAAGCGTAGATTACGCCGATTTCAGTTACTGGACTTACCAAGTGACAATTTTAAATCCAAGATAATTAACCTTCAGCGCTATGCGAATAAGAATCGTATACGGAACGAATGCGCAAAGACTTTCGCGCCCGACTCAAAGTCCAACCGACAGGTAGCGGGCAAGATATCCGTAATGTTCGACCTGGAGGAAGATTAAAGTAATTATCGCTAAAGATGGTATCGATGCCCGTCAGAGATACCTCCACCAGGAGCGCCAGAGAACGGGATGTCAGATCAAAGGTCAAATTACCCCTCTCTCGACAAAGGTCAACTGAAATTGCTGGATCTTCAAGGGATAAATGTTTGATTGGGGCAAAACCCGCTATTTGTCGAACAACAAACCGCTCTCCCTGCCAAAGATCAGCAATAAAAACAAGCGTGCGGATATTGTCATCCGTGATGTGGTCGGAAAAGTTAAGCAAGCATACCTGGGTTGCTGCCTGCGGGGCAGCATTGACTTGCTCTTGGCCCGAAATTAGCACTTTCCCAGCGAGTGTCTCAAGCGACCAACGCAATTCGCCCTCCCAGGGTTCGAGCGAGTCATTGGAGACATAAACTCCCTGTTCGGGCGATCTGTCTTCAATTGAAAGCATCAGGGGCGCATAGAAGCGGCGCGCAGCAGTAATGCAGTGCCTTCCAACGCCCGAAGTAATCCAGGCTGGACCAGGAGGCCACCGGCCAGCAGTCGTTAAGCTGCCAATAAAGGATCCCGGCGACGCGATCTGGATGACGACGCCAGTGTTCCACCCCGTAACGGATCCCTTCTGCCTGAAGAGCCATGCTCAGGTAAACCAGCGAGGCAAAATCCTTGGGCAGCCGGAACGTGTCCAGCATTTGCCCAACCATCATGGAGTTACCGCTGGCATTCTTCTGGTGCATTTCCATGATATAGGAAGTCATGTTCCAGTCGGCTTCATCTGCGTAGGTGCGGATGGTCGCCAGGGGCGGAAGCGCCTGGAAACCGAATTCACTCATGAAACGCGGGTATTGATCACGATAAGAAGTGAAGGGTTTACGCCCATGCCAAACGTCCCAGTAATGGGAATCTCCCTGATCCTGGCCGTTTGGATTTTCAAATGGGGTATCGGAGGATGGCGAACTGGGCCAGTAGGAATGATCAGGGTCCTCGGCCTTGCACCAATCAGGCAATGTATGGTGGAAGAACCGATCGTAAGCAGTTTTCAAATCCTGCAGTTCGGGAGCCTTCCAATTCCAATCGACCCAACCCCATTCCATCTCGTTGTTGCCGCACCACAGGGCCAGGCTGGCGCGATGGCGCAGACGGCGAACATTCTCAACCACTTCCACTCGGACATTTTCAAGAAATTCGGGTACATCCAACGGATAAATACTGCAGGAGAAAATGAACTCCTGCCAGACCAGAATGCCATAACGATCGCAGAGATCGTAAAAGCGTTCTTCTTCATAGAAACCGCCACCCCAGACGCGCAGCATATTCTGGTGCGTCTCGGCTGCTGAACGGATGAGACCTTCCAGAGAATCATCCGTAATCCGGGTGGGGAAGGAATCGGCTGGGATCCAGTTGGAGCCCTTTGGCAAAGATCGGGATGCCGTTGACCACAAAAATAAAGGAGCGTCCCCACTGGTCTTCCTGCTGACGCAATTCAATCGTACGCAGTCCGACCTGATACTGATGCTGGTCCAGCAGTCCCGATTCGGAATCATCATTGCGCAAGAGTGAGACTTCCACCTGATAGAGCGGCTGCCCACCATAGCCATTGGGCCACCAAAGCTCAGGTCTTGGGATCGGCACCTTTACAATCGCCTCATCCTGAGCGATTAATGGCCGCTTCTTTTTCGAGGATCTCACCATCCGGCGCCGTGATGCGTACTATCGCTGCAAGCGGCACCTTGCCCCAGCGTTGGACGGCAACCCGGACCTCGACCGCGACCTGTCCATCGGTGTGGTCCTGGCGCAGATGGACCTCGGTAAGGCGCGCCTCACTATAGCCCTCCAGGCGGATATCCTTCCAGATACCGATTGGTGGCAGTTGCGGGCCCCAATCCCAGCCAAACTGGCATGGAGCCTTGCGCAGATGGGAACCGCCAGGAATTGCTTGAGAGACGCCGGGCAGAGGACGCATGGCCTGCTTTTCTGCCGTGTATTTCACCGGCGAGAAGAAGGTAATGGTCAGGTCGTTAGTTCCCTTTGACATTTAATAATGATTTGACCTCCCATTGATACTGACGGAACATGTTGTCTGTATGTCCAAGCTCATGACCGTTGAGGACAACTGTCGCCAGGGTGTCCAGACCGTCGCAAACCAGAAAAATCTTTCTCTTCGGATAGCAACTCGGCGTGTGCAGGTGAAACTGGTCTGGTATTCCCAATCGGACTCGGCGACCCACTGGACGCGTTTCTCGTTATCAGCAACAAATGGATCCGGGATGCGTCCGTTTGCCATCAGATCGGTGTGGACGCCGCCAGGTACACTGGCTGGCAACCATTCTTCTGTCCCCACTTGCTGAAATTGCCATTTGCCCGTCAAAGGTTGAATTTGCATCATGTTATTTTATTGTGCTTGGGACGATTGAAATTATCTATTCCAGTTACGAGCCTGCATTGGCCTGGCAGGTCACTTTCCTGGCATCGAACGTCCCGGCCGCCACTCCTTCCTAGATTTAATTAGGGATGTGTCATGTTAGTATTCAGAGCATCATGGTATTTCGCTTGAATCCAAACTCAAGAGGAATGCATTACACAGTTGAGAGATCCCATTCTTCATAGATCTTTGGAACATCATTGATCAAGCGTTGGGTGTAAGCCTCTTTCGGATGCAGAATCACCTCATCGGCAGATCCGCTTTCAACAAATTTTCCATGCTCCATAATATATACGCTGTCAGAAACATAATACGCCAGGCCAATATCATGGGTGATGAAAATAAGCGTCATCCCGGTTTCATTGCGCAGTTGCATCAGCATATCCAGGATGGTCGCGCGTGAACAGGCATCGATCATCGAGGTTGGTTCATCAGCCAGCAGGATCTTCGGCTTCAGCAGGAAGATACGGGCAATCATTAAGCGCTGCATCTGTCCGCCGGAAAGCTCAAAAGGATACTTGTTGGTCAATTCCTCGAACTTCAAGTTGACAAAGCTGCACGCCTCTGTCATCAACTCCACTTTTTTCGCATGCGGAAGGTTTCGACCGCCGCGCATGTGAATACAATCCAAAAGCACGGCATCGATCTTGTTAAAGATGTTGTATGAAGAGAACGGATCCTGAAAGATCGCCTGAATATTTTTCCAATATTCCTGTTTCTTCTTTTGAGTGCTGATATCGCGCTTCTTCCCCTGGAAGTAAATCTCACCTTCAGTGGTGCTGATCAATCCCAAAAGCATCTTCGCCAAAGTGGTCTTTCCGCTGCCCGATTCGCCCACGATCGAGATGATTTCGCCCTCGTAGAAATTGAAATCCACATGATCAACGGCAACAGTTTTCTGGCGGCCAAACCCAAATACCTTGGTAAGCCCTGATCCGCTCAGGCATAGATTTTTTTTCATCAGGCATTTTTATATGCCCTCTCTCAGTTCTTCTTCCGAAAAGATACAGCGGTAAGCGCGGCCGCCTTCAACTTCGCGAAGAGCGACAGAATGCGCCTTGCATTCTGGCTGAACGTATTTGCAGCGTTCGGCAAACCGGCAGCCAGCCGGTGGGTTTTTAAGATTAGGCGGTACCCCGGGAATGGCAGTCAGTTTGACATCCCGCAGACCTTTTTCAGGCACAATGATCGAGCCCATCAGACCTTTGGAATAGGGATGGAGTGGATCAAACACGGCTTCCTTTGCGGTGCCCTTCTCCACGATCTGCCCTGCGTACATGACCATAATATCATCGGTCACGTTGTAAAGCAGCGGAAGCTCATGCGTGATGAAGATCATCGATTTGATGATAACCCTTTTCCATCAAGTCCCGCAGCATCTTGATGACCATCTTCTGTGAAGTGACATCGAGCGCGGAGGAAGGCTCATCAGCAATCAGCACTTTTGGAAAAAGAATCACAGATATCGCGATCACCGTGCGCTGTTTCATGCCGCCCGAAAGTTCAACGGGGTATTTTTGCAGTACCTCCGCTGGAAGCCCCAGGGTCTCAAAGCGTGTCTCTGGCAAGTTCATAAATATCTTTCTTGGTGGCTATCTGGATCATGCGCTTGAATAACATCCTCAATAAAGTTGATGATCTTCTGGGTGGGGTTGAGCGCGTTCATCGCGGCCTGGGGGATATAGGCAATCTCCGTCCCCAATATCGATTTGCGAACGTCATCAGGGTCCATTCCGGAAATATTTTGCCCGTCGATGATGATCTCGCCACTCGTATAGTGCAGCGGAGCGAAGTAATATCCCATCAGGCTGAGCGCCAGCGTCGACTTTCCGCAGCCGGATTCTCCCGCAATTCCCAGCGATTTCCCTTCTTCGACCTTCAGAGAAACGTGGTCAACCGCGTAAACATCTTCCCCAAACCGGGTGATATATTTTGTGGTCAGTTCCTTGACCTCTAACATTACTTTTGACATATCAATCACCTAGTCCCTCAATGCCGGATTGAATACCTGGTCGAGACCGGTATTCATCAAATTCATCGAGAATGTAATCAGAGCGATGGTTACGAGCACGGGGAAGTACGCCCACCATTTTCCCAGGATCTGTGCCTGGTAGATCATCGCCCAGTTCATCATCAAACCCAAAGTTGGCACATCAGTTGTTCTGGGTCCCAACCCAAGGATCGACAACCCGGCCTCCGCCAGGATACCCGAGGAAATCTGCAGAATCAGCGCCATGACGACATAAGAAGCGATGTAAGGCAGAATATCGGTGAGGATGATGTGAACGATTGAGTGCCCGGATAGTTTCGACAGATTGACATGGTCGCGATTGCGCAGTGAAATCACTTGCGACCGCACCGCCCTGGCAGTCCATACCCAGGAGGTAAACCCGATCACCACTGCGATCGTAACGGCGCCGCGTTTTTCCTGCCCGATGCTGAATGAAATCAAGATCAACAACACAAAGCTGGGGATGACGGTAAAGAGATTGGTGATGAACATAATGATGTCATCCACCAGGCCGCCGATATAACCCGCCAGCAATCCCAGGGTCAAACCGATCAAGGTTGCGATGATACCGGCGACAAAACCGATCTGCAGCGATACGCCGGTGGCCGTAACCAGCTCCGTCAGCACATCCCGGCCGAAGTTATCGGTTCCAAGCGGCAACACCCGCACGTTCGCAACCTGGCTGATATTCACGTAATCAGATTGGTTGACGATGCCTGTCTGCTCCAGGGCGCCCGTTTGCGGGTTTTTTGCTGCAATGATCACCCCCTCGGTTGACAGAAGTCCTTTGAGCGAGGTATTGAGCCGGACATAGTAATTTCGCTTGGCATTGGTCATCCCGGGAATATTCTTCTTGGGGTCATAATTTTTCTCCCACAGATCCAGGAGTTTTGCGGTGTCCGTGATATCGATCTCGGTCTGCAGGAATCCCATCTGCCACAAGCCATTCCTTCATGGCAAGGCGATCCTCGTTGCTCAACTTGCTGGCAATTCGCTTGGCAGCGGCATCATCCAGATTAAGTGTATAGGTGGTGGGGGCATTAATGCTGTCATAAAGCACTCACATAGATCCCGGGTGGGAAGAAAGTGCCCTGACCGATGATCGCCAATGGAGCATCTTTGATGATCAGCGGATAAATGATCACGATCAGCAGCAATGGCCATAAAAATGGAAAAACCAACAATAAATTTACCAGAGTGAAAAACTTGTTGAAGTGTATGTTTCATAACAGCATCTCTCCTTAATCAGCCTGCGCCGCTTTAATGCGCGGGTCAATGAAGCCGTAAAGAATTTCGATGAGAAAGTTCGCAATCAGCACCATCATCGTGATGATCAATGTGGCTGCCGAGATCAGCGGATAATCCTGTCCCATGACAGCCGTTCAAGAGCGTGGTACCCAAGCCCTGGATAACTGAAGATGATCTCCGCCACCAGCGCGCCGCCGACCATGGTACCGATCGATAACGCCAGACCGGTCACCTGCGGAAGCATGGCATTTCGAAATACATAACCGATGATCTTGCGGTCTTTGATTCCCAGGAAACGGCTGTATTTTACATAATCCGCATTCAGTTCATAGATGGACATGGAGCGCATGCCAATCGCCTGACCGCCGATGGCGATCAACACGATCGACCAGAACGGCAATTGATAATGGACGATCACAGACCATATAAATGTCCAGCTAAAGTTGGGAATCAGGTCAAACCCATATCCGCCCGAGGTTGGGAACCATTTTAATGTGACTCCAAAAATAACCAGCAAAATGACTGCCATGCCAAATGCCGGGAAATTGCTCACAAAAATACTGACGGGCATGAGGACTTTATCAAAGCCCTTTTTGAGATAAGCAGCCAATGCGCCGAGTGTGTTCCCGATCAGCCAGCCGACGATGATCGCCGGGAACTGCAGAGCCACCGTCCACCAGATGGAAGATTTGAGAATGTCTGCAACCGGTCCTGGGATATTGGCTGAACGAGAAACCAAAATTGCCGTGCACCACATTTTTTACATAGAGGAAAAATTGTTCGAGCATGGGTTTGTTGGTGCCAAACAGGTCCGCGTATTGCTGATAAATCGCCTGGATACCGGTCGTATTGGTCATGCCCTGGGCAAGCTTTGCTACGATGGCTGCCACAGGATCTCCCGGCATCAGGCGGGGCAGGATGAAATTCAGCATGAAGGCGAAAACAAAGGTAACCAAGAACCAAACCAGCTTGTTGAGGAAATACTTTCGGTATCCTTTCAACGCAGCACCTCCTCGTAAATATTACAGGCAATAACCAATAATAAGGTGACAAGCACCAGGTCTAACCAGAGACAGGTCTTCGGATTAATAGAATGCCATATTGGGGGAAAAAAAGATTATAACTTAGTTATTATAAATGATTTTAATGGACAGCCATGTTCCGCGGTCGGCGGAACATGGCTGTTTTTATAAATTACGGTTTACGGATTAACAAGCGTAAGGTTATAGAGACCTGCGATACTCCAACCGTCAGTCAGATCCAGCGGCGGGACGGGCGGGTTGGTGCCATCACCCTGGTGAGGGAAGCCTGTCCAAACACTCTCGTTCACAGTATGGAACGACTGAGGACGGTACATGAGCGTGAAGGACGGAACATCGGTCAGGTAGATCTTGGTGATTGCCGTGTAGTCTGCCTTCATCTTGGCGGGGTCGGTTTCAGCGGGGATCGCATTGATCAATGCATCGACGTCCGGATTCACGTAGCCACCCCAGTTGCCATTCCAGTTGTTCTTGGTCTGCCGCGAATTCAGAGTTCATCAAATGGTTGGTGCGTGACCAAGGCTCGGTCGGGCCAGCGCCGTCATTCTACATCATGAAGATGTCATAGCCCGTGGTGGGGAGAGGCCAATTGGTGACCACGGTCTGATAAACGGCCCATTCGGGGTAGTTGGTGGTGATGTCAATCCCGATCTCTTTTCCAGCGGCAGCAACCTGTTCAATCGCAGCCTGCCAGTCGGACCAGCCATTGGGGCAGGTGGCTACATAGTGTAGGGTCTTACCATTGTATTCGCGGCAGCCATCGGCACCGACTGTAATTCCGGCATCATCCAGCAGTTTCTTGGCGCCTTCGATGTCCTTGCCAGCCCACTGCAGAGCCTTGACGGCGGATCGCTGCTGTCATACAGAGCCTGCTCGCCAGGGGTCGGGTTCATGAGGGAGCGAGGAACCTGAGCGAAGGTAGGCGATTGGTTGGTCATGGCATTGGCGATGATCGTGTCATAGTCAACCGCCATGGCGATGGCCTTGCGGACTGCAACCTGGTCCAAACCATAGGAAGCCATGTTGTAGTAGGCGGTTGGGAGGCTGGCGCCAATGCCATAAGGAGCATCGGGTAAGGTAGGTGGAGATGGGCAGTGTATACTTGAGCCACAAATCCTGAACATTGGAGTTGAACTGCTGGCTGACATCCACTTCACCCTGCGCCAAAGCGATTGAACCGGCGGCATTATCCTTGAAGATCGTATGCGCCAGGTACTTTGGAACGGGCAGCTTGCCCCACATGGAGGCATCCTTACCCCAATAGTTGTCATCACGAATCATGACAACCTTGGTATCGTCAGTGAAGAATTTGTGATAGGGGCCGGAGTAAACAACGTCCGTAGCGGGATCAGCCATGAACTTGGTGGCATCGCCGCCGACGCGAGCTTCCAGTGTCTGGGTCCAGGCTTTCTGGAGGACATAGGCATTGCTGCAGGTAAGAAAAGACCTGCAGAGGATTGACCGCTTTGCCGCTCGCATCCAGTTTGGCCTTGACCTGAACCGTCTGGGGATCAACAGCTACGATGGTATCGATGTAAGGCTAAAGTTAGCAGCCGGCAGTTGCTTTGTACTTGACATAGGTAGCCCAGGTATAGGCAACATCATCCGCGGTCACCGGGGTGCCATCGCTCCACTTTGCGGCAGCTTTGATCTTGAAGGTGATCTCGGTCATATCGCTGTTCCATGCCCAGGGACCATCAGCCAGCAGAGGATACTGCTTGCCATCGAGCATGTCGTACAGGTACGGGGTTTCGAACATGGTGACGCGGGCGTTGTCCTCGGGGCGATAGCCATGGCATTGTTGCAGCTGGAGGAGTATGGATTCCAGCAGACAACCGAACCCCACTGTTGACCATTGAAGTACAGGGTTTCATTGCGGGGCAGGGAAGCAGCTACGTCTGCAGTTGCCGGGGTCGGGACTGCCGTCGGGGGCACTGCGGTCGGTGGTGCTGAAACTGGCACATTTGTTGCTGGAGCCACGGTGGTGGCTGCCGGACCGCAAGAGGTCAGCACCATGGTTGCAGCCATAAAGACCGCAACCAAAATATAAATTGACTTACGCATTCTTCACTCTCCTTCTTAGAATAGGGTTGGGGTCGGGAGAATCTCCAACTCATTGGTAGGACTGATTGAATGTGGGAGATTTTTGATCAATCGGGGTCTTGCTATTATCACCTCCTTCATATTTGGATTTCAACGTGCCACAGGATTCCCGGATCACCAGTTCAGTGGCAACGAGAATACTTCGCGTTTCTTGTCCGGGGTGATCAATGATATCGATGAGGGTTTCGACCGCTAACATGCCCATGGATTGGATAGGTTGGCGCACGGTTGTGAGGGGGGGATCGGTTCTGGATGCATTCGGAGTATCATCGAACCCCACTACAGCCACATCTTCCGGAATATGCAAATGGGCTTCATGCAAAGCCCTCAAAGCACCGGCTGCCATCACGTCATTTGCTGCGAATAATGCATCAAATTGATTAGGGATCAATTGTCGCGTAGCTGTGTAGCCACCAGCTTCTGTCCAATCCCCCTCTGCCACTAGTTCTGGAAGAACCGGTAAATTTCGATCATTAAGAGCTTTCACGTAACCTTGGTACCTATCGTAACTGGCAATCTGATTCTTTGGACCGGTGATCATTGCAATCCGTTTGCGGCCCTGACGAGTAATATGCTGAGTCGCTTCCCGCGCTGCCCGGACGTTGTCAACGTCGAGGTAATTCACGTCCAAGGTCGGGTGACGACCAACTAAAATGAAAGGCATTTTGCTTTCATACAATGACTTGACGATCGGGTCTTCCATTAACGCCGAGGACAGGATAACCCCATCCACCAGGCCGTTATGCAAAATCTGGCTGATGGTTCGACGCTCATACTCTGGTTCTGCCAGCCAAAGCATGACGGAATGATCGTGAGCATTACACGCTTCAGAAACGCCTTGAATCAGGAGAGGGAAGTAAGGGTCTGTGAAGATAAATGCCACCCCGGCAGGGATAACCAGACCGATAATATTCGTACGCCCTACTGCCAATCCCCTGGCCGCCAGGTTGGGTTGAAAATTAATATTTTGGATTACTTGCAAAACCTTCTGACGAGTTTCATCTTTGACATTGGTATCATCATTGATTACCCGTGATACAGTAGAACGGGAGAAACCACTGAGACGAGCAATATCTTCGAGAGTGATTGCCATATAGTTTTTTGGGAGCGCTCCCAATATATCTGTTATTATACAAACATTTATGCTGGAAGTCAACTACATTGTGAGAAATGGTGCAAGGTATTCATTGGGAATCAATATAATTAATAGTGTTAAAATCCATTGAGCAGGAAAGTATTTCGGCCATTTTTTCCGCTACAAAGGAGATTGCTTAATGCATCACCCTCCCCTACCAAACATTCCGTGGGAAGATCGACCGGGCGACTCTTCAGACGTCGTCTGGCGCTATAGCGCCAATCCAATCATCCCCCGTAACCTGATACCCTCGTCGAACAGTATTTTCAACAGCGCCGTTGTTCCCTTCGGGGAAGGATTTGCAGGCGTTTTCCGCTGCGACAATAAAAAACGCGATATGAATATCAATCGCGGCTTCAGTAAAGATGGCATCAATTGGAATTTGGATAATGGTCCGATCAAGTGGATTTGCGACGACCCGGAAATTAGCGGGTTCCAATATCGTTACGATCCACGTGTAGTCTGGGTGGAAGACCGCTATTATGTGACCTGGTGCAACGGATACCACGGCCCGACCATCGGTATTGGCTATACCTTCGATTTTGAGAAATTCCATTTCCTTGAAAATGCCCTGCTTCCGTACAACCGAAATGGGGTATTGTTTCCGAGAAAAATTAATGGCAAATACATCATGCTCAATCGTCCTAGTGACAATGGCCATACCCCCTTCGGGGATATATACCTCAGCCAGAGTCCAGATCTAATCCACTGGGGAGAGCACCGCTATGTGATGGGTGTAATAAGTGGCTGGCAAAGCACAAAAATCGGGGCTGGACCGATACCCATTGAAACACCCGAGGGTTGGCTACTTTTCTACCATGGAGTGCTGACATCGTGCAATGGATTTGTTTATAGCTTTGGAGCGGCTCTGCTCGATTTGGACCACCCCTGGAAGGTGATGCTGCGTGGCGGACCTTACTTGCTTTCCCCCCAAACTTATTATGAATGTGTGGGCGATGTGCCAAATGTGGCATTCCCCAGTGCCGCTCTTTTCGACCAATCTACGGGGAGGATTGCCATTTATTATGGAGGGGCAGATACTGTTACAGCGCTAGCTTTTACCAAGTTGGAAGAGGTTATTGATTTTCTAAAGACAAACTCAGAACTGTAGAACATGGAGTGAGAGGTAAAAGGCCAATTATTGCATGGATTAATAAAGTCAGACCACCAACTAAAAATGCCTCCTTTGGAGGCATTTTTAGTCGATGAAAGTTTATGGCAACAAGATTAATAACCGGCCCGGGTAAATGTGATAATCCAAATCCCGGATGGCGTTCGAAAAAAGTTCTCCATCAGTATGTGCCGGCGAAGGGTTCTCCAGGTGAATCTTTATCCATGATGCTTTCTGCTCGAAAATACCTTCCATCTCGACATAGCTTCCCGCATCAGGCTTCATGGCGCGTGGTAACGTTGACAGCATCGCTCGACGCGTGGAACGGTACCCATAAACAAAAGTCAATTTGCCATCGAAAGGATCGGCATGGGGGATCATGTAAAACACCCCCCCCGAGCGTGCACCGTTCCCTATTGTGACTAAAGAAATCGGCCCATTGTACTCACCATCGTCCCAATTAATATTTGCCACCCACTTAGGACGGTCCATAATTGCCCATACCGCGGCAACCAAGTAGCGAAGAATTCCGCTTATCCATTTAATCCTAATTTGCTTTGTAGTTACATACGGCTCAAGGCCAGCTGCTGAATTATTGGCAAAGTAAAGATCGTTCACTCTGCCAATATCCATGCGCTTAGAATTCCCCTTCTTAATGATCTGGGCAGCTGATTGCAAGTCCAGAGGCAACCTTAAATTGTAAACCAAATCATTGGCTGTACCCAGTGGGAGGATACCAAGCGGTCCCAGTAAATCCGTTTCGGATTTTGAAGCCAGCGCCAGCCCATTAACTGCTTCGCCAATTGTGCCGTCACCCCCAGCAGCAATGATCGGCGAAAAACCTTGACGCACAGCCTGGTCGGCAAGCTCGATAATGTGACCAGGTCGTTCTGAGATAACCATTTCAAAATCCACCCCGGCAGCTTTGAGGGCCGATTCTGCCTCCGGCCAGCGGGCTTTCGCCTTCCAACGATTCGCATAGGGGTTCAGGATTACTTTTGCGGTCATAAGGGCTCCCTTTTTACCGAATTAGATTTTAACGATTTCTTCTTTATAGTTAGGAAAATTAATGGTATTAAAAATGGCAAACCCATCTGCCAGAATAAAAGAAATACAAGTTTATCCTTCAACCTGGTCCTCGTCGCCTGAAGAATTTACCCGAATTAAATCTCTAAGAAATGATTTTTGCATGTTTTGTTGACGTTCGCTTATTATTTTGGGAAAACTTGTGTTCGACTAATTACTCCGCAGTCTCTTTCCACGCAGAGGCCTTATCTAAAATTGATTTTTCTGCAGGTGTAAGCCGGAAATCCAAGGCGCCAAGGTTGTCTTTCATCTGCTCGACCGAATTCGCGCCGATAATCGGACTGGTTATGAGCGGGTCAGCCAGAAGCCAGGCCAATGCAATTTGCGAGATACTTACATGTTTCTCCTTGGCCAATGCATCCATCTGATCAAGCAAAGCCCAATTTCGCTCGTTAAAATAGTGTTTTGCCCCACCTGCACGAGCTGAAATCGGGACAAGGTTGCGGCGATATTTCCCGGTCAGGAACCCCCCCGCCAAAGGGCTATAAGGAATGACACCAAGATGGTATGCCTTACAGACAGCGGACAATTCGCGCTCGAACTCATCACGATGGACCAGGTTATAGTGCGGCTGGAGGCTGTCATACCGTGAAAGTTCATTCCGGTCCGAATCCCAGAGAGCCTGCATCAATTCCCAGGCAGCATAGTTCGACGCACCCACAAAGCGGACTTTTCCTTGCTTTACAAGTTCGTCAAACGTCCGCAACGTTTCTTCCACCGGAGTTTTCGGATCCGGCCAGTGGGCCTGATAAAGATCAAGATAATCGGTTTGCAAGCGCCGCAAGGAATTCTCTACGGCCTGAAGGATGTGTTTGTGAGAAAGCCCCTCATCTTCCGATCCGCCGCCCATATTCCCGCGCACCTTTGAGGCAAGAATAATTCTATCGCGCGGGATGCTGTTTTTCTTTATCCAATGTCCGATTATCTCTTCAGCGACTCCACCTGGATTCCCATCAGCCCAGCGAGAATAGATATCAGCAGTATCAATAAAGTATATTCCCGCTTCGTAGGCGGTCGTCAGGACGCGCTGTGACATGGTATCGTCCGCCGTCCATCCAAATTGCATAGTGCCCAAGCAAAGCGGTGAAACTTTCAGTCCGGTAAGTCCAAGTGTGCGATACTCCACGAAATGCCTCCATTATCAAAATGCTCAACAAACGGAATTGTTGTTCCTGATACATGCCGATGGTATTTTAGCAATAAAATTCACCGGTTTCTCCTCGATCCAAGTTCACGTTTTTAAACAGTAAAGGGTCAATTCTATTTTTATGTAAATTCTCATCAATTTACTCGGATTATCGAGATATTGCTTCAAAGGAGACTCCGCGCTATAATCCGGTGACAATAAGGAGCGATTCTATGCCTGAACAAACCGTACATGCACATAAACCTTTCGAAGGTAAGATTTCTGAAGAGACACGACAGCATTTCCGCACAGCCAGGGAAGAATTCCATAAAAGCATCGAAGGGATACTCCCTCCAGAACTCGCCGAGCATCGACGCAAAGCTCGCAAAGAAATGCTACTGGCCTGGCGGAGCATGATCGATGCCACGCTGGAAAGAATGGACGAGCCGAAGAAGAAGGCTTAACCAGCAATCAAGGCCGCCCCAGTGGTTACCGAGGCGGTCTTTTCTATTAAGGGTGAAACCGCCGAGATCCGGAATGGCTAAAGAAGAGGGTCCAAATCAAAACCAAACCCGAACACACAAATAGGATATACGCAAAGAGTTCTTTTCCATCACCGTAAAGCATTATTCCGCCAATCAACAGGGCTGTAAATATTACACTGCCAGTGAGCCGATTGATAGCTTTTTCCAAAGTAATCATTTGGCGACTAACCCCAGGAACCTGAACAGTTATATCGCCACGTTCCACCTGGCTCAATACCCGCCCCAATTTCGTCGGAATGGTTATCAATTCTTTAAGAACATTACCCAATTCATCAAGCCAAACTCGCCAATTTGAACCGACTTCCTGTGAGACCAACTTGGTAGCGTAGGGAGCAAGCTGGTTCCACAAATTGAAATCCTTATCGAGCCCGACACACATTCCAGAAAGGATCGCCACAGTTCTTCCGAGCATCAGCAAGTTTTGCGGGAGTTGGAAGGGCATGTTATACATAAGATCACGGAACCTGTCTGCAAAATGTATCATTTCCTCGGGACTAAGTTGACGGATATCGTCCATCGACTTACCCCATAACATATCAAACATCGAGGCACTCATCTGCTCGAGTTGTTGAAGATCCGTACCAGGCAGGAGCGCGTGGATAGTTTGAAAAGAGCGAATTAAACGGGCTGCATCCTGCATCCCAACCGCAACCAGCATTTCACGTAAACCAGTCCGGAGGTTATCGGGGACATGCCCCACCATCCCGAAGTCCACAAAGGTGAGCTGCCAGGCAGGTTTTTCATTTTCCATTTGGCCAGGCAAGGGCGTCACAAACAGATTCCCCGGGTGAGGATCCGCGTGAAAAAAACCGTCAACAAAAATCTGCTTGAGATAGGTGTCGAGTAAAACATTTGCCACTTCGGCCCGGTCGATGCCGGCAGAAGTGATGGCATCATAATCAGTTATCTTGATGGCAAACACATCTTCCAAGGTTAATACACGACGGGTGGTGTGACTCCAAACCACACGCGGGACATGGACTCGGGGTACATCTTTGAAGTATTCGGCAAAAATCTCGGCATTTCGACCTTCGGCTAGGTAATCCACCTCCTCGCGAATTGTTGCCGAGAATTCCCCAACAAGACCACCTACGTCCGCCCGCCGAGCAATTGGAGGGTATTTTGCCAGCCATGATCCAACCTGCCTCAAGGCAGATAAATCCACCTCGATCAATTGCTCGATGAAGGGGCGCTGGATTTTTACAACCACGTCGCAAAATTCCCCCTTGGCATCAGGGACGCAAAGACGAGCTCTATGCACCTGTCCAAGAGAGGCGGCAGCCATAGGAATTTCGTCGAATGAAATAAATTTCTCTTCCAATGGACCGCCCAACCCAACCTCTGCTTCACGGCGGATATCTTCATATTTTTCCGGAGGCACCTCGTCCTGTAAACCGGACAATTCCTGAGTGATTTCCGGAGGAAGGACATCCAAGCGGGATGAAAGAAATTGACCAACCTTGATCATCACTCCCCCCATCCGGATTGCCAGAATGCGAAACTGCGCGGCAACGTGCCGGTAACGATCCGGACGGGTGCGACGAGTCAAACCTCGAAATCCTATACGCGCGAGAATTAATTCCCAAAAAATAAAATCAAGGGTGACACGTGAAAAAAAAGTCATGATGCGCAAATAACGGCGACGAAGTTGTGAAGCTTTCATTCGGCCTCCAAATAACAGCACGATTGTATCACCAAGCTTAAACCGTTCCCCTTTAAAATATTGGCAGGGTGAGGCCAAGTTGAGTGAAAAAGTACTGGTTATATAATTCCGTAATGAAAACTTTCAAGCCTCGATGGTTCTTCATTAATATTTCTTGGTAATTATTCCATAGGGACAAATCCCATAAAAATTCACTTTGACAAATCCTTATGCACCTGCTATACTGATTTCGCTTGGATAGTTTTTCACTTAGGTGGATTATTACTAAAAAAGTAAACTTTTGCTGCCTTATGGCAGTTGGCAATCTCACAAATTACCTGTTCCTCAAACCCCTGAATTTTGCAAGGGGCGTTTTGTGTTTTATTTAATGGGCGGGTAAAAATAGTAAAAGGAAAATAAATGAGTAAAGAACAAAAATTAAGGATCATTCCTATAGGGGGTTTAGGCGAAGTAGGTAAAAACATGATGGCGTATGAATATGGCGGCCGCATCCTGGTTGTAGATGCCGGGCTAATGTTCCCAGATAACGATATGCTAGGAGTGGATTACATCATCCCTGACTTCCAGTACCTGCGAGACAATGCAAGGCGAGTGGATGGCATATTTATCACCCACGGTCATGAAGACCACATTGGCGCCATCCAACACTTGCTGGCTGACGTTCCGGCTCCGGTTTATGCAACTCCCCTGACAAAGGGGCTGATTGAGGTAAAACTGGCGCGTAACGGGCTGTCGAACAAGTCTGATTTGCGGATGGTGCAAGCTAATGAAACGATACGGATCGGTCCGTTCGTTGTGGAGACTTTCCACGTTTGCCACTCCATCCCGGATGCAATCGGCCTGGGCATTACCACCCCCGCCGGGCTAATTGTCCACACTGGCGATTACAAGTTTGACCAAACCCCCGTGGACAATTGGCCAACAGATTTCGCCAAATTGGCAGAATTTTCTGCACGCGGCGTGGCGATCTTGTTAGCCGATTCGACGAACTCAGAACGTCCCGGCTGGACACCTTCCGAGAGAGTGATCGGACCAGCATTTGACGAAGTTTTTCGGAATGCTCCCGGTCGCATCATTATCGCCACCTTTGCTTCCCTGATTGCCCGAATGCAGCAAGTGGCAGATGCTGCAGTACGCCATAACCGGAAAATTGCTTTTGTTGGGACCAGCATGGTGGATAATGCCAAGATAGCCCAAAAAATGGCTTACCTGCAAATTCCCGAGAAAACCCTGGTCAGCCTGGAAGAAGCTCTACACCTTCCGGGTAAAGATGTGGTGTTGATGTGCACCGGATCACAGGGAGAACCTTCATCCATCATCGGACGGCTAGCCACGGGAACCAACCGTCAATTCGATGTGGAAGCGGGCGACACTATCGTGCTTTCATCCCATCCCATCCCCGGCAACGAAGAAGCCATCAGTAAAACAATTAACCGCCTAATGAGACGGGGGGCCGAGGTAATCCATGAGGCAATTTCGCCGGTGCATGTATCAGGGCACGCCAGCTCGGAGGAGCAGAAACTTCTGCTCAACCTGGTGCGTCCCACCTTCTTTATGCCCATCCACGGGGAACTCCACCAGTTACGACGCCATGCCAACCTGGCAAAGCAAGTGGGCATCCCAGCAGAGAATATTGCCGTAGTTGAAAATGGTCAGGTCGTGGAACTGTCCGACGGTAAGCTTTCGTTAGCCGAGCGAATGCCCGGCGGATATATTTTCGTCGAAGGCGAAAGCGTTGGCGAAATTGACCGTGACGTCATGCGAGAGCGAGAGCAACTGGCGCGTGCCGGGATCGTTCTCATTACTGCAACACTGGATAAATACTCCAACCGCTTATTAAAAGAGCCAGAAGTCATCACGCGTGGGTTTATCTCCCCCGAAGATGCAGAAACACTTGTTCCTGCAGTCCAAAAAAAGGTGACAGAATTGGTCAATAACGGCGGATCGGATGACGAAAAAACCATCACGGATGCGGTAAGGAGCCTGCTACGCAACCAGACCGGTCGCCGGCCAATGATCTTTGTAGCAATGACAAAGACCTAAAATCGAAAAAGGTTATCTTCAGTTGTTTTAATATTATTCCGCGCACAAGTTGGTGCGCGGAATTGGGTAATTAAACTGGATTCCAGCCAATGCGGGTGAATGAAATGGAATGATTGATATTATTTGCCTCTATTCCGGGTTGCAACATCAAATATTACCGCAGCCACAAGCACAGCGGCTCTAACGATATACTGGATGGATATGTCCCATCCCAAGAGGTTCATGCCGTTCGTCAAGGAGGCCATAACCAGAGCACCGAGGATCGACCCGGTAACCTTACCGGAACCACCAGCAACCGCGACACCACCGACAAATGCCGCGGCGATGGCATCGAATTCCATACCTTGTCCTGCGATGGTCGTGGCGGACCGCAACCAAGAAGCGTACAGTATACCCGCCAAGGCGGTCAGCATGCCCATCGAGCCAAAAACGAAAAAGGTGATTCTCTTTACACTGATGCCGTTCAGCTGAGCCGCCTCTGGATTTCCACCGACCGCGAAGATATGCCTGCCGATGACGGTCCTGGTCGTCATGTAAGAATAAAGGAGAACCACAAACAACAGGATCACTGCAGCCCAGGAGAGACCCTGGTACCCTGCCAGTACCCAGGTGATGCCGGCAATCACAGCCGAGATAAATATTAGCTTCAGGATAAACATATTCATCTTTGGTACTTCAAAGTGGTAGGCTTGCGTCTTTCGACGATTACTAATCTCGCCCCGGATGAATAGAATGATTGCCAATATTCCCAAGAGCAACGTTACTTTGTGTATGCCCGGTAATATGCCAATACCGGGAATATCGGGAATAAAACCATTCCCCAGGGCATTGAATGTGTTATTCTCGATTATTATCGTGCCCGTACTTACGGTCACAAGCTGTAAGGCTCCCCTGTAACCCAGCCATCCGGCAAGCGTTGCTACAAAGGCAGGAATTTTCATCTGCGCAACCAAGAAGGCTGTGAATAACCCGGCGCAAACCCCGAGGACCAGTACTACCGGTATGGCAGCATATACCGGCCAATGCCAGTACTTTAAGGCAATGGCTGCGATCGCGCCGAGAAAGCCTGCAAGATATCCGACAGAAAGATCGATATGGCGGATGACAATAACCAGTGTCATGCCAACCGCCAATACGGCGATGTAACTCATCGCATTCACCAAATTTCCGATGTTCCTCGATGATACAAAGAGGCCTTTTGTCGTGATGGCGAAGAAGATAACGATCACGACAAATGCGATATACATGCCGTATTCACGGATATTGTGCAGTTGTTGTTTTAGCACATCTTTGAAAGACATGTCGATCCTCCTCGTATCGTTTAAGCAGCTGCTACGTCGGCAAAATCATCACGTGCGCCAATCATATAGGCGACCACCCGCTCGCGAAAGTCATCAATGTCGCCAGCGACGGGACAGTCACGGACCTTACGACCAATGCGCATCACCATTAACCGGTCGCTCACACTGTAAATATCTTCCAAGCGATGGCTGATGATAATGATCGAAGCGCCCTGCGCCTTAAGCTCACGCACCAGGTCAAGGACCTTGCTGATGGCTGCCACGCTCAAGGCGGCGGTAGGTTCATCCATGATAATGACCTTGGAATTAAATGCCATGGCACGGGCAATGGCGACCGACTGACGTTGACCACCAGACAGTCTCTCCACCTGCAAACGCACCGAAGGGATGTCAATCTTGAGACGACCGAGCAAGCGTTGCGCCTCCCGCTCCATGAGACGGCTGTCCAATACACTGAATGGGCCGAGCTTTGTGCTGGCCGCTTCTCGTCCCAGGAAAACGTTGGAGGTCACGTCAAGGTTGTTGGCAATAGCCAGATCCTGGTACACCATCTCGATGCCAAGACGACGCGCATGCAATGGATCTGTCAGATGCACCTTTCTACCCTCGATCAGGATTTCTCCTTCTTCAGGGATGTAGGCCCCACTAAGCACTTTCATTAACGTAGACTTACCGGCGGCGTTGTCGCCCATCAGCCCCAACACTTCACCGTGGTGCAGGACCAGGTCCACTCCCTTTAGTGCCTGGACCGCAGCAAAGTTCTTCCTGATATTTCGCATTTCCACGACGGGTGTGGCTTCTGCCTCAGGATCCATCTTCTTCCTCCAAAATAATGTTAAATATTTACAGATATTATACAGGAATAGTGATGAACTATCCATCACTATTCCTGTATTACCTATCTATGGAACCTACTTAGGGTAAGTTTTTGAAGTCGGCAGCCGGCCAATAACCGGAGGTGATTATGGCAGCCACGACGTTGGTCTTGTCAACCGTGACGACCACAGACGGCTTGGCGGGGATATCGGCCACGCCGTTGTTGTAGGTGGTGGTCTGCGGAGGAGTCTGGCCATTGAGGAATGCAACAGCCGCGGCAATGGCATCCGCGACCAGCGTGCGTACATCCTTTAGGACGGTCATGGACTGCTTGCCATCAATGATGTACTGGACAGAGGCTTCCTCAGCATCCTGACCGGTAATCACGTAACTCTTGACAGCTGTGTCGGCAGCAAAAGTATCGGCAATGGAACGGGCAGTGCCATCGTTCGGGGCGAGGATGAAGACATTGCCCTTGTCGGCAGCCGTAGCAGCGGTCAGGTTGGCCTGGGCCAGGTTCTTGGCGACGGCAAAGTCCCAGTTGGTGGTGATCTGGCCGATGATCTGACCTTCCTGGTCACGGGTCAGCGTGGCATTGGACTGGAGACCAACAGCCTGGCTGGAGTTCTTGATGACGAAGGTGCCATCGGCGATCTTGGGCTGCAGGACACTCCAGGCGCCCTGGAAGAACAGGAAGGCGTTGTTGTCGGTAGCCGCGCCGGCATACAGGTACAGGGGATTGTTCTTGCCGGTGGCCTTGTCAATCAGGTACTGGCCCTGAGCAGCGCCAACTGCAACGCTGTCGAAGGTGACATAGTAATCGACGTTGGCAGTATTGAGGATCAGGCGGTCATAGGAAATGACCTTCACGCCTGCGGCATGCGCTTCGTCAACGGCGGCAGCAGCCGCGGCACCATCCTGCGGGCAAAGGATGAGCACTTTGATGCCCTGGGAGATCAGCGATTCAACGTTGGTCTTTTCCACGGCAGAACTGCCCTGGCTGAAGAGAATCTGAACTTTGTAACCGGCTTTCGTGAGGGCAGCATTGAAGCGGGTCTCGTCCTGGATCCATCTCGGCTCGTCCTTGGTCGGAAGAACAATACCGACAGCAAACTTGCCTAACTGATCTAAGTTTTTGAAGTCGGCAGCCGGCCAATAACCGGAGTCGATCACGGCAGCCTTGACATTGGTCTGATCGACCGTGATCACTACGGACGGCTTGGCGGGGATATCGGCCACGCCGTTGTTGTAGGTGGTGGTCTGCGGAGGAGTTTGGCCCTTGAGAAAATCGGTAGCGGCGGCGATGGCATCCGCGACCAGCGTGCGTACATCCTTTAGGACGGTCATGGACTGCTTGCCATCAATGATGTACTGGACAGAGGCTTCCTCAGCATCCTGGCCGGTAATGACGTAGCTCGTGACGGCTGTGTCGGCAGCAAAAGTATCGGCAATGGAACGGGCGGTGCCATCGTTCGGGGCGAGGATGAAGACATTGCCCTTGTCGGCAGCCGTAGCAGCGGTCAGGTTGGCCTGGGCCAGGTTCTTGGCGACGGCAAAGTCCCAGTTGGTGGTGATCTGGCCGATGATCTGACCTTCCTGGTCACGGGTCAGCGTGGCATTGGACTGGAGACCAACAGCCTGGCTGGAGTTCTTGATGACGAAGGTGCCATCGGCGATCTTGGGCTGCAGGACACTCCAGGCGCCCTGGAAGAACAGGAAGGCGTTGTTGTCGGTAGCCGCGCCGGCATACAGGTACAGGGGATTGTTCTTGCCGGTGGCCTTGTCAACCAGGTACTGGCCCTGAGCAGCGCCAACTGCAACGCTGTCGAAGGTGACATAGTAATCGACGTTGGCAGTATTGAGGATCAGGCGGTCATAGGAAATGACCTTCACGCCAGCGGCATGCGCTTCGTCAACGGCGGCAGCGGCTGCGGCACCATCCTGCGGGCAAATGATGAGCACTTTGATGCCCTGGGAGATCAGCGATTCAACGTTGGTCTTTTCCACGGCTGAACTGCCCTGGCTGAAGAGGATCTGAACGGTGTATCCGGCAGCTTTGAAGGCATCATTGAAGCGGGTCTCGTCCTGGATCCATCTCGGCTCGTCCTTGGTCGGTAGAACAACACCGACCGAGAAATTCGTCGTGGGTGCATTGGTTGTAGGACCAGGTCCAGCTGTGGCAGCTGGTCCACAGGCTGATAACAACATTGCCACCACAGCCAATGTGGCGATTAGCACGTAAAGTGAATTCTTCTTAAACATTGATTCTTTCTCCTTATATGTTTTATGAAAGATAATTTGATACGGATGTTCTATAGAGTATTGTTGTTAGAATTTCTATTACCTCCTTTCCCTCAATGTAGTGAATTTGTTTGGAAATGGTCACCAATTATTTAATATCACCCTATTCCGATGCTGAATCGTAGAGGATAATTGCCAATTGCATAATAGTCTTATGGTCCATAAGGGAAATGTGCCAAATATTAGGTTTTTCGAGTGCAGATCAGGTACTCAGGTGTCCTGCTCGTCGGTCAAATTCTTATATAGCCACATTTCTAAATCAGTTTAGCATATGAAAAAAGGCCTGCTTGATCTTTTCCCCCTATTTCTTAGGGGGATTCCCCCTAATTTGAGTACCACCTTAGGTGGCTGCGTCTGAATTGATGCCTATCCTCGGATGGGGAATCTCCACCAGGAGCTGTGAACCCCCTTCTGGCAGGCGCTGGAGGCGAAAGCGTCCTCCTAAGAGAGTGACCCGTTCACCGATACCTACTAATCCATAATGACCTTTGGCTGCAAGTGAAGCCAGGTCAAAATCTTTAGCTAGTCCCCGTCCATCGTCGCTCAAAGAAACCATGAGCGTGCGCGGCGAGCTATGCTGTAAACTAATTTGTACGCAAGATGCCTGAGCGTGCCGCCAGACATTGTTTAACCCTTCTTGAACGATACGGAAAATGGACAACTCGGCGGCTTCAGGCAGGCGTCCCAAGTTCGCATCTAAGTCTAGAACGACCTTGATGCCTGTTCGCGCCGACCAGTCGCTGGTGAAAGATTGCAAAGCGGCGCCTAAGCCGAGGCTGTCGATCGTTAGCGGACGCAGATCGCCACAGATCCGGCGCAGGTTATCTACCAACTCCCGGATGCCTTGATGGACATTGGACAGATCATTGGCCAGAACTGGCAAGACGGTCTCTTTGGTTTTCATCTCCTCCAACTCGTAGTTGATACTCAGTAAATCTTGGATTATCTGGTCGTGAAGTTCTCGAGCCAGGTGTTTGCGTTCCTGCTCACGCTCTGAAAAGAGCCTTCGTTGTGTCTCTAGCATGGCCAGGTTGGCTTGGTCAAGGGATTGCACCTGTTCTGTCAATTGTTCAATCAAGTTGACCGTGGAGGATGTCTTCGGCTGCCAGGTTTTTTCCTAGCAACATTTGGTGGTAACGCATCTTTTCGCCATGCTCACGTATGCGATCGTAGCTATCAAAATCCCAAATGGCAGGGAAAGGTTTTTGTAAATCCGCCGTACCAAGCAGGAGGCTGACCACAACTTCACGGGTCGTTTCATCGGTGTGCAAGTCGGCGACTTTGCGCCCCTGATCTAGAATAATGATCCGGTCAGTGACGGCGAAGAGATGATCCAGATTACTACTGCTGAACAACACAGCGATTCCCTGCTGTCGCCAACTTTGAATCAGGTCGAGCAATCTTTGCTGGTATGGATAACTCAGCAGGACGGTGGGATCATCAATGATGACCATGCGGGCCGGGTGTGTGAGCACACGGGCGATGGCGATCATCTGACGCTGTTCACCAGTCAGGTTGATAACTTTTTGGTGAATCGAGTTGACCTCTATACCAAGTTGGGCCAGGAGACGGATTGTCTCTTGAATCATTCGGTCATTGTCGAGTATTCCAAGCCTGCCCAGCCAGGCAGGCCAGCCAATTTCGTTCCCAAGAAAGATGTTGCTGACGATGTCGAACTGGTCGTTGAGAGTGGTTTTTTGTTGAATGACGCTAATACCCAGGGAATTTGCGGTATAAGGCCAACTCAGGCGTTTGTTGGCGAAATAGATTTCGCCTTCTGTAGGATCATACAGACCGGCCAGCATCATCGCCAGCACAGATTTGCCCGATCCGATGCTGCCCGTTAGGCCGACAACTTCGCCCAGATTGGACCTCAAAGCTCACTTGCTGAACAGCTGGCAAGGAGCCAAAAGATTTGGAGAGGTTGATGACGCGTAAAAGGGGTTCCATGGGATATAAAAATGGTCAACAACAGCGGATATCTTCTGAAACCGCCAGTTTCCCTAATCTTGAGGATGATGCCTGCATTGTTGTTTGGAATTCTGGCTATCGAAACCCATACATTAAAGGGAAAATGAACTTTTCCATCGACAATGTAATTATACATGTTTTGTATGAAATTCCCTGATGCTTGAAACCAAAAAAAAGTCGATTTGTTGAGATTTGCCAATACGGATGTATGATGAAGGGATATGAGCGGATGGCCGCCCATCTTCACATCTCCTTCATTATCATGGTAATTCCCAGAATGCCAAAAGTTCACACGATGGATTCAACAGTGGTATAAATAATTTATGAGTAATGTTCGGGTTTTACTGGCTGACGATCATGCCATCGTGCGGGCCGGCATTCGCAAGATGATCGAGGAAGTCCCCGATCTGGTTGTAGTCGACGAGGTGGGAGACGGCCCACAGATTTTCGCAGCCCTGGAACGGGAGCCAATTGACTGCCTGCTGATCGACGTGTCCATGCCCGATTTCGAGCCAATCACAGCCATTCGCAAGATCCGATTGCTATATCCGGACTTGAAGATTCTGGTGGTCAGTGCTTACGACGACGACATCTACGTTCAGGGGCTGTTGGCGGCAGGGGTCAATGGATATCACATGAAAGATCAACCTCTCAACGACTTGAAGCTGGCGATTCAGCGGGTGCTGGCAGGTGAGCGCTGGATTTCCAGTTCATTGATCAGTAAGCTGGTGGAACCATCTCAACACACGGAGGCCATTCCTGCACTGACCAACCGCCAGCGCGACCTGCTGCGCCTGTTACAACAGGGCTTGGATAACCAATCCATTGCACAAGAGATGGGGTTGAGCGTCAAAACGGTAGAGAACCACCTTACACGTCTGTACCGGCAACTTAAAGTCCAAAGCCGAATGGAAGCAGTGAATTTCGTTCTGCGTTTCCCCACTATCTTGGGAACTCCTGGGCAGGAGGCTGCTTTTTCTACCGTACCAATCGGGTCAAGCCTCCAGAAGTCCGTGGCTATCCTAGTCGTAGACGATAATATACGCTATCGAAAACAACTGCAACGAATGATCGGCAAACTTTGTCCTCGGGCGACTATTTACGAGGCAGAGGACATCCAAAGCGCTATTCATATCGCCCAGCGTATCATGATACAGCTTGCCATGATCGATGTCGTCTTGGGAGATGAGGATGGCATTGCGTGTGTGCGCCGCATCAAGGCTATTTGTCCCAAATGCCGCCTCGTCTTGATCAGCGCTTATCCAGATCGGGAATTCCACCGCCAGGGACTCCAATCGGGCGCGGTGGCCTTTCTCGACAAGAAGGACTTGGACTTATCCGCACTGCGTCAAGTTATCGATGACGTTACCGCCTGAGATGTTGATATTCTGGTTCCTGCAAAATTACTTGAACTTTGAATAATCAAAATAAAGGGAATTTCAAAAAATGGCATCATATCCATACACGGTACCCAGCAAACCATGGATTAGAGAAACCTAGACATAATTTTGAACCAGATTTGAGAATGTTTCTAACCCGATCCTCAATTTGGATTGTCTTAAAACATTACCGCGCGCCTTATGGTGCGCGGTACTGGAAAAATAGACTTGATTCTATTGTCCAAGCGCTGCCCAGCCGGCATATTTAGCAGTGTCAGCCAGCTCGACCTCAATACGCAAGAGTTGGTTGTATTTTGCAACGCGATCAGATCGGGCAGGGGCACCAGTCTTGATCTGCCCCATGTTCAGGGCAACCGCCAGGTCGGCAATGGTGCTATCTTCGGTCTCGCCGGATCGATGGGATGTGACCGCCCGCCATCCGGCACGGTGACAGGTCTCGACCGCTTCGATGGTCTCAGTCAAAGTGCCAATCTGGTTGAGTTTCACCAGCAGGGCATTGGCAGCATTCTCTTTGATGGCGCGGCGGACACGGGTGGGGTTGGTAACAAGCAGATCGTCACCTACAATCTGGATCTTATCGCCAAGGGTTTTGACCATCAGCTTCCATGAGTCCCAGTCATCCTGGGCAAGACCATCTTCGATGGAGACGATCGGGTAATCCTTGACCCATTTTGCCCAGAACTCGACCATCTGTCCGCCAGAGAGTTTCTTGCCTTCCTTGCGTAAGTTATAGGTTTTTGTTTCTTCATCGAAAAGCTCCGACGCGGCAGGGTCGAGGGCAATCGCAACCTGTTCGCCTCGACCGGCCTTGAAACCAGCCTTTTGGATTGCTTCCAATATGACTTCCACAGCCTCGTTATTGGCCTTGAGGGAGGGAGCATAGCCGCCCTCGTCGCCAACCAAGGTAACATAGCCCTTGTCTTTGAGGACAGACTTGAGGGCATGGTAAATTTCTGCACCCCAGCGCAGACCTTCAGCAAAGGTGGGAGCACCAAACGGCATCACCATGAACTCCTGGGCATCCGTGGACTGCCAGGCCGTGTGTGCTCCGCCATTCAGGATGTTCATCATTGGGACCGGCAATACATGGGCATATACCCCACCAATATAACGATAGAGGGGCAAACCAAGTGCCGCCGCGGCTGCCTTGGCGACCGCCAGCGAAACACCGAGGATAGCATTGGCTCCAAACTTGGATTTGTTGAGCGTTCCATCGAGAGCCAGCATTTCGGCGTCAATGGCCTTCTGATCGGTCGCATCCCAGCCAAAAAGGTCATCGGCTATTTCGTCATTGACAGCTGAAACAGCTTTCAGCACTCCCTTCCCGTTATAGCGTTTTTTGTCGCCATCGCGAAGTTCGAGGGCTTCGTGCACACCAGTGGACGCACCTGAGGGTACCGCAGCGCGTCCCCACGAACCATCCGCGAGGATCACTTCGACCTCAACAGTAGGGTTGCCGCGCGAGTCCAGAATTTCCTGACCGGTGATGATTTCAATTGTTGTATCCATAGATTGTCTCCATCAAAATAATTTCGGACTGAATGTTTTTAATTTCCAAGGTACAGAGTATAACTCAATTTTCCGTCTTAATTCCCGCTTTATTCCTGGCCTCCTTCAACAATCCCACAAATAGAGGATGAGGGCGCATTGGACGTGATAGAAACTCCGGGTGAAACTGACTGCCTACCATATAAGGATGGTCCTTAAGTTCAGATATTTCCACCAACAAGCCGTCAGGAGAAATGCCAGAGAAAGCCATCCCATTCTTCTCAAAAACTTCCCGGTAGGAATTGTTAAATTCCCAGCGATGGCGATGGCGCTCATCCACCTGCTTCTCGCCGTAGGCTTTTGCGGTCTTTGTCCCTGGTTGAATCACACAAGGGTATAGGCCAAGGCGCATGGTGCCACCCATATCAGTAATGGCACGCTGCTCAAGCATCAAATCTATCACCGGGTGCTCGGTACTGCGATCAAATTCGGTCGAGTTGGCGTCTTCATAGCCCAATACATCCCGCGCGAACTCCACGCACATTACCTGCATTCCCAGGCAAAGTCCGAGATAAGGAACCTTTTCCTCGCGAGCGTATTTGGCAGTCTGGATCTTTCCTTCAATGCCACGTGAGCCAAACCCTCCCGGCACAATAATCCCATCCGCGGATTTGACGAGATCCCAGCCCTTGCCCTTCTCCAGGTCGCTTGAGAGCACCCATTGAATTTCAGCCTCCAGACCCAGCGAAAGGGCTGCATGGTTCACGGCTTCCCGGACCGACATGTAAGCATCCTTCAATTCGACGTACTTGCCAACCAGGGCGATCTTGACGACCGGTTTTGGCTTGCGAACTTTTTCCACCAGTTGCCGCCACGGACCCCAATCAGGTTTTATGGTTGCTTTGAGTCCCAGTCGTTCCACCAGGTAATCCCCCACCCCAGCTTGTTCGAGAAGAAGGGGAACTTCGTACAAAACCTGGGAAGTGACCATCGGGACGACTGCGCGTTTATCCACGTCGCAAAATAAGGCAATCTTTTCGGTCAGCCCGTCTTCAAGCGGGAAATCTGACCGGGCAATAATCATATTTGGAGAGATACCGATCGACCGTAATGCAGCCACCGAATGCTGGGTTGGTTTGGTCTTGAGTTCCTGGGTGGCACCGATGAAGGGCAGCCAGGTTACATGGACAAAAAAGGTATTCTCCCGCCCCACTTCGTTGCGCAACTGGCGCAGAGCTTCGAGAAATGGTTGAGATTCGATATCGCCGACCGTGCCGCCGATCTCGAGAATGACGATATCAGCCCCGGATTCTTTTGCGGCCAGTCCGATGCGGCGCTTGATCTCGTTGGTAATGTGCGGGATGACCTGGATGGTGCCACCCAGATAGTCGCCGTGACGCTCTTTCGCAATCACTTCGGCATAAACCTGTCCGGTGGTGAAGTTGCTGAAGCGACCCAAACGGATGTCGACAAACCGTTCATAGTGACCCAGATCCAGGTCTGTTTCCGCGCCATCGTCCAGAACATAGACTTCGCCGTGCTGGTAGGGGGACATTGTTCCGGGATCCACATTTATATAGGGATCCAGCTTCTGGACCGTCACCTTGAACCCGCGTGATTTGAGCAAAAGGCCGGTAGCTGCAGCAGTCACTCCCTTCCCAACCGAACTGACAACACCGCCGGTAAAGAAAATATATTTTGTGGGCATAATCACCTCTCAAATAACAAAGGACGTGGGGAGGGCCATTCAATGGCTTCCTCCCCACGCGGGTTGACGGTTGAGACCAACAGGTTAAGGTATTTCAGGTTCATCCGACCAATTTGACCAGATCCTCAGCGGCCCGGCGCATCTCCAGGAAAATGATCCCGAGCTTGCCCTCCTGACGGGCAAGCGCAGTCAACACAGCTTCAGACCCGACCGAGGTTAGAACAATAAACCCATTACTGCCCTTAATATAGACCTGGTTTAATCCACCCCGTCCAAGTTCTGCAGCGATCCGTTCACCCAGGCTGAGCATGGCAGCCGACATGGCTGATACACGATCCTCTTCAACCTCCGCAGGTAGAGCCGAGGCCATGATTAGTCCATCCACCGAAACTACTGCAGAGGCTTCAATATCCGGTGCTGCAGCTTGCATGGAGCGCAGGCGGTTAACCATCTGTTCGCTGCGATTTTGATTCATTCTCAAACTCCGGAGTCTAATTTTCAGAAGATTTATTCATTATAAGGGAAACTTGAAAATTGTGTACATTTTTCCGATTGTAGATTGTCATTTAAATCTTTTTACCAGCAGCTTCCAAAATGCCCGACGAAGGAAATTCCCTGCCAAGGCACCAATAAAAACCGCGACCACCAATCCGCCAAAAAATACTATACAGGTCAAATCGGTTAAGACATTTCCGGAAGAAATTTGCGGAAATAAATGGTCGTTCAGCAGAATAAATACTGTAATCCAAAGCCCCAGACAAAAGACGACAACAATAAATGTTAGAGCGCTGACAACACGCCCCGCACAGGTATGCATTATTGCCCGGTCAGCCTGACTGGTTGCAGTCTGTTTTCCGGATTTCCATAATTTGCTTAACCGAGATTTTATTTCAGTCCTGAGTGACCTGGTAATTGGGTGCCTCCTTGGTGATGATGACGTCGTGTGGATGACTTTCAATCAATCCTGCGTTGGTTATACGCACGAGGCTTGTTTTTGTGCGCAAATCATCCAGGGTCTTTGCACCTGCATATCCCATCCCGGAGCGAAGCCCACCAATGAGTTGAAACACGAAATCGTGCAACTGACCTTTATAGGGCACCCGTCCCTCGATCCCCTCAGGAACAAGTTTCACTCCACCAATCTTCGATGATGATGTTGAGTTTTCCTGCGCGCTGGCATATCGATCTTTTCCATATCCTTGCAGCGCACTCAAGCTGCCCATTCCCCGATATTCCTTGAACCGGCGTCCTTCGAGTAATACTACCTCCCCCGGGGACTCGTCGAGCCCTGCAAACAAACCGCCCAGCATCACCGTATCTGCGCCGGCTACGATAGCCTTGATAATATCACCGCTAAACTTGATCCCACCATCTGCAATGATTGGAATTTTATAATCCCAGGCGGCGTGGGAACAAGCATAGATGGCAGATAATTGTGGCATCCCGGCACCAGCTACCACGCGTGTGGTGCAAATTGAACCGGCTCCGACTCCCACTTTAACAGCGGCTGCGCCAGCCTCGATCAGCGCCTGCGTACCATCGGGTGTCACCACATTCCCGGCGATGACAGGCAGATTTGGCCACTGTTTATGAATAAGGCGAATGGCATGAACCACTCCTTTGGAATGACCATGAGCGGTATCAATGACGATCACATCCACCGAGGCATCCACTAAATTTCCAACTCGTGAATAGAGTTCAGTTCCCACGCCTACTGCAGCCCCTACCAGCAAGCGGCCCTGATCATCATGGGCAGCACTGGGATAGTCCCGCTCCTTCTGAATAGTCCTTGACGGTCAGCAACCCTTTCAGATGGCCAGAAGCATCCACCAGAGGAAGTTTTTCGATGCGATGTTCCTGGAGAATGATTTTTGCATCATGGCGCGAAATTCCTACTGGGGCCGTTACAAGCGGCTGATGGGTCATGAACTTGCTAACGGGTTGGGTGAAATCAGAAGGTTCGACGAAACGAATGTCGCGGTTTGTGAGGATACCCACCAACTTTTTATCCTGATCAACGATAGGAACACCGCTGATCCGGTACCCTGACATGATTTCTTCCGCCTGTTGGAGTGTGGCGTCAGGTGGAAGGGTAATTGGATCAGAAATCATCCCCGACTGAGAACGCTTGACCAAGTCAACTTCATTGGCTTGTTGTTCCACTGAAAGATTACGATGAATAATCCCAATCCCGCCTTCGCGGGCCAATGCAATTGCCAAACGAGCCTCGCTGACAGTATCCATAGCTGCCGAGAGAAGGGGGATATTTAAGCGAATGTCTGCAGCCAAACGAGCGGTTACATCTGCTTCTGCGGGCAGGATTTCACTATAGGAAGGAACGACCAGAACGTCGTCAAAAGTGAGGGCTTCAGAAGATTGGAAAAGAGCTTTGTTTTTGTCCATCGATCTCCTGTTTAATGACTGGCGATGTCTGAACGATTTTACATCAAAAGCATATAATGGGAAATTGCCATTTAATTCCAGTATAGAAATAATAGACAAATAATTGATAGAAAAGAAAATTTCTTAATTTGAATTCAACTTAAAACAGTGGTTTCTAGCTAGATAAGATCGGAAAATAAAATTTAAATGGTAATGTGTTATTCAGATGAGATATACCGGCTCTTCCAGCAATATTCCTCGAGTTAAAAACACGCTATCAATCGTCTGACATTTTTGTAACCTAACAGAGGTGAAAGTATGCAAGATTATTCAATTTCATGGATATAATGCTGATATATATGTCCACCTTAATAATTGATTGATCCGATAATGGCAAACCTGGTGAAAACCGGGGACGCAAAGCTATGGGTCTAAAGTCAATAAAATGACCAAGACTGCCAGGCCGCCGAAGATGGAAAATTGGATTGTTTCATTTAATTTTCGACGAGCCTGGTATATTCCAGGCTCGTTTCTTTTATCAGTTGCCATTTCGTTCGATAAAGGCAAACCCGGCGAAAGCCGGGGACGCAAAGCCATGGGTCTAAAACCGGGAAACCGGTCACGATTGCCAGGTTGCCGAAAACGAGGAACAACCTTGCGCTGCAAGCAGACTTCCCGTTTTCATCCCTTCCGCGGGAGGTTCTGCCATGAAAACCCGTTTTTCATTCAAACTATTTGCTAATATTTTATTTATTCCCATCCTTGTTTTTCAATACATACCAGTTCAAGCAACGGGTGGGGAGTCGGTTCCTGCTTTCTCCGATTTTAAAGCGACTGTTTCGGATGGGAGGAGCGGCGAAGTAAGTGGAGTATATATTCCAGGAGTGTTGGCCTCTAAAGTTGTCCAGCAGTCTGCAAGTAACCCAGGTTATGTTTCACCAATTGAGGGAGTTGTCACGCAGTTTAGTATGGCCATCCCCTATGGAGTGATTGGTCTGCTGGCGCATGATAATTTGGCAGGGGAGAATTTCGTCAATTTACAAATCGGGCAGGAAGTCCGAATAATTTACGGAGATGGCATTGTCTCTTACTATACTATCCGCAGCATTAACCGATACAAGGCGATTGATTCGCACAGTCCTGTTAGTAATTTTGCGGACTTAAATTCCGGAACGATCTATACCGCTGCACAAATTTTTGCGATGTATTATCAGGGTGGAGACCATGTAATCTTCCAAACTTGTATTGCGTGGGATGGAAATTTAAGTTGGGGGCGGCTATTTATCACTGCCACTCCTGATGTACCTATTCAGATTGTCACACCCTCCACAAATATCTCTCAATATCTTTCATATTACAAGTAAAAAAATCAGGCAATCATCGAATTCCCATCATGCATTGTATCCGTCTGTGGAATCCTTGGACATATGACCGGTAATGTTGAGGGAGTCAAGGTATTCCTCTAATTTTTTAGGGTTATCGGGGAGGCATAACAACGCGACTAAGAATTTTGCGATACGCATCAGTCATTTCAAGGTGCATCCCTACAAGATTCAATGGATAACAACCATTCGCTGCAAAATGCCTTAACGCAGCGAAGAGATTTGATATAAATATGTTGACCCGCACCTCTCTTCGTGTTAGACTCAATCCTTGACTTTCTATGCGCATTTTGACCTTTTCCCTCCTTTTCTGGATAATTTCAACCTCTCCAATCATGGCAAGAGCCGCCCAGGTTGGCGAGGCGGTCATCGATTCACCGCGGCCCGGGGATGTACTTCAGGGAGTTGTTGCAGTAAATGGATCCAGTGATATTAGCGGGTTTGTATCTGCAGAAATCTCTTTTACTTATTTGGACGATCCGACGGGAACCTGGTTCTTGATAGCAATCGATACCCAGCCAGTTTCCAACAATAGACTGGTGACCTGGGATACCACGGTCATCACAGATGGAAATTATGTTATAAGGTTGCGGGTAAACCTGGCAGACGGAGCAGTTCGTGAAGTCACTTGTGCCAGATCTACGGGTACGCAATTACACCCCCGTGGAAACTCCAACGCCTCCCCCAGTTACCCCGGAGGCAGTTCCCATTCCGACCAGTGTGACAACCATGACACCTTTCCCAACACCGACCGCCTTGGCGCGAAACCCGGCAACATTGGCTCCCATGGACATTTCTACCAGCATTCTCTACGGCGGACTGGCGGCGATCCTGACATTCCTCATTATCGGGATTTACTTGTGGCTGCGAAAGAAATAACTATGACGGAAACGTTTTTAATTGTTGGTCTGGGCAACCCAGGTCGCGAATATCGAGAGACCCGTCATAACGTAGGTTTTATGTTATTAGACCGTTTATCAGCCAGACTCAACACGCGCTTCACGCGCATGCAATCCAAGGCGCTAGTGGCAAGCGCAAATTTCCAGGAGCGCAAGATCATCCTTGCGAAACCACAAACCTTTATGAACCTTTCGGGGCAGTCAGTGCAGGGACTTTTACGTTTTTATAAATTACCATTGGGGAACCTGCTGATCGCTCACGATGATCTGGACTTGCCGTTGGGCACAATCCGCATTCGTCCTGATGGCAGGTCGGCAGGTCAAAAAGGGATGACATCCACTATCGACCGGCTGGGTACGGATGAGTTTCCGCGCTTGCGATTGGGAATTGGCCGCCCACCAGGGCAGATGCAAGCCCCCAACTATGTCCTGCAGGATTTCTCGGAAATCGAAATACCAGTCGTCACCGAAACTCTTAATCGCGCTGTTGAGGCAGGGTTGACCTGGGTAACTGAAGGATTAGACGCAGCAATGAATAAATATAATGGGACGATTTCCCTTGGGGCGAGTGCGTAATCCCGCATCAATAAAAAGTACTTGATTCAATTCCACATCATCATCATGAATTTTCTTCTCGAACAAATCCGTCGTATTCTCTCTTATCAGGAGGTGCTCGCTGATTTGCAGACCGGGATAAAACTTCCCGGCCTGGCTTTGCCACGCGCGGCGCGTTTAGCCGTCTTATCCAGCCTGAACATGGACCTGGGCCTACCGAGCGTTTTTATAACCGATCGCGCCGACCATGCTCTAAGGCTGCATGACGAGCTGACTTTCTGGGCGCCGGAAGTCTCACGATTTATATTCTCCGAGCCAAATCCGTTATTCTATGAAAATGCTGCCTGGGGCAGCGCTACACGCCGGGAACGCCTGCAAACTCTGACTGCACTATCCGCGTACCACCTGCCGTTTGTAGAAAAACCGTCTAGTGCACCCATCATCATTACGACTGCAAGAGCCCTGATGACACGTACCATGCCCAGGCGTGATTTCCTTAAGGGTAGCAAAGTGCTCAAAGCCGGGCAAAGGATCCCACCCGGTTCCCTTTTGGAAATGTGGTTGAGTATTGGTTACCAACCGGTAGACACTGTGCTTGAACCGGGCCAATTCTCTCATCGAGGAGGTCTGCTGGATGTGTGGCCACAATCCGAACCGCACCCGATCCGCCTGGACTTCTTCGGGGATGAGGTTGAACTCTCTGAGGCGATTTGACCCTGCCTCACAGAGGACCATTGAGAAAATGGGGTCCATTCTCATTACGCCAGCCCGAGAATTTATCCTGGGAGAAGATGACCGGACACGTATCACTGAACCTTCTGAATTCCAGATTCCGCTGTTCCATTCAACGCCGTCCAGCTTACTCGATTATCTTCCGCAGAAATCTGTCGTCCTGGTTAATGACCTGAACATTCTCGAGAACGCAGGGTCAGAAATAGAAGAGCAGGCAGTTAAATTGCGCACCGAATCAATATCCGAGGGGACATTATCTGAGGATTTTCCAATTCCATATATCTCATGGTCGGAATTGGAGGATGACCTGCAAGATTTTACGTTCGTGGAACTGGGTCACTCGACTGCAGAGGAATCCCCCAGCGATCTCGCCTCCCATTTCAGCCAGATCGAGCGATTCGGGGGACGCTTGAAGCCCTTCATTGAATACCTGGTAAAGCTTATCGACGAAAAAGAACCAGTTGTCATAGTTTCTCGTCAGGCTTCCCGCCTGGAGGAATTATGGGTGGAACAGGGTTCCGGGTCAATCGATCAAGCTCCGAGAAACCCCCAATTCATCGAAGCATCCCTCTCCGAAGGCTGGAGGTTAACTTCCGACTCTCAAATATCAAATTACCTAATCACTGATTCCGAAATTTTTGGGTGGGAACGCCCACAACCACGACAGCGACCCCGCCCAGGTGCAGAAACACCCGAATCCGCCTATGCAGACTTGCATCCAGGCGACTGGATCGTTCATGTTGATTATGGAATCGGGCGGTACATCGGTCTGGTACAAAGAACGCTGGATGGCCTCGAGCGGGAATTTTTATGCATCGAGTACAAAAATGGCGACCAGGTTTACGTCCCCATCCACCAAGCAGACCGATTGACCCGGTATATCGGACCCGACGGCTCACCTCCTTCACCTGGAAATTTGGGATCACAGGAATGGCCAGAGACAAAAAGCAAGGTGCGGGAGGCTGTCCAGGAAGTGGCCCAGGAGTTGCTCGACCTTTACGCCCGCCGCCAGGTTGCTGAAGGTTTCGCTTTTAGTCCCGATAACCCATGGCAAGGCGAATTGGAGTCAAGTTTCCCCTACGTCGAGACCGAGGACCAGGTCAAGGCTTTGATCGATATCAAACGCGACATGGAGACACCCCGGCCGATGGACCGTTTGCTGTGCGGCGACGTAGGTTACGGAAAGACAGAAGTGGCACTACGGGCAGCCTTCAAGGCGGTCATGGACGGCAGGCAAGTGGCAGTCCTCGTCCCGACAACCGTCCTCGCGCAACAGCACTTTGATACCTTCAAGCAGCGACTTTCAGCTTTTCCAGTGACAGTGGAGATGCTCTCACGCTTTCGTACACCGCGGGAGCAAAGCCAGATTTTGTATGCCCTGGCTCAAGGGGCCATTGATATCGTCATTGGTACACACCGGCTAATCTCAGCAGATGTCCAATTCAAGGACCTCGGGTTGGTCATTATCGACGAGGAGCAACGCTTCGGTGTTACACATAAGGAGCGCTTGAAGAAATTGCGGACCGAAGTGGATGTGCTGACGCTAACTGCGACACCCATTCCGAGGACGCTATATATGGCTCTTACCGGGGTGCGAGATATTTCCAATTTGAACACACCACCGGAGGAGCGCCTGCCAATTATTACGCATGTTGGGCCCTATTCACCCAAACTGGTCCGTCAGGCAGTTCTGCGCGAACTGGAACGCGGAGGCCAGATCTTTTTTGTGCATAACCGGGTCCAGACGATCGATGCCATGCGGTTACACCTGGAGAAACTCGTCCCTGAAGCACGTATTGCAATCGGTCATGGCCAAATGCCGGAGACTGAACTTGCCAGCGTGATGCATCGTTTCACTGCCGGGGATGTGGACATCCTGCTCTCAACCTCAATCATTGAATCCGGACTCGACATCCCAAACTCCAACACGCTTATCGTGGACCGTGCAGATGCTTTCGGTCTCGCCCAGTTATATCAATTACGCGGACGGGTTGGCCGCGGCGCAGCTCGAGCCTACGCCTACTTTTTCAGACATAACAAGCTGCGTCCTACGCCAGAAGGACAGGAACGACTGGAGGTCATTGCCGAAAATACACAACTGGGAGCCGGGTATTCAATTGCCATGCGCGACCTGGAAATGCGTGGGGCAGGGGAATTGTTGGGAACACGTCAATCGGGGCATATTGCAGCAGTGGGCTTTCATTTATATACACGTCTTCTGGCTGCGGCAGTCAAGCAAGCTCGCACACTTGGCAAGTTTGAAGGCCTGAAAGTTGATTTAAAATCCCCTGTCCTGGATACCATCCAGCCGATGGGTTTACCCGTTAATGTAGACCTGCCGTTCGCCATCGGAATTCCAGAAACTTATGTACCGGACACGAACTTACGCCTGCGTCTCTATCGGCGCCTGGCCGACCTGACCGATGAAGCCGCGCTTGAAGCCCTCTCGGCTGAATTTAGCGACCGCTTTGGTCCGCTCCCGGAGATGATCATCAACTTGTTCTACCAGATGCGGGTGAAGTTGCGCGCTGAAAAGGCTGGCCTGATTTCAATCGGCATGGAAAGTGGACAGATCGTCCTGCGATACCCACCATCCCCAGAGGGGGTAGAGATCAAGCACTTGCCGGATCTGGGGCCGGGGATCCGTGGAGGGAAGAATGCTTATTGGTGCTTATTTGGGAAAGAAGCAGATTGGCAGGAAAGGTTGCTAGAAGTACTGAATAAACTGCAAGAAAATAAATAGCGGCTGGACTCACTCCAGCCGCATTTACTGAAGTTATTATAGATTCCTTCTCAAGGCATATTCCGAATTCTAATTTCGATCCCTTTCTCCCCTTTCAATAAATCCACCAATTTTGAAACATCCGTTTCCCCATAATGGTAAGGATACAAAATGCCTGGTTGGATCGCTTTAGCAGCGTCTGCGACCATCTCCGGGGTCATTGTGTAGGGCAGGTTCATCGGCAGGAAGGCAACATCAATCTTTTTTAGCGCTTTCATTTCGGGGGTGTTCTCAGAGTCTCCGGCGATGTAGAGACGCGTGCTACCAAAGGTCAAGATGTAGCCATTACCGCTTTGCTTCGGGTGGTAGGGGTCACCGCTTGGGCGCTTGTGGACCAAGTTATAAGCTGCCACCGCTTCAACCGGAATCCCAGTCACCGTCCGTCGGTCGCCATTGTGCATCACGATCCCACCTTTGACCATTTGCTCACAATTCTCAGTATATACCAGTACGGTTTTATCGGTCCGAATGAAAGCCAAAGCCTCGGGATCCAGATGATCGTAATGTTCATGGGTTAAAAAGACGATGTCGGCTTTCGGCAGTTTTGAATAATCCGCAACCTTTCCGAAAACATCCACATAGATATTTTTTCCCTGAAAGATCATCAGGAGGCTGCCATGACCGAGAAACGTGATGGACAAGTCCCCAGCAGATGTGGAGATAACATCAGTTTCGAAGTTTCCAAATATGGCCATAATCACCTTCCTTTTCGTTGTATCAGGCACCATCCTCGTGTTTGCCATCACAGAATGGTTTATTGGCAGACTTACCGCAGCGACAAAGGGTTACCCGGTTGCGGATTTCATACAGGGTGCCGTCAGCCGCCTCAATCGGGATCCCACCGCGTACCCAAATTGGACCGAGAACCTTTTTTACTGGGTCGACCACAAGGCCGAGGGAGGGCGGGAATTTGGGTTCAACCAGCTTTCCGTTCTTATCGTGGAGTACCAATCTCCCCGCGGGGCAATCCCAAACCTCCTGAATAGCAATTTTTTTTGCCTCCAGGTTGTTCGAAGCCCGGGTATTGTCCCAGGCACCGCCAGCCCGGTCACAAAAGCGTGCATTTGCGCATAAGGCAACTACGTCCGTCATGACCAATTCCGGACCGACTGTCTCCGGTTCGATCTGCTCGATAAACGGTTTTCGGCTGGCGGTCTCGGTTCCATCAAAAAAAATTTCAGAATGGGTCAAGTCACAAAAAGGCATATCCTTGGATTGCCCGCAGCGACACAGATCGTATTCCTGCTTGACAGGATATTGCTTGCCCATTCTCCAGCCGATCGACAAACCCTCTTCATCCGGTATCATGATTTGTTCGGAAAGGGGGATCATCCCGGAGACTGTGTAAGGTCCATCCAGGTTGACTTTGATTTTCATTTTGACCATTGTTTTTTCCATATTTCAACCTCTATACCTATAAGTATTGCTATCATACACCCTCCAACCGGATAGTTCAATCGCCGAACTTGCGATAGAACCAGGTTTTGATCACCTGAGTCAGGAGCACATAAACCACCAACATACCCAGCAGCCAGAACCAGTATGACCATGGCAGGGGGACAAATCCCAGCAACCCAGCCAATGGGGAGTAAGGGAGATATGCCCCCACCGCCACAATTGCCAGAGAAGTAAATATGAGAGCTTTACTGGCTCGGCTTTGTAAGAAGGGAATCTTTTTTGTCCGGATGACGTGGATGATCAGAGTCTGTGTAAATAGCGATTCCACAAACCAGCCGGTATGAAACAAGGCGGCATGGGAAGGGTCCGGATTACCCCAGGCACCATAAACGAACAACATAATGAAATAGGTAGCATAGTCGAAAATGGAGCTGATTGGGCCAATATAGATAATAAATCGCCGGAGTTCGCCGATGGCCCATTTACGCGGGCGGGTCAACCAATCGGCATCCACCTCGTCGGTCGGGATAGTGGTCTGCGAGAAATCATACAACAAGTTGTTAGTAAGCACCTGGATTGGAAGCATTGGCACAAATGGTAGGAAAATGCTGGCGCCCAGAACGCTGAACATATTCCCAAAATTGGAAGATGCAGCCATTTTTATATACTTGGTAATATTCCCAAAAACGCGGCGGCCCTCCATAACACCCGCCTCCAGGACCAGCAGGCTGGTTTCCAGCAAAATAATATCCGACGACTCCTTGGCAATATCCACCGCGCTGTCTACCGATATGCCAACGTCGGCTGCTTTTAATGCCGGTGCATCATTAATGCCATCTCCCATAAAGCCCACCACATGACCCTTGCTCTGGAGGGCATGGATGATGCGCTCCTTGTGCGATGGTGAAAGTTTGGCAAAAATTGTGTTCGACTGGGCGGCATCAGCAAGTTGTGCTTCATCCATTTCCTCGATCTGGCTCCCGAGAAGGATCTGTTCCACCGACAGACCAACCTGCTTACAAACGTTGCCGGTTACAATGTCGTTGTCGCCTGTCAGAATCTTCACAGACACGTTATGCTCGTTGAGTTTTTTCAAGGCTTCAGTGGCGGAAGATTTCGGAGGGTCCAGAAAAGCCATATAGCCCAATAATGTAAGATCCGATTCGTCCTTTATTGTGTAGTGGGGAGTATCGTCAGTGCCGGGGAATATCCGGTAAGCAACCGCGATGACGCGAAAACCCTCAGTGTTCAATTCCCGGACACGCAGTTTGCGATGTTCATCATGCTCAGAGGTCACTTCCAAGACCTCTCCATTGATTTCCACATGTGTGGACAATTGCATAATCTCCTCGACCGCGCCTTTGCAAATAAGGATGTGCTGGTCCCTGTTGTTTTCCACAATCACTGACATCCGTTTGCGCTGGAAATCGAACGGTAATTCATCAATTTTGCGATATAGTTCATCGACCTGAAGCTTTTCGTTCAGATCACCGTGGTTGAGGATGGCTTCGTCCATCAGGTTTTTCAAACCGGTTTGGTAATAGCTATTCATGTAGCCGTAGTCCAGGACCCTCTGGCTGGGATTCCCCTTCACATCCATGTGTTTTTCCAGGACGATCCTCCCCTCCGTGATGGTGCCCGTTTTATCCGTGCAAAGCACATCCATTGCGCCTAAGTTTTGAATCGAATTCAGCCGTTTTACAATTACTTTTTTCTTCGACATGGATATTGCGCCCTTAGACAGGTTAACGGTCACAATCATGGGGAGCATTTCAGGAGTGAGACCTACAGCGACCGCCAGGGCGAACAAGAAGGCTTCCAGCCAATCATGTTTGCTTAAACCGTTAAATAGAAACACCAACGGGACCATGACGATCATAAAGCTGATCATCAACCAGGTGAACTGGTTCACGCCTTTATCAAAGCTCGTTAATACGCGTTGTCCAACTATGCTGCTGGCCAGGGAACCAAAATAAGTTCCACTTCCTGTTTGGATGACAACAGCCGTCCCAGTGCCGCTCTCGATATTGGAACCCAGGAAACATATATTGGTCATTTCCAGGGGGTTATCGATCGAAGCATCCACTACAGCATGAGTTTTTTCCACCGGCAGCGATTCCCCGGTGAGGGCCGCCTGGTTAAGAAAGAGGTCTTTGGCCGTGAGCAAGCGGACGTCAGCCGGGATCATGTCGCCTGCCGAAAGCGCTACAATATCCCCGGGAACCAACTCCTTCAAAGGGATCTCTTTTCGCTGACCATCCCGAATGACCGTGGTAGTTGTGCGAACCATAGCTTTGAGCTGCTCTGCAGCATTGTCGGCGCGACTTTCCTGGACATAGCGAAGGACGATGCCCAAAATAACCATTGTTAGAATGACTATAGTGGCCCGCATGTCGCCTGTTATAAAAGAAATCACCCCCAAGATAATGAGAAGGATAACTAGCGGATTTTTAATATTGTCCCACAGGCGCATGAGCCAAGTGCGGCGTTTTTCCCTGGCGACCTCATTTAGCCCGTATTTCTCGAGGCGTGCCTCGATTGAATCCCCGGAAAGACCATTGGACGTAGTATCGAGTTGTGCCAAAACCGAATTGATCTCAGTTCGGGCGCTTTCCACCAAATTTTTTGAAATCTGAACCCCAGACGAATGCCCCGAGCCTAGTGGACGAATGGGAATTTTGATGGCGGGCAAAAAGCTCATGGAGCACCTCCTGAACCTAAGACGCTGCCCCCGCTGTGGTAGAGACACGGGGGCAGGCATGATTCGCCGCTACATCACGGTCGAACAAGCCATCACTCGGGCATCTTCCACCCAGCAAGGAGATATTTGGAATATGAACAATGATCAGGATCTATCGAAAGGTTAGTGTCCATATGGTTTGTAGTCAACAACGCGGGCAGTATATGCCCTCAATATTAGAGTGTCAAGAGGTGAATTTCCGGGCATTTTAAACGATCGCATTCTGGTTTCAATTTGCCCTATAATGGTGATATACAAAATCCTGGAGAAAGTTTCGTCGTCCCGCGAAGTAATGGATAAAGGGTGACAGGATGCTATCCAAATTGAAGGATATCCTAATTGGTCCGGCACTCCCTACAAGGGTCCTAGGCCACAAACAATTGAACAAGGTCCGGGCGCTTGCGGCATTCTCACCAGATGCGCTGGCTTCCATCGCTTACGCCAACCAGGAAATCTATCTAGGGTTGATTGCAGCCGGAAGTATGGGGCTTTCTTATGCCTGGCCGATTGGGTTGGTGATAACAGGTGTTCTAGCGTTAGTGGCGGTTTCTTATTACCAGACAATTAATGGTTATCCATCCGGTGGCGGATCATACATAGTGGCGCGTGCCAACCTGGGGGTAGTACCAGGTCTGGTTGCAGCAGCAGCATTGATGATCGACTATGTATTAAACGCGGCGGTCAGTTTGACAGCTGGCGTTGCTGCCATTGCTTCGGCCTTTCCGAACCTTTGGCCATACCGTGCCGCGCTAGCACTGGGTTTACTGCTTGTCATCACGTTAGTAAATCTACGTGGTATTCAAGAAGCAGGCACCTTTATGGCAGTGCCTGTTTATTTATTTTTAGGGACCTACCTATCCATGCTGGCCTTTGGATTGGTGCGCTTGATCATCGAGGGACCAACACCCATCATTCTCCCTGCTTCCTCTGCAATAGAACCATTGACTCTTATCCTTATATTACATGCTTTTTCCACAGGAAGCACTGCCCTAACAGGTGTTGAAGCCATCAGCAATGGCGTCCCTGCATTCAAACCTCCTAATTCAAAAAATGCCAGCCGGACATTAATTGTGATGGCAATGTTAATGGGGACTTTGTTCATCGGAAGCATTGGTTTGACGCAGTTCCTAGGTGTAGTTGCTGGTCCTCAAGAAACAATTTTATCCGCTCTAGCTCGAAGGTTGCTTGGAAGCGGTTCTTTATACCTTATCATACAATTCTCTACTTTGCTTATCCTGGCAGTGGCAGCCAATACAAGCTTTATGGATTTTCCTCGCGTCTCGGCCATCCTGGCGAAAGATGGTTTTTTGCCCCGTCAAATGACCAGCCTGGGGGATCGATTGGTTTTCACGAATGGTATCCTGTTTTTATCATTATCGACGGGAATATTAATTCTTATATTCCATGGGGATACTCACGCCCTGGTGCCACTATTTGCGATCGGGGCATTCCTGGCTTTTACTTTGTCTCAATCCGGGATGGTGGCACATTGGATAAGGGAACAAGGCAAGGCCTGGGGTATAAAAGCATTTGCCAATGGCGTAGGCGCCATGGCGACGGCAGCTACACTTCTAGTCGTCATATTCAGCAAGTTCCTCGAAGGAGCATGGATAACAGTTCTGCTTATCCCATTAATCGTTGGCTTCTTCCTGCGTGTTTTTGAACACTATAAAATTGTCGGAAAAGAGCTTTCTTTGAAGGGATTACCTCCATCCCTAAAACCAGTCGAGACAACACGGGTGGTCATCCCAATTTCAGGGATTCACCGCGGAATGGTCGAGGCAGTTAATTTTGCACGATCGATCTCCCGGAATGTGACTGCAGTCTATGTGGAATTGGAACCCGGAGCGGGGGAGAAAACGCGTCTTGAATGGGAAGCCTGGTGGCCAGACGTTCCGTTTGTGGTGGTCCCTTCTCCATATCGTTCCATTGTTGGTCCTTTGCTGCAATTCCTGGATGAAACCGACACGCAAAACAATGACGGGCAACTGGCTGCCGTGGTCCTGCCCGAATTTATCCCTGGGAAATGGTGGCAGACACTTTTGCATAACCAGACAGCCTGGTTAATTAAAACTACACTTCTCTACCGACGACGAACCATGGGAAGGGAGCGCATTGTCATCGATGTACCTTTCCATTTGCGAGAATAAGAAATTGAGAATTGGTCTGGAGGTCGCGAAATATTTGATGACATTCCTGATAGCAACATGTGAGCAACCTTTGTTTAAAATCATCTCTACTCTCTGATCAAGTTTATAAACATTAACATTGAAATGGGTGTGTATTTCAGAACGGAATGGCTCTATAATTATTGAACGCTTGAATCAGCTCTAGTATTTTGGGTAGAATAATTGTGAATGCATTTCAGGAGGGAAAAGAATCCACATCTACCTCGAGGATGAAGGAGCATAAATACAAATGAAACTCACCTTTCCCCGACTTGGAATCTCCTTTTTGCTGGCCATCATTTTAGCAGCCTGCAGCTTGCCACAGGCAAATCCCACACCAGATTCTGGCATTGTGGCGACAAAAGTGGCAGCCACATTGGCAGCATTTACACAGTCAGCATTGCAGACGGCTATTATTTCACCAATCACTCCTTCACAGGTATCACCTACGGTTATGCTTGCGGCGACTCAGACTCCCAGTGCAACAATTGAACCGATAAACACTGCGACTGCCACCTTAAATCCCACTGTAACTGTAGGATCAACACCATCGCCCACACTTGGACTGGGTACAATTGCGGGAGGTATTGTCGGTTATCCGTATGGATCTGTTCCATCCCTGGCAATCGTAGCATTCGGACAAGAACCCCCATTTCGCTACTGGTATTGGATCACAGGGGCTGGGAACACATATTATTCGATGGATGGCTATATTACCACCGGCCATTACCAGGTAGTTGCATATGACTCATCCAATCACTCCGGGGGGTGTACGTCAATTGTGCAAGTGATCAGCAACCAGACTGTGAACTGCGACATTTCCAATTGGGGCAGCGGATATCCGGCGAAACCTTCCGGAGTTCCAAATCCGTGATATCCCAGATGAATTTCATCTTCAAATTATTAAAAAACTATGGAATATAGGTCCCTGTCTGCTGTTGCAGGTGTACGCCTAAATTAGGGATTATTAAAGAATATTATTATTCAGCAAAATCATAAAATGTTTCCAATCCCCGATCAATGAATCGAGGATCTTTTTTTACTAATTATTATAATTTCCTACTTCCTATAAAAATCAATGAATTTCTTAAAGTTTCTTGAAATTATGTACAAATAACCATCGTTTTGGTTATTGATCGCGGAATTTTCTAATGCTGGAAGCCTGCGGCGCAGCCTTTTATGTTGGTCAAATAAAAATAGGGGGAAATTAATTGTGCGATTTTAAGAATTTTCATTACCAAATACTAAGAATGCATTTGGTTCATCCTCGAAATAAATCTTTCCTTCCAACTTTCACCTTCGCCTAATTTGGGCGGTATGGATGGAAAAAGTCAAGCTATTGTTAGACTTTGTATTCCTGGATCAAACACGACGAAATTGGCAATGAGAAATTCCCGGCTTTTATCCAAAAGACCAAACAATTTATAACCTCGTCAGATCATTTCAGGAAAAGCGTTGGATTAGAAAGCAGGCAGCCGCCTCCAGATGTAATCAGTGTTAAGGGGCTTACCTTTTTTATTCTCCTGAGCAAGGACTAAAACCCACGCGAAAGTCATTTCAACCTTACACAATCACCACTTTTTACAAGTCTCCACCGGAGAGTGACAAATGAATTTACTTCCCAACATGAAGAAACAACAAATACGATTAGCTATATAATGTTTCTATGGTCATGCTCTTTTCGAAGGGTTTCCAATGACGGACGGATATTGCTTTCTTTGTTACTCGACCGCAGATGCCCTTGATTTTGCCACCAGATTATCCAACGATCTTGAGAGCCGGGCTTCAAAAATTAGCGTTTGGTTTGATAAGCGCAACTTGCATCCTGGAATAGAGTGGGATATTCAAATCGATGAAGCACTCAAGAGTTGTCGAATTGTGTTGTTTGTGATGACTGCAGATAGTACAAACGAGAAGTCATTATGCAAGCAGGAATGGAGTCGTGCGCTTAGTTATAAAAAGATAATAATTCCCTTATTACTTCAGCGAAATATTCAAGTACCATTCCGGTTGGATGACCGACAGCAAATTGATTTTACCGGCGATTTTGAAATTGGGGTGGAACAACTCCGAGGTTATATCGCCTGGATGGATTCACCTGCCGGTATATTGCATTCATTCAAAGATCGTCTCTCAGATGCAAAGAGGGACGTGCTCCGGGCGAAGGAAGAAGAAAAGCCCCGCATCCTGGCAGAGATAGAAGAGTTGACCTGGCAGATTAAACACCAGGAAGAGATTGTCAGAGATCCCAAAGAGGCAGAAGAAAAGACTGAGCAGAACATTCGGAACGGACTTGAGAGCGAACGGCAACCTCTCAGTTCCACTGAGGTGATAACCAGGATAAAGTTCATCAATCCGCCTCCGGGCATAGCTCCGACATATTATCAAGACCGTTTAATTGAAGAAAAAGAGATAGTAAAGTTCCTGAAGGATGACTCGCAGCGGCTGCTGACCATCGTCGGACGCGGAGGAGTGGGGAAAACTGCCCTGGTCTGTCGTCTTCTCAAGGCCTTGGAAAACGGCATGCTTCCCGATGACTTAGGTAACATGAAAGCAGATGGGATTATCTATTTAAGCGAGATAGGGAATCATCGGGTCAATTTTACAAACCTCTTCGCAGGCTTGTGCAAACTCCTGCCCGAAATGGCTTCCTTGAAATTGAATGAGTTGTATAAAAACCCCCGCACCTCCACGGGCGAGAAAATGCAGGCTCTGCTGGATACCTTCCCGAGTGGGCAGATCGTACTCCTAATGGATAATTTCGAGAATCTGGTCGACCTGGAAAGTCAGAACCTATGCGATGGTGAATTAAGCGAGGCATTGAAAACCCTGGTATCCGGACAACACCATGCCGTGAAGGCAATTATCACCACTCGGATTGTGCCGCGCGATCTGGCAATGTGCGAACCGGGCAGGCAATATGTTCTGAGCCTTGATGAAGGTCTTGCATCACCTCATGCCGAAACCGTCCTGCGTGAAATGGATGAAGACGGACATGTAGGCCTCAAGAACGCCTCCGACACCTTGCTCGGAAAGGCGCGTGAAAAGACGCGTGGCTACCCGTGTGCCCTGGAAGCCTTGTATATGATCCTGTCTGTCGATCGATACACTACGCTCGAAGAATTGCTGGAGGTCAAACTACCCGCTGAAGTGGTGCATGCGCTGGTAGGACAGGCTTTCAGTCGCCTGGATTCGATTGCCCAAAAAGTGATTCAGGCTCTCGCTGTATATAATCGCCCAATTAAGCCTGCTGCACTGGATTACCTGCTGCAGCCCTACCTGCCCGGCATTGATAGCACGCCAGTGCTAAATCGCCTGGTAAGCATGCACTTTGCCCGCCGTCAGGCAGGTAAATATTATCTGCACCCGGCGGATAGGGAATTCGCCTTTGAAACAATTCCCCCCTTATCGTCCCCTATTCACAATGGAGAAAAAGGAATAACCTTCTCCCGCCAAGACCTGCTCGACCGTTCTGCTGATTACTTTGTTCAGGCACGCAAGCCACCTGAGGATTGGAAAAAACTGGACGACCTGAGCGCACAAATGGCAGAATTCGATTTACGCTGTGAAGCAGGAGAATATGATACCGCCTGCCGGGTATTGAAGAGCATCGATTTTGACTACCTGGATCTATGGGGTCATTACCACCTGCTGATTGATATGCACCTGCGCCTGAAGGATAAATTGCAGGATAAAGACCTCATTATGGGGAACATGAAAGGATTAGGCGAATCTTTCGCTGTAATAGGACGCGGAAAGGAAGCCATTTCTTTTTATGAAACCGGGTTGAGCATTGCGCGGGAAGCGAAAGACCGCAAATGGGAAAACCAATTCTTTGGGGACCTGGGGAATGCCTACGCCAATCTAGGCGAGACCCACAAAGCCATTGAGTTCTATGAAAAGCAGCTGGTGATCGCCCGCGAAATTGGCGATCAACGCCATGAAGGAACTGCGCTTGGCGACCTGGGTACGACCTATAGTGACCTGGGACAGATCCATACCGCCAAGGATTTTTTCGATCAGGCCCTGGTGATAGCCCGCAAGATCGGAGACCGCCGATCTGAGGGAGTTTGGCTTGGCAATATCGGTGTTTCCTATGCCAACCTGGGTCAGGCACGCAAGGCCATTGAATATTATGAACAGGCATTGGATATCGCCCGCGAGAATGGTGACCGCCGATCTGAGGGACGAATCACCGGTAATCTTGGGAACGCCTACGGCGTTTTGGACGAGATTAAAAGGGCCATTGAATGCCACCAACAAGCATTGGTCATTCATCATGAGATTGGCGATCGCCAAGATGAATCAATTGATCTTTTAAACATGTCCGATGGCTTCCTGAGTCTCGGAGATTATCAAAAAACCGCGGAAAATTACTGGCAAGCCGCTGAAATTGCAGATGAGATTTCATTCTTACCCATACAGCATCTGAGTCATGTGGGATTGGCAAATATCAACCTTTTCCAAAACAATCTTGGAGAGGCTCGCACCGCAATTGAAGTCGCCCTTCAATACGATATGCCACAATTCAATCAAAATGCAACTGCACTGCAAGGGATCATTGCCTTGCGTCAAGAGGAAATTGAAACTGCCAAGAAAGCTTTTACCAGATCCATCGCACAAGCGAATAAGATTCTTGCCAATACACCTGATTATAAAGATGCTCTCGATACAAAAGGGCTTGCATCTTGTGGGCTGGCGGTGTGCTTGGAAAGAGAGAACAAATCACAATCTGCTCAGGCCATAAATGATGCCATCGTTTCCTTCCAGGCAGCTCGCAAGGTTTCCTGCGAAGCGGGCGTAGTCAAATCTGTGTTGCAGCTATTCGATGCACTTGCTGAAAGCGATAATAAGGGGATACTCAAGGAAGTTCGCAAAGCAATAACGGGGAACAAATAATAGGCCAGTTCTGAGTCTTTGACAGCCAAGGATTGGAAAGCCTTGGTCAAGTTTGCGTAACGATAATTCTATGGTTCGATTTGTTTAAATAGTGGCCTCAACTGATCTATTATCAAATTGATTTCTTAGAATCTCTAAAGGTTTCTTTGTGATTATCAGCTGGTTGCCAATCTGTTATTCCTGGGTTAGGGCAATTACAAAGGGATTTGAGAAGTACCTAGTTTTACCCAATATAATATACGCTATTTTATCTACCTTGCCTTATAGCTACTGGCAAATCCCTATTGTCATTTACAATGTAGTCGCTATCCGGCTGGAAGCCGAATGACCAGCTTATTACTTTACTAAATTTTTTCTCGAAACGCAAGAACCTGCTTGAATTTATCTAAGAATAGATGTGGCACAACTTTGTAATAATCTCTAGAAATAGCACGTCGTTTACTTCCCAGTTATGAATCTCGATTGTGTCCTGTTGGCATCCGTTCAGGATCTTCAGTTCTTAGCAATTTATGTATGACCACAGTCAAAGTATCCCTCTTGGTAAATATGCTAGCAGAAGAATAAAGGGAACGAATTTAGAGCGCGTCAGAGTTCTGCATTCCCAATTCGTTTGATACAATCTTTAAGTAATATTGATACTTGCCATTTTCGTTCATTTGTTCTATACTGCTTCTTACTTTAAACTTTTATTCAAGCAAGTGAAACAAAAATTCCTTTTTTGTTCTAATTCATTCCAAATACACTATGGATTTCAAACTTAAAGCCCCCTTCCAACCCACCGGTGACCAGCCGGAAGCCATACGCCAACTCGTAGATGGAGTACAGCGAAGACTCAAACACCAGGTCCTGCTTGGCGCAACCGGCACCGGTAAAACATTTACGATCGCATCAGTCATCCAGCAGGTGCAGAAACCAGCCCTGATCATGGCGCATAACAAGACCCTGGCTGCGCAACTTTACGCCGAATTCCGCGAGTTCTTTCCGGAAAATGCTGTATCGTATTTTGTCTCGTACTATGATTACTACCAGCCAGAAGCCTACGTTCCGCGCCATGACCTGTACATCGAAAAAGAAACCGAGATCAACGAGGAGATCGAACGCCTGCGGCTGGCTGCCACCACTGCCTTGATGTCCCGCCGGGATGTCATCATCGTCGCGTCGGTTTCCTGTATTTACGGACTGGGTAATCCCGGAGGAATATGGCAAGGGTGTGGTGGGGTTGAAAGTGGGTGAAATCACCCGGCGCAATGCCCTGATCCGCCAACTGGTGGACGGACAATACCAGCGCAATGACATGGAACTGCGACCCGGGACATTTCGCGTGCGCGGCGACACCCTGGAGATCATCCCGGCGTACGAAAACAAGCGTGGCTACCGGGTCACCTTCTTCGGGGACGAGGTGGAGCGCATTTCGGAAGTCAATCCGCTGACCGGTGAAATCCTCTCCGAGCCGGAACAGGTGGACATCTATCCGGCCAAGCATTACCTGGCCGGGGAAGACCGGCTCAAGGAATCCATCGCCAATATCGAAAAAGAACTGGAAGAGAGGGTGGCTTACTTCAAAGCCAACGAGAAATTGCTCGAAGCCCAACGCATCGAACAGCGCACCCGCTTTGACCTGGAAATGCTGAGGGAAGTGGGCACCTGTGCGGGGATCGAGAACTATTCACGCCAGCTCGACCAGCGCGCACCCGGAACACATCCATGGACGCTGATGGACTTCCTGCCCAGTGATTACCTGCTGGTGATCGATGAGTCACACATGAGCATCCCGCAGATCCGCGGCATGTACAACGGCGACCGTTCCCGCAAGGAGACGCTGGTGGAATACGGTTTCCGCCTGCCATCGGCGTTGGATAACCGTCCGCTAAAATTTGACGAGTTCGAGCAGGTGATGGGCAGCACCATCTACACCTCCGCAACTCCAGGCCCTTACGAGATGAGCCATGCAGAACAGGTGGTGGAACAAATCATCCGCCCGACCGGTCTGGTGGACCCGGAAGTGGAAGTTCGCCCGACCAAGGGTCAGGTGGACGACCTGGTAAAAGAAATCCGCGCAAGGGTTGAGAATGGGCAACGAGTTTTGGTTACCACGCTTACAAAGCGCATGGCCGAAGACCTGTCAGAATACCTGATGGAGCTCGGCATCAAGGTCCATTACCTGCACTCGGAAGTGGAAACCCTGGAACGGATTGGGATCCTAAGGGACCTGCGCCTGGGCGTGTTTGATGTGATCGTTGGGATCAACCTGCTGCGCGAGGGCCTCGACCTGCCGGAGGTTTCTCTGGTGGCGATCCTGGATGCGGACAAGGAAGGCTTCCTGCGCTCCGATACGGCCCTCATCCAGACAACCGGGCGGGCTGCACGGCATATCGATGGAAGGGTGATCATGTATGCCGACCGGATCACAGATTCGATGAAGCGGGCGATTGACGAAACCAGCCGCCGGCGAACCAAGCAGGTCAAGTTCAACCAGGAACACGGAATCATCCCGGTCAGCATTCACAAGGCCATCCGTGACCTAACCGACCAAATGTCGCCCCAGGCAGTGTCTGAAATGAAAGGCGAATACAAGACCGGGAAGCACAGGGACGTCACTTCGCGTTCCGAACTGCAGAAGGTGATCGCCGAGATGGAAAAACAAATGAAGGAAGCTGCCAAGAACCTGGAATTCGAGCGGGCGGCAGCTTTGCGGGACGAGATGTACGAATTGAAATCCATCCTGGCAGATGATGAGAACCTGAAGCCCTGGGAACGGCTAAAGCTGCTGGCTGGGGAAGAGTGAATTAAGCTCAGCGGTCCTTGAGATATTCGAGTTTTTTTATAATCCAAAGATACCGAAGGGGGCCTTGACACATATACAAACCCATTTACTTCCAACCATGAACTCCTCGGAGTGGGACGAACGCGACTGCCAGGTTATTCTCGCAATTAAAATCTTTCCCCATCCGTGTCCAAACTTCCAGGTGCTGGTTACCGCGGCTACCCACAGGAATGACAAGCCGGCCTCCGTCAACCAATTGATCCAGCAAGGGCTGTGGTGCAGCGGGTGCCGCAGCAGCTACTAATATACCATTGTATGGAGCAGCTTCCCGCCAGCCAAGCGACCCATCCCCGGCGTGGACATGGACATTCAAATAACCCAGCCCCGTCAATGTCCGTGCAGCTTCTACAGCCAACTCTGGTATCACTTCCACTGTGTGAACTTCTGCAGCCATTCGTCCCAGGATCGCCGCCTGGTAACCGGAACCGGTACCCACTTCCAAAACTCTGTGAGAGGTTTCGGGTTGCAGTAATTCTGTCATCAAGGCGACAATGTAAGGCTGGGATATCGTTTGTCCATAACCGATTGGCAATGGACCGTCTGCATAAGCCCAAGCCAGGTCGTCAGGGGGAACGAACAGGTGGCGCGGTACCTCTTCCATCACCGCAAGCAGGGGCGTAGAAAGCACCCCGCGGGCGACAATTTGTTCTTCTACCATATGCTTACGGGCGATGCAGTACTCATCAGTAATGTTCATGGGCGTGCGAGACCATTTACATTCTAACCTTTTTTTATATCAACTTGTCTTTTGGAGATGCACGGCAATCTGCCGGTCCACTTTGCCCATGGGATAGCCATTCATTTCAGCCAGATTAACCCAAACCAACCCGGCAGCCTGAACCGCTAGTGGCTCGCCTTCTGTCAATTCACACATGAAGGCATGCAAGGTAATTCGGAAGTGGGTATAAGCGTGCTGAAAAATGCCGATCGGGTTGCCTACACGAATTCCAACCGCTAGTTCTTCCCTGATTTCCCGAGTGAGACAGGCTTCCAGGCTTTCACCATTCTCAACCTTCCCTCCGGGGAACTCCCACATGCCCCCTAGCAAACCTTTTGATGGACGCTTCGCCAAGAGGATTTTCCCGTTTCGCTTAATGACCGCAGCGGTAACAATGTAATGAGGCGCTCTGATTTTTGGCTTCATTACCGGACGCAGATCCTGAAGGCCAAGTGCCCGCGCTTTACAAATACTCTTAACTGGGCAATGCGGGCAATCGGGATTATGAGGCAAGGCAAATTAAAGCGCCCAAGTCCATGAGCGCCTGGTTATAATCCCCAGCATGACCTTTGGGCAGGTTTTTTTCAGCCAGCCCCCACAAAATTTTTTCGCCCGTTGAGGAGTCAGCAGGTTCGGCGACATTAAATACCCGGGAATAAACCCTGCGCAAGTTGCCATCCAGCGTGGGTGCATCCAAACCAAATGCCATCGAAGCAATTGCCCCCACCGTATATCTTCCAATTCCAGGAATTTTGCGCAACTCAGTCAAATCGCGGGGAAGTTCACCCCCATACTTTTCAGCAACAATCCTGGCTGCCTTATGCAGGTTGCGCGCCCGGCTGTAATATCCGAGGCCTTCCCACTGGGATAACACTTGCTGCTCGGTCGCTGCCGCCAACTCTCTGACCCCTGGAAACCGGTCCATCCAGCGTTGGAAATAAGGAATAACTGTCTCAACACGCGTTTGTTGAAGCATGATCTCCGAAACCCAGACAGCATACGGATCTGGGTGACCACGCCAGGGAAGAACCCGTCCATGCTTAGAATACCATTCGAGAATTTTCTTGGAAAATTGGGTCATAAAAAATAAATTGCGAAGGAACAAAGGGAAATATTCCTTTATTTAGGTTCCTTCGAACATATTACCCCTTGGTAACACAACTTCGGATGGTTATTAAAATTGGAACCCGGTACGCGCCGGGATAACCTTATACGAAAAATTTTGAACCAGTGCAAAAAGTTTATCCTGCAATTGGGCCCAGCTATCCGAATTCATAGCTCTTTGTACATCCGGTAAACCTTCAGCCAAAATGCTTACTTGAATCTGTGGATATTCTCCAAAGACTGTCGCCCAGGCTTCTGCAGGCTGTAGGCCCAATCTCTGGACTCCGGGAACAAATTCATTGATTACAAACTCAAAATAATCTTGTTCGTGTTCAGGAGCAATATCCCATGTCATGATCAATTTAACAGCCATTTCTACTGCTCCTTGACAAAACTACCAGGTTGAAGCAGCCAAAATTTAGAAGGAGAATGATAATTAGAGTTCAAATTATCACTCATTTTGCTAAAACCATTAAATCCATCAAAATATGGTCTCAACACAATGCTACTCCCTTTGGTAATCCAGTACGATCACTTTCGTTTCGTCAGGGAGGGATGATTTGGAGACTTTCAATGTGGGCATCGTCTCGGCTTCATGCAACCCCATTTCCTTCATAAATTTATCCAACTTGTCGAGTGGAACTTTAGCCTCAGGGGAATAGAAGTGCATGGGGATGACGACGTTTGGCTCGAGCAAGCTGACCACTTCGGCAGCTTTGGCAGCGTTCAACCCCGTGCCACCACCAACCGGAACGAGTGCCACGTGTACCGTCCCCAAGGCTTCTATTTCAGTCTGAGTTGGAACAGAGCGCAGGTCTCCCAGATGTGCCACAGTGATGCCCATGTAATCGAAGACATACAGAGTGTTACGGGGTTTATCTGCGGCCGATTTCTTATTAGAAATATCGGTTTGCACGCCAGTGATAAATACGCCGCCTATTTCAAATTCGCCCGGGCCAGTTATGGCATGACTGTAACCCTTAACCGTGCTCAAGCAATTATGCCCTGGAGCATCGTGGCTGGAAGTTACAATATCTGCTTTTAGTTTAAGAGGTTCGTACCCAACTGTTTCCGCATCGAATGGGTCGGTGACAACCGTCGCCATACCTCGCTCCGTCAGTCGAAAACAGGAATGTCCATACCAGGTAATCTCCATAGGTTTCTCCGTGAAGGCTATTATACTCGTATAATAAATGGGATGGAAAATGCGCTCAAACCACGTTGCATCAACGGTGGGTCGGTGGTCCAGGCTGCGGATAGTTGGCGACTGAATATCCCCGCAGGAGATCGGGGCATGTACCGGCTGGCCCAGCTTGACGACTACGTGATGCTATCCCGAAGGCTTTTCCACCATGTTCCTCCCTGGAAGGTCAGTCTGCAAGCAAAGGTCTCAGCGCCGGATCTCCCCGGTACATGGGGTTTTGGGCTGTGGAACGATCCTTTCGGCTTTTCACTGGGATTCGGCCGTACAGAAGGACGGTTGCCGATCCTACCAAACACTGCATGGTTTTTTCACGCCTCCCCTCCAAACTGGCTAGCTTTTCGTGACGAAATCCCAGCTCGTGGTTTTTTTGGAGGAAGTATCAAATCACCGCGCCTTCCTTCCTTGGTCCTTGCTCCAGCGCTAATTGCCTTGCCCTTGCTTGCGGTAAGGCCAATTTCCCGCCTTCTCCGAAGGTTAGCAGGTAAAATCGTTCAACAAGATGCCATTGATATTTCGGTAGATGTCACACAATATCATGAATACTCTATAGAATGGCTACGCGAAATTATAATATATAAAATAGATGGAAAATCTATCTTGAACACAGCCATTTCGCCGTATCCCCCACTCGGGTTAGTATTTTGGATCGATAACCAATTTGCTGCCTGGAATCCAGAGGGACGTCTCGACTATGGGACTCTGGAGAACCCAGCGGCAGGTTTGGAAATTAATTCAATCGAAATAAACCCCTGAGACTTTGACCAGGAAAATCTCTGTTAATTGCGGGAAATTTATAATTTTTTTTAAGAAGGTCTTTTTTTCCAAACAAATTCAGATAGTGAATCATAATAGAATTCCCCCCTTGTGCAATGACGGATATTATTGGCAATTACTCTTTAGGTACTACATCAGGAACAAAAGTGGACTGATCTACCTCTATATTCGCAGCCTTTAGAAAATTCGTCGCATTCTCGTCCGTGCGATAAGCCACGCTGTAGACCAGCCGGATAATTCCAGCATTGATCAGAGCCTTGGTACAATTTATGCAGGGAAGATGAGTGACGTAACAGGTTGCGCCCTTCGTCGAAACCCCATGTAATGCACCCTGGATGATCGCGTTCGTCTCAGCATGAATGGTACGAATACAATGACCATCCACCATCAGGTGGCCTTCTTCATCACAATGCGGCTGCCCAACCGGAGACCCATTAAAGCCGGTTGTCAGGATGCGCTTATCAAGCACCAACACACATCCGACAAAAGCCCGGTCACAGGTACTGCGCTCGGATACGGCATATGCGATCTTCATAAAATAAGAATCCCAATCTGGACGCATATAGTTTCCTCTTGGAAAAGTGGTTTTTATTGCGACGATTATACTGCTCCCAGTATGATTTAGAATAAGGATATTGAATTACAAGATTCATAGGCCAATTTTGCCTTCCCAGTGTTGTTGTACGCACGGAAAATGCATTATTCTCCAGCAATAAAATTTTGTTAGTTTATTTTTTTCTACCACGAATCTCCAGAGGGAGGAATTCAACGTTCCGGGTGTTAATTAATTCCCAAGTCTCACTCAGGCTTGCGGTTGGCCCAGGTTCCATTGATTTAAGGGGGATAAGTTCTCCAGTTTCACGGACTTTTCACCGCAAAACACTTCCGCATTGCAGCTACCGTCAGGATATCTATCTCCAGGATGCACCTCGAATGTCTTGCGAAAAAGATACCCGTCAAGCCAATTAGCAAGTCAATCCTACGGGTTATAGTATCCTATTTTTGCCGGTGGTAAATCCTGACTCGCCTTAAGGAGGATAAAATCGTCACGCAGGACAAGACGCGGGTCGTTTATGCGCGTATAAGGACAACAAGACATTATGGGATTATTTACCAAGCCTTCCGAATCACCACTTCCCACCGGCTGAGGAAGGATAACCGTCTGGCCCAAATGAAACATTGTTATTGCTCATGGAGAGAGATTAATTGAAGTCAATCCGTTATTGAATATATAATGGGTCAGAGTGACCGCGAAAAGGTCGGGGGATAGTTGTATTTCAATATTCTAGGCAATTCTGTTCGGATCGTGTTGTACAAGGCGTATACCAACCTCCAGTTTTTCAACGACCAAACATTAGATGTCCGGAGAATATGTGTCGGGCAATATTTCTGGAGAACACCACAAACGATGTCCACCGCGAAAGTTATATTGACGAAGGGAAGTCTGAACATTAGATTCGGGGTGTTCCGCGAATAAGTTTGCCCCCCTTTTCTTAGAGAACCTCACAATGCGTGGACCAGACGATGTTAAATAATCCAGCCGAATATGCTTGTCTTCATGAATACTCGTGGGGAGGCCATAAAAGTCGCTCATATAATATTTAGATCAGCCTGATTGTGGCCAAACATGAGGAGAGAAGCAGCACCATCTTAATAATAGTAAGTGAATTTATATTTCAATTCTCTCCCGTAATTTCCCGATAAAATTGCGAGGCAGAACTCCCGAATGAATGGCTTGATGTAATAAATCAAGCAACTCCTCTTCAGAGATAATGAGTGGACGTAAAATCACTGTGCCTCCCTGCGAGGAAAAAATACGAATTTTCTCCTGGCCAGTAACAAGTTGCAATTTTTCGATACTGGTTTCTTGATCTTCACCTTTAATGAACGAGGAAGCGATTACTTTTGCATCATCAAATGCAACCATATGACCTTCCATTTCCAGAATAAATTTGGGTATCGAGTAATATAGTTTACCATGACGATTTTAATTAATAATATAAGCTCTTTGGAAATAGAATCTTGATTTTCCAGAGAACCTTTTTCATTCTTATATTAAAAAAATATCCAAATTGCTTCTTTGCAGACCTGAACACCGGGGATTAAACCTGGATATAGACCGAGTCGACAATCCCCACAATCACTGAAATAATGCATGCATCCGGGTTTTTAAGCGCTTGACGAGCGCCATTCCCTTCCCGGTTCACAAGGACGGTGTCACCGATCCCAGCGTGGCTATTGTCAATGGCAATAAAGTCTTCGTCAAGTGACTCCTCCTTTAACGTCAGCGGCTGCACAACCAGCAGTCTCCGATTTTTGTAGTCCCGGTGGCTGATCGTGGTTACTACAGTTCCAACTACTTTTCCCAGAATCATCCCATCTCTCAGGTATATTGATTAATGCCGGGTTTCATTGTGAAATTAAAATCACTATCCGGCTGGACACCCAATTCGTCTACAATGCCAATCAGGGCAAGATCAACCGGCACGAATTTTACCAACGGCATGGCAAGCGCTGCTTCGCGCGATCGCACCATTACACAAAGGTCCCCGGGACCCGCATCAACAATATCAGCCGCAATTTGCAACACCCCGACCGGCTCCAGGTTTTTATTAAGTGGCTGGACGACCAGCAATTTCAAACCCTCAGTGCCGGAATACTTGAGCGTGCAGATTGCACTACCTTTGACCCGTCCAAATAGCATCGCTTATTTCACTCCCGTACTTTTAAGTACACGTTGAATAATGACATCCAGAAGCTCCGGGTCCACCTGGGTGCCCATTCGGGAAATAACTGCTGCGCGGATGCGCGATTGAACATCCTTATCCTCTGGCTCATGGGGAACACTTCCTATTGCAACAGGGGCGGTCGAAGCATTTTTTTGAGCAAGATAAGGCCGGACAGGTGCGCTGGGAGGATTATCCGGTTGGGTGCGTAACAACTTCAATCCAAGCCGGTTGGCTTTTTCGTAAGCCAATTCTGTCAGCACAACATTTTCTGAAACGTTCAACGACATCACTCCCCGCTTGAACATGTCCTCGATGTCTCTTTCGGTATAGAATTCTTTGGGCATTGCTGCTCCTCTCAAGTCGCGAGGCTGCGCGACTTATGCACCTTCACGGCCCACGAGGTTTTCGAGTGTTTGGACGGCTGCATTCTTCGCAGTAAGAATTTCTGCTTCAGAGCCGGAAAGCCACATCCGGCCAAAACGTCCAACCGAGGAAACATGGACCAGTTTTATGCTTGCGGTTTTCTCGGCTTCATTGCAGGCAATATTGATATAGGCAGCTGGAGCACATTCCAGCACCAGCATGGTTTCCCCAGCCACCAGCATGCTACCACGTCGAAAACGATTGATGAGCTGAGCCTGGTATGGGTCAACGCGCGTGATGACCTGGATCGAAACCACTTGAGGCTTGATTCGGTCAGTCATGCTCATCCCAAGACGGCTCAGAACAACATCGCCTGCTTCCAGAACCGCTGCCTGGTTGGGAGAATGCACCTCGAACATCCCAAATTCGCGCTCGACAATTTGCGCTCCTGGACGGGCTTCCGTTGCTTTCACAGCAATATCCACCACTCGAAATACTTCGTTTCCAGGAGCCATCTCAACATATAATGCTGCCATACCTTCAGTTGGGAGATCGCCTTGCGTTATCGTCCCGACAAAAGACGCATATTGCGGTTGCATCTTATCCAGGTAGCAATAACACCGCAGCGAAAAAGTATCAGCCATGCTGGTTTCTCCTTCCGGCTGAAATCCTGAAACCACATTACAAGCACAGCCGGGGGTCCACGCGTTGATTAAGCGCGTGAAAGGGTTTCAGCTGGATCTGTGGGTGGGGTGAATATCAGGCTTAACCTACCAGCCTCCCCGGAAAAACTTATTTAGTTTTCGGTTCAGCGGAACGACCGCCGATGCTGCCCTTGGTGGTTTTTGGCAGAATCATCTCCACATCCATATGAGGGCGAGGGATGACATGAACCGAGACCAGTTCTCCGACTCGCTTGGCCGCAGCAGCGCCCGCGTCTGTGGCTGCCTTGACAGCGCCCACGTCACCGCGTACCATCACGGTTACGTACCCGCCACCAACGTATTCTGAGCCTATCAGGTTTACATTGGCAGCCTTTACCATGGCGTCTGCGGCCTCAACCGCGCCAACAAGGCCTTTTGTCTCGACCATACCGAGAGCAATCAAAGTGGGATCTAAAGCCATTTTGTACCATCCTTTCTAATTTGGAAAATATGATTTTTTCAATTTCGCTTGAAATCCAATATTTCACTTACAACTTGGCGGACAACCCGTTCCAAATCCTCCGCGGTCGGCCTTGCAGGTTTTTCTCCGGGTAAAAAAGCCTCCGGAGGAGGAGCCATCGTCTCATAAGCCAGTCGCTTTATGTTGATCAGATGATAAGCAGAAACATTGTCTCCAGTAATAGCACCTCCAACACCACCCGATCCAAGGGTTAAGGAGGGCATTACTCCGGCTGTCATCCCGATAGCACCCAGCGTTCCCATGGTATTTACCAGGATGCGGAAAACGGGTTTCTCCAAACCAAATGCCATAATGACGCGTTCATCATTGGCATAAATGATCTGGGTATGACCAATGCCTCCCGCTTGGATAATGGCAATCGACCTCTCGCAGCCCTGCTCCCAACCATCCACCTGGTACCAACCCAACACAGTCGTCATCTTTTCGTGGGAAAGTGGCTCCTCCCTGCCCGTTTTTGATAGTGCAGTAACAAGGATACGTGTGTCGGGGGGAACGCGGAATCCTGCCACTTCTGCCACGAAGGGGGCAGATTTGCCCACTACGGCAGTGTTGGGGCTTCCATCGGGATTAAAAATAACTTGGCGTAATGCATCCGTCTCGTGAGGGCTGGTAAAGTAGGCTCCTTGATCTCGCATAAGGTCCGCCAACTTAGTGGCAATTGGTAGATCAGCAATGACGGACTGTTCGGTAGCGCAGATGGTGGAATAATCAAATGCCTTGGAAGCCACAATATAACGGGCAGCCTTTTCAACATCCGCGCTGCGATCCACATAAACGGGTACGTTGCCTGGACCAACTCCATAAGCCGGTTTCCCAGTAGAATGCGCCGCCCGGACCATGGGCGTCCCACCAGTCGCTAGAATTATTGCGGTCTGCTTGTGCGTCATTAATTCCTGGGTACCCGGAAGGGATACCTGCTGCAAGCAACCGATCAAGCCTTTTGGAGCTCCAGCGTTTTCTGCAGCCTGGGCCATAGTTTGAGCCGCCTCATAAGTGCAACGTCTCGCTGCAGGGTGGGGAGAAAAAACAATTGCATTGCGGGCCTTGACTGCGATTAATGCTTTAAAGAATGTGGTCGAAGTCGGATTCGTAGAGGGGATTAGTGCGGCTACAACTCCCATCGGCCATGCAATCTCGTATAATCTGCGAGCGGGATCGTGGCGAATGACACCGACCGTTTTTAGATCCCGGATGCTTTCCCAAACCACCCGCGACCCGAACTCGTTCTTAATTTTCTTATGAGCAGCGACACCATAACCCGTCTCTTCCTGAGCAAGACGTCCCAGACGTTCTGAAGCCTGTACTCCTGCGGCCGACATGGCTGCACATACCCGGTCAACCTCTTCCTGGGAAGCCCGACTCCAGGTTGCCCAGGCATCATGCGCAGCAGTGACCTTGTCACGTGATTCTTGGATGGAAGAAAGGTCTTTATCTAGTGCCATCGTTCATATCCTTCCAATTCAAGCAGATCAAGATTTTCGGAACGACACTTTACCGTCTACTTCCAGGGAATCTATAACTGCCATAATAACTGCGTCCACCGGGGAGTCCTTGGTTATATTTGTCTGGCGTGCTGAAGAACCCGCGCAGGTCAGGACCAGTTCACCAATTCCGGCATCCACGGTATCCACGGCCACATAGGGCTTCCCGACTGGGTCGCCATGTTCGTCAGTTTGGCGGACGATGAGCAATTTACGTGAAAATAGTTTCTCGTCTTTTATGGTCGCTACGGTCGTTCCGATCACACGTGCGATTAACATGGTGTTACTCCTAAAATTAATAATTCTTAACGGTTGCAGGAACTGGCATCGCAGGAGCAGGGGTTGTACTGGGTCCCTGGATGATCTTCACGCCTGCACTGGCACCAATTCGGGTGGCACCGGCTTTGATCATATTCTCGGCATCTTCATAAGTTCGCACACCTCCAGCAGCCTTGACGCCCATTTCCGGACCAACAACCCGACGCATCAGTGCTACATCGTGCACAGTGGCTCCTCCACTAGCAAAGCCGGTAGAAGTTTTCACGTAATCAGCCCCGGCTTCTTTCGCAAGCAAGCAGGCGATTGTCTTTTCTTCATCGGTTAGAAGAATGGCTTCAATAATTACCTTAACAATTGACATCCTCGCATGGGCTGCCGCCACCACGCCGCGAATATCTTTTGCAACCAGATCCAAGTCACGCGCTTTCAAGGCGCCAACGTTGATCACCATGTCGATTTCGGTGGCACCATGATCCAATGCCACCTGCGTTTCGAATTCTTTAACCTCTGCCGATGTAGCTCCCAGGGGAAAGCCGATCACCGTACAAACTTTAACAGGTGAGCCTTCCAGTAATTTGGTGCATAATTCCACCCAAGTGGGATTAATACATACCGAGGCAAAACCATATTTTCGGGCTTCAAAGCACAACTGGGCGATCTGTTCCTGGGTGGCATCTGGTTTGAGCAGGGTATGGTCAATCATTTTTGCCAGATCCAGGTCTTGAGGTATAACTCCGATCGTGGATGAAAGGCGTTCAGCTCCTGCGCTGACTACGTTCCCGGCTCTGTCGAAGCACGTGCGCACACATTGCGACTCGGCGCAAGTGAACTTGCAATGGCCCCCTTCAGGGACATTTGCCTTTTCCTGCTTTTCCAACATGGCAGCAAGAACCTCATGTGTAATAATTTCCACCAATTGCTCCACTACCTTGGTATCGGAAACCATGTTGACCTCTACTTAAAGTACATTTTTTCTACCTTAGAAATCTTTTCGACCCGCCGTGCATGTCGATCTCCACCGAATTCGGTGGAGATCCAGGTTTTAACAATCTGCTTTGCCAGGTTTACTCCGATCAGGCCGGCGCCCAAGGTAAGGACATTGGTATCGTTATGTTCCCGACCATTGACCGCCGAAGAGTAATCATAGGCCATTCCTGCTCGCACCCCGGGGACCTTATTAGCAACGATACAACTACCAATGCCCGCACCATCTATCATGATTCCTCTCCAGGCTTTCCCCAAACTAACCAGTTTAGCCACTTCGTGGGCATAATCCGGGTAATCTACTGCTGCCTTACAAAAAGTGCCAACATCGTTAACATCCAAACCCATCCCGCTTAGTTCAGCTTTAAGGGTCTCTTTTAACTCAAAACCACCATGATCGGCTCCTATGGCAATAACTTTTCGAGCTCCTGGCATAGATACTGGGGTTTGATCTTCTTTTTTAACAACTGGTGTGGATTCAGGTGACGCGACAGGTTCAGCTATCCCCATGACCTGCTTGAGGACGCGTTGCACGATTTGTTGAATTTGCGAATCATCTATGGGAGTCACAGATATTCCTTAGATCCTTTGATCACTAACTGGTAATGACCACACAACCACACTACCTCCATAGTTTAGCATGTCATTAATAAAATGTCAAGCCTTCCAAAGTGCGGAAGGCTTGGTTCCCTTACGATATACCAAAATCCAATAGGGTTATCGGGTTAGCTTGGCAATATACCGATAACGGTCCCCACGATAAAGGATTTTTACAAATTCAAAAACACGCCGGTATTGTGAATACGTCGTGCGTTCGCTTAGCAGCAAGGGACTCCCAGGTTCGATCTGCAAGAGTGCAGCCTCGCGCGGTGTCGCAAGGGTCACTTCCAACGTTTCATCTGCCTCGGTTGGAATAAGATGAAATTTTTCCTGGAGGATCTTGTAAATCGAACCTTGCTCTTCCAATTCCTCCCTCGTAATTGTCTGGTCAACCGCAAGACAATAATATGATGTTTGAAGCCCCATGGGAACCCCATCCCCCAACCGAATCCGCTCGATAAGGAGTACTTGGTTGGATCCAATTGACAACTCCATGTGCTGGCGGACCTTTTCGGGCGGTTCGACATAACCAATTTCCAGGATCTTTTGTCCTGGTTTAAGTCCGCGCTGCTTCATATCTTCCGTAAAACTGGTGAGTTCGGAAATACCCTTTTGCAATTTCTGAGGCGAGACAAAAGTGCCTCGACCGTGTTCCCTGTATAAAAATCCCTGCCGGACCAACAGGTCGATCGCCTGCCGGATTGTTGTCCGGCTAACCGAATAAATCGTCTCCAATTGACGCTCAGAAGGAATTGGTTGGTGAGGTTCAAGCTTGCCATTAGCAATTTGTTCGCGCAATATATTCGCCAATTGGTAGTAGCGTGGCAAATAATCATTGGGATCAATTATCTCAGGCATTGTATCCTCTCCCATATTTTACACGAATCCCTCGTGCAAGATGCTCCGAACAGCCGATACCTGACCCTTTTAATAATGTGAGTTGCGCTACCGATGGTATATTAAGAATGGGAGTTTTCAATTAATTCAATTTATTTCGCAGCGGGCGCAAAACCAGAGACAAACCGATCACCCCTGCGACAATCACTGCCGCCAGAATCAACGACCTACCCCCAAGGAGAATGAAAACAGCCAATGCGATCGAAGCACCCTGGAAGAGCACCAGTCCCCAACGTTTCCAGTGCCAGAGCGCCAGGGCTGCCAGGTAACACAAAAAACCTAGCGCAGCGATGACTTCCACTGCCCACGCTGCCGGACCATTAGCAATCCCCGGGGCAGGATAATTAAGCAACCCAAAAAACATCACTAGCAAGCTGTCAAACATAAGAAGAAGTAAAAATCCACTCAGTTGCCCTGCGCGGCGGTTTTTAACGCGGGGACGTGTGATAAGCCAATAGGATGAGAAAAGAATAATGCCCGGAATGAACAATAGTAGAAAACTACTGAATTGAGTGAAGATGGAAAAATCCAATTGGCATGCTTCCCGGAAGCCCTTTGCCTGTTCCGGACTGAATTTTGAATAGACACTTGCCGGGGGATAGCAGGAAACAATCCGCGCGGCATATACAGCAATGGCAACAATCAGGAGCAAAATTCCCCCAATAAGTAATGCCAGCTTCCAATTTTTCATTCGAGTCTCCAAAATCCAGCGGGGCTTTATTTGGCGCGCAGGTCTAACTCTTCTTTACCGCCCAGTCGTTCCTGGATTCGACCAACGACCACTTCCAATGCCATGGGTTGGTTGACGTAATCAAGGTCGTCGGTGCGGATGGTCAATACCGGGCAAACATCAAAGGCGCGCAACCATTCTTCGTAAAACGAATCGAGCAGTGAAAGATAATTGATGGAAATTCCCGTCTCCATGTTTCGGGCGCGACGCTGGATGCGCGCCATGAGAACTTCCACCGGGCATTTTAGATATACCAGCAAATTAGGCGGTGGCAGGCTCCCCACTACAAGATCAAAAAGTTTGCGGTAAGCCGAGTAGTCGCGCTCGGCCAGGTTCCCCATGTGGTGCAGTGCGCGTGAGAATATGTAAGCGTCCTCATAAATGCTCCGGTCCAAAATGACGGAACGCTGATCGTGTGCAGCGTCAAGGTATTGGTCAGCGCGGTGACCCAGGAAGTAGATCTGCAAATGGAAAGACCAGGCATGCATGTCGGCATAAAAATCTGGGAGGTAAGGATTGTCTGCGACTGATTCAAAATCAGTACGCCAGCCGAGCCTTGAACCAATTCGTTCTGTGAGCGAGGTTTTACCTGCCCCGATGTTACCGGCCACGACTACAAGTCGTTTAGACATACAGCCTCCTCCATATAATACTATTGTACACGAAGTTTATTTCAGCGCTCCTGACATCTCGAATGAAGCGGAGATACTATCAGGATAAATTTCCTTAGGAGAACTTACAGAAGTTCGTACTGGAAAATATTTTTATGAAATGCGAGCGTTTTCATCCTAAATTTGTAAATACTCCTGAAAACATGGATCTAAATAACAAATAATAAATGAAGCCACACCAAGGAAGAAGATGACTGTTCCTTATTGTGCCCTGATTTTATTCCTGCCTGCGGATCTCCGGCAAGAATATCCAGGTAGCAATAACAAAGATCAATAAGACTCCTGCACTGAGCATGACGGTAACAGGCGAACCCAGTTTTTGTGCCACTCCACCCGCCAGCAACGCACCTATTGGGATGAAACCATTAAATACCAGTGTATATACCCCCATCACTCGTCCACGCAAATTATCCGGTACCCCTGATTGTATAAGAGCATTGCTGTTGTTGGTCAACATCATCATGGCCCACCCAACCACCACCAGGAACGTTAGGGAAAGTGGCAGCCAGCGTATCCACGCAAATAAAAATAGCGAAACGGGCACAACAATATAACCCGCCATCCACAACCTGCCCCGCACTTTATGCTTTGTCAGGGATGCCAGCATAAGCGCACTTATCAATGCTCCCAAGCCGCGGGCAGAAACCAGTAACCCATTTGTGACTTCATTACCATGGAGGACATCCGTTGCCCAGGCTGGGAGGAGATTTATCAGCCCAAAACCAAACATTGCGACCAAACCGACGGTGGCTGTAAGACTTAGGACGAGACGGTTGGTAAAAACGTATTGCAATCCCTCAACAATTTCCGTAATGGCACTGGGCCGACGTGCTTGTTGTGAATCCATTTTTATATGCATTAGCAATAAGGCAACAATGACTGCAATAAACGATAGGCCGTTGAGGGTGAAACACCAAGCCGGCCCAAAGGCGGCATAGGTCAACCCTGCGATTGATGGACCCACAACCGTGGCGATATTGAACATGGTCGAATTTAGAGCGATGGCGTTGGTCATATCTTCGCGAGGAACCAATTCCAATACAAAGGAGGCGCGAGCAGGGGCGTCGAAGGCATTTGCAACCCCTAAAAGGAAAGCCAGAACTAGAATATGCCAGGGTTGGACCGCATTTGTAAACGCCAAGGCAGCCAGGATGAACGCTAGGACCAGCATGGCTGACTGGGTAATTACCATCAGGTTTCGACGGGATATTCGGTCGGCAATAACCCCACCGAACAAGGTAAACAACCAGGTAGGAATTCCTGCAGCAAAGCCAACCAGCCCCAGGTATACTGGCGAGTTGGTTAATTGATAGATCAAATATCCCTGAGCTGTGCTCTGCATCCAGGTACCCATTAAAGAAACCATCTGACCATAAAACCACAGCTGGTAGTTGCGATGTCTCAAGGCAGCAAAGGTCCCTTGAATGCGGGGATTCAATTTGGAATTCGCCATGTCTCCACTATCTCTCAATGTTTACCTTTCAATTAAAACTTCGCCGGAGTGACCGGCAAATGATTATTAATTGCATTTTGATTTATAACGAAATGAGCAGAGAATCATCTCTGCTCTTTATTTTATCAACAATTAGCCGTCAAATTCTAACACTCGCTATACCCGCATGTATAACACTTTCGGCAGCCTTCTTCATTCACCATGGTTGCTTCGCCGCACTCCGGGCACAGGTCACCCATTTTTGTGGGAGAGATGACAGTTTCAACCTCGGGTATAAAGCTACCTGCCTTTTCAGTCCCGGGGTCAGCTATCGCATCGGATTCCGTGACCTGGTGTGTTTTACGGTCATGTAAATACTCGTCGAGCACCTGCCCAACACCGTCAGGCAATGAGCGGACACGGTTTGGGCCAAAGCCGAGGGAGCGCCCCCCTCCGATCCCTGAGAGTTGGCGAACAACTTCCCCAAGACGTTCGCGAGGGGCAATCGGCGAGGCCAGTCTCAGGACGTACGATACGAGTCGACCGATGGCTTCCGAGACAGCTGCGGTTTCTGAACCAGCTTTGGCAGTGTTAATAAATACTTCAAACGGCTGCTTGCCACCGTTCTCATTAATAGTTATAAAGGCTTTTCCAAGCGGTGTCTCGACCCGGAAAGTACTCCCGGGCAGGAGGCGCGGGCGTGGTTTCTTGGACTCATGCCAACCCGCCAATTGGGTGGCTAGCTCCGTTTCCGAAACTGGCTTCCCGTTATTATTGTTACCGAATGGTAAAACCACTGTTCCTGGGAACACAGCGGTCTCAGAAGGAGTAACCTGAGTTTGTTTTTTCTGCGAGGTAGCCTTGGTCTCCAACACCACCTTTTCACGGGAACCAGTCACATAAACTGTGATCCCTTTACAGCCCAATTCCCACGCCAGCATGTATGCTTCTGCTACATCTTCAACAGTAGCATCTTCGGGAAAGTTGATCGTTTTGGAAAGGGAATTATCCACAAATGCCTGGAGGGCAGCTTGCATATAAACATGTTCGTCCGCGGGAATGTCCCCTGCAACTACAAATACGTTTCGGATTGTTTCAGGAATCTCTGGGATATCCTGGCACGTGCCGTGCTGCATGACACTCTTTACGATTTCCTGACGTGCCTCAGGGGTCAGTCCGGCTTTTTCCAAGGCAGAATCGAAGCGCGGACTGGCATAGGTTAATTGCAGATCCTTGCCATTGTCATTAACATGCCTGACATATGCCAGGGCGAAAACCGGTTCACAGCCATATCCTTCGCACCCGGCAACTGTGGCAATCGTTCCAGTGGGAGCCACAGTCGTCTGGGCGGCATTGCGGATGCCGTATTTTTGAATTCCTTCAAGGACACCTTCCCAATCCACCGCAGGACGTCCCCATTGATGAGTATAAGGTGTCATCGGGTGGGGTGGCTGCCATTTCATGTTCTCAAAGTCGTAGATGCTGCCTTTGATGGCTGGGAATGCACCGCGCTCGCGTGCCAGGGCTACGCTGGCATTGACAGCGTGGAAACGGATGAACTCCATCACCTGAGCCCCAAATTCCCGACCTTCGGGCGAGCCATAACGAACGCCCACATGATACATTATGTCTGCCAGACCCATAATTCCAAGTCCGATGCGTCGGGCTTTTTGAGCTGCCTCTTTCAATTGAGGTACCGCCGGAACATATGCATTTACATCGATTACATCGTCCAGGAAACGGGTGGCAATTTCAACGCTTCGACGCAGGCTCTCCCAATCGACCACCCCATCAACGCCACAATGTTCAGCCAGGTTTACAGAACCCAGGCAGCAATTCTCATACGGTCCCAGCCATTGTTCTCCACAGGGATTTGTCGCTTCGAGCGGATAGAGGTGAGGGACCGGATTAAAGCGATTGGCTGCATCCAGAAATAACAATCCCGGCTCTCCATTATGATGTGCCTGATTTACTATTTTAGCAAAAAGCTCACTCGCCCTGACCGTCTTATACGTCCGCAGCGGTATCCCCCTTTCCCGAGCTTGTTCCGGTGTACCGCTGAAACCGCGATATTCCGGGGAAGTGACATCGGGGAAAATCAAATCCCAATCAGCATCCTTCTTCACTGCTTGCATGAACGCATCTGTAATGCCTACAGAAATATTGAAGTTGGTGATCTGGTTTTCATCGGTCTTGCAGGTGACAAATTCTTCGATATCAGGATGATCCACGCGCAGGACGCCCATATTGGCCCCTCGCCGGGTCCCCCCTGGGCAATCTCACCAAATGCATGGTCATAAACCCGCAGGAAACCAACCGGACCGGTGGCTTGTCCCGCGGAGGATTTGACCAGCGACCCCTTAGGTCGGATACGTGAGAATGAGAAGCCGTTCCCTCCCCCTGTCTGCTGAATAAGCGCTGCATCCCGGAGCGATTGGAAGATACCCGCCGGGTCACGCCCCATATCGTCTGTAATTGGTAAAACAAAACAGGCTGCCAGTTGTCCAAGCGGCGTTCCAGCACCAGTAAAAGTAGGAGAATTGGGAAAAAATTTCCTTGAGGTTAACAACTCATAAAATTCACGTGCACAAGCCATTACATTGCCATAATAGGATTCTTCAGCCCTGGCAACGTGGTATGCTACCCGCCAAAACATCTCCTCAACAGTTTCCGCTGGGTTCCCATCATCCCCCCTGCGGACGTAGCGACGCACCAAAACCTGACGCGCGTTCTCGGTTAATTCCACAGCGAGGAGGTCCGCCGGGATTAGTGGCGTGGGCAATTTAGTCCTATTCGAGACAATGGTTGTTGTTGTCATGCATGGATACTCCTCAGTTTTTCTTTTCCATTCCAATCAATTAAGATTACCACATCTTAACAGAAACAAATATGCACTGATATTCCACCCAAGGAAATCAAAATATCAGCGCATGATAATGATTATGATTCTAATCAAAAGACGGTCAATTTCGTTGCGCAGGGCGTGTAAATCGTCCAGCCGCAAATAAACAATAGCATAACGAATGTAAGCAATCTGGTCCAATTCTTTTAATCCCTTGATTACCAGATCACCGACTATGCGTGAAGAAATTTCGGATTTTCCCTGGCGTTGAAGTGCTGCTTCCACTTGTCCTAAAAGCCGCTCGATATCAGAGGCGGAGACAGGCCGCTTGGCGCATGCAATGCGAATCCCACGCTCCAATTTTCCCCTTTCGAACTCCTCACGAGTCCCATCCTGCTTGACAATCAATGGAGTTGCCATGATCGGGCGTTCATAGCTGCTAAATCTTTGTCCACATTTCAGACATTGCCTTCTACGGCGAATGCCTCCATGACTATCGTGTGTTGTATCGATTACTTTCGATTCTTCGTTATGGCAGTAAGGGCATCGCATCAATTTACTCCATAAAAAATAGAACAAATGTAGCCGCCATATTTGGTGGTTTTGAAAATAAAATCCCCTATATATGGGGCTTAGTTTCCAATATTCTAACATGATTATTATCCCTAAACAAGGGGAAAGACAGGCTATTTACCTTAAAATATTCGCGGCGATATAAAAAATAGTAACTGTACGCACCCGAACCGGAGCAGCGCAATCATCAGGATTGCAGAGATAAATATCGCAGCCTAGTAATATCCTATACTCCTAAAAACAGGGGAATCTTCGGTAATGGTTTAGATCCTGTCCCGAACTATTGGATACCGAGAAGAGTGGTATAAAACATTTTGGAAATCATTTACCCATTTGTCGACGCACTGGTGAATTGTTTTGATATTATGAATTTCAAATGGAGGTTCTTTTCATCTTTTTTAATGCAGGGTACTGGGAAGTATAATCAGCACATTCACCGGTCTTTGGAGAAAACATGAATGCTATTATTATATTGGGCATAATATTAATCCCACTCATTCTGATTATCGTATTGGTAAGGCGACTAAACCGTATCCAGTGGCAACGTTTGCAGGTACTTAAGAGCCATGAACCTGAATTTGGAGGCGGCTTTCGAAATGCGATAGAAGTTGAAGCAAATGTGATCAATAAAAATGAAACGATCGTAGAAAATGCGGGGGGATATGCTAAAGTTGACTTAAAGGTTTTGGTACAACTCCCGGATAAAGCTCCATACCAGGTTGCCGCATGCTGGTTGGTGGAGGTGGATTCGCTGGATCTGATATTACCCGGGAGGAATGTCCCAATTAAAGTGGACTCCCATAAAACACAGAGAATTATTCCAAATGTACCCTGGGCAAAACCCTGGATTTTTGGGTAATAGCCTGCTGCTTACCGAATTCGAGGTTCATCCAAGCGAGACAATCCCCTATCACACATCTCCAAACCTGAAATGGTGTGCTATCTCCTGGAAAATCCTTAGCAGTGTCGTAATCGTAATCATTTTGACATTCATCCTATACACCCTCCTCGCAGGTTTAGCTGAAAACTCAATCAATAACTTTCTTCCTGCCTCCTTTGCCGGGCTCATTAAAAATTGCTGTTTCTGGATGTAATTCCCCTGGGAGCCGGTGCCTGGGCAATAGAAGAAATCGAGATGTAATTTTTATAAGGAAAAAGTCAACGCGTAGAATCCAGTGCCTACATGAGCTCAGAAGCTAAATTATTGGCGCAGGCTTACGACCATTTCGTAGGAATATCATAAAAAAGGCAGATGTCATCAAATTGCCAAACCAACTCCCTTATGTTGATTTCGGCTGGGGCAATTGCTGCCTCTCTTTGATTGTTACTGCCTTTTAGCTTCCTGCCACAACGCTTCCATTTCATCCATGGACATCTCGGACAATTTTCTCCCCTGTTTCTTTGCTCCCTGTTCTACATAAGCAAAGCGATTCTTGAAGCGCTGACTCGTGCCACGTAAAGCAGACTCTGCATCCACTTTTTTCCAGCGGGCAAGGTTGACCAGGGCAAATAACAAGTCACCCAGTTCATCGATCAATTCCTGGGAATTTGTCACCTCCCGTACCTCCTGGATTTCTTCAGCGATTTTATCCAATACGCCACTAACTTCCTTCCAGTCAAAACCGACTCGAGCAGCCCTATCCTGATATTCCTGCGCCTGGGCAAGTGCTGGCAACGCCAAAGGGACGCCGTCCAGCAATCCTTTTTCCGGATCATGGCTCTTCGATCTCTCGACAGCCTTGAGTTTTTCCCAATTGGTTAAGACACCTTGAACTCCATCCAATTTAACATCGCCGAAAACATGGGGATGACGACGGATTATTTTGTCATAAATGCCCTTGAGCACATCTGCCATGTTAAACTCGCCATTTTCGCTCGCTATCTGGGCATTTAATACTATTTGCAAAAGCAGATCGCCAAATTCCTCTGACATCTCTGCCGGATCGCCGGAATCCATGGCGGTCAGTGCCTCATAAGCTTCTCCCATAAGGTGCGGACGGAGCGATTCATGCGTCTGCTCCCGATCCCACGGGCAGCCGTTCGGAGCCCGCAAGTGAGCCACGATTTCCTGAAAAGCCTCGAACGAGGTACCTTCACCCAGCGGCGGGACATACAGAACCGAAAGCAGGCCAATATGCTCTGACCTATCGATTTCATAGAGCTGAATGTTTTCGATGATTTCATCTTTTGTTCCAGCAGCATGAATAAGACGCACCGGATGCTCATCAGGATAAACAGTGTTGAGAGTCATCTTAACTTCAGCAGCAACCAGCCGAGAATAAATTTGGGCCACCAATACCGGCATGTCCGGTGGAAATTCCGGTACGTGTGCCTGACTTAACTCAATCGCGTCGGTCAAAACCAGGCGGGGATAAGGATCCAGACCCAGGGCAGCAAAAACCGGCTCTAAAAAAGAAAGACCGCTCACGATTTTTAATTGCATACCCATAGTTCGCGCTCGATGAGCGATTTCAGGGCAGGTGGCCTCAGCCACAAACGGATCGCCCGGTACTGCATAAACCACCCCCTTAGGCAACTTCCCCAATTCCAGCACTTTCTCTACGATGGCAGCATAAACTTCATCAAAGGATTCGCCGTTTTCATAAAGTTCATCGAAGCTATGGATTCTTAGCGCGGGTGGAAGACTGGTTACGGTGGGATGCTGATTTGTTCGCAGCCACACTTCATCGACAGAAGCAAAGACTTCCCAAGCTTCGCGGGTCAATTTGGCAGGGTCACCGGGGCCGAGTCCAACAATGGTTATTCCGGGCATAAGATCTCCTTAAAAGTAAAACGTAATGCATGAACGCAGGAGGTAACCGCGCCTCACGCATTACGTTGAGCGTGTCATTGTTAACTTGCGAGCGTTTTAACGCTTGGTGTAGGTGGGGGCTTTGCGGGCGCGCTTTAGGCCTGGCTTCTTGCGTTCCTTAATCCGAGCATCGCGCGTCAGGAAGCCACCCTTGCGCATGGCTGAAACATTCTCCGGGTTCATCTTGACAATGGCGCGTGCCAATCCAAGCTGGACGGAGTCGGTCTGACCGGTTACACCGCCGCCACTGACAACCACAGTGATGTCGTAAGATTTTGTGTCATGACCAGCAGCCTTCATCGGAGCTAATATTGCTTCTAGGTCGCCAAGTCGGGTGAAAAATGCTGGAGCATCCTTATCATTGACGATGAAACGGCCTGAACCTGCCATAATCCGTACACGGGCAATGCTTTGCTTCCGGCGCCCAATCCCTTCAAAATATTGCACAGACATATATTTGCTCCTTTACGCTACCAATTTCGGATTCTGGGCACCGTGAGAATGCTCTGCACCGCTGAAAATCTTGAGCCTGGTGATGAGATGGCGGCCCATTTTGTTGTGCGGCAACATGCCCCATACGGCAGCACGTATGACGCGGTCCGGATGGTTGCTCAACTGGTCGCGCAAACTAACCGATTTTAGCCCACCTGGATAACCCGAGTGACTATGATATATTTTCTCAGTCAATTTTGTGTGGGTCTTGGTACCAGTGACTGTTATCTGCTGCGCATTAATCACAACCACAAAGTCGCCCATTTCAACTCCGGGGGTAAAGCTTGGTTTGTGTTTGCCTAGCAAGAGCGCAGCGAGTTTGGTCGCCAAGCGACCCAGGTTTTCACCGTTCGCATCCACCAACAACCATTGGTGGTCAATTTCAGCGGCCTTGGGATAGTAAGATTTGTACACTTTTGTCTCTCCAAAACTTCAAACTAATTTAATCCAGATTATCATAAAGCACTTCAACAAGTGTCAAGCCGCTTGCAGGGGCAAGGCTGGCAGGAAGATGACCTTGTCCTTCTTTCCCGATCCCGCGAGTTAACATAGGATCGTTGTTTAGCGCTCGAACCAGATCCTCCGCCGGAATTCTACCCTGTCCTACGGCCACCTGAACATACACCAGCCTGCGTACCATGCGGTATAGAAAGGCATCCGCCTGGATGTCGAAGGTCCACTCGTTCCCGTCGTTCGTCCATTTGGCAGAAAATACCGTTCGAACGGTGCTGCCATCAGTCCGGGGCGGGGTTCCGAAGGCGCCGAAATCATGCGTGCCAGGCCATATTGCCGCAAGAGGCGCCAGGTCGCTCACTGCTGGCCAAACACGCCAGGCATAGCGTTCCCTTAATGGATCCCTTACTCCGGTGCAAAATAACCGGTAACGGTACAGCCGGGATTTGGCATCAAAACGCGGATGAAATGAATCCGCTGCCAAAATAACTTCCCGCACTGCCATATCCCTGGGCAGATGAGTATTCAAGGCTTTACGCAAACTTTCCAGCCCGTGACCCCAATCGAGGTCGAAGGCAGCCACCTGACCAATGGCGTGTGTGCCGGTATCCGTACGCCCTGCCAGGTAGACAGTTCGCGCATCCCATCCTAGTTTACATAGCGCTTTTTCGAGTTCGCCTTGTATCGTACGGGAAGCTCCCTGTCTCTGACTGCCCAGAAAGTGGGTACCGTCGTAAGCAAGGATAATCTGGTAACGAGCCATTTAAGGTGATCGGGTAATCCAGAATCAGGGAATTTGCCAGGCCACCTGACTGTATAATCTACTCTGATCTATTCTTCGACAAGTTCGAGGATGGCCATTTCCGCTTTGTCGCCAAAACGGGGACCAAGTTTGAGGACGCGGGTATAGCCACCCTTTCGATCTGCAAAGCGGGGGGCAATTTCGTCGAACAATTTCTTGACTACATCATTGCTGTTGCCGCCCAATCTGGCAACAATAAGTCGGCGAGCAGCTACTTTTTCGTCATCGGTGGCATCCTTGACGTTGCGAGCGACCGTGATCATTTTTTCTGCCTCGCCACGTATCGCCGCAGCCTTGGTTACTGTGGTTCGAATACGTTCATTAGTAAAGAATTGCTTAATAAGGTTGCGGCGCAAAGCGATGCGTGCACCCTTCGTTCGGTTGAGTTTAAAACCAGCTACTTGGTGTCGCATTGTTCAATCACTCCGACTCTTTCTTGTTTTCGTCTTTTAAATAACCTTTTTCTCGCATCTTAAGGCGCAATTCTTCGAGGCTCTTTTCGCCAAAATTGCGAATGGACATGACTGCCTGGTCACCCTTCTCAAGCAATTCAAGCACATCACCGACAGTAATGATTCCCGTACGTTTTAGCGAGTTGAAGACTCGCACTGAAAGGTCAAGGGATTCTACGGGAGTCTCAGCTACTTCACTGGTCAAGCGAGATCCAGATACCTCTTTTTCCATTGCGATCGCCAGTGTTTCTTCGCTGATTCCAGCCACGTAGCGCAGGTGCTCTATCAGGATTTTGGCTGAAGTGCTCAGAGCGGTTTCGGGTGCAATTGCGCCGTCTGTCCAGATCTCAAGGATTAGTTTATCGTAGTTGGTACTCTGACCGACTCGCGCCGACTGCACTTCCCAGTTTATTCGCTTGACCGGCCCAAAAATGGCATCAACCGGTAATTCACCAATTGGCATTCGCCCGCGTTCGTTGGAAGGAGCATATCCCCGTCCGCGTTCAACAGTGAACTCTATATCCAGACGTGCCTTGGCATTATCGGCGGTAAACAAATAAAGATCGGGATTAATAATCTTAATCTCGGGCGGAGCGATGATATCTGCCGCAGTCACCACTCCTTCACCTCGAACTTCAAGGTGCATCCGGATAGTATCCACGCCTTCCATAATCAAGCGAAGTTGTTTAACCTGTAACATAACCTGCAAAACATCTTCGCGGACACCCGGAATGTCACTGAACTCGTGCAGGACATCAATAATCCGAATAGACGTTACTGCAGCGCCTTCCAGAGACGAAAGCAGAACGCGCCGCAGAGCATTCCCCAGCGTCACTCCATAGCCATGTTCCAATGGGCTGATAACAAATTTGCCATAATTTCGAGCTTCTGCTTCGCGCTCGATCTTCGGCATTACCATATTAGTGATAGTCACGGTACCCTCTCATCGACGTACAAAACGGTACGCCGCGTCTAATACAATGGACTCGGATTAGCGCGAGTAGTACTCAACGATCAACTGCTCGTTCAGGTTGCCGTCAATCTCAGGCCGTTCTGGCATGCGCAACACACTACCTGAAAGCGTTTTGATGTCGCGACTTAACCAAACCGGGGCATTGCGCGTCTCTGCTAAAGCAGCCAGTTCTTTAAAGTAAGTTGCATCCATAGAGCCAGCACGAACGGCAAGCACATCGCCAACTCCCAAGTTCATAGATGGAACATCCGTGCGGCGGCCATTGATTGTGAAATGACCATGAGTTACCAGCAATCTAGCCTGGGCACGGCTTGAGGCAAACCCCAATCGAAACACGACATTATCCAGGCGGGATTCCAGGATCTGTAAAAGCATTAAACCCGTAATACCACGTGCACGCAAGGCATGACTATAGTAGCGTCGGAATTGGCGCTCGAAAACACCATAAACGCGACGAGCTTTCTGCTTGGCACGTAATTGCTTGGCGTAATCGGATTCACGCCCGGTGCCGCCTCGACCTCCGCGGCTGCCCCGGCTGCCGGTAGGACCATGCTGGCCGGGAACAAAACTGCGACGTTCAAATGCACATTTGGGAGAATAGCACCGCTCTCCCTTGAGGAACAATTTTTCGCCTTCTCGCCGGCACAGTTTACAGGCCGGCCCAGTATATTTCGCCATACTTCCTATCCTCTTTCACCAAAACTAAACACGACGCTTTTTTGGAGGCCGGCAACCATTATGGGGTACCGGAGTTACATCTGCGATCGACTTGACCTTTAGCCCCATCGCCTGCACCGCGCGAATGGCATTTTCCCGACCGGGACCAGGACCTGTGACAATAACATCCACTTCCTGGACGCCCATTGCCTGGGCAGCTTTGATTGCCTGCTCAGCTGCCAATCGGGCCGCGAAAGGCGTGCTTTTCCGCGAACCTTTAAAGCCCACAGAGCCTGCACTCCCCCAGCATAGGGTGTTGCCATCCGGGTCGGTCACGGTCACAATCGTATTATTAAAAGAAGCAAAAACATGAACTTGTCCAGAAGAAAGCGTCCGCTTCCCTTTTTTAGTGCCGCTGGAACGGCGTGCAGATCGTACGGTCTGAGCCATAATACCTCTCTAATTTCTCTATCCGGATTACTTCTTCCCGCCCTTGCGGCGTCCGCGCCCAGCCACTGTCTTTTTAATTCCTTTGCGCGTGCGGGCATTGGTGCGGGTACGCTGCCCGTGGACAGGCAGGTTTCGGCGATGACGCAGGCCGCGGTAGCAGCCTATTTCCACCAGGCGCTTGATATTCAACTGTTCCTGGCGGCGCAGGTCGCCCTCGACTTTCCAATTCTTATTAATGTAATCGCGGATGGCCGCAACTTCAGACTCGGTAAGGTCTTTAACACGGGTGTCCGGGGAAATTTTGGTCGCGGAGAGAATTTCGCGTGAACGGGCAGGGCCGATTCCGAAAAGGTAATTCAGGCCAACTTCGACGCGCTTATTGCGCGGCAGGTCAACACCTTCAATTCTTGCCATATATCCTTATCCTATCCTTGTCGCTGTTTGTGCTTCGGATTTTCGCAGATGATAAACAATCTGCCTTTGCGCTTGACAATCTTGCACTTCGCACAGCGCTTGCGAATGGAGGGACTTACTTTCATGATTGCTTTCTCCTTGCATATAGTAGCTCAGCCAAAGGTTGAATTATACTTGCTCTATACTCATCCGTCCAGTTTGAATGGGATCTCGTTGGTTCACGGGACAGTCAAGACGAGAGGGTCGCCTTCAGTGACGGCTACAGAATGTTCCTGGTGTGCCGTCAGCGAACCATCAGCAGAGACAACCGTCCACTGGTTGGATAGGACGCGGGTGCGATGCGTACCGACAAGCACCATCGGTTCGATGGCAATTGTCATACCGGGACGCAACAGAACCCCAGTTCCAGGAGTACCATAATTCGGCACTTGCGGTCCTTCATGCATTTTCCGACCTACACCGTGCCCGGTATACTCACGGACAACGTGAAATCCTTGGGCCTCCACGTATTGCTGTATTGCAGCAGATACATCACCCGTTTTATTCCCGGCACGCATCATAGCAATACCAACGTTCAACGCCTGTTCGGTGACCTCGATTAGCTTTGTTGCTAAGGGGGAGATTTTCCCCACTCCAGCTGTAAAAGCCGAGTCACCGACAAACCCTTCTAAAACCGTCCCGCTATCCACAGATACAATGTCGCCTTCCTGGAGCTTACGACTCCCCGGGATACCGTGCACCAACTGTTCATTTACGCTGACACAGATGGATGCTGGAAATGGCGGAGAACCATAATTTTTGAAGGGCGAGTAGGCACCGTGTTTCTGCAGAATATCCTCAGCAGCCGCGTTGAGGTCTGCGGTGGTAACGCCGGGTTTTAGCAATTCTCGAACACCAGCCAATACATTAGCATTCAGACGTCCAGCTTCACGCATTAGAGCGATTTCAGCTGCATTTTTAATACTAATATCGCGATCCCAGGTCATACTTTCATTCCAAGAACAGCCATCAAAGCTGCTGTAACTTTTTCGATCGATTGGGTCCCGTCTATTTCAGAAAGCAATCCGCGTTCCCGGTAGTAATTGATCAACGGCGCTGTTTGGGTAAAATAAACCTGGATGCGCCTTGTTACCGTCTCAGCTTTATCATCATCTCGCTGGTAAAGCTGGGAACCATCGTAATCACATACACCCGATTTATGAGGCGGGTTGTATTTCTCATGAAATATATGTCCTTGCGCTTTACATGTCCACCGTCCGCTTAGGCGCTCGATCAGCGTGGATTCGGAAGCGGTAATGTAGGGCACATAATTCACCTTGCCATTAAACTCGGTTAACAAGCTCGCCAAAGAATCAGCTTGTACGGTGGTACGAGGGAAGCCATCCAAGAGAGCGCCTTCTTTGCAATCCGATTTGGAAAGTCTGGACCGAATCATGCTGATCGTAACATCGTCCGGAACCAGTTCTCCTTTATTCATATACGATTGCGCCAGTTTCCCGAGTTCAGTCTCGTTCTTAATGTTCTCCCGAAAAAGATCACCCGAAGAAATGTGCGGTAGGCCGGTGACTTCTGAAATAAGTTTCGCCTGAGTACCTTTTCCAACGCCGGGAGGTCCGAGGAGAACAACAAAAGTGGGCATGCGCTAACCTATTTCACCAACTGGGCGTCATCATAGCCGTGAAGTTTTAATTCTGCGTCAATATTCAGGAAAGTGTCCCGAACGACGCCGACAACGATGAGCAGACCGGCAGATGAAACCAGGAAAATAGATGTGGATGACAACGCTGCACCTATTCCCACCGCTTTGAGGATCAGGTTGATGATATATCCCAACACAGCCACTAGACCCAGGAACAATGCCCCGGGTAATGTTATTCTTCGCTGAACTTTTGTCAGATATTTCTGGGTCGGGGCGCCGCGGTTGATGCCAGGAATTTGCGCACCAACTTTCTTCAAATTCTCCCCATAATTCTGTTGGGAGAACATCACATCCGTGTAGAAGAAGGTAAATATCACCACCATCAGGAAGTAGAGCAGTTGGTAAACCCAAGAATTTGGATTAAAGGTCGTCTGTGTGCCTGTTGCAAAATTTGCCACCCAGGCAACACTTGACCTTGTAAAATAACTTGAAATGATCGCTGGGAACTGAAGGATGGCGGCCGCAAATATAAGCGGGATCATGCCTGCCAGGTTGACCATCAATGGGAGCGTGCCTTTGACCGGCATCGACATCCGGTTGCCAACCCTGCGACCCGGGTACATGACCGGTACATTTCGGCGGCCTTGCTGAACATAAACGATGGCATAGATCACCGCCACCATAACCACAATCATCGCCAGCACCAGGATCCACCCATGCTGCTTATCCGCCAGGAGTGTACCGAACTGGGACGGAATTCGAGCTACGATACCGGCAAATATGATCAAGGAGAGTCCTTGACCACGAATACCATATTCAGAGATCAATTCGCCCAGCCAGATGGCGAACATCGTGCCGCCGATCATTGTGATCAGGACAGTCAGTGAAGGAAGCCAAAGTGCACTTGTGAACCCAAACGGAACAATTGCAGCCCCACCGCTCTGTGCTGAATACGAATTGAAAATGTTTATTTGACCGAGAGCGGAAAGCGTAGCCATGGGTACAGCCAGGTAGTATGTCCACTTTTCCTGCCACTTGCGAGCCTCACGGGGATCTTCCTCCATTTTCCGTTGGAGCGCAGGGAAGATGGGGGTTAACAATTGCAGGATGATCTGAGCTGTGATGTATGGGTAGACGCCCATGGACAACAACGAGAAATGCGAGACCGTGCCACCAGAAAGCAGGTCAAGAAAAGAAAAAAATGACCCGGTACTGCTCAGGTTCGACATCAACGACTTGAGAGCTGCGCCATTAATACCAGGCACAGGGACGTTGGCGGCTAAGCGGAAGATAATCAGAATGATCAAGGTCACAATCAATTTGCGACGGATATCCTGTGACTTCCAGAGATAACGCACACCCGAAAATGGGTTTTTCATATTAAGGCTCCTCGTAAAAACGAGTTATCCAATCAACTCCACGGTGCCACCTGCCGCTTCAATTTTAGCCCTGGCACTCTTGGTCACACGGTCCACGCGCACCTTAAGGGCAATTTTAAGTTCACCGCGCCCCATAAGAGCGACCGGGTTACGCGGATCCCGGATCAGACGAGCCTGGTCCAAAGTTGCCAGCGTAACTTCGGAGTTTGCTTTGAATGAGATTAACTGGTCAAGGTTGACTTCATTAAATTCGACTTCGGTGGGTGGAGTAAACCCTTTGCCACGGACAAATGGCAGACGGCGATAGAATGGCAAGGCACCGCCCTGTCGAGCCAAGTGACCGCCGAAACCGGTGCGTGATTTTTGGCCTTTGGTGCCGCGGCCTGCGGTTTTTCCCTGACCGGCAGAAATACCATGTCCGACGCGTTTTCGGTTCTTTTTAGCCCCTGGATTGGGTTTGAGATCGTTCAGTTTCATCTTCTTCCCTATTCTTCTACACGAATCAAGTGGATCACTTTCATCAACATACCACGCATAGCAGGTGTGTCTTTATGTTCCACCGTCTGGTTGAGATGGCGCAGGCCCAAAGCCTGCAATGTGGCTTTTTGCGGTACCGGAAAACCAATTGGGCTGCGCACCAAAGTAATTTTAATGGTTTTGCCTTCGGCGTTTTTAGCCATGTGTCTTTTTCCTTTCCCAATAAGGCAATAATTCTTCAATTGGCTTGCCACGCCGGGTGGCCTCTTCCTTTGGCGACTTGAGCGCCTCAAGCGCATGAAGTGTAGCCTGTACTATGTTCAGTACATTGGAAGAACCCAATGACTTAGTCAGGATATCGTGGATACCCACAGCTTCAAGAACTGCGCGCACGCCACCGCCTGCGATCACACCCGTGCCTGGAGAAGCCGGCTTGAGCAGGATGATTGCTCCGCCAACCTTCCCGGTGGATTCGTGAGGGATAGTCGTCCCCGAAAGAAAAATCGGGTGCATATTCTTGCGGGCACGATCAGTAGCCTTGCGCATGGCATCAGGAACAGCATTTGCCTTGCCAACCCCCATACCAACTTTTCCGTGGTTATCACCCATGATCAATGTCACGCGGAATTGGAACCGGCGACCACCTTTAACCACTTTGGCCACACGGGCAATTTCGATTACGCGCTCGTCCAAGGATTCTGCTTGCTGTTCAGCTTCTCTTACCTGGTAATCCAACATATAGCGTTCTCCAATCAAGCCTTAGAATTCAAGGCCGCCTTCACGGGCGCCATCGGCCAGAGCCTTAACCCGGCCGCTATATTTGAAACCGCCGCGGTCAAAGACGACCGCCTTCACACCTTTTACCAGCGCACGTTCGGCGACAGCTTTGCCAACCAATTTCGCCTGCTCGGATTTCTTCAGGCCCTTCATTTTTCCGCGTAATTCTTCATCAATTGTCGAAGCGGAAACAATAGTATTCCCAATGTGATCATCAATCACTTGAGCGTATATTTCCGAGAGACTTCGGAAGACATTCAACCGCGGTCGTTGTGCTGTACCCAGCACATTCATGCGTACTCGTGTATGCCGGCGGACGCGTGCATCGGAGCGAGATTTATCAGCCATAGGTTACACCGCTGCCTTTCCGGTTTTTCCAGCTTTGCGTCGGATCTTCTCGCCCTGATAATGCAAACCCTTACCATGATATGGTTCGGGCGGACGGACATTGCGAACATTCGCAGCTGTCTGGCCGACCAATTCCTTGTCAAAACCGCGCACAAATACCAGGCGGGTTTTCGGTTCCACGTCGAACGAAATTCCAGATGGAGGTTCCATTTCAACCGGGTGGGAGTAACCCATATTTAGAACCAGGTTCTTGCCATTCATCTCTGCCCGGTAACCAACACCTTCGATTTCCAAAACACGTTCAAAACCTGCACTGACCCCGTGTATCATATTTGCAAGTACTGCACGGGTTGTTCCATGCAAAGCTCGCTCAGCGGGCAGGTCAGAATTACGCGTGATGATAATTTGACCGTTTTCCATTGCTATTCCCACCAAAGGGGAGAAAGTGCGTTTCAATTCACCCTTGGGGCCTTTTACGCTTACGCTCGAACCATTAAGTTCGATATGCACACCGGCCGGGATAACTACAGGCATTCGTCCAACTCGAGACACTTTATTTACCTCCTCTATTACCAGACTTTGCAGAGGATCTCACCGCCCACACCCAACTGTCGCGCTCGCTGACCAGTCATGATGCCTTTGGGGGTGGACAGAATGGCGACGCCAATGCCCGAAAGTACCCACGGAATCTCTTGTTTCTTTGTGTAGATCCGCCGACCAGGACGGCTGACGCGTTCCAGACCAGTAAGCACCGGCTTGCGTTCGCGGCGCTCTCCGATATATTTGATCTTCAAACGAAGAACCTTCTGGCTGGGTCGTTCGCCATCGGCGACTTCAAAATTTTCCAGATACCCTTCTTCTTTCAAGATCTTGGCAATTTCTACTTTAACCTTTGAAAGCGGCATAGCTGTCAGGGCCTGACCACTCATCACGGCATTGCGGATGCGGGTCAACATATCTGCAATTGGATCAGTCATGCTCATCTCTTACCTCCACCCGGCTACCATGATGACTTCATGACGCCAGGGATTTTCCCTTCCAGTGCGTACTCCCGGAAACAAATACGGCACAACCCAAAACGCCGAATATAACCGCGCGGGCGTCCGCACCGCGAGCAGCGATGGCGAACTTGATTGGAATATTTACGACGCATTTCACGATATTTCATACAAGTGCTTGCCATATTTATGCTTCCTTCTTGAACGGCATGCCCAGCAGTTGCAACATCAGCCGTGCATGGTCGTCAGATTTGGCAGTGGTCACAATAGTGATCTCCATGCCTCGAACCTTGTCAATCTTATCGTATTCAATCTCCGGGAAGATCAACTGGTCACGCAAACCAAGCGTATAGTTGCCGCGCCCATCGAAGGCCTCCGGAGAAACGCCACGGAAATCGCGAACTCGTGGAAGAGCGGTATTAATTAATCGGTCAAGGAATGCCCACATTTTAGCGCCGCGTAAAGTCACCTTGGTGCCAATGACCCTTCCCTCCCGTAATTTGAAGTTGGCAATACTCTTGCGTGCCTTGGTCATGACAGGTTTTTGGCCGGTTATGATCGTCATATCGCCCATCGCCGCTTCCAGCATTTTCGGATTATCCATGGCTTCTCCACCCAAGCCGATATTGACAACAATTTTTTCTATGTGCGGTACCTGCATAATATTTTTATACATAAATGCTTTGCGAAGAGCTGTTACAGCTTCTTTCTGGTATTTTTCCTGCATCCTATTCATATATCAATGCTCCACCGAAGGTTAATCGATCAACGCCTGGCAATTTTTGCAGACGCGGTGAGCACCATCTTCGTCGCGCTGAACATTTACTCGACTTGGTTCATTACACTTCGGGCAGACTAGCATAACATTCGAGATGTCGAGAGGTGCCTCAAACTTGATGCGACCGGGGTTAATGGTTCTTCCCTGGGTCTGAACCTGGCGCTGGTGTTTGGTATGGACGTTTACACCCTGTACCACCACTCGATGTTCATCTGGTAAAACCTTGATGACCTCTCCGCGCTTGCCCTTTTCTTCAATTTTTCCGCTGATGATTTCAACGGTATCCCCTTTTCGGATCTTGACTCTCATCGTTCGCTCCTCAACTGGCCTAAAGCACTTCCGGGGCCAGTGAAACAATCTTCATAAAACCCTTTTCCCGCAGTTCCCGTGCAACCGGGCCAAAGATACGGCTGCCTCTTGGGTTCTGACCATCAGCATCCAAAATGACGGCTGCATTATCGTCAAAGCGGATATAAGATCCATCTTCACGGCGCCATTCCTTAGTACAACGCACGATCACGGCCTTGACAATCTCGGATTTCTTGATCGACCCATTTGGTGTTGCTGACTGGACAGCTCCCACCACGATATCACCTATAGCTCCATAATGACGGGTCGAGCCGCCCATAACATGGATGACCAGTATTTCGCGGGCACCGGTATTATCAGCAATTTTCAACCGAGACTCGTGCTGAATCATGGCTGTACCTCCGTAGGAGATTCTCCACCCTCTGAAGCTGCCAATTCAGGTGCTGTATGTAACCTCAGCCACATCAATATCAGCCGTGCGGATTTCATGCTTAATAATGGACTCCACCACCCAGCGTTTATCACGTGAAATCGGACGGCTTTCAACAATCTGAACCTGATCTCCGATTTGGCACCCCAATTCATCATGTGCTTTGACACGTTTGCTCAGATGCACAACCTTGCGGTAGAGTGGGTGCCGGAAAGTTCGGCCAATCTCAACCACGACAGTCTTGGTCATTTTATTACTGGTGACAACACCAGTAATTCGACGACGGTCATTCATGCTTCACCTTCCTGTACGGTCGTCGCGTGTACGTTCATTAAATATTGTTTCCATACGGGCAATATCACGACGCAGCGAGCGCAGGTGGCTGGTATCGGTTAATTGACCGGTAACCTGCTGAAAGCGGAGTTTCATCAACTCTTCTCGCATATCCGAAACTTTAGTTTGCATTTCTTCAACCGACATCTTGCGAATCTCTTCGGTTTTCATGCCTACTCTCCCGCCGCCACGTCAGTACGGGCAATGATCTTGGTCTTGATTGCAAATTTATGCCTGGCTAAGCCAAGTGCTTCGCGTGCAGTAGCCTCATCCAAACCACCGACTTCAAACATCACCCGGCCGGGTTTGACGACCGCCACCCAGTATTCCACATTGCCTTTTCCTTTACCCATGCGGGTTTCCGGGGGCTTCTGTGTATACGGTTTATCCGGGAAGATACGGATCCAGACCTTGCCACGACGTTTCATGGCATGGACCAGTGTACGACGGGCAGCTTCGATCTGACGGGCAGTCACCCAACCCGGCTCCATCGCCAAAAGACCATAATCGCCGAAGGAAATCTCAACTCCGCGCGATTCCTTTCCCTTCATACGGCCACGCATTTGCTTGCGGTACTTCACACGTTTTGGCATTAACATAGCATCAACCTCACTTCACAGACGCCGCGTCTACTCACTAACGTAGACGCCTTCGGTTGTCTCGACTTTTTCTTCCACTTCGGTTTTCATTTCACCGTGGTAGACCCAGACCTTGATACCAATACGACCATAGGTCGTTGCTGCCTCTGCGCGGGCAAAATCAATATCCGCGCGTAACGTTTGCAGTGGAACACGTCCGTCCCGCAGCCAAACCGTGCGAGCCATTTCTGCACCTGCCAAGCGCCCTGCCACCTCGATTTTGATTCCCTGCGCACCCTGCCGCATCGCCTGCTGGATGGCACGTTTCATCGCACGACGATAACTGATGCGTCGTTCCAATTGATCTCCGATGTTATGAGCAACCAGATATGCATCGCAATCAGGAACTTTAATTTCCTTAATATCCAAATCAACTTTCTTGCCGGTCAATCCTTCCAGAGCTACACGAACCTTTCTTGATTCCTTCACCTTTTCGACCGATCAGGATGCCCGGTTTGGCGGTAAAAACAGCCACTTTCAATTTGCCAGGATAGCGCTCGACATCGATTCGGGAGACACCCGCTCGGCCTGATTCTCTGTAGAGCATGTCGCGAATGGCAAAATCCTGCGATAATTGCTCACGATACTGGGCGCCTTCAGCGAACCAGCGACCACGCCAGTCCTGATTGACATTCAGGCGAAAACCAATCGGATGAACTTTTCGACCCATAAGATCTCCTTCGTCCTTTCTTTGCCGGTTAGGCAGCTTCGCGTTCGTGCAGGACAATAGTCACATGTGATGTACGACGCAAGATCGGCTTGAAGCGACCACGTGCCCCGAAACGACGCCATTTGCGGGTGGGCGCTTCGTCGGCAAAGATTTTAGCGACGAACAGGTCGTCGCGGCTGACACCAAAGTTCTCTTCGGCATTGGCAACGGCAGATGCAAGCAGTTTTCCAACCGGCAAGGCCGCACTTTGAGGTGCGAAGCGCAGAATTTCCATCGCCTGTACTGCATTTTTTCCGCGCACCAAGTCAACAACCAGGCGAACTTTCTGGGCTGAGATGGTCAGGAAACGCAATTGCGCATGAATATCATGAGTCATCTCTATACTCCTACGCCGTCACCTTGGACGATTTTTCAGCCGCCATGTGGCCACGGAATAGCCGTGTCGGCGCAAATTCACCCAGGCGATGACCGACCATATTTTCAGTGATATAGATCGGAACATGGCGACGGCCATCATGGATCGCGATCGTGTGTCCCACCATCTGGGGGAAGATCACACTGGCGCGGCTCCAGGTGCGGATGACTTTTTTCTCGCCTTTTTGGTTCATCGCTTCAATCTTCTTCAACAGTTTTGGGGCAATGTAAGGCCCTTTTTTCAATGAACGAGACATATTTGCTTACCTCGCTATACTACTCAGCGCCCTAGCGGCTGGACTTGCTGCGGTGGCGCACGATGTACTTATCCGTCGACTTGTTACGGCGGGTCTTGTAACCACGGGCTGGTCTGCCCCAGGGTGTTTTCGGACCCGGCATACCGGTCGGCTGGCGGCCTTCACCACCACCATGCGGATGGTCGCGCGGTGACATGGCAGTACCACGCACGGTCGGGCGAATACCCATGTGGCGTTTGCGTCCGGCTTTACCCAGCTTGATATTGTTGTGATCCAGGTTGCCGACCTGGCCAATGGTGGCATAACACACCTGGCTAACCAGGCGCACTTCACCCGAAGGCAGGCGAATCTGGGCATACTCGCCTTCTTTGGCAAGCACCTGCGCCGATCCCCCTGCAGAGCGGACCAGCTGACCACCCTTGCCTGGTTTAAGTTCAACGTTATGAACCAGAGTACCAACCGGAATGTTCGAGAGCGGCAGGTTGTTTCCGGGACGGATCTCGGCCTGAGGTCCGGAAAGCAGCGTATCACCGACCTTAATCCCAAGCGGAGCAACGATATATCGTTTCTCGCCATCAGCATAATTCAGCAGAGCCAGTCGGGCAGTGCGGTTGGGATCATATTCGATCGCTGCAACCTTGGCTGGGATGTTTTGTTTATCGCGCTTGAAATCCAAAATACGGACGTAGCGGCGATTTCCTCCACCACGATGACGGACTGTGATTCGGCCGGTGTTATCGCGCCCACCATGTCCGCGTGGATGAATAATCAGGCTGCGTTCAGGAGTGGACTTGGTGATCTCTTCGAACGTATATCCGGTCATCCCCCGCTGGCCGGGTGTGGTGGGTTTATACTTTTTTACAGCCATTACTTCACCCCTTCAAGAAACTCGAGGGTGCTTCCCTCGGCAAGGGTAACGATCGCTTTCTTGAAACCTGCGTCCCTGATCAACAAGCGGCGGTTGCGACGACGGCTGCGTTTACCAGCCGTATTTAATATATTTACGCGCGTGACCTTTACGTCGAACAGTGTTTCAACGGCATCTTTAACCAATGTTCGGGTGGCATCGGAGCCACCTCGAAGGAATATTGGCGAAGTTTGCCAGTCTGATAGTTCGACTTCTCAGTGACAAGCGGGCGGCGAAGTACATCATAAATCGTTATCATGCTGCCCTCCTACACCAGAATAGACTTCAAAACGTCCAATGCCTTAAGGGGCATGACGAGTTTATCGTAACCAAGCAGGTCCCGGATATTCAAATAGTTGGCCATCAGAAGTCTGGCATCCGGGAGATTATTGGTTGAGCGAGCAACAATATCGTAATCTGCATTCTTTTCTGCAACCAGGATCAGGACAGTGGCATCCCCAACCAGGACATTCAAAGCCTGGGCCATCAGCCGGGTCTTCGGTTCGGGCAGCACAAATTCATCCACTATCACCAGACCCGCATCCGCTGCCTTGGCAGTCAGTGCAGAACGCAGCGCAGCACGGCGCATCTTGAGTGGCATGTGCTGCGTGTACTTGTGTGGGTGCGGAGTATGGATCTTGCCACCATGGACCCACTGAGGAGCACGCGTGGACCCCTGGCGGGCACGACCGGTCCCCTTTTGTTTCCAGGGTTTTTTGCCACCACCAGAGACCTCGCTGCGCGTCTTGGTACTGTGCGTTCCCAGGCGGGCATTTGCCATTTGTTGAAGGTAGGCCTGGTGCATCAAATCTATATTTACCGGGGCTTCAAAGATCTCAGCCGGAAGTTCAACCGTCTTGACCTTTTCGCCCTTCATGTTGAGAACGTCTGCTTTCATAATACCATTGCTCCCATCATCCGCGCTATTGCTTGCGCGCTTCCTGAACCACAACCAGGCCGCCTTTGGAGCCGGGGACGGCACCGGTAACGCCGAGAAGATTGCGCTCTGCATCCACCAGAACCACCTTCAGACCTGTGGCAGTCACACGTTCGTGGCCCATGTGACCCGGGCGGCGTGAGCCTTTGTAAACACGACCAGGAGTCGTCGTTGAACCGTTCGAACCAGGGGCACGCAGGCGATCCGAGCCACCATGTGTCTTTGGGCCACCGGCGAAATGGTAGCGCTTGACCACACCAGCAAAACCCTTGCCTTTGCTGGTGCCGATCACATCCACGCGTTCGCCGATACCGAATACGTCAACCGTAACTTTGTCACCGATCTTGTATTCAGAATCCTTGCTGCGAAATTCGCGTAAAAAACGCAGGGGAGGCAATTCGTTTTTCTTGAGATGTCCCAACTCGCCTGAAGTCAGTCGTTTGGGTTTTGCCTCTTGGAATCCGAGTTGCACCGCTGCGTAGCCTTCCTTTTCTGGAAGGCGTACCTGCGTTACGTAACAAGGCCCAGCTTCGATCAGAGTTACCGGTAATGCCGCACCGGTCTCGTCGAAGATCTGGGTCATGCCGATCTTCTTGCCAATCAGCCCTTTCAACATGCTCGGTTTTCTCCTTCACAGAATATATTGAGACTGTCAGCCGGGCTTGGCTGCATCATCTCGGTCACAGCACAGTCAACCGGCCTGCCGCGGCACACAGGATTGTGGGGCCTACGAACAGAACCGTTCTTGTGCTGCCTTTTGTCTAACTGGTCCGACCCACCTTTCGGTTCACCATCTTAGATAAAATGACATTATTAGATTTTAATCTCGATATCCACACCCGCTGGCAGGTTGAGCCGCATCAGCATATCAATCGTCTTGGAATCTGGATCAAGTACATCGATCAGACGATTGTGCGTGCGGATTTCAAAATGCTCATGCGAGTCTTTGTCAATGAAAGTCGAGCGGCGTATTGTAAACCGTTCTATCTTGGTTGGCAAGGGTACCGGGCCAACAACATGGGCACCAGAGCGCTCGGCTGTTTCGACAATCCGCTTGGCAGACTGGTCGAGGACACGATGATCGTATGCCTTAAGGCGGATGCGGATTTTCTGTTTCGTCATATCATTACCTATTCGATGATTTTAGTGATGACGCCAGCGCCGACGGTCAGGCCGCCTTCACGGATGGCGAACTTGGAACCTTGCTCGAGTGCCACCGGGACGATCAGGGTCACGGTCAGGTCAACGTTGTCACCCGGCAGGACCATTTCCACTCCCGCAGGCAGTTCCACGTCGCCGGTCACATCCATGGTGCGGATGTAGAACTGCGGGCGGTAGCCGTTGAAGAATGCACTGTGCCGCCCACCCTCTTCCTTCTTCAGCACGTACACCTTGGCGGTGAACTTGGTGTGCGGGGTGATGCTCCCGGGCTTGGCAACCACCTGGCCGCGTTCCACATCGGTGCGCTCAATGCCGCGCAGCAGCAGGCCCAGGTTGTCTCCGGCCATGCCCTCGTCCATCATCTTGTGGAACATCTCCACACCCGTGACCACCGAGTTGCGGGTCTCGCGCAAGCCGATGATTTCCACCGGCTCACCGATCTTGATGACGCCCCGGTCCACACGCCCGGTCACCACCGTCCCGCGTCCCTTGATCGAGAACACGTCTTCGATCGGCATCATGAACGGCTTGTCGGTCTCGCGCTTCGGCTCCGGAATGTACTCGTCGATCACACGCAGCAGTTCCTTGATGCTGGCATACTCGGGGGCATTCGGGTCCGTCGAGGTGCTCTCCAACGCCTTCAGGGCGCTGCCGCGCACGATGGGGGTCGTGTCACCCGGGAAGCCGTATCCGTTCAACAGCTCCCGCAGTTCCATCTCCACCAGTTCCAGCAGTTCCGGGTCGTCCATCTGGTCGATCTTGTTCAGGTACACCACGATGCTCGGCACTTCCACCTGACGGGCCAGCAGCACGTGCTCGCGCGTCTGCGGCATCGGTCCGTCCGGCGCAGCCACCACCAGGATGGCACCATCCACCTGCGCCGCTCCCGTGATCATGTTCTTGATGTAGTCGCGGTGTCCCGGCATGTCCACGTGGGCGTAGTGACGCTTGTCGGTCTCGTATTCCACGTGCGCAATGTTGATCGTGATGCCGCGCGCCTTTTCCTCCGGCGCATTGTCGATCGAGTCGTACGCCCGATATTGCGCCTTCCCCAGAAACTGGCTGTACTTCGTGATCGCCGCCGTCAAGGTCGTCTTGCCATGGTCAATATGTCCCATGGTCCCCACGTTCATGTGCGGTTTCGTCCGCTGATACTTCTGCTTCGCCATGAATTCTCTCTCCTTCTAGGATATACCAAAGAATTATGAATTAAGAATTTCATGCGCCACAGATTCTGGTACTGGCGCATAATGGTCAAATTCCATCGAAAAAACACCCCGTCCCTGGGTTGTCGAGCGCAATTCGGTCGCATACCCGAACATTTCGCCCAGCGGCACGGTTGCATTGATCGCCTGGGCATTTCCCGGGCGCATTTCCATACCTCGGATAGTTGCCCGGCGGGCATTCAACCCGCCGATAATATCGCCCAAGGAATTCTTCCGGAGCGACAGCTTCCACTTTCATGATCGGCTCCAAAAGGACTGGTCCGCCCTTCTGGACGCCTTCCTTAAAGGCAAATGTGGCTGCCATCTTGAAAGCCATTTCGTTCGAATCCACTTCATGGAACGATCCATCGAACAATGTCACTTTTATATCAACAACCGGATATCCAGCCATCACACCACTTTCAGAAACTTCCTTTATACCTTTTTCCACTGCTGGAATATACTCGCGGGGGATGGCACCACCAACAACCTTATTCTCAAAAACAACACCGCTGCCGCGCTCACCCGGTTCAAGAGAAATCACCACATGTCCATATTGACCATGGCCACCGGTCTGCTTGACATACTTGTAGTTGACTTCTTCCACAGGCCTTCGTAATTGATTCGCGATATGCCACACGTGGTTTACCAACATTGGCCTGCACACGGAATTCACGCATCATGCGATCAACAATCACATCCAGATGCAATTCGCCCATGCCAGAAATGATTGTTTGACCGGTGTTCTCATCAGAGTGAACTCGGAAAGTTGGATCTTCCTCGGAGAGTTTCCTCAAAGCCTCCCCCATTCGGGCCTGGTCTGCAGCTTGTTTTGGGTTCGATCGCCACCGAGATAACCGGTTCCGGGAAGGTAATGTTTTCCAGCATCACCATCCTGTTATCACACAGCGTATCACCGGTGAACGTATCCTTGAAACCCAATGCAGCGACAATATCGCCAGCACGTACTTCGGTGACATCTTCACGATGATCGGCGTACATGCGCAACAGGCGTCCAATTCGCTCACGTCTTCCCTTTGGTCGAATTGGTGACCATTTGACCCTGGTTCACTGTTCCGGAATAGACCCGGAAATAAGCCAGACGTCCCACATAAGGATCGGTAACAATTTTAAAGACCAATGCACTCAATATTGCATCATCCTTGGGAGGTAATTCAACAACTTCGTCTGTTCGCGGGTCCGTTCCATGAACAGGGGGAACATCCAGCGGAGAAGGAAGATAGTCGATTACTGCATCCAATACCAACTGAACTCCCTTGTTTCGAAGCGAACTTCCACAAAAAACCGGTGCAGCTTTGCTTGTCAAAACAGCCTGACGGAGGGCCGATTTTAATTCATCATTGCTGATTTCCTTGCCTTCCAGATATTTGACTGTCAGATCATCGTCCAGTTCGGCGATTCGCTCCACCATGGTATGGCGGCGTTCTTCGGCTTCTGTCTTCAAATCGGCGGGAATATCAGCCTCACGCGGCTCCCTACCCAATTCATCATCCCAATAGATCGCTTTCATCATCATCAGGTCAATGACACCCTGGAAGGATGATTCCATTCCAATCGGCATTTGCATGGCAATCGGGTTGGCTCCCAGGCGCTGCTTGATGCTTTCCAATGTACGCTCATAGGAGGCACCGATGCGATCCATCTTATTGGCAAAACAAATCCGCGGCACGCCATATCGGTCTGCCTGACGCCAAACTGTCTCACTTTGCGGTTCTACTCCCTGAACCGCATCGAAAACAACAACTCCCCCATCCAAAACCCGTAACGAGCGCTGCACTTCCGCCGTGAAATCGATATGGCCAGGAGTGTCAATAATATTGATTTGATAACCCTTCCACTCCGCAGTCACAGCCGCAGAGACAATGGTGATTCCCCGCTCACGTTCCTGTTCCATCCAGTCCGTGACAGTTGTTCCATCATCAACGGAACCAAGACGATGAGTTTTCCCTGTATAGAACAGGATGCGCTCGGTGGTAGTCGTCTTACCGGCATCAATATGAGCAATGATGCCGATATTTCGATACCGTTCGAGCGGGAAAGCACGGGCCATTTCTATCTAAACCTAGTTGATAAGGTTCTGGACCGCCAATTACATGCGGTAATGAGAAAAAGCACGGTTGGCATCAGCCATCTTGTGGGTTTCTTCGCGCTTTCGGATGGCAGCGCCTTCATTCTTATATGCATCCAAAAGTTCATCTGCCAATTTTTCCGCGAACGATTTTCCAGAGCGTGCCTTGGACGAATCGAGCACCCAGCGGATTGCCAGTGTAGTGCGACGAGCTTGAGGGACTTCCATTGGGACCTGATAAGTGGCACCACCCACACGGCGGGGTCGGACTTCCATAGCAGGAGCGACATTTTTCATGGCGGTGTCAAAGATCTCGACCGGGTCTTTACCACCGCTCCGTTCGCGGATAATATCCAAGGTCTCATACATCACATTTGTCGCCGTGCTTTTCTTGCCACGATGAAGCATGTGATGAATCATGGTCTGGATGGTGACACTGTTGTAGCGGATATCCGGAAGGATCTCACGCTTTTCTGGCTTTGCACGTCGCATATTTTTACTCCATCAAGCAAATTTACTATGCAGCAGTTTCTTTCGGACGCTTGGCGCCGTACTTCGACCGACTTTGTTTCCGGTTGTTGACGCCGGTGGTATCGAGCGATCCGCGCACAATGTGATAACGTACACCTGGCAAGTCTTTCACACGGCCACCGCGCACCAGCACCACTGAGTGTTCCTGCAACTGGTGACCCTCGCCCGGGATATATGCAGTAACTTCCAGACCGTTCGTTAAGCGGACGCGGGCGATCTTCCGCAGAGCCGAATTCGGTTTCTTAGGGGTAGTGGTTCGGACGACAGTGCAGACGCCGCGCTTTTGCGGTGCGCCTTTGGCCTGGCGTACACGTCGCTGTTTTTTCGTATTGAGCGTATACAGCAATGCAGGAGCCTTGCTCTTGACTTTCTTTGACTGACGTCCTTTGCGGATCAATTGGTTAATTGTTGGCACGTTCGCCTCCGAAATAAATTACTTTATGAATACCAGGTTTTGTCAATAAGTGAGGCCATCACAAACGTGCCAGATGGCCTCACTCGTACAAAATACGCAGTGGGCGTTGCGAAGCAGCCGCCCATTTAGGCAACGAACTGCAATTTTATCATGACGGTGTGAAGCCCGTCAAGGAAATTGCTAAGGTCTTTCGCGTTTGGTGACTTTCACAAGCTCTTCACCGATATCGATCAGACCGGTTGTGTATTTTGGCGGATGAACTTTTTCTTCATCCTTGCCAAACTTAATGACCTCACCAGTATCGGTGACTGCCTCTACTGCCAGTCCAAGGGATTGCAATTCTTTGACAAGCACGCGGAAGGAAGCCGGAATGCTTGGCTCTTCAATTTGTTCACCCTTGACGATGGCTTCATAAGTATTCACGCGACCTTGTACATCGTCAGATTTAACGGTCAGCATTTCCTGCAGAGTATAAGCTGCGCCATAGGCTTCCAACGCCCATACTTCCATTTCACCGAAGCGTTGTCCACCAAATTGAGCCTTGCCTCCCAGTGGCTGTTGAGTAACCAGGCTGTAAGGTCCGGTGGAACGGGCATGCACCTTGTCTTCGACCAGGTGATGTAATTTAAGCATGCTCATCACCCCCACAGTCACTGGCTGGTCATACGGATCACCTGTCTTGCCATCGTGCAGAACCTGTTTGCCAAGGATGGGGGCTGGAACACCCCATTCCAGAGTTACAGCCTGGATCGTGGCCTCCAATTTTTGGTCTGATACATTATCATGTCCAAAAGTATGCAGCCACAGTTTAAGACATGCTCGTACAGCATTCTGATCAAACGATTTTCGTTTTGAGGGCACTGGAATTTCATCGGTAAAGATGGTGGATGGATCAAATTCATGGTCCCGTAACCATTCGGTCACCGTTGCGTGGCGGGCATAATTCTCATCGTTCAAGTTGGTAAATATCGTAACCGCGCTCGCCCAGCCACTGCTCCAGATACAATCGACGGACTTCATCATCATCCTCAATCATCTCTGGGGTATACTCCTGTTCTTTGAGCCAATTCCAGGCAGTATCAACAGTTTCGTGCCAGGCGTAATCCACCATCCAGGCTCGAGCCAATTCGGCTTCGATCTCCTCTTCAGTTGCACCGTCGAAGACTGGAGTAATTGCTCTGAAACCTAGTTTCTGAGCAGCCCAACCCAAATGGACTTCCAATACCTGACCAAGATTCATACGTCCAGGTACACCAGTCGGATTTAAAATGATATCCACCGGTGTTCCATCATCCAGGAAAGGCATGTCTTCGACTCGGACTACGCGAGAGACAACTCCTTTATTGCCATGGCGACCAGCCATCTTATCGCCAGCGGTAATCTTTCGCCGCTGAGCAACTGACACGCGCACCATCATATCCACCCCTGCAGAAAGATCAGCATTGTCTTCACGGGTGAATACTTTTACATCCACCACTTTACCCCGCTCGCCATGAGGCATTCGCAAGGATGTATCTTTCACATCGCGGGATTTCTCGCCAAAAATCGCCCGCAAAAGGCGCTCTTCTGGAGTCAATTCTTTTTCACCTTTGGGAGTAATCTTACCGACGAGAATATCATTCGGCCCGACTTCTGCTCCAATGCGAATGATGCCGCTTTCGTCAAGATCTTTTATGGCTTCTTCACCCACATTTGGAATGTCCCGGGTGATTTCCTCCGGGCCGAGTTTAGTATCTCGGGCCTCGACTTCATATTTTTCAATGTGTATTGAAGTAAAGCGATCATCCTGGACAAGGCGCTCGGAAATCACGATCGCATCTTCGTAATTGGCACCTTCCCAAGACATAAAAGCGACTGTAACATTCTGTCCAAGACCCAATTTACCTCTTTCGGTCGAGGAAGAATCAGCAATGATATCGCCAGTATGGATAACCTGGCCTTTGATTACCGCCGGGCGTTGATCAATGCAGGTTGACTGATTGGAGCGTTGATACTTGCGCAGATTGTATGTGTGATTGCTTCCATCTTTTTCCTTAACAGCAATGGAAGATCCTGTTACTGAAATGACGTCTCCATCAGCTTCGGCAACAATTACCTGACCCGAATCCAAAGCAGCAAAAGGCTCCATACCGGTTGATACGATCGGAATTTCCGGGCGCACAAGCGGTACTGCCTGAGCCATCATATTCGAACCCATCAGGGCGCGGTTGGCATCATCATGTTCGAGGAAGGGAATGAGCGCTGCACTGATGCCGACCACCTGGTGAGGAGCAACATCCATGTAGTCCAGGTTCTCCGGCGCAGTGAAAATAAAACCGGAATGGTATCGGCAGGAAATTCGCATGTTCTCAAATTCGCGATATTCTGTCAGGACCGCGTTCGCCTGCGCAATCACATATTTATCTTCTGCATCGGCAGAAAGATATTCAAATTCATCCGAAACATATGGGACGATGGCGACATCCCGCTTAAGCTTGGCGACAGACTTTAGCGTCTTGGATGTGATGCGCTCTCCTGCTTTTACCAACAATTCTCCGCTCTTGGGATCGGGTAATGTCTTCACGCAAGAACACGACCGACCAAAATCGGGTCGTTGCATGGCAGCCTGCTTAATTACACGACGATACGGTGTTTCGATGAATCCATACTCGTTGACGCGGGCAAAAGATGCCAGGCGGCCGATTAAACCAATATTCGGACCTTCCGGGGTCTCAATTGGACAGATACGACCATAGTGGGAATGATGGACATCCCGTACATCAAACCCGGCACGCTCACGCCGCAAGCCACCCGGGCCAAGAGCCGAAAGAGTGCGCTTGTGACGCAATTCAGCGAGAGGATTGGTCTGATCCATGAATTGCGAAAGTTGGCTGGACCCAAAGAATTCCCGCAAAGCTGCAACTACCGGGCGAATGTTGACCAACGTGACCGGCGACAGCTGCTCCTGGTCCCGAATGGACATGCGCTCTTTGATAACCCGTTCCATACGGCGCAACCCAATGCGCAGTTTATTCTGAATTAATTCGCCAACAGTCTTGACTCGCCGTTGCCCAAATGGTCAATATCATCAGGCGGCTCTATGCCGTTATTAATCAGGATCATCCGCCTTAAAAGACGAATTACATCTGCTTTGGTTACGGTGCGGTGCGGAATGGGAATCTGAAGATCAAGTTTTTGATTGAGTTTATAACGACCCACCCGCTCCAGATCATAGTGGCGCTGGTCAAATAATTGTTCTTCAAGGAAGGCACGTGCATTATCCAGCGTAGCCGGGTCGCCCGGGCGCATCCGTTTGAAAAACTCGATCAGTGCCGCTTCGGCTATGGTCAACCCACCGGAAGGTGTCCCATTCAGGTTCCTGGCGCAACGTGGAAGCAATAAACATGCGCTCCGGGTTGGAATCAACATCCTTAAAGAGGTTGATCAGTTCCTCGTCAGTACCGGTAGTCAGAATTGGTTCCCCCGAGTCTCCATCATCTACCGCGGACAAAGCGCGCAGAAAAACAGTGATCGGAACCGTGCGCTTCCGGTTGAATTTCAGGATTATGTAATCGCTCTTGCGTGTCTCAAATTCCATCCACGCGCCGCGATCGGGAATGAGTTTGGCCATCGCCAAAGGACGGCCAGTTGCGCGATCTGTGGGTGCCTCAAAGTACACTCCGGGGGATCGGATCAACTGTGAGACGACCACCCGCTCTGTACCATTAATAATGAAGGTGCCTTTATCCGTCATTTCGGGGAAGTCGCCCAAGAAAATATCCTGCTTTATCGGTTCAGGTACATCGGCTCCTGCCAACAGGACAGAGACGTAAAGTGGGCTGGCATATGTCAAGGTCGCGTTCTACACATTCTTCAATATTATGCTTTGGGTCACCAAACCAATATTTCAGTCCCCACTGTTTTGATTCGGGACCGCGACTGGGAAAGAAGAGCTTCATTCCCTTGTTGTAAGAATTCTATTGGTGATATTTCGTGGAAGAGATCCCCTAATCCTTCTGCTTTTAACCGTTTAAACGAATCCAACTGAACTTCAATAAGGTTGGGCAAGCTAAGTGTAACCGGGATACGCGCGTAATTCTTCTCGGGTAGAACAGAGGCCATGGCTTTCTCCTAAATTTTGGACACTGGATGGAAAGAAGTTTCTGCAAGTGAAACCCCTGGTGGGGGAATAAGCTGCGAATATGCAAAGGTTCATTATAATTACTCTATAATACAAAGTCAAGTTAATTTATGACCAATCTTTTCGGAATTGTCCATATCTACTTGGAATCGTTGACAAAAATGCATCCCCATAGTAACATCTAGCGCGCTTGGCGAGGTAGCTCAACGGCAGAGCAAGGGCATCATAATCCCTAGGTTGTGAGTTCAAATCTCACCTTCGCCACTCAAAACCTAACCTTGTTTAATTTTAAGCTTCATCCATCAATCTTTTTTTCCCCATCTGCGACCTGCCAATTGGCAGGTTATTTTATTGGGGCAAGGTTCCGAAATAAACCTTTTGACTAACCGTTCGTAAGTTTTGAATAACCCATTTGGTATACTACATGTCATGTCCATATCCATCGACAATATAATCCACTCCAGAAGAAGGACAGTTGCGCTCATTATTCAGCCTGATGGCAAATTGACAGTACGAGCCCCTTTGCGAATGACGGAAGTCCAAATCCGGGAATTTGTCCTGACCCATGAAGCATGGATCCATAAGAACCAGATCCGGGTAAAAGCCTCCCCTCCTCCTCCGATAAAGCACTTTCTCGATGGAGAATTATTTTTATATTTGGGGAAAGAATTTCCCTTAACTGTCGTTTCGCACCAACGACCCGCTTTAATCTTCAGCGATTCCAAGTTCCAATTATCTTCTTCAAGCCTACCTAAAGCCAGACAAGTATTCAATACCTGGTACAAGACCCAAGCTCGTGTCGTGATTTCCAAGCAAGTGGCATTTCTCGCCAAAATGAACAAATTAAAATATTCAAAAATTCGGATATCGTCTGCCCGCACACGCTGGGGTTCATGCAGCACAAATGGAACGCTAAGTTTCACATGGCGGCTGGTTATGGCACCTCCTGAAATACTGGACTATGTTGTGCTTCACGAACTAGTTCACACTCAGATCAAGAATCACTCCAAAAAATTCTGGTCAGAGCTGGGCAAGATATTGCCGGAGTACAAGATGCGTGTCCGCTGGCTTAGGCAAAACGGTAAATACCTCACGCTCCCCAAACCAGAAACATGAATAATCCAAAATTACTATTTTTTCCACAGAAAAAATATTCTTGAAATTCCCCTAGCGGGATTAATTGAGAGTTCAACTTATCTAGCTGAAGCGATATAATTATTTTACCGGCATTTTCGAAAAGGAGGCAACGGACATGAAACTCAGTGCACGCAATATTTTGAAAGGCAAAATAACCAAGATCATAAAAGGGGCAGTCAATTCCGAGGTCACCCTCCAACTTCCAGGAGGAGAACAGGTTGTATCCATCATAACCAATGCATCAGTCGTTTCCCTTGGGCTTAAAATAGGCAAGGATGCTTATGCAGTGATCAAAGCTTCAAATGTGATGGTGGCTATTGATTGAAAAATCAGCTCCTGCGGTGATATAACTCTCCTATTCCACGAAGAGTTTTCTTTCTATTTCACATCTATTAATTCAACTTCAAATACAAGGGTGGCGTTTGGTGGGATGACTCTCCGCCATCCGCCCTGCGTTCTCCATATGCCAGGTTCGGTGGGATAGTCAATTTTGCCTTGCCACCCACTTTCATCAATGCGATTCCTTCATCCCATCCTTTTATGACGCGGTCTTCTCCAAGAACAAATTCAATTGGCTAGCCGCGGTTTATGGATGAGTCAAATACCTTTCCATCAGAAAACCTGCCGATGTAATGTACCCTAACGGTTTTACCAGACATTGCCTGTGCCCTGTCTCGACTTCGGTTTCGATATATTCAAGTCCGCTTGCTGTGATCATTGAGTCTGCTAATGCAGGAATGAGAAATTTGTCCAGATGTATATAGAGCCGATATTTTACTTCAACTCCCATGATATAATTTCTATGCAATAATATTTCAGGAGCATCAGGAATGACGAATACCCTGTAAATAAAACCAAGCGTGTTCCGGGCAATTCACCCGCTGGTTTTGATTCAGACCGGGGGCATATGCCCCCGGTTTTGTTATCCACAGGATCGTCTATGCTCTCAGCTCACCACCTCACCAAATCTTTTGGCACCCACACTGTATTACAAGACATAACTTTCAGTATCGCTGCAGGCGAACGAATCGGCTTAATTGGACCTAACGGATGTGGCAAGACTACACTGATGCGCATTCTCACTGGTCATGAAAAGCCTGATTCGGGGACAATTACGAAAACACGGCCGGATCTACGAATAGGCTATCTTCCGCAGGGATTCGACCTCGATCCATCCCTGACAATATCCGTGGCGTGTTCACCCGCTTTAAGTCTCGACATGGGTTCTGAGATCACTGAATTATCCGCTGCGCTGGCAAATAATCCTCACGATAAAAATCTCCAAGCCCAATACGAACAGGCACTCGACCAGATATCAATAATAGGTGCTCCAACCATCGACATCCTCTCGCCTCTCGGCTTGGCTGATATTCCGCCTGAACACCCAATTGGGCAACTAAGCGGTGGACAGAAAACTCGTTTGCTCCTGGCCCGGGTTCTCCTTCAATCCCCCCACTTACTGCTGCTCGATGAACCCACCAATCACCTCGATATCACCATGCTCGAATGGTTGGAAAACCGGCTTCAGCGTTTTCGCGGCGCTGCCCTCGTCGTCTCGCATGACCGCACATTTTTGGACAACTCGGTTTCATCCATTCTTGAGCTCGATCCCGCCACCCATGGTGTGCGCGTCTATTCCGGCAATTACAGCAGCTACTTCGAACTAAAATTGTCTGAACAGGATCATCAGTTGCAAACCTATAAGGATCAACAGGCAGAAATCCGCCGCATGCAGCAAGATATTATCCGAACTAAACAACAGTCTCTCCATGTTGAAATAACCACAACCTCGCGGGAACCAGGTATGCGGCGTTATGCCAAAAAAGTTGCTAAAAAAGCATTATCTCGGGAAAAGAAACTGAAACGTTTCATAGAATCTGACGAAATTGTCGCGCGGCCGCGTCCATCATGGCAGATTAAACTTGACTTTGCTGCGCCCGAACATCTAAGCCGGGATGTGCTGGTCACGAATAATTTATCCATTGGTTATCCAGCTCATAAACCGCTTCTCGCCGGTCTTAATCTGCAAATTCGCGGTGGGCAGCGGGTGGCGCTTACGGGTCCCAATGCTTGCGGGAAAACAACCTTGCTCCGTACCATCGCTGGAAAGCTAAAACCAGTTGACGGATCGGTCCGGCTTAGTCCGTCTGTGAAAATCGGATATATGACCCAGGAACAGGAGCTACTCGACCTGTCAAAAAGCCCCCTTGAAATCATCCAAGGCGCTGGCATCTTCAACCTAACCGAGGCACGACACTTTCTGCACTATTACCTTTTTAGTGGGGACGACCCACTGCGTCCAATTAGTAGTATGAGTTATGGGGAACGTTCCCGCCTCGAACTTGCGTTGATGGTAGCTGAAGGGTGCACTTTCCTATTATTGGATGAGCCGATCAACCATCTCGACATCCCCTCCCGAGCCCGCTTTGAGCAGGCACTTGCCAAATATTCAGGTACGGTTCTGGCGGTCATCCATGACCGCTATTTCATCGATCGATTTGCCACGGAAATGTGGGTAGTAGAGGCAAATAAAGTTAGGATAGTATAGATTCTGAAATATTGCCATTCTGCACCATGAAAATATCGGTTATGATCTGCTGAATCCTTTTTCCCACTCTCGCCAACTTTTTTTTCTATAAGGAATCAGTTGCTTTGGTAAACCACCTTCATCCTTTGAATCGATAAAAATATGAAAATCGGATTCGTATGCTATTATTGAACGCATTCTAAATTTAATGAGAGAGAAACATGCGCTTAAAGGCAAACTTAACCCTTTTTGCTGTTGCTCTAATTTGGGGCACTGGTTTTATTTCACAAGGTATAGCCGGGAGATATCATGTAGCTTACCTCTTTAACGGGGTTAGTTTCATCCTGGCTGCAATCATTTTGATCCCTTTCATCCCACACAATGTAAAATTCAGTCGCGATCAATTAAAATGGATCCTCCTCGCAGGAGTCATCCTTTTTTTTGCCACAGCATTACAGCAGGTCGGTATCTTATTTACTAAGGTCGCGAATGCCGGATTCCTGACCAGTCTGTACGCGGTATTTACTCCCTTCCTTTTGTGGATCGGATTTCATGAGCGCCCGCATTGGATGGACCTTGTTGCAGTGATTGCCGCGACCGTTGGCGCATATTTCCTTTCAACATCTGGAAAAGGGTTGAAGTTTCAACAGGGTGATAGCCTGGAGGTAATCGGAGCAATATTCTGGGGATTGCATTTTGTTGTCCTCGGGAAATTTGCCTCTCGTTTTGAACCAATTTCATTTGCATCAGGGCAATTCTTTATCACCGGGGCTCTCAACTTCATAATGGGATTGGCATTCGAAAGTCTTTCCTTACTCACACCTTTGCCTTTGATAGGCGCGATTCTTTACCGGGCATTCCTCTCCATAGGGATTGGATACACCTTGCAAGTGTGGGGGCAGAAACATACTTCGCCCACGGACGCAGCTCTCATCCTTGGCTTGGAAGCTGTATTTGCCGGCTTTGCAGCCTGGATCCTCCTGAGACAGAGTTTGCTCCTCCTTCAGATTTTCGGTTGTGCGATCATTCTGATAGCAGTGATGTTTTCTCAGATTAAAAACTTAATTCCTGCCAAATCTTAACAGCGCCTATGGGAACGTTTCTCCTTGGCTGTTTGGATTCACATTCTAAAAAATAAAATGCTTGCAGCAATTCCAAACTTGCTGAGGTTCGCATTACCAATATTAATCTCGAATTTCAAATATTCATAACCCGTGCTATTAATTTACGATTACGAAACGTTTTTTTAAATACCCCGTCGCAGAAATAAATTACATACATCACTACCCCAACTGCGTGCAGTCCTGTACACTGATGCAATGGAGAGTAAATCCACGGAAATCCAAAAAATCCGCGTTGGCTGCCCGGCTCATAATTGTGGCGGACGCTGTCTTCTAATCGCCCACATCCAGAACGGCAGGATCACACGACTTGAATCTGATGATCGCCCGGACACGCTGGCTGCGCCTCAATTGCGCGCCTGTGTGCGCGGTCGAGCTTATTTAAGGAGGCAGTATCATCCAGACCGGTTGATGACACCGCTCAAGCGATCGGGAATGCGCGGGGAGGGAGAATTCCATCCGATTTCATGGGATGAAGCTCTGGATAGCATCGCTGCTCAATTTGAGCGGGTGAAACACCAATATGGTTCTTCTTCTTTTTTTGTTCCTTATGGCACTGGCAGTTACAACCAACTCAATGGATCTCATGTTGCCCGTCGTTTAATGAACATATATGGCGGATGTCTTGGTATTTATAATTCGTATTCGTGGGCTGCCACCAACCTTGCCACACCTACCGTTTATGGCACCCTCGTCACAGGCAACCAGCGCCAGGATTGGTTGAATGCCAAATATATCCTTATGTGGGGGTGGAATCCTGCCGAAATGCGCGATGGGACAAATAGCGATTATTTTATCAAGTTGGCACGTCAGGCTGGAGCGCGTGTGGTTTGTATCGATCCCCGCCACACCCTGAGTGCTGCTGCGCTTGCAGATGAATGGATCCCCATCCGCCCGGGCACGGATGTCGCCATGATGAGCGCCATGGCTTATGTAATGATCACAGAAGGGCTTTATGACGCAGGCTTCGTTAACACGCATTGCGTCGGTTTTGATTTGGGACAGATGCCCATCCAAAATGAAGAGAGTTACAGCGATTATATTCTGGGCACGCGGGATGGATTACCTAAGACACCAGAGTGGGCCGAATCCATTACGGCTGTACCAGCCGGTACGATCACAAGAATTGCCAGGGAATATGCCACTTACAAACCGTCCATCCTCTACCAAGGGTACGGGATGCAGCGCCGTGCGTACGGTGAACAGGTAGTACGGGCAGGCTGTGTGCTGGCCGCGATCACCGCTAATGTGGGCGTGCCTGGAGGCTGGGCCAGTGGTCTGGGGTTGCAGGCATCGGATGGTGGTGGGTTGTGGACAGTTTTCCCCATTAAGGAGAATCCAATTAAGGCTGAAATTCCGGTTTTTCTTTGGACTGAAGCTTGCATCCGTGGCAAGTCCATGACGGCAGCAGACGGAGTGCGCGGTGCAAAACAGCTTGATAATGATATCAAGTTGATTTATGCTGTGGCATCAAACTGCTTGATCAACCAACATGCTGACATTAATCGTACTGCTCAAATCCTGCGGGATGAAACCAGGGTGGAATTCATCGTTGTACAGGATAATTTCCTGACTCCCAGCGCACTTTTTGCAGATATTGTCCTGCCCGCATGTACGCAGTTCGAAACCTGGGGAGTGGAGGACGGCTGGAAGTATGGGGACGAAGTCATCCTTCAACCTAAGCTGGTCGATCCGCCCGGGGAATGCAAGTCAGATTATCGAATCTGCGCTGAACTGGCAGAACGATTGGGTATCGGTAATGAATTTACCGAGGGACGTGATGAAAAGGCGTGGGTCGAATATTGCCTGGAGGAATTTCGGCGAATCCGATTCCCGGAACTGCCATCGCTTGACCAGTTTGTCGATCAGAACCTGGGGGCGTGGACCCGTCCGGCCACCCACCCCGCCATAGCCTTTGCGGATTTTCGGCAGTGACCCTGAACATTTCCCATTAAGCACTCCCAGCGGAAAAATAGAAATTTATTCAAAGCAGTTGTTCGATTTAGACAACCCCGCGGAGATTCCCCCTTTGCCAAAATATATTCAGGAATGGGAACATCCATTTTTAGTCGAGCCGGATAAAATCTCATCCAATGGGGAAAACAATACTAAACCCCCTTCTTCTTTAAATACCTCGTCTATCCCTGTTAATGTCACTAAAGGCATTTATCCGCTGCAGGCGATAGGGCACCACACGCTGCACCGCGTCCATTCCACGCACGATAACAATGACTGGCTTGGAGAGGCCTTTCCCCAGCGAGTTTTTATCAACCCGTTGGACGCCTCTGCCCGCAGTATCCAGGATGGGAATGAAGTCAGAGTATTCAACGATCGAGGCGCACTCGTTTTGCCTTGCCGCATCACGTTACGTATCATGCCCGGCGTAGTCGATATCCCCCAGGGTGCATGGTACGAGCCAGATCAGGATGGCGTGGACCGGGGCGGTAATGTCAACGTATTGACTTCCCACCGCTGGACACCATTTGCATTTGGCACGTCACAGCATACGATCATGGTTGAGATCGAAAAATTTAACCGCCAACCTAGCAATAGAGGGTGGTCTAGGAAGAACGCCCCAGGGTAGACGTTAAATCTATAAAAATTTATTGCCTATCGCGATACATCAACGATGACTTACGCTTTTTATTTTGACTCAGGTTCATGCACTGGCTGTAAAGCCTGCCAGGCTGCCTGCAAGGATAAAAATAACCTCCCAACCGGGGTTCTTTGGCGGCGCGTTTACGAGGTCAGTGGGGGTGAGTGGACGCGGACAGGCGAAGCCTGGACAAACACTGTTTTTGCTTATAATCTATCGATTGCTTGCAATCATTGTGTCCACCCTAAATGTGCGGGGGTCTGCCCCGCCGATGCCTACGAGGTCCGCCCGGATGGAATTGTCTTGATAAATACACAAAAATGTATCGGGTGTGGATACTGTGCATGGGCCTGTCCATATGATGCTCCACAGGTCGACAAATCCGCCGGGGTTATGACAAAGTGTAACCTGTGCTTTGACTACCTGGATAATGGGCACCCACCGGCGTGCGTTGCCGCCTGCCCGTTACGGTGTTTGGAACTGGTTGACATCGATGACAAGAGGGTGGATGAAATGGGGCAGGCCTTATGGAAAATTCCAGGAATAGAGCACCCGTTTCCCCTGCCTGCCTTGTCTCGTACAGAACCGCATCTGGTTATCAGGCCTCATCCCGGGTTAAAACTGGTTGGAAAAAGTTCAAAAGTAAGCAATCGCGAAGAAACCTCCCCGTCACAGCCAAAGGTGACAGCCAGCGATGAAATTCCTCTCATCATTTTTACCTTGCTGGTTCAAATGGCTATCGGAGCATTCGGCGCGGTTTTCTTCATAAACTTGGGTTTCCACGATATACAGATCGCCATGCAATGGACATTTATTCCTTTTCTGGCGGTTGGCACTGCAACAGCATTTGCCCTGATAGTATCATTATTCCACTTGAAGAGCCCTAAAAATGCCTGGCGGGTGCTCAATCACCTGCGTAAATCATGGTTAAGCCGTGAGATTCTTTTCACGTTGGGATTTGCTGGGTTGTGGGCCATCCAGGCTGGTCAAAGAATTTCTCTTACAAGCCCTTGCTCCGGAGAAATTATTCTCGGCTTGCTAACTTTTATTTGTGGATTGGTTGCTCTATATTCCATGCAACGAGTCTATCAACTTCGCAGTATGCCAGGTTGGAATTCCATCCGTACCCTGGTCGAATTCACTATTTCAACTATAGGATTGGGGTGTTGGCTTACGGGGGCGCTCCTCCCTTCGAATGTACCCTCTGGTATCGTGGCGTGGCTCGCTTTGGCTGGCATCCTTGCTTTTTCGGCCTCCTTGTTAATCTCTTTTATTTATCCTGAACTTGAAAATAAAAGCCTGCGCAAGTGGCAATCTGGACTGCTCCTGGCAGGGATAGTAGGTGGAGCGTCTGTGTTCCTTTGGTCGCGGGAGGTCTGGATGGCAGGCTGGTTCGTGGTTTTAATTATCGCTTTCGCAGAAGAAACTATTGGGCGCTGGTTATTCTACCTGCGACGGACTCCCGGTATATAAATTATTAGCATATTAATTAGCGAATCGCAACAAGGAATTTCCTAGTTTCGATATATTAATACTATTATTATTGACATACAATGTGTTACATAGTATAATGTTGAAAATGGTGATCTTATGACAAACGAATCATTTGAAAATGCAATCCTTGAACTGCGGCGCGGGATCATTGTCCTGGCTGTTTTAAGCAAATTGGGTGAAGAGCAGTATGGCTACTCGCTTATCAACGGTCTCAAAAAACAGGGCTTTGAGATTGACCAGGGAACTCTTTATCCCCTGCTCCGCCGGCTGGAAAGCCAGGGGTTGCTCAAGTCCAACTGGCGCATTGAATCCGATAGACCCCGGCGATATTATATGCTCAGCGACGAAGGCAGGGGACTTCTGTCCAGACTTAAGGAAGAATGGAATAGCATTGTATTGATAATGAAAAAGATGCTGTAAAGTGGAAAAATATTAAACCACTTTTAAGAATTAGGAGATTAATAATGAGTACCAACTTGATCGATACCTATGTTTCAGAAGTCGGACGCCGTTTGCCCAAAAAGATGCGCGCTGACATTGAGGCTGAGATCCACTCCATCTTACAAGATATGCTTGACGAGCGCAGCCAAAAATCGGGTAAAACGGTGGATGAAGAGATGACTTCAGAAGTGCTTAAAGCTTACGGCTCACCCGATAAAGTTGCAGGCACTTACCTTGGAGAAAGGTACCTGATTGGTCCTCGGCTTTATCCCACCTTTATTTTGGTGCTGCGCATCGTATTGATGGTGGCAGGCATTGGCGCTGCCATCAGCCTGGGTGTGACTCTTTCACACACAATCGGCAACCCCCATACCGAATTCGAAACTGTGGTCTTGGCTGTAGGCAATCTTATCGTTATATTAATGACCATCCTGGGCAACGTAGTGCTCATCTTCGCGATCCTGGAATGGGCACTATTTCGTACCGGCGCAAAGGATAATATCAAAGGTCTGTCCTTGGAAAAAGAATGGGACCCACGCTCATTAACCAGGTTATCCCCCCCTAACCAAGTCAAAATGGGAGAGGCCATCCTTGAAATCCTTGCCTGTTTCGCTGCGATTGTTATCTTCAATTTCTTCCCGGAGATTTTCAGCTTTGGATATGGAATAGGTGGAGCATGGTACATCGGGGTCGGAAATTGGACAAATTTCCCCCTGCTATCTCAAGCTTTCTTTTATTACGTTCCCTATCTGACCTTGGTTTGGGCGCTGACCATCATCCTTGATATAGTTCTGCTTCGCATGGGACATTGGAACACCGTCGCGTACACCAGCTTGATTGGGCTGAAGGTGATCGGCATCATGATTGCAGCGCTCATGCTGGCTGGCCCATCATTGCTTGCTATCACTGTGGAAGCCTTGACCACCAGTCTTGGTAATGCACAATGGGCACAATCAATGATGCCCATTCTTACCCAACTCGTAAACCTGGTGCTTTGGCTCGCTATCCTTTTGGGAAGTTTGGATGTGATCAGGTTCACATATCGGTTAATTATGAACAGGCAACTCCCCACCTATATTCCTGACTAAAAGTAAAATATCTAAGGGAGGACTTGGTCCTCTCCTAGAGATTTTCCATCCCTCAAGAACGGCCTCTGCATCTGGCCATATTCCAGGGATTTTCTTCCTTAAATAAAATAGGGTGACCTCCCACGGCTTAAGTTGGAAAATCTTGACTGTTAGAAAACCAGATTACCCACCGGGAATATAACCAACGGATATTTTTTCCGGGAAGATCGATATTCAATCCGCTTGCAGGAGGATTAAGCCTCCAAATCAAACATCAAAATACAAGTTCATTTCATATGGATGGGGTCGATTGCGAATGGCATAATATTCCTGATTCCGTTTGAAGTCTACCCATTGCCTGAGGAGTTCCTCGGTAAATACCCCGCTCGAGGTCAGGAAATTATGATCAGCCTCCAGAGCTTGCAGAGCTTCGTTGAGAGAGGATGGCAGGGATTTAATTTTGGAACGCTGCTCATCTGTCCAGGCAAAGACATTTTGATCGATTGGGCCGAACCCGGCTGCGGTTGGCTCAATTCTTTGGCGGATCCCATCCAGACCAGCAAGGAGCATTCCAGCCAAAGCCAGGTAGACATTGCATGAAGCATCAGGTGGGCGGAATTCAACGCGAGCACTATCAGGCTGATTTGCATATTTGGGGATGCGCACCGCTGCACTGCGGTTCCCGAGCGAAAAGAATGCATTGACCGGTGCTTCGAAGCCTGGGATAAGCCGTCGGTAGGAATTGGTACTTGGGTTGGTCAGAGCCAGGAGCGCAGGCCCATGAAAAAGGAGGCCGCCGATATAATAAAGTGCCTCCTGAGAAAGACACCCATAACCAGCAGCTTCATAAAAGACATTTTTACCCTTATTGAATAAGTGCTGATGGAAATGCATTCCACTGCCGGCTTCGCCATATAGTGGCTTTGGCATGAATGTGGCGGTTTGGCCATGCCCATGGGCCGTCATCTTCGTGACATATTTAATGATCATGGTGGCATCCCCCGCCCGGACAAGACCCATCATCGGGGTTTCGATCTCCGACTGACCAGGCCCTCCCACTTCATGGTGGTGATATTTTACTGGAACCCCTATTGCATCAAGATTCCTGACAATTTCCGTCCGGAGTTTATACAGGGAATCTTTTGGCGGGATGGCGTGATAACCACCATGCAGCGGGATGTAATGCCCGTGTCCACCGCTTGCGCTATTCCAGTCTGCCTCCCCGGAGGTGATGGCATAACTGGCGCGATTTACACCATATTCATATGAAATACTATCAAAAATGTAGAACTCGTACTCTGGTCCCCACCGGCTTTCATCGGCTATTCCCGTTGACTTGAGGAAATCCTCCGCACGTAATGCAATATTACGAGGATCGTTTTCGAAAATAGCGTGGGTATCGGCTTCAAGGGTGGTGCATAAAAAGGAAAGGGTCGGCGCATCCCAAAAGGGTCCATAAATGCGGTATTGAGGTCTGGAACGAGAACCATGTCCCCCGCTTTGACAGATTTTAATCCCACCGCAGATCCATCAAAACCGATACCCTTATCCAACAAATCAGGATTGAATTGCTTTGCGGGGACTGTAAGGTGGTGCCAGCGTCCCCACAGATCACAAAACTTTAAATCGACCATCTCGACTTGATATTTTTCAATGTGATTTAAAACCTGGTCAATTGATTGGAACATTCGACCTCCAAATGGGTAATTTGCAATTTGATATAAATCGATTATGGAAGTAGGAGTCGACCCAGAAAAATGCAATCCACATTTAAAATAATTTCCGGCTATTTATATGATAAAAATATGAAGCTTATCAATTCCAATATTGTTATGCTATACTGCAATTATAGTGATGATATGGAAATATTATCCATATTAATCTCAAGGATTTTTTGTCCACAAGGGAGAGGGACATGACTTGGAATTATACGGTTTATGCGGCGGTTCTGCATATATCAGCCATCATATCCGCTTTGGCTGGTTTTGTAGCGTTGCGTCGTCGCAGTTCCTCCGGAGTAGGGGTTTTAGCTATTTTTATGTTTGCGGTCAGCGAGTGGGCATTTGCATCCGGTCTTGAGGCGGCTGTTATCGGGATTCAATACAAGATTATTTGGTCGAAACTGGAATATGTGGGGACTCTCAGCGCCCCGACCTTGTTTCTGATATTCGCATTGCAGTATTGCCAAAAAACCAGCTGGCTTAAACCGAAATATTTGGTTCTGATTTCCATAGTTCCAATTGCCGGGTTCTTTGTTACGATTACTAATGAAATGCATCATCTGATTTGGACAAGTTTCTCATTCAGTCCAATTCTGCAAAATGTCCTGATTTATGGACACGGGGTCGCATATTATTTTTTAGTGGTCTATGATTACGCCATCCTCGCAGTAGGCATATTTTTTCTATTGGAAGAATTCAACCGTGCAAAGGAGCCATTTCGTCGCCAGGTCAGTATTATATTGGTAGGTTCAATATTTCCGTTCGTGGGTGGGATCGTCTTATACCGTCTTCCCGAACTTTTTACCAGGCTTGAATCTGACTCCAATCTCCTTTTCTTTAACAGGTTTAGTCATTGTATTTGGCATTTTTCGATTTCGTTTATTCGATCTTGCGCCGCTTGCCCGCCATGTACTCATCGAAAATTTGGACGACGGGATTCTTGTGCTGGACACACAAAATCGCGTGGTGGATATCAATCCGGTTGCACAAAGTATTTTGAACACGACACCAAATCAAAGCCAGGGACAACCTATAACAAAAGTCCTAAAATTCTGGCCAGGTTTAGCCAAACGCTTGCACGGAAATGACGATAAAGGCGAGACAGAGGTTCGATGGGGTACCAACCCTCCCCGTTACTTTCATCTTTCGGTTTCACCGCTTTACGGTCAGCATAAACAACTTGCGGGTAGACTGATTATCCTGCGCGATGTATCCGTCCGCCACCAGACAGAAGCGGAACTGGCTCACACGATTAAAGAACTCGGGATAATAAACCAAATCAGCCTGGCTGTCACATCAGGTCTTGATATGGAGCATGTCCTCAAAACCCTTTATGAACAATGTAGTCAATTGGTGCCAATTGATATTTTCTATGTTGCGCTATTTGATGAAACCAATTCCCTGATACAGGTTCCGATTTTTTACGAGGCGGGTCTTTATCAAGCTGGACCCTCACGCGATATCGATGACCGCCCAGGCACACTGGGGGCTGTAATCCGATCGGGCAAGACTCTCTACTTGAACAATATCAATAACGATAATGTTTTGTCCGATACCCATCCTCAGCAGCTCTCTGCAAATGCCCCAGAGAAAACTTCCCGTTCGTATATCGGAATTCCGCTCATGCTTCGAGAAAGAGTGATTGGGGTTTTGTCCATCCAAAATTATCGAGCGGATGCATACACCGAAGATCATATCCGTATCCTGGAAAGGATAGCCATCCAGGCAGCCATCGCCATCGAAAACGCCCGGTTGTACTCCGAAATTCAGCGTCTTGCAATCGTCGATGAACTGACCGGCATCTATAACTATCGCGGACTCCAGGAGCTTGGCGCTCGAGAAGTTGAACGTGCCAATCGGTTCAGCCGCCCCCTTTCAGTACTATTCTTTGATATCGATAACTTTCGTAACTTCAACAATACTTACAGTCATGCCACCGGCAACCTGATCCTGAAAGGCATCGCGGAACGCTGTCGATCCATCCTGCGGACGGTGGATGTACTTGCCCGTTTTGGGGGAGATGAATTCGTAGCCCTGCTTCCTGAAACGGATATCGCCAGTGCCCATATCGTTGCCCGGAGAATGGTTGAAGAGATTGCTGCCAGTAAAATAAATACCCCTTTTGGAGAATTAAATGTGACCGTCTCGATTGGCGTAACAGTCCTTTCAGAAGAACGACCAAATCTTTCAGCGTTAATTGACCGCGCCAATAATGCAGAACATAAGGCTAAACAGGGACAAAAGGGTATCGTCATCGTGGCACCTTAAATCCCCCACGGAAAATAAAAAAAACCGGACTTGCGTCCGGGCTAAATATTATTGGTGGTTTCCAAAAAATAATTCCCACCAGATACGCCAGATTGGCACATCTCCACCCGCGGGTGTAACAGTTGCGACCGGGAGTCGGAGTTGTCTCTGCTCCTGGCACCACGCTCACCGGATGCTCACCGGGGCGGACCATTTTATTGTCATAAGCCCATTGTTCAACTGCCACATCCGATGTAGCAAAAGCCACCTGACCAGCAAGGGCCGTCTGTGTTTGAATAATGGCAGTGGCTTCGGCGCGAACAGAATTCAATTGGGTGGAAAGACGATCCAGTTCTTCCATACGGCGGTTAAAATCCACCAGGAGAACCACTGCAACGATAAGTCCCATAGCAATCAAAATGTTGCGCCATTTCATTTTCATAACCGTATCTTACCCTGTCCAGGCTGGTTTGACAAGCCAGTGATCACGTCGGAAAAGACCCCCTTTCGTACCTCAATTTTTGTAATTGAAAAGCTCGAAGATTGATTCCCATCCCAAAATACCACAAAAAAACCCGCGTTTCTGCGGGTTTGCTGTGCCGAAGGAGGGACTTGAACCCTCACGACCGTAAGGCCACTAAGCCCTGAACCTAGCGCGTCTGCCAATTCCGCCACTTCGGCGTGCGGGTTGTATTTTATCCGAAACTAAGATTTTGTCAACCTGGAAGCAATTCAAACTACATGGCAATATATTCACGCAGGTTATGGCCTACTGCATAGGCTGCAGCTTCCGCGCGGTTATTCACGCCTAATTTGGATAGGATGCTGCTGACATAGTTTCGCACGGTCCCTTCACCCAGGAATAGTGCCTTTGCAATTTCACGATTGGTCTTCCCTTCCGACACGAGAAGAAGCACATGTTTCTCCTGTTGGCTGAAATGTGCAAAAGCGGAAGCTTCCTCTTCTTTAACAGCTCGACGAACTTCCTGAAATACGCGCTGGGTCACTGTTGGGTCGAGCATGGCTTCTCCGCGCCCTACCGCTTCGAGCGCACGGACAAGATCCTCACCACCAATTTGCTTCAGAATATATCCTGAAGCCCCTGCCCGAATGGCCGAGAAGAGCATCTCATCTTCGGCATAGGAAGTCAACATGATAACCTTGATTTCCGGAAACCGACCGGTAATTTCCTCACACGCTTCGATGCCGGAAGTACCAGGCAGGCGAATATCCATCACCACCACATCCGGGTGGGTGTTGTTGACAATCTCCATCGCCTCACGAGCAGAAGAGGCTTCGCCGACCACGTCAAATTGAGGATGGCGCTCCAGCAGCGATTTCAACCCCAACCGTACAACTTCATGATCATCTACCAGTAAGATACGTTGTTTGGCCATAGGTAATCTTGCCTCCGGCTAAAGTGTTCGAGAAAGGATTGTATCACAATGCCACAGATTGGTATAAATTTTAGTTCAGGAGGACAGCTTTCCTAATTTATTAGTACTTAATTGCACTGAATTTGTTAAGTTTATCCCATCGATGGGTGGCAATGATCTGGCGGACTGTGCCGGTCTGACCACGCACAACCAGGCTATCCGTGCGTGCTCCTGTTCCAAAGTATTTTACTCCATCAAGAAATTCTCCGTCAGTTATCCCGGTAGCCGCGAAAAAGACATCTTCGGAAGAAACCAAATCGTTCATAGTCAAAACTTTTTCAAAATCGTATCCCCGCTCACGCCCACGGCGTAATTCATCATCATTTCTAGCATACAACCTGCCCTGAATCTCCCCCCCCATTGCACGCAGTGCACATGCCGATAACACCCCTTCAGGCGTACCACCGATGCCAAGCAGGGCATCAATTCCTGAATCGGGCCAGGAGGTCATCAATGCACCGGCAACATCACCGTCAGGTATCAAGCGAATGCGCGCCCCAGCTAGACGTACTTCAGCAATCAATTGCTCGTGACGTGGGCGATCTAGAATTATTACAGTTACATCTTCTATGGTTTTGCTGCCCGCTTTTGCAATCACTGCGAGATTTTGTTTCACTGGAGCATTTATATCCACCTTTCCTTTAGCCAGCGGACCAACTGCAATTTTATCCATATAAAGAAACGGGCCGGGGTCAAACATTGTCCCACGCGGCGCCAATGCCACAGTCGAAAGGGCACTCCAAGTTCCATTGGCTAAAGGTCGGGTCCCGTCGATTGGGTCGACGGCTATATCCATTTCCGCACCATTCCCGTTTCCAACATGTTCACCGTTGAACAACATGGGGGCATGATCTTTTTCCCCTTCCCCAATAACAATGACTGCATTCATATAAATTGTATTTAAAACGAGCCGCATGGCTTCCACTGCGGCTTGATCGGCTGCATTTTTATCACCACGTCCCATAAAACGACCAGCAGATAAAGCTGCCGCTTCGGTTACGCGCACTAATTCGAGGGCAAAATTGCGTGTTGGTTCAGTGATCATTTCGTAGCTCCTAGAAATCGTCTTTCTAAAGCAAGAACCAAATGATTAGCAGATACCCCAACGCACCTGCCCACAGCCATGAATCCATTCGATCAAGCACTCCTCCGTGTCCAGGAATGATTTGACTCGAATCTTTCATCCCTGCCTGTCGTTTGAACATGGACTCGCCCAGGTCGCCCAGAGTGGTAAAAGATGGAAAGCGTAGCTCCCAGTGCCGCTCCCTGCCACCAGGTTACGGCAGGACCGCCAAGGCTATGCCATAAGACTGCCAACCCTGCTGTGCCGACCGTTCCAAAAATAACCCCGCCCCAATAACCTTCCCACGTTTTTTTAGGACTCAGACGCGGGCTGAGCTGATGTTTACCAAAACGCTTACCAATAAAATAAGCTGCTATATCTGCCAACCAGGCAGCTGGTAAAACCAGTGCCAGCCACCAAATTCCATTCGGCAAATTGCGAATGTCGATCAGATATGCTCCAATCCAACCCAGGTATACGATCCCTGCAATCGTGACGGCAAAGTCAGCGGCAGCCAGGTCCGACCTTTTTCGTAATCAAACAGATGCCAGGTCATGGCTGCAAGGATAAGCAAAGTCAGACAAGCCGGGGCAAGGGGTGGGAAATATGCCCTTATCCCGACCAATAGCACAACGCCTCCCATCAGCAACGGTGTGGAGGCGTTATAACCTGCAGTATGGAAGATCCTTCCATATTCCCAGGTGGCAACCCCCAGAAGGAGCGTGATCAAAGCAAAATAAAAAAGCCCCCCCAGAATCATGGCAGGGATGCCAATAACCGCCAGAGCAAGGGCAGCAAGGGTCCGTTTAATCAACATGTAAAGATTAATCCTCTACGGGCTGGGATACACCGCCATAGCGGCGATCTCGCTGGGAAAATGTATCCAATGCTTTTCGGAGCTCTTCCTTATTGAAATCAGGCCAATAAACAGAGGTAACATACCACTCAGAATATGCCCCCTGCCAGATCAGAAAATTCGAGACACGCAATTCCCCTGAAGTACGGATGATCAAGTCTGGATCCGGGACTCCTGCAGTGAACATGTATTGGCTGACCAGGTCGGAGTTAACTTCTTCGGGTTTGACACCATCCTTGATCATCTGCTGGATGGCACATACAATTTCATCGCGCCCGCCATAATTGAAAGCAACATTTAGGATCAGACGGTCATTATTTTTGGTCAACTCGATGGCTTCCAGGACTTTTTCCTGAAGTTTGGGATCCAGTCGTTCCAGTCGTCCAATATGTCGTAACTGAACTCCTTCCTTATTCAATTCCGCCAATTCCCTGTCAATCACATCCTCGAGAATGTGCATCAAGCCGTCGACTTCTTCGCGTGGGCGGCCCCAATTCTCCGTGGAAAAAGCATAAATGGTCAGGTATTTGATGCCGAATTCAACACAAGCGGTAATGATTCGGCGCAAATTCTCTGTACCGGCGCGGTGGCCTGCCAGACGTGGAAGACCGCGTGAAATTGCCCAGCGCCCATTCCCGTCCATAATAATTGCGACGTGAGTGGGAATTTGCGGCACGGGAGGCTTTGGTTTTCTTTGCCATAAATTGGTAGCGACGATTATAGACCGTCACTACACCTCCATGATCTCCTGTTCTTTATGCTGGCCATGCTTATTGATCTCTTCGATATTATGGTCAGTGACTTTCTGGAGTTCTTCCTCGCCGCGTTTCAGGTCATCTTCGGAAATTAATTTTTCTTTTTCAAAATCGCGCATATCGTTGTGGAGATCACGGCGGACATTGCGAACAGCAATGCGGCATTCTTCCAGCCGGCTATGAACAACTTTCACCAGTTCGCGGCGGCGCTCTTCGGTAAGGGTGGGCAGGTTCAGGCGGATTTGTTTTCCATCATTGTTGGGAGTAAGTCCCAGATCCGAAGCGAGGATCGCCCGTTCAATATTCTTCAGTGAGGATGGATCAAAGGTTTGATAAGCAGGCCGCGCGGCTCCGGTACCGAAATGGATGCCAGTTGCATCAGGGGTGTGGGTGTGCCATAGTATTCGATCGGCAGTTTCTCCACCAATGCCGGGGTGGCCCGGCCGGTGCGGATCCCAGCCAGGTCATCATCCAGATTTTGGATTGCGGCGTGCATGCGTGTTTCAGCTTCTTTAAGAATGTCTTTTATCACGTCGGCCTCCTGGAATGAAAAATTTGTCTTGCTTAAGGATACCTTAAAACCAGAAAAAATGCCAATATAATCAAGAGTCCAAGGAATCCTTATGCAGTAGAGAAAGAAAACAGGGTCGCCGATAATTATCGTCGGGCGACCCTGTCAAAAGATATCAAAAGACTATCAAAACTAGACTGATCTAGGTGGTGACCAGGTACCCACTTTTTCGCCGCGCAGGGCGCGTTCGAGCGCAGTATGGATCCCAAAGTTGACCACCAGGATGGGCAAATTGTTATCCATGCACAGGGAGATGGCAGTGCTGTCCATCACTTCCAGGCGGCGATTGAGAACATCAATGTAACTGAGTGTATCAAACTTCCTGGCGTCCGGATTCTTTTGCGGATCGGCATCATAGACCCCATCCACCTTGGTAGCTTTGATCAGCACATCTGCATCAATCTCCACCGCCCGCAAAGCCGCCGCAGTATCGGTGGAGAAAAACGGATTGCCGGTCCCCGCACCGAAGATGACCACGCGTCCCTTTTCCAGGTGGCGGATGGCACGTCTGCGAATATACGGTTCAGCCACTGCCCGCATCTCGATCGCTGATTGGACCCGTGTAAATACACCGGTTCGTTCCAGGGCATCCATCAAGGCCATGGCATTCATGACCGTTGCCAGCATGCCCATATAATCTGCGGTGGCACGGTCCATGCCGCGGTCGAGACCCTGTTTGCCACGCCACAGGTTGCCTGCCCCGATGACAATTGCCACTTCCACCTCCATTTTGTGGACGGCTTTGACACGTTCGGCAATTGCCTCGGCTTGTTCCGGGTCGATCCCGAAGCCGTTCGGACCTGCCAGACTTCGCCGCTCAATTTGAGTAAAATACGTTTGAATTTGAGGTCTGCCATTTTTTCTCCTCTTTTCAGTCTGGTAAGAAAAAAGCCAACCAAATGGTTGGCTTTCTAATTACTCACTTATCTCGCCCAATTCCCAGCGGGCAAAGCGCCGGATGACGATATTCTCTCCGAGGGCAGCAACCTGTTCGAGCAGGAGTTTTCCCACCGTGACCTTATCATCCCGAATATATGCCTGGCGCATCAACACGACTTCATCCTTGAATTTCTCCAGACGTCCCTGGGCAATCTTTTCCAGCATGGCTTCCGGTTTGCCTTCCTCTTCACGAGCGCGCGCTTTGGCAATCTCGGTTTCGTGTTCGAGCACATCTGCCGGAATATCTTCTTCTTTTACATATTGTGGTGCAGCAGCTGCCACCTGCAGAGCCACTTCATGAGCAAACTTGCGGAATTGCTCGGAGCGGGCGACAAAGTCGGTCTCGCAGTTGACTTCCACCATTACGCCAACGCGGCCATTGCCATGGGAATACAGTTCCACCATGCCATTCGAAGCCTGGCGGTCGGCGCGCTTGGCTGCGGTAGCCAGTGCCTTTTTCACGCAGAAAATCCACCGCTTTCTGAAAATCGCCGTTGGATGCTTCCAGGGCTTTTCGGCAATCCAGCACACCGGCCTTGGTGGCTTCGCGCAGCTCTTTGATCATTTCAGTTGTAATTTCCATGCCAATTCCTTTATTATTCTTTCTTTTCTTTGCCGGCGTCTTCGTCGCTTGCGGGTCCTTCCGGCACGGTTTCGTCTACCACACCTTCATTTGACACGATTTCTTCTGCTCCAGGAACTGGAGCAAGCTTGGCCAGGGTGGCTTCACCCAGTAATTCGTCATCCTTGAGCTCTTCCTCGGTATCAATCGTGTGAGCCAGAATCTTGACCGAGTCAAAATCGTGACTTCAGGCATACGTGCCGCGGCAGCTTCCGCTTCGAGTTCCTCGTCCTTGCGCATTGCCTTGCCTTCTTCCACAGCATCTGCCATCTTGGACACCAGTAATTTGATGGCACGAATAGCATCATCATTGGATGGAATGACATAATCCACATTGGTGGGATCACAATTCGTATCCACCAGGGCGATCACGGGGATATTCAGCAAATTGGCTTCATGGACGGCCGCATACTCGCGGCTTACATCCACGACAAAGACCAGGTCTGGAACGCGTGCCATGTTGCGAACACCAGAGAGATGAATGTTCAGACGGGTGATCTCACGTTGGATCAGCAGGGCTTCTTTTTTGGTCAGCTTTTCGATATCGCCGGTGGCAAATAACTTCTCCATGCGCTCCAGTTCCAGGATGCGTTGGTGCATCGTGGACCAGTTGGTCAACATGCCACCCAGCCAGCGTTCGGTGACATAGGGCATTCCACAGCGGATGGCTTCATCATGCACCGTTTCCTGCGCCTGGCGCTTGGTGCCGACGAACATCACCACCCCGCCGGTTGCAACACAATCACGAATAGCATTGTATGCATTGGTGATCGCCTTTACCGTTTGCTGCAAGTCAATGATATGGATTCCATTGCGCTCGGTAAAAATATACGGCTTCATACCGGGATTCCACTTATTGGTCCGGTGGCCGAAATGGACGCCGCTTTCCAGCAGCGCTTTCATGGATACAACAGCCATTTTTTCTCCTTATAACCTTGTCCTGCCCCTGCAGGACTTGAAAGTTTAGCGGGGATAACAGACCCGCTCAGGGACGCTTATTGCCCGTCCCGGGCAGAATGTGCTTCCTTATTGGAAGCGGCGGTAGTATACCACAAATCCAACCAAGCCGAAGTAAAATAGATCCATGGAAAACATACTCGATGAGACAGTCGTCCCAACACGAGATATCATCCCACTTCCAGACAAAATCGAGCTCATGCCCGGACAATTCCTTCTTACTAGGGATAGTAGAATTCTGACTGACGTTTCTAACATGTGGAACGCTGATTATTTACAAAAATTGCTAACTCTCCCAACCGGGTTCCCGCTCGAGATCCAGCCTGATTTCCGGATATTAAAAAACACCATTCGCCTGGTTTTGAACCCGGACCTGGAGAGACTCGGTCGTGAAGGTTACCGGCTGGAGGTGCAGCCCGATGCCACTATTATTGAATCGTCCTACACAGCAGGAGTTTTCTACGGTATGCAGACCTTGCGTCAACTCCTCCCTGTAGAAATCGAAGAACGTCATTCAGTTTTAAATGATATGGATTGGCGTATCCCATGCCTGCTCATTGAAGATAAACCACGTTTTCCTTGGCGCGGATTCATGCTTGACGATGGCCGTTATTTTCACGGGAAAGAGACCATATATTTTACACTCGATTTGATGGCTCTTCAAAAACTGAATGTTTTCCATTGGCATCTGACCGAAGACCAGGGCTGGCGAGTTGAGATCAAAAAATATCCCAAACTAACAGAAATCGGCTCTCATCGGGCTGGGACGAGTAAAACCATATTGGGGAAAAAGCATAATGGAGTACCTCACGGTGGTTTTTATACCCAAGTTGAAATAAGAGAAATAGTTGCCTATGCAGCTGAACGAAACATTACGATTGTGCCGGAGATTGAAATGCCTGGCCACTCTTTGGCTGCTCTTGCATCTTATCCCGAATTGGCTTGCCGTACAGGTCCTTTCCACGTTGCTATGCACTTTGGGGTTTTCCCAGATATTTTCTGCGCCGGAAAGGACCAGGTATTTTACTTCCTGCAAAATGTGCTTGATGAAATCCTTGAGCTCTTCCCTTCCCCTTACATTCACATCGGGGGAGATGAAGCACCTAAGAAACGCTGGAAGAACTGCCCCAATTGCCAACGCCGTATCCGGGAGAATGGGTTGAAAGGGGAACACGCGCTCCAGGTCTTTTTCACCAACCGGATCGCCGCTTATCTTGACTCAAAAGGACGCAGGGTTATGGGCTGGAATGAGATCCTCCAGGATGGTCTTGTGGAAAACGCGGTCATTCAGTATTGGGCGGGAGGGCACCAGCGATTATTGGAAGCAATCCGGAGGGATAAGCGTGCCATTGTCATGTCTTCTTATCTGAGTACATATCTGGATCACGGTTATGGTCTGATGCCTTTAAGCCTGGCTTATCAGTATGAACCGGTTCCAAAAGAACTGGAAGAAGACAAAGCTGGGACCATCCTCGGCCTGGAATTTCCACTCTGGTCTGAATGGGTGCCGAACCGGGCGCGTCTCGATTATCAAGTATATCCTCGTCTTGTTGCCATGGCTGAAACCGGTTGGACCCTAAAAAACAAGAAAGACTTTAAAGACTTCGTTCAAAGGCTGGGAAAATTTCTGGTCCGACTGGATCTATTGGGGGTGGGTTACGCTCCACTCAAAGAAGCCCAACCGTCCAAACTCATGCAGTGGCTCGGTACCCTTACCATCCCCATTCCGCAAAGAGGGACAGCCAAGTAACCTCATGCTTTAATTTATTCACTGAAGGACTCGATGATTTTCTTAAAGAGGTTATTTTCATCTCCTGATCGAACTGGAACGTTTTATATTTTTCTGTCAAATGCCAACAGTGCGGGGAAACTATCCATGGGCAGATAGATTTAAGGAACGAACCCAGCCTGGACGTGTTTGATAATGGGAAACCTTGTTACACTTGCCGAAAAGTGCTGATCGGAAATGGGCGCTGTTTTCAGCAAATTGAAATGGTTATCAAATTCGATGGAGTTCGCCAAATGCCCGATCGAAAAATAAGCGGGGGCAGTTTCGTCGACACCATCTCGTGAAAAAATACAACTAACCTCATATTTTAATTCTTCACAAAACCCTAAAGGAATTTTCTCCTTTTAGATTACTTCTACAATTTAAAACCTTCATCCCGACGAGTCATCATCGGGATGATATATAGGTTTAATGAATACCGTGTGTTACGCGTACAATTGCTGACGGATTTCAACCACTTGTCTGCGTATCTTGTCATCCCGCTCGAGCAAATTGGCCACTTTCTCGCAAGCATACATGACCGTGGTATGATCGCGGCCGCCCAGAGCCAGTCCAATTTGCGGTAAGGAAATATTTGTTTCACGCATCAAATACATGGCGATCTGGCGCGGCAGGGCCACATCCCTGGATCGGTCGGGGCTCAGCAAGCGATCCACGGATAAGTTGAACGTTTTAGCTACCATATCTACCACTGCACCTGGTTTTACGTCCCCGCGCTGTGGCAGGAGATCGGCCAGAGCTACATCAGCCAATTGAGGGGTTAAAGGCATACCGCTCAGGTCAGCAAATGCCACAATTCGATTAAGCGCTCCCTCCAGTTCGCGGATATTTGACTGGATTCGTCGAGCGATTAAGTCCAGTACTTCAGAGGGCACTTCATAGCCTAAGCGTTCAGCTTTCGAGCGAAGGATTGCCAGCCGGGTTTCCAGATCGGGCAATTGGATATCAGCAGTCAACCCCCACTCAAAGCGCGAACGTAACCGTTCCTCCAGTGTCACCAGGGACTTGGGGGGCCGGTCGGAGGACACAATTATCTGCTTGTTTTGACCATGCAGTGTATTGAATGTATGGAAAAATTCTTCCTGCGTGGATTCTTTCCCGGCAATGAATTGGATATCGTCAACTAATAAAACATCTGCAGAACGATACTTGTCTCTAAATGCCTGGGTGGTATGTGACCTGATAGCATTGATCATGTCATTTGTAAATTCTTCGGAGGAAACATATAGAACCCGTAAATAATGTTCCTGGCAATAATTACCAATGGCATGTAATAAATGAGTCTTTCCCAGACCGACGCCCCCGTACAGGAACAACGGATTATACGCAGTTGCAGGGTTCTCGGCTACTGCTTGAGAAGCAGCATGCGCCAGGCGGTTATTTGGACCGACAATAAAATTGTCAAACGTGTAACGGGGATTAAGAGTAGCGCTGCGAGTTACCTGCGGAATTTTCAACGAATCAGGGGAAATATCTTTCACATCGGCTGATTCTGATACCGATTCGCTTGTTAAAGTGGCATTGACAATGAAGGCGACATCAACTGTGCGGTTCATTATTCCCATCAACAGGCGTGTTACAGTGCTGGATAGGCGGCTTTCCAACCAGTCACGGGCATAGGCATTGCGAACGCCGATCGTAAACAACCCATCATCATAGGAATGGATCTGGGTATCTCGCACCCAGGTATCAAATGATGCCTTCGGCATCTCCATTTGGAGTTGCCCCAACGCTGACTGCCAGGCTTGCTCGGCGTCCATCTCTTCCTCCAAACTTACTGATTTCCAGCGATTTGGTACAGGGATAGAAACCCACTGCTTTCGCAGTGGGTGGTTATTTTATTATTCAGTTGTTACCAACTTTATTCCTTGGGGGGAGGATAGTGCCTTTTATCCTTCACGAGACCATTCTAGCAGAAAACAGATTTTTATTCCATACGCCAAACCTACGCAAGCTTAAAAACATTCTATTTTTTAAGGTATACCTAACCTTAACAAGCCTTTCAGAATTGACTTTTTTACCGCAGGAATTAAGCATGATTCAACCCCCCACAGCCGCCGGAGGCAGATTAATATTCGCCATATCTGGGGGTATATCTTGAACTCTTGCTTTCTTACTGAATATCACTACCCTAACCTTAAAAAATCAAGATGGAAACTTGAGCTAGTTTCGTGAAACGTGAAACGTTCAATCAGGCGTTTCGTTGTAAGAAAAGGGATAACTCATGCAATTTCGCGGGCGGGAAGACGTGGGACCCAAGCGAGAATGGACGTTCCTTCCCCAATGGCAGATGTTATATCCACATCCCCCCCCACATTTTGGACCCGAGTTTACATATTTGCCAGTCCATGACCTACTGTCTTGTTCGTCTTATCCAATTCAAACCCCTGTCCATTATCGGAAATTTCCAACAGGACTCGGTCAGAGGTCGTCCACAAATCAATTGTAACCTTCGAAGCCTTGGCATGTTTGGCAATGTTCGCCAGGGCTTCCTGGCAAATGTGGAAAAGGGACATGGCATGCATTTGCGGCAGGTCAGACAAAGGGTCCTTTGGGGCTGCCAGACTTACTTCCAATTTCGTGTTTTGACGAAATTCAGAAATTAATCTCCCCAACCCTTCAATGAGACTCTCCCCCTGTAATTGTCGCGGACGCAGGTCAAGAATATAACTTCGAATATCCCGTATGGTGTGGTTCAGGTCATCCATTGCCTTCTGCAAACGTTCCTCGGCATCTTTTGGATTATCTCGTAACAATGATCGTGCGTTTTCCAGGGCTAATCCAACCCCATAGATCGATTGGATGATGCCATCGTGCAGGTCCATCCCAATCCGTTCGCGTTCTTCAAGCACGGCTAGGCGACGTACATTTGAATGGAGGCGGGCATTCTCAATTGCGGTGCCGGCTCCTGCGGCAACCGAAACTAGCAGTTGGAGTTCACTTTGCGAGATTGTTCTCCGACTGCGGGTGGCGATGGTCAATACGCCGACAACTTCCCCGTGCGTCGTCAGTGGGATGCAGGCAATTTGCTTGAATCCTGCCTCCACCACCGCCTGCCGGGTACCTTGCATGTCCCTATCGAGATGATTGCTGATGACCGGTTTGAGAGTTTCTGCAGCCTTACCAACCATTCCCTCCCCTATCTTAAATCGATTACGTGTCCAGAAGGCTTCGGCTGCTTCACCCCTGTGTAATACAAGGCGCAAAGTCTCACCGTCTTCTTCTTTTAGAAAAATTTCACCGGCTTCGACTTTGAAATGAGCCAACAAAAGCGCGAGAGTTTTATTCAGAATTTCTTCGAGTTCGAGTGATGATGATAGCGCCAACTCTATCTGGTTGATCAGAGCCAGTTGATCATTTCGACGGGAAAGGGTACCCTCCCTTTCCTGTAATTGCTCATAAAGGCGGGCATTTTCAATTGCGACACCTGCGTAAGTGGATAATATTTCAATTATTTTTTCATCATCAGGGCTGAATTCAGCATCATTGATTTTATCAGTCAGGTATATTTGACCTAATTGCTTTCCTCCGATGCGGATTGGTACACCCAGAAATGAATGCATTTCGACATGGCCCGCAGGGAAACCGACTGCCCGCGGGTCTTCTTCGATCTCCGGGATGCGGATGTTACCGCCTTCGCCGTGCATCAGTGCACCGATTAAACCCAACCCGCGAGGTGGGTGCGGAATCTTCTTTATTTCTTCGGCTGTCATTCCAACTGTAATGAATTGCTTGAGTTTTCCCTCATCATCCAGCACCCCCAATGCCGCGTATTTAGCACCCGCTTGTTCGCACGCCAACGAAGCAATGCGCTCCAATAATGTCTCAAGCGAGACTTCTTTTACCAGTTCCAGGCTCGCCCGGTGTAATCCTATCAGTCTATCTTGTAACTCTTCACGCGTCAGGAGCATTCGGATACCTCAATATAGATAATTTTACTCTACATATCAGTTTTATGACAAGTTTGATAGATTTTGCCAGCCCACCCTGATAAAATGGAAGCATGACCTCTTCCCGGATCGCTGGATTTTACAATTTACCTTTGGGTGACAGGCTTGAGAGACTGGCGGAAGCTGCTGGTGTTAATTCTCACGAACTTTCACCATTCCAGACAGAAGGCTTATCACCGGACCAAGCCAACCATATGGTCGAAAATGCAGTTGGTATATTCAGTCTCCCGCTTGGAATTGGAGTGAATTTCATTATTAATGGCCGTGAGGTACTTATCCCGATGGCGATTGAAGAGCCTTCAGTGGTGGCTGGAGCTTCGTTTATGGCTAAATTAGCCCGTGCAGCAGGCGGTTTCACCGCCACTACCTCTGCACCGGAGATGATCGGTCAGATCCAGATCTTGGATGTCATAGATTTGATGGGGGCTAGTATGAAACTGCTCGAACATAAATCCGAGTTGCTCGCCGAAGCCGACTTGCTAGATCCGGTTTTAATTAAAGCTGGAGGTGGGGCACGTGATCTGGAAATACGCGTGATTGAGGAGTCTCCAATCGGTCCATTCCTGGTGCTCCATTTAATTTACGATGTCCGGGATGCCATGGGAGCAAACGCCGTCAACACCGCTTGTGAAAAACTCGCTCCCCAGATTGCCCATATCACGGGGGGCCGTGTGCATTTACGGATCTTGTCAAATCTCGCAGACAGGCGCTTGGTTAAGGCCAGTTGCACAATATTGCTCAGGGATCTTGCCTTCAAGAATGCAGACGGCCAAAAATTCACAAGCGAGCAGGTGCGGAATGGGATCATAGAAGCCTGGGCGTTCGCTGCAGCTGACCCGTACCGTGCAGCCACCCATAATAAGGGCATTATGAACGGCGTGGATGCAGTTGTCATCGCCACCGGTAATGACTGGCGTGCGATCGAGGCGGGTGCACACGCGTACGCTGCACGTGATGGTCGTTATACGAGCCTTAGTTCGTGGGGAATGGATAAGGACGGAAATTTAATTGGTGAATTGGAAATGCCCATGGCGGTTGGTATTGTTGGTGGGGCTACCAAGGTCCATCCAGCAGCTAAAGCTGCATTAAGATTAATGGGAGTCAAGACTGCTGCAGATCTGGCGGGGATCGTAGCATCGGTCGGACTGGCGCAAAACCTGGCCGCCCTGCGTGCCCTCGCCACTGAAGGCATTCAGCCGGGACACATGACCCTGCACGCACGTCAGGTAGCAACTGCTGCTGGAGCTATCGGTGAACAGGTTGATGAAGTAGCGGCGAAAATGGTAGCTGAGAAGATGGTGAGAATTGATCGCGCAGAACAAATATTAAAAGAGCGTAAATAGTTATACGCTCCGGGGTTTTTATTTTCTCGACTTTAGCCTCCTTGCTATCTGCCTGTGGATTATCATAACTTAAGTCTATAACAACAAAGGAACCAACAACTAATCAATATCCGCTCTTATCTGGAACAGCAGTGTCTAGATCGCAGCATGATCAAGAAACTCTGGGTGCAATCCCAACACTACTTCCATTACCAGGGCCGTGTTCGACTCCAGAGCCCAACCATCTTAATGATTTCGTTTTTTAATCCATCACGATAAAAGACAATGGAAATATTTTAATAGTTCATGTCACCTCACGATTTTGGTTTTATCTGGACGATAGAATATATCCTCTTAAGGATTTATTAAAATCGATCCCCGAGGGACTTATCGGATATGGTGCTAATGGTTCGATACGTGGACCTCAATGTTACCCTATCATGTTTGAAGCGGTTCATGAGGGCAGAGGGCTGTTACAAATAAAAGATTTTCAATTATTGATAATCGTTGACAATAATATGCCCGAGTCCCCTTTTCCACTACATTAATAAAAGGCAAATTCATGACTACACCCCAAACATATCCCACAATCCTAAAACCCGCTAAACCAGTAGGTATCATCGGATATGGAGCCTATGTACCTCGCTATCGATTACCCGCCAGGGAAGTTGCCCGTGTTTGGGTCGGAGGTCGAACTTCGGGATTACCCATTAAGGAAAAAGCCGTTCCGGGGTTGGATGAGGACGTCGTAACAATGTCCCTCGAAGCGGTGCGGAATGCTATGAAACGAGCCGGAGTTAATCCGGCTGAAATCCGCGCTGTCTGGATCGGGTCAGAATCTCACCCATATGCGGTAAAACCAACGTCAACAATTGTAGCTGAAGCGATTGGAGCTGCACCCCACGTCCAGGCCGCAGACATGGAGTTCGCCTGCAAGGCTGGTACGGAGGCCATGGTCATGGCGATGGGATTGATTGGATCGGGAATGGCTCACTATGCCATAGCTGCTGGTCTTGATACTGCTCAAGGAAAACCCGGCGATGCGCTGGAGTACACCGCAGCAGCAGGTGGAGCCGCGTTTGTCATAGGTCCTGCGGAGGAAAGTCTGGCAACCATAAACGCCTCCTACTCCTTCGTGAGTGATACCCCCGACTTTTGGCGGCGCGAATACCAACGTTATCCCGAACACGGCAACCGCTTCACCGGCGAACCAGCCTATTTCAAGCACAGTATCACCGCTGGGAAGACCTTAATGGAAGAATTGGGAACAAAACCCACAGATTACACCTGGGCAATTTTTCACCAGCCAAATGCAAAATTCCCACAGCGCACCGCTACCCAACTTGGATTCACTCCGGAACAAATCAAACCTGGGCTATTATCCCCCGTAATCGGGAACACTTATGCCGGGGCTGCCATTATCGGTTTGACCGCCACCCTGGATATAGCTCAACCCGGGGATCGAATTTTAATGGTCTCTTTTGGATCCGGAGCAGGTTCGGATGCATTTGATATTACTGTCACCGAAAAACTGCCTGGACGGCGTGACAAGGCTCTCAAGACTCAGGACTACATTGCCCGTCGAACAGAAATTGATTATGCAACCTACTCCCGGTTCCGCGGCAAGATCGCGATGAAATGATTATGGCAGATATCATCATTGCAGGAATAGGAAAAACCTCAGTCGGTGAACATTGGGAAACATCTCTTCGTTCGCTGGCGCTGCAGGCCATTCAAGCTGCCATACGGGATTCAGGGGGACTAAAACCGCAAGTGCTCTTTGTTGGTAACATGCTCGCTGCCACCCTTTCTCGCCAGGCTCATTTGGGAGCCCTGCTTGCCGATTACACCGGTTTGACAGGAATCGAAGCTGGAACAATTGAAGCCGGTGGCGCGTCTGGGGGCGCTGCATTGCGACAAGGCTACCTGGCTGTCTCCAGTGGGTTAATGGATGTTGCCCTCGTGGTTGGAGTAGAAAAATTCACTGACATGATTGGTCCTGAACTTGAGAGTGCCCTCGCCTCCCAGACCGATGCTGATTATGAGTCTATTCACGGCTTGACGCTCACTTCCCAGGCAGCACTTCTAGCTCGAAAATATATGTTGGAAAATCAAATCCCTGCTGAAGGATTGGCATACTTCCCCCTGACAGCCCATAACAATGGAGCTGGTAATAAGTACGCAATGTATCGCAAGGCGATTGGGCTGGATACCTATGCGAAAGCTGAACTCGTCAGTGAACCGTTGAATATTTACGATATAGCCCCAAACGCCGATGGTGCTGCCGCGCTGGTCCTCACTAGGCGAGAATTATTACCAAAGGGTTTTCCTCATCCGGTTGTCCGACTGGCAACTTCAACCATCGCTGCAGACACGTTTTCCATGGCGGAACGTGGAGACCTTTTGTGGTTCAGCGCTGCACAAGCTTCGATTGAGCAAGCATTCCAAAGAACTGGTATAACGAATGACCAAATCGATCTGTTTGAATACTATGACATGTTTTCCATTTTTGCGGCAATGTCATTGGAAGCGGCTGGATTTGCAAAGCGGGGAAGAGGTTGGGAGCTTGCCAGGGATGGCTCCATCGCATTGACAGGCCAACTCCCATGCGCTACTCTGGGAGGGCTCAAGGCAAGGGGGAATCCCGGAGGTGCTACGGGCGTTTACCAGGCTGTTGAAGCGACCGAACAACTGAGAGGTCAGGCGGGTCCTAACCAGATCGAGGGGGCACGGTTTGCTCTTATTCAATGTCTTGGCGGGCCAGCTTCGATTGCTGTAACTCATATCCTTGAAAACATGATCTAGGGATGCGAAACCAAAGGCAGATAAGCCTGATAGTTCCTGATAGGTCGGGCGGATAGAATTATTAATTAGTTCTATCAAGGAGAAAAATAAATGGAAATTCCCCGCCACTGGCGACTAAATCAACAACGGTATGGATTGGTTGGTGAAGTATGTCCACACTGCGATACCAAAATTTTTCCACCGCGCGATATTTGTCCCGCCTGCGGAAAAGATGCAAAAACTTCCTTCGCTTTCAGTGGACGTGGAGCGGTATTTTCGTTTACCACGATTTATGAAGCTCCCACCGGATTCGATGAAACCGCGCCTTACACCGTGGCGCTAGTAAAGCTGGAAGAAGGTCCTTTGGTAACTGCACAACTTACAGATCTTGGAGAGGCACATCCAGAGATTGGAATGCCGGTGGAGATGGTTACTCGCCGGCTACGGTCGGATGGGGACGAACGCGGCATGTTGATTTATGGCTATAAATTTAGGCCGATGTTGAAAGCAGCATAGAAAAAGTAATCTCCGGGTCCGCGATAGATCCGGAGATTTTCTTTATTTAATATTTGCACTTTATAAAATGGATTACAATTCCGTATCTCGAATAAATGGATGAAGGAGGCGCTTATGTTTCGACGAATACGTAGAGCCGCTTTTCAAGCCAGCACGATCAACCCGGTCCAAATGCAATCTCTCACCAATGCCAATCAGTTGGTTGCTAGCGGACATCCCGGACAGGCTGCCCCCCTCTTCGCTAACCTTGCCCAAGAAATGGAAATAGCTGCCCATCCTCGACGGGCGGCTAACCTCCATGCCCAGGCCGCTCACGCTTACGCCGACAGCCAGAATGAACAAGCAGCATTGGATCAAGCGCGCCGTGCACTAAATCTGTTTATTCAATGCAAAATGATTAATCGATTTCCTGTCTTCTATACCAATATCACTCGAAAATTGACAAACAAAGGGATGAAGTCCGCTTCGGAAACTTTGATGAGCGAATTCGGTTCAAAGATAGGACCAATGTCTGCGAACCAGACTCCCTCCCTTCCACACCAGGGGCAACTTCCCACCAACTGTTCGAAGTGCGGGGCTCCCATCCATAAAAACGACGCCAACTGGGTGGATGATCAGACCATCGAGTGCGATTTTTGTGGATCACTAATTAGGTCGGAATAATCCATTAAAAATAAATATAAACCAATAAGAGCCATAATATATTAAGAGAAATAAAACGTGCGATTCATAAGTCAAGGATAATATATGTGATTAATATAAGCGGGGGAGAAAATATATATAGTTGTCAAATTCGATTTCCCGAATTAACTTCTCCACTAACATCCATCCACAACTGCTTGAATTTAAGGGCATCCACTTCTAGCACCGGACTTTCACACATGATGCGTCCTTTCGCACCAGCATCGTTCAACGCGCGCATCAGGTTCTTGAAATCCAGGTCAGCTTCTTCCATAACCAGATGGTTCATTTCACCCTTCGGACCATAATTAATACCCGAAAGGTGAATGTGCATTTTTTCCAAGGCTTTTTTGCCAAGGGATCTCTGGTATAAATCCAGGGCAGAGATCCATTCCTCATAAGAATTCATCGCCCCATCGCCAAGGCGGGCATGCAGATGGGCAAAGTCTATACAGGGAATGACTCCGGGAATAGCTTTGGCCATTTCTAGCACATCCGACAGCGATCCAAGCATGGCACCTTTTCCACTGATTTCTGGACGCAGGATGACTAGGTTACCATCGTTATGAAGTTCGTCTACACAACCTTGCAAACGAGGAATGGTCACCTTGAGAACTTCCTGGGGTTCACGCCCAAAGTAAGTGCCAGGATGGAAAATAATATCTGTCGCTCCAGCAAGGTTCCCAAAGTGAGCAGCATCGATTAAATATTTGCGCAAGCGGGGCCACTTCTCATCATCTCCGTTGAGGTTTATGTAATAAGGGGCATGGACAGAAAGTGCCATGCCAGCTTCCTCAGCAGCTTGTTTGATGGCAGCACAAGTGATTTCACTGACCCGCACGCCCTGGACCCATGCCAGTTCAAGTGCGTCCAGTCCGATTGAGGCTGCATATTTAATGCCTCCCACTGTCCCCCCAGGTTTGGGCGGTGTGGCTACTGGAGATCCTACCGTGCCAAATCTAAATGAGAGAGACATTTTTTCTCCTTTTCGACATTATCACTTCGTCAGGAAGGGTTTTATAGGTGTACCCTGCAAAATCCCGGAAATTAAGTGTTTACACAATGATTACCTAAAAATCAATGGTAATTTCTCCCATAAGGGCGGCCCCAGAATTAGTAAGCCGATCAAAATCGACGTAAGGGAAGCAATCAATACAGCCGCCGCACCAACATCCTTCCCGATCTTCGCCAAGGGGTGTTGCTGGGGACTGGCAAGGTCCACAACCGCCTCCAGGGCAGTATTGATAAACTCGGCTGTCCAAACCAGCGTTATTGTTAATAACAGGACTGCCCAATCCCTTGTGGACAAATGTAGCCACCATGCCATCAGCATCACCAGCATGGAGGCAATTGCATGAATCCAGGCATTATGCTGGGTGCGTAAAACATACCACCAACCCCGAAAAGCATGCCTGAAAGCATGCGTACGTGAGACAAAAAAAATCCAGATTCTATTCATACACAATTGTTGGAGGGATCCCCAGACGGGTAAGAACCTCGGATTGGGCGGCCCACATGCGTGCTTTGTCTTTTGTCCCGGCGTGGTCATGACCCAGTAAGTGGAGTACACCATGGATCACCAGAAGAGATAATTCTTGTTCCAAGGAATGCCCTGCAGCAACGGACTGGGCTTCAGCTTGTGGCACAGAAATAATAATATCACCCAGGTAGCGACGGCCTGTTTCCGGATCCGTTTCGGATGATGGAAACGACAATACATCTGTTGGGGCATCTTTGTCGAGAAACTCGCGATCGAGTGCTTGAACCTGGGAGTCTCCAGTCAGTACCAGCGTCAGGTCGACATCTGGTGCTGACTGTTGAAGAAGTACTGCGTTGGCAGCCCGTTCTAATGTACCGGATATAAACATACGTCTAAATTCAGGAATAATCTCGATATTAATCATTTGCGCTGATTGACAAGAGATGGGTTTGGCATTGCTGGATCTTCAGGCAACGACAAAGGCTCTGACGCGAGTTGTTCCGGAGGATATTCTAGGCGGGGATGGTAGGTTACGCGCAAGGTATCGATAAATGACTCGGTAATTTTTGCCAGCTCCTGTTGAGAAAGCGGGGCATCATCCAGTTGACCATCCTTCTGACATCGTTCAATCACATTCCTGACAAGAATGCGCACTTCATCATCGTTGCGCGGCCTCTCAGCGCGTGCTCGCGCTTCAACTCCGTCAGCGAGCATTAGCAGTGCAGTTTCTTTCGATCTCGGGGAGGGACCGGGATATCTGAACTTACTTTCATCCACTTTTGAAGCATCACCCATTGCAGCTTGGAGAGCAAGGTTATATTGGTAGCGGGTGACGAGAGTCCCATGATGCTCTGTAATAAAATCGTTCAACCGGCGTGGAAGCCGGAATTTGCGAGCCAGTTTCAGCCCATCCTCAACATGACGGATAATTGCCGCAGCGCTGATTTCTGGAACCAGGTCGTTATGAGAATCTATCTGGTTTGGCGGCTGATTTTCTACAAAAAAAAGCGGATTCGTAGATTTCCCAACATCGTGAAATAAAGCCCCAACTCGTAAAAGTAATGTATCAGCTTGGATGCGTTCGCCAGCCTGCTCGGCTAGGTTAGCAACTTGCAGGCTATGCTGGTAGGTCCCTGGAGCACGTTGGAGAAAATAGTTCAAAAGAGGTGAATCCGGACGGGAAATTTCGAGCAATTGCAAAGCAGTTGTCAAGCCTAAAAATTGAGCTAATAAATACTGCATCGGCAAGGCAATGCTTGTTGACGCAATTCCGGTAAATACTGCCGCTCCCATCAGTGTGGCAAGCCCCACCCAATCCATGTCAGTAAACGGAAGACGGTAAGCTGTCACCACGCAGGCTCCAGCGAAAGCAATGGCTAGGGCAGCATACATGAATTGCCCCACCCGCCGCGCTTGTCCAAGGGCTAGAACACCGCATAAGCTGCTCAATGTGTAATATGGAGCTAATCCGAGCGCATCTGGCATCCCATAAGCTGCCAGCAGGCTCATCAATAAGCCAAAGACCAAACCCTGTTCAGGTCCATAGAGCGCGGAGACCAGCAGAGCGAACGCAGGAACTGGAAAGAGATAAGGAATAATGGTCCGGTTGGGATTGATAACACGTGCGCCAACAAGAAAAATGGCAAATAGAAGGGCCAGTAATATTTGGCTGCGAAGATCAGAAATCGCCGAAGTCTTTATACGAAAGAAATACAGAACAGTGAATATTGCCGACAGAGTTACCAGCGCTGCTGCACCCAAATAGTAATAAGCCGGGTTATTGGGCGTAATCAAGCCGAGAGCTGTCAGGGCTTCTAGGTCAGCCGCGGTAATCACCTGCCCACGAGATACTACTGTTTGCCCAGCTATGTAGGATTGCGTTACCGGCTCGATTGCTTCACGCGCTGCCTGGCGGGCTGAATCGGTCAGTTCAGGGCTATAAAAACTGTTCGCCACCACCAGAGGAGAAACAATTTCTACAGCCAGTGCTGCTTCCTTTTCTGTTAGGGTTAGACTGACCTGTGACGAGAGATTTTGCCGTACAGTGGTCAGGTCTTCAGTCCTAACAGGGTTCTGCATTGCCTGCTCCAATAACTTGAATGCTTCGGTTTGCACCAACTCCCAGCGTGTATCAGCTAATGCCAGCAGGACATCCAATGAGGTGGGTTGAAGGATGAGACCCTTTAGTGCTGCGATTTCAGTTTTTTTCTGGTCAAGCGTGGTCACCTGGTTTATCCGGATAGAATTAATGGATCCCAGAATGGAATTAAGAACCTCATTTTGCATACGCGCAATCGCTGTATCAGGGGGATTATATATGGGGGCAACCGCACGCTCAGCAGCTGTGCGAGCTTCTTCTGTTAAAATCTCGCTTGCATATTGTATATTACGCGGGGCCCGTAAATCTTGTGGAGCCACATCTCCCACAGAAAGCTGCAAGCTGATTTGGCGTAGTGACCAGGGTTGGACTATTGCACCATAAACCAGGACGCTTATGCATACCAGCACAAGGATGGGTAGAATGGTTCGGGGTAAGAAACTTTTTGTCGTACGAGGGGGGGCCATCCAATTTTCCGGTAAGGGACGATTGAAAGTCGTCCCAACATGCCTTAATTCTGCAACAATTGACGAACTGTAGAACTAACCTGGTCGCCGGTCGCGCGACCTGCTACTCGTGGCATAAGCAATTTCATCACCTTCCCCATGTCTGCAGGGGAAGCAGCTCCTGCCTCGACAATAGCCGCTTTTGCGAGTGCACCAAGTTCTTCTTCACTAACTGCATCGGGTAGGTAACCTTGAAGGACTATGATCTCCGCTTCGGTAGCAGATACGATATCAAGACGGTTGGCCCCGCGTGCCTCAACAACGGCATCCTTGCGGGTCTTGATTTCCTTTTGGATGATCGCCAACACGCCTGTCTCATCTAACTTCACCTGCCGATCAATTTCCACCTGGCGGATCGCAGCCAGAACCATTCGAATGGTGCGTTTTCGCACATCGTCGCCAGCCTTCATTGCTTCTTTTAGGGCTGTTTCGAGTTGAACCTTTATTTCCATGGTTTCATTATACCGCGTGGAAAGAAATGTTCATGAAACAACGAAGAAATGGCCGATTCAGGGATAAACCGCCTTTGTTTGATTATTGTTCTTGACACATGATTTTAGCGTTTGTTGCTGTGGCAATTAATAAAGTAGTGTTATAGGATATTCATGAACTCTAAAACAAATGCTGCAAAATGTCTTCATTTTTTCCCATTCTGGTTATAATCTTAATATGTCCCCATTTTATACGCGCACAGGCGATGATGGCAGTACAGGCCAACTTGGAGAAGGTCGCCTGCCAAAGAATCATCCGCGCATCGAAGCACTTGGAACACTAGACGAAGCATCTGCTGCGCTGGGTCTATCTCGCGCCCTTTGCCAGGCTCCACAGACCAATTCAATCCTTATAGATATACAACGCGACCTGTACACTTTGATGGCAGAAATTTCCGCCACGCCTGAAAATGCCGCTCATTTTAATAAGTTGGATATGCCGCGCATCCAATGGTTGGAATCCCAGATAGACATGCTTTCTGCACTGATTCCCCTCCCAGCAGAGTTTATTTTACCCGGCGACTCTCTTTCCGGTGCTGCCCTGGCTCTCTCAAGGACGATCGTTCGCCGGTCTGAACGCCGGGTGGTGGAGTTACTAAATGCCGGCTATATTCGGAATCCGCTCATCCTGCAATACCTGAACCGGCTTTCATCCCTTTGCTTTGCACTGGAACTCCTTGAAAACCAATCCACCGGACACGAAACGACCCTGGCAAAAAAATGACAGGAACCTTTCTCAACATAATTACAGTTTTGGTTGGAGGAACACTCGGCTTGCTATTTGGCGCGCGGCTTCCTGACCGTGTGCGAAAGACAGTCATCGCTGGGTTGGGGCTGTTTACCTTGGCTTATGGCCTTTACAATTTCCTGAAAACCCAAAATCCACTGGTCGTTCTGGGGAGCCTCTTAATCGGCGCACTTCTCGGTGAATGGTGGAAGATCGAGGAAGGGTTACAAAACGCCGGAAGGTGGTTAGAGTATCATTTTGGTGGACAACGGGCTAAAGTTCATAAGGAAAATTCCGGCATTTCTGTAGCAGTTACACAAGATAATCTGGTAAGTTCCTCCAAGGACTTCGTTCGAGGATTCCTCACTGCATCTCTCGTTTTTTGCATAGGACCTATGACAATCCTCGGGTCGATCCAGAATGGCTTGAATGGAGATTATAGCCTTCTGGCAATAAAGTCGGTTTTGGATGGATTCGCAGCTCTAGCTTTTGCTTCCACGTTGGGAGTGGGGGTTTTGTTTTCAGTGATTGTCATCCTGTTTTTTCAGGGTGGTCTTACATTGTTGGCTGCTCAATTGAGTTCCATTATCTCTCCGGCAATGATGACCGAGATGACTGCCGTTGGCGGGGTCCTCCTGCTTGGTATCGCAATAAGCAGCCTCCTGGAAATCAAGCCTATTCGGGTGGGTAATTTTTTACCTTCCCTCGTCATAGCCCCGCTAATTGTAGCGATCCTGGCAATTCTGGGAATTAAATAACTCCAGGGACGGGCCTCCGTCCCTGGAGTAATCGCGAAAGTCTATTTACCAGCCAACGCGGCGTCGATGGCCGTTGAAACGTCATTAAATGTTTGAATCTGTAAAAGTTTCCCATCAACTAAGATGCTTGGCGTACCGGTAAGATTTAACGTATGGGCTTGGGAGATATCTGCCTGGATATCGCTGGCATATTTTTTTGCCTGGTAACATTGGTTGAACGCTGTCATATCCAGGTTTAGATTCTGAGCCATAGCGACTAATCGTACGTCCGTAAATAGGGATGCATCTTCGCTAACCTGGTTGGCAAAAAGTGTGTCATGAAAATCCCAGAATCGTCCTTGTTCTCCGGCACACATCGCCGCGTTCGCAGACCGGTAAGAGGCATCCGTGCCATCATTCCCGTCGATAACAATGAATGAATGAAAGGTGTAATATACCTTTCCCGTCTCCACGTATGTTTGGATGATTTGTGGTTCAAAATTCTGCGTGTAATAAAGGCAAACTGAGCACCGGAAGTCTTCAAAAACATCTACTTTAACCGGTGCATTCGGATCGCCGAGGTGAACTCCATTCACCTGGGTGGTGAATGCTCTAGGAGTGATGGATATCACCGGCATTTGAGTGGCATTAGCCGTTGCTTGATTTGTTAATATTAAAGGCCTGATAAAAGCAAAGGCGACCAATATTGCGCCCGCAGCGACAAGAACAATAACCAGGATCCGATTACGAATTTTCTCCCGTTGTCGGCGCTGGCGGATTTCGTCACGTTTACTCATTTCAATTCTCCTTTACCGGGGCCTGCAAAAAAAATTCAAACATAAGATCCGTTTATTTCTAGCCCTTCGGAATATAGTTGTGCATGAATATATTTTGTGCCTGATTTCAACATTGGAATTTTCCCATATTCAAGGAGGTTTGTCCAGCTAAAACCCCGTTTTCTCAAAAGATAACGGGGTTGTTCTAATCCAAATCTCATTCACAACCTAGAAAAAGATAGAAACTTTTCTATGCGTTTGCATGCTCCTCATACTTAAGGATGGTATTCATACACCTGGTATTGTTCCCCGGTTTCATGGAACCCTAAGCGCTGGTAAAGAGTTAGTGAAATAACTGTTGTCACTTTGTGTGTTTACCGTTAGATGGTTTATACCATGGCGCCCTGCTTGCTTAACGAGGTCTGCTACGAGCGCGTATCCCAAGCCTTTCCCTTGCATCGCCGGTCGGACGGCAAGTCTGGCAAGATGCACCCCGAGCGGGTTGCGGGTACTAAGCTGGTATCCGACCAACTGACCTGCCGTCTCTGCTACGGTTGGCCATACTGCCTGTGGATAAGCCCTCTCTAAAACCGGGAAGGTGTTCTGCCAAAGAAGATCAAACGCTGATGCATCAATTTCTGCAACTGCAGGTAGGTCATAAGACATCATTGCACGAAGACTGATTTCCGAAGGTAAAGGTTTCCCGGTTGCAATCCCACCATCTCTTTCGAGCATTACTATGGACTGATGGCTGGAAAACCCGCTTGAGATAAGTAATTCGCGCAGCCATTCCTGCAAAACGATGGCAGCAATGATGAATTTACCTTTTTGTGATAGCTCTGTAAATGCTTTACTCCACAGCGTTTGCCAGGCTTCCTGAACAGGGATCCGTCCTGAGTTTACGAACAGCCGAATCCACGCGACCATAGGCGGTTCCGGCGGGCAACCCAATGCAGCGATAACTTCCCCTTGGTTCTCGAGCACATAAAATGGAGTCGAACCGATCCATTCTAGTGGACCGCGCCAATCCAGGTGCCGGTGAACAGTCGAACTGAAATGGATCAAATTGGCAATCTGACGTTGATCCGTCATGACGGCTGGGCGTACCTGGAAATCCCCGCTGAAAATCATAAACGGAAGAACAGGAGCTTCTTCATGAAGCGCTGTTTTGGGGTCGGGTTCTTGATTGCTATCAACCCGGATTGCAAGGTGATGATGGCATCGTATAACTTAAAGCGGCGTAAATAAAGTGCGGCGAGCAATTGCATCACTTCAAGACGTAACTCAATTTCCCCAGCTTTGTCGAGAGCTTCTCCTGCTCGTTTGTAAAAATCTATTGCTTCCTTATATCGCTTGAGAGCTTCCAGAGCTGAAGCCTGATTAGCCAATGCCATTCCCTGCCGGCGGTCATCGCCGGTTTCAGCAAATACTTTATCCGTCCCTTGCGAGACTTCCAATGCGACCTGTGGCTGCTTATCTCGCAGCAAAACCACGGACTGGTTGTTTTTCATCTCAGCTGACATGAGCGCATCGCCTGCCTCTGCATAAGAATCCGCAGCATTTGCATAGCCCTCTATTGCGCCCGGATAATCGCCAGACTGGTACGATTGTTTTGCCTGGTCTGCAATTTCTTGTGGGGATGTTTTGTTCAACATATCAGAATGTAATTTCCAATATATCCTCAGCCAATGACCGTAGCTTATCGGTGGACATTCCGCTAAGTTTTTTCGCCAATTCTAAGTAGGGTCGGTTAACTGGTTTGCTTACAAAGTTTTGTAAATCATTGGGAAGTGTCAAAAATTCTTGAATGGCTTTTTGCTGGACCATCCATAATCCTATATGGCCGGTTTGATCGAAAAGCATTTCTATCTGGGTACCGAGCAATGAAGTCAATCCTTCCAATTCGGGCAACGGTATCGAACGTTCCCCCAATTCGTAGGCTTTGATTCGGGGGGCTGATATTCCAGACATCTCCGAAAGAGCGTGAGGAGATATGTTAGCCTTCTCGCGCGCCTGGCGAAGTAATGCCCCTATCAATCTCTGACGGATACTCACAAACGCGGGTAGGTTTAAGGCTTCATTTTTCTGGGTGTCTTCTGATTTGGCATCCTTGCTCCAAAAGCGATTAAGCGGAAGATGCATGGAATAAGCCAACACTTCAAGTTCCGGCAGTGAGGGTGATCTGCGCCCTTCCTCCCAGGCGCGGAATATCCCTGGTGTCACTCCCACCGCACGCGCACATTCCTGAATTGTCTTACGCTCAGATAAGCGCGCATCACGAATCAAGACACCTAATTTTCTTGAACGAAGGTTAACCTGGGCCTGAATGCTCATGGAATGCCTCACAGATATTCGGAAAATACACTGGCATTATAGCAGATAGACACCTAATATTATCGTCGTTGACGGGCTGCCAGGATATCAGCCGCAGTTGCACCGAAAATCTCGGCGCTAAGTTTGAAACCGGCCGCTTCAAGCCGTGGACTAAATAGCGGACGGATTCCCGTCGGCTTCACCTGTCCGAGAATTTTACCTTCCTCGTCCACTCCGCTTTGTTTGAATTTGAAAATGTCGCTTAAAACAACTACATCCCCTTCCATACCAGCTACTTCAGTAATAGCAGTTATTTTACGTGTGCCGTCTCGCACCCGAGACATCTGCACTATGGCATCTTCCGCTGAAGATATTTGTTGCCGGACTATTTTAATCGGTAGATCCATCCCGGCCATCAGCACAAGTGTTTCAAGTCTGGATATTGCGTCTCGGGGTGAATTGGCATGGATGGTAGTCAATGAACCATCATGCCCGGTATTCATTGCCGGAAGCATATCCAAGGCTTCGCCTCCGCGGCATTCGCCAATGATAATTCGATCGGGTCGCATGCGAAGAGAATTGCGCACTAATTCCCGCACATTTACCACGCCATGACCCCTCCACATTTGCTACCTTGGTTTCCAAGCGGACTACATGTTCCTGCTGCAGCTGTAATTCTGCCGCAACTTCAATAGTAACAATTCTTTCATCATACGGAATAAATCCTGGAATGACATTCAGGAAAGTGGTTTTACCCGATCCTGTGCCTCCGGAAATAATAATGTTCAAGCGACCCAAGACGCATGCTCGCAGGAAATCAGCCATCCCTTGAGTCAAGGTATTAAATCCGTTCAAATGTAAGATGGACAGTTTTTCTTTTCGAAATTTCCGAATGGTAATAGAAGCTCCATCCACGGCGCAAGGAGGAACAATAGCGTTGACACGCGAACCGTCTGTGAGGCGAGCATCCACCATGAACCTGTCGGAGTCAATATGGCGTCCCAATGGTGTAACTATACGGTCAATTATTTTAAGGATATGGAGATTGTCTTCAAAAAAGACATTCGTCCGCTCCAGATGTCCTTGCTTCTCAACATATACTTTCCGGGGTCCATTGACCATGATTTCAGTAATTTCCGGGTCATCGAGCAATGGTTGCAGCGGTCCATAGCCGGTTATTTCTGCAAGGATATCCTGGATTAATCGATTACGGATCAAATCAGAAAAAATCAGCCCCCTCCTGGTTATCTCTTCTTCAAGACGATCATGGATAACCTGTTTATGTTGTTCCAGCGTAAATAGATTTGCCCCAGCATCTTGCGTAACAGATGCGATAAGATACCCACGCAACTTCGAAAAATCATTTGTAGATATTCCGGCAGATGCGTTATCGGACAATTCAATCATTTTGTGATTCCATTCGACGAATCCGCAACCTCTTTATCAGGCATGACCCAAATGATTTCGTCGCGCTACTCAGCCAGGAAGTTGGTCCGATAGAGCACTTTACCGTCAGGCAGTGAGATGACGGCATCTGTTATGGCAATAAATTTTTCAGGAAGGTCTAATTCATTCTTGAGAGGTCGATCTTGACCGATATGGATATTTCCGTGGATTCGGTGGACAACAGTTTGAATCATGACAGGGACAGGGGTTTTTGAAATTATATCCGTAAAGAATTTGCCATTATCATCAAATTCAATTGTCATGAGAATCTCCGGAAAATTGACAACGATTTCGTAGAAAGCCCTTTAAATTCATTGCCAGCTATGCGAATGTTGTCCCAGTTCGGCAATTTGAATTGCGGCTTCTTTTAAGGTAAATGTTGACGAGTCATTTGGAAACTTCGTTATTAAGGGTTCGTGTCGGTTGTTTGCAACGGTAAAATTACTGCTCATGTATGGCAGCGTTAAACGGATTTGGGTTCCTGTCATCTGCTCGAGTTCGATCTTTGTCAAACCTTCCAAACCTACCGACCGGTTCTGAAGAGGGTACAGCCGTTTTGGGTCTATCCCTTGCGTTTTCAAATAATCCCACACTGTCCGGGTCAGGATGGCTGTGGACAAGTCCGTTCCTTCGACCAGGACCACGGCATCTGCCATTTGGATGATCGGTAGACTGATTCGCGAAAGGGCCCGACCTAAATCCACAAGGATGTAATCGTAGGAATCTATGATCGCATTGATGATCCCATCCAGGCGGTTCACTTCCAACTGGTTTGCAGATTCTGGGTCTGGGGAACCAGCTAGCAGATGGAAATACCAATTTGGAACGCGCGGGAGAAAATCTCTAAAGTATGCTGCAGAAGTCACGCGTGGGGCTTTCCTTTGCTACGGTGACCAGGTTTAGTTTTTCGGTATAACCCACAATATCTGCAATTGAACCGATCGGAAGGACCAGATCCATCACAGCTACCTTGGTTTCAATTTTTTCGCTGCCCAGGCACATGGCAATATTGGCGCATAAGGAAGATGTACCGGTTCCTCCTTTGGCACTAAGGAAAACCTCAAGGATTCCCCGTTTTCCCGGGACAATCGATTCTTCTCGTAATAATCGCGGGATTAGTTCCAAAAGTTGCGACAATGCCTGGCTGGATTTTGTCAGGTAATTATTGCATCCGGCTGAAAGCATTTCACTCTTATCATTTGGATCTTGCCGGCTGCTAAGCGCCACCACAGGGACAATGGATGTGCGGCGGTCCTGACGAAGTCGTGTCAATAATTCCGAACCGGTTATATCGGGCATTTCAGGATCGAAAACGATGATATCGGGTCGGTCTTTCCAGGCTGAGATTAAGCCCTCACGACCCAGAGATGCCAAAAGGACGGCATAGCCACTTTTATGCAACATGACGGTCAAATAGTTGCGACTGGCAGCATCTGCATCAATAACCAGGATTGAAATCGGGTTAGTATTCATCATCACCTGTTGAAAATCACTCCTCAATCGGAGTCATTAAATATCCGAGCCCGGAACGGGTGGCGATATGAACTGGGACGTGAGGATCATCTTCCACTTTTTGGCGCAGTCGTGCAATGGTGACCCATAAGATTTCCTTATCGTCACGATATTCCGGCCCCCATACACCGGTCAAAAGTTCCTCGGCAGATAAGACTTTACCAATGTTGTGTGTAAATTGCAGCAGTAGGCGATATTCGGTCGCAGATAGATAAACAGGTTGTTCACCCAACCAGACTTCAGCACGTGCGAAATCGATTCGCAAGTTGCCATGAGTGAAGAATCGGTCTTGTTCGGTTTCTGTAACCTGGGCGCGCCGAAGCACTGCCCTTACTCTTGCAAGTAATTCCATTACAGAAAATGGTTTGACCAGGTAGTCATCTGCGCCAACATCCAGCCCTTTAACCCTATCCTGCTCTTCGCCTTTTGCTGTCAGCATGATTATCGGCACATTTGAGAATTGGCGGATACGCTGGCATACTGCGAACCCATCCATGCGGGGGAGCATGACATCCAGTAAAACCAAATCCACCGGGTTGGCAGCAAAAGATTCCAGAGCTTTTTCCCCATCCGTGGCTGTAAAAACCTCGAACTTCTCGGTGAGCAGATTGGCTTCCAGTAACCGTAGATAGCGCGGTTCGTCGTCAACAACTAGTATGCGGGTAGACACGGGTAGCACCTCCTATTCCACATTTTCGGGACGAACGGGTAATTCGATGCAAAATGCAGTCCCTTTTCCGGGTGCAGTTTTGACCGAAATTCGCCCATGGTGAGCATGCACAATCTGTTTACAAATGAATAGTCCCAGACCCGTCCCGCTCTTACTGTATTGTCCAGGCACGCGGTAGAAGCGTTCGAAAAGGAATGGGATGTGCTCGGACGGAATCCCGGGTCCGAGGTCTGTGAAGGTTATTATCCGCCAATTATCTTTTACTTGAAGCGAGATGGTTATTTTTGAGCCTGGAGCATATTTAATGGCATTATCAAACAAATTGTCAAATACCTGGGACAGGCGTACTGTGTCAGCCTGAATCGGAGGAGAAGGGGGCAAATCAAGAATAACTTCAAGACCTTCATGTCTTCCGTGAATCCGTTGAGCCATGTCTCGTAAAAGCGAGTCCAGTCGAACTGGCTGGAAATCCATGCTCATATTTCCACTCTGCAAACGTGCAGAATCAAGCATGTGGTCGATTAAAGTTAACAGATGGTCAGATTCTTCGTCGATGATCGCTAAAAATTCTTGTTGAGTCGCGGAATCCCAGGTGGTGTCAGAGCGTAAAAGGGAGGTGGTATATCCTTTGATGAAACCAAGGGGGGTATGCAACTCATGAGAAATGGTGGCAATAAAATCGTCCTGTAGCTGGGCGCGATGCCGGGCATGCTCCAGTTGTGTCAGGTTTTCCCGAAGAATGTTCTGTTCGAGAGCGTTTGCAGTATGGGTAGCAGCCAGGGTCGCTAATGGCATTTGGACAGATGTAAATTTAGGCCCGCCGAAGCGAACGAAGACCAGCGCACCCCGCCGTTCGTGTAGGATAAGCGGCAGACCAAGCAAGTATGGCATGGTTGTGCGATCTATAGAACGTTTTTTAACCGGCGTTGATTCGGTGACTTTACCAGTGCTTATAACCTGATTGGCGATCTCCTCTCCCCAGGAAGCTTCCGCTTCTTTATTACGTCCCCGACCGGCAGCTCGGGCATACACGACTTCTGGTGTGCTCCCGGCTCCCTCAACCAGATAGATTGCCAAATTATCAAAAACAAATTTCCTGCGAAGTAAAATAAACATTGCATTCAGGGATTTCTTCCAATCATCCCTGACGATGGGACTGCTCAATCGGGTAAAAAAGTCAAGCGTTTCGTAGTCCATTTTCCGCTCTCTAAATCAGGAACTTTTATTTACCGTTATCAACGGGAAACGGAACCTGGTCCCTTTTCCATCTTCTGATTGAACTTCAATCACCGAACCATGTGCAGTAATAATTTCTCGAACAAGGGCAAGCCCCAAACCGGTACCCCCGTAACGGCGTGTGGATGATGAATCCAATTGGTGGAAAGGTTCGTAAATTTCGCTGATCCGGTTTGAAGGAATGCCTATCCCAGTATCCGTGACCGAGACCATGATTAGTGTATCCATTTCCGGTTGTATAGATAGCGTAACCTTACCGCCTGAGGGGGTGAATTTGATGGCATTATCAATCAATTGAAGAATTGCCCAGGAGATTTTTTCTTCATCTGCCTGAACTAATGGAATATCGGGTTTTATATCGAATTGCAAAGTTACATTACGATCATCTGCTTTTGTACGGGAGTAACTGATAATCTCTCCCCCAACTTTATTTAGATTAACTGGTGCTAGCGACAATGTCATTTCACCACGTGCTGCAAGCGAGAATAGGATGAGATTGTCAATCAGGCTTTCCAACCGCCCCGCTGCACGCTGACTCACCTGCAGGGCGTTTTTTTGTTCGGCGCTCAGAGAACCAAGGGATTCGGTTGCCAGTAATTCCAGGTAGCCTTTTACATGCGTCAGCGGTGTTCGCAACTCGTGTGAAACATTCGCCACAAAATTCGCTTTCATCTGACTCAATTCAGAGAGTTTACGCAATGCTTCCTGCAATTCGGCGGTCCGTTCTGCCACTCGACGCTCCAGGAAACGGTTCGCATCTTCGAGAGCGTTTCGCAATTGGATAATCTGTTCGGTGACTGCATGGTCAATCTGCGACCGGGTAAGGAGGTTAAGCTCCATCAGTGCTTCCCCCAAAAGGAAGCGTACTCCGGATTTTTGTTTTTCTTTTTGGTAAGCCAGAGCTTTCTGTAATTCCGCTTCAGTAATCAAACCGGTTTGGACGAGTGTTTCACCCAAACGGGGGACAAGAACTTCGGGGGTCAGAGGGATTGTCATCTGCTACTCCTCACAACTGCCAGACCCATTGTCCGCCAATCATCGTTGCAGTCGGTTCTATATCGAAAAGATCTGTTGGATCGCAGGTAAACGGGTCGGTCTCAATAACAATTAAATCAGCCAGGAATCCAGCAGATAACTTTCCCACGTGGTTTTCAATTCCAGCACAAAACGCCGGTCCAAGTGTAAATCCTTCAATTGCCTCGCCAACTGTCAACCTCTGCTCGGGAATCCAGCCCTCGGGTCCCGGAGTTCCGTCGGCGTGTCGTCTGGTTACTGCCGCATGCAATCCCCAAAATGGGTTCGGGCTTTCAACCGGTGCATCTGACCCAAAAGCCAACCGAGCCCCATGCAATGCCTGAGTCTTCCAAGCATAGGAATATTTAGATCTTTCGCCGAGCAACCGCTCCGCCATAAGCATATCTGATGGAGCATGGATTGGTTGCATTGAGGCAATAATATTCAATTCCGCCAGCCTGCCGGCATCATCGGGGTGAATTGTTTGAACATGTTCAATGCGATGCCGCAATGCCGGTAATCCATGCTCACGCTCAAAGGTTCGCAAGCGTGCAAATCCATCCAATACTTCATGGATAGCCCGGTCACCAATGGCATGAACTGCCAACCCGAGCCCACATTCGACTGCAATAACACCTTGCTCGAATAATTGTTCTTGGTCCAAGATTAGAATACCACGATTTTGGGGTTCGTCAATATATGGCTCAAACATCGCCCCTGTGTGCGGACCCAGTGCGCCATCCGAAAAGAATTTGACCGCACCAATGCGCAAATAATCATCCCCAAATCCGCTTCGCAAACCTATTGTTGCAGCTTGCGTAAGAAATTCAAATGGGATGGACTTGACAACCCGGAAATGCAAATCGCCTCTTTCATGCAAGAGTTGTAAAGCCTGGAAACAGGTGCGTTTATCGAAGTCGTGGACACCAGTCAATCCCATGCGCCAAAGGCTGACAATAATTGTACGGAAATTTCTCGCCAGGGATTCAGGTGTAGGTTCCGGGATGACTGTCTCAACTAGGTTCACTGCCTCCTCAAAAAGGATCCCGGTAGGTCCTCCGTGGGCATCCCGCTGGATGCACCCATTGACTGGATCGGGGGTGGATGGATTAATACCCGCCAGTTTCAATGCGGCGCTGTTGACCCACGCGGCGTGCAGAGATTTGGCCGTCAGGAATGCAGGGTTTTCCGGTGCAACACCATCCAAGTCTTTAGAATTTGGATATTCACCACCCCATGAATTCTGGTTCCAACCATGACCCCGCACCCATTCACCGTGCGGAGTATGCCTCACCCGCTCCTTCACTTTAAGTAGAATTTCTTCCTTAACCTTCACTTCGCAATCAACACTCTGCAGGCTTTGCGCATATTCCTGAAGGTGGATGTGGGCATCGACTAGTCCGGGCAGGATAACCAGCCCATGCATGTCTTCACGCTTGGCAAGTTCATAATGTCCCATAAGTTCATCACCACCTACGGCTAAAATTCTTTCATTGTCGATAGCCATAGCCGAGGCAAGCGGAAGAGAACTATCGAATGTATGTATGCGGGCGTTGTGCAGGAGTTTCATATCAATTTCGCCACTGTAGATCGGTGGCGGGATTTGGGATTATTCTTTTAAAAGACGTGCCGTCAAGGTATCCAATTCTTCGTTTGAATAATAATGAATGGTGAGAGTTCCGCCTTTCCTCCCTGAACGAAGCGTGACCTTCGTCCCCAGGCTGGAACGTAAGCGATCTTCGAGCACCAGGATGTCCGGTGGAATGACAGGTTTTGGCTTAGGGCGTGGGGTTTCTCCAGATAATTTCCGTACCAGTTCCTCAGTTTGACGAACGTTGAGTTCCTGCACCAGGACGGTATGCAGGGCAGCCGTCTGCGCCTCCGGAGTTGATAATGCCAGAAGAGCCCGCGCATGTCCCTCCGATATGCGTTTTTCGATCAAAGCATTTTTAACCGAGTCAGGTAGACGGAGCAGGCGCAGGGTGTTTGTCACTGCCACCCGGCTTTTTCCCACGCGGGCAGCTATCCCTTCGTGAGAAAGGTTAAAATCTTCAGCCAATTGACGGTATGCCTCTGCCTCTTCAAGCGCTGAAAGGTCAGAACGCTGAACGTTTTCAATGATTGCTAGTTCCAATCGTTGCTGGTCAGTGGCTTCCCGAACCAGCACGGGTACTGATGCCAAGCCTGCTAGGCGGGCAGCCTCCAGCCGGCGCTCACCGGCAATTAGAACATAGAGACCATCCGACTCCCCCAGGGTGACGATCAAAGGCTGGAGCACCCCGTGCTCACGCACCGAAAGGGTAAGTTCTTCCAGGCTTTCAGGATGCATCATATTTCGCGGCTGACGTGGGTTTGGTAATACATTCTCCACTGGAACCAGAATAACACCGTTCCCCACTTGAACACTGTCCCCTCCGGGTATCAAGGCTCCCAATCCACGACCGAGTCCGGTTTTTTGTGGCATAGGCATCTCCTGCTAGGCACTTTCCAAAACGGGTATGCCATCACCTAAAAGCAGTTCGCGTGCCAGGGACTCATAAGATTTGGCAGCATTCGATTCCGGCGCATATGCAGATATTGGTAATCCGTATGAGGGAGCTTCTGCAAGCCGGACACTGCGTGGGATGATGGTTTCAAAAACCTGCTCGCTGAAATATCTTTTTACCTCGGCCACAACATCCCCTGACAGGTTGGTGCGGCCATCAAACATCGTCAGGATAACACCCCGCACTTTGAGTGTGGGGAATAATGCCGACCGGACTCGTTGGATTGTATGAGTTAATTCGCCCAATCCTTCTAGCGCCAGGTATTCGCATTGCACCGGAATGAGGATCCCATCCTGGGCGGCTACTATTCCATTGATAGTCAACATTCCCAATGAGGGGGGACAGTCGATTAATACATAATCGTACCGATCTATCAACGGGACAATTACCTGTCGCAATTTTCCTTCTCGGCCTAGTTCGTTAACCAGTTCCACCTCCGCCCCTGCTAAGGATGGAGAGGAAGGTAATATCGCTAGTTTCAGGCGTGAGTTTTGCAGTACCAGCGCAGGTGCGGGTGCCCCACCCATCAATGCCTCATAAGTTCCTCCTTTGACGGTGTGTTTATCCACCCCAAGCGAAGAAGTGGCGTTGGCTTGCGGGTCTATATCCACGATTAAAACGCGCTGGCCAAATTGCACAAGATAGGCTCCCAGATTGATGGCAGTCGTTGTCTTTCCCACTCCCCCTTTTTGATTGACCAGGGTGTAAACGCGTCCCACTATAATACCTCCATCAGGCAGGCTTGGATTTCTTCCTGGGTTGGGATGCCATCCAATCCCTTCCGCCTGACTGAGAATGAAGCCAGGTGGGTGGCAAATCGGGCAGCTTCCCAAGGGTCGCGGGTCACATACAGCCGCCAAAAAAAGGCTGCCGCAAATATGTCTCCTGCGCCAGTTGCGTCCACCTCCTCCAATACGGGAGCACGAAAGCGACGTAAGTCTCCGTTCCAATATAGGCGCGCCCCAGCAGGTCCTTCGGTTATCGCGAGAACCCGGCACTCGATGGCCATTGCTTCGATGCAGTCCTCATCTCCTCCAACATCTTCTATGCTAAGCACGGCTGCCCCAGCCTCGGCTAACATTTCGCGAGCTTCCGGCCAATCACCAGGTCCAACCCGCCCAGCGCTATCCCACTTCCGCAGCCAACCTTGGGGAGTGAGACCTACCAAGGATGATCGAAATTTCCCATTCACAAGAGTTTTACCTTCTCCTGCTATTGGTCCAATGTGAACAATCGGCGAGACCTGCCAGGCCTCAGGAACATTGGGGGGTAAAATGTCCGGCGCACTGTGATGGATATATTGTATGCGTCCTTCGGGGGTATAGTGGTTTTCGAAAGTTGTACTGCGTTGAGCCGGAATACTTTGAACTTTGATTCCATCAAGCGCGTCCAATGACACTTCCCCACCCCATGCTGTCACTATGCCTACCCGCAGACCCAAGGCGTGACTCGTTAATGCAGCATATGCGGCCGTCCCGCCCAAGCGCAGACCATCGGGAGTGATATCACAAGAAAGATTACCGATGACGAGATAATCCACCGGCTCGAGTGGTACGAGCGAAGGCATAAACACATTATACCTGAGGAGGGATAAAGGGAACCCATTCTTAACCAAGAGGCTTGAGCATTGATTATCTCACTTGCAAAGCCTGTATAAATTTGCTTCCTCCGCGAAATCAAACTGTCCAAGAATGGTGGCTTGGACAGTTCTCTAATATTTGGATTAGTGGTGGAGTGGGGTCGGCTTTATTCCTCCGGGATACTTGTATCTCCTCTAATTGGTTGCCGTCCCTGGTTGCACTTCCGATGGGTTCACTCCGGTCAGGCGAACATTTATAATTTTTTTCAATATATCAAACCAGAAGGAAGCGCCTGGGCTGGCGGCGACCCCCGAAATGAGGATCCCGGCAAGTTTAATCAGCCAGCCGGTCAAGTTTGTTGACATGGGCGAATTGATGATTGGGTAGCATTGACCGGAAACCAAAATACCATAAATTTCATTTTCCTGACTAGGGAATAAAGTGCATTGATTCGGTACGTTAGTTTCCTGATCACTCGTCATCGAAACCGGCGATCCAACCCAGCCAACCGGTAGATTTATTTGTGAAAATTGCTGCTGTATGACAGAAAGTTGACCAACATTTAACGTTGTTGTGTTATCTTGCGTAAGGATGCTTTCAATGTTATTCAGGATCGCGATACGCAAATCTGGTTCGCTCCACAAACGACTAACTAGGTTAATTGAGTCAACGTTAATAACTACCGCTAAAATGGTCCCTAAAAGAAGAGTGGTTATAAGGCACCGGCGTTTATACCACCCAGTTAACCGATCCATCGCATTATTGAACCATTCTTCGATGTTCCCGCTGACCAAGTCCAGTTCGCTTTGGCTTTGTATGCTGGTTTGGGGTGTGCTATTCATAATAGCGTACATGGTCTGCTTTAACTGTGGATGAGTAATGCTAAGTGCAGTGACGCCAGCCTGGATTCTGGTCATGGTTTCGTCATCGGAGGTATTTTCCTTAAAGGATAGTTTAATAAGCGCGTCATTAATCTGCTGTTTTTGTACTCTTACCGCATCAAACAAGGAATCTACAGAAACCTGCATACGGGGAATATCTTGTCCTAACACAAGCAGATCATTTTTAACTGTATCCAGAATTTCTGCGCAAGCCTCTTCTCCCGTTTCAGACACCAATGCTTTTCGGATCATGCCCAGCATCAAGCCAATTCGAGAGCGTGCGTCGCTACGTTTCTTATTTGGCAATCTCTGGGTTTCGCTGTAAAGTTTATAAAGTTGTTGCTGCAGTAAAGAAGCCTCAGTTCCCGTGGTTGAGAGGATATCGATCATTGCTTGCGAAAATTGGCTGGCAGGTATATAAGAAGGTTTGTTGTCATTATTCTTCCCGGTATACAGACTTCTAATCAAAGGATGGTTATAAAACTGGTCAACAAGTGTGGGGTCTGTCAACATTTTCTCGAGTGATTCCTCCAGCATTTTAGACCTCCACTTTAGCTTGGAAGCCATCCATTCTTGTATTTGCATCGATGCGAGGCTTAGCAAAGACCAGGTAAGAATAAGTCCAAGTAAAACATTTAGCAATATTGTTATAGACATCTTGTTCACCTCGTCAAGGAATGGTTCAGTATCGGCAACAGCTTGTTATGCTTGCCCTCCAACTCAGATGAAAAATAATTTTCGTTTCCATGTTCTGGGGCTGGTTGGTCTTCCTCTGAAATTAGTTCCACGTAGCGTTGGTCGGCCCGGATTGGATCCAGGTCAGGGTCAGACTTTATCCAGTCAATTGTTGTTTCCCTGTTGGTAAGCGCAAGTCTGAGAAATTCAAATGCAAGGTCATGGTCCCCGCAAATAACATAAAAACAGGCGCGATTATACGTGCTTTCATTATTCATCTTGGGTAAAGCGATGGAAATATGGTGGTTGGCTTTATTTTCGAGCCCCATTCTGTGGTATACGCCCGCGAGAGCGCTATGGGCTAGAACATAATCCGGATTTTTACGAAGGACAAACTGAAAAGCTTGTATAGCTTCTTCGTTTTGTTGTTCGACTGAGAAAAGCAAGCCCAGGTAATAATAGTAGACTTCTTTATCGGGGGCCACTTCTATCGCCTTCTGGTATGCTCCGATGGCGTCCTTATATCTGCCAAGAGCTTTATACAACTTACCCAACGTATCCCAGCCCCGATCACTTGTGGGGTTGACTCTGGTAATATTTTCATAAATGTTTACCTTTGCCAGAATTTCTTCCAAATCATCAGTGCCGGGCCCGATATTGGAACGCACTCCCTTTGATTTTCCGTCTTTGCTTTTGGCTTCCACTCTGACGGGTACGGAATTTTTAATTTGATGTGGAGCAAGTTTGGGTGCGCTTTCGTTGGGAGGAGTTTCAACCATTCCTGTTGGTTCAGGGATCACAATTAAAGGTCTTTCCCTGGGAATAACTTCATTTTCACCTTCTCGGGCGTTTTGCGGCACGTTCTGCTGTTCATCATCCGGCGAAGGAGCAATAAATTGGTCATCGTTAATACTCATCTTTTGTATATAAATAGGTTTCGTATCTGTTGGATCAGTGGGAGGAATTATCTCCATTGATTCTTTTTTATCTTTTACAGGCTCAAACATATTACCTTTTGCCTGAACATCAAGGGACTTCTCGCTGAGTGTTGCGGTTTTCTCCAGCGTGGATGACAAAATATTAGGTTCCGCCTCCATTTTTTCACATTTGATTATTTCACGAAAACTTGAAAGGTCACCCGGTTTTTTGTCTTCTTTTCGATCAGCTGGAGATGCTCCCATATCCAGAGCATCGGCCTTTTTATATGCCTGGATTGCGTTGTCAATATCTTTTAAAGCCCGGTAAGCATCACCGATTTTATTCCAGACCGCTGCTTGGTTTTCAGGTGTATCCATTAATTGAAGACTTTTCCGAAATTGGAAAAGGGCTTGACCAAATTCTTCAGTCAGAAGATAAGCGTTCCCAAGGCTGCAATAACCCCATCCGGATTCAGGGTTCAATTCAATTGCTTTTGTAAATGCAGCAATTGCATCCTTAGGGGACCCAAATTTCAGATAAATATTCCCAATCTCGTTCCAAAGGATTTCATCGCTCATTTCGGCCTCTAAACTAACCCGCAACAATATTCTCCAGTAATGTTGCCCTGGCGCGAGCCATCACTGGGCTTACCGCGGGTTTATTCTCACCGGATTTTTTATATGCCTCCAGTGCATTGCCATAGTCTCCCAGGCGCCTGTAAGCATCACCCAACATGTTCCAGGAAATAGCCTTATCCTCGGGTGAAGCCAAAAGGTCAATACTTTTCTTATAAAGCAGGACCGCAAAATCATACTTTCCCATGCGATAGTAAGTGAAACCAAGGTTGCTGTATGGCTGTCCATTTTTAGGATCCATCTCGATGGCTTTTTTATACGCCTCAATCGCATTGTTATATTTCTTGGAGCTGATAAACGAATTCCCCAGTTCGTTCCAATCACTGGAAGTTTGCGGCTGATTTGCAACGCTTTGAGTTGAAGAAGATTGATCAGCTGGGGTGTTCAATCCTGAATTAATGGTTTGTGGAGGTTCTGAAGTAGCGCTGCATGTATTTGCCGCTCCACTGGCTGGTTCTTGTTCTGGCACCTGATCAGGTTCATTTGAATTAGGCGTACACTCTTGAACAGGACTAGGAATATCGTTTTGCGGTTTTTCATTTTCGGGGGCAGCTAGTGGTTGGTCACCTACATTATGCTTGCTTGATTTTTCCAACCTCGGTTCTTCGCTATCATCGTTGGTTTCTGGGCCAATAAGAGAATCATAGCTGACTAAGGTGTCGGGTTCTGCCTCTTCTTCTCCTTCCCAAACATCTGGATCTTCGATCTTCCCTACAGAAAGTTTTCCCCTCGCCTTCCCTTTTTGGTAGTGTACTTGTGCCAGATTCTGGATGTAGGGCCAACATGCATCAGGAGCCAATTCAATTGCCTTGGTATATGCGACGATTGCGTCATTATATGCGCCCGCTTTCAAGTGAGCATTTCCGCGCTCATTCCACTCTGCTGCAGTTTTCAAGTCAAATACCTGGTTGGCCTCTCTCATTTCTTCACCTCTTTCTTGTCCGGAATTATCCTCTTCCATGGTTAGACCGTTGTCCGGATTCATTTCTGGAATTTCATTGGTCAATTCGGTGTTTTCACTACTCAAATTGGTGTGTTCCTTAAGCAGTTGTTCCGATTGCTTATAAGCCCCAATTGCTTTTTCATAATCTTTCATATAAAGGTAAGCGTCTCCCAGACGATTAAAAAGAGCAGAGCGGGTGACACCATCTTCAAATAACGGAATGCTTTCTTCATAGATTGAAGCGGAGGTTTCATAATCACCAATTTGAAAAAGCGCATGTGCCAGGTTGATTGATGCTTCCTGGCAGTGGGGATTTATGGAAATTACTTTTTGAAATGCCGAAATACATTCAACATAGATTCGTTTTTGCAGGAGAAGTCTTCCCAGCTCATTCCATAAATCAGCATCCTGGGGGTTAAACTCTATTGCCTTGCGATAAACAGCGATTGCATCGATATCCCGCTTATGCTGAGTAAAGCACTTACCTAGATTTTTCCAGGCATCCGTTAAATGGGGATTTAATTCAACAGCTTTCCGGAGTGAAACTTCCGCTCTCTCCAATTGACCGGATTCAAGGTACGCTTTACCGATTCCTTCCCATGAAGGTTCATAATATGGGGCAATTTCAAGGGCTTTATCAAATGCGGAAATAGCATTTTGATACACACCCAATTTGTTATATATGTGTCCGACGCCATTCCAACTAAGAAAGTCTCGGGGATAGCAAGCGAGCGCTTTATTAAATGCGTTGATTGCTTCACCGTTTCTTTCGTTTTTCGCTAATAATTGTCCCAAATTGTTCCAAAGGTATTCGGATTCTGGAGAAAGCGATATGGCTTGCTCGTACGCCGAAACAGCTTCATCAACATTACCAAGTTCTGTTTGTACCAGGGCAAGCGCATTTTGACACTGTGCCTGAAGGGATTGGTTGGCTAGTAATGCAGAAATTTTCTCGGAAGCGTTCACATACTTTAATGCTCGCTTTAAGTTTCCTTTCCTCCAGAAGAGTATTCCCAGATTAAGGAATGCATTCGCTCGGGTTGCATTTGCGTTTTCATTATCTTGCAACTTCAATCCTTCTTTGGAAGAATTGTCAGGAACCTGTTCCTCAGAAGAAGAATTTTCCGGACCTTGCAAAAGGGATTCCAGGGATTGAATTGACTCCTGCTCCAACTGGGGAAGATCTACAAACTCAACGACACGATGCCTTAGGATCCAGCACTCTGTTGCATTTGCAGCAAAATCAGAGACTTCATTTTCAAACAGCCAAAAAATTGCGCGGATATTGTTGTCTATAAAATATTCCCGATTTTTATTAAATTCTTTAAAGACGTGCACACCTTCGGGTCCACAATCCCAGTTAAATCCATCAATGATCAAAACTGTTTGTGAGAGATCTGGCAATTGAGAGATTTGATCAAGAAAATCAAATTGGTTGTTGAAGCTCGTTTGTATGAAATGCGTTTTCTGCGAGATTTTTTCAAGTTTCTCCTGTAAAACGGTATTTACCTCATCCCTGGTAATATCGGATTTGTAGATTGCAAACAAAATGGATGGCCGATCCCATCTAACAGCCAATTCGATTTCGCGGAATAGAATATCTATCCGGTCTTGAAACGGGAGGCTGATATCAAGTTCAGGGTGATGAGATTCATTGTTCATTTACTAATCTCTTTAGAACAGGATGAACATCGCACCAATTTTCACTATCGCGATATTCAAGGATGGCGAGTAACTGGAGTAACGGTCTCAACCGGTCGTTATATTCTAGGCGGTTGTGCTCACAGATCTTTTTTAAGTAAGCCAAATCGTTTTTATCCAGAATGCGCCTGTATTCGTTTCGAATTTCGGTTGCCGCCCATTCAATGTCTTCTTGATTTATCCTCGTCGCTTTTCGCCGCCTGGCGCAACCAATAGCAGAACGCATTATTCTTGCCATTTCCCTGAATACACCCCCGCTATAAGTAATTGCGTCTTCCAGCGCTTGTCCATCTATAAGGGATTGATCCATTCTTACGTGAGCAAATTGACGCATGGCATCATAACCTTCGATGATATGTCTCTCAGGTTCTTGACAAGGATGCAAGTTAATATTCGGTAAAAATATCGCCTGGTCCCGGATGGCATCAAATTCTTTGCTGTAAAACAACGCGCTTGACACTGTGTATATAATGGCGCAATTTGGCTGCATCATAATTTCACGGCGGTCATGAAATATGGCGGTGGCTTTATTAAGATCGGGTTTGTCCATGTCATCGATCAAGATAAGCGGAATCCTCTTCTCTTTTGCATATATTGCAGCTGCAATCATATTTATGACATCGATCAAACCAGTAATATCTTTTTCAAACACTTGCCGTAATTCGATGCGCGTTTTTGGTTCCAATTTCATTTTCATGCCTGCATTTAAGAAAAACGCATCAAGGGACCCTCCGAATTCATAAGAAGACTGGCCTGATAATACAGTTTTCACTTCCTGTTCAACTTTTCCCTTCCAACTATTCAATTGTTTCAACAATCGTTCGGGAATCTCGCCACCATTTTTCCGGTATTTCCGGTACATCTGGCTGCCGATGGCCAATAACACATCGTGAAAATCCAAGTCGACAATATCGGTTTCTTCTCGAATACTGAAATTGATCGGCCAAAATTTTTTATGAATTTCCGCGTGCGACAGGATGTGCAATAGTTCGGTGCTCTTTCCACATCCGCGATGCCCGGAAAAAAAGAACTTCGGGGGGCGAAAAAATGGCGCAAGGATGGCATCTGCCAATTCATTTATAGGGTTACCCGGCCTGGTAATATAAAATGGATTGGGTTGGCCATTTTTTCCGGGAGCCAGGGGAAGGTCCAATTCAAAATTCAACCAGGCCCGGTCAAAATCCATTGCTTTTATATATTCGTAGGTTGTCATGGTGTTTCCTGGCTCACTATTTTTTAATAAATTTGGATATTATGGAAAATGCACTCAGGAAAATATTTCCGCAAGATCGATTTATGCGAAGCTCAAGTAACTCTCATTACACCATCCTGCAGGAGTCTCTATTTGTGCCCACCCGGTTTTATGGCTAAGGATTTTAATTCGTTGACCATAAATCAATCCTCCAACAATCGAATAGGTCAACCCGGGTCCACTCCGAACATTCAAGCCACTTGTGTTGCATATTCCGTAACTGTTGGAGGTGGTCGTCGGTTGAGGGGCTGTTTCCTGGGCAGGTGTATCGTTCTGCTCAAACGATAGATAAGCTTCACTGCACCAGCCGGCAGGATCCTGGATTTGTGCCCAGCCACCCTGACGGCTTATGATCTTTACACGTTGTCCATATCGTAACCCACCCACAATTTGATTGGTTGAGCCTGGACCACTGCGTACATTTAGAGCGGAGGTAATACAAATCGCATTAAGTGAAACATTCGTTGTGGGAATGGCTGTATTAGGCGTGTCGGTAGGTAGATCGGACGGAATTGCCTGGTCCAGTGGTAAATCTGTGGCATCAGTCATATCTTTGGGGGGATCACCTTGAGCTGGCTGCTCCTGGGGAAGATCGGTTTGATTTGCAGCGCTTACAGGAGGGACGGTTTGATTTGGTACGGTTGCAACTTGAACAGTCGGAGCGGGTGGGGTAGACGATGTTGTCCCGAGATCCATGATTGTTTTCTCAATCGCGGTAATTCGCTGGGTTAGCGTGGTCGATAAAGTCGTGATTGATCCGCTAAGATTCGAAATCTGCCCTTCCAGTGCAGCAACCCGATCCAATGTACCAGATGCAGCAGCATTTCCGTTTTGATTAATGGACGAAATCGCCCCTTCCAATTTTTTGACTTTGCTATCCAACGATTCAAATTTCTCATTCAAATTTACAACCGGGACATTCATCCCGGCAAATTCCATCAACTCATTCAGAGTCCCGTTATACCTGTTCATGTCCATGGAAAGGCATTCGGAACCGAATGCTTCACCGGGGCCTTTGGAGGTAAATTGCCAGAATTGCCACATTGTCCAGGGAGGTGGAATTTTTGGGGTGGTGGATGACGTCCAGTGAGCATTCCAAAGAGGAAATTGGATCCAATAATCGCGTTTTGTCTGGTCACCATACTCCATCCAAAAACCGGGACCAGTATAAATCATTGGGAATTTTATGCTGGCATTCTCAAACAATTCCGACCGGGAAACTAAATGATCCAGGCAATCCCGAAGAAACCCGATCGCTGCAGAGGGATCATTGTCCGTCCGGCGAAGCTCATAATCAATAACAGGAGGCAACTCGCCTGGATCGTTTTTCAATAGATCGGCAAAGTAATTGGCCTGTTCAACTCCAGACTTGGTGTAATCCAGGTAATGGAATGCTCCGCGCAATAATCCGGCATCTTTAGCTTTTTGCCAATTCACCAGGAACTGAGGGTCAGTAAATGTAGCTTCCGATGCCTTAATAAATACAAAAGTTGCCCCTGCCTGTTTAGCCTTGTCGGCATCCCAATTGCCATCCCATTTGGAAATATCAATCCCTAGAACAGTCATGGTAGCTCTCCAAGAATTCTTAACTGAAGATCTTTATCTGTAATCCCGAAACAGTTTCAAGAAAGAGAAATATTGAATTTCTCAAATCGATGTGTATTCGCTTCGAAATCTTTCATACTGTCCATTTGTTTTTGCCAAAGATCAGGAGACCATATTTCCAAATACTCACCCTGTCCGACAATTACAATTTCACTGCCTAATTCAGCATATTCCCGTAAGTTAACCGGGAGTTCGATCTGACCGGAATCATCGAGCACGGCCACGGTAGCGGAACCCAGGAACAACCTGTTCAAGAGACGAGCCAGGGGATCTGAGATGCTGGTTTCTTTTACGCGTGAATAAATCGCATTAAACACTTGGGGAGATAATATAATAAGGTTCCGGTCAAAACCTTGGGTTATATAAACAACATTATTTCCTGCATCACGATAATTGGATGGCAAGATGAGCAGGCTATTATCACTTAGCGGGAGGTTGCATTTTCCGAAAAACATCTTTTTCCTTAAAGTCATAAACCGAATTCCGGGTGAAAACATCCACTTCGCCGGGATTTCTTTGGACGTAACTTTGTTCGCAGCTAAAGCGCCGTGTTTTCACTGGAACAATCATATTTTCTCGCTTTTCAGTTGAATGTGAAACCGCAGAAACCCGTTTATTTCTTTAGACGATATAAGAATATGACTTGGGAAGTAATATGGGGGAGGAATCATCATGTTTTTGTGGTATCTATCTGACACGTGAGCTTGGGAAAAAGGTGTCCCGCTAAAACGATGCCTGGGAGCCGAAAGATACATTATGAATCATATAAACCTGTATTGCTATCATTCAGCGAATAAAAATAATGTGGCGATCCATTCGAAGGACAGAAAATTGGAAGACAGCGCTTCTGGTTTGATATTAATTTTCCTATCTAATTCTAAATTAAGGCATTTGTGGACGAAAATGGTGGTATTTCAGAATAAATAATAAAAAGAGCCCCAAATTGTTTTTGGGGCTCTTATTATTAAAGGAATAAATGGAGGAAAAATTATCTATTCGGTTAAACCTTTACGAATGGCGTATAAGGCAGCTTGTGTCCGATTTGCCAGGTGAAGTTTATCCAAAATATTGCTCACGTATTTAGCCACTGTGGATTCCTGGACGAATAATTTTTGGCCAATTTCCTGGTTGCTCAAACCGCTTGATATCAAACGCAGGGTTTCGAGTTCGCGAGGAGTGAGAGGTTCTGTGGTGTACATTAGGTCCGTTGGGTTATTTAACTCGCGAATTACCCGCATCGCGATGGACGGATACAACGTGGACAACCCCTGGGCCACATCGCGTATCCCCTGTAATAATTGGGTATGGGTCGCATCCTTTAGCATGTACCCCTGCGCCCCAAATTTAATTGCCTGGTAAACACGATCGTTATCTGCGAAACTTGTCAGAACCAGGATATGCACATCTGGCTTTTTCTCTTTAAGGATCGGGATGGTTGTAAGCCCATCCTGGCGAGGCATAACCAGGTCAAGCAGGATAACATCGGGTTTGGCATCTTCCAACATTTCTACGGCTTCAATTCCATCCTTAGCTTGTCCAACTACTTCAATGTCTGCCTGGTACGATAATATCGCGGCAAGACCTTCTCTTACGACCGCCTGATCTTCGACAATAAGGACACGGATTTTTTTGGGGTTTTTCATGAGAGTTCCTTCCTAAATTAATTTATGTTGGAACGGTCAAAGTAATTTTCGTTCCATGTTCAGGAGAAGAATCAATGTTTAGCTTGCCTTTAATTCGTTTTGCCCGCTCTTTAATGTTTCCCAGCCCTTTTCCTCCGAACTTGACCTTATCAAAATCAAAACCACAACCATTATCCACAATCTCAAGATATATCGATTCTTTGCGCTGTTTCAATTTCACTAGAACCGATTTGGCATTGGCATGTTTGAGGATATTATTTAATGCCTCTTCTACAATATAGTAGATTTCCGTTTCTTTTTCCACTGACAATAATATCTCAGTATCCGAAATCATGCGGGCTTGAATGCCGGAGCGACCTTCGACCGAAGCCAAACGTTGTTGTATGGTGGAAACCAGCCCATCCCTCTCAATATCCACAGGTTCAAGCTCAAAAAGAAATAACCGCATTTCTCTTAAAGCCTGGCGGGCATTTTCGCTAATTTTATCCACCATTTTGTTTTCGTCAACCGGCGCCCCCGATTCCAGCCCCAATTTGACGGCTTCCGTTAATGTTACCAGACCGTACAATTTTTGGGTTATTGAATCATGCAAGTCCTGGGCTAGGCGGTGGCGCTCAGCCAAGGCAATATCGGATTTCCTTTTACGGTCAGAGTAGATGAACGATGCCAACTCTTCGGTTACTACGCTCAGACGGACGATTTCATCAGGGATAAAACCAGCTGCCTCTGTCCGCGCAAGTATCAGCACCCCCATCATTTGTTCGTTATACAGAAGCGGAAACACTGCAACAGTAAAACCTTCAAATCTATCCGCCACTTTTGTGAATTGCGGATTTTGGCTTGAATCTGAAATAATCAGCGGTTCTCGGTTTCCAAGGATCCATTTGGACGAAACCAAGGTCTCCTGGAGGTTTGTCAACGTCTCCTTTTCTTCCATTAGTTCACCGTACTTTGCCATTAACGAGAATTTGAATTTCTTGGATTTTGGAAGGGGATCTACAAGGCAAATGGCGCCACTTTCTGCATGGAAGGTATAAGCAATTTGAAAAAGTACATCCCTGAAAAAATCATTGGTGGATTGCGACGTACTGGCAGATTTGAAAAATGATCGTAGAAGATTAAACATTTCTTCTCGCGCTTGCTGGCGCACTTCATTTGTATCTTTTCGATCTGTAATATCCCGCAAGAAAATGACCTTACCCCTATCGTCATCAAATTTATTAATCCGGACACTGATGTGATGCCATTGTTGGTTGAGATTAATACTGCCTCGAAACTCCTTTTCCTTGGCATCGCTGGAATTGGAGATACTGTTCCAGTTGGTCAGGATTGTTTCGACAGGGTTTCCGTAGACCTTTTGTGTTGGAGTGCCAAGTAATTGTTCTGCGGCAGGATTAAGATCCAAAATCTTGTCCTGATTATTTATAATAATGATGCCGTCGTTTATGCTATCAAATAATTCATCCCTGGTTAACAAGTTGGGCTCGAGGATTTTGCGGTTGGAAAATAATAGCGCGACCCCCACTAATATGAAGCCAACCAACATCAAATCGTAATCAGTCACCATCGGCAGAAAGTTGGTAAAACTGACCCCATCCAAGACTATGCTGGCAAATATTGCACCGTCCAGGGCAATCAACGACCCAATTTTCAGGGGCTTCAGAGAATTTCCAGAAGCGGAAATTGTCAAAATAATTGAGGCCACAAGGAGACCTAAGGAATAAACTATTAGCAGTAGCCCCCAAACATCCAGCGGTGAAATACCTGCGGAATTTTGTGAGTTGATGGTGTAAAAAGGGACACCCGGGATTAATCGCATAACAACAAATAACAACAATAATGCAGGGACAAGCGCCAGCACAATAAAAATCCGGTAAGATAAGCGCTGGCTTTGGATGATGTAACCAAGGATGTAAGTAAGCGCAAAAGCTGGTAAATACCCGATCAGCAAGTTCGAGATGGTCTTCAAAGCTATGACGACCTGTAAATTGTGTATTGGGGTGACCACCAACATAGAAATTGCACCAAGGCTGAGACATATCGAATATGCAAGAGTGCTGGCATATCCAATTCCCTTTTGCGGGTGAAGTGTGATCAACAAAACCCCCACAACGACCGCACAAAGGGAAATAACGGCTTCTATCACAAAGGCTGAAGTCATGTTGATCTCAAACTATTCGCTCTGAAAACCCACCGAGGGGGGGTAGGGTAGAGTTGGCAGCCTGGTTGAGGCGGGTTAACTCAAGCAAGAACTTTCCTTTCTTTCCCACCTCCTCTTTCGCTTTCACAAGGACGCGTTTGGCAGCGGAGACCCGCCCCATGGAAAGATAGATTTCCGCAATCTGCAAGTTGATGGCTACCTGGTCTGGATAACTGCGCAGTGACTTGCGATAATTCTGAATGGCATCATCGATGCAACCCAGTGCTAAAAATCGCTCTGCAATCGTTATCCCAGTTAGGAAATCTGTTCCCTTGCGGGTATACAGGTCATGGATCGAACGATTTAACGATTTTTGCGTACGACTTTTGGTTTTGGAAGGGACCTCGAGAAATTCCACGACCTTATGTCGAAAAGCCCAAAAATCCGGGGCGAAATGGGAACATTGTTTAGCCTCATTTTTTGTTAGCCAGAATATTGCCCTGACATTACCTTCTACGAGGTATTCACGATGCATGTTCAATGCTCGATAAGCGTTCGAATAACCAATCCCGCCTCCCCAGCTCAACCCGCTGACGAAATAAACAGCTCTTCCATGGTCCGGATGATTCTGTAAATCGACCGGGATATCGTAATGGGATTTGTCCACAAAATATTTGAAAACCGCTTGACCTGAATCGTCGAGGGATTTCGCGAGTTTGGTTTGAACCACTTTTTTTATTTGTTCGGAGCGATAGACCACCAAAATGAGACTGGGACGTTCCCAACGGATTCCCAGAGATAACTCGTCGAGAATAATATCGAGACGCTCCTCAAACGGTTCCTTTCCGTTGACCTCAGTCATTTTTATATCGATTAAATCGGTTTTTTCGGGATGGTATGCTAAAGATTATATCATGCTCCTCCCGGGGGGCATTTCAGGGCATTTTTCATTATTGGAGATAATGTCTGAATAATGAGTGCGCTTTCTGGCCGCTTTTTACCTCCGTCGATCCAACATTAACAATTTAATATCAAAAATAAATGCCCCTCTCTATAGGAAAGGGGCATTTTATAATTATTTATGTAGTTAGAAAGCGAATGTTGGATGAAATAAATTCAGGCTCACCATTGTTTGAGATTATATTCTTATGAAACCCAACGTAATCACTCTTTTGGCACGATTGTCACTTTGCGGGTGGGTTCTTCGCCCACTGACTGGGTGGTCACACTGGGGTGGTCGCGTAATTCCAAATGGATGATGCGGCGGTCACTGGCAGACATCGGTTCCAGCACCTGGCGGCGGCCGGCTTTCATGGCCTGGTCGGCCATACGCTGGGCCATCTGGCGCAACTGACGCTCATGGCGCGCCCGGTAACCCTGGACATCAATAACCACCTGCACCCAGCGTTCCACCTGTTTGCTGACGATCAAATTGGTAATATATTGCAAGGCATTCAGGATCTCTGCCCGGCGTCCGATTAGAACACCCAAGTCATCGCCTTGAACGTCCACGAGCACCGGGCGCTGCCCCTCCTCGTCGAGGTCGCCATAGCGGACTTCGACGTGTGCTGGAATTTTCATTTTTTCCAGCAACTCAGCGACTGTCTGTCGCGAAACGAAAAGAAGGTTATCGTCCAGTACGTCGAAAGCCTCTTCCGAGATTTCTTCAGGACCGGCCTCAAGAGAACCAGGCGCTGCTTGCATCTGCGGTGCAATGGGTTTTTCGGAGCTATCTTTAGATCCGGATGTGGACAATTTAACTGTCAGTCGAACACGCGCCTGACGGCTGCCTACCCCAAAAAGGCCGCGGCTGCCATTATCGAGGATTTCCACATCCACAGACTCCGCACCCAAGCCGAGTTCGGTCAATCCTTCTGCAACGGCTTCGTCGACCGTCGGTGCAATTTTTTCGAGGGTGGTCCGTTCGTTCATTTGTTCCTCGCCAGGACGGTGGTTTCAGGCTTATACCCCGGGATGACTGCCCGCCAGTTGACCTTACCCAACAGGGCATATTGCGCTATTCCGATCAGGTTACCGGTGATGAAATAAATAGAAAGGCCGGAGGCAAAGGTCAATGCAAAATAACCCAGCAAGAGCGGCATGTAGAGCGCCATCATTTTATTCATCATGGCGCCCTGGTCACCCGGGTTGGTGGAGGCCGGCATGGTCACCTTGGATTGGACATAGGTGGTAAGAGCCACGATGACCGCCAGCAGCGGGACGCCAAAGCCAAATAAGTAGACTCTTTCCGGTTGGCCCAGGTTCATCCACAAGAATTGGCTGTTGAGCGGCACCAGGTTGGAGATGGGTAAAAAAGAATAGACCACGCGGGTCAAAATAAGCAATTGAGCGGGTGAGGCAGCCAGCGCACGCATGATGCTTTGATACAACCCAAAAATAAGCGGAATCTGTATCAGAGATGGCAGGCAAGAGGCAAATGGACTGATCCCAAGTTCCTTGTAAAGATTCATTTGCTCCTGGGCCAGTTTTTCCTTATCGCCTTTGTACTTTTTCTGAATATCCTGCCACTGCTTCGATTGCTGGAATTGAGTCATCTTGGTGCTGGATTTGATCTGCGATGCCATCAGGGGATGGGTGATCACACGGATCAGGATGGTGAACAGGATGATCGCAATCCCAAAGTTTCCGCCGATCAGTTTATAGATCAGTAGCAATACATTTGTAAAGGGGTTGACAATAATGGTTTCCCACATAGGCAAATTCCTTATTTAGCTGTGTATGACCACTTGATGGCCCCGGTTAAATCGAGGGCCACGAGAGTGTTACCTCCGCCAGTTGGTGCTACCAGGACGAGTGTCCCGGCAGCAGCAGGGGTGGCGTAGATCTTACCGGTAAGCGCAACAGACCGGACGTTCTGACCGGTATTGTCCATGAAATAGACATTCCCCGACTCAGTTGCAACAATAATGGTAGTGCCCATGACCAGGGGAGAGCCGATGATGGCACCATTCAACTGCTGGGTCCAGGGCTGTCCGGTAGCGGTCATTGGAAAAGCGTAAAACATTCCATTGGCGTCCCCCGCGTAAACATCTGTCCCATCCTGCGCGGGACCAGTCCAGATCCAGGAAGAGGTGATTTGCTGCTGGAGGATCTGACCGTTCCCTGTGTTCAATGAAGCCAGCTCTCCACCATATGTACCAACATAGAGAGTATTATTCGGCCCCAGGACCGGCGAGCCAAGGATGGCGCCGTTCACAGTCTGCTCCCATACTTCCCGGCCGGTTTGGGCATTGACTGCGTACACATGCCGTCCCAACGTCCCAAAATAAACATTGGTACCGTCCGAAACCGGTGCACCCCAGATGGCCTGGTCCGCCTGGAAAGGAGTGACCCATTTAAGCGTGCCGGTGAAGCTGACGGCGTAAATATTGTAATCGGCGTTGGGCGCATAGATCGTGTCGGCGGTGACAAGCACCCCCCCGATCCAGCGATCCTTGGCCTGGTCAAAGACCCAATTCTGAGCCCCGCTCTGCGTATTCAGGCTGTAGAGCTTATGGTCGAAACCGCCCACGATCAGCTGTCCATCAGGAGTCAGGTTAGGAGTGGCATAGAATGGTGATGAGGACGCCTTAGCAGGAAAACGCCAGACTTCGACGCCTGTCTGCAAATTGACAGCATAAACGAACTGGTTACCGGCAATATAGGCATTGTTCTTATCGGCCGTTACGCCGGGCCAGGAAGAGGCCGTCAGACCGGTGGCGCACCCACCCAGCAAACCCGCCAGGACGAGCGCCAAACCAATCAACAGCAGATATTTTGTCTTCATGAAGTGGTGTTACTCCTAATGAACGGGGTCGTAGCCCCCGGGATTAAACGGGTTACAGCGCAGCACACGCCAGACTGCCAGCGCCCCGCCTTTCAGGACCCCGTACTTGTAAACCGCCTGGTAACCGTAATGCGAGCAGGACGGGTAGAAGCGGCAGGTATCAGGCGGCAAGGTTTTAGCAAAACTGGCCTGGTACAAACGGATAAGTCCCAGCACGGCCAGGCGCGGCCAATTCCAAATGGTGCGGGGTAAATCGCGGGCACGCGGTTCGTTCGAATAATCATGAGGCAGGTGTTCGAAACTCATAGGCTTGGTTAATAAGACCGGCTCGCTTCAGCAGGATGGACAGGGCTGCACGGGTCTGGAAGAAATTCGCTTCCGCAAGCGGAGAACGGGCAATGAGCAGCAATTGCCACCCTGGAACGGTCGCTGATACCAGTTCGCTCATGGCAGCCCGCAAAAGGCGCTTGGCCCGGTTGCGCTTGACCGCATTCCCGACCGCCACCCCGGCACTAACCCCCACATGCGTTTCAGGCAAATCCGATTTAAGCACATATAAAACAACAAGCGGGTGGACGTACGACTTTCCGGAACGCCGCACCCTCATGATATCGGTTGACCGGGTCAGGCGAAAACTCCGTTTCACCTGGGCATGCCTTCTCCAGAACAGATAATCAACTGCCGTGTTGTCGCAATCCTACCAGCGAACGTGCTTGACATGCTGGTTGCTGCGGACGCTCAGGCGGAGACGGCCTTTCATGCGGCGCCGCTTTAACACCTCCCGGCCATCAGCGGTTGACATGCGTTGGCGGAAGCCGTGCACACGCACGCGCCGCCGGATCTTTGGTTGATATGTACGCTTGGGCATTACCTAACTCCAATTAAAAGGATTAAAACACCAAACGGCGGTTTCTCCGCCGGGGTTTTCATGAACGGTTGGCAATTATAACCGAGGGGGGTGATTCGGTCAAAGGACAATCACCCAGGACTTTTAGGGATTTCGAAAGACATCCCCTACGCTTCTGGGTGGATTTCTCCGCCTGCATTCGTTTGTCGCAAATTTTCGTGCGAAAACGATTAGAAACGAATGACCAAATTTGAGCATCTTTTTTTTAATCATTCCATTGGATACCATTTGCCCCGCGAGGATGATGCCCACAGAAGGCGGATGCCATCCCCAATGGCTGGACCATGTTCACGCCTACACGTCACCTCAGGATTTAAACATAAGCCGCGTTTCTCCGCTGACTCTTGTCAGCAGGTTGGCGTATAGGTGCCTGAGGCGCCTGTAGCGCAAGCCCATATGGATTTTGAAGCTCTGAAAATCCTATCTCTGGAAGGATTTTCTCCAGACACCCGGTTAGAAGCCGGGTTTTCTCGCTGGCACTGTGGCTGCAGGGGTGTAGAAGACCGGATGATCTTTGGAGATCAGCCGATCCGCTCACCGGCAAATCCAATCAGGAGGAGACGGAGGCATACCAGGAGGCTCGCTGCGAAATTAGCAGGGTAACGAGGGAGGCCCAACAAGATTTGTCCAGGTTGTTAAGGTGCGAATGGCAGGGCGATAGATATCAGTGATGGGATGCTGTCACATTAATAATAGAACGCATGAGCTATTTTGTCAAGTGGAAATTATCTGGAGACTTCCGAAGTCTTAGAGACTTCGAAGCCTGAAATGGAATACTACCGCCACCTCGAGTGCGTACGGTGACAACTGTGTCAGGCACGATTTAGTGGAAAGCCATCTGTTCGAAGCTTTTCAGACTGTAATTTTGCTAATAATGGCGATGAAAGAGCATGCCCTCAGCCGTCTCTACTCCCTAGCGTGAAAATCGCTTACCCTAGCCACGGCCTTTTCGAAGCGCGGTGTGCGCATGCTTCGCAGCGCCTCGCGGAGATGAATCATTCCATACTGTAACTTTGCATCGGCTTTCATCATGTCCATCTTGCCCAATATCAGGTCTTGATGAAATTCTCTGAAGTCTGGCGTAGTCATATCCGCATCGATTGAAAGGCCTGCCCGGGAAGCCTCCAGCAGTAATAAGGTTGCATAAAACATGGAAACAGCCTGACGCATCAGGTAGAAGCGCGAACGCCGGTATTCGCCGGCTGGCTCGCCGAAGTATGCCGTCAGATAGACTTCTTCTTGGGCTTCGTCTTTGACAAAGAAGTTCGCCACGATGGCCAAATCGACATATTGATCATTGAGGAAGGCTGATTCCCAGTCAACCAACCAGATGCGATTTCCATCGAATCTCATGTTTTGCGGTTTCAGGTCGTTATGGCTTGCGACAAGATCACTATCGTTGCTGCGGGTACACTTTTTGACCACGTCGGCGTAACGGCGGAACAGTTCCTCGGTTGCGCTTTCCGGCAGGATCTTTGCCGCTTGAAAGCGGCGAATGAATCCGTTGACCGCGTCAAAGTAGTTCACCACCTTTGGGAAATGAGGAAGAGAATGAAGCCTGCGGAGGGTGGGAACGATCAGCGGCGATCATATCATCCGGAAAAGGCTTTGCTTCCACAAAATCGGTGATCAGAAGCCTGTCTTCCACGTTCGCGTACCAAATCCGGGGAGCAATGCCGGCCTCAGCAGCAGTTTGCATGCAGGCGAACTCGTGTCGTGGGATCGCTGATCACCTCCGTACGCAGGATTTTCAGGAGGTAGGGATTTTTTCTCACGACAATCTTAAAGGCAAGGGCCGTACTAAGTCCTCCAGACAAAAGGCGAATATCTTCGTATTCATTCACGCCAAATGCTGCATGCAGCGCGCGTGCCACAGTGGCTTGTTTTGCATCGGGAATCATACTGTCTCCTTATCATCTTATAAATTTTTTTATTGTTGCTCAGACCCTATTTGGGGCTACCCGTTAGAAACACCCGTGCAATATACCATTTTTTACAGGCTGGTTCAATTCGGTCAAAAGTAACAAAAAAAAGAAGATTTTCGATAATTGAAATTCGTTCCGAAAACGCGTATAATAATAGTAGGTAATACGGAAGAATTGGTTCTTCCGTATTTTTGTTGGTTAATATCGGATTTTAAGTAGGTGGCAAAACGCGGCAGCAAAACGGATGCCACTCATGCCAACAACTTTTGGTTATTTTTGGTCAATTTCAGGGCTGCTTAATTGCGGCTTTTTCGGCGATCTCAGTCAGATGACAGCATCCTGGATTTGAAATCGCATTTTCGTGACTGTTGCGATGTTACCGAGACAATAAAAATACTCATTAAATAATTTCCCCCCGTCATCAGGCGGGGGATAAAGGGTATGGTGGTCTAAGAAATTTCGAGTTTGTGAAAACCGATACCAAAACTGGCGAAGATATTAAATAATATAAAATAAAAAGATGCCCTATACACCTAGACGTCTTTCCCGTTACATGGCTATTTCAATTTCAAACGAAACCAGATGTTTTGATTCCGGCAGGTTAGACTGTGCCCCTCCTCTTTTCCCTTCAATGGCAAGGCTCCCCAAAAGGGGTCCACCTACGGGGATAAAATGCTACGGGAACACTGCTTGGAGTAGTTAATATTTAGGGCAAGAAGGGTTTGCTTCCCTTTATTCTTTTACATACGAGTAAAACCCACGGAATTCGGGGGGAAGCTGGCGAGCAAGGGTATCCATGATGAGGCGCGTGGCTTCCTGCAACGCAGCGGGATCATTCTTTTGGACGGGCAAAACAAATGGTTTACCGATCGTCACGGTCACTGAACTGCGGCGCAGCTTTTTGAGGTTATTCTCGATACAACGGGACTCGCTGCCAGTTAATGTGATCGGGACCACAGACACACCACCCTCTAGAGCCAGGAATGCCGCCCCTTCCGTGCCCTCTTCCAAAACGCCAGTGAGGGATTCGCGCCCCTCCGGGGCTATGAGAACAATGCGGTCCAGGTGGAAGGCTTCCAGCGCGGCGGATAAGGCGCGCCGGTCCGGCTGACCGCGGTGGATCCAAATAACCCCGAGCAAATCAGCCAGGATTCGAATCCAGGAGATATCACGTAATTCAATTTTGGCAAACGCTTCGGGGAAATTCGGCAAAACCGCAGCCACCAGAACCGCATCGGGGTCACCCAGGTGGTTGATGACGACCAGCGCCGGGCCGCGGCGAGGATAATTTTCCAGACCGAGAACAACCGTTTTGGTGCAAATTATAACCACCAACCGGCAAAGAGTCTGGAAAAACCACCGAAAAAGACGCCGCGTCAGGGTCAAGCGCGGCAGGCGAGTGAGATCTGGACGCCAAATTTTGCTAATTGGTTTTGGGGTCGTCGCCAAATTTACCTCCCGTGCCCCTCCGGAATCCGGGACCGCCTCGCTAGAACCGGAGCTACCCTAACCGGTTTCGGGGTCGGGGAAGATAGTGCTGACGGAGTAGACACCGCGATATTCCTCGGGGAGCAACCCCGCCAAATGGCGCATGACCAGGTCGGCATTGCGCTGGCGGGAAGCACGGCGTTCTCCCCCTTTTCCTTCCACCGGAGGCAAATAAATGGGCTTACCGATGTGCATTTCTAACTTCGGGCGACCGCCTTTAACTGCCTTTTTCCAGAAGTCATCCGTCGTTCCGACAATGGCAACCGGGATGACCGGCAAGCCGGATTGCTCGGCAAGATAGGCAATCCCCAGCTTGGCAACCCGCAAACCGGGTGTATGAGAGCGCCCGCCTTCAGGAGCGATCAATAGGGGGTATCCCGATCGGAGTACCGCCAGGACGGTATCGAACATGGCGCGATCGTAGTCGCCGCGATGCACGGGGATGCCGCCCCACATGCGGGCCAGGATATTCTGCCCGGGCCGGTCCCAAACTTCCACAGCTCCCATCGCTTCCACCGCCTTAGGAAAGAAAACACCGGCAAAAGGTGGATCGAATAGAGAGACATGGTTGATGGCAACGATATAAGGTTTGTCCTTGGGAACATTCCCTTTACCGGTAATCTTCACCGGTGCGAGAATCCGGAAAACCGTCCCCAAAACCACTCGAACAAGGGGGCGAGCCAACCAAACCCGCCACCAGGCAGGGTGGTACTCTTTCACCGGCATAAGGCCTCCACTTTTGCAAAAACTTCATCTGCGTTCAAATTTTCAGAATCAATGATAACGGCATCCTCGGCAGCGCGGAGGGGAGAGAATGCCCGGTTCGAATCGATCTCGTCCCGGTTCCGGACCCCGGCAAGGACCTGCTCGTAATCGGCCTGATCGCCGCGCTGAAGGATTTCCTTGTAGCGGCGCCGGGCGCGCTCCGGGGCGGAGGCATCCAGGTAGATCTTCAAGTCGGCTTCAGGTAACACCACCGTCCCGATATCGCGTCCCACCATGATCACCCGACCGCGTAAACCGATACGACGCTGCTGGGAAGCCAGTGCCCGGCGCACGTCCCGGTAAGCTGACACGGGGGATACGTTGGCTTCCACATCGGCTCGGCGTGTCTCCCAGGTGATGTCCACGCCATCGAGCAGGACATCACAGGCACGCCCATCCTCTTTCGAAGGAGGCCGGACATCAATCTGGGCAGTCTGAGCGAGCTTGGTCACAGCCGTCTCATCGCTGATTTCCAGGCAGCGCTGCAAGGCGCCCCAGGTGACCGCACGATACATCACTCCAGTATCAAAAAAAAGGTACCCCAATGAATCAGCGAGCCGCCGACCCAAGGTGGACTTGCCCGAGGCCGCCGGACCGTCAATGGCGATGATACTTGGGATAGGCATGGGGATCAGGGGTTTTCGATCAAGGAGTGGTGGGAAGACCCTGACTGTCGAGCATCAGGTCGGAACGCACCCACAGGATAATATCCTGGCGCAGGATGGGCATCTGGCGGTAGACGAACCAGCTCAGCCAATTGGAGGTGGTGGCATGGTCCCAGTCTGCCACTTCGGTGAGCGGTAATGCCTCGCCCCGGTAATCTGCAGCCAGGCTCAACTTATCAATGGTCGAAATGACCATGGGGGGAGTCGCATCGGACGCCAGGGCAGTGGCATCCGTCACCTGCCAATCGCGGAAGAGCCAGTGCAAGGCCGGGGAATCCACCGTAAGGATCGTCAACGGCAATTGAGCGGCATAACCGGTATTTAGGTCCGAGATCTGATTGGCAACATTCAACAGCACATCCACCCGCCCGGTGCGCGGTTCGGGCTGCCAGAGCTCGACGGTCAGCGGTTGGCGCACGCCTGCCGCACCTGTGCTCATGGCCACCGTGAAAGCCGTCAGCGCGAGCATGGCGCTCCAAACTCCGCCCAGGCGGGCCGTGGCACCCGACCAGCCCGCCCGCACCAGCAGGAGGCTCAACGTAATCAAGATAGCCACAGCAATCAGCAGCGACAGGCGCATCCGGGCATCCTGGGTATCGAGAGCCATGGTGGTCACGCCTGCCAGGTTCAACCAGCCAAAAACAAGTAAAGAATCCACCAAAACCAAAACACCGGCAATCTCCCAGAGATTGCGTCCGGCAAAATCGAAGTGATGACCCAATTCAATGGCTGCCAACGCCCAAAGCGGCAGGAGAGCCCAGCCCAGGTCGGTGGTTTGTTTTCCAGGGTAAATCAGCGCCAGGACGAGGGCAACCAGAGCCCAGATAGCAAGGCGAATGGAGATGGTATCCCGCTTGAGGATACTGCGTACAACCGCGGCGATTCCGAACCCCAGCGGAAGGATCTCGTAGGCGGGCAGGGCGAGAAGTGGGCGCCAAATTTGAATGTCGGAAAGGGTCCACCAGCCGCGCAGGAATTCCACGAAAGAGTTGACAAAAGCTGACAAGCCAATTGGAGAGAGAAGGAACAAACTGCCCAGGGCGAGCAGGGTCCCCAGCCCCCAGGCAAGGGCGGACGAATAGCGTGCCCGGGTAAGGGTTTGTTTTCGGTCACCACTGGTAGTTTCGACAGAAACCGCTTCTGATTTTTCATCGACGATGGCGGCTGCCATTTTTCCTTCGGGCATTTCACTCAGATTCCTGGATTCGGTCTCTTTCGGGTGAAGCCCATCCGCTTTTTCCTGAGCCCGGACAGCCGCCCGCCGATCCAGCACCGTGATTAAAGCCCAGGCAAGCAGCAACCCGAGCAAGCCCAACCAGACCGAAGGTCCGGAGAGCAGTCGCCAGCCCGGCGAAAAAACCGGCAAAGGAACGATGCCCTTCCAGCCACATCAACCCGGCAAAAACAAGGCAGGTGACCGCCAGCATGGGTCCACCCGCCAGGTGGGACATGGCAACCAGACCGGGGTCGATCGCCAGCCCAAAGGCCAGGACAATCGCCGGGATGCGGCCAATCCGTCCACGTAAAAACCAAGCGGCAAAGACGAGGGCAGTGCCTGCCAGCGCCGGCCAGAAACGGGCCAGGAAATTCGTCCCCCCGAAAATATAAAAGAGAATAGATGTGAGATGGACGTAAGCGGGATTGGGACCCAGCGCCGGGTGCAGACCCTGGGTGACCCGCAAAGCCTGGAGGGCCCAGGTTGCCTCGTAATCGGAGAGAGGCAACGCTCCAAGATTTAGGAAGCGCAGGCCGATGGCAAAAACCAAGGCGACGGCGTAGATAGCGTGTTCAAGGGTGGGCTGAAATTTAATCATTGGCACTATTTTACTGCGTCTTACTTAATTGGAAGGTCTTTTCTGAGGCGGAAGACCCCGAATGGTCCGGGATTTTGGCTGGATTCGTACTGCAGTACCTTGTTCCATGGTAGTAACTATTCATGTTGGTATTCCTGTATTTTACGGAACTTCGTAAACTACCACCTGCCCCTGGGTAAAGACAGGCGTGAGGTGTTGCTGGAACTTGGATTCGTTAAGTTGGTATGTACTGCGTTCGAGAGTGCCCACGAAAACATAACGAATCCCATATTGCTGGAGAATGGACTGGGCCTGCTCCCAATTGGAACTTTCATACAAGTGACGGATATCGTCCAGCCGGGTGCCCTGGGGATCATAGGTTCCGCGCCATTGAGCCTCGTGCATCGGCCAGCCTAGCACAGTCGGCAGCCCGCTGTAAGTGGAGATGCGGGCATACTCCGAGTAACTGGCGTCGATTTTGGTGGCCTCGACAATAATGCCATATGGTGCAGTTCTCAACCAGTTTGCGGCAGCCATATCGTCGGGTTCGATCCTGGCAAAATAAGCGCCACCATCCAGGGTCCAGACCTCGGCTGCTGTTTGTAATGCCTGCGGGTCTCCGGCCTTGCGGCCATTTGCCAGACTATCCTGGAAGGCAGGCAACTGGAAATTGTTGGTCTTGGTGAGCACACCGAGCACCGGATAGACTAGAGCCATGAACAACACGACTGCCAGCCCGGTGCGGTAGACCCAGTTCCACGCACCACGCAGTTTTTGCAGCATGACGGCAACCCCAAAGGCGGCAGCCATACTCAACAGCCACCAGGCCTGGTAATAGAACTTGAAGATGGTGTTCATGCGGTTGTCGAACTCATCGCGCAGGAAAACAAATTCCGGAGCAATCACAAGGACCGATCCGATGATGATCAAAAAAAGAACAAAGATTGTGGACGAAGGAATAAATCCTGAGAGGTGTTCCTCCGGCTTCTCCGGTTTCTCCGGTTTTTCCAGATTCTTCCCGGACTTTTCCGACTTCAAAAGAAGGGCGAGTGCCGTTCCAAGAAGAACGAGGAGTGTCAGAAGACCGCCAATGAATGAAAGACGGCGTAGAGAAGCTGCAGAAAAATACAAGACCGCGTTCAGGATGCCTTCTCCGGCAAGGTAATTGGTCACGAAATCGGGCATGGTAAATTTTGCATACAAACCCAGCAGCCAGGAGAAGATCCACAGGAACAAGACAAGGGCTGCCGCCAGCCCAAAACCAAGCGCCCACTTTGCATAACGCTTTTCTGCACGCCAGAGATAGACCAGCCAGGCAAAAATCGCCAGGAACAACGGCCCAAACATCACCCACAACTGGGCGCTGCGCGTGGGATTTTCAAGATTGGGCAGGATGCCGCCTGCCTGGGAGGAGAAGCCCACGTAGAACGGCAGGTAAAGCAGGATCGCCAGCAGACCAAGCGGCACACCCAGAGCGAAAACATCCTCGAGGCGTTTCCAGGTCCAGCCGTAGACCAGGGCTCTCAGCAGGGCATAGGCGCCCACCAGCAAGGCAAAGCCACTGAGGATATCCCAGGTATTCAGGAAAGCCAGGCCGCCCAGTACAAGCGAACCAAAGAACAGAGCGACCGGGCGAACAGGCAGGCGGTAAAACCCAAGGTTCGTTTCCCCTTTCCAGCCGCCAAAGAACAGGTTGAGCGCCACACCCACTGCCAGCAAATCGAAAGGCATCGCCAGGACATGCGGGTGCAGATCGCCCAGCAGGTAGGAAAAGAAGGGGAACTCGTCAATGATCTCGTGCCAGACCCCGGCAAGATTGTATTCTGTAATTACGCGGGAGGCGCGCCACCACCAATAAAAGCGCTGCGGTATCCACCCGAGCGGCAGGGAAGGCGGATCACGCAAATCCTGCAGGTCCAGCCATTTCCAAAAGGCCGAGGTGGCGGAGCCATCCGGGTCGAACTTCCAAAACAAGCCCCGATTATGGAGAACGTCAAGGAAACCCTCGAAATTGCTGACGATCAGCAGGAAGAATGGGCCGAGCAGCGGCAGGCTCGTCAACGGGCGGGGGTGGGAGGGATGTTCCGTCTTCCAGGCTGCCAAAAGGTTGTAGAGCACGCCATATGCCCCCACGGCGCTCAGGGCAAACACCAGCGCAAGCATCAGGTTGAATGCCACGCTGCCCAGAGTTCCGGTGATCTTGGCGAGCATGGCGGTCATCACGTAACCAAAATAATAGTACGAAATGGCGTAACCAGAAAGCCAAGGGTCATGCGGTGGGAAGGTTGGCGAGCGCAGGATGGCGTTGATGAAAGCCAGTTCCATCGGTTTTTCAGTGCCGATTATTTCCGGGTTCCCAGCGCGGACAAAAGCCAGGAAGACAAATGCAACGAAAAACAGGATTTCAACCGTGAGAACCAGGCGCCACATCGACCTGATCCACTCCCCCAGTGACTTGCGGGTCTCCCGGCGAACCAACGTGGAACCGGACACAGCCGCCAAAACCACCAGCCCAAATAGCAACCCACCGCCGTCATTCTGGATGATGCCCAGGGATGCCATCATCCAGAAAGCGTAGCCCCATATCAGCATACCAAAGGTGCGCGCCAGGCTGAAACCGTGGTCGGCAAGCCCCGGGAACAATCTAAATGCCAGCGGGAAGGTCAGCCAGCCGAGAGCGGAAACGAGTAGGTACCAGAGGAAAAATTGAAGCATGTTTAACTGTCAGGAATCCCGATTGATGCGGGCAGTCGAAATTTCCCGTCCGCGCCGGGTGCAAAATCGAAAACACGTGTAACAGCATCGAGGTTGAGCGGACCGTAGATGTGTGGGAAAAGCTCATCGGTTTTATCAGTGCCAGGCTCCCAGCGAAGCACATGCTTAATCCGCGAGGGATCGATCATCAGAATCACCAGTCCGGGTTGATCATGGTAAAAGGAATTGGCTACGCGCAGAATTTGATCCACTTTTGAGCAATGGATGAAGCCCTGGCTCTCCAGGGATTCGGTGGTATAAGCTCCGGACGATTGTGACACAGACCAGGAGGCTTGGGTTGTAATATGATAGATAAAATCCGTCATGGGGTCACCTGGCTGCCATCGATGACCTTGTATATCACCGTCTGCCCATCCCGGTAGATCGCCTGCCAAAGTACATTGTTATTGCATCGAACTTGAGCAGCCCATCCGGAGCCCCAACAGGAGCCGGTCCACCCGGAGCGCCGGGGGCATATTTAGCGCGCTCCAACTGGCCGACGATGATGTAGCGGACATTGTACTTGGTTAAGAAGTGCGCTCGCGGCAGCCAGATCAGTGGTGGTATAAAACGCATCCACCTCCCTGCCGCGAGCCTGGACCGTGGCCTCGTCCAGTACGCGCTGCTGCTCCTCGTGCCATTCCCAACCGACCACATCCGGCAGTCCGGTGTAAATTGAGAAACGTCCGAGCCAGGTATATTGGACACCGGCCGGGGCGGCTTCCACGATGACGGGAGAACCCTGGATGTTATCCTGCATCCATTGGATGGCGCGGTAATCTTCGCTCAGGTCCATGTCCACGCCAAACTCCGCATAGTGGGCATAGGCCATATAAGTCATACTGTCGAGCGTGTGCGGAGTGGAAGCTGCCATGCGATCGCGGATCTTGTCGGCACCCCCCATCAGCAGGACCAGCGCAGCACCAGCCACCAGGAGCGTGCTCACTGTCTGCCAGAATACCCGCCAGCCAGTCAGCCACTTTCGCAATTCGGTGATCAGCCAGCCAAAGGCAGCCGCGGCACTGATCCCCAATAGTACCCAACTCTGAACGCCAAATTTGAAGACAGTGTTAAAGCGCCCGATATCGCCGGTGACCACGATCAATTCAACCATCATTGTCAACAGCAAGCCGGTGCCGGTCATAAAGAGCACCAGCCGCTTCAGGTCGGATATACCCGGACGGAAGATCAGGATCGCCGCCCAGACCGCCAGGGGCAGCGCCAGCCAGAGGATGGTGATTCCCTTCCAGGGAACATTCTGGGAGGAACTCATCACCCAGACTTGTTGACCCACCAAAGCCAAAAGGATAACGACCAGCCCGGTGATGATCAGGCCGCGGTAGGGGCGCAGTTTATACAGCGAGGAGAGCGGTGTCTCAGCCAACCACTGGCGGGTCTCCCAGGTCATCCAGGAGACGATAAAGAACAGGAAAACGCCCCACTGAGTGAGATAAACGGACAGCGGGGTGCGCTCACCCGTCCAGAGCTGGACCGAATTGTATGCCTGCCCAAACCAATGTGAGAAGGGCTGGTACAGCAATAACGAAAGGCCGCCTAGTGCTGCCAGCGCAGCTACGGTCAGCAGGAGACGTTTCGCCCAACCCGGTAATTGCAGGTGGATTGAATCCAGGTTGCCGTAACGCCAAACCGTATAGGCCAGGACGGCCGCGCCCAGGGCAATGTATGTGTAGAAATCCCAGGTATTGGTAGGCTTTAAAGACCCGATGACCAGGCCGCCCATGAAAAAGCCGATGATCACATTCAGAGGGCTATCCCACCTGGCTTTTGACAGCAGCACCGACAGCGCCCAGGAAATGGCGAGCACCGTCAGCATGAGGGCGATCATATGAGCATGCAAGTCTGAATAAATGAAAGTAAATACGGGAAATTCGTAGAAATCGCTATACCCTGGCGGGAAGATGCGGCTTGAGAACCAATACCAATCCCCAGGTCCATAGGGCAGGTTCATCCCGCCCAATACCATGAAGAAACCTTTAATGCTCCACCAAACATGCTGGAAGAGATTGCCTGCATCAATCAGGCCACCAGGAGCTGCCACCCGCTCGAACCCTTGTTCCAGCATATGAACGATGCCAAGGTTGCCAAGTAAAACCATGGCAGAGGAGGCCGAGATGCCGCCAATAAAGGGTAAGCCAAACAGTTTCTTTTTAGGTTCTTCGTCACCCGCTGTTTTTGCAGCACGAATTCCACTCAGGATATTCCAGCCCACAGAAAAAGCTCCAACCGCCAGGCAAGCAAACAGGGTGGGCAGGATGAAATTGTAAGCGATGGAGGGCACGATACCCAACAGCTTGACCGGCGTGCCCACGATCACGTAGCCGTAATAATAATAGTTAATATAGCCGCCGGCGAACCAGGGGTCATAGGGTGGAAAGGTGGTGCTCTTTAAAATGGCATTGAAGAAAGCGAAATCCATCGGGCGTTCACCGCCCTTGGAAGGATGCCAGAGGTCAGGGTTTCCGATCCTGATGAGCAAATCAATCAGGAAAAAGCCGAGGAAGAGACCTTCCACCAAAAGGAAGTACTTCCAGCGCTCACGGAACTCCTGGATCAGTTCATGGCGTTGGCGCCAGCCCAGCAAAAGGCCGGCAAGAACTATGATCCCCAATGAGATCCCAATGATGAGCCGGCTGTACGAGAGACCCAGCGATCCGGCCATCCAAGCCAGCCAGGCCCAGAGCAAAAGGCCAACAATTCGCGCCAATGGATAACCGTGGTCGGCCAGGCCTGGGAATGCCGCCCGCACCAACGGGTAGACTACCAGGCCCAGCGCAAAAATCACCAGGTACCAAATCACCAGCCCGAGCGCGGGATAGCGGTTAAGGAGGGAATTTGGATCAAACAGGTCAGACCAAGTCCCGCTCTTCTGCTGGATCGCTAACTGGTCGGTTGGGAGCATCAGGTTCTTATAGGTATCGGCCTGCCCAGGGGTGAGGTGAATGGCTGTGGAGTAGTCCACCTTGCCGAGGACATCCTGCACGGTCGACGGGCTGAAACTGGCGTTCTTCTTGAAGATCAAAACCTTTGGGTGATCGTAAAAAGTAAAGGATTCTTCGGCGGACTGGTCATTGATGACCAGGGGACCGAGGGTGGGGTAGGATTCGAAAGTTGCAACCAGATCAAAACCCAGGCTGCCATGGAACATGCCGGGCTCCGCCACGCGGTAGCACCAAATGATATTCTTATCCGGGGGGCAGCCGATCAAATCGCGGTAATACTCGGTGGTCAGCGGGTAACGTTCCGGGATGCGGGTGATCTGGGCATACTGGTGGTTGGTCGGGATAAAGATGTAATCGGCCTGGTCCAGAACATTTTGGAAGCGGGCCAGTTTATCGGCGTTATCATCCCAATAGACCTGCAGGTTCAGGTCGCCTGGATAGATGCCGCCAAAAGCATCATAGCCCTCAGTGCGGAAAGGCAAGGGATAGTCATAATCAGTTTCGTTGGCAACTCCTGCCCCGACCAGGGTCAGTGCCCCGCCAGTGGTTTGGATCTGGAGGAAATAAGAAGTGCCATGTTGTAAGCTGACAGGCTGAGCGAGGTTCAGCGGAACCGGGTCACCGCGCGGGTCGCTGGTGGGAGTAAAGTTAGCGGTTACAGAAAGATTCGCGAGCACCTGGTCCGGCTGCGGGTCGGGGGATGAGGAAAGGATCACGCTCAGGGTCTGTGGGCCGGAATTGGAAGAATCAGCGACGTGACCCAGCAAGATCGAGGTCAACATGCCGTCGTTTTGGGAGGTAAAGGCTGTCTGGTAGGGTGTGCCAGCCTGGATGACCCCGCCATAGGGGAACGGCAACGGCTGCTGGGCTGTGGTCCCAGCGGAAGTTTGGGTATCCACATTGATTGGGCCGGGAATGTTCTGGTAAATCCAAGTTGAGGCGGCAATACGTGGTTCAGGGCGGATATAAATGCCGATAAATGCGTAGGCATATGCCGCTGTCGCCCCCAGGACCAACACGCCCACCGTGACGGCCAGGATGCGGCGCCAGTTCATGCGCTTGAGATTTTCCATGCGGGGCTTAGCCCAATCAAAGACAGCCCAGGCTGCCATCAGTGCCAGCGTGGGATAGATGGGCAGTTCATAGCGCATCATCGGGTTGTACTGCAACGACTGCCAGACAAAGTAGATTGCGGTCCAGCTCCAAAGCAGGATGTGCTGCCGCCAATCGCCTTTCAACATGCGCCATCCCATCCAAAGGAACCCGGCCCAAGCGAGGATGCCAAGGGGAAGCCCAAGACCCCAGACGGTCAGGTTCTGGAAGGAATATAAATGAGTACGGCGCGCCCACTGCAGGTCCCAGGGTAGATCCGCGTTGGGACTGGCCTGCTGACGCTGTTCAAGGACTTTCTGAAGCCATTCGGGGTTGATCTTCAATCCGAAGAAACCCGGACCGGTGAAGGCATACGGCTGGAAAACGCGGAAAGCCAGCAGCGAGAAAAATGCCCCGATAATAAGGAAAACGAAAGCTTTGGCTATGAAGTCTTCGATAGACCTTCGTTTGTCCGGTCCCCCATCTGTTTTTGTATCCGGGGCAAGTTGAGGGGGAGTGGATTTGAAGTAGCGGACAACCAGCGCAACCGGAAGTACTACTGCCACGGCGACCGCATTAAGCTTCGAGGCAACCGCCAGCCCAAGGGCGACCCCGAATGCTATCGTCCAGTAGGTGAGAGGATCTTTCAGAAGGCGCAGCAAAGGGGACCAGAAATGGGATCGGGATGAAGCTTTTTCCAGATTCTCTGCCGGTTCTTCCACCGGCTCTTTCCATTTTCCGGTGGCGATCACCGCTCCAACTGCGATTGCCAGGAACACGAAAAATGTATAGAAGCTGTCAGTGGTATAAAAATGCGACTGCTGGATCTGCATGACGGCTACCGCCGAAAATGCCACTGCCAGCAAGGCAACCCCCGGTTTATAGAGCCGCCTTACAATGAAATACAAGAGTAGAATGGTTCCCAAATCAGCAACTGCCGAAAGCTGCCTGCCCAATAATGTGACGGAATCAAGTTTTCCAAGTCCCTCGGCAAGGGAATGGACGATGAAGAGCGGTAATGTGCCATAAACATAAGCCGGGTAACCGACAACGGCCGGATTAAGCGTGGATTGGGCCGTATTAAAGTAGTCAGCCAAGCTATGCAACGGCTGGATGGCCATCGTGACCGAGGTCATGAAGTTTTCATCCGGATGCTGGATGTTAAGCCCACCCCAATCGCTACCGGTCAGGCGGAAATACGCAGCCACCAGCAGGACGAATATCAATGCTACATCGTACAACCAGTTGAAGTTCTTTTTAGGTTTGGAAAAAGCCGGATCAATCATCAAACCTCAATTACTACTCACCGATGGGACAAAGAGAATGAAAAAGTCTTTGCCCTCCTGGTTTGTCTTGGAAACAAAGCGGCTCGCGACACTGTTCGGGTATAGAGCCTCAAGCTGGGGCAGCGAAGTTGTATCCTGCACACTGACTATAAAGAGTTTTGGTCCCTGAACATCCAGTGTGCTGTTGAAGTTATCCGGCCAGATGGCAAAGTCGCGGTTCGGAATGCCTGCCCACACCCCGGGAAGACGAGTGTCCACCCAAAAGGGATAAGGCACGATCCAGGCATTATCGGTCGAACCATATGTCAATCCGAAATACTTGATCACCGCACCCATCTCGGACGAATTCCAGGCCGAGGCGGTATACTGACTCGAAAATTGGTTGAAGACCAAATCAAAATTCTGATATGCGGACCAGCCTGCCAGGAATAGTACCAGCACCCAGGTCAATGCGGTGCGAGTGACGATCCCATTTCGCGAACTCTCTTGTGTGGATAGGGCTGGAACGACCTCGGAAATATTCCCTTTACCCGCCCATCCATGATTTAGCATTGCAGTGACCAAGCCATCCAGCGCAATCGCAACCACCAGGAAAGTCGGCACGAGTGCTCCGCCTGTCCGATACAAATTCGGGTTTTCTACAGGGAATGCCAGAGACAGGATTGAGGGCAGTAGCAGCAAAGGGATCGAGATCAGCAAGACCAAATCTTGCCAGTGGCGTTTCCGGATATATCGGGCTAATAGCAGCACCACACCGATCAGGAGCAATGCCCCGGAGACCACGTCCAGGGCCGGGCGGTTTGGAATTGAATGCGGCCACACCTGCCCGTTATCCCAGTTGAACATGCGCAGGGCATTCCAAACGTTGGAGAAAAAAACCTGCAACACAGGTCCAGGCAGAGGCTGTTCCGCACCGGTCAAGCGGGTGAGCGAACGGGACATTACAGTTTCCGGATTATCTACAAAATAGCGCAGTAAAGGCAGGAATACAACCAAGGAAGTCGCGACAACTATCAGCAACCACATGGCCGTCTTGCGTAACGCGTCTTTCGAGCGCAGGTGCAGCCAGTACGTTCCGAAGATGACGACAACCACAAAGGGCATGATACGGAACGAACTGTAGCCGTGCAACCCTAATCCAAGCGCCAGGCCGGCAAGGATGAAATCGTTGCGGTTTTGCTTCCTTAAACCTCGGAACACGTGAAAGAGCACGGCAGCGGTAAAAAGTGGGGCGAGGGGAAAGCGCAGCCCGGCACGTGAAATGACGTTCGGCCAGTAGGCAATCCCGGTGAAGAAAACTGCCAGCAGGCCAATCCGCTTGCCGCCCAACTCCTTGCCGAGCAGGTACATATAAGGCAACGATGCCAGCCCGCACAAAACCGTGCCAATTTTCAGGCTTAGAAATGTCAGTCCTGTTTTGAAAATCCATGCGACGATAACTGTCAAATACATCTGGAAGCCTTCACGCCCTGAGTTGCGCGGGAAGAAAATATGCGTCTGGCCCTGGGTGACATCAAAGACGTCCAGGATCTTTTCAGCGTGATCGCTGGTGGGCTCGGAGGGGACACCGCCAAGGTTATACAAACGAAAGAATAATGCGATTCCAGCCACTGCCAGGATGAGCAGGGTCCAGCGGGTTACTTTTAATTGCCAGCTATTGCCGCTGAAAAATCCTTTCACTTTCTGCCAGGTAGACGGCTGGTTTTCAACCCGCTGCCAGAATGCCCAGACGAAAAAAATAATCGCAAGAATCCATAAGGTAACATTAAATATTGTGAATAGATTACCACCAAGAGTCAGGAAGGCGATAATTGAAAATACAATTCCCAGGATGAGCGGCAGCTGCCGGATCCTCATTGTTTCCGGCCTGGTTTCTTTTTCCGGGTAAGGCGCGGGAGACCATTCCTTGCGAAGAACAGCCAGGATAAGCCAAGCGAGGCTAAACCCATAGAAAACCAGCCCGGGGATGGGGTTTCGGTTGGGGGAGGGCTCTAATGCCCTCTGTCCAAGCAGGGCAAAGCCTACGGCGATCAGAGAACGCCAGGGCCAGGTACCCGCTCGAGCGCCTTTTTTTCCAGGTATTGCATCCGTTTCCGGGAGCTCAGGCTGTTTTTCTGAAGCTTCACCTTTCACCTGTTGGGAGGCAGGCGGTGTGAATGGTTTCAATTCAATTTTTTGCCCGCGGTCCCAGAACCTCAGTTTTGATTTAATATAATCAAGGAGGCTGGGTTCTTGATCAGGATGCTTTTGTTCTGAGTTCATGGTTTATTATCCCTGGTTAATTTTCTGGCGATCACCATAATACTCTCACCCCAGCGCATGGGTAAGAATGGGACTCCTACGATCGCCTGGAACCCACCAAGAGAACCAAAAAAAATCTTCTGTAAACCTTTCGGTATACCCTGGATGTAAGGCACATCCCAGAAACCATCTGAAAATACTTTTAGGAGATTGAAACCTGCCTTACGGATCATTTCAAACCAATCAGCAGGCGGTTTGAGGGATATATGCGTAGGATCCTGGTACCCAATCCATTTATCACCTTTCAAGGGCTTTAAAAGGGAAGATAGATTGGGGGTGGCAAGGATCAGCACTCCTCCGGGAACGATCACGCGACCCAGCTCTGCGATTCCTTTTTCGGGATGAGGCAGGTGTTCGACCACGTGCTTGATAATAACAAAGTTGAAGGCAGCGTCCATAAACGGGAGAGTTTCCGCGCTCGAGGCAAGGTGGAACGTGCGGTGAGCCACCCCCTGCGACTGGCCTAGTGCCCAGGGGTTTACGTCAGTGGCCACTGTTTCAAACGAGTTTTCCAGTTGCCCAACCAGATGTCCGAGCCCGGAGCCTATTTCAAGCAGGCGGGACCCACGCCTGCCATAGCGGCGCGAAAGGATTGCGTAAAAACGGTTCGACCACCAATATTGGCTGTATCTGGCGAAGGAAACGTCCTGGTAGGTATGGGTACTGAAATATTTTTCGTCGAAGGACATGCTATTAATTAAACCAACGACTGAAGCCGCCAGTCAATTCGCTCTCAACAACTTTTTGAACAATTTCTCATATTCACTGGCCACTGTGTCGGGGTGGTACAGGTGGGCAAGCTCAAGGGTATCACAGTGATATTCATCCTTCCGATCGAATATTTCCAAAAGAGCTGCAGAAAGGGAAGCTGGATCGCCTACCGGAACAACCTTGCCCATAGCATGCATTTGAACCGGGCGGCGGACACCCGGTAGGGCCGAGGCTACGCACGGGATGTTATTCAGCATCGCTTCCACCTGCACCAATCCAAACGCCTCTGTAGAATTTAAGGAGGGAACAACCAGCACATCCATGTTGGGATAAAAAGCCGCCAGTTGCTGCTGGCTCAGGTTGCCAAGGAATTTCCAGCAGCCCATCTCCTCATATTTCATAATGAGCGGCATGAGCCGGTCAGCATATTCTTGTTCTCCGATTACATTCTGGTACTGACCGGCGAATAATACCTGTGCCTTTGGATATTTCTCCAGGACGGCAGGCAGCGCCTCGAGCAGGATCTCGACCCCTTTCTCCGCGGCAAAACGTGTCACCATCCCGATCACGGGTCGCCGCTGCCGGGTTTGGTATGTTACAGCAAAAGATTCGACGGCAGCGGGTTCGGTAGGCGGGAGGATCACCGGCGGGAGCAGGGGAGTCAATTTGCGCCGATATCGGGAAAGGTAAGAGGAATTGTCGGCATAATCCTGGGTGTACGTGACAATGTGGTCCGCCAGAAGCGCTGCCATATTGTTTTGGAACTGGATCACCAGGTTGACGAAGCGATTGAAAATGATAGGCGGTAGGAACAGGTCACAGTGATAGGTGAGAACGACCGGCTTGCCGAACAGCCGGGCACGCAGGGCCACGCCGGGAGCATCGAACTGCGGCAGATGTAATTGGACTACATCATGGTGCAATACTTCCCTTGTTGCAACCAGACCAAAGGTCGGGGCAATAACTCCCTTGCTTATGCGCATCGCGACTGGAATTCGAATGACGCGCACACCGTCCATCAATTCCTCGAGCGGTAGCGATTTGTCGTACTGGGTGGTCATTACTGTTACCTGGTGACCTTGTTTTGCAAAAGCGCGTGCCAGCCGTTCTGCATAGATAGTCAGACCGGAGGTATGAGGGCGGTAGTAGGTGAGAACAGTCAGGATACGCATGATTAATGAGCGTGGTTGTTGGAGGTAATATCGCAGTACAAACCCACGGGAGCGCAATCGATGCACTCCAATTGAAGAGTGGTGTGGTTGATCCCATAACGTAATGTCAGCATCCCCCCCACCGCCACCTGGATTTTCGCCCCCTCGCTGACCGGTACATCATCGGTCACCAGGTGTGCCGAAAGTGTGCGCAGGGAACGGGTGATGCTCCAGACGTGCAGGTCGTGCACTCCACGTACACCTGCGACCGCCAGTATATCACCCCGCAGGGCGTCCATGTCAATGTCGGCAGGAGATGATTCCATCAGGATTTCCAGAGATTCATGCAGGATTCGCCAGGCATTCCAAAGGATGAGGAAACCAATCAGCACGCTGACCAGCGCGTCGAACCAGTTTAGGCCGGTGAAACGGATGACTATCCCGGCAATAACCGCCCCCATAGTTGAAGCCACATCCCCCATCAAGTGTAGGAAAGCGCTGCGCAGGTTAAGATCATGTTCACTGCCGCGTCGGACCAAAAGGGCTGTCACCAGGTTAACCACAACAGCCACTGCCCCCACAATAATGAGGATGTCTGCCTGCACTACCGGCGGAGCGGTAAAGCGCTTCCAGGCCTCATAGAATATCCCCAGAGCGATCAAAGCCAGGGTGGTCGAATTGACCAGCGCCACCAGGATCCCGGCGCGGTGGTATCCATAGGTATTTCCGGAATTGGCTGGTTTGGTCGTAATCCAAAGCGCCCACCAGGTCAGCGCCAGGGCCAGCACATCGGTGAGATTATGTGCCCCGTCGGTCAGCAGGGCCAATGAATTTGCAAATACCCCCGCAAGCATTTCGATCACCACCAAAATGAGCGTGATGACCAAGGAAAGCGCCAACCGGCGGCTGGTGGAACTGGAAAGGTTGGATGTGTTGCCGTGTATCATAGGTCAAGCCGCTCCGATTATAACCCAGCAGAATAAAAACTTCCGAAGTGATCCACTTCGGAAGTCCGGAGCCTAGAATAAATCCTTGTTTTGTTTCACCCAATCGAATAATCTCTCCACCCCCAGCTCCACACCCACCTTCGGTTTCCAACCCAGTTCCCTCTCTGCTTTGCGGATATCGGCCACAAAGACCTTCTGGTCACCCGGTCTCCAGTCGCTGCGTTTTACCGGGACTGCCTTGCCCAGCATTTTTCCCAGCAGCGGGCCGAACTCGGTCCAGATGGACATGGTGTTCTCAGGCCCGCCACCCAGGTTGTAGACCCGTCCTTTGACCGTTGAGATCCTGTCAATGGCAGCATCATAGGCATTCAATAAATCGTCCACGTTGAGGATGTCGCGGATCTGTTTACCATCGCCGTAAATCGTAATGGGGCGGCCTGTGACCGCCGCGATGATCATCCAGGCCACCCAGCCCTGGTCTTCCACCCCGAACTGGCGCGGTCCATAAATGCAGGACTGGCGCATGACGATGGTGGGAAGACCGTAAATTCTTGCGTAATCCCGTACGTACTGGTCGCCCGTGCCTTTCGAGCACCCATAAGGCGAGTGAAAGTCAAGCGGCTGGGTTTCTGGGCAGCCCAAAGGCAGGTCGGCATAATGCCAGCGAGTTTCGTCTTCCACCACCTTCACGTCTTCCATGCCTCCATAAACCTTGTTAGTGGAGGCATACAGGAAGACCGGTTTACGCTCGTTGAGGCGAGCTGCCTCCAGAATGTTAAAGGTTCCCTGGGCATTGACCTCGAAATCCTCGCGTGGATGGGTGACCGAGGTGGTTACCGCCACTTGCGCCGCCAGGTGAATGATGACATCCGCTAGGCGGCAGGAGGCCGTTAACAAGGCTGCGTCGCGCACATCCCCCACAGTAAGTTGGAATGCTTTTTCGCCATATTTTTCCTGAAGCCAGGCCATGTTGCGGGTTGCGCCAGCCCGGCTTAAGTTATCGTAAATGATGACTTTTTCACCGCGTTCAAGCAGGCGGCTGACATAATTGGAACCGATAAAGCCGGCTCCACCGGTAATGAAATATTTTTTCGACATGTTTACTCCTTTTTCCCCGCGCCGGTCTGAGGCTGTGAACGGTCTGGCAGTGTATCCGGCGGCAGCATGGAATCACCAGATGGATCGCCGACTTCGCCATCCATCCCGGCAGGATCAGGCTGCAATGACAATCGCCTCTTTTGCAACTGGCGATAAACACCCATCAGTGTCTCCCCCTCGGTGGATAAAGCATATGCGCCGATGATCCCGGTGACAATGTAGTTAAAAAAATGGCTGACCAGCGCGACTGCCAGGGAGGTGGCTTGGTCGCCGCTTACCAGCGTTAGCGCCCCGACCAGGAAAGCTTCGAAGATCCCGATCGCACCCGGTAGGGAGGGAACGGCATTCCCCAATGCCACCATACCCAGCCCAAACAGCACCCAGACCGGTTCCGGGTGTGGAAAGAATGCCCTCAAGGTGAGATAAAACTGGCCAACAGAAATTGTCCAATCGATGGTCTCCCAGATCAGGGCTCGCATGAACAACCAGCCGTCGGTCAGGATCGCCAGACCGTTGAACAGGGGGGTAAGAAAGAGGGTGCCTTGAGTTTGCAACCGTGGCCAGCGCCCGGTGAGACGATCATAGGTGCTCAATGCCCATGCACGGTTGCGCGCGAGTAAATACATGGCTGCCAGGCCAACAACCATCACTCCCCCAATGAGGATGGCAATAGTTCCTTTACTGGCAGCTCCAACCACAAACGGGACGGAGATGATCAACAGGCACGCCGCAAATGCAAAATCGAGGGCGCGTTCGACCACAATGCTCGGCAGGACACGCATGAAACCCAGGCCCGATTTCCGGCCCAACAAGAAGGCGCGCCCAAACTCCCCCAAGCGGAACGGCAGGAGGTTGTTGAGAAGATAACCTTCCGACACGGTCAGGAAGACATCCCGGTAGGAAGCTTTGTTCTGCAAAAGGGTGCGCCAGACCAAGCTTCGGACTCCCAGCCAGATTAAAGAGATCCCCAGGGATATCAGCAGAAACCAATAGTTGGCGGAGCGAATCGCCTGGAACGTCTGGCGCAGGTCGACTTTATAAAGAATTACAGCGATGGCGACCAGGCTGATAATTACCCCCGGGAGCCAGCGGCGGGTGGATTTCCAGAAATTTGACATGGGAGGTCTTTTAGAAGAAGGTCACAATGTGCAAATAATTATTCTATCAATTGTTTTCCTTCAAGTTTCTTTGTGTCCTTTTTGTTAGAACTTATTCTTCTTCCAACCGCAAAACTGCCATAAAGGCTTCCTGAGGGATTTCCACATTGCCGATCATTTTCAGTCGTTTCTTGCCCTTCTTCTGCTTTTCAAGCAGTTTCTTCTTGCGGGTGATGTCTCCGCCGTAGCATTTGGCTAGCACGTCCTTGCGGGTTGCCTTGACGTTGGCACGGCTGATGATGCGCCCTCCTGAAGAGGCCTGGATGGCCACGTCGAACAATTGGCGCGGGATTAATTCCTTGAGCTTGGTGATAAAACGCTGTCCCTTGTGGTAGGCATCCTTTTCATGGACAATTGCCGCCAGCGCATCCACCGGTTCCCCGTTCACCAGGATCTCGAGTTTTTGCAACTGGTCGGCACGATATTCTTCGAACTGGTAATCCAGGGAAGCATAACCGCGCGTACGGCTTTTCAATTCATCGAAAAAATCGATGATGATCTCGGAGAGCGGGATTTCGAAATTAAGCTGGACGCGGTGCGGGGCTGGATATTCCTGGCTTTTATAAGTACCCCGCCTTTTGGTGACCAGGTCCATGATCGGACCGTAGAAATCGGTGGGAGTGATGATCTCGATGTTCATCCATGGCTCGCGGATTTCGGCTACCAGGCTCTCATTGGGTAAATCCGCAGGAGAAGCCACGATCCTGGTCGTGCCGTCGTGCATCAGCACTTCGTAAGCAACCGTGGGGGCTGTGAAAACCATGTCCAGGTCGTACTCCCGCTCGAGTCGTTCCTGGATGATTTCCATGTGGAACAGGCCCAGGAACCCGGCCCGGAAGCCAAAACCCAGGGCCTGGGAAGTCTCCGGCTGGAATGTCAGGGAGGCATCGTTAAGCTGCAGTTTATCCAGTGCCTCGCGCAGATTCTGATAATCGTCGGCTTCAGCAGGGTAGATCCCAGCGAAGACCATTGGCTTGGGAGTGCGGTAACCGGGCAGTGGTTCCGCTGCCGGGCGGACAGTGCTGGTGATGGTATCGCCGACACGCGCATCATGGACGGTTTTCAACCCGGTGGCAACGTAGCCCACCTCGCCCGCTGAAAGCGCTGGCACCGGTTTCAATGTGGGAGCGAAAATGCCTACCTCGATCGGTTTTACGTCCACGCCGGTGGACATCAGGTGAATGCTTTCGCTGGCGGTCAGTTTGCCTTCCACCACGCGCACATAAGTGATGACACCCTTGTAAGAGTCATAGTGCGAATCGAAAACAAGGGCGCGCAGGGGGGCTTCCTCATCCGCTTTTGGAGGAGGGACTTTCAGGACAATAGCCTCCAGCACCGCTTCGATATTTATTCCATCTTTGGCAGAGACACGCAGCACAGTTTCAGACGGAACTCCCAGCAGGCTGCCGACATCCTCGGCGACCTCATCAGGTCTGGCGGAAGGAAGGTCGATCTTGTTGATGACCGGGATGATGACCAGGTCCGCCTCCAGGGCGGAATACAGGTTGGCAAGGGTCTGGGCTTCGATGCCCTGGGTGGCGTCCACCACCAGAACAGCCCCTTCACAGGCGTTGAGGGCGCGGCTGACTTCGTAACCAAAGTCCACATGGCCAGGGGTGTCGATCAGGTTGAGTTCGTAGGTCTGGCCGTCACCGGCAGTGATATTTCATCCGCACCGCTGAAGCCTTGATGGTCACGCCCTTCTCGCGTTCCAACTCCATCGAGTTCGAGGATCTGCTCGGTGGTATCGCGGTCAGGAACTGTCCCGGTGAGATGCAGGAGCCGGTCAGCCAGGGTGGATTTGCCGTGGTCGATGTGGGCGATGATGCAGAAGTTGCGGATTTTTTCAGACATAGTTTTTGCGAAGAAAGTATAACCGATTTTTTAAACACAAAACCGGGGACAAAAGTCCCCGGCATCATTTATACCCTTCCAAGGATCCTAATCGACTTTAAGAAAGCCAAAAAGGTTCCACAGCCCGTGCATCATGCCGTGACCGATATCCGGCTTCAAGAACTGGTTCGGGCACGAACCAGGAATTACCGCTATGCCGTTTTCCCGGCACATGCGGACTGCTTCAGGCGAGACGCTGGTCATACTGGCTGCCAGCCCGGGCCTGGTGCCCATCATGCAGTGCATCCACACATACTTTACACCCAGGTCCACGCACTGCCGGACAATTTGGTCGGTCACCGTGGGATTGGCAAGAATAAATACCGCGTCTGGTGTCTCCGGCAGAGATTTCAAATCCGGGTAGCAAGGGGAGCCATCATAGATGGTTATGCGCGGGTTGATCGCATACACCTGGTAGCCGGCTTCCTTGAACTTTTTGTAATTCGCGTTACAGCCGGTCTCACGCTGGTCGGACACACCCACCACGGCGATCTTTTTCTGCGCCAGGAAATCCTGGACGAGGGATTCTATTTTTGCCATAATTCTTCTCCTGGAATTAAATCATAACACAAAGGCGCATGCAAAGATCAAAATAGTTTTCCTAATAATTCGGTGGCCTTCTGAATAATTCGTGGAACATCAGGAAGTCCGTCACCCTCTAATCCCAGCCACGCCAGGAACTCGACGTTGCCTTTCGGCCCCAGCAGCGGGCTGCGCAGTAAACCGCGCACTCTGAAGCCCTGCTCTTGTGCAAAGGTTAGGACATCAATCAGTACTGCTTTATGAACTTCCGGATCGCGGATGACGCCCTTATTGCGGGCTGTCTCCTTGCGCCCGGCTTCGAACTGGGGCTTGATCAGGGCAATAACATTCCTTCCATTCTCCCCATTAAAATTTTCCTTGAGAGTGGTATCAGTGGGAGGATCAAACCAGCCCTTTACCACCGGAAGTAAGATCTTCAATGATATAAACGAAGCATCAATGGTTACCAGGCTAACCGGCTCTTCAAGCCTTTCCAAATGGCGGGCGTTCGTCTCTTCCATGACCACCAGGCGAGGGTCAGTCCGCAACTTCCAGTGCAATATGCCTTTGCCCACATCGATGGCATAGACTTTCAGCGCTCCATGCTGCAGCAGGCAATCGGTGAAGCCTCCGGTGGACGAACCAACATCCGCACAAATCAGACCGCTCACGTCAACTTTAAAATCCTCCAGTGCGGCCTCCAGCTTTTCGCCTCCGCGCGAAACGAAGCGCGGCCCCGCTTCAAGCTCCAGATCTACAGTGGAAAGTACCGCTGAGGAAGATTTTATTTCCACCTGCCCGTTCACGCGCACCTGCCCTGCCATAATTAACGCCTGGGCTTTGGCACGGCTTTCTGCCAGGCCGCGCTCAACCAGCAGGAGGTCCAGTCGCGTTTTGGACATACCTGAATTATATCGCTCCACCGTTGCATAAATTCCCGCCCAATCGTGAAATAATCATGTAAAATAGAAGCATGTTGAGAGCCCTCTTGAAAACCATGCGCCCCCGACAGTGGACGAAGAACGCCTTCCTCTTTGCGGCACTGGTTTTCGACGGCAAATTGTTCCACGTGCCCGATTTCCTGCGAACATTGGCCGGGTTCGTACTATTCTGCATGATTTCCAGTTCAGTTTATATTTTCAATGACCTGATGGATGTGGAAGCTGATCGACTCCACCCGGTTAAGAAAAATCGTCCCATCGCCTCTGGGAAACTGCCTGTCCCTGCAGCTCTCACGGCAGGTACCATTCTGTGCCTGCTCTCCATTGGGCTCGGGTATTTGCTGGCCTGGCAGTTCGCCCTGACCATCCTGGTCTACTTCTGCATGATCCTGGTCTACTCGAAGTGGCTCAAGCATGTGCCCATCCTGGATGTGCTCATCCTGGCTGCCGGTTTTGTCCTGCGGGTGCACGCCGGAACAACTCTTATCGTGGTCGAGCGCTTCTCCCCCTGGTTGTATGTGCTGATGACCCTGCTGGCTCTTTACCTCGGCTTTGGAAAACGGCGCGCGGAACTGGCAATGCTGGCTGGCGATGTTTCCAATCAACGGAAAGTATTGGACGGCTACACCATTCCCCTGCTCGACCAATTCATCACCATCGTTTCCGGCACCACCATCCTGGCGTATTCGCTCTACACTTTCTTCCGCCTGCCAGATAACCACACCCTCATGCTGACCATCCCGTTCGTGATCTATGCCATTTTCCGTTATCTCTACCTCATCCAGGTCAAGCAGATCGGCGGCGAACCGGAGGAGATCCTGCTTTCCGACCGTCCATTCCAGATTTCCATTATCCTGTGGGGGTTGGCCGTTTTGGCAGTGTTCTATGTAGAATAGGGCGGACCGAGTCCGCACCAAACCTGTGACAACGTCTTCTGCTCCCGGCAAAATCATCCTGTTTGGCGAACATGCGGTCGTGTATGGGCGCCCGGCTCTGGCTGTGCCGGTGACCCAGGTGCTGGCAACGGCGACGGTCAGTGAGAATTCGCGCGGCGGAATCATGATCGAAGCCCCCAATATCAACCTTTCCGCCGACCTTTCCAGCCTTTCCGCCGACCATCCGCTTGGCGCGGTTATCAACAGCGTTTTCTCAACTTTGAATATAACGAACCCGCCAGCCTGTACAGTGTATCTTCAATCCACCATCCCTGTCGCTTCAGGACTCGGATCGGGTGCGGCGGTATCCGTGGCGATCATACGGGCCCTGTCTGCATTCCTGGGCCAGCCTCTGCCGGACGAAACCGTTAATTCATTGGCTTTCGAAGTCGAGAAGCTTTATCACGGCACTCCTTCCGGGATTGACAATACCGTGGTCACTTACTCCAAACCGGTTTATTTCATCCTGAGAAAACCCATCAAAACATTCCACGTTGGAGCCCCCTTTACGATCATGATCGGCGGCACGGGCATCTCCGCCCCCACGAAAGAATCCGTAGGTACAGTGAGAAAACTCTGGCAGGCAGATAAACCACGTTGGGAAAAGGTGTTCACCCGGGTGGGTGAGATCGTTTGGAATGCACGCCAGGCCATCGAACGAGGGGATATTGCTGAACTTGGCAAGTTGATGGATGCCAATCACGCTCTCCTGCAAGAGATGACCGTCTCCTGCGTGGAATTGGACGATTTGGTGGAAGCAGCGCGTAAATCCGGGGCGCTGGGTGCCAAACTTTCGGGCGGAGGCAGAGGCGGGAACATGATCGCGCTGGTCGATAAAGATAATGCCCCGGCTGTAGCCAGGGCACTAAGTTCCGCCGGAGCGAAACGGACGATCCTCACACAGGTTGGATAACTACGGTTGAATGTTGATGCTGGAGACCAGCGCGTCTGAGGGCGGCCAGGGAGGGGGTGTAACTGTCGGAGGTCTGGGAATTCAATTGGCTGGTTAAATCGGTGATATAGGATCCATAATTGGCGGCAAACTGTTCCTGGCTCATGCCACCGGGTGGGGTATCGCCATTGTCCGGCAGGATCGGATTGTTGATGGGCAGGATCGCCGATACCCAGTAAAGTCCATCGGTTGTCAAACCCTGGTAGGTATAGAACAGGTCGTGATTGTTGATCGGGGCATAATACTGTGCATACAGGGTGATAAACCGGATGCCTCCGCCGTTAGCGAAGGGAAGCACCTGGTACTGGGCATGAAACTCCTGGGCAGCATTGAAGATCTGGCAGCAACGGCAGGGTATCAGCGGTTGGCCCTCCGCTGATTAGGGCTTGCAGGTTGGTCACCTGTAAGGGGATATTTTCCGGAATGAGTTCGGAGTAGCGTTGGATGGGGAAGATCGAAATATGCGCTTCGAAAAATTTTCCAGAGAGGACGTACCCTTGTAATGTAATATTGGTGTACTGCGGAGTAATCTCTATTCCTTGGAGCTCTCAGGGACAGTCTCACAGTTATAACCAGAAGCCAACGCCGGGTCGAGGTGCAGGTGACAACTCATTGCAGGAAACATTACCGACTGGTTCTGGTGGTTCGCGTTGGAATCAGTGTAGCGGTTGGACCGGGTATGCTGGTCGGCACCGGTGGCAGGGTTTCGGTTGGCTGAACCGGGAGGCGGGAATGCTGCAGGCGAACATAAGAATGGAAAGCATCGCGAGGAAATAAATTAATCGTCTCATCGGATCTCCTCCTTAGGTTAATTAATTATAGGTTATTTTGCTGCCGGCGATCATGCCCCCAGAAGATGGCAACTTAAAACCCCTGCTGTTCGGTGCGGGCGATGATCTCATCCTGGAGAGCCTCGCTCAGATCGCAGAAGTAATCCGAATAGCCAGCCACCCTCACGATCAGATCGCGGTACTGTTCCGGGTCTTTTTGGGCCTTGCGCAGGGTGGCTGCATCCACCACGTTGAATTGGATGTGGTGCCCGTCCAGTTTGAAATAAGAGCGGATAAGGCTTACCAGCGCATCCAGTCCGGCCTCGTCCGACAATAGAGCAGGGGTGAATTTCTGGTTTAGCAGGGTACCCCCGGTGCGGACGTGGTCCATCTTGGCAGCCGACTTTAGCACGGCGGTTGGCCCGCTCCGGTCCGCGCCCTGGACAGGGGAAATACCCTCCGATAAGGGGCTCCAGGCGCGCCTTCCGTCGGGAGTAGCGCCCGTCACTGAACCGAAGTAGATGTGACAGGTGGTGGGCAGCAGGTTGATGTGATATTCGCCGCCGCGCGTATTTTTTCTTCCTTCGATGCTATTGAAGTAGGCTTCGAAAACGCGGACAAGCAGGTCATCGGCTGCATCCTGATCATTTCCGTAACGAGGCGTCTTATTAACCAGCATCTGCCGTTCGCGCTCATGGTCAATAAAATCAACTTCCAGCAAGCCCACCAATTCTTCCATCGTCAGGGTCTTCTGTTCGAAGACGTGCGTTTTGATCGCCGACAGGCAATCAGTGATTGTGCCCATGCCCACGCCCTGGATGTATGAAGAGTTGTAACGCGGCCCGCCATTATGGTAATCCCTGCCTTTCAAGACGCAGTCATCCACCAATAAAGAAAGGAAGGGAGCCGGCATGTAGGCTGCGTACAACCGCTCGATGACATTGTTGCCGCGCACCTTTATATCCAGGAAGTGCAACATCTGCTTTTCGAAGGCCGCGAACAGGTCGTCGAAGTTGTCAAAGGTTTTCGGATCACCGGTATGGGGTCCGAGCTGGTGTCCGCTGCGCGGGTCGAGTCCATCGTGCAGGGTCAGTTCGAGGATTTTCGGGATATTGAAATAACCGGTCAGGATATAAGCTTCCTTGCCAAAGGCGCCGGTTTCCACACATCCACTTGTCCCGCCATTGCGTGCGTCCGCCAGGGATTTCCCCACCCGCACCATTTCCTGCACCACCAGGTCGGAGTTAAAGACCGATGGCTGGCCAAAGCCGGTGCGGATGATCCTGGCCGCACGCTTGATGAACTCGTCGGGATTTTTCTTGCTGACCTGGATGGAAGAAGAAGGTTGCACGAGGCGCATCTCTTCGACCACGTCCAGGATCAAGAAAGAGACCTCGTTCACTCCATCCGATCCATCCGCCAGCAGCCCGCCGATGTTGATCTGGGCGAAATCGGTGTAGGTCCCGCTTTCAGCCGCGGTCACCCCCACCTTGGGGGGTGCAGGCTGGTTATTGAACTTGATCCAGAAACACTGCAGCAGTTCTTCGTAATACTCCCTGCCGTGCAGGCTCAGGTCGTAGAAAGGCGTCAAGTGGCGGTCCAGGTGACCAGGGCAGAAAGAATCCCAGGTATTGAGTTCTGTGGTCACTCCCAGGTGGACGAACCAATAATATTGGAGCGCCTCATGGAAGTCACGCGGGGCATGACCTGGGACACGAGTGCAAACATCAGCTATTTTCTCCAGCTCAGCGCGCCGCTGCAGATCTTTCTCCAAAGATGCTTTTTTGTGGGCTTCATTGGCGTACCGTTCACCAAAACGGATCAATGCAGCCGCACAGATCCGCATAGCCTTTAATTCTTCCTGCCTGGCATAGGCCTCAGGGTCATTTAGGAAATCCAGGCTGGCGAGACGGGCATCGATATCGGCGATGAAATCCACCATGCCCTTTTGGTAGATTTTTCCATCCAGGACTGTATGACCCGGAGAGCGCTGTTCCATGAATTCGGTGAAAATTCCCGCTTCGAAAGCGGCCTTCCATTCAGAGGTCATTTCCCGGAAAAGCAGGTCGCGCAGCGACTTACCGCCCCAGAATGGGATGATTTCCTCCTCATATGTGCGGCGGGTTTCCGCGCTGACCTTGAACGAAGTTTTCGGGCGCGAGTCCAGGATGTCGAGGTCTTCCAACGAGTGACAGCACAACTCAGGGTAGGTGGGGGCTGCCTTGGGTGCCGGACCTTTCTCGCCAACGATGAGCTCACCTTCGTTGATGGAAATGGACTTATTCTCCATCAGGTTGGAAAACAGCAGCGCCCTCTGCACGGGGATGGAGGCAGCGGAGAAGCGTGCCGGTCCCATCTTTCGATAGAAATCGGTCACAAGTTCAGCGCGCTCGGAGCTGACAGTCTCCTGTGCCTCAAGCGACTGCTGGCGGAGTTTGCGGACACGCTCGGTCATTGACATGAGAAACCTTCCATGGTTATTTTACCGTTAACCCGTACCCTAAAAAGAGGTTGATTTTTGATTGCATTTGCTCCTGGCTTGGCGGCTGAATATCTGTCAGGGTATAGTTCATCCCCAGCCCTGCATACTTCCCCTCGGCTATGTTGTGGTATGGAAGCAGTTCAACCGGTGGTACATTGGGCAGGGAGGTCAGGAAGGCTGCGGTTTGGCCGAGATTTTCTTCGTCATCGTTGATTCCCGGGATGATCGGGATCCGGATCAGGATTTGATGTCCCAATTCTGAAAGTTTGCGCAGGTTGGACAGGATCTTGGTGTTCGAAACACCCGTCCACTGGCGGTGGCGGATTTCATCCATCAGTTTCAGGTCGAAGAGGAATAAATCCACGAGCGGACGGATCTCGTCGAGAATTTTCCACGGAGTGAAACCGCTGGTATCCACGGCAGTATGCAGGCTGCGGCTGCGGCAGGCAGACAGGAGTTCGAGCAGGAAGTGGGGCTGGGCAAGTGGTTCACCACCGCCGAAGGTCACACCACCGCCGGATTGATCATAGAAAACAAAATCACGTTCGATCTCGGCAACTACCTGTTCTACGGTCACTGTCCTCCCCACCACCTGCAGCGCTTCGGCATTGCAGACCTCGGCACATTTACCACTGACCTTGCAGCGTATCCGGTCGATTTGAATCTCGTCTCTCAGGCGAGTCACCGCATCATTCGGGCAAACAGTCAGGCAGTCGTCACACAGGATGCAACGCGCCGGGCGGAAGATCAGCTCTGGCTGGTAGGAGCGCCCCTCGGGGTTGTGACACCACCGGCATTCCAGCGGGCAGCCTTTGAAAAAAACTGCGGTGCGGATGCCGGGACCGTCGTGGATCGAATATTTGCGGATGTCGAAAATTGTACCGGTAAGCATCGCTTCCATTGTACCAATATTTCGTAAGGCGGCGATTAGAAGCTGGAAATTTGGAATTCATTGTAGAATCCATGTAGAGATAATTGGAGGCAGATATGTCCACCCTGGATAAAATTGCTTTCTTTCAAAACCGGCGCGATGAAGTCCCCAACCAAATCCTGGCGAAAGAGTTGGCTGAGACAAAAAATGTCGATGGGATCCGTGAAATCGCTGCGAACCTGGAGAATAAAAATAAAAACATTCGCAGCGACTGTCTGAAAGTGCTCTACGAGATCGGCTACCTTGATCCGGACTTGATCGCAGATTACTGGAGCGCTTTCCTGGAACTTGCTCAAAAGCAAAGACAACCGCATGATCTGGGGCTCCCTGATCGGGTTGGCAACCATGGCCGACCTTCATGCGCATGAAATATGGGGGCAAATTGACCACGTCATCAACGCGGTTGTCAACGGCACAGTCATTTCCCAAGTATGGGGGATCAGGGCATTAGCCCAGGTGGCAGCGGCCGATCAAAAGTATAAACAAAAGATCTTTCCGATCCTTTTGAGTCAGATTAGGGGCTGCCTGCCGCGTGACGTACCCACCCATGCCGAAAGCATCCTTGTTGCAGTGGACCAGAAAAATAAGAAGGAATTGATAAATCTTTTGGAGTCGAGAAGAGCGGAATTGACACCTGCCCAGTTAACCCGCTTTAAGAAAGTTCTCAGGAGCCTTGAAAGTATTTAATCTTCCAGCCAGGCTACTTGTTAGCCTCAACCGGATTAACAAGTTTGCACAGACCCTCGATTTCAACCTCGACATTGTCACCCGCCTGCAGGGGTCCCACCCCAGCCGGGGTGCCGGTGAAGATGATATCCCCCGCTTCGAGCGTCATCACGGATGAGATGAAGGCGATCAACACGTTCACGCCAAAAACCATATCACGCGTGGACGCCATCTGGCGGGGCTGCCCATTCACCTTGCAGGTGACGAGCGCGTCGGATGGGTCGAAATCTGTGTCGATCCACGGGCCGAATGGACAGAAAGTGTCAAAGCCTTTTCCGCGTGTCCACTGTCCATCCAATTTTTGCAGGTCACGTGCAGTGACGTCGTTCCCCACGGTATACCCGTAAATCGATTTCTTCGCTTCCTCGGTGATAAGGTTGCGGCCGCGCCTGCCAATGACAATCACCAATTCGGCCTCATGCTCGATCTGCTCCGACTGCGGCGGCAGGATGATCGAATCACCGGGATTAATTATGGAAGAGGGCGGTTTCAAAAATAAAAGTGGTACATTCGTCACTTCGGCTTTTTGTTCTTTGGCGTGCTCTGGATAATTGCGTCCGACGCAGATGATCTTGGAAGGCTGGCACGGCGCGAGGAATTTCACATCCTTGAGCGGGGTATCGGCTTCCAGGCGGTGGAATTCTCCAAAGATGTCTCCTTCGATGGGACCCACCTTGTTTTCGAGGATCCAGCCATAATGAGGAACCTCATCCTTTTTTTGGTAGCGGACAATACGCATTCGGTTCTCCGGCGGAATGAATTCGAAAAAGTGTATCACAGTTGCTAAAATCTCGGTATAATAACTCCGCTTGGGCGCATAGCTCAGTTGGTTAGAGCGTCTCTCTTACACAGAGAAGGTCAGGGGTTCGAGTCCCTTTGCGCCCACTCAAATACCCTCCTCCTGTTTGCCGTTAAATCTACATTGTGCCAGCCTTGGTCATTTTCCAGGCCATTGGCACTGCACCTTTAGCCGATTGCGCGGGGAGACAATCCTGGAAGAACACGACGGCTAGGCATTTACCACACTGATGATCTCTTTTGCATGCACAGTTCATTCCGCCCTGACCCCGGATAGGGCAGGGCAATCATAGGTGGCACCCTTCTCCCTCTTGTCGTATCGCCGCTCAGTACACCACCGGCGGCCTGAACCCACGAGGTGGGCCAATCGTAAGCATGGCAAGGCAACCTGGTCCCCTCCTGCCAGTACCTGAACCTGTAATGCAGGCACAGGGGCAGGCGAACGGCATGCGAGACAGCAAACACAAGTGAAGCAAGCTGGCTGCTGTATCCTTTCAAAGACGTCTATTTTGTCTGGTGCATTCAGCTAATAGGCAATGGTTGGGTAAAGCCTGGCACCAATGATGACAAGTACAATGATTGATACTATCAGGACAACGATATCCAGACCAAATCCAGTCGAACTGGTACCACCAACGATCATCGTCGAGCGAATCGCATCCACCATATAAGTCAACGGATTGATTTTAGAGACCACCTGCAACCAGCCAGGCATGATGGAGATGGGATATATGGCATTGCTGGCGAAGAATAACGGCATCGTCAATACCTGCCCGATGCCCATGAACCGCTCACGCGTCTTGACTATGCAGGCAATAATCAGAGAAAACGTTGAGAAGAATGAAGCGCCCAAAATGACCACCAGCAGAACGCTGATCAAAGACAGGGGGTTCCAGTTGATGTGAACGCCCAAAATTAGAGACAGGAGGAAGATAATGATCGCCTGGGTAATGGCACGGATTCCAGCCGAAAGGGATTTCCCCAATACCAGAGCTGCACGCGGGGTGGGGCTGGCCAAGAATTTATGCAAGATACCCAGGTCGCGTTCCCAGATGATCGCAATACCGTAAAAGATAGCTATGAACAACACGCTTTGTGCCAGAATACCTGGTGCCATAAAATCCAAATAGCTTAAACTCCCCGTGGGAATGGCATGCGTTCTTGTGAATACCTGGCCAAAAACCAGCAGCCACAAAGCCGGTTGGATGGCACGCGTAGCCAATTCAGAGGGATCGTGGCGCAGTTTACGCGCTTCCAACTCAGTAATGACCAGGGTTTTTGAAATAAATTGATGCACCTGAGTAAACGGGTTGGTTGGCTTTTCAGCCAATGGATTAACCAAGTCTACGGACTGTTCTGCGAGTGCGTGAAGTTTCACGGTAACTACCTCCTGTCTCGATGACATTTCCAGAATAATAAATAAAGACATCATCCAACGTGGCTTTGGATTTTCCGATGGAGGCTTTAAGTTCTGCCGGGATGCCAATGGCTTCCACTTTACCCAAGTGCATGATGGCCAGCCGGTTGCAAATAGAGTCGGCTTCATCCATCATGTGCGTAGTCAAGAAAATAGTAGTGCCATATTTCTGGCACAACTCCGTCAGATGCTCCCAGACCAGATTTCGCGCCGAGGGGTCCAATCCGATAGTTGGTTCATCCAAAAACAAGACCTTGGGACGATGCAGCATGGATTGTGCAATCTCCAACCTGCGGATCATACCGCCAGAGTACTGGCGCACCAGTTTATCGGAGAAATCATTCAACCCCATAAAATTCAACGCTTCACGGGCCCGGGTTTCTTGCTCTGCATGTGGAATATCATACAATTTGGCAAAGATAAGCAGGTTTTCATACCCCGTGAGTGTGCCATCAGCTGAGACCAGTTGTGGTACGTAACCAATCGACCGGCGTACCTCGGCTTGCTGTGTACCAATGTCAAAACCTGCTACGGTCGCACTGCCGGAAGTGGGCGGCAGTAAGGTTGTCAGCATTTTTATTGAAGTGGTCTTCCCGGCGCCATTCGGGCCCAATAGTCCGAATACTTCGCCCGGCTCAATGCTCAAGGAAAGCTGATCCACTGCAATGAAGTTCTTATATTTGCGCGTCAAGGCTTGCGTTTCAAGAATTGCCATTTTATTTCCTTTCCGGGTTACCTGCTCCATCAGTAAAAGCTTCTTTTTGAAGGAGAAGTGACTGTCGGAGTGATCCTCGCTCAGCCGGAGTGAAAGATGCTATCCTGACGATAAAACCTTCACAGGGGGCGCGTCCAGCCAAATCAAGGCTTTACTGACCTTCGGACTGTCATGAAAAAACTCCCGGTTCTAGCTGTGTGCGTCACTTCGTTGGCGCCTCTTCCCGCGACTTCTGTTCGGTGCGATGCAGCTCTTGCAATTCCTCCTGTCCATGGATGTAGCGCTTGCCACGTAGCAACGAGGCGAGGGCCGCCAGGACTGACAGCACAACCGAGATCGAAAATGCGATGCGCAGCCCCTGCTCGAACGGCCCGGCGATCAAACTGGGGAAGAAGGTCTTGCTCAACAGCTGCGCCTGCGCCGCTGCCGGCAGAGCTGTGAAGCAATTGCGACGGGAGCAGAGTGCCCAGAGGGTTGTACCCCAAAAATGCAGCGAAGAGTGCGGCGGTCGGCGGCAGGTTCGCGATACCCTGCGCCGCATTGCTCGGAAGGCCAGCCTGGGTCAAGCCACTAAAGAGAGCGGTCGGCAGTCTCGCCGCCAGGCCCGCGGTGACCATCGTAAAGATCAGTGTAATGCTCAACGTATTCGCCGTATTTTGAAAGGTCGAGCGCATCCCGGACGAGACGCCGCGATGTTCCGCTGGTACGGAATTCATGATCGCAGTCGTGTTGGGGGCGGCGAACATGCCCATCCCCATGCCGATGATAAAAATGATGACGGCGAACGTAGGGAAATAGAAATTCGGCGGCAGCAGCATCAGGCCTGCAAAACCCGCCGCGGTTAACAACATCCCGCCGGTCGAAAAGAAGCGCGCACCAAAACGATCCGATAGATACCCGCTCAACGGGCCCATCACGAAGAATCCAGCGGTGAGCGGCAGCATGTAAATGCCCGCCCACAGCGGCGTGTCTTCGAAGTTGTATCCGTGCAGTGGCAGCCAGATGCCTTGCAGCCAGATGATCAGCATAAAGGTCAAGCCGCCGCGTGCGAGCGAAGCGAGGAAACCAGCTGCATTGCCTGCCAAGAACATCCGAATCTTGAACAATTCCAGTCTGAACATCGGCTCCAGTGCCCGCTGCTCGACGAAGAAAAAGGCGACCAACAGCAGGCCACCACCGATGAGACAGCTGAGCACGAACGGATTCGTCCAGCCCATGCTGGAAGCGCCGTACGGCTGCAGTCCATAGGTCATTCCGACAAGCACCGCTGTCAAACCCACCGCAAAGAGGACGTTGCCTGGAATGTCGAGCTTCTGGTGCTCCCGGATCTTGGCCGTCTCATGCAGCGCCATGTAAGCCCAGATCGTACCGCCGATAGAGAAGGGGACGCTCACGAGAAAGACCGCGCGCCAATCAATCGCCGCGAGCAGGCCACCTGCGAGCAGGCCAATGAATTGACCGGAGAGGAGCGCGATCTGGTTTATGCCCATGGCCATTCCACGTTGATGCGGCGGGAACGCGTCGGTCAAGATCGCAGTTGAGTTGGAAAAGAGAAACGCGCCGCCGATCGCTTGAACCAGACGAAAGATGATGATCTGGAGCGCGGCCCCGTTGCCTGTCCCTTGCACCAGGAACAGCAAGATTGATCCGACTGCAAAGATCGCAAAGCCAAGGTTGTATAGACGCACACGGCCAAACATGTCCGAGATGCGGCCGAACGTCACCAGCAAGGTTGCCGTGATGACCCCATAGCCCATCAGCACCCACAAGAGATAGTCGGTCTCGCCCGGTGCCAGTGGGTTGATACCGATGCCGCGAAAGATCGCCGGCAAAGCGATCAAGACGATGCTGCCATCGAGTGCGGCCATAAACGCGCCTAATGTCGTGTTGGAGAGGGCGATCCATTTGTAATCAATATGACTCAACCGGCGATGCCCTGGACCGGGTTGCGTTTTTTCCAAACTCATTTGACTCAACTCATCTTCCATTCTTGATCAAAAAGGATCCAAGGATCCATCCGAAAGAACACTAAGTTTCCTTAATGGCAACTTGTCTCTTTGAGATTTTTGTGAGAAATCTTGATGGCATCGACTGGACATTCTCCCGGAGGTGAATCATCCCATACGCACTCTAGCAGGCGGGGTTTTCCCGGCGCCATTCGGGCCCAATAGTCCGAATTCTTCTCCCAGCTCAATGCTCAAAGTAAGCTGATCCGTTGCAGTGAAGTTCTTATATTTGCGCGTAATGCTTGCGTTTCAAGAATTGCCATTTTATTTCATTTCCGGGTTACCTGCTCCATCAGCAAAAGCTTCTTTTAGAAGGAGCAGCGATTGGTGGAGTGACTCTCGCTCGGCTGGCGTGAAATATGTAATCTGGATAATCAAACTTTCACAGGTGGCGCGTTCAGCTGAATCCAAACTTTGATCACCTTTTGCACTCAAATGCAGCGAGATACGGCGGCGGTCATGGCTGGAATTTTGCCGCACTACCAGGTAGCGTGCCACCAGGCCATCCATCAGCTTACTGCAGGCGGGAGGCGTCAGGCCCAAGTGATTGGCAACATCGATCAAAGAAGTTTCAGGATGGCGGCGAAGATAGAGCATGGCACGGAATTGCGGCACAGACAGGCCGGAGATGCGGTGCAGGCGCATCTCTGTGCGGATCGACCGCATGACCATTGGAACCACGTCTAACAACTCGCGGGCGCATTCTTCCGGGGAAGGATCCATATCGTTAACCTTTCTAATAATATTATTTGTTAATTATATTACCTTGCGTAAAAAATTCAAGGGATCAGACAAAAACATCACCCCAGCACGACCTTCTTTTCCACGTCCCTTCACATTATTGCTCGCAGCGGGGCATCCCGAAGGACATCGGGATGATGACGTCACCCACCCCCTCCCGACTAGTCGAGGCGGCTTCAACCCGCCATCGGCTTTTGCAGTGCCATCGGGCACTAAACCATAGCCCCTCACTCGCATGCCCTGCTCCGCCTCGTCTGCTTTGTTGCTGGTCTCCGCGTTGCAGCAAGATAATATCGGAATGTATTATGCAACATTAGCTACCACAGGAAGTATGGCACACACTCAATTTAAATCTGGGAAATGTCAAATTCTTTAAATGGGAGAATCATTTGCTTTCCAGCCCCCAAGTATATACTCACACCTTACCAATTCGGAACTTGGCCTAGACTTGCCCTCGTTGCTTTATAACTGCTGCTACCAGCTGCAACCCCAGTAATTTGGTATGGAAAATATGGACATACCGGACAAACGAATCCCCAAAGGTGGCGATATCATTGAGATTACACCACCATATATAGCCCATGGACACTGCGGACAACCCATGAATCTCTCTTACACAGAGAAGGTCAGCGTTTCGAGTTCCTTTGCGCCCACAGTATAGAGGGTTGACAGGTTTCATACCCCTGTCAGTTTTTTTAATTAATCGTGCTTTATCTCACTTGACCCGCCTCCCAGCCGGGAATATACTAATCACGCACACATCAAGCAATAATTATATTAAATATTTGGTTTTACATCCTTTCCATCAGGAGATGCTCCCATGTCTGATTTTCTTTTCCGCGGATCGCTCGCTGAGCTCGACCCCGAAGTTTACGAACTGACCCAGATCGAAGCCGAACGGCAGGCTCGAAAGATCATCCTGATCCCATCCGAGAGCCAGGCACCGCTGGCAGTGCGCGAGGCCATGGCCTCCGCTTTCCAGAATATTTACGCCGAAGGCTACCCCGAAAAGACCGACCAGAAATTGACCCAGAAGGAGATCCTGGATTATCCTGCCCGCCTGGCAAATTTCCGCCGCTTCTCGGACCCGCGCTTCTACAAGGGCACCGAGTATGCCGATATCGTCGAATCGCTGGCCCGGCGCCGCTGCGCCGAAGCCTTTGCAGCCAACAATGTCAAACCCGAGCAGATCTACGTCAATGTGCAGGCACTCTCGGGGGCGCCCGCCAACAACGCCGTTTATCATGCCCTGGTCCAGCCCGGCGACACCGTGATGGGCATGAACCTGTTCCACGGCGGTCATCTGACGCATGGTTCCCCCGCCAACCGCTCCGGTCAGTATTACCACATCGTCTCCTACAGCGTTGACCCGCACAACGAGCAGATCAACTACGATGATGTGATGGCCCTCGCCAAGGAAAACAAGCCGAAAATGATCATCTGCGGCTACTCTTCCTACCCCTGGATTCCCGGATTGGAAGAAGTTCCGCCAGATCGCGGACGCGGCCGGAGCCTACCTGCTGGCTGATATCTCGCATATCGGCGGGCTGGTGGCGGCTGGCGTCGTCCCTTCCCCGGTCGGCTATGCCCACGTCATCACCACCACCACCCACAAGACCCTGGACGGGCCGCGCGGCGCAGTCATTCTCACCACCGATCCGGAACTGGCTGCAAAGATCGACCGGGCCATCTTCCCCGGCGAACAGGGCGGACCCGCACGTCCACATTTTTGCGGCCCTGGCGCTGACTTTCAAACTGGCCCGCACCACGCGAATTCGAAAAACTCCAGAAGCAGACCGTTAAGAATGCCACTGGCGATCTCCGAACGCCTGAAGGAACGCGGCTTCCGCATTCCCTTCGGCGGGACGAATTCGCACATGCTCAACGTGGACGTGTCCACGATCAAGGGTCCGGATGGCACCTCCCTCACCGGCGACAACGCTGCCCGCATCCTGGATGTGGCCGGCATCGTGGTCAACCGCAATACCATCCCCGGCGACAAGCTTGCCCTCGACCCATCCGGCATCCGCCTGGGCACACCCTGGATCACCCAGCGCGGCTTCGATGAGGAAAAGTCGAAGCAACTGGCCGACATCATCGCGGATGTGCTCCTGGCAGCCACGCCGCACAGCGTCCCCACTCCGCATGGCAGAAGCCCCCGGCGTGCCAAGCTGGATTTCAAGATCCTGAACGACGCCCGCATCCGGGTGCGCAGCTCTCGCAAATGCCGCTGGCATGGATTTCGAACCCACCTCGCACGGCTATCCGCATTTCTATTACCTGGATGATAAAGCCACAACCGGCGTTTACGAACTGACCGGTCAGGGAGTTCGCCAGTTCCTGAACTATGCCGTGACCTCCGACCTGTCGCTCCTGAAAAACGGTGAGAGCCAGCCAACCCAGGTCATCACCCCGCTCGGCGAGGTGAGCGGCACTTTAACCTGCCTGGACTGGGATCATTACCGCCTGTCCCTGCCGGTGGCAGGCGCCAACCTGGCTGCCACCTGGCTGAGGGACTTGTCCGATACATTCACATCCTTCAACCTGGACGGCTCTCCGGACGGAACACCCCGCCGGATGCCCGGTCCCATTGTGATCATGGAATCCAACACCGAAGGGGAAACCAGCCGAGTCCGCTAAGGGTGACCCGGTCAGTGAAACCAAACCATACTTTATCGGCGTGACCGGCGCGGGAGAAATAAAGTCCCGACCGGATTATCAAATGGACACCCCCCGCCAGAAACCCTCCGCCGTACCCCCTTGTACGAAGTCCACAAGGAAATGGGCGCCAAGATCATCCCGTTTGCAGGCTGGGAAATGCCGGTCTGGTATTCGTCGGTGCTGGAAGAACATCTGGCCACCCGCCAGGCTGCCGGTCTTTTCGATGTGTCCCACATGGGAGTTTACCAGGTGGAAGGTGATGAAGCTGCCGCGTTCCTCGATTCGGTCGTTGCCAACAACTGCGGATCGCTCATGCCCGGTGAGAGTCTTTATTCCCAATTCCTGACCCCCGATGCAAAGGTGATCGATGATACCCTGATCTATCGGCGGGCGTGCGACAGGTTCCTGATGGTGGTCAACGCCTCCAACGACGACAAGGACCGCGCCTGGCTGGAAGCGGTGCTGGATGGGCAAGGTCAAGGTGGATAATGCCCGCCCCGGGGCACGCTGTTATGGCTACAATGCCGTCCTGCGCAACCTGCGCGACCCGAAAGCGGGCGCCGATATGCGCGTGGACATCGCCTTGCAGGGACCAAGGAGCATGGACATCCTGCTCGCCATGGGCGTCAATGCCGAAACGCGCCGCCGCATCACGGCGCTGAAACGCACCAACCTGTGCGACGCGCGTGGTGGGCGGGTTTGACCTGATCGTTTCGCGCACGGGGTACACCGGCGAGAAAATGGCCTTCGAGTTGTTCGTCCATCCCGAAAAGGCGGTCGCTTTCTGGCATGCAATCCTCAAAGCCGGTCAAAAGTTTGGTGTCAAGCCCATCGGGCTGGGAGCGCGCGATTCCCTGCGCACCGAAGCCGGTCTGCCGCTCTACGGTCATGAAATGGGTGAAGGTTCCGGTAAGAGCGGGCAGGCTGACCTGGGTGTGGGCGAATCCGGGTTCGGAGCCTACGTGAAGACCAGCAAACCCTGGTTCATCGGTCGCGAGGCCTACATTGCCCGCGAGCAGACCCGCAAGGGTGTGGTGGTGCGCTTCCGCTTCCCTGAAAAGGGCGTACGCATGGCCCACAACGGCGACCCCCTGCTCGACAAGCGCGGGCGGGTCATCGGCTGGGTGACCAGTTGCGCAGCCGACATGGACGGCACCCTCACCGGTCAGGCATACGTCGAGTTGAAATATGCCGCCGAAGGGACACCGATCTACGTCTACCAGTCCGCCCCCGATAAAACCGGTCCAGCCCCCGCTGAGATGAAGCTCGGCGACAAGGGCGTGCTCCCCACCGAAGCGCTGGTGGTCAGCAGGTTCCCGAAGTTGTAGGGGTAAATCCAGGCTAATTTCCGCAGTCCCCGTCCCTGGCCTTTGCGGACGGGCAAAAATTGGAAAAAACACCTCTCCCATGGCTGTGATTTGGGAGAGGTTTTATTTTGGAAGAAACCTGATGGTTGCGTTGAATATTCAGTTTGAACAATAGGTCTTAAGGCTGCTGCCCCATTGCCGAGACATCAGTATTCAAGGTAGTGGGGTCCACGTTTGCAGGTAACGGGACGGCGAGGTTGTAACCCAAGATTTGTCCCGGAGCAGCTGAATCGGTAATATCGAGGTGGACGATCCCGGTCGCCACGATATCCCCGCTTGATTTTTGGCGCACCACTGCTGTAACCTGCCCGTTGATGATGCTGCTCCCCAGGTTATTAATTACTTTTCCCGTGAATAGTGCTTGCTGGTCTGTAAAAGACACGCTGTCCCCCTCCAGCGACAGGGCTCCCACCCTGGCCTCCCCTGTCCAGGTGAGAAAAGGCTCTACCCGCATGGTGATGGTGCTTTTATCAGCGATCGAATCCCACAAACCAGAAGTGTTGTTCAGCGGCCCCCACGCGGTCATGTCAAATGGCAGGGTTTCTTCCGGCTCAAGTGGAATCCAGGTATTAAAACTGGAAGCGTCCACGACCGAACTCCTGGTTGAGTCTGCGTACACGCTGGCTTGCAGGGAAGTCATCAGGTCTGTTGACCCTGGGTTGGTAATCTGACCCACCAGGTGAAAATGCCCGGCTGCATCGATGTAGTGGGAAATGATCTTGACGTCGTGATTGATTTCCAGTGGAAGCTCACCGGGATGGTCAACCAGGACGTCCATATAAAACTTGTATGTTTTTATTTGTCCTGCGCCGCCAGGAGGCAGGTCCATCGTGGCCCGAACGGGCCCGCTTTCTCCGGGCGCCAGGTAGCGTGGACTAACGTCCACATATTGAGCCGTAACCAGCGCGCCTGCCTGGTCATACACCGCCGCCATCAATCCGTTGACCAGGACGGTCTGGGATCCCGGGTTAAACAATTCGGCCGTTACTTCTGCCGCGCCTCCATTATCCACAATCATCTGACCTGCACGTACCTCCACCTGGCTGCGCTCTTTCTGTTCAGCCAGGACACACTCGTCCACTTCCACCACAAAGTGATCCAGCCCGGGTATATCGCGATTGATCCAGGCAGTGAAAGGTGCCTGGGCTCCCGGCTGCAGATCAAGCGGGTCGGCACTGACATCTTCTCCCTGGTCAGCGGGCTGGTTGTGCTTTGGTCATTGTTTCCACGCCCGTTACCACTTTGCTCACCGCCTGTGCTGAGTTGTTGTTGATCACCCCCACCACCCGCCAGGCTCCCCGGCTATCTTTGAACCAGTGCACACCCGTCACCGTGACTTTATCAGCATCGCATCCCCCGACTGCTGAAACCGGTGTAGGGGTGATCACCACGGAATTTGTGGAAGTACACCCGCTGGATACCGCTATTATCCCCGCGATGATCACCAACCTTATTGTCCATTCAGAAAGTTTCATTTTTCTTTAGGGTCCGTTTCCATTTAGAAACATGTCTAATTTGAGTTTTTACACGCCCGGGGATTATACCGGGGGGAAGCCATTTAATACTTAAAAAAAGGTTAGGGAGGGCGGTGGGCTCTCCCTAACCATGTTACATCCCCTTATGGGAAACTGCGCTTTTACTTTGTAATCGAAAATGTATCGATGGTGGCACCGGAGTTATTTACGACCTTGGCAGACAGGGTATTGCCGCTGATCGTAAATTCAGCGAAGCTGTACGATTTGCTGGTGACCACAATGTCGGGATAACCGGTCGCAGGGGTATATTGGGGAGCGCCGCCGCCACCCACCGTGAGATGTGTAACCCCGTTCACTTCCGCACGAGCATAGTAGTGGTTATGCCCGGCTAGCAGGATGGACACCCCGTACTGCACAAGTAATGGTTGGATATCGTTTTGGACGGTGGTATTGTTCGCGTGCCCACCGCCTGCCGACCAGCCCGGCTCGTGGATCATCACGATCTTCCAGGTCTTGGTCGAGGCCGCCAGATCCGCCTTGAGCCAGTTATATTGCGTGGATCCTGCTGAGTAAGACGTATATGCGTCCAGCATGACCACGTGCATGGGACCATAATCGAATGACCAGTACAGGCCTCCTGGCTGGAAAGGCTCGGGCCAATATTGCTTCCAAAAGGTCGCCGCGCCCTCATGGTTCCCACGGATGCCGATGTCAGCAATGTTGGCATCCTGCTTACGCAGGCTGGTATAGGATGAAACGAACCATTCGCTCGTCCAGGCGCTTTCACTATCAGCGCTCACCCAGTCGCCGACATTAAGGTTTAGGGTCTGGAATGCAGGGTCGGAGGCAAATAGTGCGTCAACCTGTCCGGCAAGTCCATTGTGGATGCTGCCGTTGGTACGGGTATCTCCATAAGCGGTGAACTTGACACTGGTGGCATTCGAGGCCGGAGCGGCGTAGAAAGTACCGCCTGAGCATTGGGATCCCACCACCGCCTGGTAGTAATACTTGGTCCCGGGGGTCAGGCTGGTAATATCGTATTGATACAAATGAGTGGTTGTATTGTTGGGGTTGACCGCCACGTTACCCAGCCCATAGCTGGTATTGGTTCCCCATTCCATGTGGAAAGTCACATTGGAAGTCCACTGCCAGAAGATCCTCATCTTGGTATTGTCCCCGGTATAGATCAATGTAGGACCTTTCGTCAGGATTACCGGGCTGCAAGTCGTGGCGACCGTGCTGGTCGCAGTCACGATGGGAGTGCTCGTGGCAGTGACAACGGGAGTTTTCGTCGCAGTCGTTCCAAGGGTCGCAGTAGGCTGCGAGGTGGGTGTTTTTGTTGCCACCGAGGTCGGGGACCGGCGTGGAAGTCGGTCCTCCCGAGCCGCCTGATGTGACCACCAGTTGAGGTGCGTTGGTTGCCTCACGTGACGCCAGGCTGGTATTGGTGGTATTGGTGCTGTCAATCGCCAGGTTGTACGTCCCATGCGCCTTGATGTAGCTGGTGATATCCACCGCCACCCACGCACCCGCATTGAAAGCCGCTGAATTGTTGATCACGCTCCCGACTGCGGGTGAATTGGTATAGGTGATGCCGCTTTCGGTCCAGGTGTTATCTGCCACAGAATGGACCGCAAAACCGGTCGTGTTGGCGGTGTTGGCGTAGATGCGCAGGATCGCCGATTGGATGGTCCCGCTTCCCACGCCGCTCACTACAAACCGCAGGTAACTGTGTGTGTCTGGCGAACTGTCCACCCGCAAGTTTGTGGCTGTGCCAAAGTTGCTGCCGGCAGACGTGGAGAGCACGTACGCGTCAGCGGTTGGATGGAATGTAACCGTTCCCGATTGGCCGGGCGTAGCCGTTGCGCTGGGCGGAGTCGTGGGAGTTTTGGTAGCAACACTGGTCGAAACGGGGGTTGGCGTAGATGTCGCGCCACCTGACCCGGCTAACGTGACCACCAGTTGAGGTGCGTTGGTTGCCTCACGTGACGCCAGGCTGGTATTGGTGGTATTGGTGCTGTCAATCGCCAGGTTGTACGTCCCATCCGCCTTGATGTAGCTGGTGATATCCACCGCCACCCACGCACCCGCATTGAAAGCCGCTGAATTGTTGATCACGCTCCCGACTGCGGGTGAATTGGTATAGGTGATGCCGCTTTCGGTCCAGGTGTTATCTGCCACAGAATGGACCGCAAAACCGGTCGTGTTGGCGGTGTTGGCGTAGATGCGCAGGATCGCCGATTGGACGGTCCCGCTTCCCACGCCGCTCACTGCAAACCGCAGGTAACTGTGTGTGTCTGGCGAACTGTCCACCCGCAAGTTTGTGGCTGTGCCAAAGTTGCTGCCGGCAGACGTGGAGAGCACGTACGCGTCAGCGGTTGGATTAAAGGTGAGGCTGGGTGCTTCCGCAACCACCGCCTGGGTGGAGGCATGTACAACCGCACTGGCGTTCAAGGCCAGTAAAACCACAATGAGCAAATTTATGAACCGGTAAAGGTTTTTTGTCTTCATAACGATAATCCTTTCTCAATTCAGACCAAGAGAAGGTGGATCGGTCTGTTGGTTCCAGGTCTAAAGGAATTACCTTTCTTGGGCCTGGGTTTCGTGACCGGTATATTCCGGCCGTTGACCTGACTTGTTATTCTCCTATTTTTGAGGTCGGTTATTGGAGGTTAATTTCCATTCGTGTGCAATACATCCAGGTATTGCCCATAGCCCGAAGCGCTTTCCCAGAGCGTGCCGGGTTCTACAATGGTGCCTTCTCCCCACTCGCTGAAGGTTGTGATTAATTGCCATTTTGCCCCGGAGGCAGCCATGTCCCTGACGTTCTGCGCCCAGCGGTTAAGATCGCGCCCCAGGCGTTCAGGTGTTCCCTTAAGCCAAAAACCCGGGCTGATGCTGTAGCTGTAACTCCCTTGCTGGTCGGCTGGTGTGGCGGGGGCGTATTGGTGCCAGCTATCCGGCTGGCTGGTGCATTGTGTATAACCGGGGAAAACCTTGAGTACGATATATGCTCCCACTGTATCGGCCTGCTTCCAGCGATCGGCCATTCCGCAACCGTCGTTGACATCCGCATACACAAAGACCACAAATTTACCGTTAACCCGCAGGTAACTCGGATCCTGACCATAATGGTTGAGAATATAGGTCAGGTCATTCTGGATCTGGCTGATCGATGGATCCCCCTGACTCTCATTTTCATAGTACAAAGCCCAGCGGAAGTTTGTGCCGGTTGCCGCGGAGAGCAGGCCGGAGATCTTGGTATCCGTCTGGCTGCCCTGGCCCCACCAGGAAGCGATCCCGGCCTGGATGTTGCCGTACTGCATCATGGCGATATGCTGCTTGAGGATATTCTGGTCGGTCGAGCTGTAATAACCAAGCTGGGGAGTGTAATTGGAATACGGATAAATACCCTTCTGTGTCCAGGCCTCAGGGAACCAGGGATAATAGAACGCGGCCCGGATCGGGAAGGATGGCTGCCAGCTGGTGCCCCCGGTACTGGTTGGAGAACTTGTCGGACCAGGTGTTATAGTGGGAGCAAAGGTAGGAATGGTGGTTTTTGTGGGAGCGAGGGTTGGGATGGTTGTTTTTGTGGGCGTCGCGGTCGCGACTAACGTTTTCGTGGGGGTTGCAGTGGCTGTAATTGTTTTAATGGGCGTTCTGGTAGGAGTCGACGTTGACTGGCTTACGAAAGTCACCACCAGTTGAGGAGCCTTGCTTCCGGTTTCGCGTGAAGCCAGACTGGTATTTGTTGAGCTTGTTGTGGTTAATACGAGATTGTAGGTGCTTTCAGTCTTGATGTAGCTGCTGACATCCACCGCGACCCATACCCCACCGTTAAAGGGCTTCGAACTTGAGATGATATTTCCGACTGCGGGGGAATTGGTGTAGGTGATTCCAATCTCCGTCCATGTAGTGTTTGTCACGGAACGGACCGAAAAACCTATTGCGTTGGCACTGTTTGCGTAAATCCGCAAGATCGCGGATTGTACCGTTCCGCCACTCAGTCCGCTTATTATGAAACGCAGGTAACTGCGTGTGGTGGGCGAACTATCCACCCGCAGATTCGTGGCCTTGCCATAATTGCTGCTGGGACTCGTTTGGATAACATACGCATCTGCTACAGCCTTGAAGGTAAAAGTGGTTGCCTGGGGGATGGCAGCCGGGGCAGCGGCATGCACCACCATGCCGGCGCTAAATGCTATTAAAAGGATGATGAGCAAATTCAGGGAACGGGATAAGGTTTTTATCTGCAACTAATAATCCTTTCTTGTTCAAGCCCGTCTGCAAACGCAGCGGTATGGGGAACCAGGTTGATAACCTTTTTATTTCAGCGGCCTGGCAGTTGTGACCGGGATGATCCGGTTGGTGACCCACAACTCTGTACCCTCGGGTTAGCCTTATCTATTATCAGATTATTGCATTTCAATGGGAAGTCAACAGTATAACCGAAAAAAAACCTGTCTTTTGTCATGAATTAATTCCAAATTTGTAATGTGACATGGTTCATTGAGGGGGATTAACATCAAAGTTAGGTGGTGGTTTTCACGTGTTACTGAAAACTGGTTTACAAAATGAAGTATACAGAAAAGAGATCCGAGAATCCTTCACAACCCTATTTTCGCAATTCTCTCCCCTCCTTTACTGGAGGGGACGGGGTAGGTTTAATCCATTAAGTGTTCGCAATATTCGAGCTTGCCATCGACCTTCATTTCGTGCATAATTGAAATAATAATTAGTATTCTTATTGGAAAAAGGAATTAAAACATGCCTTACGACACCTTCTTGGCTACGCGCATCCGAACCGCGCTCGGCCCACTCCACCACCTGGAAGAAAAAAAGATGTTCGGCGGGATCGGGTTCCTCATCAACGGCAACATGGCTTGCGGCGTCCATAAGAACGACCTGATCATCCGCGTCGGTCCGGAGTATTCCGACCAGGCTCTCTCCCGCCCCCACACGCGTGTCTTTGATATGACCGGTCATCCCATGGCGGGCTGGGTCATGGTGGAACCGCAGGGGTGCGCCTCCGAGACGGGACTCAAAGCCTGGGTCGATCAGGGTCTCGCTTTCGCCAGTTCATTGCCTCCAAAGGAAAAATAATATGAAAAAAGAAATCATCAATGATCCAAACTATGACCTCAAGTCGGTGAAATTGCCTTACCTTGCTGGCGGGATGCTGCGTCTGTTCGTCAGCCTTGTGGAAGGTCCGTTGCGCGGGCTGTTGATCCCCAGCCTGTTCAAAAGCGCCGGAATTAACTGGTTGCGAAAGCAGCAGTTCGACGAGCCTCCCACCCTGCAGCCGGTTAGTTACACCGGCCTGCCCGCTGTAGCCGCGGGAGCGGTGCCTCAGGACGATTGGCCCAAACCTGCCTCCCTACCCGGGCTGGGCTTCCGCTACAGCACCGTCCAGGATTATGCCAAGGCCTACCGAGAGGGGAAGATCACTCCAGAGGATGTGGCTCATCGTGTATTGGAGGCGGTCATGACCAGCAATGCCGCTGAACCTCCTCTGCGCGCTATCATCGCCATGGACCGCGAGGATGTGCTCAAGCAGGCCCGGGAATCCACCCAGCGCCTCAAGGAGGGCCACCCACTCAGCGTTTTCGACGGTGTGCCGGTTGCGGTCAAGGATGAGGTGGATATGCTCCCCTATCCCACTACAGTTGGCACCGCATTCTTGGGCGAGTCCCCCTGCACTGAAGATTCCACGGTCGTGGCGCGGCATGCGCTCTGCCGGTGCATTATTGATCGGGAAAGCCAATATGCATGAGATCGGCATCGGTGTGACCGGCTTGAACCCCAACCTGGGTACACCCCGTAACCCGTATGCCCCCAACCATTTCACCGGCGGTAGTTCCAGCGGACCGGGCGCAGCCGTGGCCGCAGGGCTTTGCCCGGCTGCCATCGGCGCTGATGGCGGTGGTTCGATCCGCATCCCCTCTTCCTTTTGCGGTGTGGTCGGGATCAAGCCCACCTTTGGACGGGTCAGTGAGTTTGGTGCCGCGCCGTTGTGCTGGAGCGTGGCTCACCTGGGCCCTCTGGCTGCCACCGCCACCGACGCAGCCCTTGCCTACGCGGTCATGGCCGGTCCCGATCCACGCGACCCCAACTCGTTGCGCCAACCCGCCCCCACCCTGGCCGGCTGGGATCAAATGGACCTGAACGGTTTGAAGGTGGGGGTTTACTGGCCCTGGTTCCGGCACGCTACCGCAGACATGGTCGCGGCTTGTGAAGCTATGCTCACCAGGTTCGAGAGTATGGGGGCCGAGTTACGCGAGGTTGTCATCCCGGACCTCGAGGCTGCGCGCATCGCCCATACCATTACCATCGCCGGAGAGATGGCAACTTCGCTGGAACGCTATTATGCGGAACACCACCATCAGTACGGCGCGGACGTGCGCATTAACCTGGCACTGGCGCGCAGCTTCACGACCATGGATTTCGTTCAGTCCCAGCGGGTGCGCACCCGTTTGATCGCCAACTTCGCGCGCGCCATGGAACAAGCGGACGTGATCCTGACTCCCGCCACTGCCCTGCCCGCGCCTCTCATCCCTGCCAAAGCCCTGCCAGATGGTGAATCGGACCTCTCGACCTTGGTCGAGATCATGCGTTTCGCCACGCCGTCCAACCTTACTGGTCTGCCAGCTATTTCCTTCCCTGTAGGCTACAACGAAGACAACCTGCCCCTTGGTATGCAGGCCATTGGGCGTCCCTGGCAGGAGGCCACCCTCCTGCGCCTGGCATTGGCCGCCGAGCGGGTCGTGGACCGTAAAGCTCCCGAGCTTTATTACCGCATCCTGCCGGATTAGGTTTCTTGCCATTAAGGGCTGACGATTGGATCGTCAGCCCTGGTTTTCTTCTAGATTACATATTTCCCGCGGGGCAACCATTTTCCATCCCTTACGTAAATGAAGAGACAGCTAATGCATTAAGGAGGAAGGACACCATGAAAAAAACAGCAAATCTTTTTTGGGGTATCGCTCTCATCTTATTTAGCGCCGTATTGCTGGCCGATCGACTCGGCTACATTGACCTCTCCAGCATATCCACCAACGCCTGGGTCTTCATTTTTGGCGGCGCTGCCATCCTGTTCCTGCTGGGGTATTTCGTGAACGGATTAAGGCGGTGGGGCATGCTCTTCCCAACCTTGATATTTGCTGCCCTGTCTCTTACCGTCTGGCTCATCACCCGCAATATCACGGGGGCATTCCTGGGCGCTCCTATCCTGGCAGCAATTGCCCTGCCGTTCTATGTTGGATTTGTCATCCGCCGACACTGGGGGCTGCTCATCCCCGCCTGGGTCATGACCATTCTCACCATCATTACCCTGATGGCTGACCAGGTCGTCGGGACCCTGATCGGCGCGCTGTTTCTGCTCTCGGCTGCCCTGCCATTCCTGATCGTTTTCCTTGCCAACGGTACCCGCCGCTGGGCGCTCATCCCTGCTTGGGTGCTCTTCATCCTCGGTCTGGTCACCCTGCTCTCCGACCGCGTCAACGGAAACTTGATCGGCGCCTTGTTCTTGTTTGCCGTCGCCCTGCCGTTCCTGGTGGTCTACTTGCTCGATCACTCCCGCCGATGGGCGCTCATCCCGGCTGCGGTCATGGCCATTCTTGGCGTCTTTCCCCTGTTATCCCTGCTTCTCAGCGGTGACGTGACTGGCGCGGTCGGGATGTTCCTGTTCTCTCTGCCTTTCTTTGTTGTTTACTTCCGTTGGAAGGAAGGCTGGTGGGCGCTCATACCTGCAGGTATATTCGCCTCTATCGGCATAGTGGTCGTCTGCTCGATGTTCGTCCCCGAAAACCAGGATTTATGGAACGGGATCCTGACTGGCATCCTGCTGCTTGGTATGGGAGTCACCTTTGGCTTGCTCTGGCTGCGCCGTGCGACTTTGCCTACAGACTGGTCGAAGTACCCGGCTGGCGGCCTACTTTTGGCCTCCCTGCTGGCGTTTATACTCGGAAAGGACTTCCAGGACTATTGGGCGGTCGTCCTGCTGGCGGTCGGTATCATGTTGATCGTCACCGGTCTGCTGCCGAAAAAACCCAAGGAACCAACGCCTCCCGCCAACCCATCCTAAAAGGAACTGAGTTTTAACCTTCCATGCCAAAGGAAGACGGAAAACTCTCGTGCTTGTCGAAAACCGCTAGCCTGGAAAACCAAAGAATCAAGGGTTGCGAGCTTTACTCGCAACCCTTGATTCTTCTGCTGTTCCCCTAAACGAGGCGGCGACAAGACGTCGTTCGCGGAGCACCCCCTTTGGGGGTGCTCCGGACTTAATGGAGGCCGAAGCTTTCCCGGCAAGATTGGGGATGGGGATGATTAGAATTTTTCTAATATATCTTCACATCTGGGTATCATTCAAATAATTGAGTGTGCTTTATAATTAACTTATCCAAAAAAATGAAGAGGTTTACACAATGACAACTCCAAATTGGGACAATTGGCAATTCTTGATCGGCGAGTGGGTCGGCGAAGGCGGCGGCGTGCCCGGTCAGGGCGGCGGGCTCCAGGTATTTCATCTTGACCTCCAGAAACAGGTCTTGCTGCGCAAGAACCACGTCGATTTCCCCGCCATCCCCGAGCGCCCTGCTTTCTCCCACGACGACCTGACCGTCATCTACCCGGACCCATCCGGCAACATGCGCGCCGTCTACTTCGACAATGAGGGACATGTCACCTCATATACCGTCTCTGCCACTACTGGCACTATTGTCATGGTCAGTGACCCGGAACCGAACGCTCCTCGCTCCCGCACAACCTTCCTGGAGGGAAAAAACGGTACGCTCATCAATCGCTTCGAGCTTACTCCCCCCGATGATCCGGACGCGTTTCAAATGTATGTAGAAGGCACCTCTAAACGGAAATAACCTCGTTCGAAAAGGAATTTCATGCAGGCAGCTTCATGCCCTGATTTGTAAGAATTTCTCTTTCCGACGCTCTGCGTCGGAATGTTTTTATTTATTCTTTGCCATCCCCGTTCCATTCTTCGGTCCTTTTGGATTCATTGAACTAGTACTTTATGGGTGCATGTCAGTTCTGGGCGCGGGACGTGAGAAATAGGGTTATCTCGAGGAGAAGATACAGTTGGCGAATTCAAGATCATGTTGGCGAAGAGCAAAAGGCAGCGAAATGGGACGTACGTCTGAGAGCGAGCGGAACGCCCGTCAGGCAGGCATAAAGGCGGTTCAAGTTGATCGCCGCGGCCGTCAACAAATGTTGCAAGCGGGTTCTTGGCCAAGCCATATATCGGGTTCGTCGAAGCCCTAAAGCTCGGATTCCCTGAGAGAGAGTTCTCTTTTTAGTGATCTCACCAGCTACGCTGGCGTCAATCGGTAATCAGGGAAGAACTCGTTTTGCTTTTCAGCGGATGGGATTACCAATGGTTGGGGAGGCTGAGCACCCACAGGCGAAGGCTGGCTTTGATCGGATCGAGCAGCGCAGCCGGCAGGTGCAGCCTGCGCAGTGAGACAATCTCCCCGGTTTCGTCCACCGGGTTATGGACCACCGCGCTCAATCCCATTTCACGCAGGAATGCCATTAACTGCTCCAGGGAATTGAAGGCGTTGTTGTACATCTTGTGCTCGGTGGCTGCGTCAACGATGCGGCGGAAATTGCGCTGTTGCTCGGATACCTGGTTGACCTCGTCTTTGATCGAAAAATCGGGTGTAATCCAGCTGCCCTTGAATTCGGCCAGCAGTTCGCGGATGTTGCCCACCACTGCGAGCATTTCGTCCGGGGAAAGATATTGAAAGAACCCCTCATTGACGACCACCAGCGGTTGGTCTCGGTTCAGGCGTTTGACGGCTTCCTGAAGCTGGCTGCGATCCAACGCGTTCACCGCTGGAAAATGAAGGTTGGCGTGATCGGCCAGCTCGTATTTCTGGCGCAGGCTGGCGATGATCGCCTCTTTTTCCGCACTGATGCCGGTCAGGTCGGATTCGATATAGGTGTAGCGCGGGTCCTGGGTGAAGGCCAGCCCGCGCAGGGTAAGACCGCTGGCCAGTTCCAACACCTGGTGGCTGCCGGAGCGGCGGATGGCCTCGGTCACGCTTTTATAGCGCACCTCAAAAATCGGGGCATACCAGAGCAAATCTTCGGAGGTCATTTGCTGGCCCTGGAGCAGGACTTCAAATACCTCCCGTGAATGCAGTAGTTCGGCCACATCGCTGGCGAAAGGGATATCGCTGAACTGGCGCATATACGCCGCCAGTTGGGCGGTTACACTGATTTTTTCATAGTCGATCTCCATGCTTTGATTGTAACCTCTGGATGGAAGCGTGTGGGCTATTTTCAGCTTTAATGATGGTCGATCAGTCGATCAGTGATCAGGGAACTGGCGACCCGACAGTTTTGGTTCGTCGCGGTGAAAATCCACACCCCCTCAGTCCCCTCTCCAGAAAACACGTACTTTATCCCCTTCTTGACGAATTAGAACATTAATTCTATAATTGTCTTAGTTATAGCAGGGGAGCAGACCCCCTTTTGAAATCTATATTCAGATCTTTAACAATTGAAATTTCTTCTCCATCCAGCAATTCGAAAATCATAACCCAGGGAGAAATCTCCTGTCGAGGGATTGCGTTTTCTTCTGTTTTCGCACTGCTATGTAGGGGCGGACTGCATCAGTCCACCGTTTCAACCCAAAAGGTTTAATTCTAAGGAAATGGTTGTTTGATTTGTAAAAATCAAAATTTCCGTTTCATTCATCATCTGTTGGCATTCTCTATAATGAAGAAACTCGCTTGGTAAATTCAGGTTTAGGGGTGGGGTTGTTTGTTCCTCTTTTTTTCCAAAAACAAGCAACCGGGTATCCTAAATTGAGTCAGGTTGGATATTATCCCCATACTTCGGGGACGGTGTCCGCCCTTTTTGGGGCTTGCAACGTTTTCCCTTAAATCCACCCCTCCTAGCTCTTACTGCCACCTTGACAGTCCTGCCATCCTCGGTTACCCTGTTCTTCTATAATCGCATTATTTCAGCAGTCTCTGCTGTTGTTCGTTTGAGCTTCGCTCGACCCCCGCAACACCCCCGGACTTCTGAAGAAAAGGAATATCTTGAGCTTTAATCATTTCAACCTTGATTCGCGCCTTCAGGCGGGGATCGATCGTCTCGGCTATACCGAGGCCACTCCCATTCAAACTGCCGCACTGCCCTCCGCCCTCGCAGGGAGAGACCTCATCGCCACCGCTCAGACCGGTACCGGCAAAACCGCTGTTTTCGTCCTTCCAATTTTACAGAAATTATTGAGCGGACCTCGCAACCGCACCCGTGCCCTCATCGTTACCCCCACCCGCGAACTTGCCGAGCAGATCAACGATTCCATCCGGGACCTCGGAACCGGGACAAAGATCCGCAGCGCCACCATCTACGGGGGCGTGGGTCCTGCACCCCAGATGCGGGCCCTGCGCGACGGTGTCGAGATCCTGGTAGCCTGCCCCGGCCGATTGCTCGATCATCTCAACCAGGGCAACGCCAGGCTCCAGGGCGTCGAAATTCTGGTCCTGGATGAAGCCGACCGCATGCTCGACATGGGCTTCCTTCCCGACGTGAAACGCATACTAAAACACATTCCTGCCAAGCGCCAGACCATGCTATTTTCGGCAACCTTCCCCAAAGAGATCGAGGGCCTGGCTGCACAGACCCTCACAAACCCACAGCGCATCGCGGTCGGTCTCAGTGAACCTGCCCACACGGTGGCGCACGCCCTCTACCCTGTTCCACAGCACCTGAAGACCTCCCTGCTGCTCGCGCTGCTCAAGCAGACCGATACAAATTCCGTCCTGGTATTCACCCGCACCAAGCACCGCGCCGAGAAACTTTCCCGCCAGATCGCACAGGCCGGGTTCCGTGCCACCAGCCTGCACAGTGACCGTTCACAGGGTCAGCGCCAGTCGGCTTTGGCGGGCTTCAAGAGCGGTCATTACCAGGTGATGGTTGCCACCGACATTGCCGCCCGCGGCCTCGACGTGGAAGGCATCTCGCACGTCATCAACTACGATATGCCCGCCACCGCGGACGATTACATCCACCGCATCGGGCGCACCGGCCGCGCCGAGCACACCGGCGACGCCTTTACCCTGGTCACTCCCGACGATAAGGACATGGTCCGCTCCCTCGAAAAGATCATGGACAAGCCCCTGGTGCACCAAAAACTCGAGGGATTCAACTATTCCACCCCCGCCCCAGACCACCCGGCTTCTGCGCCGCGCCGCCAGCCTCGCGCCGCCGCCCCCTCATTTTCAAAGGGGAAATCAGCCAGCCGGCAAGCGCCCCATTCCGCCCCCAACCGCAGCTTGCGCCAGAAATTCGCGAGCGGACGTAACAAATAAATCCTCACAGAAAATACCCAGCGCATCGGGTTTTCCGAATGGACTCGCTGCGCTCGGATTGGTTCTTCCCTTTGGTTCATGGTTCGATGGTTTTAGGGGAGTTTGGTCTATAATCTCCAACTGAGGTCTTTCTGTTAGTATCCAACCGTCAGTCCAGTTTGACTGCCGGTGCTGGAGGGGTATGCATGCACGTGAAATTCCCTGTCACCATTCACCTTTTCTTCTTCCGCGGCAACCAAATCCTGCTCCTGCGCCGTTTCCAGACCGGTTACATGGACGGGCACTACAGCGTGCCGGCCGGTCACCTCGATGGGGAGGAAACAGTCCGCATGGCTGGGGTTCGGGAAGCGCATGAAGAGATTGGAGTCCGGATCGATCCGCAGGACATGGCTCTTCGCCGGGGTTTTCCACCGGCATTCGAATGACGAGCGTGTGGACTTTTTCTTTCACGTACAGAAATGGGATGGTGAACCGGTCAACGCTGAACCAGAGAAATGCGATGACCTGCGCTGGGTCGATGTCGATAATCTCCCTGATAACACCGTTCCCTATATCCGGCAGGCCATTAAAAATTTCCGAGCTGGGGTCTTCTTTCAAGAATTTGGCTGGGAATAATAATCAACTTTTCCCAAGGTCTGTATCCAAGGTCACATTTCACCCTTGTCCTTATCGTATCTGGATATGATTCAATCAGGCCGAAGAAAATGGTTAAGGTAATGTGGGGGTTGGGAAATATATATACAACACCTGGCCCAGGTTTTCGTCCCAGCGACCGAAATGAGTCCGATCTGCCATCTCAGCTACCGCTGCCTGGGGTACAAGGCTGCTTGCAATTCCTTCTCCCGGGTAGGCATAAGTCCCGACCTGCGACCAGTCAGCAGGCTCGGTATTAGCCGGGTTATCCGGGAATTCGTCCCCCGCAGTTGGCATGAGGGATTGCACGTATGCCCGGTCAGGGTTCAGCCGCACCCACAGCCCGGCCTCGAAGCGGTACCCCTGGTATGCCTGGTGGATGTGAGGCTTATCCTGTGCCGCCTGCGCATGATCGACCTGGGCAAAGACCAGCATAACCTTCAGGTTGGGTAGCAACACGCGAATGTCTATGTACTGGGTGGTGCTTTCCCGAAAAGGCCAATCGCGGGCAGCTTCATCCGGGGTGGCAAGGTCCGCAGGCCAGCTTGAGAGGGAAAGCGAGCCCGTATCCAGCAGGGCCTGGGTCAGCGCCACGGAATAAGTGCGTTTCCCGAAAATGATCGGGACCCGCCAGCTCGTGATAAAGTCGCCTGCGCTGACTATGCCGTTGCCGTCCAGGTCAAGGAAGGCGCGCCCCACAGCGCCCGTATGCGGGTCCTTGTAGGTCGCGTCCCAGCGCACATTGGTATATGAAAGGGTGATCGCTGAAGTGCTGTAGCTGGCTGGATAATTGTAAAAGGGGTTATAAACCGGTAGTCCGCTGTCGTCCAGGTACCCCGCTTCCAGGCATGAAAACGTATCCACCGTGGGGTTTTCCCGCCCAACATAAAACTGCACATTTTGGATCTGATCTCCATACAGGTTGATTACGTTGGGAACCGTGATGCCTGCATCCCCAAAAGCGTACAGTCCCACCTCACCTGTCAGCGGTGTGATGGGGGTAAGAGACGAAATGAACCTGCCATCGACGTCCGGGATATTACCGGAGGCAAAACGGATCACGTCCCGAAGCACCTGGGTGGACTGTTCACCGCCCGAGTCGAATGTGCCGGTGCTCCGGCTGCTTGTGATGCTGTCGGTCTCCCCGGGCCACATGAAGCTGACCTGGATGAGTCCCAACGAGGTGAGATCGGGGTCCGTCATGAAACTGGTAACTGCCGAGAATATGGGAGGGATCTCCACCACTACTCCCGCCCCTTCGGGGTAACGAGCCGTCTTCGGAGTGGCGATCATTACCGCAATGTCTCCAATCCCCATAACACTGATGTGCGTGGATTGGATTTTTCCGCTAAAACTTCCCAATGTGCAATCGTCCGGGCAGGTGAGAGAGGTCTCGCCGTTATCGCAGAAGCCGTTCCCGCACATGGCTCCGGGAGTCAAAGCCGTGGCGGTTGTGGAAACCGGGCTGCAACCGGCAAGGTTTGTTCCGAGTAATGCCAGGGCTCCGATGATCAAGGAAAAAGAAAGTATCCGGGGGTATTTCATTTCGTCCTCCTGGGTTCATTGTAGCACGAGCCAAAACGTTGCCGGAAGGGTACTGAGATTTACAGGGAAAATGATTATGAGAAAAATGATTTATCTTATTACCAGTCTATAACCCTCAACCCTTCACGTTTTTCCTTTCCATTTTGAGGGCCAGAATCAGGGTTGCAAAGATGAAAAAAACACGGTAATATTGAATTGCCATGCTTCGAATCCTGTTGATATTCGTTTTGCTTGGCGTTTCAAAGTCAGCCAAGCCTGACAGGTGAATCGTACCTGCCAGGTTTTTTTGTCGCCATCCATATCATTAACTAAGGAGTATGAATGCAGACACCCTGGGAATATCGCTACGCTAACCGGACTCAGCGGATGGGAAGTTCGGTCATCCGTGAATTGCTCAAACTGACCGAGCAACCGGATATCATCTCTTTTGGGGGCGGCTTGCCTGCTCCGGAAGTCTTCCCGATCAAACAATTCCAGGCGGCCTGTAATTATGTGCTTGAAAACGAAGGACCGCAATCGCTGCAATACAGCACCACCGAAGGCTATCGGCCGCTGCGGGAAATGATCGCCCGTCACACCGGCCGCTACTCGGTCGAGATCACGCCCGATAATATCCTGATCACTTCCGGTTCCCAGCAGGCGCTGGATTTTCTCGGACGGGTCTTTATCAACCAGGGCGATCACATCGTGGTTGAATCGCCCACCTACCTTGGTGCCCTGCAAGCCTGGAATGCCTATGGGGCGCAGTATATCTCCGTCCCCTCGGACGAGAATGGGATGGTGGTGGATAAGCTTGAAGAGGCCCTGCGCATTGGACCGAAATTCATCTATGTCCTGCCCAACTTCCAGAACCCGAGCGGCACCACCCTCAGCCTGGAACGCCGCAAACAACTGGTCGAACTGGCAGACCAGTATGGGGTCCCGATCGTGGAGGACGACCCATACGGTCAACTGCGCTTCGAAGGCGAACACCTGCCCTCCCTGGTCTCGCTCGACAGCCAGTACCGCGGTGACGATGGCTGTTATACCGGAAATGTCATCTACCTGAGCACCTTTTCCAAACTGCTTGCCCCTGGCATCCGCCTGGCGTGGGTGATCGCCCCGGAGCAGGTCATCCGCAAACTGGTTCAATCGAAGCAGGCTGCAGACCTGAATACGGCTGCTTTCAACCAGATGGTGGCTTACGAGGTGGGCAAGGGCGGTTTCCTGGATGAACATGTCAAGTTCATCCGCCAGGTTTACAAGGAACGCCGTGATGTGATGCTGGAAATGATGGAAGAAATCTTCCCGCCCGAAGTGCGCTGGACCAAACCGCAGGGAGGCATGTTCCTGTGGGGCATCCTGCCGGAGTGGATGGACGCGGCCGAAGTGCTCAAAATTGCCATCGAACGCAAGGTGGCCTTTGTGCCGGGTGCGTCCTTCCACCCGAATGGCGGCGGGAAGAACACCATGCGGATCAATTTCTCTTATTCCAACCCGGATCTGATCCGGGAGGGGATGACCCGCCTGGGAACCCTGCTGAAAGAACTGGTCGCAGAACATAAATAAAAAGAAAAGCTCCCGCAGAGATACTCTGCGGGAGCTTCATTACTAATAGTTTACTTAATTATTCGTGGATATATGGCACGTATTCAGCGCGAGCCAGTCCTTGCTCAATGGCTTTTAAAGCCACAGCATGGGCAACCGCCTGGTGCAATTTCCGATCCAACGGGTTGGGAACCAACTGGTCGGCTGTCGTGTGGTTGGCGATCGCCTCCGAGGCAGCCAGCAGCATTTCGTCTGAAATACGCGGCGACCAGGTATCCACTGCACCCCGGAAGATACCCGGAAAGCCCAACACATTATTGACCAGCTTCCCATCCGCGGCGAAGGCCGCTCCGTGTTTGAGAGCCACTTCGGGTTCGATTTCCGGATGCGGGTTGGAGAGGGCCAGGATGATCTGCCCCTTGCGCACCATTTCTGGTTTGATCAAGCCTTGCACTCCGGTAGTGGAGATCACAATGTCGCAGTTGGCCATGATCCCTTTCAGATCTGACCGTTTGCCGCCATTGGCCTCGTGACGCTTCAATGCTTCCTCACTCAGATCCGCCCCCCAGACCGGGTTACCGGTAATCCGCATCAGCATTTTTGCAATGGCATTCCCAGCCGCACCCAGCCCGATCTGACCAATGACAGCCTTGCTAAGTTCTTTCTTAAGCCTGCGGCAAGCCACAGTCAGCACGGCAGTAGCCACCACGGCCGTACCATGCTGGTCATCGTGCATGACCGGGATATCCAACTGCTTTTGGAGTTCTTCCTCGATCCTGAAGCAACGCGGAGCTGAAATATCCTCCAACTGGATGGCTGCAAAGGTGGGAGCGATGGCTGCCACGATCTTGATAATTTCGTCAGGATCCTTGGTATTCAACAGAATCGGGACACCTGAAAGACCCACCAGTGTCTCCATCAGCATGGCCTTGCCCTCCATGACAGGCATCCCGGCCAAAGGACCGATATCCCCCAAGCCAAGGACTGCTGTCCCGTCGGTGACGATGGCAACCAGGTGACAGGTGGATGTATATATATGCGCCAGTGCTGGATCTTTGGCAATCTTCATGCATACTTCCGCCACACCCGGAGTGTAGACCTTTTGCAGGGTTGCGATGGAATCAATTGGATACCGGGAACGAACAGCGATCTTGCCTTTCAGGTGCAGTGCCATCACTTCATCGCGCACATCCAGCAGTTTTGTGCCGCGGTTTTTGCGGATGGCATCCAGGATAATTTCCAATTGCTTTTCATCATCCGCAAAAATGGTAATATCGCGCACCACCTGGTTCGTACTCTCATTGAGCAATTCAATATCGCCCACATTTCCCCCCACCGCGGTAATTGCGCTCAGGAGACGTCCTAACGTCCCAATCTCATGGGCGTTAACCACTCGAACGATCCGCAATAATTTATTTTCCCAACTCATATGCCCTCCATAGGATTTTTAAAATCCGGTCATGAAAAATTACCCCCTTAGGAACACTAGCCGCCAATTTCGTTCATCACACGATTCGTAATAATTTCTCCATCGGCAAGCCCGTGACCCCAGGGTTTATTCCAGATAGCGCCTAAAACAAGCTGGCGCAATTCTTCCAAAGATGCGCCTGCGCGCAATGGTGTCAGCAGGTCAATCTCGTAATCCCGCAAGAGGCACATGCGCAGGATGCCTTCCGGAGTGAGGCGTGCACGCGTGCAATCCGCACAGAATGGTGCACTCACCGAAGAAATAAAGCCGATATCACCCTGAGCATCGGGGATCCGGTAAAGACGCGCTTCTCCATCCAGGTCGCCTCCGTTCACCGGAGTCAAAGAACCAACCGACTTCTCAATGCGGTTTTGAACCTCTTGAGAAGAAACCATTTGCCTGGTCTGCAAATCAGTGGCACCACCAAAGGGCATCATTTCGATAAAACGCATCTGCCATGGATGATCACGGGTCAAATGTGCCAGGTCAACAACGTCCTCTTCATTGTAACCGCGTACCACCACCGCGTTCAGTTTGACCGGAGTTAGTCCGGCAGATTCGGCAGCAAGAATTCCTTCCCAAACATCTTCAAGATCTCCGTGGCGCGTCATGCGTTTGAATTTGGCTGGGTCGAGGGTATCAATGCTGACGTTTACACGTCCCAGGCCGGCTGCGGCCAAAGGATTGGCTAGTTTCGAAAGGAGCACGCCATTGGTAGTCATGGAAACGGAGTGGATGCCAGGTGTGGTGCTGATGCCGCGCACGATATCGACAATATGGGCGCGCACAGTCGGTTCTCCCCCAGTCAGCCGGATTTTGTCAAAACCCAGGTCAGCAAACAGGCGCGTTAAAAGTAACACTTCATCATCCTGCATCATTTCCGCTCGCGGCCGGAAAGTCATATCTTCCGGCATGCAGTAGACGCAGCGCAGATTGCAATGGTCGGTGAGACTTATTCGCAAATAATGGATTTTACGTCCAAAACGGTCGAAAGCCATTCTATATCGTGGTTACCTATAAGGGAAAAGATTATACCTCTTTTCAACTTTTCCACCAATTGACGGGCGGTGTCAGGCGTGCTATTATCCAGTGGATTTATTTTTTGATTTATTAGAGAGGAGTTATCTATTATGAGCGCTGATTTTATTATTCGAATTATTGGCATGGCAGTCTTTGCGATCGTAGGGGTTTATGTGGGGAATGGGCTATCTGTTTACAACCCCGATCAGCAATTATTTTATACGATCACCTTCACACTGGTCGGTGCCCTGCTTGGGCTGATCCTGACGCCCTACCTCACCACCCGCCCCATCCGCGCTTTGCGGTCCATCTTGGGCCGCCTGGCTGCCGAAACCCTCTTCTCAGCCCTGATCGGTCTGGTAATCGGTTTGCTTACTGCAGCTCTGCTGGCTTTCCCTCTTTCCCTGCTGCCCTCCCCGCTGGGGAAAATAATGCCACTGGTTGGAGTGGTACTGTTTGGCTATTTTGGCGTGGCAGTTTTCACCACACGCCAGGCAGACATTGCCAATATCTTGGGTGGATTAACCTCCCGTCGTGAGGAAGGAAGCGGTGGCGGAGGAACCTTGGCAAACCGGACCATCCTGCTGGATACCAGCGTCATCATCGACGGGCGTGTGGCCGATATCGCCAAGACCGGCTTCCTGCCAGGTACATTACTAATCCCGCGCTTTGTGCTAAACGAACTCCAATACATCGCCGACTCACCGGACAGTCTGCGCCGCCAACGCGGAAGGCGGGGCATGGAAGTGCTGTCAGAACTGCAGAAGGCCTCGGCGGTGGTCGTTCGAATCAGCGACGTAGACGTTGAGGGAGTCCGGGAAGTGGACGATAAACTGGTCATCCTGGCAAGACAGATGAAGTGTCCCATCCTGACCAATGATTTCAACCTGAATCGCATTGCCGAATTGCAGGGGGTTCTTATCCTGAATATCAACGAACTGGCCAATGCGGTTAAGTCGGTCGTTCTGCCAGGTGAGCTGATGTCGGTAAATGTTATCCAGGAAGGAAAAGAAGTCAACCAGGGGGTCGGTTACATGGAAGATGGCACCATGGTGGTGGTCGAAAACGGCAACAAATACTTGAATAAAGAAATAACCGTCACCGTAACCAAAGTCCTGCAGACTGCTGCGGGGAGGATGATTTTTGCCCGTCCTGAAGGTAAGGAATAGTTTTTTTTATTATTACTTCGCTATTAAGCGCGGCAACAGCCGCGCTTTTATTATTCAGGATTATCGAATATTAATGGTTCTACCGTCTTTTCCCATGGTTGAGTAGTTTATAATAGCCGGAGAAATATCTTCAGGAGATTTCATGCTGCGCGTTTACAACACCCTCACTCGTAAAAAAGAAGAATTCCAAACTCTTGAGCCGAATCTGGTCAAAATGTACGTCTGCGGCGTTACCGTCTATTCGGACGCTCACATCGGTCATGCCATGTTTGCCCTGGTATTTGATATTGTCCGCCGATACCTGACCTACCGCGGTTACGATGTGCGCCTGGTGATCAATTATACGGATGTGGATGACAAAATCATCAACCGCGCAAAATCGTTGGGAGTGGATGCCTCGGAACTGGCCGAAAAGTACATACAAGAGTTCCGCCGCCAGATTGATGTTTTGAACATCCTGCCGGCCACGGTAAATCCTCGAGCCACGCAAGAGATGCCTCAGATCATACGTATGATCGAAGGGTTGATCGAAAAAGGTTTTGGATATCCTGCAAAGAACGGTGACGTGTACTTTCGGGTCACAAAAGACCCGGATTATGGCAAACTATCAGGACGAAAAATTGAAGATATGCAGGCAGGGGCACGCATCGAAGTTGGCGAAGAGAAGGAACACCCGATGGATTTCGCCCTTTGGAAAGCGTCCAAAGCGGGAGAGCCTGCCTGGGAGAGCCCGTGGGGCAAAGGTCGCCCCGGCTGGCACATTGAATGCTCAGCCATGAACCTGAGTCACCTGGGCGAACAAATTGATATTCACGGCGGCGGTAACGACCTGGTCTTCCCACACCACGAAAACGAAATCGCCCAAACTGAATCTTATACCGGCAAACCATTCGCCCGTTACTGGATGCACAATGGCATGCTGCAACTGCAGGGGGAGAAAATGTCCAAGTCGATCGGCAACCTGGTGACGATAGATGAGTTCCTGTCCAGGCATGAGGCAGATGCCTTACGTATGATGATCCTGAACGGCTCTTACCGGGCTCCCCTCTCATATTCCGATGATATCGTGGATGCGGCTGAACGGGGGCTTGACCGCCTACGGTCTGCATTAAAACCAGCACAATCAGGCGCCAGTGGCGCTTCCGCAAATGGACGGGCTGAACTTGACAAACAAACCGAAACGACCCAGCAGACATTTGTCGAAGCCATGGACGATGATTTCAATTCGTCCGGAGGGTTGGCGGCACTCTTCGAGTTGGTCCGCAGCATCAATACTGCTCGTGACGCAGGTGCTACCGATGCTGAACTCAAACCCGCCCAGGATACTCTGAGGGAATTGACAGGTGTCCTCGGCCTTCGCTTAAATGAAAAGAAACCCGCCGGAGGCGATGCGGACAAGTTTATCGGCCTGCTGATTGAAATCCGCTCCGAAATGCGCAAACAGAAAAACTGGGCCATGTCGGACCTGATCCGTGACCGGCTTAATGGGCTCGGGGTAGCCATTGAAGATAGCAAGGATGGCACGACCTGGCATTGGTAAAATTGCCGAGGCGAACTTGGGATTTACCCATATCATACAGGATCAAAACCCCCAAGATTTTCACGGAAGTTTTCTAATCAGTTATTCTCCCATCGGCAAAATGATCCGCATGGTCGTCCCATGACCAAGGGTACTCTCCGCAGTGATCATCCCCGCGTGAGCTTCGACCAGGTGCCGGGCAATCGCCAACCCAAGCCCCATCCCGCCCGAATCGGCAGACTTATAGAAGCGCTCAAAAACGTGCGGTAACTCTTCAAGAGGGATACCTGGACCTGAGTCTTGGACTTCCATGATTGCTTTCCTATCTGCCTGTCTGTAATAGATGGTTATCATTCCGCCTGATGGCGTGTAACGAAGAGCATTCGCCACTAAATTGGAGAGTACCTGGCGAATGCGTCCAGGGTCGAGGTTTAGCCAGGGTAGGTCGTCTGCAGTTTCAACAATCAAAGAGACCCCCGCCGAATCAGCCTGGGTTTTGAAAGCAGCCAGAATATCCTTGATCAACATTGAAAGGTCAACCGGCTCTTTTTTTAATTGGATTGCCCCGCTCTCAGCCAACGCCAATGTCCGCAGATCTTCCACCAATCGGGAAAGGATGTTTGTTTCCTCGAGCAGCGAGCGTAAGTTGGATTCGTCTGGCGGGTAGATCCCATCCAACATGCCTTCCAAGTTGCCTTGAACGACAGTGAGTGGAGTGCGCAATTCGTGGGTCACGTCCGCCAGCAATTCACGTCGCTGCGCGTCATTAATAGTTAGGCGTGAAGCCATATTATTAAAAGCGCGTGCCAAGGAACGTATTTCACGGGAACCTTTTTCCTGCACCCGGGCTGAATAATCACCCTGCCCCACCTTGTCAGCGGCCTTCAGTAAATCGTCCAGAGGGACGACCAGACGTCTAAGTACCATCCCGCCCAGCACCAATAACATAATTACGAACGGGATGATAAACACCTCGCTGGGAATCAAGCGTTGCCCAGGACCAAAGGGGAAATTTGTCCATCCCAATCCACGGGCAGCCAGCACGAAAATTCCCCCCAGTATGACCAAGCCGAATAAGATGAACAATACAAAAAAGCACCCTATCCGGCGAAGGAAGTGCCGACGCGTGACACGCCGATGCGGTGGCCATGGTTCATTTTCAGGCCACCATTTCGGGCGTTTGCGGAACGATCGGTTGAAATGGTAGTTATTCATCGGTCTGTGAATTTGTATCCGACACCATAGACTGTAAGCAGGTAGCGCGGTTCAGACGGGTTGGTCTCTATCTTATGCCGAATGTTTTTAACATGTGCGTCGATGGCACGTTCATACGACTCGAAAGCGACCCCATGAAGAGCATCCAATAGTTGGGCTCGCGTAAACACACGCCCAGGGTAGCGGGCCATTTCTGCCACCAAGGAAAACTCGGTCGGGGTCAGTTCCTCAATCTGACGTACATCGCTGGTTATGCGCATCCGGGGTATGTCGAGAGTCAAATCCGCAACCTTCAGGATCTCCTGGTTTTCACTCGCATAATTTTCAATGCGGCGGAAGAGGACACGGACGCGAGCGACCAACTCCTTGGGACTGAACGGCTTGGTAACGTAATCATCAGCCCCCAGTTCCAGTCCAATAAGCTTATCAGACTCTTCCGAGCGCCCCGTCAGCATAATGATTGGCACGTTTGAAACTTTGCGCAATTCCCGGGTCATGTCCAGGCCGTCCATCTGTGGCAAGCCGAGATCGAGGATAACCAGGTCAGGCTTTTCAGTGCGTACCAGTGAGAACGCTGTCTTCCCGTCCGCAGCAACGCGTACGTTGAACCCGGCGCGTTCAAGATAATCACGCACAAGCTTCACGATCTTGGGTTCATCGTCTACAACCAGGATGGTCTTCACCTTGGCTAATTATACGCTGACGATAAGTTATCGGATGCTGGCTTTTGACTTACACTCGGGCAGCCTGCGACCTTGGCACATAGATATACTCAATAGCCCCGCTTTCACAGGCACGCACGCACTTCTTGCAGCCATTGCACGCTTCTGCGTTCCGGATGATTGCATGGCGATGCCATATCACGTCAATTTTCCCAAGTACTTGCTTCGGGCAGGCTTCAACGCAGTCCCAGCAGGCTTCACAACGCCGAGTATCCATGGTTATAAAATTGTTTTTTCTTCGGTGAGAAAATTCGTGAGAACTCATATTGCCCCTCCAACGCTTGGGTGGGCAGGTCGCCCTGTCCACCCAACTTAATCATTATTTCTGGTTCCCTTCTGCGACGTTATCCGACTCGGAAGTTGCATGCGCCCGGCGATGCCATTCTTTAAACATCGCTGGGACATCCTTCCCCCAGGGTCCATTTTCCATGGTTCCACTGTGCATGTGCCGCCAGCCCCTGCGGGGTCCCCATATCAGGATGCGCATAACTCCAAAAGCCAGGAAGAACAAGAAGATTGGAATCAAACAGGCAAAGATCCCAAACCCGGGGAACCACCAAAAATAACCAAATGGCATTGCATAAAACGGGTAGGGATAGGCAGTCGCTCCACCAGCAGGAACCTGGATATTTGCTCCCACTCCATGGGTCACGCCAGCCTGGTACGCAAAGAAAGCAATCCCAGCCGATGGCAGCCAGCAGGATCACCCCTGCGATGACACGAAAAACAATGTTTTTAACCATATTCATTCTCCTTTTTTTAGGTTGCTCAAAGTATAAAAGGCAGTTGTGAATTGAGTGTGAAGCCACAGTGGAGAGGTGATGCAGAATAAAATGTTGTACAATAACGCGGGAAAAATATGGCCACAAACGACTCCTTTCCTTGCTCCGAATTTGACGATTGGGCTGAGACGTATGATCTATCAGTCTTGAATGACCAGTTCCCATTTATCGGATACAAGACGTTTCTGGATACAATAGTTTCCTTGGCCGACGTCAAACCAAGCGATAGAGTCCTAGATTTGGGGACTGGAACCGGCAATCTGGCTGTCCGATTTGCCAGTATGGGTTGCGGCGTTTGGGGCACGGATTTCTCGGCCAGTATGTTGGAAAAAGCACGCCAAAAGATCCCAAGCGCGCACTTCGTACTGAATGACCTGCGAAGTGACTGGCCGCCAGAATTAAACCATCCATTCGATCGGATCATTTCTGCTTATGTTTTCCATCACTTCGAACTTGAACAAAAAATGCACATTTTGAGCAATTTGATCCACCTGATTGAGCCCAATGGTCGAATAATCATCGGTGATATAAGCTTTCAAGATACTCGTAATCTAGAAACAATGAAAATCAGGGAAGAAGGTAATTGGGAAGATGAGTTTTACTGGCTGGCAGATGAGGCAGCCCCAACTTTAGAAAATCTCGGGTTCAAGGTAGAATACGCACAAGTGTCCTCTTGTGCGGGTGTTTATTTACTCAAACTTTAATTAAGCCTCCTCAAAGGTTTCCATGCCATCTTCCGTTAATGAAGCAATTTATCTATCCATCCACAGTAAAGTCCTGTTGCGATAAGCAGATTTGAAGGCTGCCCTCTAAAGGCTGTTCAGGCTAAAATACCACATCGTCAAGCCGTTGAGACTATTTCGTACAAAATCGATCCTGGGGAGGTGGTCGGCTTCCTCGGTCCGAATGGCGCTGGAAGGACCACTACACTCAGACTGTTCTCGGGCATGCTGTTCCACATTTCAGGAACATCCAAAGCCTTAGGCTTCATTGGTCCAGCCACGGAGCGCAACCAGTGACCATTTCCCAGTAATGGCTACGTATCGGGCTGACGCGCGTAGTGCCCGTGGCCTTGGCAGTTACTGTGCCAGCCCTGGCATTGACAAATCGTCCTAAGTCATTAATTCTGCTGGGCTCCCTTAGCCTAGCGCGTCTTTTTATGCGCCTAAGTGTGGGAAGTTTTAGGAGCTTCAACCTAGGTACGAAAAGTTTATTCGCCAAGGTATAAAATAATAAAATGAAAGAATTCATTTACGGACGCAACCCTGTATACGAAACCCTGCGAGCGCACAGGCGAGATGTTTTTCGCCTGCAAGTTGCCGAGGGTGCGCAAGATAAAGGCAGGCTAACAGAGATCCTGGAACTTTCTTCCAAACGAAAAATACCCGTGGAACGTGTGCCGCGCCTCCGACTTGACAAAATAAGCGAAAACCATCAAGGGGTGGCCCTCGAGGCAAGTGCATATCCATATATGGAACTTGAAGACATTATCGATAAAGCCATATTTCTCAACGAACCTCTTTTTATGTTGATCCTCGATACCCTGCAAAACCCACAGAACCTGGGCACCATCATCCGAACCGCGGAAGCAGTGGGAGTTCATGGTACGCTCATCCCCCCCCATCGTGCTGCGGAAATTACTCCAGCTGTCGTCTCCGCCTCAGCTGGGGCCTGCGAACATATGCTGGTGGCAAGAGCCAACCTGGCACAAGCCATCGGTCAACTAAAAGACGCTGATACCTGGATCGTCGGACTGGACGAAAACCCGGAGGCGAAAGATCTTTCGGAGGTCCCGCTGGACCGTGCGTTAGCAGTGGTGGTGGGGAGTGAGGGGGAAGGCATCCGCCCATTAGTCCGAAAATCATGTGATTACCTGCTTCGTCTCCCAATGAAGGGACAAATCGAATCGTTGAACGCCGCCGTAGCAGGATCTGTCGCCCTGTACCTGGCGTACCTGGCCCGTCAAAAATCGTAAGAGAACTTACCAATTTATTTGTTCGAAAATGGAGAAAATAATGATTTCTGCTGCATTTCATTTCCCAAAGGGATTTCTATGGGGAACTGCCACCGCCGCGCACCAGGTGGAGGGCAATAATACCAACAATAATTGGTACAGGTGGGAACAGGAAGGACACACCGCCAACAAATCCGGACTCGCAAGCGACTGGTGGGGCGGACGCTGGAAAGAAGATTTCGACCGCGCCGCAGAAACTGGGCAAAACTCCCACCGTTTGTCGGTGGAGTGGAGCCGGATTCAACCCGCACCCGACCGCTGGGATGAAGAAGCTCTAGATAGTTATCGCAACATGCTGAAGGGTTTGCGGGAACGCGATATCCTGCCAATGGTTACCCTGCACCACTTTACCGATCCACTTTGGCTGGGTGAGCTGGGAGGTTGGGAGACAGAGTCGGTCATACCAGTTTTCGAGAAATTTACACGCAAAGTTGTGGAGACGTTGAAAGAGTATTGCTCACTATGGTGCACTATCAATGAACCGAATGTATATGCTTTGGAAGGATACCTGCGCAAGAATTTCCCTCCAGGCAAATCGGATCTGAAACTGGGAATCCGGGTGCAGGCTAACATGGCACGCGCCCACGCTCGTGCTTATCACACAATTCACGAACTCCAACCCGAGGCACGTGTGGGTTACGCCCTGCACTTCCGTCCCCAGGAACCAGCCCGGGCATGGTCCCCTTTGGACCGATTAATGAGGAATGTTAAATTCCAAGGAATCAATATGGCTTTTCCGTCTGCCATCTCAACCGGCGTGCTAAGGTCTCCCTTGGGAAAAATCTCGGTCCCAGAAGCTAAAGGGACACAAGATTACTTCGGTTTGAATTATTATTCGGTGGACACCGTAGCCTTCGACCTGCGCAACCGGGCTGAACTTTTCTCGCGATCTTTTTTCCCAAAGGGCACTGACCTGGCGGATGCCGGAATGAATTCCAACACTCCAAAGGGTTTCTTCTGGGCTTTCAAATGGATCGTTAAAACCTTCCCCAACCTGCCCATCCTGGTAACCGAAAATGGCATTGAAGATAGCATCGACCGCATCCGACCGCGCTATTTAGCACAGCACGTCCACGCCATGTGGCGTGCGGTCAACTTTAACTGGCCGGTCAAAGGCTATTTCCACTGGTCTCTCGTGGACAACTTTGAGTGGGAACGAGGCTGGACGCAGCGTTTCGGCTTGTGGGGACTTGACACAAAAACCCAACAAAGAACCAAGCGCCCGTCTGCTGACCTATATGCTGAAATATGTAAAGAGAACGGCCTTTCTTCTCAAATGGTAAATAAGTATTGTCCGGAAGTGTTCGAAAAGCTATTCCCGGGCTAGAAAAAAAGAAGACGAAAACTGGACAATTGTCGTGGCTGTTATCCCTGATTTTATAAACATGACCGCCCATCCATCATTATGAACCCTACCCTGGACTCCATTTTTCGCCGCCGATCTATCCGCAACTATACAGATCAACCGGTCGAGCCCGAAAAGCTTGATCTAATCTTGAAGGCTGCCATGGCTGCGCCTTCAGCAATGAACTGCAAACCGTGGGAATTCGTGGTTATTACAGACCCGGAAAAACTTTCCCAATTCCGAAAGCGCCTTATCTTCGGCAACAGGAATGCCCCGGCAGCAATCGTCATTTGCGGCAACCCATCTTTATCAGTTAATCCAGCTGCCCGTCTGTTCTGGGTGCAGGACTGCAGCATTGCCGGCGGGAATATCCTCATTGCGGCTACAGCGCTTGGGCTTGGGACCGTCTGGGTGGGAGTCCACCCTGTGGCTGAGTTCGTTCGAATAGTGCGGGAAATTGCCGGGTTGCCAAAGCATGTCACACCACTTGGACTCATTTATGTCGGCTATCCTGCCGAGGAAAAACCGGCGAGAACTCAATATCACGAAAATCGAGTGCACTGGCAAAAGTATTTTAAGAAAAAAGATTAATCTAAGATCAGGAACGAAATAATCCTGCCATGATCCATCTACAATCCATCCAACTACAAAAATTTCCGGATACGAATGTATTTCCGTTTAATTTGCCACTCCTCCAATCCCTAAAAGAACTTCGTTTCGATGCCCCAGTTACGATTTTGGTCGGAGAGAATGGGACTGGAAAATCCACTCTGTTGGAGGGGCTGGCTTGCGCAGCAGAGATGGTGGTGGTGGGAAGTGAAAGCATGTTTAGCGACAGAAGTCTTGCCCATGCCCGTAACTTGGCGAAATATTTCAAGCTTTCATGGGTGAAACGAACCCACCGTGGTTTTTTTTCTGCGAGCAGAGGATTTCTTTGGGTATGCAAAACGCCTTAATCAAATGCGATCGGAAATGGAATCCGACCTGAGTCAGGTTGAAATCGAATACAAAGATAGAGATAACTTCGCTCGTGAACAGGCAAAATTAAGTTATGCCCACGAATTGATTGACATGAGGCGGCACTACGGCGAGGGACTGGACATCCAATCCCATGGTGAGAGTTTCCTGGCATTGTTCCAGTCGCGTTTTGTTCCCAATGGCTTGTACCTGCTCGACGAACCCGAAGCCCCACTCTCTCCATTACGGCAACTGGCGCTCATCGCAGTCATCAAGAACATGGTCACAAAAAATGGGCAATTCATCTTTGCCACCCACTCCCCGATCCTGATGGCATATCCGGAAGCTACCATTTTAAATTTTGATGGCGGTGAAATACACCCGGAGCGCTACGAAAACCTGGAACATGTTCGTTTGATGCGAGATTTTCTGCAAAACCCTGAATTATTTTTACGAAATTTATGATTCTACCTTCAGCTTTCGTTCAAAATGTCATCAATTCCTTTGGTGATTCTGGTCGGCATTTTCTGGATGAATTACCTAACCAAATATTCAAAGCCGCTCAGCGTTGGGACTTGACCATTGGCGACCCATTTCTGCTATCGTACAATTATGTCTGCTCGGTAACTAAGGCTGATGGTATTCCTGCAGTACTCAAAATCGGTGTTCCCAATCGCGAACTGATCAGTGAAATCAGTGCACTGAAAGTCTATGCGGGAAAGGGTGCCTGCCTGCTACTGGAATCCGCTGGGAACGATGGTATGCTCCTGCTGGAGCGCCTTCAACCAGGAATAATGCTCTCGACTCTTAAAGATGACGACCGCGCCACCGAAATTGCCGCACAGGTGATGCAAGCCATCCATCGCCCCGTGCCGGAAGGAAATGAGTTTATCAGCTTGCACAATTGGTTCGATGAGTTAAAAAAACTGAGACCCACCTTTGGAGGTGGGACAGGTCCATTCCCTGAAAAAACAGTCGAAATTGTATTAGAAATGGTTAGGGACCTGTTCGGGGAAAATCGTCCGCACGTCCTTTTGCATGGGGATTTTCACCATTTCAATATCCTCTCATCCGACCGAGGCTGGCTTGTGATAGATCCCAAAGGGGTGGATGGACCTGCAGAGTACGAGGTTGGGCCATTTCTGCTTAATCCCTGGGGAAATATTCCGGATGAAAAAGAAGCAATCCGGAGGACACTGCGGCGAATTGCAATTCTTTCAGAGCAGCTTGGCTTCGACCGTCAAAGGCTTTTAAATTGGGCGATATGTTACAGCCTTCTCTCAGCCTGGTGGGATACGGCAAAAGACGGGTCGGGGGGCGAATATTCCAGAGCATGGACAGAAATCCTCATAAAAATCAAGCGATAAATGGCAAGGGCAGCCACATGGCTGCCCTTTGAAATTATTTCAAATAGGAGATCTAAATCACTCCCAACTTCTTCCCCACCTTGGCGAATGCTTCCAGCCCCTTATCTAAATCTGCTTTCGAATGCGCTGCGGAAATCATCACCCTTATGCGAGCTTTGCCCTGCGGGACCGTGGGGTAACCGAGGGCCATGGCAAACACTCCCTCCTCAAAAAGGTCCCGGCTGAACTGCTGGGCCAGCGGAGCATCGCCAAGCATGACCGGGGTGATCGGAGTAGTGCTGAAACCGGTATCGAAACCCAATTTCTTCATTTCAGCCTTGAAATATTTGGCATTGTCCCAAAGGCGATCTACCAGCTCAGTTGATGATTCGAGAATATCGATGGCCGCAATGCAGGCAGCCGCATCAGGAACAGTAACCGCTGAGGAGAAAAGGAATGGGCGCCCGCGCAAGCGCAACCATTCCACTATGACGGGCGCTCCTGCAACTACACCTCCGACGACGCCGAAGGCTTTCGACATCGTACCAATCTCCACATCCACTTTGCCATGCAGACCAAAATGGTCCACGATCCCCCGTCCCCCCTTTCCAAGAACACCCTCCCCGTGAGCATCGTCTACCATCAGCAGAATATCGTACTTGTGAGCTATTTCATAGATCTTGTCCAGAGGAGCCATGTCTCCGTCCATGCTGAAGACACCATCTGAGATGATCATGGCACGGCGGAATTGTGACAAATTTTCTTTAATCACCATTTCCAATGAGGCCACATCGCAATGCTCGTATGGGATAATTTTCCCTCCGGAGAGGCGGCAACCGTCGATAATGCTGGCATGGTTCAACCGGTCCGAGAAGATGACGTCCTCTTTGCCTATTAGAGCTGGGATGGTTGCAAGGTTGGCAGTAAAACCGCTCTGAAAAGTAATGGCAGCATCTACACCCTTAAATGATGCCAGGCGCTTCTCCAGTTCGAGGTGAAGGGTCATGGTCCCAGCAATCGTACGCACAGCAGCTGGCCCCACTCCCATCTCATCCAGAGCTTTTTTTGCTGCAGCCACCAATTTTGGATGGTTGGCCAGGCCAAGATAGTTATTCGAGCAGAAGTTGAGTACTTTTTTACCGTCCACCACCAGCCATGAGCCCTGCGGCGAGCCAATGGTACGGATGCGATTGTAAAGGCCCTGTGTTTTCAAGTCATCGAGTTCTTGTGTAATCCAGTCTGTTTTTGTGGACATAATTTCTCCTTATGGAATATGCGAACATATTATAGCAAAATCGATCCCTGCAGCTTACCCATATTGGCATGGATAATTGTTGATATCATAATTGAATGCTCCTTCTTCGATCATAACCTTCATGTTTGACGATACAATTGATTTGAACAAAACGATATCCTGATACAAAAACAAATCACGATCTCCCAGAAGCATATAACCAGGCCATAAATGAAGACGAACATATCTACGATCTTTTTCCATTAAATTTCATCATAGAATTCTAAGCTATTCTTCATGCACCTCTTCGCCCAGCACCCCCAATTCAACGAGAGCAGCAAGCACCTTTGGTTGCGCCCCCGATTTCACAGTCACCGTAACCGGACCAAGCGTCTCGCCTAAAAAACGTCCTGCCTTTGATTTGCGCAACTCTTCCAAGATTTCGGGCCGGCTGACTTTTAATATAGTATGAATCTCGAGACAAGCTTCAGTTCCGTTTAGTTCCCATCGTTTAAGCGCCTTGATAAAGGCAGGTGGGACCTCCGCAGCAGCATTCCTGGCAAGCAGACTTAGTAGTTGGTTAACTTTAAGTCCTTGTTCTTTGGCACTTTTCAAAGAGGCAGTCGAGATCCGGTATTGGTAATCGTTTTCTTTTTCCGAATCCCATTCGCAAAAACGTGCAATCTGGTACCTGATCAAGCGGGACAATAATCTTGGGACTACTATTCTTCCTTGAGAGGAAACGTGAATTTTGCCTGATTCGGGAACTGCCATGCGGGATTTGCGGTTTTTTAAGCGAAAAGCACTGATAATACCGCTATCCGCGGGTGTTGCCAGTTCCACAAGTCCCAACCAATACATTGGCCCCGTAATCATGTAGCGGACAAGGGCGCCATCCACTTCATTCCAGTAAGCGAACCCCCGGAGATACTCGCCATCAGATTCGCGCTTGATGAACCAGGAATCGTAATCTCCAGCAGGGCGCTGAAAATCTGGGTTTTTTTCCTTGATGGAATTGACAAACGCCGGGAGACTCCACCACTTGTTTTCAGGGACTGCCTCCAACAAAGTCAGCAGGTATCTACGGGTATCCAGCGCCCGGTTGTTCCATTCACCTTCACAAATAAGGCCGGGAATTTGGTGCAATTCATTGAATGATTCACTTCCCAACCAGGCCGTGAGCAACATTTCCAATGAATTTTTACGCGAGGTCTGTAGAAAACGACGTACTGCCTCGATGTACGGGGTTCCTTCCCCTGGTCTTTCCTTATGAGAAGATAGTTGAATGATTTTTGCTGCGGACAGGAAATCCAAGACTACTAGAGCCGGAATCCGTGTATCGGGGAGTGGTCGTCTCATCCGAAAGGCAGCGAGGATTGTTGTTGCGTCATCGAGGAGGCGGTCTGAGGTTGATAGGAAGCAGGCGCATTCCTTAGATGAGGCTTGCCGACCCAATAGCTCAGTTAAGCCGGTTGATACTGCATGGTTGGTAGAGTTGGAGTTCAGGTCTCCAGATGTCCCTACGATCTTTGCTTCCAGGAAAGATGATTGTTCTCCACGGTTAATTAAATGTAGAAAATCACTAGGAATATATGCAAATTCCTGCGCACCAGCTGGCACATCAAAAAATGCTTTGGCTATCAAACCCCGATAGAAAAGGACTTCCGTGGGCGAGGCCGGGTTTAAGTATATTTGTTCCCGATCACGCCGCCCAGGGCCCGTTTCGCGAATTTCACCAAATTGACGAGAAAAAGATGCCCAAGACAGCTTGCCTTCTGCAAATACCAGAGCCTCAAATGCTGACCGGGCCTCAGCAGGAAGCGAGTCAACCATATCCCTAAAAAGAGTTTGGTCGAGCATTGCCGAGGTTATTTCATCCAATACTTTTTCAACGTCAGACGCAGTCAACTCTATCCCCCATAAGCGAGCGACAATACGTAGAAAACCAATGTCGCGTCTCTGGAAACTTTGAATGAGGTTAGGCATATGAAATAATGAAAGTAACTAACAATTGTGCTGCAATTGTACTCGTTTCCAAATGCAAGGTATTTGGTCATTTATCTACAAACCTCACCAATAGATCCTTTTCAAGGTCTATAGATAAATTGTGAATATCAATATTGCCCCCGGAATAGATCTCCTCGATGGTTTGAATAGTTAGAGACGTCGGATGTAATAGTCATTTTACAAAGTGTCCCCATCCTAACCTTTTTGAAACACCCAAGTGTAGCTTTCATCAATCTGCGTCCAGAGATAGCATCATCGCGCGAAACATTTCGAATCGTTGCATATTCAAATATCCCTCATCATTACAAGCCTGAAATGCTACCTGGAGGCAGCCTTTTGTGATCGCTAGAGTGGAGAGCAGGAGCGTTACTTCCCTTCGCGTTATTATTACAAAATTGGGAGAGAATCAGACGTCGCCGTTGTGAGCTACCAGGAATTGCCCCCGGCTGTTCTTTTTGGCCCTAAAAAGCGCTTCATCGGCGGCACGAATCAAACCTGGTGCAGAATCCGCGTGCACCGGATAGAGGGCAACTCCACCAGAAACGCCGATATTAGTAGTTTTTCCATCCGGAAGATGGATTGGATTATTGCGCAATCCATTCTGAATTTTCTGGATCACCACCTGCGCCTGGGTCAAATTTGTCTCCGTCAGAACCAAGGTCCATTCATCACCGCCATAACGAGCCAGAAAGTCTGTCGAGCGCAAAGATTTTTCCATTGAATTAGCAACCTGCTGTAAAACTTCATCTCCAACCTTGTGACCATATGTATCATTGATTATCTTAAAACCATCAAGATCCATCATTACAGCGCAAAATGGATTCCCGGAAGAGACAGACTGAGCGATTGCTTTATCAAGACGTTCATCCAAGGCGCGACGGTTGGGGAGTTCAGTCAATGCATCACTGCGGGCTTGGTGGCTGACCGCAGAATGCAAACGCGCATTTATGATCGCGATGGCAGCCTGATCCGCGAGAAGAGTCAGCAAGCGAATTTCTGACTGGTTGAATTCCCCTGGAGTTTTGCGGGCTAGATTCATCACCCCGACAACACGGCTCCCCATCATTAATGGGAGACCGATGATTGAACCGCACCAGGTTTTTGGCATGCCCTTATAAATGGGGTGATTCGTCATATCCTCGACAATAATAATTTTTTTCTCGCGTGCTACAGTACCGGTCAACCCATTAGGGCGCGGTTCAGAGATTTGAATATTCTCTTCACCATCATTTTTCAATGATGCGCCAAAAATCAGTTTATCTTCCTGGAACAAGTATATATGAGCATCCTGGGCATCCTTAACCAGTTGCATGGCTTCTCTAACTACACCATCCAGCACCGCTTGGAGATCTAAGCTGGAGGTCAAGTTTAGCGTAATCCGTTTGAGAGCGTCCAATTCTGCTGCCTGGCGCTGAATCAATAACAAAAGACTCCCACTATCTGCAAGCACATCCACAAGATGCTCGGAAATCGACCCATCCTGGAGCAACTTTTCATCCATGATCATCATCAATAGATTCAATAGCTCAAGCAATCGTTCCTGGTCATCGACAGAAACATTTTTTAATTCTAAACGATTGCGCACTTCTCGCAATACCCCGGTGTGAGACTTCATTCGTTTCCATCCCGATCGCTCACAATAATTTCCATAATAAATATCCCCCTCCATTATACAGTTTTCTTGCCATTGTGCAAGAAATAGATTTCAATAAAAAATTTTTTATGGGATGTTGTAAAATAATGTAATGAATAATCCTGTCTAGCTATTTTTGAGCAAAGAGAGGTAGATATCTCTCCATGATTCCCGATTCCATACACGCAATCATGGAACTGTTCTAAAATATCCTTATTGACTGAGCTCGCGGAATTAATCCAAAAGACAAGGATGCAGACCTGATACACATGAATACCTAGTCATTAAAGCGTGATCAAGAAATTAATCCTATCCTCTCGCTCTTGGATAAATGCTGCCACGATAAACGAAAATATGGGATGTCGATGAATTGACATTTTCAATTAAATTCTGTACACTATAAAAAGAAATTAATCATTTGGATTTATTCAGGAGGAACTATGACTGCTCAATTCCAGTTTGTAATGCACTCCGGCCCAAATACTGGAAAAATCTATCCACTTGAAGCGACTGAGATCATCATCGGACGTGACGCAAGCAATGTCATCGCAATCAACGATGCTGAAGTTTCGCGCAAACATGCCAAACTGAGCCTGCAAAATTCTGCTTACGTGATCCAAGACCTCGGCTCGACTAATGGCACATTCATTAATGGACAGCGTATCTCCACTCCACAAGAGTTAAAACCGGGAGATACCGTCACCTTGGGGGAAAATATAGTATTAATGTATGAGACTTCGTTCGACCCGAATGCAACGGTCGTCTCCTCCGCTCAAATTCCAAAGATAGTTGCCCCAGTCCGAACACCAATTCCGACTCCCGCTCCCACTCCTGCTCCGGCGCCTATCCCGGTTCCCGTTTCACCTCCATCCACAGCTCCGGTTGAGGTTTTCATAAGTCAAGCACCGGCAGCACAAGTCTCCAAGGCTGCCGCTCCCGCGAAGAAAAAGTTCCCCATCTGGTTAATTATCGTGATTGCAATATTAATTATCATCTGCGTCTGCGTGGGCTTTTTTCTGATCATCGACCAATTCAGCCTATGGTGTACAGTCCTTCCATGGCTGGTTCCATTAATCGGTGGGACATGCGTTTAATACAGTTTTAATGCAATATCGTAAGGATCCTCTCGGGCGGCAAAATTGCCGCCTGAGAAATTTTTAAGGGGCAATAATATCCATTACCCAATTCGTCAACTTCAAGGTGCGTTCAGCATTTTTATAATCTCCGCTAAATAATTCTTTTTGAGAGCGGATAAGAAGCGATTCAAGCAATTGATTTTTCCACCCTTCAGGGTGGCGCAGGAAATCAGCTACTATCCCCTGCTGACGCATGACCGAGCCGTCGGGTAACCAGGCGGTCAGGAAATATGCAGATGGATCCAGAATCTCCTGATAATGACGAACCGCATCAAAAAAGTTAACAGTCAAATGAAGGTCGATGCGAATATCCGTCGTAATGGATTGAGAATGCAGGTAAGAAAGATATCCGTTTTCCAGGTCAGAAAATGATATGCCGAAATGGTTATGCAAGGCTGTATCCATTACATCAGATACTGATTGGTTGTTCGGCTGGGGAATGGTCCGATAGAATTGATTAAATGCACTCCAACCATAGGTCTCAACCATGTACTTGATGAGTGACCCAGCTTCCAAATATGCAATATCGTGCTGTTGGTTATAAAAATCGTTGGCAACGGTTGCTAGTGGGATATACCAGCCCAGATCTAGCAATGCTGCCGCACGCGGTCCGAGTGGTTCAGGTTTAAAGTGCCCGCCGGTAAGATAAACTGCCAGACCTTCTTCGAGCATTGATGGCCGATACTGGCCACCCAGTGAACTGTCATAATAGTGAACAAATTCATGGTGTAATAAAATAGGCATATCGTTGCCAATGTAATTGTCGTCGAGGTATGAGACGTAAACTGCATTCAATGTAAATCCGCCCTGACCGACCACGCGAGATATGAAAAAGATATCGATCCGTTTGCTTAAAGTGGTATTCATTTGAGCCGAAACAGCTGCAGATTGCTGGTCAGCTTCCTCGCTAAGGAGGGATATGTCGCGTTCTGCAGCAGTCCCGGTAATGTAGTACAGATTGCAGCAAGCCGTTGTATTTGACGCCCAATGAGCCTGGGGTTCCGGAGGCGGGACTTGATTTGCAGGGTGGAGCGTGATGGTTTCAGTCCAAGTGGTATTTTCAGGAAGACGAGTAAAGGTCAGAGTCTGGGTGCCAGGTTTCAAATCACGCGTATTCCATACCCACCACAATGTGGCCTGACTTCGTCCTCCAATTCCGTAGGGCGCAAATGGAGCACTTCCTAGTTGATGACCAGCATATGACACTTCAACACTGGAATTATTGTCTCCCGATGAAGAAGGTACAAGGACCTCGAAACTAACCTGGTCTCCGACATAAAGTGGTCCATCCGGGTGAGAAATGACCGTTATTTGCGAGACGGGCTGAGCGGGTGAGCAAGAGGCCAGCAAGAAAATCGAGAGGAGGAGGGCATATTTAATTGGACGCATGAAACTAATTATAAGCGCTCCCCAGTTGTAAAAACATTGTCTTGAAGTTAGAATATAACCTTGGAGATAATGTATGGATGAGAATCAACCCCCTGCCTCTCCGCGGTGGGGTGCCACAGCCAAACTCGTAATAACGCTAACCCTGGTCGCGATCCTGGGCGCACTGTTGGTGCGATTTAAATTCATTCTTGGCCCAATCCTGCTTGCGTTCATTTTAGCGTATCTCTTATTACCAGTAGCCTCCCTGGTAAATAAGAGAACTCCACTTTCCTGGGGGATGTCAGTAAACCTAATTTATCTAATTTTTGTGCTGATACTTCTGGCCTTATTGACCTGGGGAGGAGTAGGACTGGTAGGTCAAGTAACGAATTTAATTTCTGCCGTTCAGAATTACGCAAATCAGGTGCCTATTTTTATTGACAGCCTTTCGCACCAGATATATACGCTTGGACCTTTAAAATTCGACTTCTCAACCATCGACTGGCAAGCCATTGGGCAGGTGATCCTCTCATACATCGAGCCGGCCCTGGGTCAGCTAGGTGGCTTGGTCGGGACTCTTGCAACCAGTGCTGCATCGACGCTGGCTTGGATGGCGTTCATAGTGGTTGTGTCATACTTTTTCCTAATGGAGAGCGGTGGATTTCGAACCCGGATCATCCATGTGGATATCCCAGGATATACCGAAGACATTCGACGGCTGAGACAAAAACTGGGGTATATCTGGAATGCCTTCTTGCGGGGACAAATCATCGTTTTCTTTTCAAAGGTGATCGCCTACACAATTTGCATGAGTATCCTTGGGGTCCACTTCGCGATTGGAGTAGCGCTTATTGCCGGGTTTGCAAGTTTCCTGCCTTATATCGGTCCAGCAATTAACTGGATTGTGCTTGGCCTGGTAACATATTTCCAAGGAAGCACCCCATTTGGTCTATCACCACTGGGATATACAGCCGTTGCCATTATCACAGCTCTGGTAATAGATCAGGTTTTTGACAACCTGGTGACCCCTCGCATGATGGCCAACACGCTGAAAGTCCATCCAGCATTTGTGTTGATCGCTGCCATCATTGCAGCCAACCTGATCGGGATTCTGGGCATAATAATCGCTGCGCCTCTGCTGGCAACGATGCAACTTGTAGGTCGGTATACACTTCGTAAACTACTAGACAGAGACCCCTGGCCACCTGAAGAAGATATCATTCCAACCCGACGGGTACCGAAATGGATCCGGGAAATTCGAACCTGGTGGCAAAAGCGATTCGGAAAGGAACCAAAACCTTCCAAAGTGACGATTCAAAATCTCAAAGATACCAAGAATGGCAAATGATTATTCTCAACATTTGTAAACCTGTAGGGTGCAGAATTCGAATATTATAAGGAGAATTTCTATGTCCAAGGATCCCACTGAACCCAAGACCGAAACTCTAGCTGAGACCGATAGTTACCTGGCCTGGAAAGCGGATGAACCTGATGGTGAAACCACTTATCACCTGGAACTCAATAACGTGACCCTCCATTTTTTTAAGGAAGAGTGGGATGAGTTCCTAGAATTGATTCACAGCCTCAAGTGAACCGATGAAACACAATAACGCAATTACAGATGTCCCAGGGATTGAAGTCGGTCAGGCCCAAGATGACGAAGCATTGACCGGTTGTACGGTCATTCTTTGCCGCAAGGGAGCTGTCGGCGGCGTGGATGTGCGCGGGAGTGCACCTGGTACACGCGAAACCGATTTACTAAATCCCATTAACCTGGTGGACAAGGTGCATGCGGTGGTGCTAGCCGGGGGATCGGCCTTTGGATTGGATGCAGCTACCGGGGTGATGAAATACCTGGCGGAGCAAAAAATTGGTTATGGTCTGAGAGCCAGCCGAATCCCCATTGTTCCGGCAGCTATCCTTTTTGATCTCGGAGTCAGCAAAATTATCCGCCACCCAGATGCTGAAATGGGTTATGCGGCGGTATCTACTGCACAAAGCGGACCCATTCGTGAAGGGAATAGTGGTGCTGGAACCGGGGCAACTGTTGGAAAAATATTTGGAATGTCGGGGGCGATGAAATCGGGGTTAGGGTCAGCCAGCATCGATATTGGGGGGGGTATAGTGGTAGGCGCGATCGTAGCAGTGAACGCATTCGGTGATGTGCTGGATCCGGCGACAGGACAGATCATCGCGGGAGCGAGGCCAGCCAAAATTGGCCCATTGAAAATGGGGGGTTCCAGTCAGTTCGCTGATACATTAAAGGTTATGGAAACTTTGACGGGGCGAACCATATTAAGCCTTGCAACGGGTGGTAATACCGTCATTGGGGTAGTGGCAACCAATGCTAAATTTGACAAGCCGCAGATGACCAAAGTTGCCCAGATGGCACACGATGGCCTGGCAAGAGTCATCCGCCCGGCACATACCATGCTGGACGGTGACACAATATTCTCCCTCTCAACTGGAAAGAAAAAAGCAGATGTGAGCAGCGTGGGAACTTTTGCCGCTGAAGCATTGGCAGTGGCGATTATTAGAGCTGTGAAGGCAGCAACACCAGTGGGAGGGTTGCCTGCGGTAAATATGTGAAAACCGGATAGATCAAAGGTTAACCCGCACAAATCTCTATAATCCTATTTATTTAATCAAATCAATCTGAAATTGCTTCCCATCCGTCTCTTCTGCACATTCATTGCAGATTGACGGATTTTCATCAGTTGACTTTACTGTCATTCTTATCTATACTCATCATATGCTAGCTCGTGTTTATTCCTGTGCGGTAATCGGATTGGATGGGGTCGTGGTGGAGGTGGAAGTGGATTACACTTCCGGTTTCCCCGGCATGACCATCGTTGGCCTGCCTGACGCTGCCATTCAGGAAAGCAGGGAACGCGTCCAAGCAGCGGTACGCAATGCCGGTGTGCCATTCCCGCGCAAACGTCTGGTGGTCAACCTCGCCCCTGCCTCGGTTCGCAAGGAAGGCCCAGCGTATGATCTACCAATCGCACTTGGTGTACTAGTCTACACCGGTATGTTATCACCTCAGGCTGCAGAAGAGACGATGGTGGTAGGGGAACTCTCATTGGATGGAACCGTCAGACACGCTCGAGGCGTACTGCCGATGGCAGCTACCGCCCGGCAAGCTGGATTTAAGCGGATTGTTGTACCAGAAGTGGACGCGGCTGAAGCCGCTCTGATCCCCGACCTGGAAATCATCCCCGTATCATCCCTGGCCATGCTTTACAACCACCTGACTGGACGCGAGCCCATCCCAGCCTATACCCGTCTTGAATTCGAAGACGTCCCACTGTGCCCACCGACCGATTTTGGAGAAGTCAAAGGGCAGGAGCATGTTAAACGAGCGCTTGAAGTGGCAGCAGCCGGTGGGCATAACATCATAATGATGGGCCCCCCAGGAGCCGGGAAAACACTGTTGGCACGTGCATTACCCGGCATCCTGCCAAAAATGACGTTTGAAGAGGCACTGGATGTGACACGGATTTATTCCGTCGCTGACCAGCTCCCTGCTGAAACTCCGCTTTTGCGAAACCGTCCATTCAGATCACCTCACCATACTATCAGCCACGCTGGGTTGGTTGGGGGTGGAAATTGGCCTCATCCGGGGGAAATCTCATTGGCCCATCATGGTGTTCTATTCCTAGATGAACTACCTGAATTTGGGATGCGTGTATTGGAAGTCTTGCGTCAGCCGCTGGAGGACAAGTTTGTGACGATTAGCCGGGCGCAAGGTTCCTTAACATTCCCTGCCAGCTTCCAACTGGTCGGTGCAATGAATCCATGCCCGTGCGGCTATTACGGCGATCCGGTGAAACCTTGCACCTGTTCATCCATGGTTGTAACCAAGTATCAAAAACGCATATCTGGTCCCCTTCTGGACAGGATTGACATCCACGTGGAAGTGCCGCGTATCGAGTACGATAAACTCTCAGAGAAACGATTAGGAGAATCCTCTGTTTCGGTGAGAGAACGGGTTGAACTAGCACGGAACCGGCAAAGAATCCGGTTCAGCAATGATGGAGGAGCTCATGTTACCTGCAACGCAGACATGCGTCCCGCAGAATTGCGCAAGTTTTGTATCCTTGATGAGACATGTCAGGCACTTATGCGGACAGCCATGAATCAGTTACAATTATCGGCACGTGGATATCATCGCGTATTGAAACTGGCACGAACAATCTCGGATTTGGCTGGAAGCGAGGACATTGTCCCGGCTCACTTGGCCGAAGCCCTACAATATCGGCCACGATTGAACATGCTGTAGGTGTGCTATGAAGGATAGCTTGTATCAATTCATTGCAGGAGTTATAGATCTATTCCTTTGGGGGGGAAAACTGATCGGTGAGGAAAACCTGCCCAGGCGCGGACCAGCGGTTTTCATCGCCAACCACCTTGACGCCACTGGCCCAATTGCCGCAGCATGTTCTATACCACTTCGGTTCCATCCCTGGGTAATCGCAGACATGATGGATAAAGACCTTGCTCCAATATGGTTGCAATCAGATTTCGTGGAACGCCAATTGCATCTCACACCTCCTATCAGCCGATGGGTTGCCAGGGCGCTGTGCCGTATTAGCGTACCCCTTTTTTATTCGCTTGGTTGCATTCCAGTTTATGCTAATGATTATGAGCGAATGCGCGAGACCCTTGAGATGAGCATGAATGTGCTACGGGAGGGAAAGTTCTTGCTGGTCTTCCCCGAAGACTATCGGCTGCCAAAAGACCCGGTAACTAAAATGCAACCATTCCAGCATAGTTTTGTTCGCGTTGGGGAACGTTATTATGCTGAGACGGGGGAGCGACTGGAATTCTATCCCTTAACGATCCACGGATCGGGGAATTTAGTGGTGGGAAAACCGGTAGTTTTCAACCCGCTCAACCAGGTGGGGGTGGAACGACGGCGGTTGAAGGAATTAATGGAAGATACCATTACATGCATGTATATGCACCTTGAAGGTGGAAACACTTCCGGCGCACTAACAGTAGAAAGAAAATAAAATAATATTTAGGAGAAAGTATCGCTCCTCCATTTTATTAGCGGGGATTTAATGGATAGATAAATCAAGGTGATAAATAATCGTCGATCTCGCTGACTTATCCGTGACATTAACTTTGGGGTGGAGAAATCAATAATTAATTATTTCTCGCCAGCCATTAAGATCATAAAGGCATTCACAACCCTGGGATCAAAATGCTTTCCGGATTGTTCGAGGATATATTCCATTGCTTTTTCTCGCGTCCAAGCCAAGCGATAGGGCCGGTTGGAGGTAAGGGCATCGAATACATCCACAATTGCAAAGATACGCGCTACGATTGGGATTTCTTCGCCTTTCAAACCGCGTGGGTAACCACTGCCATCCCATTTTTCGTGATGACAATAAGGGATGTGAATCGCCGGGCGCAGGTAGGTGATCGGAAATAGCAAATTATAGGCATATTGCGGGTGCTGGCGCATGACATTCCACTCATGTTCATCCAATGGACCAGCCTTGAGGAGGATACTATCCGGAATGGCGATCTTACCAATGTCATGTAATAAGGAGCCACGACGGGCATGTTCCGTTTCTACTTCTTCTATCCCCATGACCTGAATCAATTTCAAGGTCAGATCAGTGACGCGCAAAGTATGACCTTCGGTATCTTCATCGCGCAATTCCAACGCCTGAGACCAACCCTGAATGGTTGCGTCATAGGCTAAAGTAAGTTCCAGGTTGGATTGTTGCAGGTTCACAAAAAGGCGGCCATTATCAATGGCAATTGCGGTTTGCCCTGCCAACATCTCGAAGAAACTGATCCATTCCTGGTCCACCTGCATTGGTGAGCGCCGGAATATTTCGAGGACACCCTGAATCTGACCTTTAGCAATCAAGGGGATGGCATGGTAGCCAATGAAATTTTCTCCCTCAAGGTATTTCACCAACAGAGACGCTGAGTTTGAAACAGGATGCTCCATCACCTGCTCGACTTCGTCAGTCTTTTGGAGGTCTGTAATATTGATGGCACGCCGCTGCAATGCAGACTGCCCGGCTAAACCTTCTCCCAGCCGCAAGCGTAACCCCTCGATAGAATGAGCACGGAAGCCGCGCCCGGAGGCATATTCGAGCATCCTGGTAAGCGGGTTGAACAACAAGACGGCTGCGGCATCCGCCTTTAATTCCGTCATAATATTTTCCAGTACGATATTTAGGGTGACATTGGTATCCACGCTAGCACCAATGGCGGCATCAATCGAATGCAGAGCAGAGAGGCGGTGCAAACGCTGCTGGGTCTCTGAGAAAAGACGGGCGTTTTCAATTGCTACAGCAGCCTGGGAGGCGAAAGTGACCAGAAGACTCAGGTCAGATTCCGTAAACGCGGCTTTTCGTGAGACATTATCAAGGGAGATGACACCAATTACCTTTCCTTTAACAATCAAGGGTGCTGCAATCCCGCTCAGCACGGCGTCAATCTCCTCTATTTCGCCCTTAAAAGGTATCTCATAATCGGCGTGGACATCATCAATTTTCAGGGGGGTTCGCTCCCGGGCAACCCGAGCAGCATACCCATTTTGATTTGGGAGGAATAAATCGATCAGACGGGGATCTGAGTATCCCGAGAGAGCATGGAGGCGGAGTAAACCATCGGGTTCCGTCAGGAGGATGGCTCCTTTTTCGGCTGCAGGAATTGCCTTCCTAGCTCCTACCAGGATGTTTTCAAGGAGAGGCTGTAATTCAACAGCACTTGTCAGGGAGACACTCACCTGTGATAGAGATTCAAGTTCGGCCAGACGATGGCGAGTTTCCTCGAACAAACGCGAATTTTCAATGGCAATACCAGCATAAGCTGCCACTGTTTTCAAGAGGATTTCATCTTCTTCAGAATATATATTTGGGCGATAATCTTGAACCGAAATGACGCCGACAATTTTTGTTCCGGAATTGAGAGGTGATGCAATGAAGGAGCGCGGAGTGCCCGGTTTGCCGAACCTGGCAGTCTTGATCGGTTTTTCCTTGAGATAATCTAGCACACGGATAGATTTTTTCTCTTCAATGACATGTCCCGCCAAACCCAAACCCCACTCGGAATCAAAGGCCGGATAGCGCTCACCGGAATCAAACAGGTACACGCCGTGAAGAATCTTTCGGTTTTCGTCTGCCAGCGAAATCGTGAAAACGTCCAAGGGCATCAATTGCTTGATTGCTTGATGGATCGAATTGTAAACCTGTTCGAGATCGAGGCCAGCAGCTGCAATTTCCTGACCAGCGTGGTAAAGTACCGCGCGACGTTCAGCAGCGCTTACGACATCCTGATACAAGCGGGCATTCTCAAAAGCATTGGCTGCTTCCGATGACAGAGTTTCCAGAAAGATCTGATCTTCTGCACTGTAAGCATCCGGGTCACGGCTTTGAGCAGATATCACACCAATGATCTTATCCTGCACCAGGAGAGGTACTGACAACACTGACCGAGGTGGTTCCGTTCCATCGACCATGAAGGATTGCGCACGTTTGGTTTTTTGCACATCCATTATTCGGAGCGATTTTTTACTCTTAATTACGCGACCTGTTATGCCTGAACTTAAGGGAACCTTGGCATTAGGGTGGCGGATACCGCGGTCAAACAGATAGGGAGTCTCCTCCTTTTGCCCCTTCTCGGAGATGAGAGAAACCATAAAAGCTTCGGCGGGCATGACCTGTTCAGCTGCCTGGTGAATTGCACGACAGATTGCTTCGACGTCCTGACCTGCCCGGACAATTTCTAATCCGCCCTGATGCAGGGCGTCCTTACGCTTCGCTGCTTTAACTGCTTCCTGATACAGACGTGCATTCTCAAATGCAATCGCGGATTGTGTGGCTAGAGTTTGAAGGAGGTGCTCATCTTCCTCGCTAAAGCGATCCAACTGGCTACTTTCCACACTTATAGAGCCAAGGACACGGTCTCCAATCATTAATGGGACATAAAGCCCAGAACGAATTTCCGGGAAAGCAGAAATATAGCGTTCATCCGCAAGTACATCTCCACTTCGGATTGTCCTGCCGTGGGTAATGACCCAGCCGCTTAACCCCTGGGTTGGGGAGGCAAATATTTTATTCAGCCGATCTGATTCAACCTGAGTATCAACTGGATTAAGATCCGGTTTATTGAGAGCAATTAATTCAACCTGTTTTATCTCAAGGTGATATAGCCGGATAGCTGCATTATTCCACTCTAGTTTTTGCGACAGAATATCAAGTATCTTTTGCGCGATTGACTTGGGTTCGAGCAATACGCTCACACTCAGCCCGTTTTCATAAAGAACTTCTAGATCAGCCACCCGGCGCTGGATCTCCTCTTCCGCACGCTTGCGCTCGGTTATATCGTGCATATTTATTACCAGACCTTGAACGGCGGATTCATTTAGCAAATTAGTGGAAGTAGCCTCGATCCAGCGCCAGGAACCATCCTTATGCTGGTTGCGGAATTTGGTTTGACGGACCCCTCCTGGATGTTGGATCAGGTCGTTGAGCACCTTGACTACGAATCTTTTGTCATCCGGATGAATAAATTCATATCCACTCTTGCCCAGGCGCTGTCCGGGTAACCAGCCCATCATCCTGGCATAGGCCGGGCTTTCATACAGAATCAACCCGCGCGTGTCAACCAGGACAACTGCATCGGTATTGTTTTCAATCAAGGCGCGGAAATATTTTTCGCTATTTTGAAGAGCATCCTGAGCAATCTTGCGTTCGCTAATGTCACGGCCGGACCCAAGGATACCAAATGGCTTTCCCTGCGGATTGCGGATCAGTGTGAAGGTATTTTCACTCCAAAACTTCGTCCCGTCTTTTTTATAAACTTCCAGATCGATGTTCCGGGATATAAGCCGGTGAGGATGGGCTAAGTTTTCTGGTGATAAGATATCGGAAAACAATTGAAGGAGCCGCCGAAGGGAATCTGGGGGCATTTGCTGGTCAAGCGGGATGTTGTTGAGTTCATCGAGGGTAAAACCTCGTGAACGTGTAACCGAAGGGCTGGCATAGGTAGTCCGTAAACTCATATCCATCAGCCAAACCGTATCACTCATATTCTCAGCGAGCATACGGTAACGCTCTTCACTCAGCCGAATCTGTTCTTCGGCCTGCTTGCGGGCGGTAATATCCCGAAATGACCATACTCGTCCTTGTATTTTTGAGCCTTGTATTAATGGACGCGAAAGACGCTCAAAAACTCTGCCATCCTTGAAATTAATCGTATCAAAACTTTCTTTCCGGGATTTATAAAGTTCCTGGACCTTTTTCAAGAAAATTTGCGGCTCGCAGAGTTGGTCAAGTACGCTCTCAAGAAGGAGGGAGTCATTTTTGCTGGCCAGAACATCCCTGGGTATCCTCCAAATTTCAGCAAATCGTTCATTCGCATAAAGGACCTGGTTATCAGACCCGACAGCCAGAATTCCGTCTGCAGTGGATTGGAGAACTGCCTGTAACGATGACTCGCTCTTACGTAAGGCATCCTCAGCCTTCCTATGCTCGGTGATGTCAGACAGTGTCCCTTCAAAGTAGAGCGCTTTCCCTTGCCAGTCGCGGATGACTTGGGTATTTTCAAGTACGCTGATCTGTTGACCATCCTTACGTCGCATAGTTGTCTCTGAATTGCGTAGTTCCCCTTTTTGAAGTAAAACGTTAGCCCAGGATTGCCGGGCTTCAGGACTTAAATATAGATCACGGGCGATATCAACATTGAGTAATTCATCGGGAGAGGAATAGCCAAAGATTCTTGCCAAAGCAGGATTGACCGATAAGTATTTTCCATCAAGGGTACTGCGGTATACTCCATCTGGGACATTTTCAAATAAGCTGTGGTAATTCTTTTCAGCTTCAAGTAAGGCTTTTTCAGCCATAAAACGTTCGGTGATGTCACGCGCCACCCAAAGAGTGGAGGTTTCTGTCATCGGCGAGATGGAAGTCTCAAACCAAACGATCTTGCCACCAACAACAAGATCATATTGGATCTGAATGGTTTGTTTTGTATCAAGGACCTTTTGAACAACCTGAATAAAATTCTCTGCCTGTTCATGTGGAAAAATATCCCGCAGGTTTTTTCCAACCAGACCACCATCAGGTACGATCAGCAATTCGGGATTGGTGGGGGCAACCTTTAGATAGACCCCGCTGCGGTCAATCACCATCACAACGTCTTGCATGGAAGAGAACAATGCGCGCAACTCAGCGTCAGAAGCCGCCAAAGCCTCTTCTGCATGCGTGCGTTCGACAATCTCCTGTTGAGCCTGCTCGTAAAGTCGTGCATTCTGGAGTGCAATGGCCGCTTGATTCCCGAATGCAGCTATTGCCGGGATATCGGCTGTGGAAATGCCAGGACCGGTGACTGCCAGAATACCAATCGTCTCATCACCCACTTTCAGGGGAGTAAAAATCGACTGGTCCAGTTTGAAAAGAGAAGTAATTGAGCTAGCTATTGAGCGAAATTTTCTCGGTACAGTATCAACAACTGCCTGAGAAGGGTCTGTAACGAAAACTGTCTCCCCCTGCTGAATGGCACGCTGATATATGCTATTTTTCCCCGGACGGAACTTGAAATTTCGGAGCAAGATACCGGTTGCTTTTTCTGCCTTGCGGATTAAACCAGCCTTATAGTTTATATAGGATATATGCAGGGATCGATCTTCTCCTGAAATTTCAAACCCTGTTGTATGATAACCCAACTGAGACAACTGGGTCTGGACAGCCTGGTAGACCTCTGATATGGTACGAGCGCGCTGCACTGTCTGCGCTGCCTGGTTGAGAGCCAATAACAACCGATTTGCGTGAGCAGTCTCTGCCTGTGAAAGAAGTAAATTCTCCTCGACATGCTTTCGTTCTTTAATCTCTTGTTGTGCCCGTTCGAACAAGCGAGCATTATCAATAGCAACGGCAGCATGACTGGCTAACATTTCGAGCAATTCCCGATCCGTGGCTGAGTAAGCACCTGGTTGGTAACTTTGAGCCGAAATCATGCCTGTCGCTTTCCCTTTTAGCATTAGGGGTACAGCCAAAACCGAGGCAGTATCAGGTCCGGTGCCATAAGGTACGAATTCGATCCCACTTGCTTTGATTTCTTCAGGGTTGTTCAGGATCAAGGATTTACCTGAAAGAACAACATATCCCCCCAACCCGTGGTTAGCTTGATAGGGATTTGGAGAAATCCTTCTCTTGTTCTCCAGTATATAATTCCCCTCCATTTCATTGACCTTTTCGTCATACAAACTAATCACAAAATCTTCGCAGGGCATAACCTGTTCCACTGCATGATTAACTGCAGCGAAAACTTGTTCTGTGTCCAGTCCGGCACCAATCGCCTCCCCGGCGCGATAAACTATCGACCAACGATCAACCATGCGACGCAGGTCCTGTTCTGCTTGTATGCGTGAGGTGATATCATGGGCATTAATTATGATGCCCTTTATTGCGGGGTCATTTAACTGGTTGGTCCCTGTGCCCTCCAAAATCCGCCACGATTCATTTTTATGACGTATCCGTAATTGCATCGAAACTGGTGCTGGATTTGATGACTGAACAAGCTTGCGGAAAGTCTCAATAAAGGCAGGCAATTCTTCAGGGTAGATGTAACCTTGCAGACCAGTACCAATTACAACATCATCCGGTGTATACCCCAGAAGATGTTCAAGGGACGGACTGATATAACGAAGGGTGGCATCAGGGTTCAGGATACAGATAAGGTCGGAAGAGTTTTCAATCAGGGAGCGGAAACGAGCTTCACGCTCAAGCAGAGCGTGGCTAGCAGAGTGTTTTTCAGCAGCGCGGCGAATAGCTACCAAGAGCTGGTCGACTTCATAAGGTTTTTGAAAATATGAATATGCTCCCAAATTGACGGCTTCAATCGCGGTAGCTTGCGAAGCATGTCCGGTAAGCATGATGCACTCGGTCTCCGGAGACTGTGATTTGATGCTGCGTAATACATCCAGTCCCGATATCCCTGCCAACTTGATATCAATGAGGATTACGTCTATATCTTGCTGCTTGATGAAAGCCAAAGCAGCTGCTCCGGTGTCAACAGGGATAGATTCAAATCCCTTGATCTTTAGGATATCACTAAGAACACCTCGGAGATTGGGGTCGTCGTCCAGCAGTAGAACTTTGGGGATCTTATCTACCATCTATTTCTCCCAGCGGAATAACCGGAAAATTTGTCAAATTTAAAATTAACCCAGCTTCAATCCTGGAAAGCGTTATCAAGGAAGTTTCCCTCTATTACTGAAGAATACAAATGAAATATAGAAGGAAACAAATAGTGCATATGTGGAAGCATATCCAAACGGTTTCTAAATTAGGGGATTTTCAATCATTTATCGATGATTCAGTGGACTTGTCTGGTCTGGAAAACCCATCACGCATATTATATACCATACACCTTGCGCATATGTTTAGGTCATGCCCATACTAATGGCATAAGCTACGATTAGGGTGATAACCCAATGCTCTTCAAAAAGAGTCTAATCAGGGATCGTTTCCCCAATAGCTGGGGATGTTGTGCTTCGCGAAGGCTACCTCTCCACGAAACATCGATACCTTGATAAAACCTCTTGCTGCGCATATACAAACTAAAAATAATAGAAACGAATGCTAAATTTAAGGTGATGAAAATGTTTGACAATAGAAGTTTTCATTTTTCATTGAGTGAGCATTGTATAGAATATGCATACTAATCGAACTTAAGTGCCATTTTTTATATTTTAAAGTACCAGTAACGATGGGCTGCGGGTACTAGGATCTCTTTATTTCAGAAGTAATGAAAAACATTGGAAACGGTGGAGAAATTACCCCCTGGGAAGGGAGTAACGAGATCAGGGGTGCCACAGGTGTGCGTTGTTCCTGAGGATTAATTGAGGAACAATTAATTCTCCATTTAAAAAACCCAATAACACCACCTTTATCATAATAAGACCTTCTATTGGGGGTGCATTGCTCCCCGTAAATGCTTAGGGGCAATGCCGACGTACCCCATAACCCCAAAAAGTGGGGTCAAGCAAACAGGGGCTTAGAACGCTCCTTTCCCAATTGGGTGGCCTTCTCCCGGAAGATTATTTGGAAAATGGTGTATTGACAATTGATTCAGGTGTTAGCGAACCACGAAATGTTATGAGTAAATTTGGATGATAATGTTAATTACGCAACAAAGCCCACATGAGACTAAGGGCAAGGATTCCCAAGGAACGTGCTTAGCTCAGTATGAAAACAGAACGTTTGCTCTGTTTTTTAAAGCCCCCTTTTTTTGAATGCACCCGGCAACCCGCGTGAAATCCAGATAAAAATAAAAACGAAGTAAATTATTTGAAAGAACTTCAGCCGATTGGGTCATTAAAGCTGGCTGGATGAAAAAAGCATAAGGAAGAAATCGATATCCAATGGATTGGTTAAGACCATCATAACCTCTTTTTTCATTCCCTGTGGGACAATGTCGTCAGCAGCATATTCGGACGTTAATATAGAGATCAGGTAGGGGTGGTTGGTTTCAAGATAGAGTTCCACTCCGTTCATATCTGGCATGCGCACATCCTTAAGTATGAAATCAACATCGCGATCCTTTAAAATCCGCTGGGCTTTTTCTCCCACTGGCCAATTAGACTTCAAATCCTTTTGCATCCAATATATCTGCCAATGTCTTGGCTAAGGATGGATTGTCATCCACAATGAGAAGTGCGAATGATTCCTTCATCACTTTTAACTTTTAATATCCCTGGAGGGAAGCACCAAGGTGAATGTGCTGCCTTTTCCTAGTTTGCTTTTGACCTCGATGCGGCCTCCGTTAGCTTCTGCTAACTTTTTACTAACAGCCAGTCCAAGTCCGATTCCCTTAATTTTAGTCGTAAAAAGAGGTTCGAAAAGTTTCTTCAAGTTTTCCGGGGAAATACCTGGACCTGTATCGGTCACAGCAATGGCCACCGTTCTATTTTGCGGCACTTGTCGGTCAGGAGAATCGAGATGATCTCCAGGATCCATTGGTATCTGGTGGGCAGAAATGGTCAGCTTAAAAAGCCCAGGTAATCCGGTCGTTGAGCCTTGAGAGGTCATGGCCTGGCAGGCATTGACAGTGAGATTGCCGAGAACCTGCTCCATTTGACGAGGGTCAGCAAAAACCGTCGGCAGATCCGTGTTAAGATCGAGTACCAGTTTGACCGAGTCGGGTATTGGGAAGCGGTCCAAAGTGCGCTGCACCAAGTCGGGAACAGAAACCTGGACGCGGTCCACAGACTTGATGCGAGCGAAGTCCAGCAGGTCGGAAATAATCTTTTCAGAGTTGCGAACTTCCTGCTCAATCATGGAATAGTATTGTTTAATCTTCTGGGGGGCATCCGGCTGGATAAGCTTCAGGTAATAGATGGCGCTGTTGATAACTCCCAGCGGATTACGCAGTTCGTGCCCCACTCCCCCGGCTAACTGACCCAAAACAGCCAGCTTTTCCTGGCGGACGAGTTGTTCCTGGGCATCACGCAATTCGCGGGTGCGTTCTTCAACGCGCTCTTCCAATTTAGTGTTCAGGTGGCGGATCTCTTCTTCCGCCCGAACCCGCTCGGTAATATCACGAATCAAACCGATGGTGCCGGTGATAGCTTTATTCCGGTAAAATCTTCCATTCAATTCGCCCGTGAACAATGTCCCATCTTTGCGTTTCATCATCAGTTCAAGGTTTTTTGACGATTGACCAGTTGACAAGTCACGTTTAAACGCAGCCATAGCCGTGGGGATATCTACTTCAGCGAGGAAGTCGGTAAAAACATGTCCCAGCATTTCGCCAGGGGTAAACCCAAAAAGAGTTGTAACGACGGGTGAGACAAATGTAATGAACCCCCGGTCATCTGTAAGATAAACCACATCGGTCATCTGCTCTGCTATTGTACGAAATTTTTCCTCGCTTTCGCGAAGAGCTTCCCCGGCGCGCATGCGTTCGGTTATATCTTCCACTGTACCTTCGTAATATTGCGGTTGCCCTTGCTCGTTGCGCACTAAATGTGCACTTTCGCGAACGTAAATTGTCGAGCCATCATTTCGCTTCCATGCAGATTCAAGCCCGGTAATTTCCCCCTCCTTTTCAATGCGAGTTTGAAAATCATGTCGAGGGTACTCAGGTTCATACCCTTCTTTGCTCAAATTGCGCTGAAGCAACTCTTCCAATGATTGATGACCCAGCATCCGTACCAAAGATGGATTAGCCATTAGGATGCGACCGTCCGGAGTAGTACGGTACATGCCGATCGTAGCATTCTCATACAGACTGCGGAAGCGTTCTTCGCTTGCAAACAATGCCATTTCAGCTTGTTTTCGAGCAGTAATATCCTCTGCCGTTCCATCATAATACAGTGCTGCGCCTTTCGCATCACGAACCAGTTGGACGTTTTCACGAATAAATATAGTTGTTCCGTCCGGTTTGTGCCATTCTGATTCAAGGCCTGTTGTTTTTCCATCCCGCTCAATTTGTTCTTTGAAAGATTTACGGGAATATCCCTTAACTGAATCCGTCGTTTCCAAATTGAGGGTAGAGAGTTCTTCCAAAGAGGAAAATCCGAGCATTCTTGCAAAAGCCGGATTCGATACAAGAATTCGGCCATCGGGCGTAGTACGATAAATACCTACAGGCGAATTCTCAAATAATTGTCGATATCTTTCATCACTCTCCCGTTCTTTTACCCGAGAAATTTCAATCGAATCGAGCATTGAGTTGACGCCATTAGCCAATTCATAAATCTCATCATTTCCATTAACCATAACGCGGGAGGAGGGTGTGCCCTGTTTGCTAATGTTCCTGACACTTGAAGTGAGGCTACTCAGCCTGGAAATAATCATTTTATCGAGCAACACCATTGTCACCAGCCCCAAGATAATAACGATAACGAGGAGCGACAAACCCAGGTAACCGACGCGACTTTTTGCGAGGGCATAAAGGTCGCGTTGATTATCGACTCGCAAGATCAAGGAAGGATTTCCATACACATCGTTGACAAGGGCATATCCCGACATGACCATTTCACTCTGAGGCGCAATAAAAACAGGATTTACACCAACCAGAGATTTCTCCGCTAATATTACATCAGCAGGCAAACCGGCTGCATTGTAAGTAAAAGCACTGACCGATAGTTGAGTCCTTTGCGCTAATTTGGAAACTTCTGACACATCTAATCGCCGTCCCATGATAAGAGTTCCACGGATGGGTCCTTCCCCCTGGCTGGTTAAAATTGGTTGTGAGGCGATGATCATCGGTCCTTCAGGGAGGGAAAGGATCCCTGCAATCTTGTCTGAAGGATCTTTATGGGTGACCAGGCGGCTACCCACTTGAATTTGGCTGTAAATACTTTCAGGTATAGGTATTTCGGTTCCACTATCTCTGTTGACCATCTTCCCAAAAACGATTTGACCTGAATTATCGATGAACAGCATCAATTCAATGCCAAGGTTTGTAAAAGTTATATTGGGAAGATTGGAGGCAATAAAGTTTGGATCAGCGGTTGTAATGAATGCATATGTATCATCCCAAGGAGCCCAATCCCCTACATTGGAATCCATCACTGCAATCTGATCATCAAGAGCCGTCAATACCCGAGTGACATCCTGTGCTGTACTTTTTTGTTCGGCTTCAATTGCGTCCTGTAATAAAAACCACCGAGCTGTAAAGAAAAGTACACTCAGGAGAACGAGAAAAGTCAGGCAGATAACGATCAACGTCTTCAACCGGATACTCATTTAAGGCTCCTTAATCGAATAGCTTCATTTCCATAATTACTATAACTACAATATTTTCCGTGCAACCTTTCTGGGGAAGAGTTTCTTACGAGGATAACTTCGGTTTTCTTGAGCTTGGTCGAGAATTATCCACCGACATGGGGAATTTTTACCGTTAATGGTGCCTAAAATTGGAAATCAGATTTTAGGAGATCAACCATCGAGGTAGATTTTTAAGGTTTGGAAATTTGTTTTACAAGGAGAGGTAATCCATCCTGTGAATCTTTTTCGTAAATTCCATACTTGAATATTAGCAGACTTCCGTGCTTGTAAAGATTTCTTCTTCCAATAATTGTTCAATTTAAAACATTCAGATATTTTTGGCAAGACCCGTAATAGAAAGAAAAGTTATGATAGAACCAATATAATTTGCCCCCAGATATCCTGACTGTACGGCGATTCCCGTTGAAATATATGCAAAAAGATTTGGATGTATATACATTGTACCTCGTTGGTGCTCATTATTCCCTTGACACTCATCATAAGCCATGATAATCTTGCGCCCATTATGTTCCAAACTAGCCAGAAATGGGTCGGTATGGGCGTAATAAATTTTAAGTCTGGAGAAAGAAAATGTCAGAAGAACGTCATGTCGGTACTGTCAAATGGTTCAATGCAACCAAAGGTTTCGGCTTCATTGGACGTGAGGACGGTGAAGATGTATTCGTGCACTTCTCCGCCCTCCAAATGGAAGGTTACAAACGCCTTGAGGAAAATCAGAAAGTGGAGTTCTCAATCGAACAGGGTCCCAAAGGACTCCAGGCCTCCAACGTTATCCCCATCGAGTAATCGCATAATATCAGAAGATGCCGGGTCCCGAAGGGGCCCGGTTTTTATTTTCCTTCCAATATCACAAACCAATAAATATGTTTGTCCAGCCATTTACGGTCGGAACGCCAATTTATAAGTATCCATGTTTCTTAGAGTTGTGACCTAGAGCGCCGCGAGGTTTTAGCGTCTGTATAAGTAGTCCCAAATCAAGGACGAAAGGTACAGTGCAGGATTTTCTCTTCCAATTGTTCAATAGGTATCGATATAAGCAGGTAATTCGTGATAGATTGACAGCTGCGGTCATAATATCAACCAGAATGAGGCCACAATCCGAATGATTAAAACATTCCAGGGGATAAAATTCCACCCTTTTCCAGGCGGGTCTATACGGTAAAATAGCAAGGGTAAATATGCCGACCTACCGGGACGGAGAACAGGAAAAATTGAGGAGGAGATCAATGACGCGATACATGACCCGTTATAGCGGAAACAGGGGATTATGGCTATCTCTTTTAGCAGCCATTCTCATCAGCGCTGTCTACGCTTTTGTCGTCTATTGGACCAGGGCAATCCCCCCGGCAGGAGCCTTATTCGGTCACTTGTTAGGTATCGTGGGTTTCATCCTCATGCTAATGACTGAAATCCTGTATTCCATCCGCAAAAGAAGCCGGTCCGCTCGATGGGGGAGTATGGCCTCCTGGCTCCAGTTCCACATCTTCACCGGCCTGGTGGGACCATACATGGTCCTACTGCATTCCTCCTGGAAGTTCAACGGCCTGGCGGGAGCCACTACTCTACTCACCATCCTCATCGTCGTCAGCGGATTTATCGGTCGATATATCTACACCCAGATCCCACGCACCCTGGAGGGTGTCGAGATCGATACTCCTGCCGGACAGTCACAAGCTTGGGGGCTGGCGCGCGCCCGCCGATTGCTAGCTACCTGGCACATTATCCACATTCCAATCGGGATGGTGCTCTTCACAGCGGCCTTCATTCATATTGGCGCAGCGCTGTATTATGCAACCTTGCTGAAATAGGGAATTCGTAAACATCCTACAACAATGCCAATAAGTGAAATGGGACTTTCTTGCAATCGAACCCATGTGGGTGAAGGTGCGTTAATTAGTTTCGCGCAAACTTCACCTTTTGTTACCCAAACGGCAATTATTCATCTTTTAAACCCATCAAAGAGACGCATGGACAAGTACAATCACTTTCCAAGCTAAGAATATAATTCAGGTCAACGACCTCCCAAGGTAAGGCATCTCAAATTCAATATACATATGCCCATTTAGATGCATGTGCTAAAAAAATAAAGGATTTAAGACCAATGCTTGATTTTGATAATTACCTTTCCCCTTTCACCTGGCGCTACGGTTCAGCGGATATGCGCCGACTATGGAGTGAAACCAACAAACGACTGCTTTGGCGTCAGCTTTGGGTGGCACTGGCTGAAGTCCAATCCGATTACGGATTGGTAAAACCCGATCAGGTCGAGGATCTAAGGCGCCACATGCATGAAATCGACATTCCACGAGCAATGGAAATCGAAATTGAAACCCAACATGACTTGATGGCTGAGCTGCAATCCTTTGCCGAACAATGCCCCCTAGGCGGAGGGATCCTACATTTTGGAGCTACATCATCGGATATCGAAGATAATACCGACGCCTTACGCCTCCGAGCAGGGCTAAGAATTCTAATTCATAGTCTATCGTCTCTCTTACAGACCATGGGAATGCTTATCGAAAAATGGGCCGACACCCCACTCATGGCCTTTACTCACCTCCAACCTGCAGAACCGTCTACCCTCGGCTACAGGCTGGCGCTCTATGGTCAAGATTTATTATATGATTACCAACGAATCATGAATCTGACCGGAGAACTCAAGGGGAAAGGGTTTAAAGGCGCCGTTGGCACCTCAGCTGCTTATGCCGACATCCTGGGTAAAGAAAACCTGGTTGATTTCGAAATGAAGCTCTCTCAAAAACTGGACTTGAAATTCTTTCCGATAGCCTCACAGGTATATCCGCGTAAACAGGATTTCGAAATTGTTTCTGCCATGGCAGGGCTGGGAGCTTCACTCCATAAACTCGCATTCGATATTCGCCTGCTTCAATCCCCCTCCATTGGTGAATTATCCGAACCATTTGGGGAGAAACAGGTGGGGTCATCGGCGATGCCGTTCAAGCGGAATCCGATCCGGTCGGAAAAAATCAACTCCCTGGCGCGTTACCTGGCCTCCCTGCCGCGTATCGCATGGGATAATGCTGCAAATTCCCTGCTCGAACGGACCCTAGACGATTCTGCCAGCCGGAGGATCCTGCTCCCCGAAGCATGTCTTGCAACAGATGAGCTGCTTCTAACTGCAAACAGTATTTTCGCCAGCCTGGAAATTGACGAGTCAGCGATTGCACGCAACTTAACCGTCTATGGGCCTTTCGCGGCTACGGAACGGGTGCTCATGTTATCAGTAAAGGCTGGTGCAGACAGGCAAAAAATGCACGTTCTTATCCGCTCGCATGCATCAAGGGCCTGGCAGGCAATTAAGCGGGGCATCGAGAATCCACTAATTGAAGACCTTTGCAGGGATGTGGAATTAGGGAAATACTTATCGAAACAAGATATTCGTCATTTAATGACAGCCAAGTCTCATATTGGAGATGGACCAGAACGGGCTCGAAAACTCGCGAATGATATTCAAGCGGTTGTCAAGAATTAATAGGCGAAAAAACAAAGCGATCCAGTGGACCGCTCTGTTTTTAATGAGAAGTTTTTGTCCTGGCCTTTGAAGACCGGCGGGAGGAATCCCGGTCTGAGCCGCCAGAAAGAAGCGGAACGATACTTAAAACAATGAATAACAAGGCCAAGATCAAAATGACAATAATCGTGAACGGGGACATATAATTCTCCTTCCAATTGGGTACATATACCAGTACGTGGGTATCTTGTTTTTGGTTCCTCAATTAATAGAACACAGACAGCCGAAAATCGTTACTTCCTATAATCGTTAAAAAAAAGCGTTACTATGGCAGCGCGTTTTTTGGTAATATGCACTTAAAGGCTATTTTTATATCGGGGAAAACAGATATTGCGAGAATACTTTAAAGATATTCCGTCAATGCCCGGAAAGTTTACCCAACTCAACGAGTTGGGAAAGACTTAGTCTCAAAAGCCCATCGCAGTGAACATCTCATCGTTTGTCGGGAATTTATATTCTTCGATCCCCCGTTTCTGAGCCTCGTTCTTTTCAATTTCTTCCAACTTTGCAAGATGGGGTTTATCCACCAGGCGGTCGTGAGTCTCCTGCAAGCGCTGCTCGAATTTCTCCAGAACGTTTTCCAGGTCACGCATGGGCGGCTGAGTTTGTAAATATGCCAGCATCGCTTCAGCAGCATTCTCGCCATCTTTGCGGGCATACCCGACCAACCCGGTACTTGCCTGCCGAGCCCAACCTGCCAGAAAAACGCGTTCCAGAGGTGAGTTGGTATCCGGGTCGAATGCTTCATAAGAAAGCTGATCCACCGGGAAGCGCGGTACTTTAACGGTCACGTAAGAATCGTTGTAAATTGGAACGCAAAAATCCTTATCAACGGTGTCACCAATGGCGAATATAATCGTGTCGGCTTCGATCTGACGGGTAATGCCGGTGCCGCGAGCCTTAACAGAGCCGTCCACTGCTACCAGCGTATTCTCTTCAACCTTGAGCCCGGATACACCGTTCATCCAATCTCCCATAACCCGGACCGGGGTTGCCATGAATTCAAAACGGAAGCACGTTTGAGAGATTGGAGGAAGAGCTTTGGGTAATGCGTCAGAAAAGGCGGCTCTGGCCGCATCAGGATTCTGACCAGCAGCTTGCATTATGGGAGACACACGGGAAAATTCCTCATCCAGCAAGGTCAAATCAAGGTTGGAGGCTACACTTTCCATTTCCTTACGGGTAAATTTTACGTCTGCCGGACCACGCCGCACGACAACCACGACTTCATCCACTTTACACACGCGGATAAGGTAGTGAGCAACGTCCATCATCACATTTCCCGCCCCCACTATGACAACACGTTTCCCTAGCAAATATTTTTTTTCACTGAAGGGAGGCAGCATGTTATAGTGAAACACAATATTTTTAGCATGGTAAACACCTGGCAAGTTTTCTCCCGGCAAACGGAGCCACTTGGTTCCCTGGGCGCCAGTGGTCACCAGAACAGCCTGAAAACCGGATTCGAGCAAGTCTTCAAGGACGATGTTCCCCCCACAACAAACGGTCACATTTCCATAATAATCTATCTGTGGCTTGGACAGGATTTGCCTGAACTGGTTACGCAAGCCCTGTTTCATTTTATATTTGTCCCAATAAATCCCATACTCGGCAAGTCCTCCCGGTTTTATATCCCGGTTAAACAACACCACCCGAGAACCACCTTCAGCCAGTTTTCGAGCAGCGAACAAGCCAGCGGGTCCTGCCCCAATTACAGCCACCATCCAATTTCGAATCATCCATCAATAATCTCCTAACAAGAATGGAGGAATTATAGCCGCTGGATAACCGACAGGCAAGAAAAAAGTAATCCCAAAATTTTGCCCCTTAAAACTCCCGTATTTTCCAACTCTATGCTATATTTATATTATAGGAGGAGCAAAACTATGTCATCATTAAATCTCAGTAATTCATCCGAAGAGGATCAGAGCAAACCAAAAACGGATGAAGATAAGCAGCCAGGTTTTGAACCGAAGCGCGTCATCCATCTCTCCAAACCGCTAACAAATTCCGAGGAAAAACCCCGATGGCTCGGCTCAATTTTCCGCCGTAAACCTATCAAAACCCCAATGGATTTAAACCAGTCTGAGGATATCCCTGATACTGAAGCCAATCCCTATTCAGAGACCGGGGAACCCAAAAGCACACCTACGCGCGGTGACCGGACAGTACCTGATTTTTCAGACAAAAAGATCAATCCGGGCTTGCGTTTGCGCACCTTGTTATCCGGAGATAAAAATACTCCCCCACAAATTCCTCCTAGCGAATCCCAGCCGCCCTCCAAGCAAACAGGTCCAAATCTCGTTTATTTATATGTCGCCGTGGGATTGTCCCTGCTAGTCAATGCCATCCTAGTAGTCGCATTGGTGATCACATCAGGCCGGATTAATACTTTAAAAACCGATATGAACGGCTTGCTCAGTGGACTGTATGGAAATTTTAGTGGAATGGATAACGCCAGCATAACAACCACCATCACGATAAATACCGAGGTGCCGATTAATTTCATGTTGCCGATCCAGCAGAACACGGATGTTATATTAACGGAAAGTCTCACCATCCCCCATGCGCAGTTTGCCCTAAATTCCGGGGGACTTTCCATTAATGCTCCAGCAAGCATTACCCTGCCAGCCGGAACAAACCTGCCGGTGGCATTGAATGTAGCAGTCCCCGTCCAGGTAAGCATACCGCTAACCTTGCAGGTCCCGGTGAATATTCCACTGTCACAGACCGGGTTACACCAACCGTTAACCGGTTTACAGGATACTGTACGGTCGTATTACTGTGAGGTCGATAAAAATGCGCAGTATCCACAAGGCATTTACTTGTGTAAAGATCACGAAAATCCCACTCCCACTCCAACTGCCCCATGACCAAACTTTATAGCGAAACAATCCTGGAAAACGGCCTCAAGGTGCTATTAAAAGAAATCCATACTGCTCCGCTGGTCAGTTCATGGATCTGGTACCGAGTGGGCTCGCGAGACGAAATCACCGGTCATACCGGCATCTCGCATTGGTGCGAACATATGCAGTTTAAGGGGACACCCCGGTTCCCATCCAACCTACTTGAGCGAGCGGTCGCGCGGGATGGCGGCATGTGGAATGCCTTCACCTATTTCGACTGGACAACTTTTTTCGAGACGATGCCCGCCGAAAAAATCGATCTGGGACTTCGCATCGAGGCGGACCGGATGACCAACAGCTTGTTCGACGAGAAGGAAGTTGCATCAGAACGGACAGTCATCATATCCGAACGTGAAGGTAGCGAGAACGAACCTTCGTTCCTGCTCGGCGAGGCCGTCCAAAATGCTGCTTTCCGCACGCACCCTTATCACCACGAAATTATTGGCGACTTGCCGGATTTAAAGTCAATGAGCCGCGCAGACTTGTATAGTCATTACCGGACATTCTACGCTCCCAATAACGCAATTCTAAGTGTTGCCGGGGACTTCAAAATAAGCGATATGCTGGCTATTATCAGGGAAATCTATGGGCCGATCCCGGCAGGTGCAACCCCCGTCCGAATAGAGCGTCCCGAACCAGCAGCCAACGGAGAACACCGTCTGACAGTGGAAGGACCAGGGGAAACCAGCTACCTGGACATTTCCTATCATGCCCCGGCTGCCAGTGATCCAGATTTCTTCCCTGTGACAGTTTTAGACAGCCTGCTGGCGGGACCGAGCAGTCTCAACATGTTCGGCGGTGGGGGCACCTCCAATAAAACCTCACGCCTGTACCGCGCCTTGGTGGAAAATGAACTGGCCGTGTCAGTCAGCGGCGGACTGGCTGCAACCTCCGACCCGTTCCTGTACAGCGTTGTCATTACTGTACACCCGAAACGAAAACCAGAGGAAGCCCTGGCTGCATTCGATCATGAAATCGAGCGCATCCGGAATGAGCTCATTCCGGAAGCTGAGATCACGCGTGCCATCAAACAAGCGCGCGCTCTGTTTGCCTATGGTTCAGAAAACATCACCAACCAGGCTTTCTGGCTGGGACATGCTGAAATGTTCGCCAGGTACGATTGGTTCCTGACCTACCTGGAAAAACTGGCAAAAGTCACTCCCTTGGAACTGCAAAAAGCCGCAAGGAAATATCTGCGTCCCCAAAACCGGGTTGTGGGTACTTATGTTCCTTCGGGTGCAGAGGTGCGTGGATGAAGACAGCTTACCAGAACTCTCTCCCCGGTCCGGACGATATTGCACGCGCCAATCTCCCGAATGGAATTACAGTGTTGAGCGCGCACAAACTTCAACAGCCCGTCCGTAGTTATCGGCGGCTACCTTCCATGCGGCAGCTTGTTCGACACTGACGATAAACTCGGTCTCGCAGACTTCACTGCAAGCGGTTTATTGCGCGGTAGCGAGAAACGCGATTTTCAAAAAATCTTCGACGACCTCGAATCTGCAGGCGCCAGCCTGTCCTTCAGCGCGGGAGGCCATACCGCGGGTTTTACCGGCCGCTGTTTATCTGAAGACCTGCCGCTCCTTCTCGACCTTCTCGCGGATGCTCTACGTCGCCCAACCTTTCCAAGGGAACAAGTGGAACGACTGCGTGCCCAATCCCTGACCGGGCTGGCAATTCGCGCCCAGGATACCGCTGAGATGGCTTCCCTGACCTTTGACCAGATCGTTTTCGAAGGTCATCCTTACGCACGTCCCGATGACGGATGGCCTGAGACGATCAAAGCCATCACGAGGAAAGACCTGTTGAATTTTCATCATACCCATTATGGACCTCGCGGGTTGGTCCTTGCCATCGTGGGAGCGGTTGAACCAAAAACCAGCGTGGAATATGTTACCAAAGTGCTGGGTGACTGGACCAACTCTTCCCAGCCAGAAATCCCAACCTTGCCAGAACTTAAACCATTGAAAAAGATCATCACGCGCAAGATCAAAATCCCCGGTAAATCGCAGTCAGACCTAGTAATCGGGACTTCCGGTCCCCGGCGTAAAGATCCAGAATTTATGCCAGCATCACTGGGGAACTCAGTACTGGGTCAATTCGGGATGGCCGGCAGAATTGGCGAGGTTGTCCGTGAAAAATCCGGTCTAGCATACTACGCATCCTCTTCCCTAAGCGCTGGGATTGGGCCGGGTGCGTGGGATGTGAGCGCCGGAGTCAACCCCAGTAACGTCCAGAAGGCGCGCGATCTAATCTGTAAGGAAATTGAGCTTTTTGTCGAGAAAGGGGTGACCAGTGAGGAATTATCAGACAGCCAGTCCAATTTTGTGGGACGGCTGCCACTCTCTTTGGAATCCAACGCTGGAGTAGCCAATGCACTACTGAACATTGAACGCTTCGACCTGGGACTGGATTATTACCGTCATTACAGGGACATGGTTCAGGCCGTAACTCCACAAGACGTACTTTCAACCGCAATTAAATATCTGCATCCAGATAAATTGGCAGTAGCTATCGCGGGTTCTTGAGACGTGTTGTAATATTTTAATTATCGACAAGACAAGCATGAAATTGAAAACCGGAATAGATATCATTGAGATCCCGCGCATACAAGCAGCGCTCGACCGGCATGGCGACCGATTCCAACAACGGGTCTTCACTCCAAACGAAATTGTTGAGTGTCACGGGAAGGCGAACGCGCTGGCAGTCAGATTCGCTGCAAAGGAGGCAGCCACCAAAGCTCTGGGAACCGGGATCGGCCCAGTAAGCTGGCGAGATGTAGAGACGCTGCATAAACGCAGTGGGGAACCATACCTTGTACTGCATGGACGGGCAGAGATGGTGGCAAAATACCTTGGATTAACTACCTGGGCGGTCAGCCTGAGTCACAGCCAAGAAAACGCAATCGCAATCGTAGTGGCAATAGGCGAATAAAAGCTTGATGGCTCCACTGTCCCACAATAGAGGTGTATTGATTCCAAGTTGATAAACCCAGCATGTAACAGTGAATTAATTCTTATCTGCCCTGCCGATCCATAAATGTCCGGGAAGGATGGCGCGGTTCGGACGGACCGCTATCGTTCCGGAGCGTCTTACAACTAAATCGGGATGTCCACTCAGCATAGAGGGATGAACTAGACATAGATCTGGAGCAACGCCATATTTCAACCGATAATAATCGGCCGCTCGGGCAATCCTGACAGACAGCTCGGTATGAGAATCATTATCGAGCCATAACATTCCAACTTCCATTACAACTTCCATTACAACCTCTATTAGAGTCTGAAGATTTCCGTCGATTATCATTTTCCTATGAAATTGAAGGCAGCTGGAATTTAATCCAGGAACCCTGGCGCCAGAGACCATATACTCCCTTGTGCGAAAGTTGTGAAAGATCAATTTCAGAGCTGGCTCCCAGAATATTAGCTGTCTGGGGGTGTTTCACCCGCCCAAAGATACGCGTCTGAAAATAACCCAACCAAGTTTCAGGTCGGGGCAGCCTCCCAGGGTTGATCGATACAATCGGCCAAACGTGTCGGCGTGGTCCGTATGTCAGCAACCAGCGCATATCGTTTAGGTCATGAAATCCATTGGCGATCAATAGGTCAAGCCCATCGACCATGAGAATCACCAACTCGCGGCTACCTTGGAGGACATTCCCCCAGGAGACCAGCTGTGCGAGAAAATGCCGTGCTGATGAGTGATACGCAGGCCAAATCCCCAAGCAGTTTGACAATGCTTCCAGACCCACCCATTCTTTAGGGAATGGAGTCAGCACCCCAAAGAGGATCTCCCCGGGATCCTGGAGGTCTGAACCGAGGGTCAGAGATTGAAGGAAAGTTGTTTTACCGCCACCTTCATCCCCCGCCACCAGCAATGGACCTGGGACCGGGTCGTAAAGATCAAGCATTATCGGAAGTCCGTTTTCAGCCACTCCTAACCGGAGCGACCCTTGCAAGAAGAGGGCAGCGGTCTGACCTGCCGGTGTTTTCATAATAGAAACTGCGCTAGCCAAAGACATAAACGCATCGTCATAACGCAATCCTAACGGGATTTCCCGACGAAACTGATGGGATATGGAGATTTGGTCAATTTGGTTCATAATTCACCTTATATGCCTTCGAATTCGATGAACAATCGGAGGACGCAATTGATAATATCAAATGCTCTTGGATTTAGAACAAGGGTTCTAAATCGATGGTAGCACAGATGTTCTGAAATGTCAAGTATAATATCTTTGCTTTTTAAATATCCCCCGAACTATAAAATGGACGGCAGGTGTGACCTGCCGTCCCAACCACTTAGTGATTTTTTTTACTTCTTGACCTCTTCCTTTTCCTTTTCCTTTTCCTTTTCCTTCTTCACTTTCCCTTCTTTCGTCTTGAACTCCAAGCCACTGTCGTCCGAGGTGGTATCAACAACCACAGACACACCACTTGGGATCTTCCCGCCCAACAGTTCCACAGAAAGGGGACTCTCGACATATTTCTGCAAAGCGCGCCGCAAGGGGCGGGCTCCAAAAGCCGGGTCATAACCGGTCTTTGCCAGCCACTTTCGTGCTGAAGCAGTCAGATCAACTTTGACGCCATATTCGCCAAGGCGTTCCTGGATTTCCTTCATTTGCAGGGAGACTATCTTCTCCATCTGTTCAACGGTTAAAGGTGAGAACAGGATGATCTCGTCAACACGGTTTAGGAACTCAGGTCGGAATGTGCCTTTAAGGGCCTTTTCAATTTTATCGTGAGTTTCCCGGTCTTCATCGGTCACGGTCGGCTGGAGAAAGCCAAGCGTGCCGCCTTTGCGTACATATTCAGTGCCCAGATTGGAGGTCATAATGAGAACCGTGTTTCGGAAATCCACCACATTGCCCTGACCATCGGTCATCCGCCCATCGTCCAGAATCTGCAAGAGTGCGTTCCAAACTTCGGGGTGAGCCTTCTCGATCTCGTCAAACAAAAGGACCCGGTAAGGGCGACGCCGGACAGCTTCGGTCAACTGGCCACCTTCTTCATAGCCAACATATCCAGGAGGCGCACCGAACAGGCGGGATACGGTATGTTGTTCACGGTACTCAGACATATCAATCCTCACCAGGGCATCTTCATCGTCAAACATAAACCAAGCCAGTGCTTTTGCCAGCTCGGTTTTGCCTACTCCAGAAGGACCAATAAAGATAAAAGAACCAATAGGCCGGGATGGGTCTTTCAAACCGGAGCGAGCTCGGCGAATAGCGTCCGAAATAGCGTGAATGGCTTCGTCCTGACCAATTATGCGTTCATGCAGCCGGTCTTCCATCTGCAAAAGCTTCGCAGATTCGGTTTCCATCATCTGGTTAACCGGGATACCGGTCCACTGATGGACTACTTCGGCAATATCATTCACATCCACTACTTCATCCAGGTGGTGCTCTGATTCCCACTTGTCGCGCTTTTCCCTGAATTCTCCTTCCAGCCGCAGGCGATTAACCTTTATCTCAGCAGCACGCTGATAATCACGGGCATTGGAAGCGGCGTCTTCTTCGGCCTGCAAATGGTCAATTTCCGATTTTGCAGCTTTTAAATCTTCGGGCAAAGAATATAGAGCCACGCGCAATTTTGCAGCGGATTCATCCATCAAGTCTATGGCTTTGTCCGGAAGGTGGCGGTCGGTAACATAGCGGTCAGAAAAGCGGGCAGCAGCCACCAAGGCTTCATCTGAAAAGCGCACTTTGTGATGCGCCTCATAACGATCGCGCAGGCCCTGGAGCATCTTGATGGTGTCGTCCACACTGGGTTCTTCCACATAGACCGGAGCGAACCGTCGCTCGAGAGCAGCATCCTTCTCGATGTATTTGTGGTACTCGTCTAACGTTGTGGCGCCGATACACTGCAATTCACCGCGCGCGAGGGCAGGCTTTAGCATATTGGAGGCATCCATAGCCCCCTGTGCCGCACCCGCTCCCACCACGGTATGCAATTCATCGATCATCAGAATTACCTCTCCAGCAGAGCGCTGGACATCTTCGATGGCCGACTTTAAACGTTCCTCGAATTCGCCCCGGAAACGGGACCCCGCGATCATCGCACCCAAATCCAGAGAGACCACGCGCTTGCCGGAAAGGATCTCAGGCACATCGTTCGTAGCGATTTTCTGCGCCAGCCCTTCGACGATGGCCGTCTTGCCAACGCCAGCCTCGCCAATCAACACAGGGTTGTTCTTGGTACGGCGGGAAAGGATCTGGATGACACGCATGATCTCGTTATCTCGACCTATGACCGGATCCAGTTTACCTTCGCGGGCCAGCTGAGTCAGGTCACGTGAATATTTCTCCAAAGTCCGGTAACGCGTCTCAGCCTGCGGGTCGGTGACGCGCTGTCCACCCCTCAATTGCATGATGGAATCCAGAACACGTTCACGGGTCAGACCGGCGCCTTCAAGAATTCGCGCGGCGGAGGTGTTCCGTTCACTCATGATGGCAAGGAAAATATGCTCAGTAGAGATATATTCATCCTTCAAGCGATTGGCTTCCTCATTCGCAAGGTCAATAATCCGCTTGACTCGGGGTGTGATGAAAATCTGTCCTGCTCCACCGCCAAAAATATTTGCTTTAGGGGTCATGCGCAGAGTCTGGTCGAGACGTTCAGTCAATGCCTGGGCATTTACGTTTAAGTTTTCAAGAATCTGAGGAATCACCCCGCCAGGCTGCTCGATGAGCGCCAGCAGAATGTGTTCGGTATCAATCTGGTTGTGACCGTAGCGCTGGATGATTTCAGCGGCGCGCTGGGCGGCTTCCTGCGCCCGTTCGGTAAATCGGTCAAATCGCATCATAGGTTTCAGTCCTTATAATCCGGGTTGCGTAGTGGGTTGGAAATCAAGAGTTGAGCATTTTTGGTATTCCTGGACCGCACGTTTACCTCGGACCCAAAGTATTTATCCATCCGTTGGAAGAATTATAACAAAAGGAAATAAACATTTCAGCTAAAGGCCATAAGAATTCTATATGAGTCTGATTAAGTCTTTTACAATAGTAGCCGCGCAGTTTAACAGAGCTTTTAATATCCTTTGTGCCCATCTCACAGAATATTCGATACGGGAATTAAGGAATACCATTATGCAGTTCGTGATTATTGTATATTACGATATCTGGTCCATACAACCCCAATTTCCCTAAACAAATATTATCCAAAACAACAAATTGTCCAAAAAGCTAAATTTCAAATACAACTCCTCTCTTGTGCAAAGAGGGGTTGTATAATACCAGAATGACATCCATCGCGGTCCCCATCTCTGCTCAAACCCCTCAGCTTCGTCCACTAAACATCGTACGAGATCTTCCAGGTGTTGCGGACCTCGTTGAAAAATGCTTTGCGGATACTATGGACGCCGACGGACGCAATTACATACAACAAATGCGTCACGCAGGACAGGATAATGTTTTTTTGCGCTGGGCGAGCAGCGCGGTAGAGACGGTCTCCATGCCACTGTCAGGATACGTCTGGGAAGAGAACGGGGAAATCATCGGCAATGTCAGCCTGATCCCACATCGACATGGACGAAAAAAATTCTACCTGATCGCGAACGTGGCAGTGCGACCGGATTATAGGAAAAGAGGAATTGGGCGGGCGCTGACCGAGGCTGCCATGGAGCACGCCAAACTTCACCGCGCCGGCGAAACATGGCTACACGTGCGTGATGATAACCCGGTGGCAATTGGACTCTACCTCTCCATGGGATTTGTCGAACTCGCTCGCAGAACAACATGGCAATCAGAACCGGATCGAAACCCTGGCTCCAAAAAACCGTCCATGGACTTTACAAAACGCTCTGCCGGTGACTGGCCTATACAGGAAACCTGGCTGCGACGCATTTACCCTGATGTCTTGAACTGGTACCAACCCATGCCCTGGAACTCCCTGCGTCCCGGGATTGGACCGGCGCTTTACCGCTTCATGTCAGATTACGAGGTACGCCATTGGGTGGCACGGATCGATGGTCGTCCCACTGCAGTGGTCAGTTGGCAGGGAATGGTGGGACGCAACAACCGGCTGTGGGTCGCAATTCCCCAAGAGTGCAACCCTGACACCCTAACCGGTCTCCTGCAACATGCTCGATATCAATTAGCCAGGCGGGAAAAGATCGGCCTGGATTTTCCTGCTGGTTTATATAAAGATGCAATCGAAGCTGCAGGTTTTCACCCCATTCGCACGCTGCTGTGGATGAAAAGCGATGAAACTTCTCCAGACAATAGCCGTAAATCTATCTGAATAAATTAGATTAACCAAAAGGAGGTAAAAATGAAATTCATCCTGCGTTTGGCTATTAACATGGTAGCGCTCTATGCCGCCATTGCATTGCTGCGGAATACCTACATCATTTATAACGGGAACTGGATTGATCTTATCTGGTTGGCGTTGATCTTCGGTCTGATCAATGCCATCCTACGACCACCCTTTAAGGCACTTTCTTGTCTGCTAATCATTTTAACCCTGGGACTGTTCACATTGGTTATCAACGCCCTGCTTTTTGCACTAACCGGCTGGATTGGCACACAGTTTGGGGTAGGATTCACACTTCAGAATCCGTGGTTTATCAGCGCTTTTTTGGGTTCGCTGGTCACAACAGCGGTGAGCCTGGTGCTGAGTCTGATTTTGCGGGATGAATTAAGGAACCGGCGAACCAAGAAGTAGTAAGAAGGAGCTCGAATATAAATATTAAAGATTAAATCACAGGGGCATGCCTCGGCGTGCCCCTGTTTCGTCTTTAAAAAATAAACAAGAATACCAGGTCGTTTCCATTCGTACCGGTTGGCCCTGGTTTGAGCAAATCATTCAAGGCAGAGAAAAACGAGTAAGAGTCGTTTCGTTCGAGGAAAAGCCCGGGATGCAAGCCTAATCCCGCAGCGCGACGATAGGTCCCTCCAGTCACGACAGCCCCAGCTGCATCCGTGAGGCCATCCTCTCCATCCGAGGCAAGAGTGATGAGCATCACCCTGGGAAAATCAGCCAGCTCGCTGACGGCAGCCAGGGCAAGTTCGGTGTTGCGGCCTCCTTTCCCATTCCCCTTTAAAGTGACCGTCGTTTCGCCACCGGCTACAAGACAGGAGGGAGCAGGGACCGGATCGCCGGTTAAGCTGGTTTGACGGAGTGCGGTGGCAAGTTCAAAAGCGACCTGGCGAGCTTCACCCTGTAGGTTAGCTGAGAGGAGATACGGATGGAATCCTTCGAGATTCGCCTGGGTCAGCGCAGCCTGCGCAGCCTGGAGATTATCCCCCACAATTAAATTAAATACCTTAGCGAACATTGAATCTCCGGGCTTGGGAGTTTCAGGTGAATCTCTGAGGGACTGGAGGACTGAAATTGGAATGCGCTGTTCCTGCCTATATTTCACAAGTATGGAGAGTGAATCTGCACGCGATGTCGGGTCGGGAGCGGTGGGACCGGAGGCAATGGCCTCCAGCGGGTTGCCGACCACGTCAGAAAGGATCAGGCTTATAACGGTTGCCCCGCCTGCCAACTTCACCACCCCGCCACCCTTGATCAAATCCAACCGACGGCGAAGAGAGTTGATCTCATCGATGCGCGCCCCTGAGGCAAGCAGAACTGAGGTTAACAACTGGATATCGGTTAAAGATATTCCGCTTACAGGAGCAGCTACCAACGCCGAACCGCCTCCGGAAATAAGGCAGAAGAGCAAATCGTCCGGACCAAGGGACGAGATGAGTTCAAGCACTTTTTTCCCTGCTTCAAGGCTGTGAAGATCGGGGATGGGATGACCGCCAACCATATAAATCATAAGAGAATTGGAACTGCGGGAGGCCCGTTTGGAAATAACTAATCCGGTAGAGAGCCGGTCGCTGAGAATATTTGCCAATGTATCCGACATGGCTACCGAGGCTTTCCCCATCCCAAGTAGAACCACGCGGCGATAGGCTCGAAGGTCGTAATCCCGCCCTGAGATTGTGAGCACGTCCCCATCTCGCACAACATGCCGTCTCACAGCCAAGCCGGGTTCAATGGCATTAATTGTAGCGAAAAGGATGCGAGTGATCCGCTCGCCTTCGGGTGCAAGGCGCAAGCTGGAACTCCAGAATGACTCGGCAGAAAGCATAGTCTTATAATAGCATTAATTATTGACGTCAAGAAGCATGCCCGGGGAACAGGGACACTAAGGCCTCGATATCCAAAGGAGCTAGATGAACAAGCCCAAAGTATTTATGACCCGAACCATCCTGGAAAGCGGCCTGATCCTAGTACAAGATTTTTGTGAACCTGAAATATGGCCTGGCGAACTCCCACCCAGCCACGCTGAAATATTAAGTCATATGCGTGGTCAGGAAGGGCTGTTGAGCCTGCTGACCGACAAGATCGACGCAGAAATAATGGAGATGGCAGGACCTGGATTGAAAGTCATCAGCAACTGTGCAGCGGGTGTGGATAATGTGGAAGTGCCTGCCGCGACTGCCCGCGGTATCCCGGTGGGGAATACGCCCGGTGTGCTAACTGATGCCACGGCTGACTTCACCTTTGCCCTGTTAATGGCGGCTGCCCGCCGGGTGGTAGAAGCTGAACAGCAGGTAAGGTCGGGGGGGTGGAAAACCTGGAGCCTGGATTTCATGCTCGGCGCAGATTTTTCCGGCACCGTATTGGGTCTGGTAGGTTTTGGGCGGATCGGACAAGCGGTGGCACGACGCGCAGCCGGGTTTGGGATGCGAATCATTTATTCAGATCCAAATCCTCCAGTTCCCTCAAATCCAGGTAGTTTGACACCCCCAAAGCTAAATGAAAACGCTAACCGGGTGGAATTGGATACACTCCTGCGCGAATCAGATTTCATCAGCTTGCACACCCCCCTGACTAATGAAACCCGCGGTCTGATAAATGCATCAGCGTTTGCGAAGATGAAACCCAACGCGGTGCTGGTCAACACCTCGCGCGGACCGGTTGTGGACCAAGCTGCACTTTATGAGGCGCTTAATTCCCACCGTATATTTGCAGCAGCCCTGGATGTAACCGACCCGGAACCACTCCCGCTGGACAGCCCCCTGCTTAATTTGGATAATTGCATTGTGGTCCCGCACATTGCCAGCGCAAGTTGGCGGACACGTCAAAATATGTCACGCATGGCAGCGGAGAATCTCATCGCAGGATTGAAGGGGGAACATCTCCCGAACTGCGTCAACCCAGAAGTGTATTCTCGTGCAAGATAAAATACGTACAAATAAGAAAAGAACGCTTATGCCCTTTTAATTGATTGCGCTTTCTCTATCCATCGAGTTTATTCTATAAAATTATCGGTTTGCCAGTTTTTGCCGATTCGAAAAGCGCCAGGATGACAGCGGTATTCTTGCGACTATCGCCAAGGGTTACTCGAGGAGGTTTTCCCAGCAGGATCGCATCGGCCATGTCTTCCACTTCACAAAAGTAAGATCCCCTGGAATTAATATTAATTGTTGAGACCTTCCCGCCCTGTCGTAGAAAGAGTTTTCCCCGACCTGCAGGGTTAAATGGATTCGGAATAATCAGCGTAGTCTCGTCCCCGACAATTTCCATAAATACGTGATACGGTAGTTTGATGCTACAATCGAATTGAGCATAGACATTCTGCGGGAAACGCATTTGTGCGGTAAAACCTTCATCCACGCCGGTCGTCCCAGTCACCTGCCAGCCAAAAACTTCCAAAGGCTCCGCTCCCAGCACGAATCGGGTGTAGCTCAATGGATAGCAGCCCACGTCCCACAAGCCGCCTCCACCCATCTCAGGATTCCAACGATAATCATCTGGTTTGGATAGCATAAATGTGAAGGAACCGCGGATCATTTTGATCTTCCCCAATTTTCCATTTGCAACAATTTCGCGCGCTTTCAAAGTCTGAGGATGGGAGCGGTACATAAAGGCTTCAGAAACCACTTTCCCGTATTTCTCTGAAGCAGCGGTAATAGCATCTATTTCTGCCAATGTCAAAGCCAACGGCTTTTCGCAAAGGACATGCTTGCCTTCCTGTACAGCTTTAATTGACCATTCGGCGTGCAGGTTGTTTGGCAGCGGATTATAAATAACGTCAACCTCTGGATCAGCCAAAAGGTCCGAATAGGAGCCATATGCACGTTTGATCTTATTCACTCGTGCATAATCGTCAGCCTTGGCCTGAACCCGGCTCGCAACCGCAACCAGTTGGTTCCGTTTTGAAGTGCGCAACGGACCAAGCAAGGCTTTATTGATATTGGCGGTGCATAATAGACCCCATCGGAGTCGGGAGAGAGGCATAGTTAATTCCTTTCGCGGCAGCCATAGTTCTAGCTCAAGGCAGAATCAGAGTGTAGAGCATTCCGGAGGAGTAGTCAAGTATAATGCGCCCATGGGTGACATTAAGCGACCCCCCTCATTTTTCCAAAGGGTTCTAGCTCTTTTTGGGTGGACAAAGTCCAGCAGCGTTCTGTTGGGCAGTTTCTTCTTAATCTGCGGGTTGATTGTCTACATCTGGTGGCCTCTGGCAAAGGAAGCCATAGCTTATATCGATTGGGGTGGACCCTGGTGGTTGTACATGGACTGGCTGCTGCTGGGGATTTTTGGTTTCATGACCGTTACAATCATCGCCCACGCCAACCTGAGCAGGGATGCACTGATCGTACTGGTGGGTATGTTTGGCGGATTGGTGATCGAAGCCTGGGGCACACAGACAAACCTTTGGCATTATTTCACCGCGGAGAGGCCGCCGTTGTGGATCATCCCGGCCTGGCCAATTGCGAGCCTTTCGATCGACCGGATCACTAGAATGTTGAACTGGGGTGTAAAAAGTTTAAATGCAATGGAAACAAAGGGACTCAAGGAAAAGATCTTAAAGACCATACCCATCAAGTTTGATATAACTCCCATCTTGTTTAAAATATCATATTGGGTCATCTTCAGCGGTTTCTTCGGATTGATGCTCTCCTTCGTCGCACCCACTTTTGGAAAGCCGTACACCGTCATGTCATTATTGTTGGTTGCCCTATTGTCTTTGACCCCGACCGACCATCGATACGCAGTTTTGACATTTCTGGCCGGTTCCGGATTGGGTTACTTCCTGGAATTATGGGGAACCACGCGTCAATGCTGGACCTATTACACATTCCAGATGCCACCGGTCTTCGCAGTACTGGCGCACGGGATGGCGGCAGTGGCATTTTGGCGGTCTGGGTTGATGGTTAAACTGATATGGGGAAAATTGGCTGGTTGGATCCCGTTAAAGAAAATCACGTTTAAACCAGGAACTTAATTCCAAATCGAAAAGGCTTGAAGCAATGCCTGCGAGCCTTGCTGGTTTATTCCCTTATCTACAGAAATAATACACTAATACTATGGGGTTTCCGCCTTAAAGTGCACCAGCGTCCCATTCCCGGCATTCGTGACCCACAAACCGCCGGATCCATCGGAGGCGATCCCGGACGGCATGAGTAATGTACCGGCCGAGCAGCCGTCCAAGACGCGAAGCGGCTGCCCATCGGGTGAGAAGGTGATCAGGCGGCAAAGTTCGGGATCTGTGACAGTAACATCGCCAGACGTATCCACTGCGACGAAGGGTTTGTTATCCACTGATTGCCCATACCAGCCGTCCACCGGCCATTGTGCAATGGCGGTATAGACCATCCCTGCCGAATCGGGAGAAAAAACTTGGACACGCTGGTTCCAGGTGTCAGTTACATAGACATTACCAGTCGCATCCAAAGCGATGGCCACAGGTTCGTCCAACTCTCCCAAGCCCAAGCCTGGTGTGCCAAATTGGGTTATATAGCCCCCATTGGGACCAAAGACGACAATGCGCTTATTTCCGGTATCGGCAACATAAACTCTGCCCTGAGCGTCCACAGCCAGACCGCGTGGCCCATAGAAAGCTTGAGGAGAATCGGAGGCCTGGCCGAAAAAGCCCCACATTGTGACAAACGTACCATCGGCAGTAAATTTCTGGATACGATAGTTCCAGGTGTCGGCAACATAAACGCTACCGTCGGGAGCCACGGCAATACCCCACGGTTCATTGAATGTCCCACCTGGTGCAGCCCCCTGGGAAATATCCGCTCGTGTGCCCCAGACCTGGAGCACACTGCCATCCAGGCTGAGATGCTGGATGCGGTTATTCATCGAATCGGCAACATACAGGCTGCCATCTGGAGCCACGGCCACTTCTCGTGGCGATTGAAACTGACCTGGGTCAGCACCAGCAGCGCCAAGCGAAACATCGGGGGAGGCGGTTGTGGTTATTGCTGCATAGGGGTCTACGGGAGCGACCACTGCCTGTGCAGGGGCGCCATAGGGCCAAAGCTGGGCAGCGATATCCTTGCGGACATAGTAATGCATGCGAGCAGAAACGCCCCAATCTGTTAATGTGTAGGCGGTACTATTCTTCAACGCGCCCCACTGGGTAAAGTCATCGTTGAACCAGATCTGAAAAACCGCGCTGCGCACTTGAGCGGCGGTGATGATGGGCTGGGTGTTCAGAGAGTCGACAAAGAATGGTTTGATATGCTGCCAGGCATATTGGAGATATTCGACGATCGTCATGGGGGGAATTACTTTATCGGTTCCGGCATACTCCTTTTGGAGGGCGGTGGTACGCTCTGAATCAATTGAACTCCATTTCAAGTTCCAATAATCCATATTGGGCCACCACAAACGCATCCCCGTAAATTCGAAATAATCCTGGCGAACGACAGGAGTGATCTTGGCTAGGTTTTCATCCCCAACGGCAATCACCAGCGCCCGCCGGGCGTCAACGGTAGGGTTTACATCAAAGTCGATCTTGTTTGGGTAGCGGCGCATGTACCACCAATAGGGATAGCGGACCTGGTTGTCGTAAGCAACCACCATGTCGGTTGTGCCAGTGGTTCGGATAGATAATTCTTCGATCTGAGCAAACAGCGCCTTGGGATCCGGCGTACCATGGGCGTAGACCAGGTACTCGGTGGCATAATCATAATTAATGTAGGCAGCCCGGAATGCATCCCTCCCAGTTTGAACAGCAAGTACGCCCAAGAGGACCAGAATGGAGAGACTGGCGTAATTCCGGAAACCCCTGATTGCCAACCTCTCCCCCACCAGGGCCCGGGATTTCGCCCATGGAACTTTCTCCACCAACCAGCCAACAGCCCAAGCTGTTGAAAGAATCATCGGCAGGGCAATGTGAACGGTCAACCAGGGCATCTTCTCCCCGGCGTAGGAAAACACTGCCAAGCTGCTCACCGACCAGAAGACCAGCAGTGCAGCCACCGGTACGGGAGGCTGGTCACTCCCCGGTTCAGGTTGGGTAAACGGTTGGCCAGCCTGGTTCTGCCACAAATGCATTCGGCTGGCAATTCCAGCTGCCACGATGGTCCCCAGAGCAGGTAGGAACTCATACATAGGAATCATGAGAAACACGTAATAATAAAGGGGTTGGTCCCCACGTGCCACAGCTTGCTGTTCATACCAGTAACTGAGGGCCCCCACCAAACCACCCACAATCCCCTGCGGATTGGTGAAGAACGTACTATAAAGAATGACGAACGGGATGAAGAAGAGCGCGGCATGGAACAGCCACTTGCGCCCAAACCACCACAATCCCAGTGCAATTCCGATGGCACCCAGGATAGCCGCCACCCCGACGACCCTGAGCATACCCGTCGAAGTGTAATCAAGAGCAGTGTAGCCCATTAACATGATCGGGATTGCACTCAATAACGGAAGGACAAATGTTCCGAGCATGATCAGCATATCGGCCGACCGCTCGGACTTGACTGCGGCCCAGCCGAGGCCCTTGACCATTTCCACCCCCGACCAGACCAGAGTCCCCACAGCACCCGCTGCCAGGATACTCACAGTGATAACCATCAGCCTCACCTGTTCCGCAGGTGTGTTGTCAGCCGGTGTGTGGGTGAGATAGAAACCGGCTGCGCCCGCAAGCAGGACCACTGTCAGTGCCAGACCAAGCAGGAAGGATGCCCTGTGCCTTGCCGACGTCCAGGTACGGCGGGAGATACGGTCCACGAAATAGGCACCCAGGAAAAGGAACTCCTCGGCCGCGAACATGTAGGCGGTGGCCTTGTCGGTGAAATGAAGCATATTGACGGCGGTAAAAAGAAACAAGACCCAAGCTTCACCTCGTTCAAGGTATCGCAGGATGGCATAAATTGTAAGTATGCCCCAAAGGACGATGTAAGATTCGTTGCGGGCATAGCGTGCATAATAAAGCATCAGCGGGGAAATGATGATCAATGCCCCGGCAACCAGCGCCCCAGTCCGACCAAGGTAACGACGGAAGGCGAACAAGGCTACCAAAATAGCTGCAATACTGAGCACAGCGGCTGGAATACGACTGGTGAAATCGTTATCACCAAAGAGGGCATATGATAGTGCGATCATGTGAAACTGGAGGGGCCCGTGCATCATCGGATCGTATTGGTACCCGGTGCCGGAATAAAGTCCAAACGACATCACGACATGGTTGATCTCATCGTGACTCATGGCACGCGCTCCCAGGTCGTAGAACCGTGAAACCAGGGCTGCCCCAAGCAAGAGGATAACCAACAGGGTTTCCAAGTTCAATGGGAACCAACGCTTGAGGGGTGTATCGAGAATGGAGGGTTCTTCAGGAGTGGGAATCATTCGTGCTATTGTACCAAATCTGCCATTAAGAGAGGATGATTCATAGAAGTTATTCTTCTCCAGCGAGTAATCGATAAACCTAGGATTTCCAGCGCGCGTAGACAGCCTGCGAAAGCAGCCTACCGGCGCTCTTTTCTTCTGTGACCAGCTCACCGCATTCCAGGTTCCCTCCACACCCATCCATCATCTCTGAAAGAGCAGAATATGCATGGATAGCCGGAAGTTTGACAGCATAGATCGTCATCACCACGAACAGGGGCTGGTCGCTTAGAACCGCCCGGCATGCCTGAAGCAACTTCAGGCAGGGATTTATAAACCTCCCACACCTCCCCCTTAGGTCCGCGCCCAAACTTGGGGGGATCGAGCAGGATCCCATCATATTTGACTCCCCGGCGGGCTTCGCGTTCGACAAACTTCAGCGCATCATCCACAACCCAGCGAACAGGTTTTTCCGCCAGCCCAGAGAGATCCTGATTCGCATGTGCCCAGCTTACAGATTTCCTGGATGCATCCACGTGGGTGACTTTTGCGCCTGCAGCTGCACACGCCAAAGTGGCCAACCCGGTATATCCGAATAAATTCAGGACATTCAAGGGAGACCGAGGTGGGATAGGCGAATGGCTTCTGTCGAAAATCAGCTCCAGCCATCCAATCCCAATGAGATGCACACTCCGGGAAGACCCCCAGGTGGCGTCCGGGGGTGGTCATTACAGAAAACCGCAGGTCCCGACTCTTTTCCAATCCAGGAGCCAACTTTGAAGAAGAATTCAAAGATGAGGGGGTATTTCATCTCCCATTGATCCGGGACCTTTTTCTTAAACAACCAATGTCCGCCACTTTCCTCGCCACTGGGCTGAAACACTGCATGGGCAGAATCCCAGGAAGAGGCTGGCAAGGCAGGGCGTCCACAAAGCCTGCACTTCGGGGCGGACAAAAGTGTATGACCCAAACCTCTCCAGTTTCAATCCGTCACCGGAGTCGAGAAGTTCATAGTCTTTCCAGCGAAGAGAGGATAGTAAATGGATTTCAGGAGCCATAGAAAATGGACAAAGAAATGTGCATGAAACTTACCTATCAAAAATGCAACAACCACTTGCAATTCGTATAGAAGTTGTGCTAAAATAAAGCATCAGTGGTAGAAAGTGGGACGAAGTGGGATGCCGGGATTTCCGGCATTCTGGGTCAATAGGGAAAACAAGGACTGATGTTCCTCAACCAATACCAGCACTGCTTTGATGATAAAGGCCGACTGACGATCCCGTCCAAATTCCGGGAACTGCCAGAGGAAGGTGCTTTTGTCGTCCAGGGACTGGACCGCAACCTGATGGTACTGCCTCCGGCAGCATTCGAAATAATTTACAACCGCCTGATGGCAATGAGCATGACCGATCCCAGCGCCCGATTATTGCGCCACATCATCCTCGGCAACGCTTTGCAGGTCGCCCCGGATGGCGCGGGACGCATCTTAATCTCAACCGAATTTGCGAGAATACGCCAGTTTGCAAAACGAGGTTGTCTTCGTGGGCCAGGGTGACTACTTTGAAATCTGGTCACCAGATCTTTGGCAAGAACAGCAAGTGCAGATCAACGATGCTGCAACAAATGCCCAACGATTTGCCACACTCGACCTCAAAACTCGCTGAAATGGCTCCATCGCACCAACCCGTACTTTACCAAGAAATTATACACGCTTTACGCCCGAAAAGCGGAGGACGCTACGTGGATGGGACTCTCGGCGCAGGAGGTCACGCGGCCGGTCTGCTCGCTGGAAGTGAACCAGGAGGCCTGCTGCTCGGACTGGATGTGGATCCGCAGGCGCTCAACCTGGCCCGCCAGAAACTCGCTCCCTTCGGGGAGCGCGCATGGTTAAAAAAAGCCTCTTACACAACGCTCCCCAGCCAACTCGCCGATTTGGGTTGGGACTCGGTGGATGGGATTCTGCTCGACCTGGGAGCCTCCTCAATGCAATTCGACAACCCGGAGCGGGGTTTTTCCTTCCTGGCAGATGGTCCGCTGGACATGCGCTTCGATCCATCCAACCCGCTGACCGCCGCTGAGATCGTCAACATGTGGCCGGAGGAGGAACTGGCAGACATCATTTTCCGGTTATGGAGAGGAACCTGCCGCCCGGCGGATCGCCCAGGCCATCGTCTCTGCCCGACCAGTGGAAGGGACCCGGCAATTGGCAGCCATCATCGAGACGAGTCCGTCCCCGGCACGGAAGCCCCACCACCCCGCCACGCAAACCTTCCAGGCCCTGCGCATCGCCGTCAACGGCGAGCTGGAGTCGGTGGAGAAAACCCTGCCCCTGGCGGTGCAGGCCCTCGGACCGGGAGGCAGACTGGCGGTCATCTCATTCCATTCGCTGGAAGACCGGCTGGTCAAAGAATATTTTCGCCGGGAAAGCAAGGACTGCATCTGCCCACCCCGCCAACCGGTTTGCACCTGCGGGCATAAAGCAAGCATCAAGGAAATCACCCGCCGGCCGATCACGCCGACCGAGGAAGAAATCAACCAAAATTCGCGCGCACGCAGCGCCAAGTTACGTGTTGCTGAGAAATTATAGTAAGCCAATGGGTGTTGGCTCAGAACGGAGGTGCAGCGTCACCGATAATCAGCAGCAGTAAATTTAATGGATAGTACAATATGAATAATGTTACGCAAATCGTTCAGAAGGTTCGTCAGGCCCCCTGGCGGGTGCAACGCCAGTGGATAGGTCTTTTTCTGCTTGGACTGGTATTGGTGGCAATGGTGGCAGGCATTTACCTGAATGTCACCGTGCGAGCCACCCTGGCCGGGCGTGAAATCCAATTCGCTTCAAGCAATGATCACCACCAACCAGCGAGTCAATGCCGATCTGGAAACGCAATTGGCCGGGCTGACCTCCGTTGAATCCATGCAAAAGCGAGCAGAAGCCATGGGCTTCCAGCCTGCCAGACCCGACTGACATCACTTACGTGGCCGTCCCTGGGTATATGGCGCAATCAGCCGTGGACCTGTCCATGCCCAGTGGAGACCAGCCAGACAGCGCCCATCATCCTCCCCGAATATACCGAATCCTGGTTCGATTATTTCATGAATCAGCAGGCTTCTTCCGCCTCAACCGGAGGTCAACCATGAAACGGCTGCCTCATGCCTGGCGCTATCTGACTTCGCCGCTCATCCTGGCAGCTGATGGGCATTGCCATCCTGGTGCAAATCGTCCGCATCCAGAACAGCCCGGAAGTTGCCGGAGTCATCGATCAGGGCAATTATGTCTGGAAAGACTTTTACCCGCCACGCGGGTGAAATCTATGACCGGAATGGCAACCTGCTGGCTGGGAATAAGACCGTTTACGAAATTGGCTTGGATATGACCGCCAAACCCGGATATGCCGACCGTCATGCTTGCCCTCCAGATGTCGGGTTTCGACCTCAACGAAGTCAATTACCGGATTTCCCAAGTGCCCTAGTGCCCAATACGTCATCCTGGATGATTTTGTCTCTGTCGACAAAGCAGACCAGTTGATGGCACTCCAGAAAGTTGCCCATGGTGATCCGACCGGGAAAAACCTGGATGCCATCTACTTCAAAGCCCATTATGGGCGCAGCTACCCGGAAAATGACCTGGCTTCCAATGTGCTCGGTTTTGTAACAGAAGATAACCACGGCTATATGGGCGTCGAAGAAAAATATGACAACATCCTGGCCGGCATCCCGGTAAGGATAGCGGTCCCGGCAGACCCACGACGTGCAACGAATACCCCACCATCCCGCCCGGTCAAACCATCATTCTGACCATCGACCGTGAAATCCAGGCTGCCGTGGAAAAAATCCTGGATCAAGCACTTGAAAAATACCGGCGCTGCTTCCGGAACAATTATCGTCATGGATCCGCACACCGGTGAAATCCTGGCCATGTCTTCCACGCCGCGCATGAACCTGAATGACTATCAAAGTATTAAAACAGTCTTCCCCGGAGAAACCCCCTTCAACCGGGCCATCAGCCAGGCATATGAACCAGGTTCGGTTGCTAAAATCCTGACCATGGCAGGCGCCCTGGATAGCGGGGCTGTCAAACCCGACACGGTCTACCTTCGATCCCGGAATCCATTGTAGTCGGTGGATTTAAAATTTACAACTGGGACGGCGGAGCCTGGGGTTACCAGGATATGACCGGCTGCCTGGCAAATTCTCTCAACGTCTGCCTGGCCTGGGTCTCCAACCAACAGATGGGCAGTGACAGTTTCTATTCTTATATGCAGCGTTTTGGCCTGGGTCATGCAACCGGCATTGACCTGGCCGGGGAAACCTCCGGACGGTTGAAACTCCCCGGTGATAGCGACTGGACACCTGTGGAACTGGGCACGAATGCCTTTGGCCAGGGCGTCTCAGTCACACCCATCCAGATGGTGATGGCAGCCTCTGCCCTTGCCAATAATGGACAAATGGTCTATCCGCATGTGCTCTATGCCCAGATACAGGATGGAAAACAGAGCAACACGAAAACACAAATTGTCGGCACCCCCATCTCAGCCAATACCGCCCACACCCTCACCGACATGCTGGCGAATGCCCTGGAGACCGAATCATCCACAGCTCTTGTCCCTGGATACCGCATCGCCGGGAAGACCGGTACAGCGCAGATCCCCCTTCCGAGCGGAGGATACGACCAAAACAATGTCAATGCCTCCTTCATCGGTTGGGGACCAGTGGATGATCCCCGTTTCCTGGTCTATGTCTGGCTTGAAAAACCACAGACCAACAAGGCTGCCTCGGTGGTAGTTGCCCCGATTTTCAAACAGGTTGTTGAAAAACTGGTCGTTTTGTTGAATATTCCGCCGGATGCCATCCGTCTGCAGATGACCGGACGATGAGGAGTTCATGCTAACACTGGCTGACGCAATCGAAGCTCTGACCAACACCCGCCCTCCCTGGGAAACAGTAATCACCGAGGCGGCGATCGATTCGCGCCAGGTCATCCCTGGCTCGTTGTTTATCGCCATCCCCGGTGAACACGTGGATGGTCACGATTATCGTCGCCGATGCATTCCAGCGCGGGGCTTCCTTTGCTTTAATCCAGCATGATATTCCCGGTAGCTTCCAAACCTTACGGCTGTCCAAGGGGCAACCTGTAAAACAAGATATCGATGTGGAACTTCCGCTCTGTCTGCTGGTGGAAAATACGCTTGCCGCACTCCAACAGATTGCACGCTTCTGGAGGCGCAAATTAGACCTGCGAGTGATCGGTGTTACTGGAAGCGTGGGCAAATCCACCACCAAAGAAGTCATTGGCGAGGTGCTCGACCGCAGTACCGGACACTGAAAAGCCCCGGGAACATGAACAACGAAATCGGCCTGCCGTTAACCATCCTGAGAATTGGACCGGGATATCGAGCGCGCTGTATTGGAAATGGGGTTCTATGTTCCCGGTGAAATCGCCTTTCTGTGCGACATTGCCCTGCCTGAAATTGGTGTGGTCACCAACATCGGCACCGTACATGCTGAACGGGCCGGCTCACAGGAAGATATTTTCCGAGGTAAATCTGAACTGGTAAGGGCACTTCCATCCAACGGAGTAGCCATACTCAACAAGGACGATCCCTGGGTTCGTAAAATGGCAGAGCTGATCCATCGCTAGGGTATTCTTTTACGGTCTAGATCCAACTTCCGACCTGTGGGCTGATGAACTGGAAGGCCTCGGACTGGAAGGCATCCGTTTCCGGCTTGCATTACCAACGGGAGACCATGCACGTACACCTTCCGATGATCGGTCAGCATTCGGTCCATACTGCTTTGCGTGCTGCGGCGGTCGGACTGGCAGATGGGTTGACGTGGCAGGAAATCCTGGATGGCCTGCGACAAGGGCACAGCCAACTGCGTCTGACGGCTGTCCGTACGGAAAGCGGGGCTTTGCTGCTGGATGATACATATAATGCATCGCCCGAGTCCATGCTGGCAGCCCTTAACCTGCTGGCGGAATTGGAAGGCCGTAAAGTAGCGGTTCTGGGCGACATGCTCGAACTCGGACAATACGAAAAACAGGGACACGAGATAGTGGGTGTACGAGCAGCCGAAGTGGCGGATATGTTGGTTACAGTGGGAAAGCTCGGTCACATGATCGCTGCGGCAGCCCAACGGGCAGGTTTAGGATCCGAAAAGATCGCAGAATTCGAAAATCAGGATGAAGTAATAAAACACCTGCGCAAACTCCTCACCGAGGAAGATGTGGTCCTGGTTAAAGGCTCACACGGAATCCGCATGGACCGCATTGTGGCTGCCCTGGAGGCCCCTGAATGAACAACGCTGCGTTGGCCCTGGGCCTGGCTGGTTTGGCTTTTATGATGACCGTTATTTGGGGCGGACCGTTGCTGCGCATTCTACGACATTTCAAAGTTGGGAAAATTATCCGCGTGATGAGCCGGGTGCACATTTAGTCAAGATGGGGACTCCGACGATGGGTGGCGTGATGATTATCTTGCCAGTGGCACTCATCACGGTATTGCTCAACGCTGTTAGCCTGATCGGAATGAAAGTACTCGGTGCCTCGGTACTCGTCCCGTTGGCAGCCATGGTGGGGTACGCTGTTCTGGGCGCCCTGGACGACTGGGAAGGTATCCGGGGTAAACGGAAGGGCGAAGGGATGCGCATCCGCACTAAACTGATCGCCCAAATTGTGCTAGCCCTTGCGCTTGCAGCTGTCTTGAGATTCTTCCTAGATGTGCCTGATCTTTATATCCCAGGGATCAATATTCGAGATTGAGCTGGGATGGCTATATATTCCAATCGCAGGTTTTGTCATTGTCGCCATGTCCAATGCGGTCAACTTTACTGATGGGCTGGATGGATTGGCCGGGCTGATTTCAGCCACCATTTTCGCAGCTTACGGGGGTGTAGCCCTGATGCAAGGACAAGTTTTCATCGCCCGTTTCTGTTTCACCATGGTCGGAGCATTATTCGGGTTTCTGTGGTTCAATGTCCACCCTGCGCAATTGATTATGGGAGATACCGGCTCACTCTCATTAGGCGCCACCATTGCTGTGATCGCGCTGATGACAGGTCAATGGGCTATTTTGCCAGTCATTGCTGTCATACCGGTCAGCGAGGCATTAAGCGATGTTATCCAGATCGCCTATTTTAGGATCACACATGGACGGCGGTTTTTCAAAATGGCGCCACTTCATTTGCATTTTGAATTACTTGGTTGGTCTGAGATGCAAGTGGTTCAAAGATTCTGGCTGATCGGCTTGCTGGCTGCAATGCTTGGAATTGGATTAGTGATGGTGTAGACCTTGAAAACAGAGTGGACTGGTAAACGCGTGACCATACTCGGAGCCGCCCGCCAAGGGCAGGCGGCTGCGCGCTGGTTGACCCATCACGGCGCCCTTGTGACCATAAACGACAACCGCCCGGCAGAGGCATTGTCAGAAGCACAATCTGCATTATCCGATATTCGGGTTACCTGGGTATTAGGTAGTCATCCCGTTGACATCCTCGACACTACAGATACTGTCTGCTTATCCGGCGGTGTACCTCTGACCAACCCAATTGTGGTCGAAGCCAACCGGCGCGGCGTTGCCTTGACCAACGACACACAAATCTTCATGGAAAATGTCCCTTGCAAGACGGTGGGTATCACCGGCTCGGCGGGGAAGACCACCACTACCACCCTGGTCGGGCAAATGGCAAAAAATGCAATTGGTAAAAAGGCTTACATTGGCGGGAATATTGGCGACCCCCTTCTCAATTATGTAGACGAGATGAATCCCGAAGATGTTGCCATCCAGGAAATTTCAAGTTTTCAGTTGGAACAGATGATCATTTCTCCGAATGTGGCAGCTATTTTAAATATCACACCCAATCATCTCGACCGGCACACCACAATGGAAGCCTATACAGCAGCCAAGCAGCGAATCCTGAATTTTCAAAAACCCGTCGATAGTGCAATCTTGTGCCGTGAAGATTCCGGATCCTGGAATATGCGTGAAAAGGTGCAGGGGCAGCTCGTTTCTTTTGGAACTGGAAACGTCCCTGGCGACCAGGACGGTACTTTGGTATCAGATGGCATTCTCTTATTACGCAAGCACGGGTCGGATACCCCCCTGCTCCACCGTAACCAGATTCAATTGCGCGGAGATCACAATGTACTTAATGTGCTGGCAGCTTTTGCAATCGGTTACGCGACCGGACTGCCCGTGGATGCAATGGTGAATGCAGCTAAGGATTTCCGCGGCGTTGCCCACCGGCTGGAATTTGTCCGGGAATGGAAAGGCGCCAAATGGTACAACGACTCCATCGCCACCGCCCCGGAACGCACGATGGCAGCCGTCCGTTCTTTCTCTGAACCGATCATCCTTCTCTTGGGCGGACGTGACAAGAACCTGCCCTGGGGAGAACTAGCTGCCTTGGTACACGAACGGGTTGAGAGAGTGGTTGTTTTTGGTGAATCTGCGGAAAAAATCGCTAAAGCACTGGAGCAGGCTAACGGTCCGCTACAAAAAACCGTTGCACGTTGCAAGAATCTTGACGAAGCGGTTCAGATCGCAGCGCGTATGAGCAAACCGGGAGAGGTAATCCTGCTTTCTCCCGGTGGCACCAGTTTTGACCAATTCAGTGACTTTGAAGAACGTGGTGAGGCATTTAGAAAATGGGTATCGGAACTTTCGTAAAACACTCCACAAAACCTGCAGCCGTGATGTCAAAACGTGGCAGCAACAATAGTGGTGACTTAATTCTGATAGCAGTCATCATTGCCCTGGGCATTTTTGGCTTGCTGATGCTTTATTCCGCCGGCACCGATTTTTCCCTGCAGACTTATGGTTCGGCGACCTATATCTTCGATAAACAACTGTTATGGATGGCCGTCGGAACGTTGACTGCATTCATCCTCTCCCGTGTTGATTATCATCTCTGGCGGAAGATCGCCGTCCCATTAATGGCCATAACTGTGATCCTGCTTATCGCCGTCTTAATCAATAACGAGGTCCGCAATAACGCAGTACGAACATTCTTTGGAGGTTCAGTCCAACCTTCCGAATTAGCAAAATTAGCCACTGTTATCTATTTATCAGTGTGGTTATATAGCAAACGCGAACATATGCATGATTTTCAATTGGGTTTGATCCCACTGGCTTTCATTCTAGGCGCCATTGGCGGGTTGATTTTCCTGCAGCCCGACTTGAGCGCGGCCGTTACGATTTTCGTTTTGGGATGGTTATTATTCTTCCTAGCCGGGGGGGAAATGCGACAAATCATCATATTCAGTATAGTTGCTTTGGCTGCTGGGTGGTTGGTGGTGCAATTTAGCTCTACGGGTAGAGCCCGGATAGGGTCATATATTGCCGGATTAAAAGACCCACTGCAATCCAGCGACCATGTTTTATGGTCACTTGAAGCCATTTTCAAAGGCAAGTTATTCGGCGTTGGAATTGGACAAGCGACGACCAAATTGATTGGTCTTCCATTTTCCGCCACTGATAGTATTTTTGCCGTGATCGTTGAGGAACTGGGACTGGTCGGCGCCGCAGGGTTAATTAGTCTTTATGCCGTCCTTGCCTGGCGCGGAATGAAGATCGCGAGCAAGGCGCCCGATTCCCTAGGCTCTGTGATGGCTGCCGGGTTGACTTTCTGGATCACCTTCGAAGCCGTCATTAACATGGCAGTTATGGTCGGCCTTCTGCCTTTTGCTGGAAATGCCCTGCCTTTCGTAAGTGCAGGCGGATCAAACCTGATCTCAACATTGGCAGCCATAGGCATTCTGCTTAATATCTCCCGTCAAACCGGTGGGACAGCGCCTGCCGGCGAAGAAAGGAAAACCTATAGTGCGTCTGTTGATCTGCGCGGGAGGGACCGGAGGCGGAGTGTACCCCGCACTCGCCGTCCTGCAAACCATGCAAAATAAGGCTGAAGTTCTCTGGGTGGGTGGAGAAGGCGGCATGGAAGCCCAATTGGTAGCCCGGGCAAATGTACCATTTAAAGCCATCCCAGCGGCTGGAATCCACGGTGTGGGCCTGAAATCGCTGCCGGGAAATATTATCCGGTTAGTGCGTGGTTTCTTTGCATCACGACGCATCCTTCACGATTTTAATCCAGATGTACTGTTCTTCACCGGCGGGTATGTGGCTGTTCCGATGGCCCTGGCAGGTAAACGGGTACCGATCGCCCTTTACGTCCCGGATATCCAACCGGCATTGGCGCTGAAGACCCTAGCACGCTTTGCAGACAAAATTGCCGTTACCGCCCAGGAATCCTTCCGGTATTTCAAGCGTACAGATCACCTGGTCCTGACCGGTTACCCGACCCGCCCTGACCTTGCAAAGTGGACGCGATCGGCAGGCAGAAGATCCCTGGGTCTGAGCGATGATGTCCCTGTTTTGCTGGTTTTCGGTGGAAGCAAAGGCGCACATTCTATCAACGAGGCAGTCCTCGCAAATCTGCCCGCTCTACTGGAAAAGGTACAGGTCATCCACATAACAGGAGAATTGGACTGGCTGACCGTGGAAACCAAAGCTAAAGAGATCAGTGGAGATCAAGCCAATCGTTACCACATGTTCCCCTATCTGCACGACGAGATGGGCGCTGCGCTTGCCGCGGCAGACCTGGTGATCTCCCGCGCGGGTGCCTCTACCCTCGGCGAATTCCCCCTCTTCGGGTTGCCTGCAGTTCTGGTACCTTATCCATACACCTGGCGATATCAAAAAGTAAACGCAGATTCCCTTGTCCAGCAAGGAGCAGCGATCAAGCTGGAAGATGACCGACTATCAGATACACTCGTTTCAACTGTGAGCGATTTAATTGATCACCCTGAAAAATTGGTTTCCATGCGGGTTGCCATGCAACGCCTTGCTCACCCGGAGGCCGCCTCAGAAATCGCTCATCAGTTATTCGCACTTTGCCAGGAGAGGTGCTTAGACCATGGTTAGCCTGTCCTTCGTCTTCTGGATGTATGTCGTCTTATTTAGTATCATCGGCGGCATGCGCGGTTGGGCCAAAGAATTAATGGTCTCCTTCAGCGTTATCCTGGCGATGACATTCACAACCCTGCTCTCAAATTATGTTCCTTTCATTCGTGATGTACTCCAGAAAGACAACCAGGTCCTTTTCTTCTGGTTACGTGCCATTATCCTAGGCATGCTTGTATTTTTCGGCTACCAAACACCCAATATCCCGCGTTTTGCTCCAAAGATGAACCGCGAGAAACTGCAAGATATCATCCTTGGTGTGGTTATTGGCGCTTTGAACGGGTACCTGATTGCAGGAACCATTTGGTACTACATGGCAGATGCTGCCTATCCATTCACCCAGGTTATCACTGCTCCAACTGGAGATTTTGCAAAGGCAGCCGAGGCAATGCTTCATTACATGCCGCCCAAACTGCTCGGCATCCCCGGCATTTACTTTGCGGTAGTAATTTCATTCATCTTTGTCATTGTGGTATTCATCTAATAATTATGACTCGCATCCATCTGATTGGAATCGGCGGTACAGGTCTTTCGGCCATCGCACGCGTCCTGCTTGAAATGGGACACACGGTGAGCGGGTCTGACCGCGCTGAGAGTTCGTTCACGCGGGACCTGCAATCTGCGGGTGTAACCATCAGCATCGGTCACCGGCCGGAGAACGTTCGCGATGCCGACCTAGTTGTGCGTTCATCCGCCATACCGGATGACAACCCCGAAGTAATGGCTGCGCGCGCTTTCAGGATCCCGGTATTGAAGCGAGCCGATTTCCTTGGCACCCTGATGGATGGCAAGATCGGTATCGCCATTGCTGGAACGCACGGCAAGACAACCACCACATCGATGATCGCCTGGATGCTATCGGCATTGGGCCAAGATCCATCTTTCATCTCCGGTGGTGTGCTCGCAAACCTGGGCGTTAATGCTCGGGCAGGAAAAGGAAATTCTTTCGTAATAGAAGCCGACGAATACGATCACATGTTCCTGGGCCTTAAGCCGAAAATTGAAGTGGTCACCAACATCGAATACGACCATCCCGATTGCTACCCCACCCCGGCAGATTTTCAAGCAGCCTTTGTGGAGTTCATGTATCGCCTCCCGGCAGGCGGAACCCTGGTGGCCTACGCTGATGATCCCGGGGCGTGTGACCTGATGGATAAAGCCGAAAAACTTGGCAAAGCTGTTATCCCTTATGGAATTCATCAAATTTCCGATGCAGGCAAGCATCTGGAGGTTTTCGCCAACGCGCTGGTCCCTAACGAAAAAGGCGGCTTCACTTTTAACGCATCCGTGCTTGGCAAGGTAGAAGCAGTAGAACTCCAGGTGCCGGGAAAACATAACGTCTGTAACGCATTGGCAGCGCTGACCGTAACACAATTGATCTCCTTGCCACTGGCAGACGCTGCCTGGGCGATGGCTCAATTTACCGGAACCGGGCGCAGGTTTGAAGTGCGGGGTGAATCAAACGGGATTGTCGTCGTTGATGACTATGCGCACCATCCGACCGAAATCATGGCTACCTTGGCTGCCGCGCGGACCCGCTACCCATCCCGTCGCATTTGGGCGGTGTGGCAACCACACACCTACTCGCGAACACGCGCTTTGTTCAAAGAGTTCACCGCGGCATTCACCGATGCAGACGAGGTTATTGTCACTGAGATCTATGCTGCACGTGAACCAAAGCAAAATTTTTCTTCCAAGCAAGTTGTTGAATCCATGCCCCGCCAGGCACACTTCATCGCTGAATTGTCTGAAGTGAGCAATTATCTAATTACAAATTTACGGCCTGGCGATGCCTTATTAGTACTCTCCGCTGGAAATGCCGACCAAATAAGCACCGAGGTTCTATCTAGATTAAAGGAAGTCCATTATGGTTGATACGAGGTGTGACTCCCGAAGGTCTTCCACTTTGGACAAAGATTTTATGCAACCATCCATATTGTCCGACTTACGCTCCACCTTTGGCGACCACATGCAGGAGAATGTCCCCCTCTCCAGCTATACGGCTGCACGTATTGGTGGTCCGGCTGATGTCATGATCTTCGTCCACTCGGCGGACGAGCTAGCAAATGCAGCGAATAAATTGTGGAAGTTGGAAATTCCTTTCATCCTCCTGGGTGGCGGTTCAAACGTGCTGGTCAGCGATAAGGGCGTACGCGGTGTGGTAATCATCAACCGTGCCAGGCAGGTGAAATTCGACTCACAGGCTGAACCACCTGCCGTCCAGGCCGAATCGGGTGTAACCCTTAACGATATTGCGCAACGAGCTGCGCGTCTGGGACTAGCAGGATTTGAATGGGCCGCGAGTCTACCCGGCTCCATAGGTGGAGCAATTTATGGCAACGCAGGAGCGTTTGGCGGAGATATCGCCGGGAACCTGATCTCGCTGGAACTAATCGACCGTCAAAAGGGTCGCCAGATCTGGACTGTGGAACAAATGGGATTCGGCTACCGCACCAGTGTACTCAAACGCGAACATCCCCCCGTGGTCATCCTTTCCGCGAAGCTGGCGCTCAGTCATGCCGACACAGAAGCCATCCAAACAAAAATGGAACAATTCGTAGAACAACGGCATGAAAGCCAACCACAGGGAGCCAGCATGGGTTCGATGTTTAAGAACCCCTCCATGGATAAAGCAGGCCGCCTGATCGAAGCCGCAGGTCTCAAAGGGAAGATGATAGGCTCTGCTGAAATCAGCAACCAACACGCGAACTATTTTATCAATCACGGTCAGACCCGCGCTGAGGATATGAAGACATTGATCGATTTGGTAAAAAATACCGTTGCAGAGAAATTCGGAATAACACTTGAACTTGAAGTGGAATTAATCGGCGAGTGGTAAGAATGGGTAACAAACTTCGGATAGCAGTTCTCTTTGGCGGTCGATCTGGCGAACACGAGGTTTCCCTCATGTCAGCCCGGTCAGTGCTATCTGCCCTCGACCCGGAAAAGTATGAGATTACACAAATTGGGATTACAAAAGAAGGTGTCTGGCTAACAGGTGAAAATATATTGGAAGCATTAAGTAAAAACCAGACGGAAGATAACAACCTAAACCAGGTGATCATCATACCCGACCAATATCACAATCATATCTGGGAAATCCAGAATAAAAAATCCGCTTGGAATCTTACGCTAAAAGCGAATGTGGATGTGGTCTTCCCAGTCTTGCATGGCACTTTTGGCGAAGATGGGACACTGCAAGGATTACTCGAACTGGCAGACCTGGCTTACGTGGGAGCGGGAGTGACCGGGTCAGCGGTTGGCATGGATAAAGGCATTTTCAAGGACGTGATGCGCGCCAATAACATACCAACAGCAGCATCCGTTATTGTCCTGCGAAGCGAGATTGAAAAGAACATTCAGAATGTCATCCAGAAGGCGGAAACGGTGGCACCCTATCCGTTGTTTGTCAAACCTGCCAACCTGGGGTCATCGGTGGGCATCTCCAAGTGCACGAGCAAATCAGACCTTGGAGAAGGGCTATTGGAAGCTGCCATGTATGACCGGCGTGTACTTGTGGAACGCGGTGTGAATGCACGTGAGATTGAGGTATCGGTGTTGGGCAATGATATTCCAATGGTCTCCGTTCCAGGTGAAGTACTTCCCAGCCGGGAGTTCTACTCATACGAATCAAAATACATTGACGGAACCTCCGGTCTTGTCATTCCAGCCACACTTCCCCCAGTGATTGCCGAAAATATCCGCCAAATGGCTGTAACTGCTTACAAGGCAACCGATTGTGCTGGAATGGCCCGCGTTGATTTCTTCGTCGAAAAGGGTACCGACGAAATTTACCTGAACGAATTAAATACCATCCCTGGTTTTACAAGTATCAGCATGTACCCCAAACTATGGGAAGCCAGTGGAATTTCTTACCCTAAACTAGTAGACCGTTTGGTCGAACTGGCCATCGAGCGTAAAACCGACCGCGACCATACTGAACGCAATTTTCGGAGAATATCATGACCACTCTGCAGAAAACACGCCGCGCCGAATTCATTCGCCAACGACGCAACCAAAAAACACCCTTGGTGCGCATGGCGCAAAGGGGGGTTGAATTCCCCCGTAAAACCTACCACCAAGACTCGGTGTATTTACCCGCTGAACCGCGGGTGGTGGCGCGCAGATCCTCCAAACGGGCAACAAAAACTTCGACCAACAATGGCTACGATATCGCTTTTTCTCTGGGTCACACGAAGGTCCACGCTCCGTCACTCAATATCCCCCAATTGGGTCCACGTTGGATCTCTGGGGGTCTGACCCTGCTCCTGGGATTCATGCTCCTGACCTTGTGGACCGCATCGCCATTCGTTATTAAGGGAGCTGATGTGGTAGGGAATCAGCGAATTGGCGCAGGGGAAATCAATGCCGTGCTTGGAATGATCGGTCAACCCATTTTCAAAGCTGTCCCGGCGCAGATCGAGGCAAACCTGCACACAGCATACTCTGACCTGGCTTCCATCAAAGTAACAGTAGGTTTCCCCAACCGAATCACCGTCGATGTCGTCGAGCGAATGCCTGTGTTGGCTTGGTATCAAAACGGAGTGGTCACATGGATCGATGCGAGCGGAGTGGCATTTACTCCGCGCGGTGAGGTTCCTGGTTTGATTCAGGTGTCAGCAACCGGCGCCCCGACGAATGCGCCGCTGGACACGACCCTGCCAATTTATGCGCAGAAGTTCATTCCCCCAGAGATGGTTCAAGCCATGACCGTGCTGGCTAAAGATGTTCCAGCAGGCATGCCGATGACCTTCGACCCCGTTTATGGAATGGGCTGGCAGGACCCACGGGGTTGGAGCGTTTATTTCGGCAAAGATGCCAAAGATATTTCGATGAAAAAGAATGTTTACCAGGCAATTGTAGATACACTCACCCTTCAGGGCGTTCAGCCCACGCTAATCAGCGTGGAATACCTGGACGCACCGTTCTATAAGTAGCCCAAGGACCCTATGGACGAAATTGTCGTTGGGATTGACGTCGGCACGACCAAAGTCTGCACCCTGGTGGGGCGGATCGAGAAAGAAGCGATCCGCATCTTGGGGGTAGGCATTGAACCCTCGGCAGGGATCAAAAAGGGTGTAATCGTAGACCTGGCTGCAGCTGCACAAGCAATCACAAAATCGGTGGGAGTTGCTGAACAGACCTCGGGTGTTGAAATCACCGGGGCGATGGTCAGCCTAGCAGGCGCGCACGTCTCTTCAATAAACTCCAGGGGTGTGGCTGGGGTGTCTGACGAATTGATCGACGAGATAGACGTGGCGCGGGCTCTGGAAGCCGCCCGAGCAGTGGCCATCCCTCACAATCGAGAAATCATACACATCATCCAGCGCGGATTCACCGTGGACGGGCAAGATGGAATATCCACGCCGATCGGCATGCGCGGCTTCCGGCTCGAAGTGGAAGCCCATATCATCACTGCCAGCCAGGCGACCGTTGAGAACCTTCGCCAATGTGTAAACGCAGCCGGGGTGGAAGTCCTGCAATTTGTGCTGAACCCATTGGCTTCCGGGGACGTAGTTTTAACGGACAACGAGCGCCAGATGGGAGTAGCGGTTTGCGACATTGGTGGGGGTACAACCGACCTTGCGTTGTATGTAGACGGTCATGTCTGGCACACAATGGTATTGGCAGTGGGAGGTAACCACATCACTAACGACATTGCAACCGGGCTACGTTTGCCATTAACACAAGCTGAGGAAATAAAGAAAAAATATGGCTATGCTATGAAATCCGGCGTTGGGATAGAAGACACCTTCATGGTACACACTTTCGGAGAAGACCAACCTGTGAAAATCAGCCGCCAGGATATGGCCCACATTATTGAGGCCAGAGTTGAAGAAATCTTTACCCTGACATTGCAGGAAATCAAGCGCTCTGGGTATGATGGACTGTTGCCAGCAGGACTGGTATTAACAGGAGGTACCAGCGCCCTGCCTGGTATTCGCCAACTGGCTTCACAGGTTTTTGGACTCCCTGTCCGTACAGCCCAACCGGAAAACCTGATCGGTCTGGTGGACCAGTTGAAGAGCCCTGCATATTCCACCAGTGTTGGCCTGCTTCACTGGGCCGCGGCACTGACAGAAGACGACCTTTCCCCTGCCCACGGACACAAACCACGCGGCGGGAAACGAGATAGCCAATTGAACCTGGAACCGGTCAAGGACTGGCTCAAGCGGTTGCTCCCGTAAAAAACCATAGAAATTACATAAGAATCCGTTCCTTGACCAAGAATCGTAACCCATTTTATCTTTCAGGAGGCAGTAACATGGACGCAAAAAAGAATTCAATTGAAACATTTGCCCGAATAAAGGTTGTCGGCGTGGGCGGCGGCGGCAGTAACGCTGTAAACCGGATGATCGAGGAAGGCATCCAGGGCGTGGAATTCGTCGCCATCAACACCGATGCCCAGGCGTTGATGCTGGCGAAAGCTCCTACACGGGTGCGCATCGGTAACAAGCTGACGCGCGGCCTCGGAGCGGGCGGCGACCCGGAAATCGGGCGCAAGTCCGCTGAGGAATTCGCCGAGGACCTGTACAACGCCATGAAAGGCGCAGACATGGTCTTCATCACAGCTGGATTGGGTGGTGGAACCGGCACAGGTGCTGCCCCGATCGTGGCACAGATCTGCCGAGAAGTGGGAGCCTTGACCATTGGCGTGGTCACCCGCCCATTCACCTTCGAAGGCAACCGCAGGATGCAGTCGTGCGAGACCGGCATGTCCAAACTCAAGGAACATACCGATACGCTTATCGTCATCCCCAATGACCGTCTGCTCCAAATCATGGACAAGCGCGCGAGCCTGAACGATTCCTTCAAGATGGCGGACGATGTACTGCGGCAGGGCATCCAAGGCATTTCCGAACTGATCACCGTGCCCGGTTTGATCAACCTGGACTTCGCAGATGTACGCGCGATCATGTCCGAAGGCGGTGCTGCCTTGATGGCAGTTGGCAAAGCCTCAGGCGAAGACCGCGCCCGCATCGCAGCCGAACAGGCCATCTCCAGTCAATTGCTCGACATTACGATCGATGGCGCAAAGGGTGTTCTCTTCAATGTCACAGGTGGCCCCAGTTTGACCTTGTTCGAGGTCAACCAAGCTGCTGCCCTGATTCGTGAGACCGCTCACCCGGATGTAAACATGATCTTTGGCGCAGTAATCGACCCGGATTTGTCCGATGAAATCCGCGTCACGGTCATTGCTACAGGGTTCGAACGTTCCGGTATGCCTCGGCGCATCGCCCATCCGGCTGTCCGTGGCATGGACGGAAGGCCTTCCAACCGCCCGCTCGAATCCGTCAGCGTGGATGCCCAGACCGGTCAATCGAGCCCAGAGTTCCGTCCGCAGACCTTTAACACTGAGGATCTCGACATCCCGACCTTCCTGAGAAACCGCAAATAATACCTCCCTCCTCCACTGGAAGATTAACAGGGGCGACCCTTAGGCCGCCCCTATTAAGTTTTAATTCATAAATATCGAGAAACTCTAACGCATAGAGAACAAACCGGTCACCTTACTCTGCTAAAATGCGGATTGCTTCTGCATCGAGAACCAGCTCAAGGCGGGATCCATAATTGATTGCTGGGATTTTATTGGTAATAACTTCTATCACAGATGGATCCTGGAAGTGGCGAATCTTGGTCTCAGGGTGGGGGTAATAAACAAACCCGTCATACCCACAATCTTCAAATATTACCCGGCAAGGGGAAAACGAAAAATCCTCAGGAGGATGCAAGTCAGTCCAGGCGATTTGGCGGAAGGTATAAGCCGGTTTGACCATCTCAAATCTCAGCGGCGCAATGGAGACATTCAATGTACCCTTAAAGAAATGGTCGAGGTCAAGCCCGGCTACTTTAAAGAAAGGCTGCTGGCGAACCAGGGTTCCATAGGGATAATCTTTCGACGGTCTTGAAGCGACGCGGTGTCCCTCCACAACTACCCCGGATACCCGGATAACATCCTTCTGCATTATTATCCTTTCTGAAAAGACGATGAAGGTCCTATGCCTTAATCTGCTTTTTGGAATTGAATGAATGATCGAAAAAACCATCCATCGAAAGCAAGAGGTTCACTTCTATCGGAAAATTGTAATAATCTTGCGCGGCTGGGAGGATCGCGTAGATCGAAATCAGGGACGTTAATTACTCCTTCTTTGAAATATCTCGCCTTTTTATAAATAACGACTATTGATTTTTATACAATAGCAACTACTACCCTCACGGAATGTTAGTCTTCAAAAATTCATCCACAGCCTGCATGAATGTCGCTGGTTGTTCCTCCTGTGGGACATGACCAGCCTGAGGGATAATGATCAACATCGCATGTGGTAGTTCACCAGCCAGCCGGATAGAGTCTGCTGTAGGAACTATTTTATCGGAAGCACCAGTAATGACCAAAACTGGCAGCATGAACTCCATTATGTGTTCTGGGAGACCGGAGGGCTGACTGGCTGCAGTAAAATACCACAAAGCACGATCCCAATTTTCTACCTGGAGCGGCTTGGTGTAACCATTCATGGTTTCCGCGGTAATTTTCGACGGATCATACCAGGCCAATTTAATGAGATCGATACCACTGCTCTCGATGGAACGGACAATCAAGGGGCCTAGATGGTTCATCTGCGGTGTGTTATAAAACGGGCGTAACCATGTCGAACCGTTTCCAGCTTCATAAACTGCCGGATCTACGAGGATGAGCGCTTGGACGCGGTCCGGGTGCTGAAGAGTAAACTGCATTGACACCGTCCCGCCAGCCGAATTGCCTACCAAAATGGCCTTCTGAACATTGAAGTGGTCTAGTAGGTTGAGCAGCAGGTCCACATTGCCCTGTGAGCTGTAGGGATTCTCGCCTGTCCAGGTCATAGGACGTTCGGTAAGACCAAAAGCCGGTCGGTCATAGGCTATTACCGTCCCATAATGGCTGAAAGGTTCCATAACGGCGTGCCAAGAAAATAGGCTGGCTCCAAAGCCATGCAAAAGGACAAAAACAGGATTGCCCTGCCCCATCGTCATGACGTGGACAGTAAGATCATTAATCTGAATAAACTGGGTTTCCGGGTCGGCCAACTGTTCAGGCGGGACAGTGTTGGTCAACGGGGGAACCGGGACAAGAAATGGTCCAATCAATACCAAGAGAATCAAAACGAGCAAACAAATGCCAAACCCGCGCAAAAAATGGTGCTTCTTCATGCCTGGATCGTCTTCCTTTTGAAAAGCAACGCCACAACCAGTGTCACTGCTACCAGCCCGAAGGCGATCCAGATCCCCAATGTAACGATACCCTGTTGGGGGAACTTTACACCTATGCCCGCCAATGCCCATAAAATTACCGCAGCATAGGCTATGTCTCGACGAGTGAAACTCAACAGACCGGCGATAACCACTACTGCAAACAGGATAACAATCATCCAAGTCCCATCGCTATAGACCAAATTGGTTCCATTTGATAAATGAAAGCACATCGGTCACATTGGCTATTGTGGCTACCGTGATCCAGCCTAAATAAATGCTGAATGGGACACGCACCAACCAATTCTCAGCTGCCGACACCTTTGTCTTTCCAATGCCCAATCGCAAGTAGGTGGCCAGGAGGGAGGCGAGCAGGACAAGCATCGCAGCCAGCGTTCCGACGAAACGTTCATAATGCCAAAGAAAAATCCACATGCTATTAGCCATGCCGCCAAGAATCACCCACCAACCGGTGGCTTGCATGCGCGGGTTATTTTTTTGTGCTGGTAACGCCTGATAGACTGCATATGTTAACATACCGATGTAAATCAGACCCCAGATCGCGAAGACATACCCCGCCGGAACAAAATAAACATGAAAGCTATCTGAGATCTTTCCGGTATTCAATCCATTGATGGGGAGAGCATCTGCCAGAATATTGATGACGAGCGTGACAAGAACGATGATAACTACAGCAATTTGACGAAAGGTATTTTTCATACGAATCTCCTATTCATTCATCCTGATTTCCAAGATGATATCTTTCGCACTTTTTTTAACTCGCTGGTTCTCGAACAGCTTTTTTAGAATTCCATATTTTCGACCCAGAAGACGATTCGAAGACAGGTAAACTTCTGGATCGGTAACTACGCAGGCATGCGCAGGAATCCAGGAGCCAACTACCTTACCATCCATTTTACACGTTGCGACGTTTACATGTCCATTGTTGTGAATCCGTTTGACCTTTCCAGAATTTGCGCCTGTCTGAACATAAAGTATGTTGCCATCTTGTGCAAACCAGACTGGAGTCTTCACACCTTCACCACTCTTGCGAAAAGTTTCCAGGTTCAGGTATTTATGGTTTTTAAATTGATTAAATATATCCATATCGATTTTTCCCATCCGACGAGTAAACACCTTTTTTGAAAAAGTAGCTATTGGTCCAAATTATATTAGCGATCAACTCGATTTATCCAGCGGCTTATAAGCAGAAGGGATGATTTTAATATTCATTTCAACCGGGCGAGCATTCAAGCGGAAGAGGTTGCGCATTCCTTCCAGCAGAAATCCGAACAGAAAAGCATATCGCCTGCCGACACTAATATCCAGGCCCGTTTTACCGTTTGTAGCAGCAGACACCAGCCATAATACCTTGCGGGCTGCAACTTCGGGTTTCTTCCCAGCGGCGCGGATCAGGAATGGCATGAAATTGCGCAAGCGCTTTTCGTTATTCTCAAAGGTGACTACCTCGGTTAGCAGTTCGGTTTCCATGAGACCGGGTTGAAGGGCAAATACTCCCACGTTGCTCGTCCGGTACTCCTCTGCCAACGCAAGAGTGAAGACCCTGATCCACGCCTTGGTAGAGCCGTACGCATTTTGGTTGGGGGCAGGTTTCTTTGATCCTGCACCCAGGATATTTACCAGTTTGCCTGAATTTCTATATAAAAAATGGCGCATCGCAATTGTAGAACCGTAATAGACACCATTAATATTGGTCCGCAGCACAGAAAGGAACTGATCTGGAGACAGGTCCAGGGTATGACCATAAGGCCCAGCGGTCCCGGCATTGTTGACCCAAATATCAAAACCACCATATTCCTGGAGGGTAAAACCCGCCAGCCTCTCAACTTGCTTCGGATCTGAAACATCACATTGAAAAGCGGAGGCTTCCAACCCCTGCGTTTTAAGACTATTGGCGATCCGATCGATTTCGATTTTGGAACGAGCGGAGAGAACCACCTTTGCTCCCTGCTGGGCAAAAATCGACGCAATAGCTTTCCCTAAACCGCGACTGGCACCGGTGATAACTGCAACCTTTCCTTCGAGTGTTTTCATATTTAATCCTTGAGTGACATTTAAATAAGATCAACTCCTCATCAACCGCAAGCAGGTGATTGAGTTATCCAGTTCGCTGATTTCATTTTAACCGCTCAGAAAATCATTGGATTACAACGAAAAGACGTAGAAATTCCAAGAAAATCTATTCCTGGTACTCCAGCTCATACTCCCCAATATATACTGTATCCCCTTCCTGAGCACCGGCCTCACGAAGCGCTTTATCCACACCGAGACGTTCCATCAATTTCTGGAAGCGGCGCACAGACCCGGACTGATCCCACGGTGTCATTTCTGCCGCGCGTTCGATCGACACGGATTTAACTCGATATCCGTCGGGTTCGCGAATGATCGTGAAGGAGCGCGGGTCTTCGACGGGCCGGTAGACCGGCATAGGTGGTTCAACTTCTTCCAGCGCAGGAGTGCTGGCCAATGTGGCTACAGCCTTGAGAAGCAACTCGTGCACCTCCGTGCGAGCCAGGGCGGATATTGCCATGGAAGAAAAACCGCGCTGCTTCAATTCTTTTTTGATCTTCGGCCAACGTTCCTGAACCTCAGGCTGGTCGATCTTGTTCAGGGCAACGATCTGAGGCTTTTTCGCCAGGTTCGGATCGAAGAGACCCAGTTCGGTATTGGTCTGGGCTAAGTCCTCAAGCGGGTCGTCGGATAAACCATCGAGAAGGTGGATCAGGACCCGAGTGCGTTGGATGTGGCGCAGGAAGTCATGTCCAAGCCCCACCCCCTGCGCAGCACCTTCCACCAAGCCAGGAATATCTGCAAGCACAACGGTCGTCTCGGCATCCACTTCCGCCACACCGAGGTTGGGCTCGAGGGTGGTAAAAGGGTATGAAGCGATCTTTGGTTTGGCGTTGGTAAGTACGGACAGAAGGGTGGACTTGCCTGCGTTGGGCACACCGATAATCCCGATATCGGCAATCAGCTTGAGTTCGAGCCGCAGACGTTTTTCCTCTCCCGGTTCACCACGTTCAGCGGTACGCGGGATCTGATTGATGGAGCTCTTGAAATGAGGGTTGCCTCGCCCACCGCGACCACCCTTGCAAACCAACAGGCGTTGGTCGGGTGCGGTCAAGTCGCCAATCAAGTCACCGGTGGCAGCATCATAGACGACCGTACCGGGTGGGACGAGGATGATCAGGTCTTCAGCGGTTTTACCGGATTTGTTATTGGTGCCACCACCTTTGCCATCCTGAGCAGTGTAACGGGTGGTATGGCGGAAGGCTGCCAATGTGTTAAGCGTAGGACGCACTTCGAGAATAACGCTCCCGCCTCGCCCGCCATCACCCCCGTCAGGTCCGCCGCGCGGGACGTATTTTTCCCGGTGGAAATGGACCATGCCATCCCCCCCCTTACCGGATTGTACGAGAATCTCTGCCTGATCAATAAACATTGGTTTTTATAAAGAACAGACCGGGTTTCCTGGAGGTCCCCGATGGGAACACGAGAAACCCGGCCTTTATCCTTTCTGCTTATTTCTTACCGCTCTTTTTCCCAAATTTCGCCTTGAGGATATCTTCCAGGGTGGGCTGACCGATCTCCTGCAGCTCGTAGCGGACGCGCTGATAGGGCTTGGAGATCTTGATGACACGCGTCAGGTCGATGGGAGTACCGATGATGACCAGGTCAACATCTGCCTTGCGGATGGTGGCCTCCAGGTCTTTCATCTGGGCAGCGCCATAACCCATGGCGGGCAGAATGGGACCAGTCTTCGGATACTTTTGGAATGTAGCGGCGATGGATCGGACCGCGAACGGGCGCGGGTCCACGATCTCTTTAGCGCCAAAGCGCTTGGCAGCAACGAAGCCGGCCCCGTAGGCCATCTCGCCATGGGTAAGCGTGGGGCCGTCTTCGATGACCAGCACGCGTTTCCCAAAAATGGCTGAGGGATCGTCCACAAAGAGCGGGGAGGCGGCTTCGATCACTGTAGCGCCCGGGTTCAACATGCGCAGGTTCTCGCGAACCTTGATGACCGCCTGCGGGTCGGCAGTATCCACCTTATTGATGACGATAACATCCGCGTTGCGGGCATTCATCTCGCCGGGATGGTAGGTGCTCTCATGACCGGGGCGGTGCGGGTCAGCCACCACGATTTTCAGGTCCGAGACATAGAACGAGAAATCGTTGTTGCCGCCATCCCACAGGACGATGTCGACTTCCTTTTCGGCTGCACGGAGGATCTTGGTATAATCCACGCCGGCATAAACGATGATGCCATTGTCGATGTGAGGTTCGTACTCTTCACGTTCCTCGATGGTGCTCTCATACTTATCGAGGTCTTCGTAAGTGGCAAAGCGCTGGACTTCCTGCTTGACCAGATCACCGTAAGGCATGGGGTGGCGGATGGCGGCCACCTTATAGCCCATATCGCGCAGAATGAGTGAGACGCGGCGGGTGGTCTGGCTCTTGCCCGACCCGGTGCGCACGGCGCAAATTGAAACAACCGGCTTGGTGGATTTAACCTGGGTGGAATGTTCACCCATCAGGCGGAAATCCGCGCCGGCAGCCAGGACCATAGAAGCCTTGTGCATGACCACTTCATGGGGGACATCAGAGTAAGCGAAGATGACCTGGTCCACCTTATATTTTTTGATCAGTTTGAGCAAGTCAGCCTCGGCATAAATCGGGATGCCTTGTGGGTAAAGTTTCCCGGCCAATTGCGGCGGATAGGTGCGGCCTTCGATGTCGGGGATCTGAGTTGCAGTGAATGCCACCACTTCATAGTCCTTGTTGTCACGGAAATAGACATTGAAGTTGTGGAAGTCGCGCCCGGCGGCGCCCATGATGAGAGTACGGGTTGGCATAGATTCTCCTCAATATAGGATTCCAGTGTCAATCAATTCAGGTTCATGCAACCGGTGGAGCGCGACGCTGGGGAACGTTCCACCGGGAAATAGGTTACATCACCTCGGGAGCGGTAATGCCCAAAAGCGCCAAGGCATTGGCAAGGACAATTTTAGCCGCGGCGACCAGGCGCAAGCGCGCATCCCGGACCTCGGGAGAGGCCTGCACGACCGGACAGGCATCGTAGAAACCGGCAAAAGCCTTGGCAATATCGTAGGCGATGCTGGCGATGACAAGCGGCTTGTATTCGACGGCAGCGCGCTGGACCTCGGATGGAAAGCGCGAGAGCCAGTCAACCAACTCCACTTCAGCAGGTTCAAGGGGATAGGCAAACGTCGAAGGCGGCAGGTCAGCGGAGTCGACGCCAGCTTTCTTCAGGATCGAATTGCAGCGCACATGGGCATACTGTATGTAGGGAGCGGCCTGCCCATTGAAATCCAACGCAGTCTGCCAATCGAAGGTAACCATTTTCGTATTCTCGCGCGCCAGGATGGGGTACTTGAGAGCACCCAACCCAACAGCCTTGGCAACGCTTTCGAGCTGATCCTCGGTAAGGGATGGGTTCTTCTTTTTGGCTTCCTCACGGGCACGAGAAGTAGCCTCACGAAGCAAATCTTCCAGCAAGACCACCGTACCTTCGCGGGAGGAGACGACCACATTCCCGGGCAGGGTGACCAATTCATAGGGTACATGGCTGCATTTCTGCGCCTGGTTGTATCCGGCAATTTCAAGGATCTTGAACACCTGGGTAAAATGCAGGCTCTGGCGTACATCGACCACGTAAACGGATTTAGCCAGGTGGGGATAATCGCGGAATTTATGCAGAGTCAGCGCCAGGTCCTCGGTGGCATAGAGAGCGGTTCCGTCCGAGCGAAGGACAACAGCGGTGCGGTACTGGTCCTTGTTGAGGGCGAGCACCTCGTCAATCTTGACGATCACCGCCCCGCCCTTGGGGCGGTCGTCAATGGCGATGCCACGGCGGACGAGATCCTCCACCATTTCCTTGCCGGGTTTCTCTTCCTGGCTGTTGAAATAATATTTATCGAAGCGGACATCGAGGGCAGAATAGATCTGGCGGAAGCCTTCCAGCGACCAGTCGCGGGTACGCTCCCACAGGGCAACAATCTCGGGGTCACGCTGGTCCCAGCGGGCATAAAGTGCGCGCAATTCCGCTTCGAGGTCGGGATCCTGCTCAATGCGGTGGGCAGCTTCGGCATAGACCTCCCCCATCCACCGGGTGATATCGGTGGCAGGCTCCTCACCATTATGAAACTTCAGGTATCCCCACAGCCACTTGATCACATGCATACCCATGTCACCGGGATAGTTGGCACGCACGACGTCGTTACCAGCGAATTCCAAGATGCGGCAAATTGCGTCGCCGAGGATGGTGCCGCGCAAATGCCCAACGTGGAAAGCTTTGTGGGTGTTCGGGTGGGAAAACTCGATCATGACGCGCTGCCCGGTGGCAGGTCCGGAACCGAAGCATTGCTTTTGGTTCAAAACAGAGTCGACCAGGCGGCGGGTATATTCCTGGGTGTCGTAATACAGGTTGAGATAACCCATGACCGCATCCACCCGGCGGATGCCCGCAACGTCACTCACCTGCGCCTTCAGCTGGGAGGCAATCTCCTGGGCACGGGTGGCAACAACGATCTTTTTCCCGAGGCGCGCTTCGGCAGCCGCGGTGGAAAAAAAGGAAGTGGACATCCCCCATTCCCCGCTAAAAGGGAGAGGCTTCCACTCCAGCCCGGCGAGGGGAATAGCATTCGCCTTGCAGAAGGTTTCGATCCTGGTTTCGATGGCGTTTTGTTCGACCTCAAACATAGATCCTCGTGCCGGAAATTATAACATCTGCAGCATAGGGCGAAAATAAAAACGGGAGGCCCTTCGTTCAGGGCGCTCCCGCACATGGTTTTTGCAAGCCGCGAACTCAGGATTCTTTTGTCGCGGCGGTTTTTTTCTTAGCTGTAGTCTTGGGAGCCGATTTCTTGGCATCGGTTTTCTTTGTCTTCGAGGATGCGGTAGCTGCCTTTTTAGCTTTCGAGGAGGCCTTCGATTCATCCATGGTTTCAGCAGCGGCTACGGTCTTCGGCTCTTCAACCTTGCGGGTGGTGCGGCGAGAAGAAGCCTTCTTCTTGGGAGCGGGTTCACTTTCAACAAGCGATTCCCCTTCGGCGGGCGATGCTGCGACCGGGACGGGGGCCATTTTTGCGAACGCCTTCATCAAGCGGCTTTTACGACGAGCGGCATTATTCTTGTGGATGACACCATGCACGGCAGCCCGGTCAAGGTTGCTGATGGCCTGCATGAGAGCGGCCTTCGATTCGGGGGTACCTTCGTCGATATTGGTGCGGGCGGCGCGGACAGCAATGCGGGCCTCGCCGCGGAAGACGCGGTTGCGGAGACGCTTCTTGTCGTTCTGGCGGTTACGCTTGATCTGAGACTTGATGTTTGCCACTACATCCTCCAAATAATTAATACAATTTCACGGCGCATCATTTTACAGCACGGGGGGGAATCTGTCCAGACCGAAAGAGGAGAAAGTTTGAAAAAAAGAGCCCAATATTACGTAGATCAGCCCTACCCGCCCCACCCTGCCCTCCCTTCGCTACGCTACGGGATGCATCGCGATCCCCAAATACAAGTACAGTATTTGGAGAGGGTGTTTAAACGGGTGTGTTAAGTTAACGAGCCACCTCACCACAAGGGACAATGACGCGAAAGACGGTAGGAAGCCAACACCGCGCATTGTTCCTGAGGAACAATTGAGGAACGAAAACATCTCATTGTCCCTTCATATTCATATACCATGCTAGCGAGATTGTTCCTCGAAACAATCCCAAAACGAATAAATAATTTTGTCAACCCAGATGATGAGCGGCATGACCAACCGGCCCCACCCTGCCCAATTTGGCGACTACCCTTCGGGTACTATGTCATTTCGCCAAACCGGCCGTCCCCCAGGGGGGTGCTTCGCGAATTGCAGCTCGAAGCCGCCTCCCTATAGGGGACGATGTCCCCTTGCGGGGATGATATCAGCTCACCATCGAGGACTACCCTTCGGGTATTATGTCATGTCGTCGATGTGGCGGATGGCGGCTTGTAGCCGCCTCCGCGCACACGCGATCGGAGGGTTGGCGAAAGAGGAACAATTATTTTGCCCTAAAAGCTCGATTCACCTCGAGGGGTTCCTCATTATAGGGCTCCAAAAATCGACGAGATGAATTGATTTGGCATTTGATCCTGAGGATCAATTCCCGTGCAAAAATATGGGGATGCCAAGCGAGGGATTTTGCGATTTGCCAGAATTATCGAGGAGCCGGCAAAGGAAGACGCAAAACGTCGAATAAAAGTCACTTTTTATGTGATTGCCGCGGGACGAATAGCAAATATGAGGTTTTTAAGGTGCAGATAAAAAGGTGGCAACCATGCTAGCTAAAAAGGAATGCCACAGATTGATTATAGAATAAACGTTCTAGTTTGTCAATGAGGTGATCGTTAGAATTTTCGGGATCGAATTTGCGGAATCATCGAGCTGATGACCAGCTAATCTGGTAGTGGTTTACTGGCTGGTGCGTAGAAAATCACTAAGAATAAGAATATACCCACGTAATTTATATAATATATTTTTATTAGACTAATCCTATTGTCCTCTTGACGATTCTAAGTTTCCGCCCATATTCTTTATTCTCAATTTCACATTCCCAAATCCTTATTACCATCCACCCTTTCATTTTGAGTAATTTAGTAACCTTTCTATCATGTTCTTTGTTATATGCCATCTTAATTTTCCAGAAACCTTCTTTTTGGCTGTCGCGTGGTTTTTGGCATTTATGCCCGTGCCAAAAACAACCGTCAACAAAAACTGCTAATTTTGCTTTAGGAAAGACAAAATCAGGGCTCCCTATTAGACTGGAATTCCTTCGCCAACCGATTATTCTATTTTTCTTAAATATCATTTTCAATGCTAGTTCGGTGGTAATGTTCCCCCTTCCGTGAACTGCCTTCATAATTTGGGAGCGTTTTTCTTTTGAAATAAAATCTGTCACTTTGAAATAATACTTCTTATAGATGAAATTATTATTACTTATAGCTATTTATTCAAGATTTCAAGAATTTCAGAAAATGCCTGTTTATATCTGAGTATAGTTTGACGAAGCATAAAGCTTACTTCATCATTGAAAACGAATTCTCTTCCTTGATAGTAAAAAATAAAACTACCATCTATTTGGCGTTCCGGTTTTCCGTGAGCAAGGAAATTTCGTGGCCTCAGTACTTCGGTGCTAAAATCCCCAATCTTCGCCTTTCCGATTAATTTATCATGGCATTTCCACAATCTGTTTAAATTAGCCCACCGCTTATCACTATCACATAAATTAAGCATTCCCTCTACAGTGGGATTTTTATAGAAATCTGATAAGCGGTCCACATTTGTTTGATTTTGTTGGGTTGCTCCTTCATTAAAATCAGAATAGATTTTTGTTTGTTGAATAACTGGTAAGCTTCTAATACCGGTTAATATGATTTCTTCTAATTGGCGATCCAGCTTCTCCTACTTCGGCCATAACTATACCGCGCATGTTTTCCAAATCGAGAATCTTTCGAATTGATTGGCTCCCTACTTTAGAGATTTTAGGAAGAATGTCATTTCTAGTAGATACAAAGACCCCTTCCAATTGTTTCTCGCGAATACCATCCCACAATTCACTTGCATTACCAGCCGTATAAAATATTACTTCAGTATATACAGAGTTACTTCTGAGATCAGAAATAAATTGTTGGCCATTTTCATATCCTTCAAGGTTGCGATCCACAACAATTATATCGAATATATCAAATGGTCGATGAGACATAAAATCTTCGGGGGTTGTTACCTGAATTATTTTCGGAGAGAACCCCCAAGATAACACTTCATTCTTTAGCCAGTCTAGATCTAAAGAATCGAAATATGTTTCACTATCGTCAAACCATAAAATCGAGAACGTTAATCTCATCTCGTCACCTCCACCCTAATTTCCATTCCATGAGGTTTTAATGGTATTGCAGAAATTTTACCATCAATATTTTCAACAATTTTCTTGGCATGATAAAGACCAAAGCCTGACCCCCCTGGAGTTGTTGTGATACCCATTTCAAACATTGAATCAATACTTGGCAGTTCTTTAGAAAACCCTTTTCCATCATCAATAAAAGACATTCTCAAAGTATTTGTCGATATTTTTTTAATTTTTATCGTAAGTTTACGTGCTTGTGCTTTACTAGCATTGCTAATTATGTTGTCTATCAATATTGATAATTCTACGCGGATTGCTTTTATTTCAAATGGCTCTTGGACTGAATTAGATACATCCAAGAACAAACCTGTGGCAATAAAATCTTTTGCCACATTAAGCAAATACTGCTCCACAAATGCTGGAATATCGGTTGGTTCCTTTTTTATTCCTGAACGAAAATTAGCTTTAGTTGCAAATTGAGCAATAGCCGCAATACGTTTATTAGCTAATGAAGCTTTTTGAAGATGATCAAATATTACGTTTGAGTTTGGAATTGTGCGAATTTCTTTAATAGCTTTCCCTAAATAATTATTAGCAATAGTCGCGTCAAGATTAATTTGGTGGTGAAATGAAATCAATTGTTTTACATCAAGTGATGTTATTTGCTGGAAAAATAATGTTTGAGCACGATACGTTTCTTTTTCCCCTTCTAGCTTATCTATTTCCTCATCTTTTTTTGCAGAGTCTACTTCAAGTTCTGCAGCAATCGATTTTGCATCCTTGGCTTCTCTTTCTTTTTCCTCGATTATTTTTCTAATTTTTAATAGGCTTTTTGATAATGCATTATCAATTTTACCTGGTTCAAAACCTTCAACATTCTGAATAAGTCGTTTTACTTCTTCTTGCCTGGTTTCATAAACCCCCTCTAAAAGCGAAGGATTGAACCAGAATTTAATAATGCGATCAGGGGACGACCCAATAAGGGTCATAATTGTAAGAACGATTCGTTGTTTTTTTCGTTCCCACGATTTAGAATATTGCTCAGCTGTATATTTCCAATCGAGGCCTTCACTATTACTTAGTTCTTGACGCAATGGTTTCGGGACACTATCCCAATCAAGACCTTCAACTACAAACTTCTCCAATTTTCGAAGTATATCTAAAAAGAAGGATTTACGGAGTTGGTTGAATGCGTCAGTTTTCTTTAATCCTTCCCTACTCGAGATAGGTTTAAATTCTCCTCACTTCCAGTGATCTCTATTCGGCCAACAATATCTCGACTGCTTAAATATCGAGTCGTTCCTTGAGTTTTACGAACATCTAATCCTAACCAATCATTTCCTCTATCCCCATATGGGGCAATTCGAAAACCATTAAGAAATAAGAAAATAGAACCAAAATCTACAAGACGGACACCCGTTTGTCTCTTAAAATATGCTTTTTTATATGAATTGAGATAATATATTACTATATGTGCCCCAGAGAGCAATGGGTAATAATCATTTCGCTCTAAAAGATCAAACACCTTTTTACCTTCGTGAAAAAGGACAAACGAAATTATTTGGTTATCATCTGAAATCTTCGCATCAATATATGTAGTATTGAATTTTAATTTTTCAAACACTTGGTTCTGAATTTCACCATTTAAGCGGTCAGAATAATGTTTACCTTTGTCAGGTTTTTTTAATGCGGGAATTGACAAGATTATCTTGAATTGTTTTCGTAAAAATAACTGATTAGGGTTTAAAAATTTTTCTAACGAAGTCTTTAAGCCCCTTAATTTATCACGATCCCAAGAGCTTCTTAACGATGAAATAACTATTATCGTACCGGTTTTTGGGAAAATTGAAATACCTGATATTTGTGCTGCTTGAGCGTTACTAATAGAAACAATTTCGATAGGAATTTCCTGGATAGTAAGGTTTTTATCACCTTCAATTTCGAAGTCGGGCCACCATATTCGCAGATGAATAAGTCCATTGCCTTCCTTTCGTGTCAGGAGGTCAAGTTGTTTCCCTAAACGATCACAAGAAAATCTTCCGATGCCCTTATTTCCTGCGAAGTATGCCCCCTTCGCTTGTTGTATTAGGACTTTATCAGAAAACGCAATATTTAACCACTTATCTTCGATGTCGAGGAGATCCATCCCAACCCCTTCATCGGCAATAATTATTTGACTAGAACTAGTTGATACTTCCTTTGAAGAAAATTTGGTAAAGCGTACAGTTACTTTACCAGAATCTGCATCATAGCTATTTTTTACCAATTCTACAATAGCAATATTATCATCGTTGATTAGATCTTTTCCGACAAGGTTTTTTAACAGGGTATTTGTTTTAAAAAAAAGGGTTTTTTTCATTTCAATATGGATTATATTAGGGGTTTTCCTAGAAAAAAGGCAATGCGTATTCTAAAACAATGACTATTCATTTCTTAATAGAAAATACCCGCTTAATCGCCAGTCCCAACTGTTCAGCAAAGAGTGGAGGAACCGCATTACCAACTTGTGTGTATCGAGGTGCACTTTTTACTCTATCCTTATTGCCAGTCGTATATGCTCCCTTGAATTCAAACCAGTCAGGAAATGATTGAATTCGGGCGCACTCACGAACCGTCATTACACGTGGTTCGGAATAATGAATAAAATCATCAGGAATAGTAGTAATTGTTGGGGAAGGCTTATTTGGATCAAGAATTGTTACGTTCCTTTTTTTGATGCCATAAAGATCCCTTTCCTCCCCAAGAATGCATTTATTATGCGGTGCATTTATTAGCAATTTAGAAAAAAGAAGGACAGTTTCAGAATGATGATTAACAAAGCGATGACTATTTGGTATATAAGCTTCTTTTTCCGGCGATTGCAAATACTTTTGCATGGCACTTACCGGCGAAGATCCTTTTCCTGACAAAAAGTTCTTTGAGTTAGGGCATTGAATTGTTCCATGTTTGTATTCCAAATCTGAAATTGCATCCCAAGCAGTATTGTTGGGTTTTATTCCACAGGCTCTTAGAAAATCTTGACGGCCCTCCCTTAATTCAGAAAAAACCTTATTAGCAAGCCCCTCACGTGTAGCAAAAACAATAAATCGTTTTCTATGTTGGGGAACACCATAATCAAACATATCTATCATTTGACCAGTCGCATCTTTGTAACCCATTTCAACTAATTTATTTATTACAATCTCTGAGTAAGCAATTTTCTTGTTAGTCCTTGAATTTGGGTATTTTAGAGTGAATCCATACACGTTTTCGAACAATATTGCTCGCGGTTGCACTAGCCCAACAAATTTTAAATACGAATGTATCAACTTGTTTCGATCATCAGCTGCACGACGTTTCCCAGCCATTGAAAACCCCTGGCATGGTGGTCCGCCCACTATTAGATCAACCTCTCCACGTAAAGCATATAATTCATCGGCTTTTTTATTAAGAAGCAATTTTATGTTCCAATTTTTAATTGGCAACCAATCAGGCCAATCAAAATGGTCATGAGTATCAATAAAATTATACCGAAGGGTAGAAAACGCATCAGGGTTTTTTTCGACAGCAAATAAACCTCGAAACCCCGCTTTATAAAGGCCTAAGCTGATACCGCCACACCCCGCGAACAGGTCGATGTACCTGATTGGCATTTATATATTTTACACCATAACATAAAAATCCGAACAAGCATTCTAACATCAAATCAATGTTTTTTGGAAAAAATCGAGCATTTATAAATTTGATTCTATGTTTGTCAACTTAATATAAAAAAATAGTTATCAGCATAAACGATTCCCACGTGCCCATTTTCAGGAGAGTTCCATATAAGTCATAAAAAAGCCTAACGTAAGTTTATAGGGTAAAATATTCGCATGCAATCTTCCCTCGAAAAACTGCGGAAGTTCTTCCGCCTGGAACGCGAAAACGGGTATACGAATACGGCTGTAATCGGCGGGCTGGCAAACGTGCTGAACCTGTGGGAAGGGGAGGCACGCAACGACAAACTGCCGGAGGAGATCGTGCAGGCAACCGCGACGACGCTGAAAGCCTACGCCGAGCGAACTCCCGAAGAGCGGCTGGAATCCCTTAAGGCGCTGTGGAAACAAATTGCAGAAAAGGTGCCAGAAGCGGCGCTGACGAAGAAAACCACCCCCGCAAAGTTCATTCCAGCCCCAGCCAAACCAACTTTCCAGCCGGTGACGGTCCCAGTGAGCCCTCCAACCGTGAAGGAAGAGCCACAACAAGCCCCGATTGTTCCACAACAACAGAACGCCAAGGTTGAGCCACAGGAAGGCCTGGCGGCAGCATCACAGCAAAATGTGCAGATTGAGCCACAGCCTGTATCGACAGAGGAACAACCTCAGATTGCACAAGTAGAGGCCAAGGTACAAGCCGCACCGATCGAGAAACAGACCGTCCCGGAGCCGGAAGCACCTCCGGATGAGTTCGTGTCTGCGGGGGAGTCAGGGACACCCGGGATGGAAAAAAAGCCTGGTGAAGCACCCCAGGTTCAGGGTCCGGAAACGCAGCAGCCAGCCCAAAATAAACCAGTATCCGCCACCAGGGGACCGACAAGGACAGTGCGACCTGCCAAGAGCGTGCCCGGCCGCGCCGAGGCTCATCCGGGCGGTGTCACCAGCAAACGTCCGATTGCCCTGAACGCCTCCCTCACCGTGCTGGCGGGTGTCGGACCAAGGCACGCCGCCATGCTGACCCGGCTGGGACTCAACACCCTGGGCGACATGCTCTACAATTATCCCCGCCGCTACGAAGACTACAGCAAGCTCAAACCCATCCGGGATGTGTTCTACGGGGAAGTGCTGACCGTTATCGGCGAGGTCACCACGATCAGCTCGCGACCAGTGCGCGGGCGAAAAATGACCCTTGTCGAAGCCGTGATCAACGACGGGACCGGGGGACTGCGCCTGACCTGGTTCAACCAGCCCTGGCTGGTCAACCGCATCAAGGTGGGCGAGGCCATCTCGGTCTCCGGCAAGGTGGACCAGTATCTCGGCCGCCTGGTGATGAACACCCCGGAATGGGAACCGGTGGAAGTGGAGAACCTGCACACCAACCGGATCGTGCCGATCTATTCGCTGACCGCCAACGTGTCCCAAAAGTGGCTGCGGACGTTGATGAAGCAGGTGGTGACCTATTGGGCTCCAAAACTGACCGACCACCTGCCCGAATCCATCCGCCAGGCTGCGGACCTGCCGGACCTGGGAACGGCCTTGCTGCAGGCACATTTCCCCGATTCGGACGCCAAACTACAGGCCGCCCGGCAGCGCCTGGCTTTCGATGAAATCTTCTTCCTGCAAACCGGCGTCCTGCGCCAGCGGCGTGACTGGCAATCAGCTCCCGGGCGTATCTTCGAAGTGGAAGAGGCCTGGCTGGAAGCCCGTCTGGCAGCGCTGCCCTTTGCGCTGACAGCAGCCCAGAAAAAGGCGATTGCAGATATCCGCTCCGACCTGAAATCCGGCAAGCCGATGAACCGGCTGCTGCAAGGCGACGTGGGCTCCGGGAAAACCGTGGTGGCGGCGCTGGCGGCTGCGATGGTAAACCAGGGAGGAGCACAGGCTGCCATCATGGCACCCACATCCATCCTGGCAGAGCAGCATTTCCGCACCTTCCAGAACGTGCTGGCAGGCGAAAAGGGGCCGCTTAAACCTGAACAGATCCGCCTGCTGGTGGGTGATAGCCCGGCGGATGATAAAGAAGAGATCCGGGCAGGCCTGGCAAGCGGGGAAATCAAGATCGTGATCGGCACGCATGCCCTGATCGAAGACCCGGTCACGTTCGCCGACCTGCAATACGTGGTGGTGGATGAGCAGCACCGATTTGGGGTGGAACAGCGGGCGGCGCTGCGCTCCAAGGGCACCAACCCGCACCTGCTGGTGATGACCGCCACACCCATCCCGCGTTCGCTGGCGCTGACCCTGTACGGTGACCTGGACCTGTCCGTGATGGACGAACTGCCGCCCGGGCGCCAGACCATCCCCACCCACATCCTGACCCCAGTGGAACGAGAGCGCGGCTATACCCTGGTACGCAGCCAGGTGAAGGACGGGCACCAGGCATTCATCATCTATCCGCTGGTGGAAGAAAGCGAAAAGAGCGAACTGCTGGCTGCAACCCAGGAACATGAACATCTGCAAAAGGAAATCTTCCCGGACCTGAAACTAGGCCTGCTGCACGGACGAATGAAGGCTGAAGAAAAAGATGCCGTCATGCTGGCTTTCCGAGAAAAGCAGTTCGACATCCTGGTCTCGACCACGGTGGTGGAAGTGGGCGTGGACGTGCCGAATGCCACCGTCATGCTGATCGAAGGCGCCAACCGCTTCGGACTGGCGCAACTGCACCAACTGCGCGGTCGGGTGGGACGCAGCGAAGCACAGTCATACTGCCTGCTGATCCCCGAACATGAAGATGCAGGCAGAGAACGAACGCCTGAAGGCCATGGTTGAAACCAATGACGGCTTTGTGCTGGCCGAACGCGACCTGCAGCAGCGCGGCCCCGGCGAATTCCTGGGGACGCGTCAGGCCGGTTATGCCACCTCCCTGAAGATGGCCAGCCTGAGCGATATCCAATTGATCGAAAAAGCCCGCACGCAGGCACAGGCGCTTTTTGCCCGTGACCCGGAGCTTAAAGACCCTGAAAACAGCCTGCTGGCTGAAGCGCTTGGGCGCTTCTGGGGCGGCGGGAAAGGAGATGTGAGTTAGGATGGTACGAGCATTGTTCCCCGGAACGTTCGATCCGATCCACTTTGGTCATATTGACATCGCCAAACGGGCGGTGCGCATCTTCGACGAACTGGTGATGGCGGTCTACGACCGCCCGCTCAAGAGCCTGATGTTCCTGCCGGAAGAACGGATCGCCCTTGGTCACCGAAGCTTTCAAAGGCATGCCCAAGATCACCATCACGGGTTACAGCGGCATGACCGTGGAGTTCTGCCGCCAGATCGATGCCCAGGTGATCGTGCGCGGCCTGCGCGTCTTTTCGGATTTCGAATTCGAATTTCGCATGGCGCTGGCCAACCACCGCCTGGCACCGGATATCGAAAGCGTCGCCTTCATCACCGACGAGGATCATACCTTCCTCTCGTCCACCACCGTGCGAGAGATTGCCTCCCTGGGCGGCGATGTTTCGAGCATGGTCCCGGCGCATGTAGAAGCAGCGCTCAAGAACAAGGTCAAAGACCTGAGCGACCAGCAGTTACGTCCCTTCGGGATTAAAGTATAATTAGAACATACCGCCCTCGTTCATGCGGAGGAGACGATGGATATTCTTCACCTGATAGACCGTCTGGAAGAACTCTTCAATAACAGCCGCCCGATCCCATTGACGCACAATGTCATCGTGGATGAGGACAAGTTCCTGGACATCATCGACCAGATGCGCATCTCGGTTCCGGAAGAGGTCAAGAAGGCACAGCAGGTCTTTTCCCAAAAAGACCGGGTGATGGCACAGGCCCAGGAAGAAGCCAACCGGACCCTGCAACTGGCGCGCGAGAAAGCCGACGCGTTGGTGGAGAAAGAAGTGCTCGTCCAGGATGCACAGCGGCGCGCCGGCCAGATCATCGACCAGGCGCGGATGGATGCCGAGAATATCAAAACCGGGGCAGACCAGTATGCCCTGGACGCCCTGATGGGGCTGCAGACGGAACTGGAACACCTGACCAACCAGGCTCAAAATGGGGTGCAGGTGCTGCTCCAAAAAAAGATACCCCCGGAACCGGTGACCCAGCAGAAATAAAAGAAACAGCCTCCGCATTCAGACTGCGGAGGCTGTTTTTTTGATGGACTTAATCCCGATGTGGGTTTTACAAGGCAACGCTGCTCACGTTACGAATGACCATCACCACTTTGCCTTTGATCTCCAAGGGTTCGGCCTTGTCGATCATGATCGGTTTCATGGTGGGGTTGGCAGGCTGGAGCCGGTAGCTGTTCCTTCTCCTTGAAGAAATATTTGAGGGTGGTCTCGTCACGGTTTGGAAGCCAGATGGCAACCATTTCACCATTATTGGCCTTGATGGCAGGTTTAATAATGACGATATCACCATCATTGATCATGGCATCGATCATGGACTCGCCTTTCACCTTCAGGGCGAAGAGTTCACTCCCCTTTTCGCCGGTGGGGAGAAGGCTGCGGGCCACATCGACTGCGTCCATTTCATTGCCGATGCCGAGATAGTTGACACCCGGGGCGGGGACAAGCATGGGTTCACCGGCGGCAATCGGTCCGAGGATGGGGATCTTCAACAGGTCCCTGCTGACCGGATCGGTCAAGCGGACGGCACGCGAGAATTTTGCATCCCGCTCGATCAGGCCCATTTCGGTCAATTGCTTCAAGTAATAGGTAACGACAGAAGTGGAGGTGATCCCGACCGCCTCCCCGATCTCACGGATGGAGGGAGGATAGCCCGTGCTCATCCTTTCATTGAGGTACTCAATTATTTTCTTATGGCGTTCTGTCAAACCTCTGCGAGTTCTGACCATGTAGACCTTCCTTTCGTATGCATGCCATCCAAACATTTGTGCTAATTATAATACGAACACTCGTTCTATGTCAAGTGGTAATTTTAGGTTTTTTAGACTTTGTTTGGAGGTTGAAAGGGTGCAAATGGGGATCAAAGTTTTAGGAGAGAACCAGGAGAATAACCGTGCTGAGATAATGGGTTGAGATCGTCTAAGATCGACGTGGTTGAAAGGTTTCGAAACTCGTATGCAGCATTAAATGTACAGGGAGAAAATAAAAAGCTGCCAAGGCTATCAGGACGATATAAAAAAAAGTGGGTCAGAAAACTTCGGGTCATAATTGAATCTCCGTGCGCATATTCTGACCAGATATGGGATTACCAGGGTCGCCACGCTGACCAGCATCAGGACACCGATGGCTGCTCCTTGAGCGTAGTTGGCACCGTCGAAAGTCGTCGTCCACATATACATACCCGGAACATCCAAACCAATCGCTTTATTGCCGAGTGCCATGATCAGGTCAAGAGCTTTAATGACATATGACCAAGTATGATCACTGCACTAAAACTTACCGGCCGAAACAAAGGAAAAAAATACAACATAAATCTGAATTTTAATTTATTAAATATATTACTTAATATTTTCAATATTTTACTATTGACATTTAATAAATTATGAATATAATATCAATAAGATTGATGTTCTGGTTTACAATGTGAAAAGAGATGAATTATGAAAAGCCTATACCATGCATATCAAGCGTACGAACGCCGGGTCGACCCGGGGAGAGTTCGACATCTCTCGGGAAAAAGACCCGAAGCCTTCCACTCCACGCGTGCCCTTGCTGATCCAGTTGGGTGACCTGCTCATTCAAACCGGGATGAAACTTAAGGCGAGACATGCTGCCCGCAATTCTATATCCTGGACCCCTTATTAGGGAGCAAATCATGAAAACAGCCTTGAGCAAATGCCCAGTCTGCAACGGTGAACTAACCGTAACCCACCTGCACTGTGAAACCTGCGACACCTCCATCGAGGGGCGCTTCGCAAACGGCGCATTCGCCGGACTGACCCCGGAGCAACTGGATTTCATCGAGACATTCGTCCGCTGCGAAGGGAAGATCACCCGCATGGAAGACGAAATGGCGCTTTCCTATCCCACCATCCGCAACCGGCTGCAGGATGTGATCCGAGCCCTAGGGTACGAACCAGGCAAGGATGAAGGCGACTGATATCTCGGACGAAAAACGCCGCAGCGTCCTCGAAGAGCTTGATTCCGGCAAGATTTCAGCAGAAGAGGCCATGCGCGTATTGAATGGAGAGGAGTGAGAATGCAACAACAAACCATACCTGTCAGTTCCACACCCAACGTCGTCATCGAATCCATCCCCGGAGACCTGCGCGTGGCCGGCTGGGAGCGCTCAGAGATCATGGTAAAAACCGATGGGGATAAGCTGGAAATTTCCAGCGCAACTGACCCGCTGGTCATCTCCTGCGATGAAGATCTGATCATGTACGTGCCGCGCGGCGCCAAATTGAAGGTGGAGAAAGTTTCCGGAGACGCCATCCTGCAAGCCCTCAACGGGCCAGTCACACTTGGACCAGTGGCAGGCGACCTGACCATGAATGACCTGGGACCGGTCAGCATGGATACGATCTCAGGGGATGCCTCGTTGCGAAACATCGGCGCATTGAACGCTGAGACGCATAAACGGCGATTTCACCCTGCGCGGTGGACACGGCGTGTGCGCCGTGGAAAAGGTGGGCGGAGACGGATCGATCCGCGATGTGGACGGCATGTTGACCATCGAGAACGTGGGCTCTGACCTGTACGTGCGCAACGTGCACGGCGCGGTAACCGTCAAAGCCGGAGCAGATGTGGCTTTCTACGTTTCCCCGGCGGCGGGGCAGATCTACGATATCACTGCGGGAGACGACCTGATCGTGCGTCTTTCCCCTGACACCAGCGTCAAACTCCACCTGACCGTCAATTCACCTGAGTCAATCCACGTGGATTTCCCAGGCGTTGTAATCCCCGAAAATTGCACCTCCTGCGACGTGAGTCATCGGAGAACAAACAAGACGGCATGGCGGAAATGCTCCTAACTGCCAAGGGAGATCTGCTGGTGACCAGCCAGGCAGACCCATGGGAATCCGCTGCAGATTTCGACAGCGGAAACTGGCACATCCCCCCCATTCCACCCATCCCTCCCATCCCACCACTGCCCCCGGATTTTTCTGAGCGAATCAACCGGCGCGTGCAGGCATCCATGGAAAGGGCGCAGGTTCACATCGAAGCGGCCAGCCGCCGCACCGAAGCCAAGATCCAGGCAGCCATGCGCCGGGCAGAGATGAAGGCACGTGCCGCCGAAGTTCGCGGGCGACGCGGGGCACACTTCAATGTAAATGTGGGTCGCTGGAACTGGGACATTTCGCCGCACGGACCGGAGGAAGGAAGTGAAGCCGTGTCGGATGACGAGCGCCTGATCATCCTGCGCATGCTGCAGGAAAAGAAAATCAGCCTTGCGGAAGCCGAGAAGCTTCTTGCGGCCCTGGAAAGTAAATAACATTTCGCTCCTGACCGCGTGCCCCTCTTCCCGAGGGAGGGGCCGAGGTCAGGGAATAAAAAGTAAAAGAACTTTTTCTTTCGAACGCAAGACCCTCTTCGTGCCCCTTTCAGGAGTGCTTCGCAAGTGAGCGGCCGAAGACAGGAGAATGAAGGAGCGAGCGATGACTGACGAGGAACGGGAACAAGTATTGAAAATGATCGAGAGCGGCAAGATTTCTGCTGAAGACGGGCTCAAATTGATGCGAACGCTCGACCAGAGCCGGCCAGATGACGATAGTGCCGGCGATTAAACCAGTCAAAGGCGCGGGATCCGCACCCGAAGCTGGAGAAGAAAAAACCGGGACCAACTTCCAGGCTGATAAGTCAAGCTTCGAAAAAGACCCTCGGATCGCCCGGGTCAAATCGACTGTTCAGCGGTTGTGGCAAATCCCGCTATGGATCGGCATATTGATTACCATATTGAGCGCATGGGGGATGTACATGCTGGTTAGGACAGCCAATCTCAACTTCTGGTTCTATTTCCTAAGCATCCCGCTGCTGCTGGGCGTGCTGCTGATGGTGGCGGCTGTGGGCAGCCGCAGGGCTCGCTGGCTTTTTGTGGACGTGCACCAAAAACCGGGAGAAAAACCAGCCCGCATTTTCCTGGGTTTCCCCCTCCCTTTGAAATTAGCAGCATGGTTCCTGCGGACATTTGGCCGCTACATTCCAGACCTGGGGAAGACCAATGTGGACGAAGTGATCCAGGTGATCGAAACCGGATTCACCGGCGAGGAACCCCTAGTAGTCAATGTGGATGAAGGCGACGACGGCGAACGGGTGCAAGTTTATATCGGATAATATTTTCCAGCGACACTATCGTGGGCAACGAAGAATTGATGGATAATTTAATGACCGGCAATTATTGATCGGAGGCTCTTATGGCAACCACTGAAGAACGAATGAAAATCCTGAAGATGATCGAGGAAGGAAAGGTGAGCGCAGAAGAAGGCGCCAAACTTCTGGCCGCGTTGGCCAGCGCCAATCGCCCAACAGGCGGGCTATCGGCGAGCGGTGCGAAATGGCTGCGGGTGCGTGTCACCGACGTGCATTCAGGGCGCTCGAAAGCCACGGTGCAGATCCCGATCAGCCTGATGGAAGCCGGGATGAAGATCGGTGCGCATTTCGCCCCCGAGATCGACGGGGTGAATATGGATGAGTTAATGGAAGCCTTGCGCACCGGCATGACCGGCAAGATCATCGATGTGACCGACGACGAAGACGGCGAACACGTGGAAATATTCGTCGAATAGCCTGCCATGACCCAAGAAATCCCAAAGAAGAACCCCATGCTGAAAGTCATGTCGCTACGTGACTTCCGGCTGCTTTTTTCCGGCGCAACCACCTCCATGCTGGGAGATCAGTTCGCCCTTATTGCCACCCCCTGGCTTGTACTCAAATTGACCGGAGACCCCTTGGCGCTTGGCATCGTCCTGGCTCTGGAAGGTATTCCCCGCGCCATTTTTATGCTCCTGGGCGGCGCTATTACCGACCGCATTTCGCCACGGCTTATCATGCTGCTCTCGGACATTATCCGCTTCGTGTTGACAGCTTTAATGGCTCTGGTGGTACTCACCGGCACCGTACAGATGTGGATGCTCTACGCCTTCGGGCTATCGTTCGGACTGGTAGCCGGGTTTGCCATCCCAGCAGGAAACAGCATAGTGCCAATGCTGGTGGAAGAACAGGACCTGCAGGGAGGGAACTCCTTAATGATGGGTGCCAGCCAACTGGTCGGTTTCATCGGCCCGACATTTGCTGGAATCCTAATCGGACGCTTTTCCCAATCCTTGCTCGGTATCGGGCTGGCCTTTGCAATCGACGCGGTCAGTTTCGCCGTCTCCGCCCTCACCCTCTGGATCATGCATGGGGGCGGGAAGCGTCAGTCCGCAGCCGAATCCAACCAAAAAGAGAATGTTTGGGCCTCCATCCTGGCAGGGATAAAATACCTTTGGAAAGACCATGCCCTGCGCATCTTGTTCCTAGTGATGATGGCAGTAAACTTCCTGTTTGTAGGGCCGCTCCTGGTTGGCATCCCCGTGCTCGCAAGCCAGCGGCTTCCCGAGGGGGCAGTGGCGTTCGGATTGTTAATGTCAGCCTACGCAGGCGGTAACCTGGGCGGCTACCTCCTGGCCGGTTCCATGCGTCGCCCAACCGGGAAAACCATGCAATTTCTTTTAATCATTCTCCTCGGTGCTTTCGGTCTCGCCCTGGCCGCATTTGGGTTTATTCGCTCAACCTGGGTGGATTTCAGCCTGATGCTCCTACTCGGGATTGGGAATGGCTACATCAGCATTACCCTGTTCACCTGGATGCAAACACGCACGCCGCGCGAGATGCTCGGCCGGATGATGAGTATGCTGATGCTTGCCAGTTCCGGGCTGGTGCCCATCTCCCAGGCGGTCTCAGGCGCCCTCAGCAAGTGGAGTCTCACATCACTCTTCGTTGGCGGAGGTGTGGCGATCCTACTAGTAACATTCTGGGCTGCCCTTCAACCCGAACTTAAAACTTTCAGCAACAGCATGATGGCCAGTCAACCCGATCCGACTCTCACACCCGTCCTTGAAGAAGAGTTACCTGTCTAATAGGTAATTTATAGCCAACCAATAGGCAAAAAAATATTGATTATGGAATAATCTCGCTGAACAATTTATATACCAAATCAGGAGTCTCATATGTCTGAAACCATTGAAAAAACATTCAACGTTTCTGCTCCAGCTAGTCTAGCGGTAAGCAATATAAGCGGCTCGGTGGAAATACATCCCGGAGAGGAGGGGGTCATCCAGGTGACAGCGGTCAAACGCCCCTCCAGCGGGGACGAAAAACGCACCCAGATAGAAATCACCCAAGAAGTAGACGGGAAGATCAAGGCCGCCACACGCTATCCCGACGGGGGTTGGAGCTGGATATTCGGTTCCCATCCCTGTGACGTGGATTATGTCATCAAAGCGCCGCGCCTTTGTTCGGTCCGAGTAAACGGGGTAAGTAACACAGTGCTGGCCGAGGGGCTTGAGGGGGAAATCAATGTGCATACGGTTAGCGGTGAAATAACCTTGAGAACTTTAAAAGGCTCCATGCGGATCCATACCGTCAGCGGGGATGCCGAGGGGAGGCAGCTGACCGGCTACCTAGAAGCTGATACAGTTTCGGGGGATGTAGTAGTAAAGGAATCTACATTGGGCGCCATCAAGGGAAAGACCGTCAGCGGCGATATGAAGATCTCCACTCCTCTGGCAAACGGACCTTACGATTTCAAATCGGTATCCGGCGATGTGCGGCTCACCATGCCGTCCGATACCCACTGCACGGGAGATTTGCACAGCCTGAGCGGAACCCTGTCCACAGCATTCCCGTCGAATGGTTATTCCAGCGGCCACGGATCCCAGTCAGTGCTTGTGCAAGGCGGCGGCGTGAAAATCAGTCTAAACAGCGTATCCGGGGACCTTTCTCTGGATTGCGACGGGGAAATTTCCACCAATTCCCAAGCAACGAAAACCGTATCCAGTGAAGAACGAAAGGCTGTGCTAGAAGGCGTAGAACGCGGCGAAATGACTGTCGAGCAGGCGCTGGGGAAACTGCACTCTTGATTTCCGGGAACAAGATTCCCCAAGTTTTCACAATAAAATAAAGCCCTGGAGCGGGTGAGTAACCATTATCCGATCCCGGATTTTTTTTACGATATCAAAATGTATTGAATTCGAACAGGTAAAAGGAACTACCTTCCAACCATGCAGGCAGAACGATACAATAAAAAAATCATCTCAGGTAAATTCGTAAATGCAGACAACTTCACCCGCAACCAAACGCCCGGCCGGCATGACCGGTTTTACAGTTGTTTTCGTGGGACAACTCATTTCCGTCATTGCAACCCAGATGACGAATTTTGCCTTGACCTTGTGGATCTATGGAAAAACGGGCAGCGCAACTGCTCTTGGACTGGCGCAGGTATTCTTCATCGTGCCCTTCCTGATCATCTCCCCCATCGCGGGCGCGATGGTTGACCGATATAACCGGAAGCTGATGATGATGATCAGCGATATCGGCGCGGGCATATGTGTGACCGTACTGCTCTTCCTGCAGGTCGCCGGAACCCTCCAAATTTGGCACCTATACGCAATGAATGCGGCGATCGGACTGGTAAATGCATTCCAGTGGCCGGCTTATTCGGCTGCCATCACGACCATGGTATCGAAGGAACAATACGGACGCGCCAACGGGATGATGAGCCTCATCGACGCGGGCCCGGGAGTAATCGCTCCAATCCTGGGAGCGGCACTCATCGGAATCATCAAATTAACCGGCGTCCTGTTGATCGACGCAGTAACCTATGGAATTGCTATCCTTTCGCTGGCAATCGTTTTCGTGCCGCAACCCACGCGCAGCGCGGAAGGCGAAAAGGCAAAGAGCAATATCTGGAAAGAATCAATCTTCGGCTTCAAGTATATTTTTGCCAGGCGGGGCTTGCTGGGACTGCTATGCATTTTCCTGATGGGCAACCTTTTCTCAGGGATCGCCGGGACGCTTTTCGCACCGGAAATCCTGGCGCGCACCGGAAACAACAGCACGATGATGGGAACGGTCCAGTCCACGGCCGCGATTGCGGCGGTGGCGGGAGGGTTGATCATGAGCGCCTGGGGAGGGTTCAAACGGCGCATCAAGGGAGTGGTATGGGGGTGGTTCCTGTCGTCCCTATTTGGAATGATGCTATTCGGTTTCGGCCGAGGCCTAGCCGTCTGGATCCCGACTGCCATGTTCATGACTGTCTTCGGGGCGCTGATCAACGGGTCCAGCCAGGCCATCTGGCAAGCCAAGGTCGAACCCGACCTGCAGGGCCGCGTCTTTTCCTCCCGCCGCCTGATCGCATGGATCACCCAACCGATCACCCCCCTCATTGCCGGGACGCTGGCAGACTACGTTTTGGAACCAGCCATGAAAACACAGAGCACACTTTCCAACGTATTCGGTCCGTTTTTCGGAATAGGACCCGGAGCCGGAATGGGACTGATGATCTCAATCTGCGGGTTCGGCTGCGTGCTGACCGCAATCTTTGGGTATTGTGTGCCGGTTATACGAAATGTTGAAGATTCGGTTCCCGACCATGCTCCAATGGAAGTAGTCCCAGAAATCATATCCTTGGATTAAGCTATTCGAAAACCACAACTGAAAACAGACGGCTCAGTATATTTTGAACCTTGAGATGAAAGCGATAGGGAAAGTACAATTAGCAAAAAAAAAAACCCGGCACTATATAAGTGCCGGGATTTTTTATACTCCGGTGTTAGTCTTCCTTAAGAGCAGGGGTCCCAACCGATCGATGATCCAGCCAAAGGACAACTCGGTCCAGGGAACCACTCTCAGCCAGCCGGGGACATAGATCACACGCCGCGGGTGGAGCATCAGCTTCCAAATACGCCAAGCGACGTAATCGGCCGTCATGCCGACATACTCTGTGGGAATATGGCCGCCGTTTTCCTGAGAGAGAGCCGCCTCTCCAAACTCGGTCCGCACCGGGCCGGCTCGCACCACACTGACATGAACGTGCGTCCCGGTCAATTCGCGGTACAGGGCAGTTGTAAAACTATCCAGGAAGGATTTGGTCGCGCCATAAATGGCGACCCCCTGGCTGGGAAGACTACCTGAGATCGAACCGACATTTATGATATGCCCGGCGTTCCGCTGGCGCATCGTCCGGAGGAACTCAAGGGTCAACTGCACGACCGCATCTATATTTACCTGCAGGATCTGCCAGGCTGTCTTCCAGGGCATATCAGTGCCATACCCATACCAGCCCAGCCCAGCGTTGTTGACCAGGAGATCAACTCTACCCCAGCGATCAGTCACTTCATGAAACACTCGCGAACGGTCAGACTCCTGCATCAGGTCTGCGGCAACAGGAAAAGCCTGCCCGCCTCCCCGGCGGATCTCACCAGCCAAGTCTTCCAACCGGTCGAGACGACGAGCCACCAGCACCACCTGCATTCCCTCTTGGGCCAGGCGTTTTGAGGTAGCTGCACCGATACCGGAAGAGGCTCCGGTGACAACCGCAATCTTATTTTTCCAATCTCCTTGTACAACCATGCGAATTATGCCTCCCCTCGAACCTTGCGATTCTCGAAGAACCAGCGAACTGTATCGGCAATGGTCTCAATGGATGGGCGGGGAATAAAACCTAATTCCCGGGAAGCTTTGGCGTGGGAGATATTCGAATTACTCTGCAGCACTTCAAGCGAATAGGGGGTGAAGCGCGGCTTAGACCTGGTTCGTTGGTAATACCAGGGTGTAAACCTGGCAGCAAACTCGGCCAGTGAAAATGGGATTTTAATGCTGGAAAAAGCTTTGCCTGTCACTTCGCGCACTGTCTCCAGCATGTAACGCACGGATATTTTGTTCCCGCCCAGGATGTAACTTTCACCCCTGCGCCCGCGAGCCTGGGCAGCAATCATGCCATCGGCGACATCGCGCACATCCACGAAATCATAGGCACCTTCCACGAAAAACATCGTACGAGCTTCGGAAGCACTGCGGATGACTTCACCCAATTCCGAACCGCGGAAGTCGTAAGGTCCAATTACTCCCGTGGGGCAGACAATGACCGCATCAAGACCCTCAGCAGCAGCCTGCTGGACTGCGAGGCTGGCAGCAGCCTTCGAACGATCATACTCGCCATAAGGGGTTTCCTGGTCGAAACCCAGCGATTCATCCATCGCAACCCCATCTGGAGCGTGTGCTATGGCGTGGATGGAACTGGTATAAACCAGGCGCCGAACCCGGGCGCGACAGGCAGCTTCAACCACGTTGCGCGTCCCGTCAACATTAACTTTCCAAACAAACGGATTCTTCCCTGGCATGATGGATATGATGCCCGCCAGATGATAGACGGAATCAACTCCGCGCATGGCAACCTGGAGCGAGTCACTATCGAGGACGTCGCCCTCCACTTGTTCGATGCCCAAGTCTTTGATAGGTGTGGTGTCTTCATCGCGCCAGATTAGGGCACGGACTTTTTCACCCTGCTCCAGCAATTTACGAATGAGAACATTGCCGATATGACCGGTACCACCGGTGACCAAAATCATAGAAACCTCCGTTCCTATTTTGCCAATCCATTCATCAATATTTGCATACTCTCACGGGCAGTCTTTTCCCAATCTGCCCCATGGGGATCGAGCACACCCTGCAGGACCAGGCCGACCGCCAGAGAAACGATAACTTGGGCAGCCACCTGTGAGTCAGCGGGTTTAAGAGAGCCTTCAGCAATGCCATCTTCAACCAACTTGGCGAAAACCTGCTGAAAATGGCGATAGGGAGCGATTACTGCTTTCCAGATCTTTTCGTCGCGACTGGCCTGCAACCAAAATTCCAAGAACATCGGCAGGCGGTCTTCGGCGGCCGCGAAAACCCCCGGCAAGAGGTTGGTCATTTGCACCAGGGTCTCAGGCACGGTGGCCTGGCGGGCAGCTCCCACGCCCATGTCGATCATTGCGAGCCAGCCTTGCATCAATGCCAGGAAGATAGCCTGCTTGGTGGGATAGTGATGATAAAATGCGCCTTTGCTGACCCCCGCCTCGGCACAAATGTCATCCACGCTGGCGGCATCATAGCCAGAGACAGCAAACCTGCGCACAGCGGCATCCAAAATACGGGCACGCGTCTCTTCACTGCGTTGTTGGGGCATCAAATCTCCTCATAAATAAACATACCGACCGGTCGGTATGTTTATAATATCTTGTTCCTGGCTAAATGTCAATAAAAGGGAAATTAGAATTAGCTTACAAATCCCCACACCTCTGCAATCTCAATCAAATATCCCCAATATCCAAACAGAATCTAAACAACTTTTTGATATTCTCAGGATGAAATCATTCCGTCTTTACGCAAATTTGTGAAGAGACGGAAATCATCGGAACTGAACCTACCTGTCAAGGTAAACTATACCCATGAACAATCCCCGTTCCAAATTCCGGGTTTTCCTCCAGAACCGCCGCGGACTTTTAATGACCGGCTTGCTGGTAATCATCCTGGGAATTGGAGCATTCCTGCGGTTCTATCAACTGGGCGCATCCGGTGACGGTAACTTATATTATGCCGCAACTGTGAAGAGCATGCTGTTATCCTGGCATAATTTTTTCTTCGCTGCCTTCGAACCCGGTGGTTCCCTCTCCGTGGACAAGCCCCCGCTTGGTTTTTGGGTGCAAGCAATCTCAGCGTATTTCCTGGGTGTGAACGGATTCGCCCTGGCACTACCGAATGCCATCGCAGGGGTGTTATCCATTTTTATGGTCTACAAGATTGCTCAGAAGCCATTTGGACCCTGGGCCGGGCTCCTTGCAGCTGCAGCATTGACGGTCATGCCGGTGGCAATTTCCGCCGAACGTAACAACACCATCGATGGGCTGCTGGTCTTCGTGCTGCTCCTGACAGCGTGGGCATTCCTCCAATCGGTCTATACCGGAAAACTGCGCTGGTTGTTCGTGGGGGCTTTCATGGTGGGTTTGGGCTTCAATATAAAAATGCTGCAGGCCATCCTGCCGCTACCCGCGTTCTATGCCGTCTACCTCTTTGGGTCAAAGCAAAAATTCTGGAAGAAGATATTCGATCTCTCCATGGCATCCATGATCCTAGTGGTGATTTCGTTCTCCTGGGCGGTTGCAGTAGACCTAGTGCCAACTGCCGACCGTCCCTACGTGGACAGTACGGAACACAACACCGTAATGGAACTCATTTTCGGCCACAACGGCATCGAACGTATCCTCAGCATTCGCCAAAGCATTGGCCTAGACGGAGGAATAATTCGACCTGTATCGCCGAACCCTTCTTCAATCGACCAGCCAAACGGACAACCTTCCACCCCTCCAGGTGGACAACCCCTCCCTCAAGGAAGTCCACCGATAGATGACCCACCTGCTAATCCCAATGAAAAGTATTTCCCGGGTGGCCCCATGGGTATTGAGGAACAGGCAGGAAATAAGTCGGGGAGCATGGATTTCGGCACCGCCGGTACATTGCGCCTATTCAGCACCCCTTTGGTAGGAGAAGCCTCGTGGCTGCTGCCTTTTGTGCTGGTGGGATTGGTCGTCCTGATCGTTGTGCTTTGGAAGCGCCCATTCGACAATAAGCATCTTGCGGTGATCTTATGGGCAGCCTGGCTACTCCCGGAAGCAGTTTACTTCACTTACAGCCAGGGACTAATGCACGCTTATTACTTAATCATGATGGGGGCTCCCATCGCCAGCCTGACCGCGATGACCGGCTGGGCTCTGGGAGAGATCATACGAAGGCGAAAGTGGGTTGGATTGGGCCTGGTTTTGCTCCTCGCGGGCGGGACAATATTCTTCCAAGCCTGGGTACTACGGGGGACTACAAATGTCGCCCCCTGGGCGATGGTTGCTGCAGGAGCCCTCTTGATTGGAGGATTGGCTTTGGGAGTAGCCAGCAAGGTTCCGGTCCAATTTGCCAAAGGCGCGTCATGCCTCATTTTTGTCGCCATGCTGATTGCGCCTTCGCTCTGGTCAGCGCTAACCACATTCAACCCGTCCCCTAATACCACCCTTCCGTACGCCGGCCCTGCAATCCAAAACTCACCAGACATGCCAAGTGCGCAACCAGTTGGAGGCGGTGTCGCTCAAAACCAATCGCTGGTGGAATACTTGATTGCTAACACCAAACCGGGCAGCTACCTGCTGGCTACAGACCGCGCCCAGGATTCTGCAGCTTATATCCTGGATACCGGCCGTCCCGTGTTGACCTTCGGCGGCTTCCTGGGTGAATACCAGGAGGTCACGGTGGACCAGTTGGCGGGGCTCGTCCATAGTGGACAGCTTCGGTTCATACTCAGTTCAGCGGCGCAACAATACCAGGATATTTTCATTTGGGTCGTCCAGAATTGTACATCCATAAATGTTAACGGGCTCCACGCCACATCCGGACCCGCGACAGGAATACCCGGATTCTTCCAGCAAACAACTGCTCTCTATGATTGCGGAGGCTGAACTTGGTGAGGAGGATCGTATCTTCTTACAATCAGTAAATTCGTCTTCTTATGTTTTTAGTCTATAATGACCCGGAGGCAATAGAAAATGCCAAAAACCATCCTTGTCGTCGACGATAAAGCCAACATACGCACATTGGTGAGGGAATACCTATCTGCAGAGGGCTTTCGCGTCGTCACGGCTGAAAACGGACAAAACGCCCTGTACGCCGCCCGACAGGAAAAACCCGACCTGGTGCTGCTCGACATCATGATGCCCGAAATGGACGGATACGAGTTCATCAAATCCTATCGCCGGGAGAGCTGTGTTCCCATTCTCCTGTTAACCGCAAAACTGGAAGAGACTGACAAGGTGCTCGGACTCGAACTAGGCGCAGACGATTACATCACCAAGCCATTTAGTATGAAAGAACTGACAGCGCGTATCAAGGCTGCCCTCCGGCGAGCAGGGACACCAGCCGCTCCGTGCGTCGTCCTGCGAGTGGGAGATATCGCACTTGATAATGATTCCCACCAGGTAACCGTGGGCGACAACCCCATCCAACTGACCCCTTCAGAGTTTGCCCTGCTGGCTGCGTTGATGACCGCACCAGGGCGTGTTTTCTCCCGCCTCGATCTCCTGGAACACCTGCAGGGGATGGCCTTCGAGGGAGCCAAACGCACTGTGGATGTCCACATCCGCAACCTGCGCACCAAGATCGAGTCCGATCCATCGCATCCGCATTATATCGAGACGATCTTCGGCATCGGCTATCGCTTTATCAGGGAATGACATGCACCGCTCCATTTCCACGAAATTAATCCTTGCCTTCGTGCTGGTCGGCCTGGTCGTCACCGGTCTGGCAGCGGCATTCATTTGGGGAACCACAAGCCTCGAGTTCAACCGCTACCTGGCAGACCAGCGCCAGAGCGCTTTTGCAACCGCGGCGAAAGCTTATTACGAACAAAACAATAGTTGGAACGGGGTAGAAACAGCTCTTAAACAACAGGGAGCTTTCCCCCAGCCTCCTAAACCAGGAGGAAACCAACCCCCACCCTTCGCTTTGTTGGATGCAAACCGGGTTGTCATCATCCCAAGTGGCCCATATATCACCGGGCAGGTTGTCAGCGCAACTACACCTGGGCAGGAGACTCCTATTGAAATCAACGGAAGTGTAGTTGGTACCGTCCTCAGCTCAGGGCAGCCCCTGATCATAAACCCGGTTGAACAGCAATACATCAGCCGTATCAACCAGGCGTTGCTGATCGCAGCAGCAGGGGGGATATTATTAGCCCTGGTCCTGGGAATATTACTGGCGCGAACATTGACCCACCCATTACGTGACCTGACGACCGCCATCCACGCGATGGCAAACGGGGACCTGAAGCAGCACGTGCTCATTAAATCCAACGATGAGTTAGGCGAACTGGCTACCGCATTCAACCAAATGAGTGCCGACCTAGACCAGCTGACCCAATCCCGCCAGCAGATGACATCCGATATTGCCCACGACTTGCGCACGCCCCTGACTGTGATCGGCGGTTATGCCGAGTCCATGCGGGATGGGATCCTGAAACCCACGGCAGAGCGGTTTGATACCATCCACACAGAGGTGGTGCACCTCCAGCGGCTGGTGGAGGACCTGCGCACGATCTCCCTGGCTGAGGCTAAGGAATTGCGTCTGAACCGGGAGCCAGTCTCCCCCTCAGCATTCCTAGAGCGGATGGCGCAATCATATCGACCGCTGGCTGCAAATCAGGAGGTCAGCCTGGAAACCGAAACGGAACCAGGGCTGCCCAATCTGAACGCCGACCCTGACCGGCTGGCACAGGTATTTGGGAACCTCATCAGCAATTCCCTGCGCCATACTCCCGAGGGTGGAAAAATCGTCCTTTTTGCGCGGAGGGAAGAAGAGAATAACGTTTTGGGCGTAAAGGACAACGGGTCCGGAATCAGTCCTGACCTGCTGCCACACGTTTTCGAGCGGTTCCGGCGCGGCGATCCTTCCCGGCAGGATGGAGGCTCCGGACTGGGGCTGGCAATTGCAAAAGCCATTGTCGAATTGCACGGCGGGACCATATCCGCGGAAAACAACGCCGGTGAGGGTGCCACAATCAAAATCAAATTCCCCCAATAAATTCGACCGACTGATTCAAATATCAACCCGGTCCTAACACAATTAAAGGTCATCGATTTAGGTAAATTAAGCGTAAAATAGGGAGGTAAGAGAATCTGCACTTAGCCAGGAGTCGAGTATGGGCAAGGAAGTCGCCGTCTTAACGGACAGCACCGCCAGCATCCCCGAACCGATGTTGAAAGAATTGAAAATCCGAACAGTGGCTTACTACATTCATCGCGGGCAGGAGGTGTTGCGTGACCTGGTGACCATCCAGCGAGAAGAGTTCCTGAACTGGTTAATCACCGCCAGGGTCCTGCCGACAACCGCCAGTCCAGGTCCCGGCGATTATTTCGAAGCTTATGAATCCCTGGCGGAAGAGGGTCACGATGAGATCGTCAGCATCCACATGACTTCGAAAGGAAGCGGCGCCTACCAGGCTGCCATGCTGGCCCAATCCATGATCAAGGAAAAGGACCCGGAAGTACACGTTGAGGTGATCGACACCCGCAACGTCTCCCTGTGCCAGGGCTGGATGGCAATCGAAGCAGCACGCGCCGCACTGGCGGGACTGGGATTGGACGAAGTGGTAGAGACGGTCAAGCGGATGGTGCCAGTGACGCACATGATCCAGACCGCCGATACACTGAAGTATCTATATATGGGCGGACGGATCGGGAGGGCGACGAACCTGGTGGGCAGCCTGCTCAACATTAAGCCGCTGATCGGGATGGTGGATGGGGAGATCGTGCCTCTAGGGGTAGCGCGCGGCCGAGGACACGCCTACCAGGCCATCGCCGACAAGGTGGAAGAGACACTCGGAAAAAGCAAGGCCCGGATCGCGTACGTGCACGCCGGGGCGAAACAGGAAGTGGAAAGGCTCAAGCAAATCGTGGAAAGCAAGGTGGACGTGGTTGAATCCTTCGTCGGCGAGCTATCCCCTGCCCTGGCGGTCCACAGCGGACCGGGGACGGCGGGGCTGTGCTTCTTCCCTGCAGAAACGTGATCCATTCCATAAATAGAAAATAAAAGCGGAGCCGTAAGGCTCCGCTTTTGCTTATTAAGATGCTTTGATTTACTTGAATTGGAAGTTAGCGGTTTGAACAGTGCCGTCAATCAATTTGACGATCAACTGTCGGCAGGTACCCGCCCAAGCTTTATCCGTCTTCCATACGTAGGAGTATAGGTCCATGAGAGGATCATATGTCAGGCTGCTCCCACCGGGGGTGACGGCATGGATAACACCAATCGCTGGAACAAGGGAATCGCAAGCGATTGGGCCAGATACCATTGGGAGACCATTTGCGAATATGTTTAAACCCTTATTGCCATCTAAGCTGAACTTGACCGGGACGGCGCTGCCAGCTTTTGCAGAATTGACTGCAGGTGGATCCGCGATAGGCGGGAAGAACCCGGAGAAATTGATCTCGAAAGTAGCGACATTGGGGTCATGGTCGCTGGTGCCACGCGCCACGTCGTCCGGATAGTCAGCCGGGAAATCACTGTTGATGTGGGCGATGCGGAACTGCTTGAGATCCGCCAGCAGCGGCGCGTTGACAAACATCTGATCGAGCGTCTGCGCCATGCCGAGATAGACATAACTGTAAGCAGATTCAGGCGCCTGGCCTAATAAAACCTCCCACAAGTTTTTCAATCCCAGACTCGGGTCATAGAGCGACCCTAGTTGATCGGTCGAGGTGGGCTGCCCAATAGGCGCGATTGGATCATCGGGACGCGGGTAAACGTTCAGGTCGCCGCCGACAACGATGAGTGCGTTTGGATTCGCAGCCTGCAGAAATGCCACGATTGCAGCGTTGTACTTGGCCTGCTCAGTTCGGTGATCTGATGCAGGTATCCGGGCCGCTCTTGAAATGGTTATTGATCACATAAACATCCCGATAGCTGCCCACGCCGATGCTCGTGCTGTAAATTCGGAAGAGACCAACATCGGGGGCGCGTGGGAAGACCCAACTGGTTTCGCAGGCGGTTACTCCGGCTGGCAATACCGCATTCAGAGTCTTTGGGTTCGATACATCTGCGTTGGCAGGCACACCTGCACCGGCATAAACGATCGCTGGATTACTGCCCAGGAGAGGATCGCCTGCAGGAGGCAATAGCTCCACTCGATCGGTGCGGTACAGGAAGGCTGGAGCTATGCCGCGCAGATCCGAGCTATTTGCGGTCAAAGGCCGCATCGTAGGCAGGCCCGCCGAGGCTTGCCATCTTAAGCGCCAGGTCTTGGAGAACATCCGGTTTGCCATCAGCATACCTTCCATCGACAGTACTGCAAGTATATGCACCGTCGATTACACCACAAATATCCTGGTTCTCGACCTCCTGAACCATGAGAATATCCGGGCTGTGCAGGTCGTTGATGATCTGTAGAGCAATATCATTCAAGCGAGCCTGGTAAGCAGCATCACTGGCTGGAACGTAATCGTAAGGCGGTGTGACGGCAGACAGGAAAGGAGTCCACCATTGGGGCAACCTGTATCACCAACAAAATCGCAGCCGGAGAAGGGGTTGTCGCGGTAGTCGTACAGGTTCTCCAGGTTGTAATCAGCGATAGTGTAGCTGACGCTGGGGTCAAAGACTTCCGGTGGATTGTTTGCGGCAGGATCAGGGCCTTCGCTCAAAATCGGGTTGGTCAGTGACCTCAATGCGGTACTTGCTGAAGGAATAGTTGACACCGCCAACAGGTGCATTGGTCACGGTATCGAAGGTGCGCGCCGGAGCAATCAACGCTTGGGCATCACCAGCGATTGCCTTGATCCCCAGGCTGCCCATCAGGATGCGGTAGCCATTGCCATCCCAGTTGGTGGCATCGTAATTGTCATCGAGGGGATGAGCATCACGGAAGGACCTGTTTGTATATAGATCGGTGCGCAATCCAATCGTGCTATCAGGTGCGGCCAGCCAGATCTCGGCATCAGCCGGGCTGAAGACGTTGCGTCCGTTGAGGACGATGCTGTTTGCAGGAACCTGCCCACGCATGCCCTGGAGGCGTTCCCAGTAGCAGTTGGCATCTGCAAGACTGACAGGTGGATTAGCAACAACCGGCGCGACTTCAGCTTCAATGTCCACGCCGTTGCGCAGAACTTGTACCGACCGAGAGAGGGCTTACCAATTCGGTCATGTTGTAATATTCGCTGACATTGCCCGACAGAATGATTTCGTCCCCGACTTGAGGTGTATACCCGCCGATGGTGCTAGCAGTATTCATGAAGACGAAGAGACCATCGGAAGTATTCGGATCCGTGTCGGCTGTTGCGGCGGTGTTCTGAATGAAGAAGCCTTTGTAGGTATTTGTGGAATTACTGATTGCCTGCAATGTTTTTTCGTAGATCACTCCCTGTACTTTTACAGTCTGACCGACGTACGGCGATATGTGGTTATCGCAGTAATCCGAGTCGGGCACAGGCCCATTGACTGTTCCAATGGGAAGCGGTGGTGTGAAAGTGGTAAAGCCCGCCATGAAGTTGACCGTCATGTTATCGGGTGGGTCAATCAAATCCTGGTCATTCACGTTGGCGGCATAGATGGTCAGTGTGCAGGATTCGCCCATCACAAAATCGGTACCCGGATCAATTTCGAAGGAAATTGGGCCGCCAGTGACTGTTGCTGTATGTGTGCCGCTGGTCGCGCAAACGAGTGAGAACCAAGAACCAGTAACATTCACCGGCTCGCTGAAGTTGATGGTGATATTGCTGCTTACCGGGACATCCGTCGCGCCATTCGCCGGAACGGTGTCGGCAACATAGGGGGCTGGATCACCGGTGCCGCCCACTGTTAAGTTGTCCACCCGGCCGGTTCCAGCAGTTCCCACCGTTCCGCCGTTTATAGAGACCGTGCTGGTGTCGATAAGCCGAAAATAGACGGTCGCCTGGTTGTCGAGGGCCGTGATGGTAGAGAGGTCTTGGCTGAATTTAGTAGCATTGCTAGTCGAACCGCTGCTCCAGGAAACAGCTGGAGATGGAAGGCTATATGAGTAAAAGTCGGTGAAGTTTACCCCATCCGTGCTGTAGGCAAGTTTGAAGTCTCTCGGACCAGTGGCGCTGCCGGTCTGATCCCACGATACCGAAATGCCGGTAAAGCCCGCAGTGCTGGTACTGAATTGGTAATAATTGCCAACCGACCAATTGTTCGAGCTGAAGGAGACAGGCCGAACCATTACCGACTGGCGTTGACCATGCAGTGCTGGCGCTCGTGTGAACGCCGCCTGCATTGCCGCTTCCTACTGCCGGAGCGATGGCATTGGGATAAACAGCGGCAGTAGCAGCAGCGGGAGTATTTGGACTTTCAAAGGTCCATTGCGCGATAATGGAAGCCGCTTGTACTTTCGGCATTGGCAACGCCGCCAGCATTAGCGCCAAGATAGCACAAGCCGAAAACACTTTGAACAAAGTTTGCTTCATGACATTCTCCTTTATATTAATTTAATTGTGGGTTTAAACGGATTTATTACCTTTGGCGAAAAGGATTTGATTTTCCTTGGTTGATGTCCTCCTTGTTTTTACTGATATCAATGGGTAATTTCAAAATCATTGTATAACATAGCCGCCCTAAAAAACAATATGACTTCTGTAATGTCTAGATAACTAAAATGAAAAAAAACAGGAGGGTTATGCACTGGAAAGGGAGACCGGTAAATTTGCACGTGTTTTCGCGTTACCAAAACAAATTTCCATCAATCTAGCTAATCCAATAATCGCCAGTGTCGAAGGTATTGTGAAATCAGAAAAGGAATAAATAAAACGGGCAGGCTGGTGCTTCAGCATGCCCGTGTACGATGATCGTCCAAGCACATTCCGAATGGCAGCCTTAGCAATCGCACGTGGCTTCTTTTTTACCGGTCAACGCAGCGCGGATCATGGCGCTGGCACACCCAACGCCACTTTCGACCGCAATTGCATTCATAATGCAGTTCTTCTGGCAGGCTCCGCATTCCATGCACGCCGACGGGCGGACCAGGACTGCCTTGCGCCCATCCATCTCAAACACGGCATGCGGGCAGACCGCCACACACAGGGCGCATCCATTGCATGGTCCCGGGTCATAGACGAGGGTATTGATTTCATAGGCATTTAGCATCATCCATCTCCAATCAACGGACGAATACCAAACCTACAGCGAGGAGAATGCCGATCCCGAAGGTCCAGGCCATGCCGGGGATATAAGTGAACATCTCCTTCTTCACACCGCTGCGCGAGGTGAAGGTGCTCGAGCCGGTGAAGTTAAGTGCCAGGAAAGCGGTGACAGCCGGCATAGCCAGCAGGAATTCCAGAGCCTGCCCAACCTGATGCCACCAGGCCCAGTCAGGATGCCGGAAAAAAGCTGAAATAGCGAATGGCAGCGCAGCCAAAAATCCCAGGAAGAACCCCTTGGTACTGAAATTGTGGGTCGGGAGCCAGGGTAGGAGAATGGGAAACAGGACAATCCCGGCGAAGACAGCCGTCACAGCAGCCAGGCTGGAGACCCAGCCACCCAGGAAAAATAGGACCGCGGCAGCGAGCAAGGTCGGAAGGAAGGTTTGGACAATATCCACGGGGACCAGCACCACACGGTCGCGCAAGGAGAATTCCACCTGGCGCATTTCAGGCGTGGCAACACGTGTTTTAAGATATTCAGGCAGGTCCGCTGCCCGTACAGGACCATATTCCACCCAGAAACCGGTTAACTTTTTAACCTCATGAGCAGCCACACCGGGAGCGCCCAACTGTGGCAGGATCAATTTCCGATGCGAGACCACGTCACCAAGCCGGGTGGCAATCACTCTTCGAACAATTTCTTTCGTGCCGAAGGTCCCCTTTCCAGCCGCGCACCAAACGTTGATCCCCTGGGTATCCAGCACAAGAATATAAGCATTAAATCCTTCCAAGGAAGAACGTAAGGCGTCGAAGCTGAGCGTGTAATTCGCTGAGACAAAGACCGGGGAATCCGGCGTGGGATTCCCGAGTGCATACAGCCCAGGTTCGAGGCGATGTTCGCCGCGCTTGACACCTACGCGTGCCAGGAAATGATCCCAACGATTTTGTGCGGTGAGACGGCTTGTGGTTTTTATAATCCTGGGTGCAGCCGTAATGGAACTAATGTCAATCATACAATCCTCGCAGCATTCATGGTTAAGAATTATTGGTTCCCGAAGAACCGAGGTGATAAGCGTAATTCCCGAGTACCCCAATCATATTGGTTTCAAGGCAGTGATCGTTGCCGAGAAGATTTTCCCTTTCAGCCCGGCGGAATTCGATTAATTCGCTGGCATCGCCCTTAGGCTGAACTTTAACATTCGTGAAACCCGCAACAGTAAGACCGGTGATGTAATCGACCACATCCAATGCGCCAGCGACGCAGGCTCCCCAAGCCTCCATATCCTTGTGTAATTCCTCGGGCAGCGGTCCATCCGTGACGACATCCGAGACAGCGACACGCCCGCCAGGTTTAAGAGTACGGAATACTTCGCGGAACACCTGTGGCTTATCAGGAGAGAGATTGATGACACAGTTCGAGATGACCACGTCCACCGTGGCATCATCAACAGGGAGTTTTTCAAGATAGCCTGAACGGAACTCAACATTTTTAATCGCAAGCCGGGTGGCAGCGAGACGGGCGCGTTCGAGCATTTCGGGAGTCATGTCCACGCCGATGACGTGACCTGATTCACCAACCTGCCTGGCTGCCAGAAAACAATCCAGCCCCCCGCCCGAGCCAAGATCCAACACGGTTTCGCCGGGTTGGAGAGCAGCTATGCCGAACGGGTTGCCGCAACCCAGACTGAAATTGGCGACGTCGTCCGGGACACTGGTGAGCAGGCTGGCAGGATACAAATCGTTGCTCCCACTGCAGCAGGAACTGCCGGAGCGAGCCTGTTCCGCATAATGTTTGCGGACACTTTCACGGATGGTAGCGGGATCTTGGGTCATTTCTTCCTCCAGTTTAAAAATATGTCAAATAGACGAAAGTCTATATATCCGATCAAAAAAAGAGGTCAGGAGACATTTTTGATAAGTGCATCCTCAGAGACAAAATTCGCAGACAATTGCCCACAGCAAACGGTGATGCGCTTTTGGTTCAGTTTGTAGAAGGTTTGCTTGCCTTCCTCGCGAACTTCGACCAGCCCAGCCTCGCGGAGAATAGAGAGGTGATGAGAGACTGTAGGCTGGGTGACGTTCAGACGCTCGACGATCTCAGTAACCGATAACCAGTTGCAGCAGCAAATCTTCATGATCTTCTGACGGGTCTCATCGGCAAGGGCTTTGGCGAAAAGGACAGGATCGAATGCATTCATATTGATAGCCATCTATTTGATATTATATAGATAAACGTCTATTTGTCAAGAGGAGAGTACCTTCGAGACATAGAAAAGGGATGAATCGACTGTTTTTAAACCTATTTTGTTGTTCCAGATTTCCCCAGTTACCCAAATATAATAAAAAAACAAGAAGCCTTCAGCCGCCTGGTATGATTATAATTTCCCTGCCAGGGCATGGAGGAAAGTTTTGAATTTGAAGCCTTGTCCTGATAGAAGCGCCTGGGCGCGGAACATACCTGCAACAGCGCGCACAATCAGAAAAATGGTACCCGCCAACAAAGCGATCGCCAGCCAGGGCTGCCACCACGCTACGCCGCCTGCAGAAAGTCGGGCCATCATCGCCACCGGTGCAGAAAGCGGGAACAGGCTGAGTACGATGGCGATCATCCCATTGGGTGCTTGCATGAAGACACTGCTGGCAAGGAATAAGGGTACTATCAAAGGCAAGGTGATAACGAAGGTTGCCTGGGAGGCCTCGCGCAGGTTGGGGGCCAGTGCGCCCAGCCCAGCCATTAGGCTGGCATACACGGCATATCCCAACAGGAAGAACACCAGCCCCCAGGCGAGGAAAGAGACTGGTAAATGGATGGCGGAAGGTAATTTGAACGTGCGCCCGCTTAGATTTAGCAGGACATAACTGGTACCGAACCAGAATAGCGTCTGCCCCAACCCGACGATGCCGAGCCCAAGAATTTTTCCGGTAAGCAACTGGCGTGGCGTGACCGAGGTCAGGAGCATTTCGATCACCCGATTCTCTTTCTCCTTGGAAATGTTGCTCAAGAGGAGGGTGGCCGAACCGACAATGAGCATATAAAAGATCAACGTGATAATATAAGGAGTCCAAAAAGCCAGCGGGTTGTTCTCATCGGGTGCCGCAACAGCAGCCAGCGAAATATCATCCACCTTCAATGGGCCATTAACTAAATTTGCTAACAGGATGTCGCCGCCAGCCAGGTTCACCTGTAAAACCCAGGTGAATAAATCTGACTGGCCACTGCTCGTTGCGAGCGGGTTTAAATCGGGTCGGATGGATGTGATAATTCCATTTTGAACGTAATCGGCGGGCACAATGTAGAAGGCGGAAATTTCACCAGCGGCAAGCGCCTGGCGACCGGAAATCTCATCTGAAAAGGAAACGAATGACCCCGGTGGCACACTTTCCGGAATCTGGTGGATGATCCCGCTCAGATCCACGTAACCTTCGGGACGGGTGTCCTGAGACCCACTCAGCACCTGGTTGACAGTCTGAGTGACGCTGGCGCTTTTATTGATGGCTCCAACGCCAGCGAAGATCAGCCCCCCCACCAAAGGTAGACCCAACAATGCCAGCCAAAAGGATGGGCGGCTGATGAGCGTTGTTATCTCATTTTTGAGAACAAGTAAAACCTTATTCATGAAAAAATCCTTAACCAGTGAGCGTAATTTAACTTGAGCGAATATCGGGTGCTAGAAACGACATTCGATAAACTTGCCAAAGCGCTGCACGTACCAAGGGACCCAGTCCCTTATGCCTTTTGCCGGGCAAAGAGTTCACGCAATTTAAGGCGCTTCCCATAGCGTAGCATCCCAATCCGGAATGCACGCCCAGCCAGCCAAATGGTCCCGACCGCGGTCAAGACCAGAATGACTGAGGAAATGGCGATCTGCCAGGCTGGCAGGATGGTCAGACCATCGCGCATCAGCATCGTCAGGGGCGCAGTCAATGGAAAAAGACTCAGTCCCACCGCCAGCGGCGAGTTGGGGCTGCCCATTAGCAAAGTGGTCAGCATGTAAGGGATCCAGATGGGAAGGCTGATCATACCGACCATTTGCTGTCCCTCACGCGCTTCAGAAACCGTGGCACCAATGGCTGCCATCAAGGCTGAAACCAGGATGAAGGCCGGGAACATGATGAAAACCAGCAGAAGCAGAGTCTGCGGACCAATCTGGATACCCTGCAAAAAGGTCAGGCTATTCCGAAAAACCAGGATCGGGACGACGATGAAAACCAGCCAAAGAATAATTTGTGTCAACCCAACGGCAATATCCCCGATGATCTTCCCGGTCATTAACTGGTTTGGAGAAACGGAGGTGATGATCACTTCCATGGTGCGGTTTTCCTTCTCCTCCACCACTGCCTGCATCAGGTAACCGCCGGTGGAAAACATGGCAATGATGAATGCAATCCCGGCAACGATCGGGATGAACACGTTGAACCAGTTTTTACTGGAGATGCTGCGGGTGCCGTCGGGGGATTGAACGATGATCTCAGTCCCTTTCACAAGACGGTTGGCGATAACCGGATCAGCGCTCCTAAGCAGGTTGGCGGTCAGGAAATCATAGAATTGGACACGGGAAGATGATTTGAGGGGATCCAGATGAACTACGCTAAGCTGTCCGGTGGACAGGTAATCAGCAGGCAAAATATAATAAGCCTGGATGCGGCCCGCTTCCAAGGCAGCACGGGCTTCGGCCTCATTTGAAAAAGGAAGGACGGGCACCGGCTTATCGGGCCATTCGGGGGCAGGGGCTGAGACCGGATTGGCAAGGAGTCCGGAGGAATCCACGTAACCCAACGGGGTGGTATTGATATCAAGTGAGAGAATGAGGAAGATCAATCCGACCAAAACCAGGACAACCAATGGGACGCTTAACAGCCCCACCAGTACGAAGCGGCGGTTGAAAACGTGGCGCCGGTATTCGTGCCAAGCCACATGCCGGAGTTTGTTCATGCCGCCGCTCCATGGCCCTGCACTACACGGATGAAGATTTCATCCAAAGTGGGCATGGAAATCTCAAACTGCTCAAGGTTGACATTCTGGGCAACCAACAAGCGCAGTACTTCCTGGGGCAGCGTGCCCGGGCGATAGATGCAATTTGACCGTCCCATTGATGGGTTCGATGCGTTCGACTCCAGGCAAGGCAGGGATATTATCAGCGGTGCGGACCGTGACGGAATGACCTGAGAACTGGCGACGGATTTCGTCGCAGGACTCCATAAAGCATGACCTTGCCGTGATCGATCAGCACGATCCGGTCGCATAATTCTTCCACCTGGTGCATCTGGTGGGAGCAAAGAATGATGGTAACCCCCTGTTGGTGCTGTTCGAGCAGCAGGTCCTTGACCATCTGGGTGTTGACCGGGTCGAGACCGCCGAAGGGTTCGTCGACGATAAGCAGTTCAGGCTGGTGCAACAGGGTGGCGATGACCTGGGCTTTTTGCTGCATCCCTTTGCTGAGTTCCTTGACTTTCTTGGTCTTGTAGGCGGCCAGATCGAAGCGCTCGAGGTAACCTGCGGAGCGCTGCTTCACCTCCGCCGAGCTGAGCCCCTTGAGCGAACCCAGGTAAGCCAGGCAGCGGTCGAGGGGAATATCCTGGTAGAGGCCGCGCTCCTCGGGCATGTAGCCGATGTGGTCTTTTTTGGATTCGTTCATCGGTCCCCCGAGGATGGCGACCGAACCGGATTCAGGTTTGAAGATGTCGAGCATCACGCGCAAGGAGGTGGTCTTGCCGGCGCCGTTGGGGCCGAGCAGCCCGAAGAGTTCGCCTTTTTCGACGCTGAAAGAGACATCATCCACCGCTTTGACGGGGCCAAAGGATTTGGTGATATGGGAAATGTCAACTGCGGGCATGAATTACTCCTTGGTATTCTCAACGAACTGCTTTAGTTGATTGCGATAGGTGTCAAACGCTTTGCTGCCCTCCCCTGTAATTCGGCAAAGTGTCAAAGGTATCTTACCACGATAAGTCTTTTCGATTTTTATGTACCCGGCTTCTTCCAATTTCGACAAGTGTACGGATAGGTTGCCTTTGGTCAAACCGGTCTCGCGTTGAAGGTAAAGGAAATCCGCGCTCTCCACAACTGCCAGGACGGCAAGGATAATGCTGCGGGACGGTTCGTGGATGAGACGGTTTACGTCAGCCAGGGAATACAGGTCAGAGCTCACTGGGTGTATCCTGAGGAGCGGAGTTTGTGCGCATGTATTTCCAGAGTACCAGACTCCCAGAAATTAAAATTATCAGGCCGTTCAGACCAAAAAAGAGCGACAAGCCAAGCACAACGGTGATCCCACTAACTAACAGAACTGCTCCGGTCAGGAAGTCTAAGAAAGCCAGAACATAAAAACGATGTAAACCAGATTGATAACCAGCCTGAATAACAAGAACACCCAAGAGCACTCCGCTGATTACAAGCCCCAAGTGTTCTGTATTGGTATTTGTTACTAAAATCAACACATTAAAAATTATGAAGAGAGCAGTTAAACCGCTCGCAATCATAACTTCGCGTTTATTCTTCCAAGCGCTTTTGTAGGCCAAGTAACCGGTGCGTGGGTACGTAGTGTGTTCCTTAATTCGCTGGATAATCCAACGGCCACCGAATCCTCCACCGCAAACTAAAAAGACAGAGACTATGCCTAAAATCTTGCTCAAAAGAGATCCGGACACTGACTCCTGAAAATAATACACAATCGCTGCCATAAAAAGGATAAAACCCACAAAAAGCTCGGGCACTCCATCCACGAGCCAATACCTGAGGGTGCGCAATTGAGGTTTCTTAAGATCATCAGACATATAAACCTCCTTTATAGACAGGTTTGTTTTGTAAACCAGTCTATGTTATACCTCCCACTCAAGTTTGTCAAGGAGTTAGATTACGGGCATTTTGACTGGACCCCCAAAATTTAAATCCGTGCGATGCTGACCTTTTCAGACTCAATGATGAATTCCCAGTGTCCCAAGTCAGCGAAGTTATAAACCAGTTCGAGTCGCGTCGGCGTGCGGTCGACCGACTCAAGTTTAATGGACCGTTTTGGCCCAAAGGTGATGAGTTTCTCATCCCAATCGCCTTGCTCGGCGGGAGTAAAACCGGCTGGAGCCTCGAAAATTCGTTGGATGGCAGTCTCGTCCAGCAGGAGTCGCAGGATGGCCTCGGGTGCGTCCATGCTCCACAGGAGGCTGGCAGTTGCCTGTTCCTCCACTGCCTGGATACGCTCTTCCTCGGATAGTTCCCACTGGACAGGCGACCAGACAGCGGGTAAATCGTCCACGTAAAGGGTCTGGGGATCAATGATGGATGGCATGGGATTCCTCCGCGGCGATTATACCCTGCAAAAAAGCAACCTCATGCGATGGCTCACCAAAGAAGATTCCTCTGTCACCTGCCCTGGTAACCCGGGAGATTTGGATTTCGGATATACTTTGATTCATGGACGAACTCGAACAACTTCTCAGCGACCTGGTCGCAATTGATTCGGTCAACCCTGACCTCGTAGCCGGCGCTACCGGAGAATATAAAATTGCAATATACATTGCCAACTGGCTGGAACGTGCCGGCATGGAGGTGCAATTCATTGAATCAAAATCCGGACGCCCCAATATCGTGGGAATAGCACGTGGAACGGGCGGCGGGAAAACCCTGCTGCTCAACGGTCACATGGACACGGTCGGTTCCGGCGGGATGGAGAATCCGCATAAACCGATCATCAAGGGGGGGCGTCTCTATGGCAGGGGTGCGTACGACATGAAAGGCGGACTAGCTGCCTGCATGTTAGCACTGGCCGCGGCGAAGAAACAGCACCTGCGCGGGGACGTAGTGTTTACGGCAGTCATCGATGAGGAATACGCCAGCCTGGGCACCCAACAACTAGCGACCCGCTTCCACGCAGACGGTGCGATCGTGGCCGAGTTTACCGAACTGCAAGTGATCCTGGCTCACCGGGGATTTGTCTGGCTCGAGGTGGAGACGCAAGGACGGGCGGCTCACGGCTCGCGGCCTGATTTGGGAATTGACGCTATCGTCAAAATGGGAAAAGTATTGGCGGAATTGGAAAAACTCGATCTAAATCTCCGTTCCAACCACACACACCCCCTCCTGGGAAGTGGTTCGGTCCATGCGTCGCTGATCGCTGGTGGCAAGGAATTATCCACATACCCGGATCGCTGCCTGCTCACGATCGAAAGACGTACGCTACCGGGAGAAACCCCCATTCAGATCGAAAGGGAAGTGCAGGAGATCATCGAGAAAATCCAAAACTCAGACACCTCGTTCAAAGCAGTGGTACGCCGAGGCCTTGATCGAGCCCCATTGGAAACCCCCGAAGAGACAGAGATCGTGAAAGCAGTCCAAGCCGCGGCTAGGAAAGTGTTCAAGCGCTTCCTCCCAATCGCCGGGGTGCCATTCTGGACGGATGCAGCCCTGCTTTCGTCGGCGGGAATCCCAGCCATTCTGCTGGGTCCCTCCGGCAGCGGGGCACACGCCGACGAAGAATGGGTGGAGCTGGCGAGCGTCAGGACATGTGCAGATCTTTACCTGGCAACAGCCAAGGAGTTTTGCGGCTGAACGCTGGAGACAATCGCAGCCTGATAATTAAAAGAGAAGCGAATATTTCCTACCGTGGGGGATAGAGGCCATTTGATCTGGGAATCACTCAATCTTCCAGAAAACAACTGGTTGGACGAATTTCCTACTTGTCCGTGCAATACCCCGGCCCGGCTGTGGTAAAGGCCCATTTGCAGGCTGTGTCGGCACTGCAACTGGCACGATCCGCATGTGCGGAACATTCCATGGGCGGGGTATCGGTGGGCAGGGGGGACCGTAAAACACATGCAACTGGGACAAGTCCCCGCTGGCAGTACCAACCTGTTTGGCAAACCAACAACGCATGTTATCCATCAAGCGAACAAAATACCAGGTGTCCTCCAGGTTCCTTCCGACGATAGGGAAGGAGAGTCCCGCCAATTCGGTTGCATAATCATCAGATTTAATATTCGGTCCAAGCCGGCAGTATGCGTTGATCGTCAGGGTAAATTCAGGTGACAAGGGTAATGGAGTGGGAGTGGGGACTAGCGGAAGGTTGTCATAATCCCAGCCAAAATTCTGACCGGGCAAGGTGTGGTGGGCGGTCAGGGAAATGGCACGGAGGGTCATGTTTTCATGGGAGCCGGGGATGAACGTCCAGGTACCTGGCATCAGGATGGCCTCGTTCGGCGAGACATGAGCTGGATCGATTCGCAGGCAATACTTCCCAGCCGCCAACCCTTTGAAGGCATAATACCCGTTTGCGTCTGTGATGGCAGTCTCCGATCCGGCGGATGGGCAATCTCCTGGACCGATGTCAACAGTCACACCCGAGATGCCGGGCTCCTCGGCCTGACGGACTCGCATCAGCATGCACATTTCCCCATTGATCCAAGACTCAACCGGACGGCAGTGGATCAGGGACCAGGTCACCCGGGGTATAGGCGCACATATCGTGCCAGACCACGCCAAAGACCGTAGCGTCCGTCGAACCCCAGGCGGTGTCATATTTGTACCACCAGCCAAAATTCACGTTTTTCACATCCTGCCCGGCGCTGACCACGACCGTGTGGCTGGCTGCTGCATAAGAAACCGCATCCGTGGGAAACGTCCAGCCACCCGGCAAAAGGACAGAACCATTCCAGGCATACTTGGTATCCACAGTGACACAATAGAGACCCGACGAAATCATATAAAAATCGAACATGCCATCCTGAAAGGTCGAAACATCCCGCAGTCCGGTGGATGGACAGGCTCCCTGCCCAAGGCTGACAACTAAGCCCGAAATGCCTGGTTCCCCCGGATCGTAGGACTAGTTGGTGAAAAGATCGTTGGGATTGTTTATAACACAACCCAGGGGAGGCGGGGTTGGCATGGGAGTGCCTGCACCAGGACCAATACACTGGTCTTCCCAGACTGTGCCCTGGATCACCCCGAGCTTCTCCGGAGCGCAGGTGCCGGTGAGATCCACCCGAAAGGTATAGACCTGGGAACCCTGGCCCGTTTGACCGTCTTTGACCGCTTTCACCTGCCAATAGTAGCGGTTGCAGTCCTGCAGGGTGTTGGTCGGGGTCCAGTACATGTTGGGAGTACTGGTATTTTCATTCAAAGGACTATTTTCAAATTGCATCATGGGTGACATTTCAACATCATAGCTATCGGGAAGACAACCATCGGGGTACCACCAGGTAAGTTTGAGACTATCCAAGTTATTCACGATCCAGTGATTAAGAGGGGATAGGGGATCGGAGCGGAAAGGTTACCAGCTTCACACATTGGCCCGGTGAAGAAAGTGCGCACCTCGCTGGCTGGGCCTTCCACGCCCTGGCTGACCGGGCGGATGCTCCAACGATATTCGCGACCGGGTTCCAAAGGAGTGCCAGGAGTCCAGGTCTTTGTGTAAAGGGAATCAAAGGCAGGTACTCCCCCGGCCTGCCCTCCCAGATCATCCTGGAAAGAAGGCCCGCTTGACAGGTATATATTGAAGCCGGCTGTGGAGCATAGGAACATTCCCTACTGCTGCGGTCCATTGGCTATGTAGTACCCGGGAGAGGCCCATTTAAAAATCGGCTGGAGCGAGGAAATAATACTCCCATCGAGAGGGGAGATGAGTGAAGCGGAAATCAAGGTATTGGGGTCACACGCCGGGTAGACCGGAGTGAGCCCGGGCCCGGGACCACGGGTGCCTGTGCAGGATACCAATAAGAAAATCACGCTGATAAGGATTGGAGCTCCGGCCCACTTGGTTTGCATGATTACCTCCGTTTTTAGAACAACCCCTGAGGCGAAAAGAGTGGTGAAGACCCCCATGATGGCAGGGTATTAAATACATCATACTGCTTTGTGAATAGCGTTCAAGTGGGGGCAGCAAAAAGCAAAGGGTTTTGATTAGCCCGAGCTTTCACCCCCTTCTCAACCACGCCCCCTATCCTGAGGTAAAGAGAGTACGAATTTTTTGTCCAGGTACACCCATAGATTTTCAGCCACCAGCAAGAGGCAAAGCCAGCAGGCCAAACGCAGTTGCATGGCGGCTTGCAAGGCATGACGGGTAATGTCATTGGAATCCGAATGCCAAACGAGAAGGAGAAATGGTACTGCCGTAATAAAAAGCACCAAAATAAAAATGACGGAGAAAACAGAGAAATGGGTTTTAAAGGCAAGAAATATTGATGTCCCAAAGAATATTAGAAAAATGATTGGAAGTATTGAAAATTCAGGATAAAAAATTCCGGTCAAAATCGAAAGGCGTAAAGGGGTGGGGCTGAGGATATTGCGATAATCTGCGACATTTCCATTTATTAAAGATTGGATTTCAGCGATTGGTTCAAGGAATGCGTAACCCGGGTGAGTGAGCATGTAAGTATAAAGAACCTGCTTTCCATGATCTGCAATCCAAGTGTTTAAAAGGCCGGCCGGATCATCAATCAACAGCTGTTCCCGGCTTTGCCGGATGGTCAACCCGGGGTAAGATAAAAAACGCGGATCAAAAGGCATGCCCTTCTTCAGTAAAAAAGAAAGTTTTTCCTGAACCGGAATGAAGCGATAGATGATGACATGCTGAAGCGAGGTAACATACCTGGCCGTTTTATTTATCATCGTGTTCTGAATGATAAATGTAGCAAAAAAAAGCACCATAATGATCGCATATTCAACCAGGAACTTATGCCTGCGGATAAAAGGAAATAGAAAGCCTAACAACATTAACGCACCAAGCGATAGCAAAAACCAGGCATTCGGGTCTCGAGTAAAACTGAAAAGAACTGTCATCACGATGAGGGAAATAACGAGGAGAACACGCAGCCAAATTGCCAACCCGTTTATAATCCCCCAAATCATGGCAGCGAAAATGAGACAAGCCAGAAATAAAACAAACAATGATATTGAAAGTGAATCCGAAAGCATCAAGCGATCCCACATCGTAATATATAAACTTGCCCCCATCATCAAAACGACCGCGAAGGCCAAGAACCTCAAAGCCCATTTCTTCATCAAAAAGCAGATCGAAAGCGCCAGCAGCGTCCAGGTGACGATTGAGATGAGCAACTGGATCCTGCCCACCTGCTCCATTTCACCCTGGTTGGTATAATTTTGAAGGGTGTACCCGACCATTTTATAGAAAAGGGAAACCGTAAACGGGCGCTGACCAACCCAAAAATTAGGATCCGAGAGTGGGTAGGAGGATGCCTGAACATAACCGGGGGTGTCATTAAAATACCGGGCGGCATCCAGATTGTAAACACCGATCTTTGTATCGAGGGAAAATAGAAATATCGAGATAAATACCCCCACAACCAAAAGGGATTCCAAAATTTTAAATCGTAAATTTTGCCTTGTTTCGAGAATGGATTCCTCGGTAAGCTTGATTTCCCTGGCAATTACTCTTACCCCGATGTTAGTCCTGGCCCACAGCCCGCCCATAATAAAAATCGCAGCAATCAAGATAAAGCAGGGATACAAGATTTTCTCCGGCGTGGAAAAGGCAGCACCCATGTGCAGGGTGTGAACAAGAATCAATCCTGACAGGATAATCAGACCGAACAGCGGTATTACAGGATAAACATATCCAGCAAAAATGGTCTTAAATTGCGTTTTAGGGGAATTAATGTTTTGCAAGCTATTCGTCACAATATCCTACTGGCAAATCTACATATCTGAACGAAAAAACTTATAAAAACATTGTTAATGGACAATACCCCGGGTAAAGCGTCTCCATAGGAGTAGGCACAAAAAGATGAGATGATAATGGCCAGGTGTTACCCGTCCAGGAAACTACCTGCGGCGCCTACCTGCCAGCACTATCGCCAAGGGTAGAAAGACCAACACAATGCTGAGACAACAATTGATGTCAAGCTCATGTATCCCGAAATCGAACGTCAGCTAGTCCACGGTGAGGGTCTTGGAGAGGTTGCGCGGGAAATCCGGATCGTAGCCGCGCATGACGCTCATCTGATAGGAGAGCAACTGCAGAGGTAGAACAGCCAGAAGGGATGCGATCTCGGGGGTGGACTTTGGGAGAACGATCAGGTCAGAGGCGTTCGCCCGCAGGCGTGTATCCTCTTCCCCGATGGCGATGGCGCGCGCTCCACGGCAGGTTACTTCGTTGATGCCGCTGACGATGAGAGATACATCCAACGGTCCAGCGACGAACAGGACCGGGAATCCATTCGTAACGGCAGATAAAGGTCCGTGCTTGAACTCGGTGGAGAGCATGCCTTCGCAGTGGGCGTAGGTGATCTCCTTGAGTTTCAGCGCTCCCTCCATGGCGATGGCATATGTGGCGCCATAGCCCAGGCAGTACAGGTCATTCCACTTATTGACTGCAGGGGCAAGTTCGGCAATTTGCGGGGCGACCATCTCCAGGGTCTTTTCCATTAATTCAGGAATGACAGCAAGTTCAGAGGTATCGCGACCGGCCAGGCGATATGCAAGGTAGAGGAAGGTGACGACCTGGTTGGTAAAGGTTTTAGTAGCCGGAACCGAAATTTCATAACCGCAGCACAACGGAAGGGTGCAGGCGGTGGCCTTGGTGAGCGTGGAACCAATGACATTCGCCAGCCCGAAGGAGGTCATGCCCTTTTCTTCAGCACAATAAAGTGCATTGAGCACATCCTTGGTCTCGCCGCTCTGGCTTACGAACAGGCCCACGTCCTCGTAGCTGACGGCGGGGGCATACTGGGGGACAAACTGGGGAGCCAGGACCGGAATGGCAGCGCGCCCCGCGATGCTCGCAAAGTAGACCGCACCCGCAAGACAGGCATGGTAACTGGTGCCGCAGCCGACAAAATACAACTGGCGGGCGGTGCGCATCTTTTCAAGCACAGCCTTGATATCGGGGCTGCCATCTAAAAGGTGAAGGAGTTCGCGCGCCACCTGGGCCTGTTCGTGGATCTCCTTCAACATGAAGTGCGGGTAACCGCCCTTCTGCACGGCGTCCATCGACTCGGTAACCGTTTCGGGGTCGCGTGTGATGAGGCTACCGTCCTTCACGGAGCGCAGCTCGATCCGATCAGAGCAGAGGGTGATGATCTCCCCGTCCTGAATGCGAACGATCCGGCGGGTGAGCGGGAGGATGGAGGGCAGGTCAGAGGAGAGACAGGTGAAGTCCTCCCCGATGCCGACGACGAGACCCGAACCTTTCTTGATGGCGTAGAGCTTATCGTCGTTGATACGCCCGATGACAAACGCATAATCGCCCTGCAGATCGCCATAGGCCAGTCGGATGGCGTCGATAAAGTCGTAACCCTTATTGATGTAACGTTCCACTGCGTGGACACAGGACTCACCGTCGTTCTGCGAGCGGACCGTGAGACCCTCGGCAATGAACTGCTGGCGCAACTCGACATTATTGACCACGTTGCCGTTATGCGCTCCCACCATATCGCCGTCCGAATCGAGATGGGGCTGAGAGTTGACCTGCGAAGGTTCGCCAAAGGTGGCCCAACGCAACTGGGTAATGCCGCGCCGACCGGTCATCTCGCTGAAATTGTACTTGGCGGCGACATCCTCGACACGGCCGGTATCCTTGCGCAGGTCAATTTTGGTGCCGTCGAGGGTGGCCGCGCCGACCGAGTCATAGCCGCGGTAGGTGAGACGGCGGGCGGCTTCGATGAGGATGGGGCCGAGGGGTTGTTCGTCCTTGGTGACTATGCCAAAAATACCACACATGACAGGGGGTAACTCCTAAAGAGGATGATTACAGATGCCAAGTTTATCATACTCAAGGTAGGGAACCAGTGATAAACAGGAAGAGTAGAAATATAGATCTCCATATTAGTTGGTGGACGCTGTCCTCAAAGGGGACAATATCCGCACATCGACGACTCTTGTCGTCGATACGGCGTGCGGACGCTGGATCCCCATGGGGTTCCACAAAGAACGGGGATGATATGCTCCGCGAATGCACCCACCGCGCACGTGCGATCGGTTGGGTGCGCGAAGAGGAACGAATATTTTCTCAATAAACATCGATTCTCCTCGAGAAGTTCTTCATATAAATATGCTTCAAAAATCGACGACGGTATTCGATTAAGCATTCGATCCTGAGGAACGAATCACTGTTATTTTCTTGTGAAGGGGTGAGATTCCCGGCGTTGTCCCAAAGAGTTACCACATTCCAAACCGAACTCCCAAATTCGCATATAAATTAATTAGTTTTCGAGGAATGAATAGAGGGTATGAAGTTTTTAATGTGCGGAAGGCAAGGATCACTTAATAGAACGGGTCTTGCCACATCAATAATAGAACGGTTGTTCTGAGTTGTCAAGAGCCAGCATGGAAGGAATCCACAGTGAAGGATGAAAATAATCCATTTTCAGATCAGGAAAAACCAAATTATTGAGACGTGAATTAAGTAAACGGGGAGAGCACCCCTCCAGGGACGATGTAATACGAACCTAAGAATTCACGGAAACCATCACCTAGATTCGTTGCATAAGAAAGAGAAACAACCATTTATGCATAAATAATGTTATAAGACGTGCCGAATATCTGAAAACTACTGTACGGATTTCCGATATGAAAACCGTTAATTCTCTTCCTAAAAGAAGTATGCAAGTAGTACTATTTGTTTATCGGATTCTTTTCCCCGGAATAACGCTAATTCTTATGATAGGCGTCTCATCTTTTCTAAAACGACCTTTGTTCCTTGGATCAATGCTCATTTTTTTGTTCGAATTGCTTTGAGTTTTTGGTTTTGCCTTGGATGTATTAGACTTCCAACCCTTGCATGAAAATATAAAGTCTATCCAAATATTATCTGGAAAAAAATCCGATGTATCACCATTGGGCAAGCTTAACTATTCATGCATGGGCATTTTATTTGGAATTGGAGTTTTCTTAATAACCTGGTGGACCATAAATGAATTTTTACCGATATTTATTAGCTTTAGTTTTCTTTTAGCAATAGTAAACGGATTTATTTATGCAATTCCCTTGATATTGCAATATCAAATATTCAAACTATAATTTTGAATCACTTGAAAAATAATAAACAAAATAAGCGAAGGTGAGGATGTTACATTTTAGATTAAAGCATTGAATAATCTAATAAACGACTGAAGTCGTTACTACAAATCAAAACGCTCCACCAGAGAGCGTCCCAATGAGAGAAAAAATGCGACTGTCTTAATTTAAAACTAATATAGACGGGGAAAAAAGCGCGATAATGGCGATAATTACAATAAGAAATCATCGAATAGCAGTGCAATTTTCTGAGGGATGAGAGGCATTCATGTTTAATTTGGATCTGAGTTCAGCAATTGGAATAATTGCCCGAACGGCAGTCATCTACATTGTCATCCTGGCAGGTCTGCGCCTATCAGGCAAGCGCGAGGTTGGACAGATGACGGTCTTTGACCTGGTCGTCCTGCTGCTGATCGCTAACGCAGTGCAAAATGCCATGGTTGGCCCCGACACCAGCCTGGTCGGCGGAGTCATAGCGGCAGTGGTGCTGCTGCTGATCAACGCGGCGATTGCCCGCCTTAGCATGAACTGGCCACGCCTGCGTCACATGGTGGAAGGCACCCCCACCCTGCTGGTATTACACGGTGACGTCATCGCGGAGCACATGCGCAAGGAGGGGATTGATGAAGAAACCCTGGAAGCGGCGCTGCGTGAACATGGAGTGGAAAAGATCGGCGAGGTAGAAATGGCGGTGCTGGAAATCGACGGCTCGATCAGCGTGGTGCCGCAAGGCGGAATTACGACACGTGTGAAGAAACCGTTAAAATTCCTGCGACATCAATAATCCTTAATTACAGGATAGAGACAGGGATAGGAATTTGTTTGTGGGCAGAAACCTCTTCCTGATTAGATGCGTGACATAATGAAATAAAATAAGGAAGGGTACTCGAGCAGGAGATTGGTTGATGCAACGAAAGCATCATTGGCAGGAGTGGATCGAACCCTGGTACCTGGCGTATGCCATGACCGGAGTAGTGGTGGCGGGCTTGGTGCCGGTGCTGATCCCCCTAATGGTGAGTAAAAGCGGGAACGCCGGGCAGGTGGGCCTGGTGGTGGCAGCGGTCAGCCTGGGCGGATTGACCTCGCCTCTGTGGGGCGGTCTGGCGGACCGGCTGCGCCTGCACCGCGGGCTGTTGACAGGGGGAATGCTGCTTGCAAGCCTGGGGCTGGCAGCTTTTGGATTCGTCAATTCCCCCCTCCCCTGGTTCATACTGGCAATCCTCCTGGGACTGGGAACCGCCAGCGCAGCCACCGTGGCCAACCTTTTTGTGGTGGAGGCGCATCCGCAAGCGGAATGGGACGAACGCATCGGCTGGCTGCAGACCTTTTACGGCATCGGGCAGGTAGGCGGTCTCCTGCTGGCAGGAATATTGACCCAAATCGATTTTCGCACCAGCCTGGGGGTAACAGCCGCCCTGAGCGCGGCAGCTGCAATCCTGGGATGGTTTACCACAAAAACGCCACCAGCGCAGCCCGGGCTGGCACCCGTCCTGGTCCACCCGGTGAAACACACCGAATCAGCCTTAAGTTCTCCACAACGTCTTTTTCATAGGCCCAGCCGATTGGGAATAAAAAATTTGGGGTCAAGCCTGCGTTCACCATTCGGGGTGTTTCTATTTGCCTGGCTACTGGCCTTCGCCGGTCCTGCGGCGGTCTTTTCACAATACCCGATCCTGATGCAAAATGTGTACGGGGTGAACCCCGCGACCTCGTCGGTGGCATTCGCGGTCATTGCCGCTCTCGGACTGACCCTGTACACCCCTGCCGGAAACTGGTCCGAGCACCAGGGTCCGAGACGCATTTTGAGAGTCTCGCTTGGATTGCGTTTGCTGGCCTTCGCCGGGATGTTCGGGCTGATTTTCCTAAGGGCAGGCAACAGCAGCGGTGCACTGGCAATCCTCGCATTTGCTTTCGTGGTACTGGCCTGGTCTTTAATGAGCGTGAGTGGGACCGCCCTGGCGGCACGTCTTTCGACCATCGGAGAGGGACAGGGGCTAGGGATCTTCAATGCGTTGACCGCGGTAGCCGGCATCCTCGGAGCGCTGCTGGGAGGCTGGGCGGCAGGGAGGTGGGGGTACGGGTCTATCGTGGTGGTTGCGCTTGGAGGAGTGGCACTAGGCCTCGCAATCAGTTTTTTGACAAGCAGGAAAGAGCCGTGAGATTAAATTTACATGCCTGGGCGAGTGAGAAAATGCGCGGTTCCAGCTACCTGGTCCAATAATTATTTTTGGGAGACATAAATATGAAAGCAATCGCCAATATAACCGGAACATCTACATTAAACCTGGTAGACCGCCCGGAACCGAAATTAGCAGCAGAGGATGAGGTCAAAATAAAAATCCTGCGGGTGGGGATCTGCGGAACCGACCGGGAAGAAGCCGCAGGGGGACGTTCCAAGCCGCCTGCGGGTCAAAATGAACTGGTAATCGGTCACGAAATGTTCGGGAAGGTAGTAGAAACCGGCAAATCCGTCAGCCGGGTGGTCGAGGACGACCTAGCCGTCTTCACCGTGCGACGCGGATGCGGGAAATGCCTGCCCTGCCTGATGAACCGCCCGGACATGTGCCAGACGGGTGAATACGTGGAGAGGGGAATTTGGGGCCTGGACGGGTACCAGACCGAATTCGTGGTGGATAAGGAACAATACGTAGTGCGGGTGCCGGCCGAATTGGAAGCCGTGGGAGTTTTATGCGAACCACTCTCGGTGGCAGAAAAAGCAATCGACGAAGCCGTACGTATCCAGTCAGCACGGCTGCCAGATGCCCCGGCCACTCTGGACTGGCTGTACGACCGTCCCTGCCTGGTGGCAGGCCTGGGTCCGATCGGGCTGCTGGCAGCGCTGGTGCTGCGCCTGCGCGGCGCAGAGGTCTATGGCCTGGATGTGGTAGATGGGGATAGCGCACGCCCGAAGTGGCTGGAACATATCGGTGGACGGTACATCGATGGCCGACTGGTGGCTGCCGACAAGGTGGAAGATCATTTCGGAAGGATCGACCTGATCTTCGAATCAACGGGAGTCGCGACGCTTGAATTCAACCTGCTGGATGCCCTTGCGCCCAGCGGGGTCTACGTGCTGACGGGAATCCCAGGCGGCGACCGTCCCCTAGAAATCCAAGGGGCCGAATTGATCCGTGAACTCGTACTTGAGAACCAGGTGATGGTGGGCAGCGTCAATGCCGCCCGTGACCATTATCAAATGGCGGTGGACGACCTGTCGCACGCCCATTTATTGTGGGGCGAGCACGTAACGCAATTGATCACCAATCATCACCCAACTACTGATTTCGATTCGGCGCTGCACCAGCATACTGCGGATGAGATCAAAGCGGTCATTGAATGGAATTCATGATTTCTGCCAGAGGAGGTAATTTATGGGTACAGAATTCATTAGCTCCGGGATGGCCGGGCATACCGGCACGCTGGACCTCCAGCGCCAAGACCGGCGTAGGAACGGCCCTGAACCAGACCAGCCGGGTCTGGTTCACGCTAAGCCACGGCATTTTCGACGAAATCTATTATCCAAGGGAAGACCAAGCCTGCACGCGGGACATGGGACTGATCGTCACGGCGGGGATGGATTTTTTTTCTGAAGAGAAACGCCAGACCCGGCAGCAAATCGAAGCCCTGGCTCCCGGGGTGCCCGCCTACAAACTGACCAATACCTGCCTGGAAGGAAGATACCGGGTGGAGAAGGAAATCCTGGCGGACCCGAAACGAGACGTGGTGCTGCAGCAAACCCAATTAACGGCCTTGAAGGGAAAACCGGAGGACTACCACGTTTATGTGGAGCTGGCACCCCACCTGGCGAACGAGGGCGACCATAACACTGCCTGGGTGGGGGAGTATAAAGGCGTGCCGATGCTCTTCGCCGAACGGCAGGGCGCGGCACTGGCGCTGGCTTGTTCAGGGAATTGGCTGAAACGTTCCGCAGGATTTGCAGGGATCTCGGACGGCTGGCAGGACCTGAACCAGCATCATCAAATGACCTGGAGCTATGCACGTGCAGAAAATGGAAATGTGGCCCTCACCGGTGAAGTGGATATCCAGCAGTCGGGGGGGAGTTTCCTGCTTGCCCTGGGATTTGGAGCGAACACCTTCGAAGCCGGTCAGCGCGCTCTGGCAAGCCTGTTGGACGGGTTCGACAGCGCGCGGGCGGTCTATGTTCGTGAATGGCAAGCCTGGCTGAAGACCCTGCTTCCGTTGAGTCCAAAAAACTTTGGGAAAGAGACCGAAGAGCTGTATATGGTCAGCGGGGCAGTGCTGCGCACGCACGAGTCGAAACGGTTCCCGGGGGCGCTGATCGCCAGTCTTTCCATCCCATGGGGATTTGCCATGGGAGATAACGACCTGGGCGGCTATCACCTCGCCTGGCCACGCGACCTGGTGGAATCGGCAGGAGGCCTGCTGGCTGCCGGGGCGCACAGCGAAGCCCGCAGGGTGTTGTATTACCTGCAGGTGACCCAGGAGGCGGACGGGCACTGGCCGCAGAACATGTGGTTGGACGGCAGCCCATACTGGGGAGGCATCCAGATGGATGAGACGGCCTTCCCGATCCTGCTGGTGGACCTGGCAAACCGAGAAAAGGCATTGGCGATAGAAGACCTCAAGCGCTTATGGCCGATGGTGAAGAACGCGGCGGGATACCTGGTAAAAAACGGTCCCGTGACCGCACAGGACCGCTGGGAGGAAGACCCGGGCTATTCACCGTTCACCCTGGCTGCAGAAATTTCGGCGCTGCTGGCAGCCGCCGACCTGGCGGACATGAACGGGGAAACGGTTCCTGCCACCTTCCTGCGAGAAACTGCAGACACGTGGAACTCGAATATCGAACGGTGGATCTACGCGACCGATACGGACCTGGCGCGCCAGGTGGGTGTGGAGGGCTACTACGTACGCATCTCAGCGCCGAACAGCGCAGAGGCAGGTTCGCCATCCCAGGGATTTGTACCAATCAAGAACCGTCCGCCCGGCGAAAATATCGAACAAGCTGTGCACATTATCAGCCCGGATGCCCTGGCGCTGGTGCGCTTTGGTCTGCGGGCAGCGGAGGATGAACGGGTGGTCAACACCATCAAGGTAATCGACGCGCTGCTGAAGACTGACCTGCCTTACGGCCCTGGCTGGCACCGCTACAACGATGACGGATACGGGGAACACCAGGATGGAGGTCCATTTGATGGGACAGGGGTGGGCCGCGTCTGGCCGCTGCTGGCTGGCGAACGCGCCCATTACGAACTGGCAGCCGGACGGGTGGATGAAGCTACGCGGCTACTGCACGTGCTGGAAGCCAGCGCAGGAGCAGGAAAATTAATCCCGGAACAAGTATGGGATTCAAAAGACATTCCCGAAAAGGAGCTTTTCTTCGGAAAACCCTCCAGTTCGGCCATGCCACTGGTTTGGGCGCACGCCGAATACGTCAAGCTGCTGCGCTCCCTAAAAGAGGCGCGCGTTTTCGATAGGCCACCGCAAACCGTGGAGCGCTACATCAAGGCCAAGACGGAATCGAAGCGGGTTACTTGGAGATTTAATAATAAATGCCAGAGCATGCCAGCCGGGAAAATATTACGGGTGGAGTTATTGGCGAAGGCGACCGTGCACTGGAGCGCCGACAACTGGCAGACCGTAAATGTCATGGATACGCGTGACACGGGGTTGAATGTCCACCTAGTGGATTTACCAGTGGACAAACTGCCAGTCAATACCACCCTGGTATTCACCTTCCACTGGTCTGAAGGTGATCATTGGGAAGGGAATGATTTTAAGGTGCGGATTGTGTAAAATTGGAAGGCGTTCCGGACATAGAACCTCAGGATTGGATAATACATTTTTGGTCGCACGCCGTTCCCCCAGGGGACAATATCCCCTCAGCGGGGATGATATCCCCTGCGGGTATAATATTCACCTCCATGGCGGGTTTGTGCTACAATATTTTTGGATATAAGCAGGGAATGACATTTTCTTGATCGACCAAGGAGGTAAATGCGATGACCGGTTTCGTTGGAAATATTGAAAAAAAAACCCTAAAGAACGATTATTTTCGAGAGGTCCTTTATACCGGCAAACACGCCCAGCTTGTGGTGATGTGTTTGCAGCCAGGGGAGGAGATCGGCAACGAGGTGCACGCAAACGTTGACCAATTCTTCCGGATCGAGCAGGGCGAGGCAAAGTTCGTCTTCGACGGCAAGGAAGAGCACATGGTCCATGAAAGCGACGCAGTCATCGTTCCAGCGGGCACCTGGCACAACGTGATCAACACATCCAGGAAGCAGCAGTTAAAGCTATACACGGTTTATTCACCGCCAAACCATCCGGACGGCACGATCCATAAGAACAAGGCCGAGGCGGAAGAAGCGGAAAAGCACGAGCACCATTAAAAGATATCGTTTCGACGTGGAACAGCGGAACTAGAAAATGATTGAACGGGCGGAACATCCATCATCGAGAGGATGTGTTCCACCCCTATAAAATGCCAAAAAGATCTCGTTCTAACGCACAGCGTTAGAACGAGATTTATATCAACTGTTTAGGACCTTAAGTAGGAGGGAATCAGACTTTTTTCGACTGGTGTTGCACTGAAGGCTGTAACTTTCGGCCAACCACGAGAATAGTAATATCGTCGTAAGTCGGCTCCTCTTTAACCCAATCACCGAGAGTGGTTTTTAGATGTTCTAGCAATGCGTTGGGTGAATCGGGCCCCGAGCCGATGGCTTTTTTAAGGTGGGACAATTCAAAAGTCTCCCGGCGGGGATTATTAGCATCGGTCATCCCATCCGTGAAGATGACCAGGCTCTCTCCGGGGGCAAGGAAAATATCCATTTCCTCATATTGGACATCCGGGAGGATCCCCATGGCAATGCCTTTACCGGCAAGGGATTCCACCTGACCGGAAGCCTTGCGCAGGAGAGGCGGAGGATGCCCGGCAAGGGCATATTTTAAACGCGAATTTACCGGATCCAGGATCCCATAAAAGGAAGTGATGAAATTCGTCTTGATATCCAAATCAAATAAGGCGCGGTTAACCTGTGCCAGTAAAGTTGCAGGAGAGGCCACATTTTTTACGCGTTCACGGATCAGACCCGTGGGCAATCGCCATGTAGAGCGCAGCCGGGGCGCCTTTGTCACTCACATCCGCAACAATGAACCCCCAGCGTCCGCCCGGTAATTTAAATACGTTGTAATAATCCCCCGAGGTCTCGTAAGCGGGTTTCCAGTAAGCTGCCAGTCCATAACCACGAATCCTGGGTAATTTCTCAGGCAGCAGGCTGACCTGCACCTTGCGCGCCATATTGAGTTCATTCGCCAGGTGGGTACGCTGCGCCCGCACCTGGTCGTATAGTTGGGCGCGTTCAAGAGCCCCGCCGATCTGCCGGGCTCCGGCAGTCATGAACTGCAAGTCGGAGGCGGACAAAAACTGCCATTCCTTCGCGGCAACGTTCATCACCCCAATGGTCTGACCGTTGCAAATGATGGGGACACTGGCGTGGAACATCAAGTCATTGGTAGCGCTGCCTGTGTGGGAAGCCTCCTGCAGGCGGCTGCACTCCACGATGTTAATGCCGCGTTTCAACCTGCCAGCGTTTATTAATTTCTGGCAATTGCAGGCGGGAGGACGCCTTAGATAATACCGATCAGACTGTTCCAGGCTGGGAGGCAGGTTGTGCGCGGCGGCAAGAACAAACCCGTGCTCAGGCGGATCCCCGGGGGGTTGTTTAAGAAAACCAGCATCGGCCTTGAGAGAGATCCAGGCGGTATGCAAGTCCATCACTTCGGTGAGAGTCTGCAGGGAATCATTGAGCATGGATTGGACATCCACGGCATGATTGGTGGATTCTGCCAGGCGATTTAGAGCGCGCAAATGTGCCAACTCGCGCTCGGCAGATGAACCGGCAAAGGCATCGTGCTTGTTGCGCAACTTTTCCTGGCTGATAAACGACGATTTGAGATTGTATTTTTCGAATGGATTTTCCTCGATCAACCCATTGAGCTTGAGCCAGGAATAGAACTTTTCTAGAGAAATCCTGATCCGGTTCTGGGCATGCTCAACTTCCCCCCTGAGATGACGATCAAGCAGATAGGTCCGGATAGCTGCATCATCCGATGAATCGGGCTTGAAATCCTCGCCTCCCTGATTGTTTCCCCAGTTAATATATTCTTTTACGTCCTGATATAAGGCAGTCTTTCGGGAAGGAAGAGAAGCGGCATAGTGCTCCAATATTTCATCCTGCATAAATCCTTGAACTTTCCTTATTCGAGGTTTTCAGAAATTCCCGGATTTTGTCTCAGGTAATTTCTCAGTATTATTATATTCCAAATATGCTCATCAATTTTCAAGTATAAAATGGAGTCGCCTATCAGCTATTAGGTTGAATTAATCCCTGGCAGGGATTTCGACAATGATCGAATGGGCGTCTTCGACCGCCTTCAAATCCAAACGACGCTCATCCCAAACTTTAACCGCATCCCCTTCCTGCAAGGTGAGACCGTTTATTCCAAGGGAGCCTTCCAAACAGACCAGGTAAAAATAATGGGTGGGGCGCAAGTCAACCTTGACCTTTCTGCCAGCCTGGATCTCCGTCACGTAAATATTAGTATCCTGGTTAACCTGGACCAACCCATCCGATTTTATTCCTGATGCGATCTGTAAAAGTTTATTGAGGCGATCCTTTTTTGTGAAATGATTGGAAACATAGCGGGGGGTCAAACCGGCAGCATTCGGCTGGATCCAGATCTGAACAAAGCGAAGCGGAACGGCAGCTGATTTATTTGTTTCACTGTGAGTTATTCCGGAACCAGCACAAGTATATTGCATGTCACCGCGCTTGATCAAATTCAGATTCCCCATATTGTCGATGTGAGTTAATTCGCCTTTCAGACAATAAGAAATTATCTCTATTTCCTTGTGAGGGTGCGTTTCAAACCCAAAACCAGGCTTAACCATAAAATCATTAAAGGCGATCAACTCTCCAAAATGGCTGTTCTCGGGATCGTCGTAATCACCGAAGGAAAAGTGAAAACGACCTGTGTGCCATCCAAAATCACCAAGGTACATATGTTCCGAAAGTATTTTAGAAAGCATGCCCTTCCTCCTACGACCGCGTGAAATTATAGGTATTTTGGATCTTTCCAAAATAATAAAACGGCCGAGAAGTACAAATTTAGTATAGCAGAAAATATTAGATATAACAAGTCTAAATTGTCATGTATTCTCGAACTGACATAAATTTCGATTAAGATTAACTTCAGCCCCATAAAAAAAACCGGAGACCTGCAAGTGGATCGCAGTCACCGGTTCGTCGAGGGAATAAAATTCCCTTCGAATCAAATTTTGCAGCACCTGCATTCATTTACGTTTAAATTCTTCAACCTGATGTTCCAACCATGACATCCAGCCTGATAGACCCTCCCCGGTTCGGCAGGAAAGTTCGAATTGTGTCACACCCGGGTTGAGCACCTCAATGCCCTTCTTGAAGAAGTCCATGCGGAAGGGGACATATGGCAGCAGGTCGATCTTGTTGATGACCACCACGTCCACGCCGCGATACATACCCGGATATTTATAGGGTTTATCATCGCCCTCTGGGATGGAGGCCACCAAGACGCTCTTGTGCGTCCCGAGTTTGAAATCCGCCGGGCAGACCAGGTTACCAACATTTTCGACGATCACCAAGTCCAGGGCGCCCAAGTCAAGCTGGGAAATGGCCGATTGCACCATGGAGGCATCCAGGTGACAATCTCCGCCGGTGTTGATCTGGATGGCAATCGCCCCGGCTGCCTGGGCACGGTCAGCATCAAAGGAAGTGGCGATGTCTCCGTTGATCATGCCGATGTGCAGGCGACCCTCAAACCCTTTGAGGGTCTGTTCAACCAAGGAGGTTTTCCCGGCACCCGGACTGGCCATCATATTGAGGGCAAGGACTTTAGCAGAATCAAAGCGAACCTGGTTCTCGAGCGCCAGACGGTCATTTGCAGACAGGATCTTTTCAACCACAGGAATGCGCAGCGGCATGTTGTTTCTCCGATTCTCTATTTATCAATATTTGCAAGACTGTGATACATCATTCTTCCACATCTATGGCTTCCAAGTGAAACTCGTCACCGGTCTTGACCTTTGCATGGGTGCCCCCGCAATGCGGACAGGCGAACTCTTCATCAGTGGGTGAGTATTCTTTCCCGCAATCCTGACAGGTTAGCACGACCGGTACCCGCTGGAAGTGGAGGGTAGCTCCTTTGGCGATGGTCCCATCGCTGATGATATCCCAGTAAAACTGGACCGAATCATCCACAATCGAGGACCACTGCCCGATCACCAGGTACAGACCCGTGATACGGCGGGCGTTTTGCGCCTGGGCATGGCGGAGGGCAATTTCGAGCAGACTTTCTGTAACAGCGAGTTCGTGCATGGGTCAGGCCATTATACAGCAATAAATTTCGATCATATTCCGGTCAACTATCTCATCCCGGGTGGGTCATCAAACACCTTTTCTGTTTCAAACAAGGACCACCTCGAAATATTCACAGTAGACATTTAAATATTAATGGACAATTCGTGCAATTTAATACTTTCTTATCTTTTTCTAATATCGATTGTTCGTCAAAATATTATAATAGATTAAAATAATAAATATATTCATAAAGGAGAGCGGATATGAAATTAACGAGAAGGCTTGGCTTCCTTTTACTCGGCATCTGGCTGATCTTAACCGGATTGATCCCCTTGTTCCATTTCACTTTTTCAGGATTGGATACCATCATGGCAATCCTGGCGATCGCGGCAGGCGTGCTCATCCTGCTTGAGCGCTGAAAGACAACAGAATCGAGGGAAATAACATGTCAATCGTGAACATTGTCGGTGGGGCGCTTCTGCTCGCCCTGGGAAGGAAAATATTCTGGTTTTTCGTGGCGGCATCAGGATTTTTTGCCGGGTTTGAACTGGCAACCAAGACCTTCAATGTCAGCCCCTTGTGGGTAGCGATATTGATCGGGGTGGCAGTGGGCCTGGTCGGTGCCCTGCTAGCCTATTTCTTCCAGAAACTGGTAATCGGGGTGGCCGGATTCCTTGCAGGTGCGTTTATCGCTTCGCGCCTGGTGCCCCAACTAGGAACACAGGTTCAAAGCTGGAGTTGGGTGATCATCCTTATCGGCGGGGTCATCGGGATCATCCTGATGTACGCCATCTTCGAATGGGCGCTGATGATCCTGTCATCGCTGGCAGGCGCCATGTTGGTGGTGGAAGGATTGAACCTGGCGGGTATGGTGGCGATTATTGTGGGGATCATCCTGTTCGTGATCGGGATCGCCTTCCAGGCCGGATTGAACCGTCAACGCAGGACCGAAAGAAAAGCAACCAGCTGATGAAATCATTGGCGTAATCAACTTAAACAAAATTAGGGGCGACCATGTGGTCGCCCCTAATATGCCTAGATGTATTTATTTTCTTTAGGAAATCTAAGAATGGTCAGGACAAAAGATTGACCTAATCTCCGTAATCCTCAGGGAGCCAGCAGCATAGGACCAATTCGCGAGCCGCTTTAACCTCGTCCATGCGGCCAAAGGGAGTCTTGTGCGGGGCTTCGTGGAGCAGGTTGGGGGTCGTTACTGCCTCGTCCGCAATTTTTATCAATGCATCGGCAAAAGCATCCAACGTGCGCTTGTTCTCGGTCTCGGTGGGCTCTATCATCAAGGCTTCGTGAACGATAAGTGGGAAGTAGTTAGTGGGTGGATGGAAATCGTAGTCCATCAACCGCTTGGCGACATCCAAGGCACGGATGCCGGGAGCATTCGTCCACTGCCCCTCCGCAACGAACTCATGCATGCATATTCGGTCGAAGGGAACCGTGTAGACGCCCTTCAGACGTGCCTTGATGTAGTTGGCATTCAACACGGCGTACTCGGCCACCTTGCGAAGCCCGTCGGGGCCGTGCATGGCGATATACGTGTAGGTGCGCACCATCATTCCAAAGTGACCATGGAAAGCCTTGACGCGGCCGATCGATTTCTTAGGGGTAACAAACCCGAACAGGGGAGGTTCATCCTCGGAACTTTCTTCGATGATCCCCACCAGAGGACCGGGAAGGAAGTCTGCCAGTTTTTCAGTGACCGCGACCGGGCCAGAGCCCGGCCCACCGCCACCGTGGGGGGTGGAGAAGGTTTTATGCAAGTTGTAATGCATCACGTCAAAGCCCACATCAGCGGGGCGTAAAATACCCAGCAGGGCGTTCAGGTTGGCACCGTCGCCATAAACAAGACCGCCGCAATCATGGACAATCTTAATCACCTGCTCGAGGTGTTCATCGAAGAGTCCGAGCGTGTTCGGGTTGGTAAGCATCAGTCCGACCGTGGCATCGTCACAGGCAGCTTTAAGGGCGACCAGGTCCAGATTGCCGCGCCCATCCGACGGGACCTGGACAACTTCCAGACTGCTCATGGCGGAAGAAGCCGGATTCGTCCCATGCGCCGAATCGGGGATAAGCATCTTGACCCGCTTGGCATCGCCGCGGTCCCGGTGGTAAGCGCGCATGATCAGCACGCCGGTCAACTCTCCATGAGCCCCAGCAGCAGGCTGCAGGGTCAGGGCGGCAAAACCGGAAATTTCCTTCAACCATTCCTGCAAGGTATACATCAATGCCAGGTTACCCTGGACCGTTTCGACCGGCTGAAGCGGGTGAGTGAAAGCAAAACCGGGCAGGCGGGCCATATCCTCGTTGATCTTTGGGTTGTACTTCATCGTGCAAGAACCCAAAGGATACAGGCCATCGTCCACACTATAGTTGTATTTCGACAGGGCAATGTAATGGCGGACGACATCCACCTCAGCCAATTCGGGCAGGGGCAATTCCTTACGGACCAAGTTTTTGGGCAGCTTTGCAAGCGGTACGTCGGGGTCCGGGAAAGTGACTCCAGTGCGACCGGGGGACGACAGTTCGTAAATCGTAGGTTCAGTCATGGTTACCCTCCGCAAGAAGGTCGACCAATGCATCGATCTCTTCCCTGGTATTCATTTCGGTAACGGCGATCAGCATGTGATCTTTCAGAGCCGGATAATCCTGGCCCAGATCATAACCACCGAGGATGCCGTGTTCTAGAAGGTGGTCGTTTATTTCGGCTACAGGCCTGGGACAACAAACCGAGAATTCATGGAAGAAAGGTGCATCAAAGCAGAGAGAAAATCCATTAACTTTGCTGATGCTCTCAGCAGCATAATGAGCATTGTGATAACACAATTCCGCCACCTGGCGGAAGCCGGTCTGCCCAAGGAGCGAAAGGTACAGGGCAGCTGCCAGTGCCATCAAACCCTCGTTGGAGCAAATATTGGAGATGGCGCGTTCGCGCTTGATATGCTGCTCGCGTGCGGTGAGGGTAAGCACAAAGGCGCGCTGGCCGCGGTTATCCACCGTCTCTCCTGCCAGGCGACCGGCCATCTTGTGGATGTACTGCTTGCGGGTGGTGAAGAAGCCCAGGTAGGGGCCGCCAAATGAGAGGGGAATGCCCAGCGGCTGTCCCTCCCCAACTACAATATCGGCACCCATTTCACCCGGAGTTTTCAAGAGTCCCAGGGCGGTTGGGTTGGCAGTGATACAGACCAGGGCACCCTTGCCATGAGCGATTTCAACCAGTTTGGAAAAATCGTAAACGCGTCCGAAAAAGTCCGGATACTGGACGATGACCAGGGCGGTGTTGTCGTTGATGAGGCTTTCGAGCGCCTCGGGACCTGCGTCCAAGTTCGCATTTGGATCGTCACCAGCCAGCTCCAGCCCAATCCCCTGGACATACGTGCGCATGGTGGCGCGGTATTGGGGATGGACGGTGGGTGAGATAACCACCCGGTTGCGTTTACCGCGGAACTGAGCGTAAGCCATGTTGGCCGCCTCAGCCACCGCGGTTGCGCCGTCGTAGTGGGAGGCATTCGACACATCCATGCCGGTGAGGGCGCAGATCAGGCTCTGGTATTCGAAAATGCCCTGAAGGGTACCCTGCGAAATTTCAGGCTGGTAAGGAGTGTAAGCGGTGTAAAACTCACCGCGCCTCAGGATGTGGTCCACGGCGGCAGGTATGTAGTGGTTGTATGCTCCTGCGCCGAGGAAACAGACCAGGTCGGTTTGGAGATTCTCGTTGCCGTTGGACAATTCACCGAGCTCGGCAGCAGCCTCCATCTCGGTGAGGGCAGGCGGCAGGTCCAGTTTTGGGTAGCGGTGTTTGGCCGGAATATCCTTGAACAGGTCTTCCAGGCTTTTCACGCCAATGGCGGCAAGCATCGCATCCCGCTCCTTGGGAGAGTGCGGGATATAAGTCATAGAGGCTCCTCTCAACGGCGCACGAACTTAATGCGCACGTTCTTCACAATACTTGGTGTAGGCAGCCGCATCCATCAGACCGGATGCCTGTGCGCCTTCCACCTTGACCATCCAGCCCTTGATATAGGGGTCGGTGTTCAGGATTTCGGGATTGCCACTCAGGTCTTCATTTACAGCAACCACCTTGCCGCCGACCGAGGCGTAGGTTTCCGCAGCAGCTTTGACGGATTCGACCGAGGCAATCGGCTTGCCGGGCGCGACCGTCTCTCCTGTCGATACTACGATTTCAACAAAGACTATATCCGAGAGTTGTCCCTGGGCATAATCGCTTAGGCCCATGGCACCGGTGGCAGGGTCAAACCACTCATCGGTCTTGGTGTATTTGAGATTGGTGGGAATATTCATGACAGGTCTCCTCAAAGTGTAATTTGGCGAAATAAAAAAGGGCACACGCAGACAGAACGTGCGCCCTCTGTTATCAACCTGAGAGATTCTCCAGGGGAAAGGCCTGATTACCTTGGCCTCTTCCGCAGGATTGCCCCGTCGGTGCCCAAAACGGCATATTCTCTCCGCATGGGAACTTTCCAGAGGTTACTGGCGCAGGGTCCATTTTACCTGAGAGTTTCGCCCGGAGACGACTGATCCGGGTTTGCCCCTTCGGTGCCCTCCAGGTCGTCGCGGAGATTTAACTTGCCCTTTGCTAACATAGTACATCACGACCTGGAGAGTCTCTTCCCTGCCACCACTAATTTGTAATATATACAGCATTGTAAGAGCAAGGTTGAGGAGAGTCAAGTAATGATTTCACTCAGGAAAAACGAAAACCGGCGCGTCCCCGCGCCGGCAAAAGGGGAGGAGGTTTGTATCATGCTCCGGTGAGAGTACCGCGCACCCAGTCACCCACCAGCCAGTATTTGAAATCCTGTCCCTGGTTCACCTGAACAGCGCCAACAACCCCATAGACAAGCGCCCCGACCGGTAAAAGCAGCAATACCGGAGTCAGAAGAAGCGCAAAAGGAATCAATATGATCCCAACCAGGATCATTGAAAGGCCACCTACAATCGCCCACATCAAGCCAATCAATACTCCACCTCCAAACCACCAGATCAACTGAAAGAGCATGGCCTGTAAGGCGTGGTAAGCTACAAAGCGCGAGCGGTCCTTGTAAACGAGATAGATGATCAGGGCAGCGATCGGTCCGCCGAAACCGGTCACCAGGTTCAAGAGAGTGCTCAAGTGAGCCAACATACCCCAGGTCCGTTCATCGCCAGGCGTCAAAATCTGAGGAGAGGCAACCGGCAATGGAGTCACTGGAGATATGGGCATTGGAGCCGGAGGAGTGGACACAACCGGAGGATCAACCGGTTCATCTGGAAGATCGGATTTCTTTTTTGCAGGCATAATTTCCTCCTAAAATTTTTTCAGGCTTAATCAAAGAAGACTAAATTTATATAACGATTTTCCCGACAAATGGTTGCATCCATTAAAATTAAGAAGCCCGCCAGTAGGCGGGCTAATTATGCGAGCAAAATAATGATTATGCAACCCAGTGCTGATCGCGGAGGAACTTGGTAACGACCGGCACCTCGAAATATTTTCCCTGATAGGCCAGCACAGCAGGCCAGATCAAGAGCAGCCAGATGATCGGCGCGATGCAACTGATGAGTCCACCAATCCCAAAAGTGACTGCTGCGAGGGCAGCTGAAAGAATGCCAAGGATAATCTCGACAATCCAAACTGCCACGTTCAAGGCAAGCGCCTGGACCGCGTGATACTTAATGAAAGGACGATCCTTCTTTCCTTCGACAAGAAGCATGATAATTGCTATGGGAAAGATCGGATAGCCAAGTGCAGCCCAAAGTTTATCATCGCTGGTAATATCCGTATTCATATTGTGCCTCCTCAATCATTCGAATAATGGATGGAAATTTTTTTTCAAGAGCCGACAATTGAAAGCGAATCTGAAATCAAGCCACCCAGCCCTGCTTCTTGATAAAATCAGTGAGCAAGGGTACGGTCACCCACTTACCCTGATAGGACTGGATGCCAAGTACGATCGCATAAATGGCACCCAACAAAAATAAACAACCAACGGTGATGGTTCCCAGGACATACAGCGGGACTGCGTAAGATAGCGAAAGGACTGCGTTGTACTTGATGAATGGGCGGGCTTTTTTGTCATCCATGAGAAGCATAACCACCGCCACTGGCCATAACAGCCAGCTCAGCAACGCCCATAATCTATCGTCACTGGTTAGTTCGGAATTCATTGGTTGTTGAGTCATAATTTTCTCCTAAGGCAATGAAATCGGATTAACGTTTGAAACATTTTACATCCAATCTGGACAAAAAGCAACCAATATAAAAAAGAGCATAAAAATTGGTGATATTTTTTCCCAGATGATTTAATCTTTTCAAGAAAAGGCAGTAGAATAATGGCGTGACACTTCATCTACGGATTGTCTTTATGGGATCGCCTGCCTTTGCCGTCCCCGTGCTGGAGGCGCTCGCAAAGGAATATTCCGTTGCAGGCGTGGTGACCCAACCCGATCGTCCGGCCGGACGAGGTGGCACCCTTAACGCGCCCGCGGTAAAGACGACTGCCGTGAAGTTGGGGATCCCCGTCATTCAACCCGAGAAGATCCGGTCATTCGAATCCATAAGCCAAATCCAGGCGTGGTCTCCTGACTTGATCATTGTGGCAGCCTTTGGACAGATCTTACGCCCGACAGTACTCGATCTTCCAACGCATGGCTGTCTCAATATCCATGCATCATTGCTGCCGCGGTGGAGAGGCGCAGCCCCGATCCAGGCGGCCATCCTGGCAGGGGATCGCGAGACCGGTATCACCATCATGAAAATGGACCCTGGCGTGGACACTGGTCCGATCCTGAGTCAACGCAGCATGCCGATCGCTCCCGATGAAACTAGCGGCTCTCTGTTCGAGAAGTTAGCTCCGCTAGGCGCCAGGCTCCTGATCGAAACCCTGCCGGGTTACCTGAGCACTGATCTCACTCTACGGCTCCAAACCGAGGAAGGCGCGACCTACGCCCCATTGCTCAAAAAAGAAGATGGCCGGTTGGATTTTACAAAGCTGGCGATCGACCTGGAGCGACGAGTGCGGGCGATGAACCCATGGCCGGGAGCGTATTTTACCTGGAATGGGACTCCTCTGAAGGTACTGCGCGCCCATACCTTGGATGACACGAATCCCGGAGCGGGGTTAAGGGTCATTGTGGAAGGAAGTCCCGCAGTAGGCACAGGAGATGGAGTCCTGATACTGGATGAAGTCAAACCGGCCGGAAAGAAATCCATGCCCGGGAGGGCATTTTTAGCCGGTGCTCGTAACTGGCAAACCAATTAATCACAAAGACGAGAAATCACGAAAGTTTTGGTAGGTTCGTGTCTTTGCAATCAAAATCTTCACGGAGAGCTGCATGCCAAAATACGTCGCGGCCATTGACCAGGGCACCACCAGCACCCGCTGCATCCTTTTCGACCACGCCGGGAACGTTGTCAGCGCAGACCAACAGGAGCACGAACAGATTTATCCAAAGCCCGGATGGGTGGAACACGATGCCCTCGAAATCTGGGAGCGGACCCAAGGCGTGGTGCGGGGAGCGTTGGAAAAATCCGGTGCGCAAGTGGCCGACATTGCTTCAATCGGCATTACCAACCAGCGCGAGACCACCGTGGTCTGGGAGCGCCAGACCGGTAGACCCGTTTATAACGCCATTGTCTGGCAGGACACTAGAACGGACGGCATATGTAATGAGCTGGCACGAGAGGGAGGACAGGACCGCTTCCGAGCCAAAACCGGTCTGCCGCTGGCAACCTATTTCTCCGGTCCGAAAATCAAATGGATTCTAGATAACATCCCCGGGACGCGGCAGCGGGCTGAAAAGGGCGAATTGCTTTTTGGTAATATGGATACCTGGGTGCTATGGAATATGACCGGCAGGCACATTACCGACGTGACCAATGCATCCCGGACTCTTTTAATGAACCTGAACAGCCTGGAGTGGGATAAGGAAATCCTCGGCATCCTGGGCATTCCCCGGGACATGATGCCAGAAATCCGGTCATCGTCAGAAATTTACGGTAATGCCAAGGGTGGGCTGGGCGGCGTTCCGCTAGCAGGTGACCTGGGAGACCAGCAGGCCGCACTTTTCGGCCAAACCTGCTTCAACCCGGGTGAAGCCAAAAACACCTACGGCACAGGCTGTTTCATGCTGATGAACACCGGGAAGAAGCCTGTCCTTTCAAAAAACGGACTGCTGACCACGCTCGGATACAAGATCGGTAACCAACCTGCCATCTATGCCCTGGAAGGATCGATCGCCATTGCCGGAGCGCTCGTCCAATGGCTGCGCGATAACCTGGGGATGATCGAAAAATCTTCCGATGTGGAAACGCTGGCCGCTTCGGTGGAGGATAACGGCGGAATCTACTTCGTCCCGGCCTTTTCAGGGCTGTTCGCCCCCTACTGGCGCTCGGAGGCACGCGGCGCCATCGTCGGAATGACACGTTTCGCCAACAAGGGCCACATTGCCCGCGCCGTCCTGGAAGCAACCGCTTACCAGACCCGGGAAGTGCTGGATGCCATGGAGAAGGATTCCGGTGTGAGGTTGACTGCCCTGAAAGTAGATGGCGGGATGGTCTTCAACGAATTGCTGATGCAATTCCAGGCGGACATCCTTGGAGTGCCAGTCATCCGTCCGAAGGTGGCAGAGACGACCGCTCTCGGAGCAGCTTACGCAGCCGGGCTGGCGGTAGGATTCTGGAAAGATTACGATGAACTGCGTCTCAACTGGGGCAAGGACAGGGAGTGGAAACCTTCCATGGCAGAGAAGAAATGCGACTCCCTTTATTCCGCCTGGAAGAAAGCCGTGACACGCACCTTTGACTGGATCGAATGATTATCATAATGGAACACAGCAGCAGCGTGCTCCAAACAAGGATAAACCATGAATTGACAAGATACTCTCAATTCACTTATGTCCAAATCCCCCACCGTGCTTATCGTTGGTGGAGGCATCAACGGCGTGGGTACCTTTCGTGACCTGACCCTCCAGGGTGTGGATACCCTGCTGATCGACCGCGCCGATTTCTGCTCCGGTGCATCGGGCAGCCTCCTCGCGCATGGCGCATGGCGGCATCCGCTACCTCGAGAACGGCGAATTCCGCCTGGTGCGGGAAGCCGTGCAGGAACGCAACCGCATGATCCAGAACGCGCCCAGCCTGGTCAAACCGCTGCCAACCACCATCCCCATTTTCAAAACCTTCTCCGGCCTGCTGAACGCCCCGCTCAAGTTCCTTGGCTGGCTGGAAAAACCTTCCGAACGGGGTGGGTTGATCATCAAAGTTGGGCTGATCTTCTACGATGCTTTTACCGGAAAGAACCGCACCGTACCACGGCACGTCTTCGATGGACGCCGCAAAGCAATCCAGAAATATCCATCCCTGAACCCCCAAATCCGCTACGCTGCCACCTATTACGACGGCATCATCCTCTCGCCTGAACGCCTGACCATTGAACTCCTGCTCGATGCTGAAAAAGAGGGCAACCACGCCCGCTCGCTTAACTACGTCAGCCTGTCCGGTACAGCAGATGAAGGAGCAGTCACTCTGCGGGACGAATTAACCGGGGAAATTTCGAAGTCCGACCGCGACTGATCATCAATGCCGCCGGTCCCTGGATAGATGCGACCAACCAGAAACTGGGACTGTCTACACAATATGTTGGCCCGACCAAAGGCTCGCACCTGGTGCTCGATAACCCCGAACTGCGCGAAGCCATCGGCGACCACGAATTTTTCTTCGAGAACAAAGACGGGCGGATCGTGCTCATCTTTCCTTTATTCGATAAGGTAATGATCGGCACATCCGACCTCCCGATCGAAGACCCTGATTCGGCCCGCTGCACCGAAGAGGAAGTGGACTATTTCATCGAAATGGTCGGGCGGGTATTCCCCGGTATCAAAGTCAGCCGCGAGCAGATCGTTTTTCGTTTTTCCGGTGTTCGGCCCGCTGGCCTACACACAGGCCAAAACTGGCTGGTCAGATCACACGCGACCACCATATCCAGGAAGATCAATTGGGGAATATCCCAGTCTTCTCGCTGGTAGGCGGCAAATGGACCTCATTTCGCGCCTTTTCCGAGCAGGTAACAGACCGGGCTCTCACTTTTCTTGGAGAGACGCGCAAAGTCGACACCAGGTCTCTGCCCATCGGCGGGGGGAAAGATGCCATGCCCATTCGGACCGATCCAAATTACACAAGAACTGAAATCTCGGCAATGGTAAAGCGGGAGAAGATCATCCATCTCGACGATTTGCTGATACGGCGCACCCTGCTGGCTTACCTGGGACAGCTTACCCGACCGTTGGTGGAAGAGTTGGGAGACTGGCTCGGCGATGACCTGGGATGGAACGAGAATCAGAAAAACCAGGAAGTGGAGCGAGCCATCAGAATTTTGGCGGAAAACCATGGGGTACAGTTGTGAGGCGATTATCAACGAACTATGATATATTCTTATTAAATGCGGGATAAATTAATGGTTTGGAAAGTTGCCCAAAAAATTAAAGACTCATCGTGGATTGCTCATCTCATGGCAATTTCAGGATGGGCCGTTTATTTTATTCAAGCATGGATCTATGCCCACATCCAAACATCCTTTCGTGATGAAGGAGGCTATTTATATATTGGGGACTTGTATGCGAGAGGTATATTTCGTCCATTTCAGGATTATGGACCAGCACGCCAATACGCGCCATTGGCATATCTTATTCCAGGTCAAATAGAGGCTTGGTTTGGATCAAGTTTACAAACCGGTCGGTTCTTTTCCATTTTTTGCGGGTTGATGATGGTCATAGCTGTGTGGATTATCGCACAGCGATTGGGAGGAAAGTGGATAGGTGCAGCCGTTGTATGGGCTTTAGCTCTTACTCCTATCTCAATCCAAATTTATAGTCTTGCAATAACGCAGGCATTGGTAGCAAGCCTTCTGGCGTGGTCAATGCTATTCGTGCTAGGGAATAAACGCTCCCTCTGGCAAATTGTGACAGGTTCATTATTAGCCGGCATAATGGTGATGACGCGCCAAAATCTTATCCCTGTAATTCCTATCCTGATCGCTTATGTCTTTTGGCAACATGGCAAAAAAGCAGGTTTTTGGGCATTGATCGGTTGTATGCTGCCAATCCTAGTGATACACATCATATACTGGCCAAATATCCTCCAAATTTGGGCAACCTGGTTGCCAATTAACCTGACGCCTTTTTTAGATCCATTCCGGCTTCCAACCGTGGCTGGCGATTCATTGGGACCTATCACTAGCTTTTCCAGTCGCTTATTAGCTTTCTTGCAAGGAATCCGGTTTCATTTTTTTACGACAATTGGGGTCATTGTATGTTTATTCCTCTGGCCGCGTCGAAATGAATGGAGTAGTCAAAGCAACCGCCGCAGTGCGTGGTTTTTGTCGACACTTTTCCTGGTACTGGCAGTGATACATGCCTGGGAATCCTTTATCATTACAGAACCTTATTGCACATCCTGTTTTACCCCATACATCGCGTTCTTTGATATTATCGTTTTTTTTCTGATCGCGGTCTCAATATCATCCTGGAGAAAGCAAATCTCAAGAATAAAGCATGTTGCCATTATTCTGTTTATTATTATTGTTTCTACAGGGTTGGGATATGCAACATTTGAGAGGTTCGGACCCTGGTTACTCAGCATCAAATTTCCGGCGTTCACGCGTGGGCTAAACCCTCATAAATGGGTGCCATTTATTACTATCTGGGATATCCTGGCGAACAAATTCCATCAGGATTATTGGACGAGCCGTGTTTACATATCTGCTGCCATGGGGTTGGTTCTTGGGGTGATTTTATTAATAACGGGATATTACATATTTAAAATAACTTTCAAAAGAATTAGGCAAGTTAGAAGTTTCTCCTATGGTTCCTGGATATTAATTTCCTTCCTTGGTTTAGGAGTTGTTCTCTCTCCCCTCATGGGAGGCATATATCGGGCTGATGAGATTTGCAGTTCTAACAATCTGCAATCCTACGAGAATGTCGGCAACACTATAAGCAAGCTAATACCAGCAGGCAGCCAAGTTTATTGGGATGTGGGTAATGCCGTTCCATTATTGTACGCTCCGGAAATAAATATATACTATCCTCAAATATATGGGAAATCATTTCTCATTGAGGGTGGAAACGCGGAACAAATCCTGAAGCTCGGCCTTTGGAATGAAATTTTGGCTATAAAATGGTGGAATGAAGCAAGATACATTGTTCTTGAAAATCATGCCCAACCAGTCTATCGACCAGAAAATTTTGACCCTTCACAATTTAACATTTTTAAAACTGCGCCCCTTGACCCATGCAATCCGTTATCCTATTTAGTTATCTATCAAAAAAAGCCTTGAAACCTCAAAATCCTTCCAAACTGACGACTACCGACCTTTGAGAAATTTTCGAAACCATCAAAAGCACACCACCGAACTTGGAAAAGAAGGAAGATCTTCAAGTTGCAAGTCGGGGTTGTAAAAAGAGAAATATTTCATTCAACTTGGGACTTACCCTGGTGATTATAAATTTCTGAAGAAGCAATCCAAACAATCATTTTCATCCCCCTGAGTGGTAAAATACGTTCCCTATGGCTGATAATCCGCTCTACCACGTCACTTTCCTACGACATGGAGAATCGGTGGGCAACCTGGAAAATCGCTTCCAGGGGCATGCGGATTTCCCTCTAACTGAGACGGGTCGCACCCAGGTACACGCCCTGGCTGAACGCTGGCAGGCGGAAGGGATCAGTTTTGACCGGGCTATTTCCAGTCCCTTGCTGCGAGCACGCGAGACTGCGGAGATCATCTGCCAAGCTTTAAACATTCCGCTGGAACTGGATCTCGGATTGGAAAGAAATCGACAACGGGCTGCTGGCAGGATTAAACGAAGAGGAAGCCGCCCAAGCCGTCCCACTCCCTGCTGTATTCACTCCTTACACCCATACCGGCAGGACCGGTGAAAGCCGCTGGGAAGTTTATTTGCGTGCAGGGCGAAATCTCCAGAAATTGGTGGATTATCCCCCGGGAAACACGCTGGTGGTGGCGCATGGCGGCATCCTGAATATGGCGCTGTATGCGATCCTTGGTATACCGGCTCAAATCGCACATTCCGGGGCGCGTTTCACATTCAACAATACCACCTTCGCGTCTCTTTCCTATGAACCGGAATTTCACATCTGGCGCTTACTGCATTTCGACAACCCGCTAAAATCTGGAGAAGTTTGATTTGTACAAAGCAAATTTTCTGATCTTCGGCGCAGGAGCCATCGGGACCTATGTCGGTGGGTCGCTGGCAATCGCCGGCAACCGGGTGGTATTCGTGGAGCAGGCTAGCGCTGTGGAAGTATTGCGCACACGAGGGTTGCGGCTTGATTTGAGTAATGGACGGAATTCGGTCATCACCCTCCAGGATTCTTCAGTGAGCTTTGCAGCATCCCTTGAAGAAGCTCTCGGGTCTGTCTCCTTCGAACTGGGCATTTACGCCCTGAAATCCTTTGATACCGAGGCTGCCCTGGAGCGGATGAAACCACTCGCAAACAAACTCCCGCCGATCCTGTGCTTATCCAACGGCGTGGAGAACGAACCATCCATCGCCTCTGTTTTGGGCGCAGATAAAGTCATCGCTGGGAGTGTGGCAACTTCCATTGGACGCCGTGCGGTAGGTGATATTATTCTTGAACGGATGCGGGGCATTGGCCTGGAAGACAGGCATCCCCTTTCCCTGTTCGCTGCGGAAGCCCTCAATGTGGCAGGATTGAATGCCCATCTTTTCAGGAGTGGCGCAGCATTGAAGTGGTCTAAAATGCTATCCAACCTGCCGGCTAACGCCACTGCAGCCATCCTGAACATGACCGCCGGAGAAGTCTTCTCCCATCCTGCTCTATTCAGGCTGGAAATGCGCATGCTGCGCGAATGTCTGTCCGTGATGCGGGCAAATCACATCCACGTGGTGGACTTGCCGCGTGTCCCCGTCCGGGGGCTTGCGATAGGTTCACACCTCCCGGGGTTCGTTGCCCGACCACTAATGGTAAAGGCAGTCGGTGGAGGAAGAGGCGGTAAGATGCCCTCCTTTTATATAGATCTTTATTCAGGCAGGGGCAAGTCTGAAGTGGACTGGTTGAATGGAGCGATCGTTCGTTTCGGAGAAAAGGTGGGAGTGGCGACTCCGGTCAACAAGGTGTTGACCGAAACCCTCCTAGCGCTCACGAAAGGTGAATTCCCCTTGGAAACATATTCCCGGCAACCTGAAAAATTCCTTTCCCTAATTTCTTAATTATTCACGATCAATGATACAAACAGCGGATAAATCTTATGAACAATAAAATCCAACCCGTCACCCCACGCGATACCGTCGAAGTCCACCTGCCGGAGGACGAGTCCTATGCGGACCGCGTTGTTCGACAGCCGGGGAATTTTTGCAGGCAGATGCCGAGGCTGGAAGTGCTCCGCTGGTAGCTGCCATCGTTAACGGCGATCTGCGCGAGCTAACCTATCCGATAAAAATGGACTGCCAGCTCTTGCACCCATCAGCATGGCTGACGCCGACGGGGCGCGGGTGTATCGCCGCTCATTAACTTTCCTCCTGGAAACAGCATTCGTGGCACTTTTCCCGGAAGCCGTTCTCATTATTGACCATTCCATTTCGTCTGGCGGTTACTATTGCCATGTAGCCGGACGAGCGGTCCTTGATCACTCAGAACTTCAGCGGCTGGAAGTGGAAATGAAGCGGCTGGTGGATGCCAACCTGCCATTCTTGCGCCGGGAAATCCCGGTGGCAGAGGCCATCGCATATTTTGAGAAGGAAAATTATCCCGATAAAGTCAGCCTGCTGCGGCATCGACACAAACCTTACGTCACACTCTACAGCATCGGAGAGCACCTGGACTACCATCACGGTTACATGGTGCCTTCCACCGGCTATCTGAAATGGTTTGCTCTTACCCCTGCCAACAGTGGTTTCACCCTGCGCTACCCGCGCAGGCGTGCCCCCACCACGATTGCGCCCATTGAAGATTATCCGAAGCTGATGGCTACCTTCCACCAATACCAGGAGTGGCTGGAACGCCTTGGGATCGACAACGTGGGCGCTTTGAACGATGCCATCGAGGATGGCCGCAGCCGTGAGATCATCCTCGTTGTCAGAAGCCCTGCATGAGCAACGCATCTCCGATATCGCCCGGCAGATCGCGCACCGTCGCAGGGAAGCACGCATCGTGCTCATCTCCGGACCATCCTCTTCCGGCAAGACCACTTTTTCGCGGCGGCTGGCGATCCAATTGCTGGCTCTGGGTCTTTCACCTTTCGCCCTTGAACTGGATAGTTACTTTGTCGACCGCGAGAAGACTCCGCTCGACGATAAAGGTCAGTTCAATTTTGAAGCACTGGAAGCCCTCGACCTCAACCTGCTCGGCGACCACCTGACCCGCCTCATTGCAGGTGAGACGGTGACAATGCCACGATACGATTTCAAGGCGGGTAAACAGATGACCGGCGATGCTGTCCAACTCTCTCCCGACCAGATCATCATCCTGGAAGGCATCCACGGACTGGACCCCAAGCTCCTCCCGGCAGCGCTTATCCGGGCGCGCCTTCCGCATCTATGGCGCGGCGCTGACACAGCTCAACCTCGACCGGCACAACCGCGTCTCCACCGCCGACACACGCCTCATCCGGCGCATCGTGCGGGATGCACGTGAGCGCGGCTACACCGCCCAGCAGACCATTTCACGCTGGGAATCGGTGCGGCGCGGCGAAGAACTTTACATCTTCCCCTACCAGGAAAACGCCGATGTAATGTTCAACTCCGCCCTGGTCTATGAGATGTCAGCCCTGCAGCCGCAGGCTGAGCCGCTCCTGCGCCAGGTACCGCGCGGCACTTCCGAATTCATCGAGGCCAAACGCCTGCTGGCCTTTCTCGAGTGGTTCCTGCCCGTGGATACGGATTTGATCCCAGACAACTCGATCCTGCGGGAGTTCATCGGGGGTTCGATCTTGAAAGATTTCAAGATCTGGAAAGCGTAAATAGTAAATGAATTTGTTCGAAGTATTTCTCATCGCCCTCAGCATGGCGATGGATGCTTTTGCAGTCTGTCTCAGCGCGGGAGCACAGGAACAGACCTCCGGTCCAAGGCCCACATTCCGGCTGGCTTTCCACTTTGGGTTATTCCAGTTCCTGATGCCGGTACTGGGCTGGTTTGCCGGGGCAACGATCGAGCGCTACATTACTGCATACGACCATTGGATTGGTTTTGGCTTGCTGGCTTTTGTAGGCGGGCGAATGATCTTCTCCGGGTTCAACCCGGAGGCAAATTCACAAAAAACCGATCCATCCCGCGGTTGGACACTGGTGCTGCTCTCGATTGCCGTCAGCATCGATGCACTGGCTATAGGTTTAAGCCTGGGGATTGTAGGTGTGACCATCTGGACCCCGGCAGTGATCATTGGTGTGGTAACCGGCCTGGTTTCCTGGCTCGGTCTGTGGATGGGAAATAAACTGGGCGAAAAGTTTGGCAAACGGATGGAAATAGCCGGTGGAATAGTCCTGGTCCTGCTCGGGGTAAGGATTTTGCTAGCACATCTGCTGATATAAAAACCACAAGGTTGGTACATAAAACAGAGCTTCCTATGAACACAACAGAACTTGTGAAAATCAGGTTGGCAAGTCAACAAATAGGGGAGACCAGATTTAATAATCCCAAAAAAATCCTCGAATGGATGGGGGCAATACAAGCCCAGGATTATGCCATGGCGAAATGGGCGGTTGGCGTTCGAATTTTAAACCCAACCGACAAGGTAATAACCAGCGCAATAGACAACGGAGACATCCTCCGCACGCATCTTTTAAGGCCAACCTGGCATTTTGTGTCCAATGACGATATCTATTGGATGCTTGAAATGACCGCTCCGCAAATCAGAGTCTCGTTTAAATCCAGACATAATCAATTGGGTCTCTCCAAGGCAATATTAAGGAAAAGCAATTCTATAATCGAAAAAGCTTTAAAAGGTGGAAACCATTTAACCCGTGAAGAGTTAATTGCGGAACTTGGGAAAGCAAAAATTGCCACTGATGAGAACCGGGCCTCCCACCTTTTTGCGTGGGCAGAATTGGAAGGATTAATCTGCAGCGGTGCTACAAAAAGGGGAAAACAAACCTATGCCATCCTTGAAGAAAGAGCACAAAAGAAGAAACCCTTCAACAAAGATGAAGCTTTGTCGACCCTCGCCAAAAAATATTTTACAAGCCGCGCCCCAGCTACTTTGCAGGATTTTGTTTGGTGGTCAGGCTTGTCCGTGAGCGCCGCAAAACACGCGTTGGAGATGGTAGCGCCAGAATTAGTAGCAGAAAAAATCGATTCGCAGACATATTGGGTTCCAACCTCTTTTTCGATGCCGAAAGTTAATGATGAAAGAGTATATATGCTGCCGGCTTTCGATGAATACATCATCAGCTATAAAGATAGGAGCGCTGCGCTTCCCTTTGAAACCAAAATAAAGGCTGTTTCCAATAATGGCATATTCAGACCAGTCATCGTGCTCAACGGGCAAGTCAGGGGGATCTGGAAACGGACGATCGATGATGATAAGGTGTCAGTTGATGTGGAGCTTTTCGAACCCCCCAGCAAATCAATGCGAAATCTTATCGAAGAAGCCTCCGCAGAACACGGACTCTATTTAGAAAAGAGAGCAGAATTGAAAATAAAATTTTGATGACAGGGAAATGGCTCAAGATATGCCTAATTAATGTCGCGAAGTAAGAAAAGGGTAGCCCACTCCTCAAACTAAACTATAACGCCCTCAGGATTTTTCCGGAGGGCGTTCTTAATTAGTTTAGAAAATCCAAATATTAATTAAAGAATAATTCCTATCACAGCTCCCATCAGCGCACACCCCAGGTTGACCATATCGTTATTCAGCCAACTCCAGCCTCGGATCTTTACCGTTTGGGTGCCACAAGAGTGGAGGGGATGCTTCTCGGTCTCCTTATCACACTGAGGGCAGCGATAAATTGCCTGGACCGTGGCTCCCAGGAATGAGTCAAACAGCGAGCCGAGCAGACCGGCGATGAAAATGATTTCCAGGTTTGCGAAGCCTCGCCCGGCAGGTCCAAGCAATGCGCCAAGGATGGCAATCAATGCAGCGCCACCAGCAGCTGCCAATGTTCCATAAATAGAGATTGCTCCTGAACTTCCACGTTCGACTGGTAGCCAGGAAGTGATCAGGCGCGGTAGGGATGGATTAAGAACACCCAATTCGGTAGCCCAGGTATCAGCATTGACCGCAGCCAGCGAAGAAGCAAACAACAACCAGGGCCAGGAGGCGGCAGGGAAGAAAAATTGCAGGCCGGTAAATATGGAGGCCACCGCGCCGTTGGCAAGCACCTGCCCTATATCGCGGGTACCGCCTTTATCAAATTTTTCGTTCAGGGAGGCTTTCCTACTTCCGAACAAGCGGGTGAGAACACTCGACGAAATGAAAAAAGCCATCAGGAGGACCGCCCACTTCCAACCGCCCAACCCGAAAATGATCGTCCCCTCCAGCAATGCCCCCCATGCGCCTGACTTGCTCAAGCTGTGGGCGCGGTAGGCCCCCCACGAGACCAAGGCAGCAAGGAGAAAACCGCTCAAAATTTGAATAAGCATGCGTTCACCAGGGAAAATGGATTGAATTGTCACGCTAGCAAGATCATACCGGCGTGGAAACAATAAACATAACCGCTACAAGAAATAATAACGTAGAAAACACGCCACTTGCCCAAACGATGTATGCCAACGCCCGGTGGTTGGAACGCCGGTAGAAGGTCAACCCAGCCACCCAGCCAATTGCAGTGAAAAAGAGACTGACCCCCGGGAGCAAAATCAGTCCAGCACCAGGGACCGGGTCACCCACTGCACCCGAGGGGAGGAATCCTAATGGGATATGCCCCAAAGAAGGGATCAGCAAGCTGACCCATCCCAATAGGCCAATATTCAGGAAAAGGCCAGCCAACCAAAGATAACGCGCCAGCATGCTTTCCCAGGCCTCGACCACTACAAAAGTGGGATAAACCGATTGTGGCGCAGCCGGGGAGAGACTGCCCAATTCGATTGCATGTTGAATATCATGCATAAAACCCGTAGTATCCTGTGGGGAAATGGCAAAAACACGTTTGGAAGTGGCCACCAGGAGAAGAATTTTTGCATCCGAGGCAAGGAATTCGACCTGGCCGAGATCCGGGTGACGCCTGAACCCAGTAATTGCCCCAGGCAGGTGGAAAAATGGTAAGGCCAGCGGTGAGGCCTGGGCCTCAACCGGGCGGACCCACTCCACTTCCGAGACCGGGATCTGCTCCACGCGCAGTCCCCATGTTATGGTAAGTTTATCGCGGTCCAGGCTGTAGTTGGCACGGTAAAGGGAATACAACCAGTACGCCAGAAAAGGTAATGGGAAGAAAGCCAGTGCTGCGACCAGAATATAAATTGTGAAGCGCAAACCGATCGGTTCCTGGGAAGCCAGGACAGCAAAGACCGTAACCACGAGGGCTGCTACGATGATCAACGAAATCTGCAGCGTCAGACCCCGGCGGGGAGGAGAATAATCTGTCATGGATTACTTTGATCTGCCCATTTCGATCTGGATGGACCGGCACACAAAATCCACCTGCTGTTCGGTCATCACGCCTGAAAAGGGAAGGGCCAAGCCACGGCGACCAAGGTCCTCTGTGACCGGAAAATCCCCAGGTCGATATCCAAACCGTTCGACCATGTAAGGTTGTAAATGGATGGGCAGGAAATATGGACGCACCGGCACACCGCGGGCTTCAAGGCGTTTCGCCAGAGCATCCCGGTCGATAGAAGGATTAAAGCGGACTACATAAACGAACCAAGACATACGGGTGGTAAATTTTTCAACGAAAGGCGCTTCCACTCCGGAAAGCTCGGCCAGACGTTCACCATACCAGGAAGCCACCTGCTCCCGTTTTTGGAGAAGTTCCTCGATGCGAGACATTTGTGCAAGCGCCCAATGCAGCCGACATCTCGTCCAGCCGATAGTTGTATCCCAGGAAGGTATGAGACAGCCAGGTATCACCTGGAGCACGCCCTTGATTGCGCAAAGCGCGCATCAAGCCGGCGGCTTCTGAGTCATTCGTTACAATGATTCCGCCCTCACCGGTGGTGATTTGCTTATTGGGATAGAAGGCAAACACACCGTAGTCTCCAATCGTCCCAGTTTTGCGTTTTTTGTACTCGGCTCCCAGAGCCTCGCAAGAATCTTCGATTACTTTCAATCCAAATTCATTGGCCACTTTACGAATAGGATCCCAATCAGCTGACTGACCAAACACATCCACCCCCAGGATGGCTTTCAGTGACCGACGCGAAGCGGACCCCTTGCGGGACAGCCATTTTTGGGCTCTTTCTCCGCCGGCGGTCAGGTCACGCGCCGCCTCGACAAGAAGGCCAGGGTTTATGTTCCCACTGTGGGGATCCACATCCACAAAAACCGGGACAGCGTTCTCGAACAGGAGCACGTTGGTTGAAGCCACGAACGAGAACGGCGTGGTCAACACTACATCCCCCTGGCTGATGCCGGCTGCCCGTACGCAAAGGTGCAGCCCGGCGGTTCCGGAGTTGACGCCAATGGCATGATCCAGCCCGGTAAAGTCAGTAAAAGCCCGTTCGAAGGCCTGGATTTTAGGCCCCATGCTGAGATTGGGGGTACTGAGGACATCAACCACGGCCTGGCGCTCTGAATCTGTCAGGTCGGGGCTAGACATGGTAATCTTGGAAACGGATTTTTTGTTCAAAGGATTTTATACTTTGGCAGGCTGGTTTTGTTCCAAGGCAGCGGGTGCGCCGGCGGGTTCATCCAGACCAAGATCCACTGCATCTTCCATGCGGATCTGCCCGCGCAGGAAGGCACCTTCCTCAGTGGCAAAAGCAGCGGTGATGATGTTGCCCCAGACACGCCCGCTTGACCGGATTTCGACTTTCTGGGCGGTGATATTGCCTTTAACCGCACCCGGCTACGATGACATTGGCTGCCCGCACGTTTTCACAAGTCACTTTGCCGGTTTCACCGACCACAAGCAAACCCTTTAAGGCTATTTGACCTTCAAAGGTTCCTTCCACCCGTACTCCGCCGGAACCGACAAGGCTGCCCTGCCAGATGACGCCAGCGCCAAGTACCGAGGTAATACGTTCGACTGTCTGCACGCTGGCAGGCGGTTGTGGTTTCGTATTGTGTTTAAACATAGAATTTCACCAGATCGATTATTATTTTATCATCTTCGGCGCACTTGAAAGCGCCAGGGCATGGATTTCCACGGCTCAGGCACGGTAAATAATCCCACCCGTGGGCTGGTGATTATATCACTGGCAGAGACTGGCGATCCCGCTTCGATCCAAAGACCTGAGCCCTGATCAAACAAACTTGCCCCATTCAAGCGCCCATCAATCCCTAGCGCCTGGGTCAACTTGGCTGGGCCAAGGGTGTCACGTCCGCGACGGCGGAGGGAAATGACGTCAGCGCCTTCAACCGGTTCGATGGCGCGGATCAATACTGCGGCAGGAAAGCCATCTTTTTGCGTAACCGCGTTCAACATCCAATGCATGCCATAAGTGAAATAGACATAGGCATTCCCCGGAGGGCCATACATGACCGCGTTGCGGATCGTCCTGCCGGCTTTGGCATGACAGCCCAAATCCTCCTCCCCAACATATGCCTCAGCTTCGATGATAATGCCGGCGAGGCGAACGCCATCCAGAATCCGAACCAACCGCGCCCCGAGCAGTTGACGGGCGACAGTTAAGGTGGAGCGGGAATAAAAAGATTGGGGAAGGAGTTTCACCACAGACTAATGAATTGCAAAAAAACAACGATTATTTCGCGCCGTTTATTGACAACTCTTTGGTAATTTTGTAGCGTACATCCCTTTGCAGTGACAATTGCAGGCCTTCTTCAAGCGAGATGGACGGTTTGTAATTCAATTTCTTGGCAGCCAATGAAAGGTCTGCACAAAGGCGGGACACGCCGCCGGAGGCCTGGGCGCTGTAGATAATATTAGTGTGGCTGCCGGTAACTTTCAGGACCAGATTCGCCAGAGCGCGGATGCTGGTCTCCTTCCCGGAGCCGATATTGATCACCAACCCGTTGAGATCCGGCGCTGTCGCAGCCGCGACCATGGCTGATACCACATCATCGACATAGACGTAATCGCGGGTTTGTTTCCCGTCTCCGTTGATGACCAGTGTCCCGTTTCGCACGGCTTGTCGCAGGAAATAAGGCACGACCGGTGGATTGGAAGCCGGCAAGTGCTGGCCCGGTCCGTAAGCGTTGAAGATGCGCAAGCTGACAGTTTCAATTCCCCAAAGCCCACCGATGGTGCGAATATAATATTCCGCCGCCAGTTTTGAGACCGCATAAGGCGAGTTTGGACGCGGGGTTTGTCCCTCGGTGAGAGGCTGGATATCCTGGGTGCCGTAGATGGCGCCTGAAGAAGCAAAAACAACCCGCCTGACACCTACATCCCGCATGGCCTCCATCAGGCTGACAGTCCCCCCTACATTGACAGCATTGTATTCCCGTGGGTACAGGATGGATTCGGGTACCGAGACGCGTGCTGCCAGGTGATAGACACAATCGACTTCCTGGAGCAAAGTCCAGAGCTTTGGGCGGTCATTTACATCCCCGCGCGTAAAATGGACATCGGGTGAAAGCGCTTGCGGGTCCCCAGTGGACAGGTCGTCGAGACCGCGCACCTGATGGCCCTCCCGAGCGAGTTGGTTGGCGATGGAAGATCCGAGGAACCCGGCTGCACCAGTGATCAGGAAATTCATATCCTGGATTATACCCTCAAGCTTCCCCGGATTTCTTCGCCCAGGAGCCAGTTCCCGCCATGAGAAGACCCAACCCTCCAATCAACAAATCACGCCCGCGCATCAGAAGAATAAGACTGATAGCAGCAGCGTTCGAGATTGCAAAAGTACCCAGAATGAACACCTGGCTGGCTTCCAATGCCCCCAAACCACCCGGCAACGGCATCAGGAAAGCCAACCAGCCGGCTGCCCAGGCTGCGACGGTTTTCCAAAAAGGCAGGTGGATGCCCAGGAAGGATGCCATCAGGGCATACTCACAAACCATCCCAGCTCCCGCCAGGATCGATACTCCCACGGCTCCCACTAAATTTCGTAGATGAAGACGGCAAAAATTTCCCGCCAGCCATTCAGCCGCTCGCAAAAAGCGGGCCGCTTTTCCATTCCTGGGGATAAATGGAATGGCGCGCACCAATGCGGTGAGTGGATACTTGCGATGATAAAGCAATGCAATGTGAATAGGCGGCCACAGCATGAGAATAATCAGTCCGACCATTTCCCATGAAAAAACGGACTTACTTTCAGTGAGAGCGCCCGCCCGGAAGATGGCGGTCAGCCCAAGCGCGAGCAGAATGAAATCTATCAGGAATTCGAGGAGCTTGTCCATCAAGACGGAAGCAGTAGCACGCGTGTACGTGAGCCCATATTTCCGTTGCAAGAACAACACCTGCAGCGGTTCGCCCCCAACCTGCGGTCCAAGAGTAAAATAACTTACGGCAAAAACTGAAACCCGCACCCCCAAGAGCGGCAGGTAGGGAATGTGCTTCGCATCTGCCCGGGCAATGATCCACCAGCGCAGGGTGACCAAAATGTAGAGCAGCGTATTCGCAGCCAGCAGAACACCAATTTCCCAAAGTTTTAGCCCGCGAATGGCAATCCAGATTTCCGTCAAAGGGGCATTCCGTATCACCCACCACAGCAGGAAACCAAGCACGGAAACCAAAAGGAAGCGCGTAACCCACTTTATCGAAGTGCGATTCATGCCTGAAATTCCCGGTCCATGGCGGGATTATAACCCGATTGAGGGAGCCTTCGGCTATAGCTCAAAGTCACATGCGCAGGTGTTGAACATAATAGTACGAAGGGAAGAAAAGCATTAGTGCCGTGCGAGGTTCTGAATTACAATGAACCCCTGAAAAATCAATTTTTCCCAGTTAACCAAATGGAGCCTGCTGAATGATCAAAATGCTCTCCGGAAATGAAGCTGTAGCGCGCGGGATGTGGGAAGCCGGTGTAACTGTGGCCTCCGCTTATCCTGGCACACCCAGCACGGAAATCCTGGAAAACTTTGCCCTCTTTCCGAACGTGTACGCCGAATGGGCACCAAACGAAAAAGTAGCCGTTGACGTCGCCATCGGCGCCGCATATGCCGGACGCCGTGGAATGGCCGTCATGAAGCACGTTGGCCTTAACGTCGCAGCGGATTCTTTCATGTACGCTTCGATGACCGGGCTGGAGGGTGGACTGGTGATTGTGACAGCCGACGACCCAGCCATGCATTCCAGCCAGAATGAACAGGACAATCGCACCTTTGCCAAATTTGGACGAGTGCCCTGCCTAGAGCCTTCGGACAGCCAGGAAGCGAAAGACATGGTCAGGACCGCGTTTGAGTTGAGCGAACACTTCGACACACCGGTGCTGCTGCGTCTGACCACCCGCATATGCCATTCAGCCAGTGCGGTTGAACTAGGGGAGCGGATCATAGAGGAAGTGGAGTCAAAACCATTCCCGCGCAACCCGGCCAAATACGTCATGGTCCCGGGGAATGCCGTCAAGCGCCACCCCGTCATCGAGCAGCGTATCCTTGATCTTGCAGCATTTGCCGAGACATTTCCCTATAACCGGCTCGAACCAGGCAGCCAGTCGCTGGGAATCATCACCTGTGGCGTGTCTTACCAATACGCCAAAGAGGTCTTCCCGAAGGCTTCCATCCTGCGCCTTGGGTTATCCTGGCCGCTACCCGAAAATCTTATCCGAAATTTCGCGAATTCGGTTGAACGGTTGATCGTGATCGAAGAACTCGACCCCTTCATCGAGGAGGCTGTGCGCCTGATGGGGATCTCCGTGGAAGGGAAAAGTATCTTCCCGATCACAGGCGAATTTGACCCGCGTGTGGTGCGTGAATCGGCCATTCAAGCTGGCCTGTTACCCAAATCAGCGGAAATCCCGCTGCCGGAATTGGAGACTGGTCCCCTGCCCGGTCGCCCCCCGGTGCTGTGTCCCGGTTGTCCACATCGTCCTACTTTCTACATCCTGAATAAATTGAAGGTGCCGGTTAACGGGGATATCGGCTGTTACACCCTTGCGCTTATTCCCCCACTGAATGCGATCCATTCCTGCGGGTGCATGGGCGCCGGGATCGGGGTAGCTCACGGCGCGGCTAAAGCGGGCAGCCCCGAGCACCACGTAGCGGTTATCGGCGATTCGACTTTCTTCCATACTGGCATTCCCGCGCTGGTCAATGTTGTGTACAACCACAGCCCGGTGACCACGGTCATCCTGGACAACCGCATTACCGGTATGACAGGGCACCAGGACAACCCCGGGACAGGCCGAACCCTGCTCGGAAAGGAAACTGTGCAGATATTGCTCGAACCACTGGTGCGCGCTTTAGGCATCCAGCACGTGCAATCGGTGGCGGGGTATGATGTCAAGGCCATCGAGAAAGCCCTTAAGGAATATGTCAAACTGAAAGAACCCTCGGTACTGATCGTGGTAGAACCCTGTGCCCTGCTTCCAGAAGTGCGCAAGCGCTGGGTCCCGCTGGAAGTGCTGGCAGAGGATTGCAACGGGTGCACGCTTTGCTTCCGCCTGGGTTGCCCGGCTATTTTGAAAAGCGAAGAACTAGACGAGAAAACCCAGCGCCCCAAGGCTCTGATCGACGCCAGCATGTGCACCGGATGCGAGGTCTGTGCACAAATCTGTCCGCGTGACGCAATCCCGTTCCGCCCCGTGAAGGTTGAGGCAGGTGAATTATGAAAAATAACATCAACTTTCTGCTCGCGGGAGTGGGGGGACAGGGGACGATCCTGGCCAGCGATGTCCTGGTCAATGTTGGGCTGGTGGCGGGTTTTCAGGCCAAGCAGGCTGAAGTTCACGGCATGTCTCAGCGGGGCGGGAGTGTGACCAGCCATGTGCGCTGGGGGGAGGTTGTATATTCCCCGCTTATCGGAGCAGGTGAAGCAGACGTGCTGCTGGCATTCGAAAAACTCGAAGCCCTGCGCTGCGTGAACGTGATGCGTCCCGGTGCACTGGCGTTGATCAATATGCAGGTCATCGTGCCCCTGACTGCCATCTCAGGCGACCAGGCCTATCCCAGCGACGAGACCCTGCATAACGTGTTTGCCCAGCTCAGTCCAAAGGTCCAATACATAAACGGTGAGGAGATTGCAGGTTCGTTGGGAAACGTGAAGGCTGCCAACGTGGTCCTGCTGGGGGCGCTCTCAGCTCTGCTGGAACAAGGTCGACAGGCTGGACCTGCACTCACTCCAGAGATCTGGTTGAAATGTGATCACCGCCCGCGTCCCGCCCAAACATGTGGAACTCAACCGCAAGGCTTTCCAGGCCGGGCGTGAGGCAGTAAGGTAAGAGGCAAGATAATAATTCATTTGCAAAAAAAACGGAGGCCGGGTTATCACGGCCTCCGTTTTTATTATCATTCACGTATTCTTGCTTCTAATCCCTCCCTATTATTATTTCGCCATGTGGGCGTGCTGCTTCGCATAATCTGCGCCCCGCTTCAGGGCTTCAACATTCTTGGGCAGCAGATTCTTATGGCGTCCCGGCATGTGCGCGTATAGGGCAGCTTCGATTTCTTCCAAGGAGAGGACGGGCAGCAGTGCCAACAGTGCGCCGGTGGCGACGACATTCGCCATGCGGCGATCGCCGGCCTCTTCAGCGATTTCGTTACACGGAACGGAGACCCAGGTAATATCGGTGCGAGTCACATCGCGATCCACCATCGAGGAATTAACGATCAGGACGCCGCCCGGCTTGACCATCGATTCATATTTATCAAGCGAAGGAAGGTTCATGATGATGGTCGCGGGTGGATTCTGGACCAAAGGGGATCCGATCTCTTCATCTGCGATAACAACCGTACAGTTGGCAGTCCCGCCGCGCATTTCCGGGCCATAGGATGGGATCCAGGTCACCTCTTTGCCGGTGTCCATGGCGGCGTATGAAAGCACCTGACCGGCGAACATGACTCCCTGTCCACCGAAACCAGCCAGAAAAACTTCAGTTTGCATGGTGATTCTCCATTATTATCAAAGCATCCCGAACATTTCGATCCAAATCCCTCAATCCCACGTTCCTGGTATATTCTTTGGGGCAAGGGAGCGGCAAGCCATAAAACCTAGAATTTTAAGGCGGCCACCGATGGCGCAATTTTATAATCGCCAAGCGGGAAAGCCGGGATCATGTGCTCTTCCAGCCAAGTAAGCGACTCGACCGGTGTCACACCCCAGCCGGTGTTGCAGGTGGAAAGCAGTTCCACCATCGAGAAGCCCAACCCGTGCACCTGTGTTTCGAACGCCAGGCGAATGGCTTTCTTTGCCAGGCGGATATTCTTGGGGTCATGCAGGCTGCGCCGGACGATGTACCCGGCCCCGTCCAGAGTTGCCAGCATCTCGGACATACGGATTGGATAGCCCTGTGTCTCCACGTCACGTCCATTGGGGGAAGAGGTCGTCTTCATGCCGGGCAGGGTGGTCGGTGCCATCTGACCACCGGTCATGCCGTAAATGGCATTATTGATGAAGATGATGGTGATGTTTTCCCCGCGGGCGGCAGCATGCACGGTTTCAGCCATGCCGATCGAGGCCAGATCGCCATCGCCCTGATAAGTGAAAACGATCCGATCCGGAAGGACACGCTTGATACCGGTGGCCATCGCCGGGGCACGCCCGTGGGCGGCCTCCACGAAATCCGTATTAATATAATTGTAGGCAAATACCGCGCAGCCCACCGGTGCAACCCCGATGGTTTTATCAAGGATGTTCATTTCTTCAAGGACTTCCGCCACCAAACGATGCGCTGTCCCATGGGTGCAACCAGGACAATAATGTGTGGGAGTGTCGGTGAACCCTTTGGGACGGGAGTAAACCAGGTTTTGAGGATTAACCAGTGTAACAGCCATAGATACCTCTCATCACCGTGCCATCATTCGCTGATACCACAGATCGGCGGGATCATCTTCCGGCTTGCCGGGGTTTTTGATCATTTCCTGGATCTCGTGGACGAATTCATCCGGGAAGGGCATCACGCCACCCAGCCGTCCATAGAAGCGCATCGGGATCCGATTCCTGACTGCAGCCTGTACATCCTTGAGCATCTGCCCGGTATTCATCTCCACCACCAGGAAGGATTTGACCTGCTTGCACAATTCCTCCACCCGTTTATACGGGAAGGGGTTGACGCTGATGGGGCGGAAAAGTCCCACCTTGAGACCCTGGGCACGCGCGGCGCGGACAGCTGACAGAGCGATCCGGCCAGCAGTTCCGAAACCGATCACAGCATATTCGGCGTCGTCCAGGTAATATTCCTTGTAACGAATTTCGTTTGCCTGAGCTTCCCGCCAGCGTCCGAGGATGCGCAAGTTGATCTGTTCCTCGGTGGGAACGTCAAGGTAGATCGAAGTCAGAACATGGCGTTCTCGACCCATTGCCCCGCTTACCGCCCAGTCGTATTGCTTGCGGACTACAGGCTGCATTTCGGGCAGTTGGATCGGTTCCATCATCTGACCGATGGAACCATCAATCAGGATGCAGCAGATGTTGCGATACTTGTGAGCCAGTTCGAATGCCACAGGCATCAAGTCTACGGCTTCCTGGATTGAGGCCGGTGCCAGCACAATCGGATGGTAATCACCGTGACCGCCGCCCTTGCAGATCTGGTTGTAATCGCCTTGCGAGGGAGCAATATTCCCCAGGCCGGGTCCACCGCGCATCACGTTGACCAGTACCATCGGGACTTCGGTCCCGGCGATGTATGATAGACCTTCCTGCATCAGGCTGATACCCGGGCTGGAGGAAGAGGTCATCACACGCGCTCCGGTGCAGGCCGCTCCATAGACCATATTAATGACCGCCGGTTCACTCTCAGCCTGGACAAAGGCGCGTCCTAATTCAGGCATGCGGTGGGAGAGGTACTCCAGCACCTCATTTTGAGGGGTGATGGGGTAACCAAAATAGGCCTCCACGCCAGCTCGAACGGCTGCTTCGGCGATGGCTTCATTGCCTTTCCACATTTCTCGCGCCATGTTACAGCCCTCCTGCCGCCACGGGGGCGGGAGCCTTGGTGATTTCGCGGTAGACGGTGATGGCCGCGTCGGGGCATACCAGGGCACAGATGGCACAGCCGGTACAGCCTTCCTTGAAAATGTGGGTCGGGTGATAGCCCTTGGAGGTTAACTTTGCGTTGTCCAGTTCAAGTACTTTGGGCGGGCAGGCTGAGTTGCACACCTCGCATCCCTTGCAAAAAAGTTCGTTGACTTCGATCCAACCTTTGGCAGGCATTGACCTGGCCTCCTTGCTTCAGAATTAAGACATTATTAGTCGAAATTTCCGCCCGTTTATTATGGCGGTTTCCTAATTACTCGGGTAGTGCTATGCGTCATCCGATAAGAGAACAAACTTCCTCTCCTTTCAAGAGCGGTTTCAGCAACAAATAGCAAATTCGACCATGTTGACAGTCATTCGCAAGCTGTGTAGAATGAATATTAAACATAGAAACCATTTTCATGGCAGATTCAGGCGCGATGACAGGTTATTGCGGAGGCCAGAACCGATGCTAGAAACTTCCATCGATTACCAGATCGTTATATTTACAAATCACCATTGCATCACCGGTGAACTGGTGCTTAAAGACAAACGCCTATCCGATCATATAAACGAGCGGGTGGACACCATGCTCAACTTGCGAAACGTGACGATTGCCCGGCTGGAGAATCCAGCCCATATTTTGCATAAGATGGTGACAGCTGTGGTTCCCAAATCTGGTATTGTTTTGATCTTCGAACCCGTCCAGAAGGCCATTCCCCCTTCCAATCGTTTTTTTGGATATATCAAGAAGGAAAAATATGAAGTTTTTTTGATCATGGACGGCATGGAAGTGCGCGGCATCCTTCACACCCAGCTCAATCCCGATTTTCGGGGGGTACTGGTCAATTCACCGGATGCTTTCCTGCCCATCACCCAGGCGACCATCCACCTGGAAGCCAATCCAAGCATAGCTATCCACCAGGATGCCATCCTGATAAATAACCAGCGGGTACGTTTCCTTGGCAAGCTGGAAATTAAATCTCCCACCATCCCACTCCCGCCAAAGGAATCGATCGAACCATAATTCCCCGGAGGTTTGCATGCCTATTCCAGTTATTATCGACGCCGTCCGGACCCCGATCGGTGCCCTGGGCGGCACCCTGGCGCCCGTCCGCCCCGACGACCTGGCTGCGCACGTGCTGAGAGCCATATTGGAACGCAACCGTCTCGATCCTGCGCTGGTGGAGGAAGTCTACCTGGGCTGTGCCAACCAGGCGGGGGAAGATAACCGTAACGTGGCACGCATGGCGCTCCTGCTGGCCGGGCTCCCGTTCGAGGTAGCCGGGGTGACCATTAACCGGCTGTGCGCCTCGGGGCTGAACGCCGTCAACCAGGCAGCGCGTGCCATCAAAGCAGGCGAAGGGGAAGTATTCATCGCCGGAGGCGTGGAATCGATGAGCCGAGCCCCTTATTCAATTCCCAAGGCCGAATCTGGGTTTCCTTTCGGCAACCTGACCGCATATGATACCGCCCTGGGCTGGCGCTATCCAAACCCCAAGATGCAGGAAAAATACGGCACCGAACAAATGGGTGAAACCGCTGAAAATATCGCTCAAATGAAGCCGCATATCACCCGGCAAAAACAAGATGAATTTTCCGTCCGGTCACACCAGCGCGCCATCGCTGCCATAGACTCGGGTAAATTCGCGGAGGAAATCCTCCCGGTTATTATCCCCCAGCGCAAGGGTGACCCCAAAGTGGTGGATACCGACGAACGCCCGCGGCGTGATACAACCTTGGAAAGCCTCTCCAAATTAAAGCCGGCGTTCCGTAAAGAAGGGGGAACGGTCACGGCGGGCAATTCATCAGGTCTAAATGATGGGGCGGCTGCGCTGTTACTCATGAGTGACAGCAAAGCCAAAGCTCTGGGGCTTAAACCACTGGCACGGATAGTTTCATCAGCAGCTGCCGGAGTCCCTCCCCGCGTCATGGGGCTCGGACCAGTCCCAGCCGTGCAAAAAGCGCTCCAGCGTGCTGGTTTGTCACTTAAAGACATAGGCTTGATCGAATTGAACGAAGCTTTCGCCGTCCAATCATTGGCAGTGATCGAAGACCTGGGACTCGACCCTGAATTGGTCAACGTAAACGGCGGAGCAGTGGCACTCGGGCATCCATTGGGCTGCTCCGGGGCGCGCATCCTGACCACCTTGTTGCACGAAATGGAGCGGCGGGCTCCTTCAGAGCAGCGCCCATATTACGGTTTGGCAACCCTGTGCGTCGGGGTGGGACAGGGAGAAGCAACCGTGGTTGATTGGATTAGTTAAACAATATCAAAAATAGTAACAGCGCCGGGAACATTCCCGGCGCTGTTTTCGTCTGAAAGGATATGCTCTCTGATTTCTCAGCACATTTTTAAGAGCTTAATTACAATTCAAAATATTCCATTATCATTAAAATTAAAGGAGTCTTCCATGTACACGTCAAAGCATAAAATTATATTCGTTGGGCTGGCTTTCATGCTGGCTTTGGTTGCATGCAGCCCAGTAGCGACTGCCACCCCCACTGTCCAGGTCATCCCAAATACCGCCGTCCCAACTATCCCTGCCGTCACATATCCCCCCATGACGACGGTCCCGCCTTTTCCGGTTATTTCTTCGCCATCCATTCAATCCCTTGATATGTTGGACGTCAATAACGGCTGGGCATTAACGGATACAGCTGTCGCTCGCACCACAGACGGCGGTTCTTCCTGGTACAACGTATCCCCCGACAATCTAATCGGAGCCCTTGCCAGTTCGTTTTTCCTGGATGCCAACACCGGCTGGGTAGCCATCCCCGGAACTGATCCCACAAATGGGATCCTATTCCATACAGCCAATGGAGGACTTACCTGGACTACCACGCCGGTCCCATTTGGCGGCGGTTCGATCAAATTTGTTGATCCATGGAATGGATGGGAGATGGCGGGGTTGAGCGCCGGTATGAGTCATGAAGCCGTGGCCATCTTTCGTACCAGCGACGGCGGGACGACATGGTCCCAAGTATTAATTAACGACCCGACTGCCTCGGGATCCAGCGACTCCTTGCCGCTGACTGGCGATAAAAACGGAATCACTGCCCTGGATTCCAACCATGGTTGGGTCACCGGCGCGCAGCCATCAAGCGATTTTATTTACATTTATATTACCGAGGATGGAGGAACCACCTGGTCCCACCAGAATCTTAGCCTGCCAGCTGATTATAGCGGTGCCATGACGAGTGCAGCCCTGCCGGTTTTCTTTGGCCCCAACCAGGCCGTCCTGCCCGTGCTCTTGTTCGCCAATAACAACGGCTCCGACTTCTACGTCAGCCAGGACAGCGGTCAGACCTGGAAAGCAACCACTCCAGTGGCCCAGGGGGGCTTTCTAGCTGTAGCTTCAACCAATGATTTCTTCGTCTGGGATGGCAGCACTCCGCTGAACGTCAGCCATGACTCTGGCGCCAGCTGGTCGACTGTTTCACCGAATATAGACATCAAAGACAATATGGTTTCCCTGCAATTTGTAAATGCCACCACCGGCTGGGCACTCACCAGCAATGCCAATAGTCATCACTCGCTTTATAAGACCGCTGACGGCGGCAAGACCTGGGTATCGATCATCCCTTGAGAATTATTTGTTATGGTTGTGCACCCAAGGTATTGAAGCAATTCTTCAACGAAACGAGTGTATTAAGGATAATTAAGGAATTAAGCAAGCGCTCCATGACTGGATTTTTATTGATAGATCGAGCTTTCATTCATCCATGTCACCTTATTCCCTCTACCAACGGCGGAAATCGAGGCGTACAATCGTCGATATTACATTAAATTAGCGATCAAGATTCAAAGGAGAGAAGTATGCGGTCAAAGAATTTTCTCATCGGAGTGCTGGTGGCGCTGGCAATAGTCGCCTGCAGTCAGGTACAAGTACCCGCGCCTGCAACGGGCACTCCCCTCAGCAATGCCAGTTCACCCACCCCCGTTGTCATCCCCGAAACATCCACCCCGGTTGCGACGGTCGGGAATACTCCTTTGGCAACTCCGCCGAATTTGCCGGTATTAACCTCTCCCGCTCTTATCCATATCGCTTTCCTGGACGCCAACAACGGCTGGGGCGTAGCCATTAATGATGGCGGTTATATCCTGCGGACCGTGGACGGGGGTGCAACCTGGTTGAATGCCACTCCGGTGGGGCTAACCGGAATCGGTCTATCCACAACATTCAGCGTATTGGATGTCAACACCGCCTGGGCACTGGTCCCCAATGCTGACTTTTTCACGGGCACTCTTTACCGGACCTCAGATGGTGGTCTCAACTGGACCTCATTCCCGGTGCCATTCGGGGGAGGTTACCTAAAATTCCTGGATTTAAATACCGGACGTGCTCTGGCTGATCGAGGTGCGGGTGCGGGATCTCAATCCGTGGAATTATTCCAGACATCAGACGGTGGGGCATCCTGGATGAGCGTCTACAATAATGATCCAACCCGTGCGGATTCATCCACCAGCCTACCATTAGGTGGAATTAAAAATGGAATGACATTCCTGGATGCCAATACCGGCTGGGTCACCGGCATGCGACCCGTAGACGGGGAAGTCTACCTGTTCGTCACACACGACGGCGGTGTCTCCTGGGAACAGCAGGCTATTCCTCTACCTGCAGGATACAGTACTTACCAGTATATGCCACAGCCGCCAGTCTTCTTTGGGAACGACGGTTACCTACCGTTAGGGATATTCATGAACAGCACAACCGATTTTACTTTTTATGTCACCCATGATGGCGGAACCACCTGGAGCGGAGACCCGACGAACTCCAGCAGGGTGATCAAACAAGGTAGTTACTCTTTTACCGACAGCATGCATGGCTGGAGCTGGGATGGCGGGTTAAACCTTTACAGTACTTCCGACGGAACCCAAACCTGGGGCGAAACAACAACCAACATCGACCTGAGCGGACGATTATCGCAATTAGAATTTGTCCCTGGAGTCGATGGACAATTTGTCGGCTGGGCCCTCACCGGGCAGGATGATGCCGGAGCCTCACAACTTTATAAAACCACCGATAATGGCGTTACCTGGACCCTGATTCCATAAACACTGCTTTCCGGGAAGACAGATTCGACAGCCGGGACCCGCATTTGAATTGAGGAGAAAAGTATGAATCGCAAATTGATATTCCCTGCCCTGGCATTCGTCCTGGCGTTGCTGGGCTGCAGCATTCCTTTAAATACCAGCGGGACTCCACCTTTGATCGTTACTGACACGCCCATCCCGCTCGCAGCCATTACGGAAACGTCCATCCCAACAGCCATCGACACACTTGTTCCAACCTTGACAACTACTACCATACCATTCAATACAGACACACTTGTCCCGTCTCCAACAGTCACGATTACACCAGTCCTTACCCAGTCCCCATCCCCGGTGCCTTCATCTGTTCCCGAACTCTCAGTGGACATCCTGCGCAATGCCACATATACCACCCCCTATTTTCTGAAGACTGTTAAACTAGTCAATGGCGCTTATACGGAAGGTTCTGGTGCGACTTTTTATTCGGTGCAGATGCTGGATGTATTCGCTTACGGGGATTTGAACGGGGATGGTAAAGCTGATGCAGCCGTCATCCTGGCTGAGAACCAGGGCGGCAGCGGGGTATTCGAATCCGTGGTGGCAGTCCTCAACCAGGGCGGTGCCCCCCACCAGATCAGTTCAGTCCAGTTGGGAGACCGGGAACTTATTAGTAGTGCCAATATTTCCCTCGGGGTAATCCATTTGGACATGACCGTGCATGGGCCGAACGACCCGATGTGCTGTCCATCCCAGCCCGAAGTGCAATCCTTCTGGCTGTTGGGGAATAACCTCTGGCTTATGCGGCTGACCTCAGGTCCAACAGGGACAGAACGCAAGATTACGGCATCTTACCCTGGAAACTGGGCGGACGTCACCAACCCGTTTACTGTGAGTGGGGATGTAACCATCTCTCCATTCGAAAACACCCTGAATTGCACCGTTTATCTGCTCGACGGCAGCAAAGTAAATACATCCTCATTGCTGGTCTCCTCTATCGGGATGGGTACCCCAGGGACTTTCACAAAAACATTTAATTTGAGCAACGCCGGCATAACGGGTGTTGTGATCGTCCAATTCAAAGACCTCAGCGCGGCGGATGGCTCCATCCTTGCACTTGGTTCAGTGGTGTTCAACCTGCACTAGCGCTGCCCCTTCTTGATATAAGAATAATCCAGGGATGGCATCGTTGCCATCCCTGATTATTTAAACTGTCGCCATTTTCCCATCCAAATATCTAGTCGTGGGATTTACGACATCTCTAATTTTCTAAAATTACAGTTTCTGCGTTTCCTGATTATTAGCATAAATAAATTTCGAATATTTCCCTGTCATGGCGATACTGGATAAAGCCAAATTTTTTTTATTAATGACTCTTCGCAGCCACCTTCGCCATAAACTTGGCTTCATCGATCACGAACCGGTCGTGGTCAGCTTCTCCGATCAATTCATTATCGTCCCATGCTTGAACCTTGAAGGTCAATTTTTTGCCATCAATAGCGATCAACTCCGCGCGGGCATGCACAAGCATACCTACGGGGGTAGGAGCCAGGTGATGCACATCAATGTGGCCACCGACGGTTGTCTGGCCGGGTGGAAGGTGTCCGCGTAAGGCAATGACCGCTGTGCTCTCCATCAAGCCGACCAGAGCGGGGGTTGAGAAGACCGGCAATCCTCCGCTGCCCCAGTGAGAGGCAGTGTCGATTTCCGACACAGTGTGTTTAAATTCTGCTGAAAGACCAGGAATAGGTTCGCCCATGTAACTACCTCGTTAATTAATAATTCCTCCTGATTATATCTCCACAAATTCTTAACACTATATAAACATCCACTAAAAAAACCTCCCTTTCATATCACCAAAACACTATAATCCGGCAATTATACACAGGAAAGCACTCCCTGCTTCAGAATGAAACCGTGAGTGTCTATTTTGTTGATATATCGAAGGATGGAAAATGTGGAAGATTATTATTGATTTAATTGATTTTTTATACGTCCTGACCCTGGTCGGTATGGTTGTGTACGGCTTGAACAACCTGGTCTCGGTCATTCTTTTCCTTCACTATAAAAACCAACCAAATCCCAGCCATCACGCAACCCCGCCCGACCGGTGGCCGCATGTTACTGTCCAACTGCCGGCATTTAACGAACGTTACACCATCGAGCGACTGATCCATGCCGTTGCCAGGTTTGACTATCCACATAATCTGCTCCAAATCCAGGTGCTGGATGATTCAACCGACGATACGACCGCACTGATCCGCCACCTGGTTAACAAATATTCCTGTAAGGGAATGGACATCGAATTAATTCATCGAACCAACCGGAGCGGGTTCAAGGCAGGAGCGCTGGCTGAAGGTCTAAAAATTGCCAAGGGTGAGCTGGTTGCGATCTTCGACGCTGATTTTGTTCCACCTAGAGACTGGCTTAAGCGGACCGTCCCCGAGTTCGTCAACCAGTACCTGGGTTGTCTTCAAACCCGTTGGGGCCATTTGAACGATAAATCCAACTCCCTGACAATGGCACAGTCATTGGGGATTGACGGACATTTTGTCATCGAGCAATATGCGCGCTCCCGCAATCACCTGTTTATGAACTTTAATGGCACCGCCGGGCTATGGCGAAAAGCTTGCATCGAAGATTCCGGAGGGTGGCAATCCGACACCTTGACCGAAGACCTGGACCTGAGTTACCGGGCACAGTTACGCGGCTGGCAGATCGATTATTTGCCTGAAGTGGTTGTCCCTGGAGAACTGCCTGCCCAGATCGAAGCCTTTAAAAGACAGCAATTCCGTTGGGCGAAAGGAAGTTTCCAGACGCTGAAGAAGCTAATCCCACTCCTGCTGGAATCGGATGAACCCTGGTATAAGAAAATACTCGGCATAATTCATCTTACCGGGTATCTGGTTCATCCGCTGATGCTGGGAACCCTCCTGTTAATGCTGCCGGTCGGATTATTTTCGCCCCTCGTGTTCAGATGGATGCCCTTGATGATGATCGCTGCGTTTGCGCCACCGCTGATGTACCTTCTATCAGAAACAGAACACTTGCCCTTACTGACCGACCGATTGCGTTTAATTCCCGTCCTGACGTTTTTAGGCTTCGGTCTCTCGCTTAATAATACCTTTGCTGCTTTGGAAGGCTTGTTCGGAAAAAGTCGGGGAAAATTCCTGCGCACCCCAAAATTCAGCCTGACAAATGGAAAGGGCGCCTGGGATAACAGTCGTTATTCCATGCCGATCAGCCCAATGGTTTGGGGCGAACTAGGAATGGGATTCTACGCCCTTCTCACCGGCATCATCTTGACGCTTCACCTCGGGTTGCTGGCGCTGCCATGGCTGCTGATATACTCGACCAGTTTCTTTTACGTCGCTGGTCTTAACCTTGAACAGTCGGGGCGGCTTGCCCGATTGCACGCGAGGGTGACCGCCTCCGTAAAAGCTGATTAGACAACATTTATCCGATTTTATGGGCAGCCAACTCACATGATTCGCAGGACAGGTTCGGACCTATTCATTTAAGCCCGGGAACAGGATAAAAATATAAAATAAACCATATCCTGGTAACCTTACCAGTTTTCAGCGTTTACCGATTCGTGCAAGAGGAAGTATAATCCGGCGCGGAGTCATACATGGCTACAATTTACCCCTTCACAGCCATTGTAGGACAGGTGCGCATGCGACGTGCACTCATCCTCAATGCGGTCGACCCACGCATCGGTGGGGTGTTGATTCGCGGCGAGCGTGGTACGGCAAAGTCCACGGCAGCCCGCGGACTTGCTGCCCTGCTGCCTAAGGTACGGGCTGTACGCGGCTGTCGATTTGGCTGTGACCCTGACCAACCAGCTTCCTGGTGCACGGAATGCCGAGAGAGAGCTGCCTCCGGAGAACCACTCCCAATTGAAGAAAAACCAATCCCGTTCGTCAATCTGCCTGTCTCAGCTACAGAAGACCGCGTGGTGGGCACTCTCGACATAGAGCAAGCCATCCAGAAGGGTGAACGCCACTTCGAACCGGGCGTTCTTGCAGCCGCCAACCGGGGTCTGCTCTATATTGATGAAGTGAACCTGCTCGATGATCACGTGGTGGACGTGCTTCTCGACTCGGCCGCCATGGGTATGAATATCGTTGAACGAGAGGGAATTTCCTTCACGCACCCGGCACGTTTTATCCTGGTGGGGACGATGAACCCCGAGGAAGGCGACTTACGCCCACAACTGCTCGACCGGTTTGCCCTCTCCGTGGATATCACCGGTATACGCGACGCCCGGGACCGGGTGACCATTATCGAAAATAACCTAGCATTCGAGGCTGACGCAGACGCCTTCCATAATCTCTGGAAGCCACACGAAGATAAACTCAGCCGAATCATTGCGCAAGCCCGCACGATGGTTGATAAAGTGACTTACACCAGGCGAGACCTGCTCTCCATCGCTGCGCTGACCGCCTCCCTGAACGTGGACGGGCATCGGGCTGACCTGGTCATCCTGAAAGCCGCCCGCGCTCACGCTGCATACGAAGGACGAACAACGATCACCGACCGGGATATTGCGCTGGCCGCCGAGTTGGCACTCCCCCACCGCATCAAGCACGGTCCCTTCCACCAAACAGAGATCTCGCCGGAGCAGTTGCAGGAACGCATCGAACAACTGCAAGGTTCGTCAGAAGAAGAATCATCAGAACCTGCCGAAAAAGATCCCGATACAGAATCTGTAAAAAAAAAGTCGTAACCGAAGCCTCAGAACAGGATAATCCCGATCAACCGCCGGATGCCGAACCTTCCCCCCAACAGGCTGTTTTCGGCCCGCAAGATGCCCACTGGTGGGACGGAGGAAAAAAGGTCAAGGTTGGCGAGACTTTCGACCCGCGCAAACTCGATACCCCTCTCGATAAATTAACCCGCCAGCACTCCGGACGCCGATCGCGCACCCATACCGAACGTAAACGTGGACGTTATATCCAATCCCGCCCGGCGAATGGAAAAACCGATGACGTGGCTTTCGATGCCACCATCCGCGCCGCAGCGCCCTTCCAAAATCAGCGTATTGAGCAACGCAAACAGGTGGCTTTTGCAATAACAAAAGGTGACCTGCAACGCAAGGTACGCGTCAAGAAGGCTGCCAACCTGATCTTGTTTTTGGTGGATGCTTCCTGGTCCATGGCCGTGGCAGAGCGGATGACCGCCACGAAGGGAGCCATCCTGTCCCTGCTCACAGATGCATATCAGCGCCGCGACCGGGTCGGCCTGATCGTATTTCAGAAAGACCGGGCCACTCTCATCCTGCCCCCGACGAATTCCATCACCCTCGCACAGCGCGCCTTATCCGATATCCCAGTAGGAGGCAAGACCCCGCTTTCAGCCGGATTATTGATGACCTACCAGGTATTGACACAGGAGCAGGTAATCCATCCTGACGTGGAACCTTTGCTGATCATCCTGACAGATGGGGCGGGGAATGTGTCCCTTGGCGTCCTGCCTCCCCAGGAGGAAGCCTTTGGGTTCGCTGAGCAGATCGCCGGTCGAGGCTTCCGGACCGTGGTCATCAACATGGAGCACGCTTCCTTTGATCAGGGCCTCGCCCAGGCACTAGCCGATCATCTTGAAGCTCCCTGTTACACCTTGAATGAACTGAAGGCAGAAAGTTTGCTTAATACCGTGCGGCAGGAAATGGCCGAGCCAAAGAAAAAATAAAAAAACGCCAGGGGGCGTTTTTTTATTGAGCTGTGCGAGTGCAGTTCCTCCCCGCAAGCTTGGCCGAGTACATTGCCTGATCTGCAGCGTGCAGGACTTTTTCCCAAGTATCACCATGCCTGGGGTAAACCGCTACACCGATTGACAATGTGGCTTTTAATTTTACCCCCAGGTGTTCAATATCCAGCGACAAAAAACTGGTCCGTAAATGCTCAGCGCGTTCGTGACCCTTCTTCAGCTGAGTACCCGGCATGACGATAAGAAACTCCTCCCCACCGAAGCGGCAGGATATATCAGAACCGCGGACTTCAGATAGCAGGATTTCGCCTAATTTTTTCAGGAGCAGATCTCCGGCGTCGTGACCATAAGTGTCGTTGAACGCCTTAAATCCGTCAATATCAATCATGATCAGGCTAACTGTGCTCTTTTCACGGTCAGCCCGTTGAAATTCCCGTACCAGGGACTCCTCGAGATAACGACGGTTAAATAGACCGGTTAAAGAGTCGCGGGTGGCTTGTTCCTGCAACTGGGCGTGCAGCATTTCAATTTCCACCAACTGGTTTCGTAATTTTTGGTTAGCGTCCTGAAGCACAATTTCGTTCTGCTTGCGTTCTGAAATATCCCGGGCCACGCTTTGAATATGGATGGGGATGCCATTTTCGTCACTAACCAACTCCGCATTGATCTCGACAGTTACCTTTTCTCCGCTCTTTTTAATAAAATCACATTCATAAAGGGGAATAATTTCACCTTTCAGTAAACGTGCCAGAATTTGTTTGGTTTCTTTTTTCTGTGAAGAAATATCCAACACAGAAAGTTGGATTAATTCTTCAACCGTGTAACCGGTTAGAATGGCAGCGCGTTGATTGACTTCAAGGTGATTCCCCTGCATATCAAGAATAAACACAGCATCATGGGATTGTTCGAATAATGCCCGGTAGCGGTGCTCGGCTTTTTCCCGCTGCCTAATTTCCTGCTGAGCCTTCTGATACAGGCGGCTATTTTCGATAGCAACTGCAGCCTGGGTGGCAATGGTTTCTAGCAGACGGATCTGGGCTGGATCGTATGCATTCGGTTTGTAACTCTGCATAGAAATAACGCCCACCACGCGATCTCCTACCATCATGGGGACACCTACATATGCTCGCGTGGGTGTTCCACTGGTACGGAATATCTGGAAAGTTGTAACGGCATCCGGGGAGATAATATCCGGGATGTAGAGGGTCTGGCGGTTATTGATCACCCGACCACTCAACCCGGGGTTTTGTCGAATATCACGTGTGGGGATCAGGGGATATTCCCCCCGGTCATATGCCAGAGGATGCTGAATCAAGCCGGTGTCGGGATCCAGGATTCCGATATAGAACGCCTCAACCGGGAGTACCTGCCGGCATTTTTCCAGCAGGGTTTTTAAAACCTGGTCCATGTCCAGGCCCGAGGTGACAGTAATGCCAATGTCAAAGAGCGCAGTCATTTCCTCGGCACGGTGGCGCACTTCTTCAAATAAGCGCGCATTTTCAATGACGCCTGCTGTCTGGGTGGCAATCGTTTCCAGTAAACGAATTTGATCCGGATGATAGGCGTTCGGCTGGGAACATTGCATGGAGATCACACCTACCACACGGTCGCCAACCAATAGAGGTACGCCAACGTAAGAACGGCTCGGGTCACCTCCAAAATCAATTGCCTTGTATTTCCGGGCGGATTGTTCAGCGAGGACATCCGGTATATACAGCACCTGCCGAGTTTGAATGACGTAGCCGGTCAGTCCGGGAGATTTTTCCATTTCGTTTGGGGGTAAAACACTGATCACCCCCTTGTCGTAAAAGAGAGGGAAACCGATCATCCCGGTTTCATGGTCATAAGTCGCAATGTAAAAGGCCTCGATGGGCAGGACACGCTTGCACTTCTCCAGAAGGGCTCTGAGGAGCTTGTCCATTTCCAGGCCGGAATTGACAGCCAAGCCAATGTCGAGCAGCGTCGATAATTGGTCTGCACGCTGCTGGGCTTCTTCCAACAAACGTGCATTCTCGACTGCGATGGCGACCTGGTCAGCGAACGCCTTCAATCGAATCGCATGCATTTGGGTATAAAAGCCCGGGGTCAGACTGGTCAGGTCAAGGAAGCCAATAACTTCTCCCTTTGCCTGCAGGGGGGCACCCACATAGGAACGGATCCTTTCCAAACCCTCCATCACAACCCATTCCCTGCTTTGATGGGTATCCGGAATCACCATTGCCTGACCGGATTCCATCATTAACCGAAAATTCGGGATCTCGTCAACAGTATAATCTGACCGCTTTGCTTCCAAGTCGTCTTCCCGATATCCATGGGAACGCGCCACGCGTGCGATCTTATGGTCTTCCACCAATCTTAATGTTGCCCTATCATAAGGGACAACATTTTGGACATTGTCCAGCAAGCGATCCAGCACCTCTACGAAGGAATGTGAACTATTCAACGCCGCGGCGGTGTCCCGCAACGCTTCAGCCATCACGCGCTGATCGTGTTCAGCCTGCTCGATTAAATGGAGTTCAGTAATTCGGTCCATAGATAAATCGTAGATCGATAATTATTAGATCCAGCTCGCAAGCGTACCCCAGGTTACCAATTATCTTCAAGTATCCAGCATTCTATGCTTTTCAAAGCTGGCATCCCTTTATAGATGTATCTCTGACAGGCCCTGGAACGGCAAAATCGGCCAGGCAAATCATCGGATCACAACCTTAGTGTACCTTAACTAAACAGCATTAATCATGTCAATTTCATAAGAATAATTTGCGCCGGTTCGGGTTGTTTGGTGGGTACAGCAAGGCCGAACCTGTAAGCTGGTTGATCGAGTTGGATTACTCTCTGCTATAATCTGCCCCGATGATCCTGCTCACCGGAGGTACCGGTTTCATCGGCCGAGTGTTAACCCGCCAATTGGTCGAAAGCGGTCACTCGGTTCGAATTTTGCTGCAACCTTCCCCACACACACCTCGCCTGCCTATCGGAGTTCCAGTGGAAGTGGCTGTGACGAGCATGAGCGATGTGCAGGGACTGCGCGCAGCCATGCATGGCGTGGATACCATATACCACCTGGCTGGAGGGGAGGGCCAGGGGGGACGAGCCAACCTTCAAGCGATAGATATAGAAGGCACACGAGTGTTATGCCAGGCGGCTGCAGACGCCCAGGTAGGTCGTTTCTTTTATTTGAGCCACCTGGGTGCCGACCGAGCTGCCGGTTTCCCGGTGCTGAAAGCCAAAGGCATTGCTGAAGAATACATCCGTAAGTCCGGGGTTCCATACACAATCCTGCGCGGTTCGATCTTGTTTGGTCCTGGTGACGAATTTACCACCGGGTTGGCGATGCTGCTCGACAGCCGCGCCCGGGTTCATGCCTCTGCCAGCCAAGGGAGAGACCCTGCTCCAGCCGCTGTGGGTGGAGGACCTGGTCACGTGCCTCATCTGGTCCCTGGACGCTTCTGAAACCATCAATCAGACTTACGAGGTGGGGGGTAGTGAGTTCATCAGCCTGCGCCAATTGACCGTGACTGTAATGGAAACCATCAAACGTCGACGTCTGCTTGTCAACTGGCCCATGCAATCAATGCGTTCGCTAACCATCCTAATGGAATCCATTTATCCGCGCTTCCCTGCCTCCATCTTCTGGCTGGATTATCTGGCGGTCAACCGGACCTGTTCGTTGGATACGATCCCGCGCATTTTCGGATTGATGCCAGCCCGGTTCGCTTCCCGGTTGGATTACCTGCGCAACATAGCCTGGACTCGGCAGCTTCTTCGCAGGCTGTTTACACCCTATGGCTGAGTGGACCATTCGCCTCCTGGAAACACCGGAAGAAATGACCGCCGTTGAAAACCTTCAACGACTGATCTGGACTGGATCCGAGACGGACGTCATTCCTGCCCACATGCTTCTGGCTGTTGTCCATAACGGAGGGCTGGCGCTCGGTGCTTTCGTAGGAACTGACCTGGTGGGTGTAGCTTTCGGTTTTCCAGGAATCTATGCTACGCCCGACGGTCCACGCCTGAAACACCACTCACACATCCTGGGTGTCCTACCAGCTTGGAGCGGGAAAGGGGTCGGCTTTGCGCTCAAGCGCGCTCAATGGCAGGTGGTGAGAAAACAGGGAATCGACCGGATCACCTGGACGTATGACCCTTTGCTCAGCCGCAACGCCCATCTCAATATTACCCGCCTGGGTGCAGTGTGCAATACTTACCTGCGTTCGGAATATGGCGAGATGCGAGACGGCCTGAACAGCGGGCTGCCTTCCGACCGTTTCCAGGTGGACTGGTGGCTGAATACTAAACGCGTGGAACGGCATCTCAGCCGGCGACCTCGCCCTGTGCTAAGCCTGGAGCACTACCTTATCGCAGGAGCAACAGTGCTCGCAGCCCTTACAGACCGGGGACTTGCGGCTCGCCCCCAAGGAACCACTCCCTCGCTAGCAGGCACGCTGCTGCTGTTTGAAATCCCCACCGATTTCCCAGCTCTGAAAGCCAATGACATGACCCTGGCGCGGGATTGGCGCTTTTATACCCGGGAGATCTTCGAGGATGCCTTCGTTTCCGATTATCTGGTCACCGATTTTATCCATGACCAAGGGCGGAGTTATTATGTGCTAACACATGCGGACTCTACTCTTCAGGATGATCAGGGTGCTGATTAATTGTTCATAAATTTCTCTAGATCAGCGCGGGGTGATCCATTTGAGTGCTGAGAAGGAAACGCGTTTACACCCTGCATCTTCCCAGGGTATAAATAAACAAAGGCTGATGTAGGCTATCAATTTAAACGATTATAGGGGAAGTGTAAACTAATCAACCGGGTAAAGCACCAATCCCACTGTTCCGGGGCCGAAATTTGCAGCCAGCGAAATGGCAAGGTCAGTCAGCATGATTTCTTTGCAGTTAAAGCGTTTCTTCGCCTCCCCCATCAAGGCGTTCCCAGAGGCAATATCACGGGCATGGACGATACCCAGGTAGACTGGCTGATCACCATACTCTTTCACTGCCATTTCAATGATACGCTTCAGGGCAACTTTGCGGGTTCGTACTTTTTCAACCATGTCAACGACCCCATGGTTTAGGACGGCAATCGGTTTGACATTTAGGATCGATGCCAACGCGGCCGAAAGAGTACCAACGCGACCGCTCATCCGCGCATATTCAAGCGTATTCAGGGTGAGGAAGATGCGGATCCGATCGCGAACGTCTTCCAAATAATTAACAATTTGCTCCACACTTTTGCCATTCCGGTCCATCTTGCGCGCTTCCCGGCACATCAAGCCCAATCCCAGCGAGCCTCCGGCAGAATCAAAGGGAACCACCCTCATCACATTTTTTAATTCCCCGGCAGCGGAGACTGCAGATGCGTAGGTCCCGGAAAGTTTGCTGGTCACATGGATAGAAAGGATGGTATCGCCCTCTTGAGCGATCCGTTTGTAGAATTCTAAAAATTGGTGCGGGGAAGGCTGGGATGTCTTGGGGATCTTCCTGGTTTCGTCAACGAGCTCATAGAAGCCTTCCCTATCCAGGTCTACATTCTGCAGGTAGGTTTTCTCCCCAAACAGGATGTTGATGGGGATGACGTCAATGCCATATTCCTTTTCCCATCCCATGGGAATATCGGCAGCGCCATCGGTGACAATGCGTAACATTATCTGCCTCCTTGGCCGAGCTCGAAATTTAGCCGTTGTCAATATCACCAAGCAAATTTCTCGAAGTGTGCTCCGGCACTTCACAGCGTGCATTCGAGAACCTGCAAAGGCTTTTTCACTCCGATGGAGTTAATGGAATTTCCCTTCGCCGGGATTTGGAAGTTCCACTATAATACCACTTCGCGCATTCCATACTCGTGCGTAATTATATTTGTCCACGAGTTGTGTTGTTTATAAAACATTTGTGCTATAATTGTATTATTCCCCAATACGAGGTTTGTATGTCATCTAACGTCATCCGCGTGGTCGGTGCACGCGAACACAATCTAAAGAATATCACAGTAGAGATCCCGCGCGACAAGCTAGTGGTTATCACAGGTCTGTCCGGCTCTGGAAAATCTTCGCTGGCATTCGACACCATCTTTGCCGAAGGTCAGCGTCGTTACGTCGAGTCGCTCTCTGCATATGCCCGTCAATTCCTGGGCCAGATGCAAAAACCCGACGTGGATTACATTGAAGGTCTTTCTCCTGCGGTCTCCATCGACCAGAAAGGAACCTCCCATAACCCGCGTTCAACCGTCGGGACGGTGACAGAAATTTATGACTACCTGCGCCTTCTCTTTGCGCGTGTGGGGGTTCCCCATTGTCCGATTTGCGGACGGGAAGTGGTCAAACAATCCGCCCAGGAAATTGTGGATGCCGTGGGGGCTTTGCCGGAGGGCACCCGGATCCTGGTCCTTTCGCCGGTGGTACGCGGCCGGAAAGGTACCTACCAGGCCGTCTTCGAGGAAATCCGCAAGGCAGGGTTTGCGCGCGTTCGCGTGGATGGGACGGTTTACAGCCTGGATGAAGAAATCAACCTCGATCGCTACAAGATCCATACGATCGAAGCTGTGGTGGACCGGTTGGTGGTGTCTGGCGCTGAATCCGAACAGGATTCGAAGGCAAATATCACCCGGCTGACAGATTCTGTCGAGACCGCCCTGAAGTTTGGAGATGGTTATCTGACCGTTCAAGTCCTGGCAGAAATTGCAGCAGAAAATCACGATTTACATTTCTCCGAACACCTGGCATGCCCGGAACATGGCATCAGCATCCCGGAGATCGAACCGCGTACATTTTCGTTCAACACTCCCCACGGTGCATGCCCGGACTGCCAGGGATTGGGCAACAAACTGGAAATCGATCCGGACCGCGTGATAGACCCGGAGAAATCCCTCTCCGATGGCGCGCTGATCGCCATGGAATGGAGCAACGTCCGGGATGAAGGGAACCCGGGCTATTACTGGCAAATGTTGGAAGCCATGGCAGAGCATTATCACATTGACATGAATAAGCCAATCAAGGATTTGCCAGCGGAGCACCAAAATCTGGTTTTATACGGCACGAAGGGTGAACAAGTCCGTATCCATTATCACAACCGTGAGGGCCGCCAGGCAACCTTCGACACCGCCTTCGAGGGCGTGGTTGGCAACCTGGAACGACGATACCGCGAAACGAACTCGGAATACATTCGTGAGAAGATTTCAGAATATATGAGTGACCGGCCCTGCCCTACCTGCCATGGCAAGCGCCTGCGACCGGAAGCGCTGGCGGTCACAGTGGATGATGTCAACATCCTTCAGATCACCGAATGGCCGGTTCTCCGCTCCCTGGAATGGGTCAGGCGGTTGGCTGGATCGGGATCACCTCTTACCTCCCGCCAGAAAGCCATCTCCGACCGTATCCTGAAAGAGATTGTCTCGCGCCTGGGATTCCTGGTGAATGTCGGCCTGGAATACCTGACTCTTCACCGCTCCGCTGGTTCCTTGTCAGGTGGGGAAGCCCAGCGCATCCGGCTGGCAACACAGGTTGGCTCAAGGCTGGTGGGAGTGTTGTACGTGCTGGACGAGCCCTCCATCGGGCTGCACCCGCGCGATAACGACCGGCTGCTGACCACCCTTAAGGGCTTGCGCGATATCGGTAACACCGTTCTGGTGGTGGAGCACGACGACGATACCATCCGCACTGCAGATTGGGTCATTGACCTGGGTCCAGGTGCCGGCGAGCATGGCGGACACATCATCGCAGAAGGAACTCCCGAACAAATCATAGCCCATCCCAAATCGCTTACCGGAGCATACCTTTCCGGGCGTAAACATGTGCCCGTGCCCAAGAAACGGCGGGAAGGTAATGGAAAAATATTGACCGTGGTGGGGGCACGTGCCAACAACCTGAAGGATATTACTGTCAATATTCCCCTGGGCATGTTAGTCTGCATCACCGGCGTTTCAGGGTCGGGGAAATCATCTTTGATGAGCGACGTGCTTTATAACGCACTGGCAGCAAAACTGAACAGAGCACACACCCACGCCCGGAGATTACGAACGCATTGACGGGATCGAGCATCTCGACAAGATCGTCAATATTGACCAGTCTCCCATCGGTCGTACACCGCGCTCGAATCCCGGTACCTACACCAGCCTGTTCGAGGAAATCCGTAAACTCTTTGCCGAATTGCCCGAAAGTAAAGTGCGAGGTTACAAGCCGGGACGCTTCTCATTCAACGTGCACGGCGGGCGCTGCGAGGCCTGCCAGGGCCAGGGCGAATTGCGTATCGAGATGCAATTCCTGCCGGATATTTACGTGCCCTGCGATGTATGCCATGGCAGCCGTTTTAACCGCGAAACCCTGCAGGTTCACTTCAAGGGACACAGCATCGCGGATGTGCTTGACATGACAGTCGACCAGGCGCTTGGAAATATTCTCGGCCTTTCCGCACATGATGAACAAGCTCAAACTACTGCAGGAAGTAGGCCTGGGTTATATCAAGGTTGGGCAACCCGGGACGACTTTATCCGGCGGTGAAGCTCAACGCGTCAAACTGGCCAAGGAACTTTCCCGCCGTGCCACAGGCTGCACCCTGTACGTGCTCGACGAACCCTCGGTGGGGCTGCACGCAGCGGATGTGCACAAGCTGATCGAGGTACTGCAGCGTCTCGTGGATGCGGGAAACAGTGTGCTGATCATCGAACACAACCTGGAGATCATCAAAGTGGCGGACTGGATCATTGACCTGGGTCCGGAGGGCGGCGACCGGGGCGGCGAACTGATTGCTGAGGGCACTCCCGAGCAGGTTGTCTCAGCCCGGGGATCATATACCGGCGCTTTCCTGAAAAGCCACTTGAAAAAGCAGGTAAAGCCTACTCGCTAACCTATACGCAATATCCCGCGCTCGCAAAATCCCTTAAGTTCAGGTAGAATAAGCTTAATGCACTGCGCCGGTGGACCTCCCGGTGCAAATGGGCATTGGAAACGGACGGGAAAACTTATGACAATCTCAAATACGATTGATTCTTACCGCAAACGACGCAAACAACCACTGCCACTGATCCTCGGGGGAGTTGCCATCCTGCTGGTGGTAATTGGGATCATTATTTTAATCGTGACCATGAGCAAGGGCGGCTTCACGCTCTTCCCCACCAAGACTCCCACCGTCACCATCACTCCCACTCCCACGAATACTTTCACTCCCACCGAAACGCCCACGATCACACTTACTCCCACGATAACACCCACCGCAACTGCCTCACAGATCTATCAATACGTTGTGAAGGAAGGGGAGACACTTACCACCATCATCCAATCTCAAGGCCTGGCGGATACCCCCAATGCACTCATCATCATTTACATGCTTAATCCCACCATCGATCCCATCACCGGGTTCATTACGGTCGGGCAGACCATTAACCTTCCGCCACCGAATTATCCAATCCCTTACACCCACGCCTCTTCCCACAGGGCTGGCTCCCGGTGCAAAAATCACCTATCGCGTCCTGCCCGGTGACAGTCTTGGCAGTATTGCCACCAAGTTCAACAGCACCATCGCGAGCCTCCTGCTTCTAAATAAAACTGTTCTGACCAATGGGCAGAACTCCATCATTTATCCGGGGCAACTGCTGATCGTTTCCATAAATCTTGTTACACCGGTACCTACAGTCAAGCCAACCGCGACTGCGACACCATAAAATGGAAAACCAGACCCCCGGTCTCATTTGGAACCGGGGGTCTCTTTTTCCCCTATCCCTTTGACATTCTGCGCGCCAAAGACTAAAATGATAAGGTTGTACGTAATGAACCATAAGGAGCAGTTGTGAACAACTGGCCTGGCAAATTCGTGATCGGTCTCACCGGCAATATCGCCACCGGAAAGAGCGTTGTTCGGAGAATGATGGAGCACCTGGGTGCTTACACCATTGATGCTGACGCACTTTCGCACCGCGCCATTGCCAAGGGAGCGCCAGGCTACAAACCCGTGGTGGATACCTTTGGTAAATACATCCTGGATGCCAGGGGTGAAATCGACCGAGCCAAACTTGGACGTGTAGTTTTCAATGACCCCGAGGCGCTTAAAGTTCTGGAAGAAATAATTCACCCTTTAGTCGAGCAAGCTGCAGACTTGATGATCCGTCGGGCTAACCAGCGCATTATCGTGATTGAGGCTATCAAACTGCTTGAAGGAAAATTGGCCGGTCTTTGCGACTCCATCTGGACTTCGACTGCTCCCGAGGCGCTCCAGATAAATCGCCTGGTGAAACGACGCGGCATGACCGAGCAGCAGGCCATCCAACGCATTCATGCTCAGCCGCCCCAGGAGTTAAAGATAGCTGCGGCAAGCGTTGTCATCCGGAACGACGGTACTTTTGAAAATACCTGGAAACAGGTGGTGGCAGCCTGGAAAGTCATTTCCCCCATCACCGATACCGCGCCTCTCATTAAACGCCCTGCCGGGGCAGATGATCTGGCAGTCCAGCGCGGACGTCCGCGGGATTCCGCCAGTATTGCAGCATTGATCACTCGTCTCAGCGGCGGCACCCGCTCGCTTTCTCCCGATGATATTATGGCCGCCTTCGGCGATAAAGCCTTCCTGCTGCTCATCTCGAACAGGGAATTGGTTGGGTTGGCAGGCTGGCAGGTGGAAAACCTTGTGTCGCGCACCACAGAGCTTTATCTTGACCCGGTCATCACCCTCGCCCGGGCCCTAAAGGCACTGGTTTCCGAGGTCGAATGCGCGTCTCGGGATTTGCAATGCGAAGCTTCCCTGATCTTTCTACCCCCTGAAATGGCAAAACAGGAAGCAGTTTGGAAAGATTTAGGCTACATGCGTCGTACCCCAAAAACCCTGGGTGTTCAGGCCTGGCAGGATGCCGCGTTGGAATCGCAACCGGCAAATACCATCCTGTTTTTCAAACAACTCCGCCAGGACCGGATCTTACGACCCATTTAGATGGGGATACTCTACTCTAAGACCAATATTTCGGTCTACTGGCAGCCAGGTTCCTGATAATCCGTCCCCGGCTCTACGAATGCTTACGAAGTAATGAACAACCTGATTATCAACATCCTCTTCATTTTTCAGCGACTTGACTGGCTGGGTGTCATAGACATCCTGCTGGTCACGTTAATATTCTTTGGGGTACTGTATCTCGTTCGTGATACCCAGGCAATGATGTTGCTACGCGGTATCATCCTGATTATCGTGCTGGTTACTCTCTTGACCAGCCTGGCAAATTTACCTGCTTTCTCCTGGCTCGTTCGCACCACTCTTCCAGCCATGGTTTTTGTCATCCCGGTTATATTTGCCCCGGAAATCCGCCGCGCTCTTGAACGGATCGGGCGGGCTGGGACATTTTTCCGGGTTTCCAATAAAAATGCCAGCCAGCAAATGCAGGAAACCATTCAAGCCGTCGTCGCAGCAGCCGCCCGCTTATCCGCCCGCCAGCATGGGGCGCTCATTATTCTGGAGCGTTTCGATAGTCTTGACCAATACATCCACAGCGGCGTTTTACTCCAGTCGGATGTCACACCCGAAATGTTGATGCAAACCTTTTATCCCAACACTCCCCTGCATGATGGAGCAGTCATCATCGCCGGAAGGAAAATTGTCGCAGCGGCTTGTGTAATGCCGCTCTCTTCCAGCGGGATTCTTACCCGCTCTCCAGAACGGCAAATGGGGCTCCGCCACCGGGCTGCACTGGGGATATCGGAAGTCACCGATGCGATCGCCGTGGTTGTCTCTGAGGAGACCGGAGCCATCTCCATTGCCCATGCTGGTCGTATCATCCGTAGGTTGGACGTGGAGCGTCTTGAAAATATCCTGATAGCCTTTTACAACCCGGAGAAATCCCTGGAGGAAAATTTCCTCCAGCGGCATTTCCCCTACCTGTTTTCCCATAAGGATGAATGAAGGATGTTCCGCTGGCTGGCAACTAATTTTCGCACATTCCTCCTGGCCTTTGTCCTGGCTGTCGCCGTCTGGGTGACGGCCGTCACCTCAGCCAATCCTGATGAGACACAAACATATCCGCACCCGGTTCCCATCGAATTTATCGGGCAGGATCCCGGCTTGATAATGACCAGCGGAGCAGTCCCCCAGCAAGTTGAAGTTACATTGCGTGCCCCGCACTCGGTATGGGATAGTTTGCTGGCCGGGGACGCCTCAATTCGCGCCGTGGTGGACCTGACCGGACTTGGTACTGGGACACATTTGGTGACCGTTCAAGTTCAAGTCGGGATCACGCCCGGTACGGATTACCTCCGTCACTCCAAAGACTTTTGAAATGTCCCTTGAACCGCAGGTAACCCGCTCCCTGACTATTAAACTGACGCTCACCGGCAACCCCGCCATCGGATACGAGGTAGGTACTGCCGAATTGATCCTGCAGAAGTGGTCATTTCCGGGGCGGAGAGTCTGGTTTCCAAAATTGACCACATCCAGGCCACACTCGACCTGACCAATGCCCGTCAAAATATTAACGTCTCCATTCCACTCCAGGTGGAAGACGCGAAGGGCACGGTGATCAGCGGAGTGTCGATTCTCCCGGATAATGTGCAGGTCAGTCTGCCGGTCATCCAGCAAGGCGGCTACCGTGATATGGCTGTTAAAGTGATGACAGTCGGGAATCCTGCCAGCGGCTACAGTCTGACGAGCGTGGCTGCCTTACCACCCATCGTAACGGTCTATTCGGCAAATTCAGATATCATTGATGCGATGCCCGGATACGTCGAGACTTCCTCCCTCGACTTGAGTGGTGCCCAGGCGGATATTGAAAAACAACTCGGAATCATCCTTCCACCGGGTGTCACCCTTATCGGCGAGTCAGTTTGTAACGGTTAAGGTGGGGATCGCCCCCATTGAAAGCAGTCGCCCCCTTTCCTATCGCCCGGTGGAAATGATCGGGTTGGCGAGCGGGCTGCAGGCACATCTATCCCCGCAAACGGTGGATATCATCCTTTCCGGTCCGCTGCCTGTACTTGATTCCCTGGTCATCAGCGATGTGCACGTGGAGGTTGACCTGACCGGCCTGCTTCCCGGCACGTACCAGTTAACTCCAAAGGTGACCTTGTTACAGCAAACCCTGATTGTTGAATCCATCCTGCCAGGAACGGTTGAAGTGGTCATCTCCAAGATCGGCTCAGCTACGCCTACCCCTTAAATCCCGGCTATTCCCCATCAGGGGGATGGCCAGGCTTGTTTTCCCCTGAGTGAAATATCCATGAAACCTGTTGTTGCATTGGTCGGACGCCCCAATGTGGGTAAAAGTACTCTATTCAACCGCCTGGCAGGAGAACGTCTTGCCATTGTGGACGATATCCCTGGTACCACGCGTGACCGCATCGTGGCTGAAAGCGAATGGAACGGTCGTCCCTTTGATGTGGTGGATACGGGTGGGATTGACCCCACTCATGGCGGGAAGACACCTCTTTCGGTTGATTCGGCGGATTTCATCCCGGAAATCCGTGCCCAGGCCTTGATGGCAGTCCATGACGCCGATGCGGTCCTGTTTCTCACCGATGGCACCTCCGGAGTCACCTCACCAGACCGCGAAGTGGCTGAAATCCTGCGGCGCTATCAGAAAACCGTGGACGGACAACCCTGGCCGCCCATCTTTGTGGTTGTAAACAAATGCGAGAATGACAAGCAGCGCAACGCAGCCACTGAATTCTATGAATTGGGGCTGGGCGATCCCTACCCCCTTTCCGCCATCCACGGCACCGGCACCGGTGACCTGCTGGATGACTTGGTGGCATCTTTTCCAGCCCAGGCTGCAAGCGAGGAAGACGAATCGATCAAAATCGCCATTGTCGGCAAACCGAATGCCGGGAAATCCTCCCTGCTCAACAAGCTGGTCGGAGAGGAACGTGCCATCGTTTCACCCATCCCAGGTACGACCCGCGATGCGATTGATACCCATATCGAAGTGGAGGGCATGCCTGTCACCTTGATCGATACCGCCGGCATCCGGCGGCGGGGCAAGATCGAACAGGGTGTGGAAAAATACAGTGTTCTGCGCTCCTTCAAAGCCATCGAACGGGCAGATGTGGTGCTTTTGATCATTGACGCTGCTGATGGCATTACCGCCCAGGATACCCATATCGCCGGTTTCATCCTGGACGCCTGGAAGAGCACCGTTGTCCTGGTCAATAAATGGGATACCATCGAAAAAGACAACCAGACAATTGAAGATTATACCCGTCACGTCCGCCGGGAACTCAATTTCATGGATTACGTTCCCATGCTGTTCATCTCGGCCAAGACCGGTCAGCGTGTGGACCAGGTGCTGCCGACCGCGTTACGCGTCCAGGAGGAACGGATGGCGCGCATCACCACCGCCATGCTCAACCGGGTTCTGCGTGATGCCCAGGATGCCCACCCTGCTCCATCGCACGCCGGACGGCAGTTGAAAATTTACTACGGTTCCCAGGTGCGGGTGGACCCGCCGACTTTCGTTCTGCATGTCAACGATACGAAATTATTCCATTTTTCCTACCGGCGATACCTGGAAAATAAATTCCGGGAGGCCTATGGCTTCATCGGAACGCCTATCAAGATTGTTTCCAAGGGCCACCGGGAAGAAGAGTAAAAAAATCCCCCTAATTAAATAGGAATGGCAGCCAATCATATCTTCATCCTCACCAGACTATATGACCTCATCCGGTAGTTCGACATGTATAACGCATTTCTCAACATAATTCCATAGAAATCGCAACAATTTATAAAGGGTAGTTATGGGGAAGGCTTGATGTTGCGAAATTAATCGCTTTTTACCCCGGAAATGCACCGGATTGCCATCACTATTGTCTTGGTTGTATTAAGCCAGATCTTGCTTATATGATGTTAAATGTCACTCGGGCGGATAGGTGTTTAATCTATCCGCCCGAGTGGGTGAGGATGAGATGCCTCAAGAGGCTTCATCCATTGATTGGATTATTTACTATCAAGCAACTGTATGGGTCCACGGATTCGTACTGGGCAAATAGTTTCCGTCTCCACCGTACGTAGCTGTGATCGTGTAGGTGCCGGCAGTGGGGAAGGCGACATTGCAACTACCGGTACCGGCTACGAGTGTGGCCGTGCAGTTGATAGCCGGCTGGCCGCTGACGCTGATACCCACGGAGCCGGTTGGTGTCACACCAGCTCCTACCACCGTAACTGTCACCAATACTGATGCATTGGGAGCCGATGGCTCGGGGGCAACCGCTGTGATGGTGGTTGTGCTGGGACCCTTGTTGACGGTATGGCTCGCAGTACCCGAACTAGCTGAATAGTTTGCATCACCGCTGTAAGTAGCCGTTAGAATCTTGGCGCCAGCTGTATTGAAGGTCACGCTACAACTACCAGTTCCGTCTCCAGCAAGAGCGATTCCGGTACAAGGGGTGTCCGCGCCGGTAACGTCAACCGTGCCGGTCGGGATGGCCCCCCCGCCGCTAACCTTAAAGTTCACTGTCACAGCATCACCCGGATAGGATGGGTCAGCAATTTGGCTGGTGATGGTGGTTGTGGAGACATTTTCCACTACATGGGCTTCGGTATCCGAACTACCTAAGTAGTTACCATCGCCGCTGTACGTAGCTGTGATAGTCTTGGCACCGATGGTGTTGAAGACCACACTGCAACTTCCAGTTCCACCGGAGAGCGTGAGCGTGCAGTTAATATCTGCACCACTGATCGCCACCGTACCGGTTGGGGCAACCCCGGCTCCAAACACGGTGACTTTCACGAGAACTGGTTGAGTGGGCGTGGATGGATCAGGGTTGTCGGAAGTGATGAACGTGGTTGTGGAGCCCTTGACCACCATTTGGCTGGCAGTACCCGAACTGGGTGCATAATTTGTATCGCCGCTGTAGGAAGCTTTGAGGGTCTTGGCACCAATCGTGTTAAAGGTCACGCTACAACTACCAGTTCCACCTGCCAGCAGGATGTTGCAATTGGAGTCTGCGCCGGTTATTGCGACCGTGCCGGATGGTGTAGGAATACCAGCTCCGCTCACTGTAACGCTCACAACCACTGTTTGACCAGGAGTAGAGGGATCAGGTATGTTGCTTGTGATGGTCGTTGCGCTTGAAGCCGACGCCGCCACAACAGTATGGCTCTGGGTGTCAGAACTGCTGGCATATTGTGAATCGCCGCCGTATGTGGCTGTGATAACCTTGGAGCCGGTCGTATTGAAGACCGCATCACAACTGCCGCTTCCACTGGAGAGCGTGATGGTACAGTTGGTGCTCGCACCCGTGATGGATACCGTTCCAGTCGGGGTGGTACCTGAACCACTCACTGTCACGCTCACAGTAACCGCTTGACCAGGGGTGGATGGATCAGGTACGGCGCCAGTGATGCTCGTCGTGCTGGCAGTAGTTCCTGAGGTCACGGTGTGGCTTTCGGTATCCGAACTGACTGCATATGTTGAATTTCCGCTGTAAGTGGCTTTTATGGTCTTTGGGCCAGCAATGTTGAACGTCACATTACAACTGCCGCTTCCGCTTGCGAGCGTGATCGTGCAGTTCGTGTCCGCGCCGCTGATAGCCACGGTCCCGGTGGGGGTTGAACCTGATCCGCTTACTGTTACACTTACCGCAACCGATTGACTTGGGATGGATGGATCAGGAGTATCCCCAGTAATTGACGTAGTGGAGGAGGTCAGACCAGTAGGCGCACTACCATTGCGAATGATCCGTGGTGCAGACCAGACCGCCCGGTCTCCGCTGGGTGAACCAAAGGCTTCCACCCTTAATATGAAGTTGACATTCTGTCCAGCCAGAGATGAAAGGTCGACATCCATGCGGTAAACCAGTCCGTCGAGCCGCTCAGTAGCTGTTTGCAATGTAGTGACGGTCCCACCACCAATCTGGTACGCCAAACGGAAGACTACAAAGCAATTGGCAGGTCCGTGATATTGGCAGCCCACATAGGACTCGAAATGATCGCCATTTTGAACGGCAAACGCAGGATATAACCCTTGGATATAACCATCCGTAACGTATTGCGGGAAGGTCAGCAGACCTTCGGGGCTGGAAGTTCCATCTTCCATCTGGTGGTTGTCCAGAGGCAACACAAACCCGCGCGAATCCCCATCGATACCCGGGAATGGCAGGTTTCCAGCACCGCTCGTCCAGGCGGCAGAACTGGCATTATCAGAGAAATTGTAGGCGCTGGCAAATGAACTGGACACATTGATTTTCACGAAGAAGTTAAATCTACCGCCTGCCCCTACTCCAAAATCAACTCCGGAAGCATTCCGCAATTTCCAGTAGCTAAAATAAGTACCCGCAGAAGGTGGTGCGATCATGTTGAGCGACAGATCGATGGTCCCTCCGGGGACAACGCTGGTCGGCAGGTTGACTGCAGACGAAGCAACTCCCATATAATCCCCACCGTTAAAAACCAGCCGGTAGGAGGTTGTCCAGGTGCAGGACCCCACGTTCATTAACCGCCAAGTCTTGGTAAACGCAGTTCCACCGGTCATCGCCGTTCCATCCGGTATGGTAATATCTGCAATGAACGCGGCTTTGTCACAAGACGAACTCAGAGGCGGCACCGAACCACCGCCGGCATTGGTGATACGCGGACCAGCCCATACTGCCCGGTCCCCGGCGGGGGAACCAGTGGCAAGCACCTTCAGGATGAACGTGACGTTCTGTCCGACCAATGATGAAAGATCGACGTTCAGGTTGTAATACAGCCCGTCGAGCTTTTCCTTGAACGATTTAAGCGTATTAATGGGGCCGGAGCCAATTTGATATTGCAGCTGGAAGGTGACGTAGCAGCCGGTGGACCCATAATCGCAGTTGATGATGGACATGAAATGGTCACCGCTCTGGACGGTATAAGCAGGGTAGACACCCTGGATATATCCATCAGTAACGTTCTGCGGTGCCGTAAGAAAGCCCGCAGGTCCAGTAGAGCCATTTTCAAGTTTGGGGGCGGACTCTTGCAGTATAAAGCCACTACTGTTGCCGTCCGTGCCGGGACAGGGCAGCACCCCAGCTCCGCTTGTCCAGGTTGCTGAGCAGGCATTCGCAGCGAAATCGTAACCCACTACGGATGAACCTGATGAAACATTGATGTCAACAAAAAACACCCAAGTTCCGGAAGGACCCACCCCGAAAAGCACGTTGGAATCATTCCGCAGCATCCAGTTTCCACGGTAATGACCGGAGGAACTTGGAGCTGTCATATTAACGGTCACATCGACCGTATTCCCAGGAGCAACGCTGGTGGGTAAATTGACAGCAGATGGAGCACCCATCTTCGACCCGGAATAAAAAACAATGGCGTAAGAAGTGCTCCAGGTGCAGGTGCCGACATTCTTAAACCGCCAGGTTTTTGCCATGGCCGCACCGGGGGCAAAAACTGTGCCATCCGGGATAGTCACATCGGCCACGAATTGGGCAGCGTCACAACCGCTGGCAGCAACAGGTTTGGGGCCAAAGACCGTCCCTGGCATGAACTGCACCACGAGGGTCACGATCATGGCAACCGGGATGAAAATGCGTCTGAATTTCATGTCTTCCTCCTTATAAATCAAAGGCACAGGCCGGAACGTCCTGTGAACAAAATATAGACGAAAATCGGGCCAAAAAGTTCCTTTCCTGTCTAATAATAACGCAAATGTGCAGAAATGGAGTACCCATTTAATAGGGTATTTATATGGGATAAATTATCATCCTGTCGCGATGAGCTTCTTGAGATTCCACCCATGCAGTTGTACAATGATTTCAGGGAAGTATGCATAAAAAAACCTTACCGATTATTTTGTTGACACTGGTAACACTTCTGCAAGTCAGTCCCGCCCCCCTGCTTGCCTTAAGCCTGGGGTCCGGCGATCTGATCCCAGCGTCCATCCCTGCTGGAATCAAGCCAATTCCCTCGCTACAAGAAGCTGACCTGGATGGTAATGGAATCCCGGAAACCCTGGCATTGACCGGAGGCTTCCTCACCATCTTTTCGAGCAGAGAGGTCGCCTGGCAAAGCCCGCCGGATTGGAAAATTGTGCAGGCTGCCATCACAGACTTAAATCACGACGGAAAACCAGAAGTTGCCCTCCTCTTGTGGCGTCCTTTCCAACCATGGCCAGTAGATCAATGGCTCCCCTATGGCGGACGAATTGCCGATTTTCAGGATGTAAAAGGACAATCCTGCCACATGATCCTTATCGGCTGGGGCAGCAACGGTTATCATGAGTTGTGGGCTGGCTCGGCGATGGCGGACCCGATCGATTCCTTCGCCGCGGCCGACCTGGACGGGGACGATAGCCAGGAGTTGGTGGCACTCGAAGGGCGATATTCAGACCCCAGGTCTGCTCCCGCCCGCACCTTGAAGGTTTGGGATTGGAACGGATTTGGCTTCACCGTCGTCTCATCTGTGAATGGAATATTCAATAAATTGACATTGGTCCAGGCCAAAAACGGCCAAGTTTTGATTCTTGTCCCCTAAGGAGGAGGCCATGAAAACGACATTGCGTAAAATTCTTTGGGCAATCCTGGCTTTGGTGATGATCCAGTCGGCATGCAATTTCCCTACAGTCCAACCCACCCAGCCTGCACCCACCACTACCGCCCAACCTTCCCTCGCAACGCCCACCCGATCGATTTCTCCGGCGGGGATCTACCCGCCACCTTTTGCCAGCTATAACGAGATAGCCGCCCGTGTCCCTCAGACATTCAGCGGAGGTGGATACTCGCTTCCGCTCGACTTGAACCAGGTGCAGAACCTGACGGCGCTGGATATGTCTGACGCCCAGCGTGCCCTTCTCGCCCAGAACGGTTTCGCTGTGGCTGCACCGGTGGCAGGGCAGTTCCGTGAGTTTTATCAAATCTACGAACAATGGCGCTACTCCGATATTCCAGTCTTTATTACCACGGACTCGGTTTACCATATTTACCATCTCCTCTTCGATAAAATGCTGCGCGACCTGGAAACCGACCACTTCATCGTCGATCTCAAGACGCTCACCAGCGCCATGCTGGCTGCCAGCGACCAGCAGTACCAGACGTTGCTTGGTACAACCCTTGAAGAACCAGCCCGCCGCAATGTCGCTTATTTCGCAGTCGCTGCCCAACTACTCGGGTTACCGGACCCGGTACCAGCAGCCGTCACAGACCTGGTAAATGCCGAACTGGCGCTGATCAATGCTGCCGGAGGTTTTTCAATTTCACCGATCTGGGACCGCCCCGACCTGCCGGATGACCAGAAATTGCTGGAAGACTACAGCCAGTACGTGCCGCGCGGTCATTACACCCGCAGTGAAGACCTGAAGATGTACTTCAAAGCCATGATGTGGTACGGGCGGCTCACCTTCCGCTTGAACGATGATTTCGAGACCCAACGAGCACTGCTAGTAACCCAGGCAGTCCGTTCGGCTACCACGTCAGACGGCACTCCCGCACTTACTCTGTGGGAAAACATTTACGAACCGACCGTCTTCATCGTCGGCAAGGCTGACGACCTCGGCTACCTAGAATATGGGGCTCTTTCGGACCAGGTCTTCGGCAAGAATCCCGACCTGGCTAAATTCGCAGATGCAACCCTCTTCGCCCAGTTCAAGCAAGCCACGCAGACCCTGCCCCCTCCCCAGATCAACTCGATGTGGGTCTGGATCTGGCAGGACCAGGCGCAGGTCACCAAGGGCTTTCGCTTCATGGGCCAGCGTTTTACCTTGGATGCTTACGTGTTTGGGCAGGTGATCTGGCGCAAAGTTGGCACCCTGGAAGATCCGCGCGGCCTGCCAAGGGCGGTGGATTTCTTCGCTGCCATGGGTTCGGGCGAAGCGTATACAATCCTGAACGAAATGGGGGATACCCACTACGCCAATTTTGATACCCAGATGACCAAGGTCAAAACGGAAATATCCGCACTCGGCAGCGATTCCTGGACCCAAAACCTGTACTGGGCCTGGCTGTATTCCCTCCAGCCGCTCATCGCGCCGAAAGGCAGTGCCTACCCGCCCTTCATGCAGACGGAAGCCTGGACGCGCAAAGACCTGCAGACCGCCCTCGGGTCGTGGACGGAACTCAAACACGATACCATCCTATATGCCAAGCAGGTCATGGCCGAAATGGGCGGCGGCGGTGAATCGGTGGCACCGCCGCATGGGAACGTGGAACCGAACCCCGAGGCCTACGCCCGCCTGCTGGCCCTGGCGCAGATGACCTACGACGGTCTGCAGTCACGCAGCCTGTTGAGCGACCTGACGCGTGCCAACCTGGAAAATTTAATCAGTGAACTTACCTTCCTGAAAAACATTTCCGAGCGCGAACTGGCTGGCGAAACCATTACAGACGATGAATACTGGCACATCCAGTATTGGGGCGGCACGCTGGAGCAATTTACCCTGGCTGCTGCTGATACCACAGACGGTATGTCAAGGGATCTGAGCGACCAGAAAGCTGCTCTCGTAGCCGACGTGGCCACCGGCACCGATCCCAATGGCAGCCTGGCTGCGCTCGAGGAAGGGGTGGGGCAGCCCACCATGATCTACGTGGTACTGCCCGATTCACCCTGGAGAGTAGCTGCCGGAGCGGTATATTCTTATTATGAATTTACTGTCCCACCCTCCAATCGAATGACCGACGAAGCCTGGCAAGCCCAGGTGGAAGCCGGGACGAACCCGGCACAACCCGACTGGACGCAGATGTTCATTGCACCATAATATAATGAAACACAGATCCCAGACCATGGACGGCAGTTTCCATCCCCGCCCATGGTGTCTTATTTCCTGGCAGGCTATAGCAGTTTGCTTCCTGGTTTTCATTTTTACTGGCTGCCAGCCCAAGGCACCCACCGCCACATTGGCCTTTTTGGGGGACCTGATGCTCGGACGTGGGTTGGACCCGGACACCGATTCCCTCGCCTACCTAATGCCCGAAATGGTCAAGGCGGACTTGGTTCTCGCCAACCTGGAGAGTCCGCTAGCGCATGCTCTTCCTGCCGTAGATTCTGCTTACAACCTGTGCACCTTGTCTGACCGGGCAGAGTTGCTCTCGGCCTGGGGAATGGATATCCTGTCTATCGCCAATAATCACAGCCTCGATTGCGGCCTGGACGGGATCGGCGAGACAGGCTCCATATTGGAGGACGCTGGGATAACCGGCATCGGGCTCGGAATGCAGCCGGTTTACCGGGAAGTCAACGGCCTGCCCCTTGCTTTTCTCGCCTTTGACGATGTTTCCTCCCCTTTAGATGTGAACGCCGCTGTGCAGGCCATCAGCTCGGCTCGCAGCACCGGCGCTTTGGTGATCGTATCCATCCATTGGGGTGCAGAATACCAGGGGGGTGCCTCTGACCGGCAGAAATCCCTGGCGGAACAATTTGCACAGGCAGGCGCCGCGCTGATTTGGGGCCATCATCCCCATGTGCTCCAGCCTGCCGCCTGGATTGAAACAGCACATGCCAAAACACTCGTCCTTTACAGCCTCGGAAATGCCTTATTCGACCAGGGCGGTATGCAATCTACCCGCCAATCTGCATTGGTGATAGTGAAAATGGGTCCAGGCGGCGTTGCATCTGTTCTCACTGAGCCATTTGAAATCGATGTGGGGAATAGTCGCGTTGTCCAACCGGATGCCAAAACTGCGGGAAAAATACGGGAGAAATTAAATCTTCCCTAGGGATGTACTAATTCCTGCCCGGGGTGCCATTCGCCATCATTTCAACTGTGATGCCCGCAGTAAAAGGATTTACCCTGAGAGCAGGCAGTAGCATTCCGGTGCTGAGCTTCAGAACGAGAGATCGCGGATATAATTAATTAATGCCCCGCACCATCCTGCACCTCGACCTGGATGCATTTTTCTGTGCTGTCGAAGAACTGCACGACCCATACCCTGCGCGGCAAGGCTTTTGCCGTGGGCGGGCGTCCGGAAGGACGCGGGGTGGTGGCTTCCTGCTCGTATGCGGCGCGCCAGTTCGGGGTCCGCTCGGCGATGCCGATGAGCCGCGCCTTGCGTCTTTGCCCCGGGCTGCTGGTCATCTCGCACCACTTCGGCCATTACGGGGAAATGTCTGAAAAAGTCATGGAACGCCTGCATGACCTGTCCCCCCTGGTGGAACAAATTTCGATCGACGAAGCCTTTGTGGATATCAGCGACCTGCATGAACCCCCGGAAACGATCGCCCGGCGGCTTCAAAAGCGTGTTAATGATGAACTTGGACTGCCATGTTCGGTCGGCGTGGCAACCAACAAGCTGGTCGCCAAGATTGCTACCGAAGTTGGAAAAAAATCCGCAAAAAAAGACACGCCCCCGAATGCTGTAACGGTTGTCCCGCCAGGAATGGAATCAGCCTTCCTGGAACCCCTGGCTGCCACCATGTTGTGGGGCGTTGGCCCTAAAACCGCCGCGAAGCTGGCGGAGCTGGGGATTAAAACGATCGGCGATATTGCCCATCACCCCCCAGAGGACCTCGCCCGCAGGTTTGGTGAAAACGGGCATGACCTGGCACGCCGCGCCCGGGGAGTGGATGACAGCCCCATATCCACCGGGCATGAGGCCAAGTCTGTCAGCCAGGAAACCACCTTCGCTCGTGATGTGCGCGATGACAAGCTGCTGGCCGATACACTGCGAAAATTATCGGCGCAGGTGGGGCACCGCCTGCGCCAGGCAGGCATTGCCGGGGCAACTGTCAAGCTCAAGCTCCGCTGGCCGGATTTTACCACCCTGACCCGCCAGGTCACCCTTTCACAGCCCACCGACCAGGATGAAGAGATTTATCACCTTGCTCTTGATCTCATGGGCAAGGTGCGTCCGAAAGGCAAGGCAGTGCGCTTAATTGGAGTTGGCGTCAGCGGTTTGGGTGCGCCGCTGCGCCAGTTGGGATTATGGGATGCGGATTCGGAAAAATCCCGGCGTTTGCAGGAGGCGCTGGATACTGTCCGCGCAAAGTTTGGTGAGAAAGCCATCCAGCGCGGCAAGAAATAATAATGGAATAAGGAGTTTGAGATGCCTGTTAAAACTGGTACCGTTTCCATCAACACTCACGGCAACACAGATGCTTTTGATATTACCCGGGAACTTGAGCGCCTCATTTCTGAATCCGGCCTGACTTCCGGCATCCTGACGGTCTTCTGCCCCTCCTCCACCAGCGGGTTGACCACGGTCGAATTCGAACCGGGGGCTATAGCCGACCTGAAGCGCTTGTTCGAGGAACTGGTCCCGTCCGGGCGTGACTATAGTCATGAAATGGCATGGCATGATGGAAATGGCCACTCCCACATGCGCGCCTCCCTGCTGGGTCCCTCGCTGACAATCCCATTCGTTGGTAAAACCCTGACCCTTGGTACCTGGCAGCAAGTGGTCTATCTGGATTTTGACATCCGTCCACGTAAAAGAGAATTGGTGGTGCAGATGGTGGGAGAATAATGGGGCAAAAACACAGCGGTTGTATCCTGTTCGATTGGGGAGATACCCTCATGCGCGACAATAAGAATTTATCCGCGCCAATGAAGGATTGGCCTGTAGTGGAAGCCATCCCGGGTGCAGCAGAGATACTCCCGGTGCTCCAGACTTACTGGATCCTGGGTATCGCCACGAATGCAGATGTTTCCGATGAAAAGGATATACGTGCCGCTTTACAGCGCGTCAATTTGAACCAGTGGCTGGATAAAATATATTGTGCCAAAACAATCGGTTACACCAAGCCCTCCCTTGAGTTTTACAGGTACATTGTAAATGATCTGAGACTTCCTCCCCAGTCCCTATTCATGGTTGGTGATAATTACGAGGCTGATGTGTTAGGCGCCAACCGCTGCGGCATTCGTGGGGTCTGGTTTAATTCCCTGGATCAGGAAAATCGCAAAGAGACCATGGTTCGCACCATCCATCAGTTAAGCGACCTGCCAACGGTGCTGGCAGGGTGGGATTCTAACTGAAAAGGGATCTTATTATCAAATTGAAAGGGGAAATCACCAGGGCAATCCGCATAGATCGATCGCCCCTTCCGGCCAATCCTGCCTGCAAACCGGAAGGATCATCACGGGATAATTAAGTGTCGTTCTTCCGTCCGGCTGGTCAACCAGCATGGATCGGGCTGCAACAGTCCAACCTAATTTCTCGTAACGAGATATCATCGGTTCGGTCGCGATCATCATACCGAAATCCACTTTAAGAGGGTCTTTCAGGAAATCCTGCGCAGTTGCAAGGGCTGATCTGGCGTAACCACGTTTGCGCCATTCAACCTTGGTCGCCACGTTCCCGATCCCCCCCAACTTGACTGCCTGGTCTCCAACTTTGACCGTCCGCTCGACGATGTGCACGTTGGTGACCAGGTCCTCGTCTTCCCAGACCATTACAGTCCAATCAGCAGATGCCCATTTCGTTCCATTCAGGAAAAAATAAAGGGAACTGGTCACCACGCAATCCTGGCGGGCTTTTTCAAATTTACTCAAATCTCCGGCAGACTTAACTTCAATTCTCATCGTGATCGCTCCTCATCACTGGATGATTGTATCCCACCCCCATGAAGGATGCAAGCGCAGATGGATTCAGGCCATATTCTGTTGCGGGCCACAAAATGGTTTGATCTGGAGCTACCCTTTTGCCAGGGATAAAAACACGTCTTCAAGGGTCGGTTCGCCGAGCTCGAGTTTGGACACCTTAAGTCCGCTTGATTGTAATCCGAGCAGCAAGCCGGCCTCTGTCGTCCCCCTCTCGGTGATCATCCTCAGGTGATCTCCCGCCAGTCCCACCCTTATTACACCCGCGCAATTGTCGCAAGCGATCAAGCCTATTTGAAGAGGTTCAGCGTATACCTCCCAAACATCACCAGGCAGGACCTGCTTTTTTAGCGCAACCGGGGTATCCAAGGCGAGCAATTTGCCATCCCTCATCATGCCCACCCGACCACAATACTCAGCCTCGTCCATATAATGGGTCGTGACAAGGACTGTCACGCCATCTGCAGCCAATGTGTAGATCAAATCCCAAAAACTGCGCCGCGCTGATGGGTCCACCCCCGAGGTAGGTTCATCGAGGAAAAGCAATTTCGGATGGTGGACAAGTGCGATCGCTAGTGCCAGTCGCTGGCGCCAGCCTGCCGAAAGAGCTCCCGCCAGTTCGGTCTCGTGCCCCGTCAACCCCACCTCGATGAGCGTCTCCTGGATGCGCTTTTTGTCGTGGATGCCATAAATGCCGCCATAGAAAGTCAGGTTCTCCTGGACTGTCAGGTCATCGTACAGGGAAAATTTCTGCGACATATATCCAGTGCGTGAGCGCACCTGCTCCGATTGACGGAAAGCATCGAAGCCCAGCACAGTGGCCCGCCCTTCCGATGGCTCATAAAGCCCAAGCAGCATGCGGATAGTGGTAGTTTTTCCAGAGCCGTTCGGGCCAAGATAGCCGACGATCTCCCCTGTCTCCACCTTGAAACTGACATGATCGACAGCTGTAAAATTTCCAAAGCGGCGGGTAAGGTTCTCGGTAACGACAACTGGGTCAGGCATTGCTTTTCACCATGTCTCGGACTTTAAAGGATCAAGAAGATTCAGAGAGTGAAATGAATACGTCTTCCAAAGTGGGAGCGACGAGTCGACACTCCACACGCTCCCCCGAACTGCCACGGAAAGCCATTTTTAGAGCCGTGATGACTGAATTCGCCTGGCCCGAAACGACGCGCAAGTGGATTTTGTCACCGAATGCACGCACATCCTCCACGTCCTCGAATTTTTGCAATTCCCCCCTAAGGGCAAGTAAAGACGTGCCGCGTACTTCGACGATTCTCTCTTCCAGCCGGGAGCGCAATTGTGCCGGCGTGCCTTCTGCGATCAAGCGTCCATTGCGCATGAACCCCACGCGGTGGCAGCGGGCCGCCTCGTCCATGTATGGGGTCGATAGGAACACGGCAACCCCTTCCCCCTCCTGGTTTCCACCGGATTCGGACTCGGAGAGCCTGTCAGAAACTGTCACGAGCCGGATGAGAAGTTGCCAGAAATCCTGGCGTGTGACCGGGTCCACTCCTGTGGTGGGCTCGTCCAGCAGGAGCACCTTCGGGCGGGTGACCAGGGCTGAGGCCAGACCAAGTTTCTGCTTCATCCCGCCCGAGAGCTGTCCGGCGCGCCGGTTAATAAATGATTCCAAGCCGACAAAGCTCAGGATTTCCATGCAGCGCGGCAACCATTCTTGGCGGGAGAGGCCGCGCATTTCGGCAAAGAAGCGGATGTTTTCCAGCACCGTCAGGTCTTCATAAAATGAGAAACGCTGGGATAAGTAACCCAGTTGAGCACGCACCTGCTCAGTCTGTTTGCCCACAGAATATCCGTTAATATAGGCGTCTCCGGAATCGGGTTTGAGGGCACCCACCAGCAGACGCATGGTGGTGGTTTTCCCGGCCCCGTCCGAGCCCACCAATCCGTAGATTTCTCCCGCAGCAATTTTCAAGTTCAGATCCATAACCGCATAGGTGGAGCCGAAAGATTTAGAAAGATTATTAGTTTCAATCATAGGACACAGGTTTACAGGTCTAAAGGTTTTTATAAATATTTGATGGGCGGCATAAATCCTTCTCAATTTGTCGACTTGCTAACTTGACACCTGTCATCATATTAGCGAGTAAAGGCAACATCCGCCGGCATGCCCGGTTTGAGTTTCCCTGCTGGATCCTGTACCTGGAGCTTGATGGCAAAGACAGTGCTCGAGCGGCCTTCGACGGTCTGCACATTTCGGGGAGTAAACTCAGCTTGTTCGGCTATGTTAATGACCTTTGCAGTGAAGGTCTCTCCGGGGTAAGAGTCCACCGTCATAGTGGCAGACTGACCAAGGGAAAGTTCTCCGTAGAGGTTTTCAGGAACGTAGACAGTAATGGTCAGGTTGTCGAGACGGCCCAGAGTCATCGCCGGAGAGTTGGGGGCAGCGATTTCACCCGGTTGGATGGACCTGGTGAGGACGACACCGTCAGCCGGGGCTGTGATCGTCAACTTGGTTATCTGGATGTCGATCAAAGCCAGGCTGGCTTTGGCCTGCGTTATTGCAAGGGCTGCCTGGTCGGCAGCTGCCTGTGCCTGGTTGAGGACCGCCTGTGCGGCTGCCACCTGGGGGGAGTTTTCGCCCGTCTGCAAAGCCAGCAGACGGTCCTGGGCGGAATCGGATCGCTCCTGCAGGGCAGACAAGTAGGCACGGGCGGTGATAATTTTTCCTGCGGCATCGGTATCTTTTAAACCGTCATAACCAGCCTGGGCGTCATCCAATTCGGTTTGTGCGGCATCCGATGCAGACTGGGCAGCATCACGCAGGTCGAAATTACTAGATGCATTTGCACGTGTCAATACATCCTGCGCAACGAGGAAAGCGGCACGCGCAATATTTTGGCGTGTCTCTGCAGCGACAAAAACCGAGTTTGCTGGGTCATTTATCAGGGTGGTGAGGCTGTTTTGTGCAGAATCACGGGCAGATACAGCCGAGTTTACTTCCGCCTGGGCGGCGGCAATCTCGCTAGCGCGACTGAAATATCCACCGGGAAGAGTGTAACCGTCCGGATTGGCTGCCCACCAGTCAGAGGTGCGGGTGGAAACGGAGGCCAGGCGGGCAGCATCAAGGGCCACGGTGTAGTTACCCTGTGCGGTCGCCAGGGCGGCGTCTCCAGTCGAGGCAGTCGCCTGCGCCAGATTCAAGGAAGCGGCTGCAACCGCCCGTTGCCCCAGCAACAGGGTGTCATCCAGACGGAAAAGCACGTCACCGGCTTTAACCTGGGCGCCTTCATCCACCGGTACTTCGGCCACTTTACCGCCGATTTCAGGAGAGATGGTCACTTCAACGGCTTCGATCGTGCCGGAGGCGGTTAGTGCGGTAGTGCCCCGGTTTAAGAGGACGCGCACGCCGAAATATCCGCCGACCAGCACAACCACGACGACGATGACGATTAGAAGAATGGGAGGACGCTTCTGTTTCATGAGCAACTCCTTAATCAAGACGTTTGCGGAAACGGACGGAAGCCGCACCCATGATGGCGATCCCAAACAAGGTCAGGGCCAGGATCTCACTCCAGATGGCTCCTGCTCCAACCCCCTTGATCAATAAGGCGCGGATGATGATCAGGTAGTAACGCAAAGGGATGATATATGAAACCCACTGCAGGAATTGCGGCATGGCCTCAAGTGGGAAGAAAAAACCGGAAAGGAAGATGCTTGGCAGGAGGGTCATCCAAACTGTCAACATGGCCTCCTGCTGGGTGTTGGCGATGGTGCTGGCGAACAGCCCAATCCCGAGGCCGGAAAGTACCAAAAGCCCCGAACAAGCCAGGATGAGGCTCAGGTCACCGCGAACCGGCATGCCAAACCACCAGTGACCGATTGCCAGAACTTCCAGGGTATCGACGAACGCCAGGATGGCGTAGGGCAGGATCTTTCCCACGACCAGTTCCCAGGGGCGGATGGGGGTGACAATCAATTGTTCGATCGTGCCGCGCTCGCGCTCCCGCACAACTGCCGTGGCGGTCAGGATCGACGTAATAGCGTAAAGGATCATGCCAATTACGCCCGGGATCATAAAATAGGAGCTGACCAGGTCGGGGTTGTACCAGACAGTGGTGCGAACTTGGAGCGGAGGTTGGAAGTTGGACGCATTCAACCCACTGGTCTCCAGGCGCTGGACCATCAACTGGGTCGCCTTGGATTGACCGATGAGGGTGGCTGCTGACAGAGCCGTTGACCCAGCAGTTGCGTCCGAACCATCCAGGATGAATGCCACCTCGGCATTGCCATTCGCCAGGGCGGTATCGTAATCCGGCGGGATGATAAGAGCGGCACGCACCTTTCCCTGCTCGATCAAAAGGCGGATATCGTTTTCAGAACTTGCGGTATATGCCAGCTGAAAGTAATCGGCAGCGCGATAAGCATCCAACAGGGAGCGCGACTCGGCACACCTGCATTGGTCGTAGACAGCCAGGTGGATGTTGCGCACATCGCTCGTCGCAGAATATCCCAGTAAAAATAATTGCATGATAGGAATGATGAGGATGATCACCAGCGTCCGTTTGTCGCGCGTAATCTGGATGAATTCCTTGCGTAGGATGGAGACGAGACGTGAGTTCATGCGGGCTCCTTGGGTGCAAGTACCCCATGTAAAAAGATATCGACAAAATGCTCCAAGGCATTTTCCTGCAGCACGCCTGCCGGGGTCCCGCTCAGCAGGAACTCAGTCATATAGTAAGAAAAGAACAAACCAAGAAAAGCGCGGAACAGGACGAACGGTGGGATCTTGCGCAGTTCTCCCTGCCTCGTCTGAAAGCGCTGGATCAGGGGAGCAATCTGCGGAAATACAATCTGGAACATTTTAGGAACATCCCTGCCATTGAATTCCACCAACTCAATATACAGGAATTTGACAAAATCCGGTCTCCGGCCCAATTCACCCACCATGCTTCTGGCTGCATTGCGTACGAATTCTTCGACCGTTTCTCCGGGTGCGTCCTGTAGAAGGGGCAAAATCTCGTGGAACGGATGTTTGGCGATGATAAGATCGCTAAATATGGCGTCTTTGCTGGCAAAGTGATTGTAAATTCCCCCCAGCGCCAGTCCAGATCGCTCTGCAATCTGGCGCATGGATGTGGCGGCATAGCCCTGCTCAAGGAACAGGGTATAGGCGGATTCTATGATGACTTGGTGGGTTCGTTCGCCTTTTGTCTGCAATTCTTCTGTCATAAGATTCCATCCTGAAATGAACGAACGTTCGTTTTTATTTTACAACTTCTCCCCCAATTGTCAAGCGGCAGACCAGGATCCTGGTGTATTCCCTTTCTAATTGATAGATGGGCGGGTGGTAAAATTGACGAATATGGCCTCGCTTGAAGAGACTGTACGAACACACCTGAAACACAACGTCACCGTCAACCTTCTCGACGGTGCTTTTTATGGTTTGGGCTGGGGGTTTGGCTCCGTTGGGACGATCGTCACCCTTTTTGTCAGTCGGATGACCAATTCGGCATTGTTGATCGGTCTCATCCCTGCCATCCACTCCGTAGGCTGGCAGTTGCCTCAGTTGTTCATGGCAAACTCGGTTTCACGCCTGCGGCGCTACAAGCCGATGGTGATGTGGATGACCATCAACGAGCGTATCCCCTTCCTGGGACTGGCGATGGTGGCACTTTTTATGACTCGACTGGGAAATAAAACTGCCCTCGTATTGACCTTTATCATTCTCATTTGGCAGGGCTTGGGAGCCGGGTTCACTGCCAATGGCTGGCAGAGCATGATCGCAAAGATCATTCCTTCCGACTGGCGCGGAACTTTCTTCGGTGTGCAGGCTGCCTGGGCCAATGTGCTCATCAGCGTGGCAGCTGTTGCAGCAGGTTTCATCCTTGACAAAGTGCACGATCCTGTGAATTTTGCCATTTGCTTTACCCTGACGATTTTCGGGATGGGACTCTCGATGCTCTGCATGGGCTTGACCCGCGAGCCGGTGGATTATGAAAAGACCATCCCGGTACGCCAGTCTTCACCCTGGAAAGGCGGCCTGGAGATCCTGCGCAGGGACAGGAATTTCACCAGTTTCCTGGTGGTGCGCTTGTTATCCCAATTCGCCACCATGGGATTCGCTTTTTATATTGTCTACGGTCTGCGCAGGTTCGGAATGAGCGACCTGACCGCCGGGTTATTGACCGCCGCTGTAACCATTACTTCCACGATCGCGAATGCCGTCATGGGTTGGCTGGGAGATCGTCTCGGGCACCGCGCCATGCTGATCGCAGGTTCGGTTTCGGTTTCTCTCAGCTCGATAATCGCCTGGGGCGCGCATTCCCTGAACTGGATGTACCTGGTCTTTATCCTTTCCGGCCTCGCCAACGTGGCCTATTGGACCATTGGGATGGCAATAACAACAGAATTTGGGAATGAAGAAACCCGCCCAACCTACATCGGTCTCTCGAATACACTTGTGGCTCCATTCACCATTATTGCGCCTTTGATCGGCGGCTGGATTGCCGATGCATCCGGTTTCCAGACCACATTTATGGTATCTGCCGTGGGAGGCCTGGTCGCAGCAGGTTTGCTGTATTGGTTGGTGCGAGACCCGCGCCCGCGTGTGGCGCATGTTCGACCAATCGCGAAAATTGATAGCCCCTGACAGAATCATCGGGTAGAATCCATACATTCCATTAATTATTTGGTAAATTTTAAGCATTTTATGATTTGGAGTTGAGGTTCAGCATGCGACCTGTCGCAATCATCGGGATTGGCCAGACAAAAATCGAAGAAGCGTGGGAATTGTCCATCCGCCAGATCGCCGTGGAAGCCATGCATGCCGCTCTGGAAGATGCCGGTCGCGAAAGTGCTGACGGAATCTTTCTCGGCAATATGATGTCAGGCATTATCAACAGCCAGAGCAACCTCGGCTCGTTGGTGGCTTACTGGGCTGGGCTGAAAGTCCCCGCCGTCAAAGTGGAAGCTGCGTGTGGGTCCGGTGGAGCCGCCCTGCGTGCCGGGCTGATGGCGGTGGGGTCCGGGGAACTCGAGTCTGCCCTTGTGGTAGGCGTGGAAAAGATGACAGACCGCTCCCCCCATGAAGTCACAGTTGCTCTCGCTACCGCTGCGGACGCAGATTACGAGGTGGATATGGGCATCTCGTTTGTCGGACTGAATGCCCTCATCATGCGCCGCTATATGTACGAATTCGGTTGGAAGCATGCTGATTTTGCGCAATTTGCAATAAATGCCCACGCCAACGCCATGCACAATCCGTATGCGCGCCTGCACCATAACATCACCCTCGAGGAATTTGAGAAGTCTGCAATGATCGCGACTCCGATTAACCTGCTGGATGCTTCCCCGATTGGGGATGGGTCAGCGGCCTTGTACATTGTCCCGGCTGAGTCGGTACAAGCCGGGTCGCGCATCCTGATCGCCGGATCTGCAGCTGCCACTGACACAATTGCCCTCCACGACCGTCCCGACCCGCTATTCCTCTCTGCTGCTTACAAGTCATCGCAGTCGGCTTACCAGCAGGCTGGTGTCGGCCCGGGAGATATTGACGTGTTCGAACTCCACGACGCCTTCACCGTGATGTCGGCTCTATCGCTGGAAGCCTGCGGCTTTGCCGAACGCGGCCAGGGTCCCCGGCTTGCATTGGATGGGAACCTTACACCTCAGGGGCGCATCCCGGTAATGACTCGCGGCGGACTTAAGGCGCGCGGGCATCCCGTGGGTGCCACGGGTGTTTACCAGGTGGTCGAAGTTGTGCAGCAACTGCGCGGCGAATGCGGCAAGACGCAGGTCCCCGAAGCACGCATTGGCATGGCGCAGAACATCGGCGGGTCCGGTGCAACCATCATTACTCACATCTTGAAACGCGAGTAACATAGGGGACAATTGCCTGGAAGCACCAGGCATATTTTGCTGTAAAATTATTTTCATGCGACTCAAACTCACCCGTTTCCTGATTCGCTTCCTAATGCGCCTGCTGACACACATTGAAGTGCGCGGCAGGGATAATATTCCAACTGTAGGAAATTTTATCATTGCATCCAACCACATCGGGCTGGTGGACGCTTTCCTGCCTTTCTACATTATCGACAATACCAATCTCGTCCTGCTGGTGGGCGAAAAATGGGAAAAGAATTGGATCACGCGCTGGCTTGGCCGTGGTTTGAATTTCCTGTTTGTAGACCGTTTCAACCCGGATCTGAAAGCCATCCGCGCAGTGATCGCACGTATGAAAAAGGGGGAAGTGCTGGTCATTACCCCCGAAGGAACACGTTCGAAGGTCGGGTACCTGATTGAAGGCAAGCCGGGGGTGAGCTATTTGGCCGCCAAGTTGGGTTACCCGCTCATACCTGTCGGGATCAGCGGTTCATTCGATAAGATCTTCTTTGGCCAATTGAAACGTCTGCATCGCCCCCATGTCATTGTCAGCATTGGACCGGTGTTCAGATTGCCTCCCCTCCCCGCCGAAGCCCTGAGCCGCGACCAGGCATTGCTGGATGACACGGATGAGATCATGTGCCGCATCGCCGCCTTGCTTCCGCAGGAACAACGCGGCGCCTACGCGAGTCATCCCCGTTTGAAAGAATTTTTGACGAATCCCATATAATGTTCAGCTAACTTCAGAATCGAAAGAGGGGTTTATTCACCAGGATACCTAATGAAAAAATCCACCCATAAAATTTTCCGGTTCTTTGTCCGCCTCATTCTCGGTCTCATCGCCCGCGTGGAAGTTTCCGGTTTTGAAAACCTGCCTTCTGGAGGCTTTGTTATCGCCGCCAACCACATCGGGCGCTTGGACGCCGCTCTCGCTTACTACGTCCTCAATCGGCCTGACATCATCATGGTGGTGGCTGAAAAATATGAAAAATATGCCATTTTCCGCTGGCTGGTCAAATTAACCAACGGCATGTTCGTCGATCGTTACAATTCCGACATTCATGCCATCCGCGAGACCCTGCGCCGGCTCCAGCAGGGACAGGTATTTACCATCACCCCCGAGGGCACTCGTTCCAAGTCCGGAAATCTGATCGAGGCGAAACCGGGGGGAACTTACCTGGCATGGAAAGCAGGAGTCCCGGTTGTGCCGGTGGCGCTGACCGGCACTGAGGACGCGGTGGTGGTGGAGCGGCTGAAGCATTTCAAACGGCTCAAGGTCAGGATCGTTGCCGGGAAACCTTTTAACCTTCCTCCGGTCAAGGGGAAAGACCGGGACGCAGCCATGCTGCAATACACCGATGAAGTCATGTGTCGAATCGCTGCATTACTTCCGCCCGAACGTCGCGGTGTCTACACGCAACACCCGAGGTTGAAGGGCCTGCTGAATCAATAAATTGGAGCGATCAATCTGCTATTCGGAGAATTTCACAAAATCTCCCCCGGACCGCGTTTTAAGAATTTCCCTTCCCCTTTTTTTCCCATCCACTTTTCCCCATCGACGATCAATTCCCCCCGCAGGAAAACCTTCTCAGGATACCCGGTTAGATCCCAGCCTTCATACAGGTTGTAATCTGTGCGCTGGTGGCTGTGGGCTATTCCATACTTAACCTTCTTCTCTGGGTTAAAAATGACAAAGTCCGCATCTGAACCAGGCAGTAATGCGCCCTTGCGAGGGTAAAGACCGAAAATTTTCGCCGGGTTTGTGGAGGTGAGTTCCACAAACTGGTTGGGAGTTAGTTTTCCGGCTCCGACCGCTGTCGTCCAGATGACAGGAAGCCTGTCTTCCACCCCAGGCAGACCGTTGGGGATCTTGGTAAAATCTTCTGCACCAAGTTCCTTGCCCGGAATGGCAACCGGGTTCCCTTCATAGATAATTGGTTTGGTGCCATCGAAGAAAAACGGACAATGGTCGGTTGCGATGGTTTGGATGGTGCCATCTCCAACTCCTTGCCATAACCGGGCATTATCCTCAGATGTTCGAACCGGCGGTGAGCATACCCATTTCGCTCCATCCGGGCGGCGCAGGTCATTCTCGCTGAAAAAAAGGTATTGAGGGCAGGTTTCGCCCATCACTTTAACCCCGCGCTCCCGGGCATATTTGAGCATATCCACTTCACCGGCGGTGTTCATGTGCACCAGGTACAGGGATGCATCTGCCATGGCAGCCAGGGCGAAGGCGCGCAGGGCTGACTCGACCGCTCCCCAGGCGGGACGAGTTTTTGCGTGCCACTCCGGAGTAGTATGTCCAGCGGCGAGCGCCTCGGCAGTCAGCATCTCGATCACGTCGCCGTTCTCAGCATGCAGCATCACTAACATCCCGTTGTCACGTGCGATCCGAAGAGTCTTGAAGATGCTCCCATCGTCCAGGCGCAGGCGGTTGTTATAGGCGGTAAATACTTTCAGCGTGGAGATGCCTTGTTCCCGCAAGGACGGGATTTCAGCAGCGATCTTGTCGTCGAAGCGGGTCAGATTCATATGGGCGGAATAATCTACCGCAGCTTTTTCGGCATTCGACCTCCACTTTTCAACCGACTCACCCAACGTGGGGAAATCGAATGAAACGAAATCTACCACCGTGGTGGTTCCGCCGAACGCGGCTGCCTTGGTGCCGGTGTAATGGTCGTCCGAAGAGACCGTTCCGACCATGGGCAGGTCGAGGTGTACGTGCGGGTCGACGCCGCCGGGAAGGATCAGCTTGCTGGTGGCATCCAAGGTATCAGCATCGGTAACTTGCAGGTTTTGACCAATTTGGGATATTTTTCCGCCTTCGACCAATATGTCAGCCGAAAACGATCTTTCGGCAGTGACGAGCAAGCCGCCTTTAATCAAAATTTTCATTTTCCGGTACCTTTGCGTCGTAAGGTTCTTGGAGCTCTTTTATTCCGAGCAGTGCGATCAGCACTTCCGGGGGAAGGTTTGCTTCCGGGATATCGATTTTGTACAATTGACTATTCTGGGCACGTTCGCGCAGGGATTGCCAGAGCAGAGCCCGTTCGTCGCTTTGCACCACCAGGTCGTTGAGAGTCTTGGCTTTGAGCAAATATTCCCCCGTGGTGTATAAAAAGGTCAGTCTTTTCCATTTCTCCGCTACAACTGGGTGTGGCAGTCTTTCCAGCGGACCGATCTGGATCTTGTAATATTCTTCTCCCGCCCGCGGGTGATCGGATTCATCTTTCAGGAGTTCAGCGCGCGTTGTCAGTTCGTGGCCGCGCACCTCTGCCGTCCATTCAATTCTCCCAGCTTCATCGCCGAAACTCCCGGGTTGGTAAAAAGCCAGGTTGTCCACTGCCACCACTTTAGGCGCACTGCGGAAAGGGATGCGGTACCAACCCAAAAGGCGTGCGATTTCCAGGTCGCGCGGTGACGGAAGCAGGCACACCAATACGAGGGAGGCTGAAGTCAGCATGGGTTAACTTTACTCCAAAAAAGGAAAAGACTCAACGCAAATTCAGCGACTAAAAAAACAGGCCTGGAGAATTATTCCAGGCTCGTTCACGAGTTCATTGCAGAGATGGTAACGTGGATTAGTTTTAATAGCGCTGATAGACTGGAGAATATCTATACACTTCTGCCAATCTGAGTAACCTGACCAACCCATCCAATACCACGGCGCCATGTCCCGAGCAAACAATCCGGGCCCGGAGCGCCAATTGTTTTAGCACGGAGGCGTTTGCCTTTTCCTGGTCCCAGGTGACGGACCCATGCGACCCCACTAAATGGTCTTTCCGGGATAAGATCGAATCCCCCGAAAACAAGATGCCCGCGGATGGCGCAAAAAACGATAAATGGCCTGGCGTATGCCCCTTGGTATCCACCACGCACAGTCCATCCAAAACCGGCAGCACCTGCCCATCGGATAACGTCTCATCCACGTGGGCAGGAGAAACCCTCCCCAGGCCTTCTGCCAGTGCAAATATGGGCTTATAAAAAAGGTTATCTGTCCTCAAAGAACGCGGGAAACGGCCGGATGCAACCGCCCTGGCTTCGTAAAGGCTGGCATAAACGCGTGCGCTGGTTACTCTTTTAAGTCTGGCCACGCTACCGGCATGGTCCCAGTCAGCGTGGGTGAGCAAGATCCGGTTCAAATCCTTTTTGGCATACCCCATTCTCTTGATGAAGTTTAGGATTTTTATTGCACTACCCGGAATACCGGTATCAATTAATGTCAACCCATCGGAGTCAACCAGCAGGTAGGAATTGCCGACGACCCCGGGCACGATATGAATGTTTTCTGCAATTTTCATTTTAAAATGACCGATGCTCCTTATATTTGGGGGAAAAGCTCCGCAAGTATACCCAAAAGGGGTATGAGTGGATTAGAAGCAGGTGAGTAAATATTGTATACTCATTTTCGGTTAAGACCCTTAATAAATATGTTAGCCGAGGCTGGAAAAACCAGCCTCGGCTAATTGTTTGAAAGGATTGAATCCTTAACTCAATCCAACTTCATTATTGAAATCCGTGATCAATTCGTCGATCTCATTTGCCTGCTTCTGGAATCCCAACCAAAAATCCGGTTCCTGCCACATGGTCTGGATCTCGGCGTAGGTTTTACCCTGCTGTTCGACCCAGGTGAAGTATTTCAGGTTGTGGATGCGGCGACGATCGGTGTAGCGCAGTTCGAGCAGGTTGTCGGTGGACTGTCCGTGCAGATAATGGGCGAAATCCGCCGCGGCGTCTTCAGTATTGTATTCGCCGCTCTCGGCGTGCATTTCCTTCAGGCGGGACTGGTAGAGTTCCATCGAGTCGGTCAGGACGGTGAGCATGATGTCGTTCTCGTCCATCTCGTAGTACTTGGCAGCTTTTATCGCCGAAAGCACGTTCGAGATGCCTGAAAAACCGAACAGGTCCAGCTGGCTCACTATGGCTTCCGGTACGCCCTTCGAGGCCAGGTATTTGCGTCCGGCGGGTTCGTTGAAAAGGCGCGCCAGGTTGACCACTGCATTGTCGTCGATTGCCACCACCATGTCGGTGTTCTTGGTGTTGTGGATCCACGGCACATGCTTGTCGCCGATGCCCTCGATGCGGTGGGCGCCAAATCCGTTTTCCAGAAGGGTGGGACATTGCAAGGCTTCGCTGGCCACGATGACGCTGCCCGGGAATATCTGCTTCATATAATCACCGCTGGCGATCGTCCCGGCAGAACCGGTTGCAGAAGCCATGCCCCGGTAGCGGCCTTTCGGCCCCGCGCTTTTATTCACCACTTCTTCCATGGCGTGCCCGGTAATTTCATAATGCCACAGGTAGTTGCCGAATTCTTCGAACTGGTTGAAGATCATCAGGTCCTGCCCGGATTTGCGCAGTTCCCAGCACTTGTCAAAGATTTCCTTCACGTTCGACTCGGAGCCCGGTGTCTTGATCGTCTCTCCGGCGATCTTCTCCAGCCAGTCGAAGCGTTCCTTGCTCATGCCTTCCGGCAGGATGGCAATGGATGTGCAGGCCAGCAGGGCTGAGTCATATGCGCCGCCGCGGCAGAAGTTGCCCGTGGAAGGCCAGACGGCTTTCTGTGTTGTCGGGTCGAACTGACCGGTGACCAGCCGCGGGACGAGGCAGCCGAAGGCCGCCCCCACCTTGTGTGCACCGGTGGGGAACCACTTGCCCACCAATACGATGATGCGCGCCTTGACACCGGTCAGAGAGGATGGCAGTTCGAGCGTATTGACGCCGCCGAACCCGCCCCCCTTGACCTTTGGGTCGTTATGCCAGGTGATGCGGAAGAGGTTGCGCGGGTCCACATCCCATAAGCCCACGCCCTTGAGCGATTCCTTGACTTTGGCCGGGATTTTTCCTGGATCTTTCATCTGGGCAAAGGTGGGGATGACGATCTTGCGCTCGCGGGCGCGCTGGATGGCGCGGGCGCGTCGGTCTTTTTGGATGGAAAGGTCGATCATGCTCATTTTGGGCAACTCCTTGCGGATGAATGGGGAAGTTGTCAGACAACTTGATTATATCGCAGATAGTACCACATTGCACAATTAATGAATATCGATTTACCAGAGTTCGCTGGCCCCGGCTTAAAATGTATGACCCATTTTTTGCATCCAATCCGGGGGGGCACAACAATGGATTACTTGACAAAAAATACAAGCGTCTTACGTACTGCTCGGAAGAAAGTGATTTCCGGGTCCGGAATATTATTGGACGGGATTACCCAATTGTTATCCGCCGCCCCCACCCCTATCTCCTGGAGTGTTACTGTCGTGACATTTAAGACAGGTGAACGTGGGCAGGCTGACGGGATGGCAATCGTTGCAGGTTGCCCTGTGATGGTCGACACAGTTGCGTTCGCCGCAGTTTCCAGCTGGATGCGGCAGGTTGAAAGTGGCTGGGCTCCAGGCAGCAGTGGTGTGGCACTGGTCACAGGTCATGTTCGTGAACAACCCGGCGTGATAGGTTGGGTCCGGGTGACAGGAAACGCAGGTGGTGGGGAGAACGGTAAAAACGGCATTGGTATGGCATTTTGTACAGGCAAGCCCGGCATGTGCACCGGTTAGCGGGAATTTCGTCAGCGAGTGGTCGAATGTGGCAGGCGTCCAACCCTGAGTGGTGTGACAAGTGCCGCACCCGTTGCCAAACTGTCCTTTGTGGGCGTCATCCTTTGTATGGCATCCAGCGCAATCCTGCGGGGTGGCTTTCAGATCTGCGATGCTGCGGGCGCCAGTATGACAGCTTCCGCAGTCCAACGCAACGTGTTTCCCGGTCAGTTGGAATGCAACGTTGCTGTGGTTGAAAGTGTGACCGTAACTGTCGATCCCATCGTGGCAAGCCAGGCAGTTATTGCCATATGCAGCCAGGTGTGCTTGCATGAAATCAGCCTTAATCTGCTGGTGGCAGGCGGTGCACACGGTTTGGTCGAATTTGACATAGCCATTTACGTGACAGGTCTTGCAAACAAATGCAGAACCGTCCGTCTGCTTTTGATGGGCGGTGAGCGCATACCCGAACGCATCGTGTGAAACATCGACCATGGACAGGTCAGTTAAGGGTGCAGTAGCGCCCCTATGATCGGGGTGACAGTCCCTGCAGGTCAAACCGGGTTTTTTCAGCAATTGATCTCCATGCAGGGTGGTCGGATCCTGTTCCTGGGCTGCCACATCTGTATGGCAGAGCACACACTGGTCAGCCATGGTTGTCGTCTGCCAGAAAGGAGCATGGCAGGCGGAACATTTCGCTGTAAGATCTGCATGTGAAGTGACCCCTCCCAGGGGTGCGCCTGCCTGGGCATTGAGTGCACCGGGACTAAAAAGTGCTGCCACCGCGCATCATCCCCACCCCGAAGACCATCAAAATACCCAGCATCGACGTGACCAGACCGGGGACGGTAAGAAATCCATAAGGCTTTTTTTCCATCATTCCACCTTTATCGGATGTTTTCTCCACCCTTGGTTTTTAGCCAGAAATCTATTACGGATTGTCCCAATTGAGAGCTGGATTGCATTAACTGGTTCCGGATGGGACTGATATCTACCTGAGCATTGATCAAATCTCTTAAGGGTCGGGATATTTTCTGGTCGCCCATCACCAGGGCGCCCAGCAATTTCTGCTCGCCGAGGACCAGGCGCAGGTGGCTTACATCCGTGCCGCTCTCCGAGGCGATAGTATTGGGCAACTGCTGCCAGGTTTCGCTGGAGCCGCGCGTGGTATAGACCTGCCCTTCATCGCGCCCACTGCCGATTGCCCCGATAATGGTCGTCATCACTCCGGCCAGGAGCAGGACGTTAGTGGCAACCGTCCGGTGATATGCTTCTTTTTGTCCGGCCATATTAAACGCTGCTATCCGTCCCTGCTTTCTTCCTGGATACCAGAGATTATCAATGGAATGACGCCCGCTGATCGGGTCGAAAATTTGAGCCACGTCGCCAGCCGCGAAAACGTCAGCTGCGCTGGTTTGCAGGTATTCATTCACCAGGATGCCCCGTTCGGTTTTCAGTCCAGCCACCTGTGCCAGTTCCATGCGTGACTTTACACCGATTCCGACCGCCACCATGTCACATTGCAGAACTTGGCCTGCGGAGGTACGAACCCCCGTTACCTTGCCGCGCTTACCAAGGATCTCCACGATTTCGGTATGGCGGTGAAGGGTGACCTCATCATGGGTAAGAGGTCGTTCGACCATGCCCGATTCAATTTCACCGAGAACATTTGACCAGAACCAGTCACCGCGCAGCAGGTAATGGACTTTAACCCCCCGTGCCACCAGCCCTTCCACCAGTTCGATCCCAACCACGCCGCCGCCCACAACCACCGCAGTTTTGGTGCTCGGTACCATCGAGAGAATCTTGCGGGTATCTTCCAAGTCATCCAATTTCACCAGGCCCTGCAAGGTTGCTCCTGGAACGGCAAGGGGAACCCCGCTCGCACCGGTGGCAAGCAGCAGACGGTCGTAGGTCATCTGCCCGGATGTGTTTATATGTATTGTGTGGGATGAAGGGTCGATCCGCGTTACCAACCCCTTGATGTGCTCAACTTCCAGGTTTAGCTTGCCCTTTTTTGAAAAAAGGAACAACTGTTTTTCGGGGATCTCGCCGGTTAAATAATAGGCAAGGCCGGGACGGGAGTAGAAACCGTAAGGATCGTCGCTGACCAGTACGATTTCGGCTGCCGGGTCCATGGTGCGCAATGTCTCAGCGGCCGTATAACCTGCTATACCCGTTCCAATAATAACGTGGCGGGTCATTCGTGCCTCTCTTTGAATATTTCAGTTTTTTCGAAATGCAGCACACCCCGCGGGCAGCGTTCCACGCATTCTCCACAGGTCAGGCAATAGGAATCTTCTACAAACTGTCCCAGCCAAGCATAGTAGCGCACGTCTATCCCGATTGGACAATTAAATGAGCAGATCCCGCATTGTATGCAGCGTTCCGGCTCGGGGACGACGTGGCCGGTAACCAGGGTTTTGACATGATGAGTTTCGTTGCTGATTGGAAAGGTCATATTGTGACTAAATTCCTAATTGCAATTATATATCTCTCAAGTAAAGATAACTATTGGAGTATATTGGCAAATATTATCGCAGAGTCTATTACCAGCCTGACTTGATTGATTTGCTGGCAACCCGGTCTACCAGTCCCGGGGAGATCATGTTCAACAATTATCCTAGGTTGCGGCGCAGGATCATCATCAGTTCCCGATTGCTAAGGGTCGTCGCCGAATCAGGGAAAAGACGGTTGATTATAATCCAGTCATTTGAGGGCAATGTCCATCGCGTGGGAAAAAGGATTTCGTAAATTCTCATTTAATTTTTGCTTCAATATGCTATTATATTGGGGTTGGTCCAAAAAAAACTGAAATCCAAAGGAGGTATCCATGTCAAAGATCATTCGGCAATCTGTCACCTTCAAGGCAACCCCTCATGCTGTGTACGAAGCATTGATGGACTCGAAAAAACACGCTGCCTTTACAGCCGGTAAAGCCAGCATCAGCCGGGTAGTAGGCGGGAAAATCAACGCCTACGATGACTATATCAGTGGTAAAAACGTGGAATTGGAGCCCGATAAAAAGATCGTGCAGGACTGGCGCGCAGTGGACTGGCCGGAAGGCTATCTCTCACGCGTAACATTCAAGTTCACTCCCGTCCCGAAAGGCACCCGGCTGGATTTTACTCATTCCCACATCCCCGATGGCACCGAGGAAGAGTTTAAGCAGGGTTGGATCGACAACTATTGGGAGCCGATGAAACGGTACCTGGAAAAATAAGATGACTCCCAGTCCGCTTCTTGCCACACTGAAACTCAAGGCCGGACAGAAGACCGTGGTGGTGGGTGCACAGGCAGGTTATCTGCACGAACTCAATCCTCTGCCTGAAGGCGTCCATCTGTTTGACCATCGGGATGGGAAATATGATTGGCTGCAGGTTTTTGTAAATAACGAATCGGAGTTGGTTGCCCTGTTGCCGCGCATTCTTACTGCCCTAGAACCTTCGAGCCTGCTCTGGCTCACTTTTCCCAAGGGCAGCTCGAAGACCCAGACCGATCTGACCCGTGATAAAGGCCGGGACTCTTTGTGAGGGTCAGACCAGAAGGTGATTAACCTTATATCTGTTAACGAGGCCTGGTCGGCGTTTGGCTTGCGTCCTTTCCGTCCAGGCGAGGAACGGAAATCGTTTCGATAAAGGAATCATGCCAGCATGAATGGGTTTCCTCTAAAAGTGTTCATGGCGATGAATATCTTCGCCATCCGGATTAGTCGGGGGCGAATCGGGAGCCAGCTTGGGACTCAGACCATCCTCCTGCTGCACAGTGACGGGAAAAAATCAGGCAGGCACTATGTCACCCCCATCGCCTATTTCTTCAAAGACAGCTTTTATTTCCTGGTCGGTTCCAACTGGGGCAAGGAATACAATGCTGGCTGGTACCATAACCTGCTGGCACACCCTCGCACCACGATCGAGGTAAGGGGTAAAACCATTCCGGTAGAAGCCCGTCTGGCGGAAGGTGCTCAGTACGACCTCTTGTGGAAATATGCGATTGAACATCACCCGCCTTATCTGCACTACATGGAAATGACCACCCGACACATCCCAATTATGGTGCTGCAGCCGGTCGCCTGAATAGCCACGTCGGATGTCTGTGCTATACTTACGCAGATTTTTCCCTGAAGGAGCCACCCATGGAAATCCACACCAGCGATGACGCCGTCACCCGGCGCATCAATTTCTTCACCGAGCGTGTGCGGAAATTGCGCGAGAATGACCTATACTTTTACAACCAGCCGGTCGAGGAAATCAAAGGTGGCTCGCGCGTTATCGTGGGGGGGCGTGAGATGGGGATGTATGCTTCATATAGTTACCTGGGGTTGATCGGCCACCCGCGCATTAATGCGGCAGCCAAGGCTGCCATTGATAAATTTGGCACCGGTACCAACGGCGTACGCCTTCTGGCTGGTACACTCACCATCCACACCGAACTCGAAGAGACCATCGCAGACTTCAAACACACCGAAGCAGCCGTTACTTATTCCTCCGGTTATGTCACCAATTTAACCGTTCTCTCGACCCTGATGGGGCGCGGCGATTATGTTATCTCCGACAAACTTAACCACGCCTCCATCGTGGATGGTTGCCTGATGTCAGGGGCGGAATTCCGTCGTTTTAAGCATAACGACATGGATGAACTGGAGCGCCGCCTGCAGCAGGTTCCCGCCGATGCTGCCAAATTGGTGGTTGCTGATGCAGTTTTCAGCATGGACGGTGACGTACTCGACCTCCCCAGGACGGTTGAAATTTGCCGTAAATATAAAGCCTGGTTGATGATAGACGAAGCTCATTCTGTGGGCGTGCTTGGAAAGACCGGGCGCGGGATCGAGGAGCACTTCGGCCTGGACGATGTGATCGATATCAAGATGGGTACACTCAGCAAGACCATCCCCTCCATGGGCGGGTACGTGGCCGGTAAAAAGGATCTTGTCCAGTACCTGCGACACGCCAGCCGGGCCTTCATTTTTTCCGCTGCCCTGCCTCCGGCGCAGGCCGCAGCCGCCAATGAAGCCTTCAAGGTCATCCAGGATGAACCATGGCGCATCGAAAAGGTCTGTGCCAATGGCGAGCAGTTTATCAAAGGATTGAAAGGTGCAGGATTCGATACTCTCCTGTCAACCACCGCCATCGTGCCGGTTTTGTGTGGCACCGATGAGCGCGCCTACAAGCTGACCCAGGTTTGCCAACATCGGGATCTGTTTGTCCTGCCGGTGGTTTCCCCGGCCGTGCCGGAAGGGCTGGCACGCCTGCGTGCCACAGTCACAGCCGCGCATGAGCCCAAAGAGATTGAATACGCCCTGGGTGTCATCGAAAAAGCGGGGCACGAAATCGGGATTATTTAGTTCATAAGATCCATTCACACTTTGGATAACAGGTTTTTTTTTTCATCCATCGATGAGAATATCCATGCAAACGATAATCGAATCCAAAAAAGATAATCTGGTCCTCAGTACCGACCCGAACCGTCTAAACATCGACGCAATTTGTGACTTTTTGGCACAGGCTTATTGGGCGGATACTCGCACTCGAAAAACCATCGAGCGTTCCCTTAAGAACTCGCTGGTCTTTGCCGTTTATGACGGGGACCGCCAGGTGGCAATGGCTCGCGTTGTCAGCGATTATGCCACCTTTGCCTGGTTGTGCGATGTTTTCGTTCACCCTGATTATCGCGACCGCGGGATTAGCAAGTGGTTGATGCAGGAAATCCTTGCTTATCCTGACCTGCAGGGACTTCGCCGTTGGATCCTCGCCTCAAGCACCGCTCGGAGCCTCTACAGTCAATTCGGTTTTTCCCAGCTCCAGAACCCCGAACGCTGGATGGAGCTCTTTGACCAGGCTGCTACCTGAGTCCAGATGCCTGATTACACCCCAACGCTCACTCTCAAACCTGGACGCGAAAAGTCCCTCCTGCGGCGCCATCCATGGGTTTTTTCCGGTGCGATCGCCCGCCTGAACGGTAACCCTGCCTCTGGCTCGACAGTGGATCTGGTTGCTGCGGACGGACAGTTCCTGGCTCGCGCCGCCTACAGCCCAAGGTCGCAGATCCGCGCCCGTGTCTGGACTTTCGACCCGTCCGAACAGGTCGACCCGGATTTCTTCCGGCGTCGAATTAAAAGTGCCATTACTTCTCGGGTTCCCTGGCTGGAATTGGGGGAAAGCACTGCCTACCGGCTTATCCACGCTGAATCAGATGGTCTACCCGGCTTGATCGTGGATCGTTATGGAGATACGCTTGTTCTTCAATCCCTAACCGCGGGCTCGGAATATTGGAAAGAAACGCTGGCCACCTTGCTGCTGGAGGCCACCGGATTGACGAACATATTCGAGCGTTCGGATGCAGACGTGCGCGAGTTGGAAGGGCTTACCCCCTGCGTTGGGCCATTGCGAGGCGTTCTCAACCCTCAGCCGATTATCATCACCGAAAATAGTCTGAAGTTCCAGGTCAATGTGGAAACCGGGCACAAAACCGGTTTCTATCTCGACCAGCACTTCAACCGTCATTTTGTTCGCGATTTGGCTAAAGATCGCTCAGTGCTGGATTGCTTCTGTTACACCGGGGGGTTCACGGTCAATGCCCTGGCGGGAGGAGCCAGATCGGTGCTCTCGGCGGATGCCTCCGCGGAGGCACTTGCCCTGTGCCGCGAAAATTGTTCCATTAACAATCTCCCCCTGGATCACCACACCATACTGGAAGGCGACGTCTTCCAGCTCCTGCGTAAATTCCGGGACGAAGCGCGTTCCTTTGACTTGATCATCCTCGATCCGCCCAAGTTTGCCCCCACTGCCGCGCAGGTAGCGAAAGCCGCCCGTGGTTACAAGGACATCAATTTGCTGGCCTTTAAACTCCTCCACCTTGGCGGGATACTGGTTACTTTTTCGTGTTCGGGAGGCATCGATGCCGGTCTATTCCAGAAAATCATTGCCTCCGCAGCCTTGGATGCCGGAGTTGATGCGCAAATCGTCGAGCACCTGTCCCAGGCGCCCGACCACCCGGTGGCGCTGAACTTCCCCGAAGGAGCGTATCTCAAGGGATTGGTTTGTATTAAACAGTAAAGCTCAACCTTGCCTGAGTTGGTACTCCTGCAACAACCAGAATGGATCTCTGCTTAGTAATAACTTAGTGATGCATATCTTCCTCGCGCATCAACCCTGTTGGGTGGACCAGAGTATCTTTTAAGGTAGTTGATAAGTCCATTGCATATGGTTGACAGCAATCTTTCCTGCAAACCTATTTTTTCTGAATCTAAAAAGGACGGATATAAATCCATCCTTTTTGCATTAACGACTTTGCATCAACCTTTAACGTTATCGTATATCATTTGGCATAATGCGAGGGATTTGTTTCCGTCCTTAAGTAATGGGTTTACCATATACCATTAACATAATTTTGTATATCTTGCGGGGGTTGGACACCGGGGTCGATTGTTATATTGTCCGTATAATAGGTCCTTTTCGAACCGTCTGCTAATACCACTGTCCGCAACAGTCTGAGTAATAATCCACTATCGGGATCAAAATAAGCAATGCTGCCTGCTGTGGTTATTGGTTGTGTAAAATCCGTGGTCGTTCGCGGCGAATCAAGCTGCTCGCTTAATGTGAAAACAGTAGCGGCCTTCCCATTAATCTGTGCTGTCGCTACAACAGGATGGTTCTTACTATTGGATATAAAGGTATCCATTTCGTCTGCGAATTGAAAATCCAGCGCAAGGGGATATGGGTTTAACGCTTCGGAAATGTTGGTCGTCAGGTTGTACATAAGATTATTCCTGAATACGATCTTTTCGACCTCCTGTCCATCCTGGGTGCTCATTGTCCATACATATTGATAGACGCGTTTTTCCTGGTCTATGTGATACCAAATATCGATTGTTTGAACCAGGGGGATCGTCTGTCCGCTCGACAATGTTCCCCGGTCTTTGGTGTCAGTGTCATACACGATATTTTCGACAACGTGTACCCAGCCAGGTTGGTTTACCGTGAGTCTTCCTTTTGCGGTCAAATCAGCAAGAAGTTTTTTGGCATCCGCGGAGGCGGTGGAGTTACCGCAGCCGGAAAGAAGACTTGCCAGGATGGTTGTTAGCATTAATAACCCAATAATTTTCTTCAGCATTGCGACTCCTGTAATTGCTTGATTTTGATTTAATATTTTCCAATTCTAAAGACCCGTACACCACGGGACATCGAGAAACAATTATTCGACCAACCCCCATGTCTTGGTGGTTATTTCGCGGAGACCCTAATCTCTCTTTCGGTTAATCTTCGCCGAGCGACAAAATGGAGCGCAGCAGACCGGCTAGCATCACCCCCAATTGCACTCCTTTTACTGGAGTGATTGCCAGCGACTGGCCTTTCTGTTCTGCGCGTTTGGTCAGCAGGAATGCAGCCCCCAGTCCTACCAGCGCGCCGATAAACCCACCGATGAACAGCGCTTTATATTTCCACATTTTATCAGGCGGAGGTGTTTCGATAATTACGGGTTCATCCATGACTTTGATCCTTTCATACGATAATAGCAGATCCCTGCCTTGTTTCCCAGCGATGAGAGCTATCTCCTGATGATGGATTTAATACCCGCCCACACTTCCTTGAACCAGAAGAAGGGCATTGTCGTCCCGTCCGCTACCCGGCGTGTTCCGCTGGAAACTCGGCTAAAAATGTCTTGGGCTTTCCCCGAATAATGTGGGATGATCTGCAGTATTTTACTCATCCCATAGATGATGGTTATGATTGCTACCAGGAATCCGAATGCGAACAACAGCGCTGGGATCAGCAGCCAGATCACCGAAACGTCGGCCCAAACGCTTGACCGGCTGATCCCGCCAGTAGTGACCAGCACTGCTCCCGCGATAATTAATCCTGCCATCACCAGGAAAGGTATCAGGATTTGCCAAGCAAATTGACGCTTATGGGCACGGACGGTCGGGCGGTCATCAGGAAGCTGGTTTGCCATGGTTGGATTCTAGCACAAAAAAAGACCAAGCAGGTCTTTTTAGACTGGGGTCACTGGATATTCTGGTGGAGAGGGGAAATAAGATGGGTGTGTTGGGGGTCGAAACCCACCCAACACACCCTAATAACCTTAAGTTGCAGCGATTTCCGCTGGATCATGGACCCTGTTCCAGGTCCGTTTAATTGCGGGGTTTTGGTTCCTTGCGGCTCATTGCGTCCATAACAGCCACTGCTGCCATCTCGACGATTGAATCCACTTCATCGCCGGTCTGCAGTACATGGATGGGCGCACCCGTGCCGAGCAGGATGGGTCCAATCGCATGCGCGTTGCCCAGGCGGGCCAGCAATTTATAGGCAATATTAGCCGATTCGAGCGAAGGGAAAACCAGCACATTGGCGTCTTTGACCGAGCTGAATGGGTAGCGCTCTTCTACAATCTCGGGGACCACCGCAGTATCCGCCTGCATTTCGCCGTCCACTTTCAGGTCGGGGCGTTCTCTCTTGAGCAATTGAACCGCCTTCCGCACCTTGTCTGAAAGCGGGTGGGGAGTGGAGCCAAAGTTGGAGAAGGATAGGAAAGCCACACGGGGCTCGATTTCGAGTCGCGTTGGCGAAATCGGCGGAAAGACAGGCGATCTCAGCCAGCTCTTCCGCGGTCGGATCGATATTGACCGTGGCGTCGGTGAACAGGAAGACTCGCTCTCCAACGATCATGATGTAGACGCCAGCCACCAGCCCGCCACCATCGGTATGGTTTATTTGCAAGGCCGGTCGGATGACATCCGGATACTCGTAGGTCAGCCCTGAGACAAATGCATCCGCATCTCCCATTTTGACCATCAATGGACCAAGTACATTCGGTTCCCGCACCCGTTTTTGAGCTTGTGACATGGTGATCCCCTTGCGGGCGCGCAAGTCGTAAAAGGCCTTAACATAGCCTTCAAACTTTGGCAAATCGTTCGGGTCGATCATGTCACATTTGAAATCGAGCGCCAGTTCCTTGATCTTGGCCTCGATGATCTTGGGCCGTCCCAACAGGATGGGTTTACCGATGCCGTCTTCTTGAACCTGTACGGCGGCGCGGATGATCTTGGGTTCCTCGCCTTCGGCAAAAACAATGCGCTTCTTCGGCATGGCCGACTTGGCTTTATTCATAAAGAAATAGCGTACACGCGCCCCCTTGCCTTGTCGGAAAGCAAGCTGCTCGCGGTATTCGTCAAGGTCGATCGGCTTGCGAGCCACACCGGTTTCCATGGCCGCCTTGGCTACTGCAGTCGACTCCCACAACATTACGCGCGGGTCGAGTGGTTTGGGGATAATGTACTCGGGGCCATATTTCATGCTGTCCACCCCGTAAGCACGCAGGACTGAATCGGGCACATCCTCACGGGTCAGGTTAAATAGCGCCTGTGAGGCGGCGAATTTCATTTCTTCGTTGATTGCACGCGCCCTTACGTCCAGTGCTCCGCGGAAGATGAACGGGAAGCCGAGTACATTGTTGACCTGGTTCGGATAATCTGAGCGGCCCGTAGCAACAATAGCATCCGGGCGAGCTTCCTTGGCCAGCTCGTAACTTATCTCAGGATCCGGATTCGCCATCGCGCAAATGAACGGGTTATCAGCCATCGACTTAACCATGGCTGGGGTTAGCACGTTGGCAACAGAGAGACCAAGGAAAACATCCGCTCCGCGCACCGCTTGTTCCAGAGTGCGGCAATCGGTATCCACAACGAAACGTTCCTTGTACTTATTCATACCTTCCGTTCGGCCTTTATAGATTACCCCACGGCTGTCGAGCATCATAATATTGGACCGCTGGATACCCCACCGGATTGCCAGTTCAGCACAGGAGACCGCAGATGCCCCCGCACCGGAAATGACCATTCTAACATCGGCGTGTTTCTTGCCGACAATCTCCAATACGTTCGCCAGTGCCGCCGATGAAATGATAGCGGTGCCGTGCTGGTCATCGTGGAAGACTGGGATGTCAAGCATCCCCTTCAGAGTCTCTTCTATATAAAAGCATTCCGGTGCCTTGATATCCTCAAGATTAATTCCGCCGAAGGTGGGAGCAATGGCTCGCGCCACTCTGATGACTTCGTCTGGGTCGTGACTGTCCACCTCAATGTCGAACACGTCCACATCGGCGAATTTCTTGAACAGTACGCCCTTACCTTCCATGACTGGCTTGCTTGCAAGTGCTCCGCGATCGCCCAGACCGAGGATGGCAGTGCCATTCGTTATTACAGCCACCAGATTGCCCTTTGAGGTGTACTCGTAAGCGGCTTCCGGGTCCTTCTCAATATCCAGCACCGGGACAGCCACTCCGGGGGTATAAGCCAACCCCAGGTCGCGCTGGGTATCCATGGGCTTGGTCGGTACGACGGCGATCTTGCCCGGCTTCCCATTCAGGTGATGGTAATCACGGGCATCTTGATCAGTGATTTTAGGCATATCTCCTCCGTTATTAAATTTTTATTTCATTGACCTCCTCATTATCCCACAACTTGGAAAAGCTTAGTTAGTTCCAATTGTCACAATAAAGACAAACGCCCTTCCCCCTTTCCAATGATACTATCCACCTACTGGTCGGAATCCGACAAAGGGAACCGGAATTTATAATGTATAATAGTATTGTCTGGATATTTATCGTGCCGCTTGATTGATTAATTAATTCTGGATAGCGGTCACGGCTTGAAAACTGAACTCCTGGAAAATCCCGGGTATGCCCCTTGACCCGAAACACGGGCATTTTTATGGGAAGTCTGAACGGAATGAATTTGTGGAAGAAATTAAGCAGGTTATCTTTAAACATTAGGGACTTCCCCTTAAAACCCGCAACTGCTACCGGACCCCTAACCGGTTCCCGATAAACCATTTGTATCCCTGCCCCGGGCAGGATGCAAATGGGATGGACATCCAGGAGACTTTTTTACAGCCGTGACCCGCTGCAGGCGGTTTGCGGCTGTGTTTATTTAATTAATACCCTCAGCTTATGGTTAAGGGTTGTAAATAAATGAAAATAACGGCGATTGAACCCCAGCAAAAGAACCTCCAGCGGGTAAACATCTACCTGGATGGGGAGTTCGCCTTCGGATTAGCCCGGATCACCGCCGGCTGGCTGAAGGTGGGACAGGATTTGAGCGAGGAAAAGATCTCCATTCTTCAGGCCGAAGACGCAAACGAAATGACCTACCAGAAAGCGCTGCATTTCCTGAGTTACCGGCCGCGTTCTTCGGCAGAGGTTCGCCAAAATCTGGCGAAACGCGGAACCCCCGCGGCGCTCGTCGATGAGACGCTGGACCGCCTCGAACGCGCTGGGTTGGTCAATGACAAGGATTTTGCCCAGGCCTGGGTCGAAAACCGCAACACTTTCCAACCTCGCAGCAAATCTGCGCTGCGGCTCGAGCTGAGGCGTAAAGGTCTTAGCGACGAGATTGTTCAGCCAGTGCTGGATGAACAGGTGAACGAGGAAGCCCTGGCACGGGAGGCTGCCCGAAAATACGCACCCCGCCTGTCGGGCAAGGAATGGCTGGATTTCCGCCAGAAGTTAAGTGGATTTCTCGCACGCCGCGGCTTCTCGTACACCACCATCACCCCGATCGTCTCTGAAGTCTGGAAGGAAACCCAGACGGCGGACGATGGGGAAACTTCGAATGATAAGGATTGAACATGGAACCCATTGTTGGAATCATAATTGCCACCCTGACCCTGCTACTGGGTCTGGCCATCGGCTTTTTTATCAGCCGGGCCCAAACTGAAAAGGCACAGCGCACCCAACGCGATAAGGCGGAAAAATCCCTGCAGGAAACGCGTGAACAGGCACGCAATATAGAACTCCAGGCGCGCGATAACGCCCTGAAGATTTCCCAGGCTGCCGAAGGGGAAATCACCCGCCTGCGCACTGAACTAAACCGCGAAGACGAACGGTTGCAGAAACGCCGTGCCGAACTCGATAGCCGAGTGGAAAAGTTGGAACAGCGCGAACAGGCGGTGAATAAGCATCAGAGTGCCGTGGATAAACGTGCCAATGAAATAGAGAAAATGCACGAACAGGAAATGGTGGAACTCCAGCGTGTTGCCCAGATGAATGTGGACGAAGCCCGCACCATCCTGCTCGCCGAGGTGGAGAAGGATGCCCGTAACGATATGGCTCGCATCATCCGCCAGATCGAATCGGAAGCACGCGAGGAGGGCGACAAGCGTGCCCGCAAACTCATCGCCGATTCTATCCAACGCGTAGCGACAGACCAGGTGGCGGAATTCACTACCTCACTCGTCCCACTGCCCAACGAGGAAATGAAAGGACGCATTGTAGGTCGCAATGGCCGCAATATTCGTGCCTTTGAGCAGGCTGCCGGGGTGGACGTCATCGTGGACGATACCCCCGAAGCCGTGACCATTTCGTGTTTTGAACCGGTGCGCCGTGAAGTGGCCCGCCGTTCCTTGGCGCGTTTGATTTTGGATGGTCGTATCCATCCCGCCCATATCGAAAAGGTCCTGGAAGAAGAGCAGAAAGCCGTCGACAAGGTCATTGTGGAGGCAGGGGAACAGGCTGCCTTCGACGCTGGTGTCACTGGCCTTCATCCAGAGATCGTGCGCATGATGGGACGGCTCAAATTTCGCACATCCTACGGGCAAAATCAATTGGCGCACGCAGTGGAAGTGGCAAAATTATCCGGCATCCTGGCAGCCGAACTGGGCGCCAGTGAGGATGTTTGCCGTCAGGCCGGCTTCCTGCACGACCTGGGCAAGGCCATGGATCATAACCAGGAGGGCACGCACGCCTTGCTGGGAGCTGAGTTTGCCAAACGTTACGGGGTGAACCCGGTGGTGGTCAATGCCATTGCTGGTCACCACCATGAGGTGGAGCAAGAGAGTGTTGAAGCCATCATCACCGAATCCGCCGATGCGATTTCCGGAGCCCGCCCGGGAGCCCGTCGCGAGGATCTTGAAGCCTACATTAAGCGCATCCGCACCCTCGAGGATATGGCAACCGCCTTCAAGGGTGTTTCCCAAGCATACGCCATCCAGGCTGGACGCGAGGTTCGCATCATCGTCCGCCCGGAAGAAATTGATGATCTTGAAGCAGCCAACCTGGCGCGCGATATTGCCAAGAAGATCGAAGAGACCATGCAGTACCCCGGTCAGATCCGGGTGACCGTCATCCGAGAGACACGCGCCACGGAATACGCCAAATAAATGGGATCAGGGGCAGGCCACCAGGCTTGCTTCTGAAATGATGAACGATTTTGCAACCTCCACCACGCGGGGGCGCGAATTCTGGCGCGGTATCCGTGAAGAAGCACCCATCTTGCTCGGAGTGGCTCCCTTTGGTCTGATTTTTGGCGCGCTTGCCATGGGTGCCAATATTGCGATCCCGGCTGCCCAGGCCATGTCGTCCATTATTTTTGCCGGCGCTTCCCAGATCATCGCCGCCCAGATGATCGGTTCGGGGGCATCCATCCTGGTGATCATCCTTGTCGTTTTCGTGGTCAACCTGCGGCACGCCCTCTATAGCGCTTCGGTGGCACCCCATGTCCGCCACCTCCAATGGGGCTGGAAAATTCTCCTGGCTTACCTTCTCACCGACGAAGCTTACGCAGTCACCATCAGTCACTATAACAAACCCGGCGATCCATCCAAAAAGCACTGGTACTTCCTGGGTGCAGGTCTGACCCTTTGGTCAACCTGGCAGGTCAGTACTGCCCTGGGCATTTTTATCGGGGCCCAGCTTCCTCAATCCTGGCCGCTCGATTTTGTCCTGCCGCTGACCTTCATCGCGGTGGTTGTTCCTGCACTTAAGGACAAGGCGGGTGTCGCCGCGGCAGTTACAGCTGCACTGGTGGGTCTGCTGACGTTTGATTTCCCGTTCAAGACTGGTCTGCTGGTTGCCGCTTTCATTGGAATTCTTATCGGGCTCCTGGTGGAAGGACGGACTGCTTGACCCTCTGGCTGCTCATCCTTGTCGCCGGTTTGCTCACCTTCGGCACCCGTCTTTCATTCATCCTGCTGCTCCATCGGCTCAAGGTCCCCGGGTGGTTCCTGCGCGCTCTGCGGTTCGTGCCAATGGCAGTCCTCTCGGCCATTATTCTCCCCCAACTCATAGCCCGCAATTCGGTCCTGGACATTTCCTTCCGCAATCCGCAACTTTACGCCGGCGCACTGGCCATCCTGGTCGCCTGGAGGACCAGGAACGTTCTGCTGACCATCCTGGCTGGAATGGTTGCATTGTTAGTTTTTCAAGCTTTGCTGGGGATCCTATAAGCAGCGGGTCGCAATTGCCACCCTTTTAGACCATCAGACAGACACGCTGTCTGCTCATTTCCGTCAGGTTCCAACAAATGGGTTCCCTCGTTTTTCTTCCCCCACGGTCGATTTCTCGCCGTGCCCAGAGAGCAATTGCGTTTCATCCGTCAGCGTAAAAACCTGCTCCGTTATGCTCCTGGTGAGGGCTTCCCAGTCTCCCCCTGGCAGGTCCGTGCGACCGACACCGTTATGAAAGATCAGGTCCCCGCAAAACAACACAGATTCCTTTGCGCAGTAGAAGACAACATGACCAGGGGTATGTCCCGGTGTATGCCGCACCTCGAATTCCATTTTTCCTATTCTTAAGATCTGGCCTTGGGCAAGGTCGACCGTCGGCTCCGGGCCGGGTTCGATTTGCATTCCAAAATACGGAGCGCCGCCCTGGTTTTGCCAGAGCTCATTGTCCAAGGGATGGAGCGCGACCATCGGCGTTGGGTTTAGTGCCTTGGCAAGGGCTGCAGCCCCACCGAAATGGTCGAAATGTGCGTGCGTATACCAAAGTTGGCCGATCTTCCACCCGCGCTTTTGTGATTCCTGAAAGATCTTCTGACCATCCCATGCCGGGTCGATCACTGCTGCCTCCCCGGTATCGGAGTCGGCGATAATATAACAGTTGGTTGAAACGGGACCAAGAATGAGTGTGAGGCAATCGAGCATGTCATAGCTCCAGGGATTGATTGGCAGCGGCCGGTTCATCGACCAGCTGGTGGGGTGTGAACACAATTGAGATTATCAGCACTGCTCCCAATAGCGCCAGGCTGAACGGGTACACCCCCACTGGCGATTGGGTGTAAAGGATCCCGGCCAGCAGTGGCGCCAGGGACATGGAAAGCGAGTTGAAGGTCTCCACCACACCGTAGGCGAGCCCCATTTGAGCCGGGTGGACTAGTGGGCGTGCCTGGGCGTAGATAAATGAACGCGCCGCGCGGTATCCGCCCAGCATGAAGTAGCCCAGGGCGTACCATGGCACACCCAATCCCTTCCATAACAGCAAACTAAAAAATGCCACCGAAACCTGGGCTACCAGGAATCCTGTGCGAGCTGTGAGCTGACCCAGGAACAGGTTCAGCGCTGCATTCCCCAGGCTCCCCACAGAGCCGAGCAGGCCAATCGATTCGAGTGACAGCCCGCGCTCGTTTTGAAGGAATTTAGGCGTAAGCGGTTGGGGCAGGTACATGACGAACATTGCCAGGAATACGATCCCCACTAGTGTGATGTAACGCTGGTTTGCCCATAATTTGACTGGAGGTTTGGCAGGGTCGTGTCTTTCACACGGCTGGGAGCGGATGAAAAGCAGGATCCCGGTCGAGATGATAAAGATACAGGCAGCCACCAGGTAAACGGTCCGCAGGCCGAACCTTTCGCCCAGCCACCCGCCTGAGATCGGTCCGAGCACCGCTCCCAGGTTGTAACCGGCCGACATCAGGGTCATCGCCCGCACCAGGGAAAGTTTCCCTCGCGCTGCCGTGATGTAAGAGTTCATCGGTGAGGAAACGAAGGCTGTCAGTCCATATACAAGCACCCCGCCAATGAATACCGGCAGATTCCTTGCTAAGGCCATCACCCATGTGGCAACCAGCCCGGCAACCCAGGCTACGACCATGATCGGCTTGCGGCCGATGCGGTCAGCCAGGTAGCCGGCTGGGATGTGCGCCACCATCATCGCCAGGCCGAAAGCGCCAAAGACTATGGCGATGGTCATCGTCCCTGCTCCAAGTTGCTGCAAATAAATGGGTTGGAAATAGATGAACATTCCCTCGCCAATCCCCCAAGTGAAGAGGGAAGCAAACAACAGGATCAGATCAAGACTCATGCATTGGCTACCCGGTTAATAAAATCGGCTGCTGCCTTATAGACCACCTCACGCGTTGGCTCTTCCGTGATGACGTGCCCGCCGCCTTCAACCCACATCATTTGTTTGTCAGCGCTGCCCAGGGCTGCGTGGATTTTCTCCATGCTGCCCCGGAAAACGTAATCATCGTTACGTGAATGGATCAGCAATGCAGGTACCTTCACAAGTGGCAGAGCTTTTCGCATCGCGCCCAGGAGCTGGTTTAGTTCCCCCGCCGAGCGGACCGGGTTTTTAGGATATGCCACATGTTGTTTGAACGCGTCCTTATCGAACCAGCCCGCATCTGGAGTTCCACTCCCTTTTGACATAAAAGGAATGAACCAGGAAATGACGCCGGTTAAATGAAACAACATGGAATCGGGGAGTTGGTACGGAGTGGACATGGCCACAACCCCCCGCACCGGAAGGCTGCTCGCCGCGGTAAGAGACAGCACTCCGCCCATCGAAAGCCCGAGCATGAAAACCTGCTCGGTACAGGAACGCAGCAGGTTGTAACCGTCCTCCACCGAGAGCAGCCAATCCTGCCAGCGCGATCGCACCATGTCTGCAGGTTTGGTGGCGTGACCGTTCAGCCGGATCCCGCAAACGGTGTAGCCTTGCCGGTTCAGGTATTCTCCGAGCCAGCGCATCTCTTTCGGCGCCCCGGTGAACCCGTGAGTCACCAGGCAGCCAATTTTTGCTTTGGCGCCATTTCCGATGAAGTAAAACGGCTCTGCGGTCGGAATAATTTGGGACATTTGCCCTCGGAATTAATCTTGGAATAATAGGGTACCCTGCTGGCAGATTATAACCCTCCATCCTGAGACAGGGTGATGGACGAAAGATTCTTATAATATTTTGGTCAGGAGGTTCGGCTGGCTTCTCATTTCATAGAGTAAATGGCAGCCTGTTCAAGGATCACCGTTTCCAGGCCGGGTGAAGTTTTTCGATCTTCTGGTATACCGGGCACTCGCTATCGTGAGCGCCGGGGAGGTAACCGCTGGATATCAGGAATTCCTTGACAATCTCCCCGCCCGTGAAAACAAAGGTCTTTTTGAAAAGTTTGGTCCACTCGTCCAGGCTGAGCGGATGGTGCCCATCCAGCCAACCCTTGAAGGAGCCAAACTCCCCTCTCAGGTCCTGGATACGGCGCGCGTTTTCAATGGCTGCATTCACCTTGAGCCTGTTGCGTATGATGCTGGCATCCCCCAGCAGCCGGACGGTGTCAGTCTCAGTGTAGGCCGCTATCTTGTCCACATCGAACCCATCGTAGACGCGGTGGAAGGCTTCTTTTTTCTTGAGGATGGTGATCCACGACAACCCGGCTTGGTTGATTTCGAGCACCAGGCGTTCTAGCAGGGAAGCGTCGCTCGTTAACGGGAACCCATACTCATTGTCGTGGTAATTTTTATTTAAGGTGTCTTCCGGGTGTTCGCGCAGGTACTGGCAATATGTCATCATGTCGACCCTATCATGATTATTGGGATTCCAGGAATCCTTCCAATTTTTCCAAGGCTTCGGGCATATTCCTACGTGCAAACCCTACTCGGAAATGATTGCCCGGATGGTCGTACATCGTCCCCGGCAGCAACAGGACGCCGGTACGTTTCACCAGGCTATCGCAGAATTTTTCTACGTCGCCGCCCAAAAGGCGCGGAAAAGCAATTGGTCCTGCTTTCGGGCATACCCACTCAAACCGGTCCTCATGTGCGCTGAAGAATGTCTCCAAAAGGGACAAGTTATGCTGAATAATCTGCAAATTACGTCCGGCGATCATTTCGCGGTGCCGCAAAGCAAGTTCGGCCAGATATTCGCTTGGGGCGCTGCTGCAGATGGTGGTGTAATCTTTGAGGGCAGCCATACGGGCAAGCACATATGTATTTTTGGTGGCTATCCAGCCGATGCGCAGCCCTGCCAGCCCGTAAGCCTTCGACATCACCCCCAGCGAGACCGCGTGCGGGTTGAGGTCGCATGCCGATGGGAGCCGGTCCGCTGGGTCGTATTCAAGCTCGCGATAGACCTCGTCGGAAAAGAGCAGGATCCCTTTTTCCTGCGCCAGGGTGGCGAGAGCCTCGTAATCGCTGCGTGGCATCAAATAACCGCTGGGATTATGAGGGGTGTTGACGATGATTGCGCGGGTTTTGTTGCGCAGGCTCCCCTTGAGTTCGTCCAGGTCGAGAGCCCATTTGTTTTCCGGCCGGGCTTCCCACTTCGTCACTTCGCAGCCAATGCTCCTGGCGATCTCGGACAGCGACTGGTAGCATGGCCAGTGAACGATGACGTGATCACCGGGATTCAGCACGGCGTGCATGAACAGGAAGATGGCCTCCTCTGCACCGTTGTGGACCAGGATTTGCTCCGCTTGGATGCTCTTGTATATCCGGCTGATCTCCTTCCGCAACGAGGGGGCACCTGGCGATTCGGTGTATCCCAGCCAATGGCGTTTCAAGCCTTCCTCCGCCCCTGGTTCGATTGCCAGCAGGTCCCCTATTGACAGAGATTCGCAATCCGAACTGCACATCAGGTACTTCACCTTGAATTCGTAACGGGCAAAGAAACGTTCCAGTTTGAATGGAGTGAGTTGCATCCTATAAATTCCTCTTGCCTTTGGAGGGAGGCAAATTCCCCTACCCCACCACCCGCAATTCCCGTGGCATATCACTCAGGCTCTCCACGCCGTTTGCGGTGACTAACATGTTATCCTCGATCCGCACTCCATTGCGCTCCGGCAGGTATATCCCGGGTTCCACTGTGTAAGTCATGCCCTCTTCCAGCAACTGCATGTTGCCGCTGCGCATGTATGGCTCCTCATGACTCTCCATGCCAATACCGTGTCCGGTGCGATGGGTAAAATATTTTCCATAACCGGACTTCTCGATCACCGTCCTTGCTGCGCTGTCAACGTTGGCGCACGGCACTCCCGGTTTGCCAGCTGCCCGTCCGGCTGCGTTGGCTTCCTGTACGATTTGGTGGATCTTGCGAAACTCGGCATCAGGTTCTCCCACCGCGAATGTGCGCGTAAGGTCGGAAATATAACCGTCAACCGCCGCGCCCCAGTCCACAACCAGCAGGTCGCCTGCGCACAGCTTCCGGTCTGAGGGAATGGCGTGCGGGTTGGCGCTGTTCGGTCCTCCGGAGACAATTGGGGCAAACGGCATGTCTGATTGCGACCCGCATTGCAGCAAATTCACCACCAATTCCGCAGCCAGATCTTTTTCGGTCATGCCGATCTTTATCAGCGGTATGGTTGCTTCCAGGGCGGACTGTGCCACCTTGACAGCCTTGCGCATGGCGGTAATTTCCTCGGCGTCCTTCCTGATCCGCAGGTTGCTGACCACCTCGGATGTATCCGGGAATTCCGCTTTGGGCGCAACAGATCTGAGGTGGCGAAACTCAAGCAGCCTCATCTGCTGCGGCTCCACACCGATCCGTTTACCATCCAGGTTTAGAGACTTGACCGCCTTGCGGAAGACGCCCTCCCAATCCGCAGGGTTATCGCCGTAGGGGAATGGCTTGATCCCATAAGGCAGGCCGCTAACCTTGAGCATTTCCAGCTCCGGCAGCACAATGACAGGGTCATTCCCGGCAGTGAACAGCGTGACAACCGGACGTTCCGAGAGATGGAAATGCAGTCCGGTCATATAAACCAGGCTGGGTCCGGCATTCAGGGCTAAGCTATCCACGCCGGAGGTTTTCAATGCGACAGAAAGTTTGGAAATTCGGGAGGAACTCATTGATCGTCCTTTCTTCGTTTATGATCCATTTTACTTGGGTCGAGATAATTTATCCTTTTGTGGGTCATATCGATGAAATCGCTTCACAAATACCACCTTTACACCCCAGTCCACCAGGGCCGGGAAGAACGTGTCCAGGGCAATCACCGGCCTGAACCACCAGGGGATCACCAGTGTCCTGCGGGGATGCTTCGCAACGCCTACCGTCCTGCGTGCCACGTATTCGGATGTCATGTTGATCCAACCCGGCAGGTTGAAGTTTTGCTGGAGAGGGCTGTCACCCGAATTCTTTCCGAACTCGGTTTTCGCCGGGCCCGGATAGATGCTGGAGACCTGGATGCCCAGCACCGCCACCTCCCTGCGCAAGGCATTATTAAACCCGCGCATGCCGAACTTTGTTGCAGCATAAACCGTATACATCGGAGCCGCGATAAATCCCGCCATTGAACACATATTGATGATTTGACCTGCCCGTCGGGCCAGCATGGACGGCAGGATAGCACGCGTCAATTGTATTGTCCCCCTCAAATTGATATTCAGTTGCATGTCGATGTCTGCGGAGGGATCGAACGTTTCAAGCCAGTTCAGGCTTCCCATCCCTGCATTGTTGAGAAGGATGTCTATCCGCCCGTAAGTATCCAGCACTGTCTTAACAGCAGACTCGATCTGAGCCTGGTCAGTGATATCGAGCTGTAGGGGGAAAGCTTGTCCGCCTGCAAGTCGGATCTCCTCGGTCAGTGCGGTCAAACGCTCCATGCGCCGGGCAGCCAGGATGACGATGGCACCTTCCTTGGCGAACAGCCTTGCGGCATCCGCTCCAAATCCCGAACTGGCACCCGTGATGAAGACGACTTTGTTTTCTAGCGATTGTCGCATGCTTTCCTCTGTTTAAAAAAAATAAATGACGCAAATATTGTATCCCATTTGCGTCATTCACGGTTTTGGAGTTAATTGCCTAATCTTCTGCAGCTTCACCCATCTCTTCCGGCTTGCGCCGCGGGTGAGGCGGCTCGAGCGTACCTTTCGCTGACAGTGCAATTTCAAGCACCTGGTCCATGTGCTGGAGAGCTACGATCTTCAAATCCTCCCGTACCTTTTTGGGCACGTCCACCAGGTCCTTCATATTTTTCTCCGGAATGAGTACCACCTTTAGACCCGCGCGATGGGCAGCCAGCACTTTTTCACGCAGACCTCCGATGGGTAGCACCCGCCCGCGCAGGGTGATCTCCCCGGTCATGCCCACTTCTTTGTGTACCGCTCGTCCGGTCAACGCGGAGATGAGCGCCGTTGCCAGGGTGATGCCCGCCGACGGGCCATCCTTTGGGATGGCGCCCTCTGGCATATGCACGTGTATGTCCATCCTTTCGAATACTTCCGCATCGATTCCCAACCGTGTCGCTCGTGATTTGACGTATGTCAACGCAGCTTGGCCGGATTCTTGCATTACGTCCCCGATTTGGCCGGTCATCTGCAGGTTGCCCTTGCCATCCAGTACGGCAACTTCGATCGAGATGATCTCCCCGCCGTTCTCGGTCCAGGCCAGGCCGGTGGCCACCCCCACCTCGTCCTTGCGCTCGGCTTCGGTCTGGAAGAATTGTTGTGGACCGAGGAATTTCTCGATCAGTCCTGGGACGATGTCGGTGGGGTAGCGTTTCTCTTCCGCTTTCCAGCGCGCCACCTTGCGGCAGATGCGCCCGATCTCGCGCTCAAGGTTGCGCACTCCCGCTTCGTAGGTATATTCGCGCACCATGCGTTGGAGCGCTTCGGTGGTGAAGGTCATGCCAAGGGACTCGATCCCGCTTTCTTCCAGCTGGCGCGGGATCAGGAACCGTTCGGCAATGGTAATCTTTTCTTCTTCGATGTATCCCGGGAACTCGATCACTTCCAACCGGTCGAGCAGGGCAGGCGGAATAGTCATCAGCGTGTTGGCAGTGGTAATGAACATGACCTTGGAAAGGTCGAATTCAAGTTCGAGGTAATGGTCGCTGAAGGCGTGGTTCTGCTCGGGGTCGAGCACCTCCAGCAGGGCAGACGATGGGTCGCCTCGAAAATCCTGCCCGAGTTTGTCGATCTCATCGAGCATGAACAGCGGGTTCGCAGTTCCAGCCCGCTTCATCGTTTGCAGGATTCGCCCGGGCAGTGCGCCGATGTACGTCCGGCGGTGGCCGCGGATCTCCGCCTCATCCCTCACTCCGCCGAGTGATACGCGTACGAACTTGCGCCCAAGAGATTCAGCGATGGACTGGCCGAGCGAGGTCTTCCCCGTCCCGGGCGGGCCGACGAAGCACAGGATCGGCTGCCGCTCCTTCTTGGGCTTGAGCGAGCGCACGGCAATGTATTCTAGGATGCGATCCTTGGCTTTCTTCAACCCATAATGATCGCGCTCCAGGATGCGGGCGGCATGTTTGACATCCAGGTTGTCCTTGGTGGACTGCGTCCAGGGCAGGTCCAGGATCCAATCCAGGTAGGTGCGAATGATGCCTACCTCGGGTGCCATCGCCGGCATTTGGTTCAAGCCGTTCGAGTTCCTTGATGGCGGTGGAGCGTGCCTGCTCCGGCAACGCTGCCGCGTCGATTTTCTTCTTCAAATCGTTCAAGTCGCGCGAGAATATGTCACCTTCGCCCAGTTCGGTCTGGATCTGTTTCATTTGTTCACGCAGGTAAAACTCTCGCTGGCTCTTGTCAACCTCATCCTGCACCCGGCTGTGGATTTCATCCTCGAGTTCCAGCACGTCCAGTTCCTGAGCCAGTAATTTATTGATCCGCTGGAGACGCTGGCGGGCGTCTTTCATCAACAATAATTGCTGGCGTTCTGTTAGATTAATCGAGACTGCCGTGGCGATCATATCTGCCAGCCAGCCTGGCTCGGCGATATTCATGGCGAAAAGGTGGGCTTCTTCAGGGATGGCGCGGTCTAACTGGACGCAGCGGTCAAACAGGTCCAGGGCATTGCGCATCAACGCCTGGGTCGTCTTGTCGGCAGTTGCCGGTTCGTCGATAACTCGGGCCCTCACCCTCAACACCGGGGCTACCCGTGTAAATTCCACCACCTCCACCCGCTTCCGTCCCTGTACCAAAGCCGAGGAGGACCCGTCCGGCATCGATAGCAGCCGCCCGACCGCCATTTCCACTCCGACGGGTAGGAAATCCTGCGGACCGGGGTTTTCCACATCCGAGTCACGCTGGGTCAGGCCAATGATGGTTCGGTCGTGTTCGTGCGCTTCCTGGATTGCCAGCAGGCTGGCTTCGCGCGAAACAAAAACCGGAGTGACCATGTGCGGGAAAACGACGATATCCCGCAGCGGTAGCACCAGCGCCTCGATGCAGCCGTCCTCGTCCGGCGTGGCGTTGGTAACCCGGTAAAGCTCATCAGTGCGCTGCGAGAGCGCCACATTGAATGCGTCTTCTTCCTGGAATGACCAGTCGTTTTGATTCATAAAGTCCCTGAGAATATAACTTGATAATAAGAGCCCTGCGTCGCGCATGTAAAGGAGGGCCAGTCGTTATTCATTTATTTTTTTCCCAGGCAGTTTTGACTTCTGCAGTCACAAACATGCTGCCTGCTGATAAGACTATTTCTCTACCGGTTGACGCCAGTTCCAGCGCCCGCCTCAGGGCTGCTTCCACCGGGGAGGCTGCTTCTGAAGGGATCCCCAGCTTGTTCGCTGTTTCGATGATTTTTTCAGGCTCGATGGCGCGCGGGTGAACGGCTTTTGTAGCCAGCACGAGTTTCAATCGTCCTTTCAGGGCTGCCAACATTCCGCTGACATCCTTGTCTTCGGACGACCCAAAGATCAGCAGGATTCTCCGGTTGGGAAAGTAATCTTCCAGAGTCTGGTCCAACTTTTCGAACGAATCCTCGTTATGGGCCGAATCCAGGATGACCGGTGGTTCCTTTCGAACGATATCGAACCGGCACGGCCATTTCACTTCGCCAAAACCTTTGGCGATGGCATCGTCGCCTATCTTCAGCCCGCTGGCTTTTAGTGCCGCGTAGGCCGTCGCCGCGTTGGCAAGCTGGTGCTGTCCCAATAATGGGAGGCGTAGTATAACCGATTCCTGGTTTTTTTCCACTCCCAGCTTGTTACCAGCCGCTCCACGCTTATTTCCCACTGTCAGCGATTGCCCTTCCAGTGAATGATCGCCGGCCTCGAACACTACTTCCCTGCCGACGAGAGTAATCGGAGCGTGGCGTTCTTCCGCTACCCTTTCCAGGACGGCCCATGCCTCTTCTTTCTGCGGCGAAGATACCACAGGGATGCCAGGCTTGATGATGCCGGCCTTTTCCCCAGCTATCTGCGTCAGGGTATTACCTAGCACTCCCATGTGATCGTAGGAGAGAGAAGTGATCACCGATACGCGCGGCGTGACCACATTGGTGGCGTCGAGCCGACCGCCCAGCCCCACTTCGACCACTGCAGCCCCCACCTTTTGTTGCGCAAAGTAAAGCAATCCGATGGCTGTTGTGATCTCGAAAGTGGTCAATTTTGGCACAGCTGCAACGTGCGGCTTGACCTGCTCCACCAGTCTTATCAGCTGGGCGTGCGAGATCGGCTTGCCCGTCGATTTGGATTCGCTCCACATAATCCTGTAAATGCGGGGACGTATACAACCCGGTCTTGTATCCGGCAGCAGTCAACGCCGACGCCATCAATGCGCAAGTGGATCCCTTGCCTTTCGTCCCGGCCACGTGCAGGATTGGGTACTTCTCCTCCGGGTTGCCGAGCAAGGTCATCAGCGCCCGCATCCGCTCCAGGTTGAAATCAGCCCTGGCAAGTTCGGACGATTTTTTAAGACTATAATCTACAAAAGAATAAAGGTAGTCGAGTGCCAGGTTGTAAGCGGTTTCGGTATCCATAGGTAAAAGTATTGTAAATCGGTTTCTGTAATTCGTAAATCGCAATCAAGAATATGATTGGCCTGCTCACTCTCCACCTCTACCTCCCTGGCAGCGCCTCGCTCAAAGAAAAGCGCGGGCGGCTTAAACCTCTGCTGGCACGACTGCATCGCCAGTTCAACATTTCGGTCGCAGAAATGGAATTGCAGGATAAGTGGCAGGAAGCGATTATTTCCTGTGGGATGGTCAGCAACGATAACACCTATCTTCAATCTGCCTTGGAAACGGTCCGGAAGTGGACAGAGACCAATTGGCCGGATGGGGACGTGCTCGATACGAAAGTGGAAATCATATAACCAACCTGGCACACGTATGCAGTGATCTGTGCTCCGGTGGTTTCGTTGTAAAGGAGAATATATGGACCTAAAACTCAAGGGGTTGCGTGCCTTTGTCGCTGGCTCGAGTAAGGGCTTGGGGTATGCCACTGCACTCGCATTGGCCAGGGAAGGCTGTCGACCCGTCATCAATGGTCGCGACCAGGCCCGGGTTTCCGCCGCGGCCGCAAAGATATCCGCCGATACCGGCATTAAAGCTCTTGCCCTGGTTGGCGATCTTACCGACCCGGATGTACCTTCCCGGCTGGTAAACGAGGCTGCCCGCCTGCTGGGTGGGCTGGATATATTGATTACCAACGCCGGTGGTCCGCCTTCCGGAGCCTTCGAAACGATGGAAGAGGCCGACTGGCAGAAGGCGGTTGACCTGTCCCTGATGAGCCATGTCCGCTTGATCAAAGCCGCCCTTCCTTACCTGCGCAAGTCGAAGGTCGCCAGCGTACTGACCGTTACCTCTTATTCTGTCAAGCAGCCTATCCCCAACCTGGTTTTGTCCAACAGTATTCGCGCTGCCACAGTCGGGCTGACCAAATCTTTGGCGCTCGAACTCGGTCAGGACGGCATCCGCTTCAACTCTATCCTGCCTGCCTGGACGGATACCGAACGCGTGATCGAACTGATGACTTTCCGCGCCAAACAGAATCGTACATCTGTCAAAAAGGAGATCGCTCTGCAATCCAAGGACAGTCCTCTGGGGCGGATGGGCACTCCCGAAGAATTTGCCAACGCCGCAGTTTTCCTCGTCTCTCCCGTTGCCAGCTATATTACCGGCGCCATGTTGGCTGTGGATGGTGGCATGGTTAAAGGAACCTTTTAGGAATATGAAAACTTGCCAGAATTGCAACCGTTCTGAAAAAGAGAACTCCCTTGATACCCCTGCAATACCAGGGGAAACAGGTTTATTTGTGCACCCAATGTTTTCCCACATTACTTCATTCTCCGGATAAACTGTCCGAAAATTGGAAGAATATCGAAAAGATTCACCCCACTGACGAAGACCATTGACCGGGTGTTAAACCCGCTGAGCAACCCCTAGTGCGCCTTTGATGGTTGAACGCCTAGACGTTTAGCAGTTCTTTCCAGGGGAAAAATTGGAGCAGCTCTGGCGTCGGTTATAATTCCGCCCATGCTTTCTCCTCAACAGATCGATACCCGTCTAGAGCGGATTCTCTTAAAGGTACAGAAACCTGGTCGTTACGTCGGTGGCGAATTCAATGCCATTATCAAGGATTGGGAAAAGGTTGGCACCCGGGTCGCCTTCGTTTTCCCCGATATCTACGATATCGGCATCTCCAACCTTGGTCTGCAGATCCTCTATGACCTGGTCAATGAGCGTCCCGATGTACTTGCTGAGCGTGCATATGCCCCGTGGGTGGACATGGAAGACCTGATGCGATCAAACAAAATTCCTCTCTACTCGCTTGAAACCAAGCACCCCCTGGCTGCTTTTGACATTTTGGGCTTTTCGCTCCCTTATGAGACCCTCTACACCAATACCCTCAACCTGCTCGATCTGGCGGGGGTTCCCCTCCGTTCCTCCGATCGTACCGCCGCGGATCCGCTGATCATCGCCGGCGGTCACGCCTGCTTTAACCCAGAACCGATGCATGCCTTCATCGATGCCTTCGTCATTGGGGAAGGCGAGGAAGTCATCCAGGAAATTATTGATGTCGTAAAAAAGGTTAAAAGTCAAAATTCTGTTGCTGGCAACGATCGACCCTTGACTTTTGACCGAAACGTTCTTCTGCGGGAATTGGCGCGCATCCCGGGTGTCTACGTACCCCGCTTTTACGATGTGAAATATCTTGAGGATGGTACGCTCGCCAGCATCACCCCCACTATCCCTGAAGCTCCGCGGATCGTGGTCAAGCGCATGCTTGCTAAAACTTCCGCCTCCAACCACCCGCTTCCTGGTCCCGAACATTGACGTGGTCCATAACCGTGTCTCGGTCGAAGTAATGCGCGGCTGCACCCGCGGCTGCCGCTTCTGCCAGGCCGGCATGATCACCCGTCCGGTTCGCGAGCGCAGAGTGGAAGAGATTGTTGTTGCCGCGGAAGAGGCGGTGGCTGCCACCGGAGCCGAAGAGTTGGCGCTTCTTTCCCTCTCCTCTTCCGACTACACCGATATACTCGAACTCGTCACTCGCATCGGGGAACGCTTCAGCGGTAAACACCTCACCGTTTCCCTGCCGTCCCTGCGCATCGACACTGTTTCGGTGGAGCTGATGGAAAAATTGAAGGACCGTCGCTCCGGGGGTTTTACCCTCGCCCCGGAAGCTGCCACCGAACGCATGCGGCGTATCATTAATAAGTTCATCACCGACGAGCAACTGCTCGAGACCGCTCGGGAGATTTATTCACGCGGCTGGACGAATATCAAACTCTACTTCATGATCGGTCACCCTTCCGAAACTCTCACCGACGTGCAGGCGATCGCCGACCTGTGCAAGCGTGTCCTGGCTGAAGGGCGCAAGGTGCTGGGCGGTAAAGCCAGGGTCCACGCCGGGGTGAGCACCTTCATCCCCAAGCCGCATACTCCCTTCCAATGGGTTTCTGTGGATACGGCAGATCAGATCAAGGCCAAGCAGGAATTGCTGATGCATGAATTGCGCGGCTCCGCATTCAAGTTATCCTGGACGCCACCAGAAGACACACTCCTCGAAGGTTGGCTCTCACGCGGCGACCGGCGCATGGCGGAGGTGATCTATGCCGCCTGGAAAAATGGCACGAAATTCGACGCCTGGCAGGACCAGCGCCGCTTCGAGGCCTGGACCTCTGCATTTGCCGCCCAAAAAATCGACCCTGCCTTCTACACCCACCGCACTCGCCGCAGCGATGAGGTTTTTCCCTGGGAACATATTTCAGACGCTGTCCGCAAGAAATACCTGTACGCTGATTACCAGCGCTCCCTTGAAGGCACCATCCGCCAGGACTGTCGCGAGGATTGTGACGCCTGTGGGATATTGCCCACCTTCGCCGCCTCGCGGCGTGAATTTCCCGGTATCTATTGGAAATGTCCAGAAGTCAAATCACCTGGCGGCAGACCACGCATCGCTACTGGAGAAAGTTAACCCATGAAACTGCGCGCTCTCTTTAACTACATCCTGGTTGGTGCCATGGGTGGATTTCTCATTTTTATCGGCATGCTCATGTTCAACACTGTATTGAGCTTGCTCGTCCCCACTGGTCAGGGGACTATGCTGTTCTTCTTGGCCTTCTCGTCTCTGGTCGTCGGTATATTGGCTCGTTTGCTGCAGCCGTTCCACGGCGTCGGTACGGCCCTTGCCTCGGGAATATTTGCCGCGCTGATTATCCTTTACCTGTGGCTGGTCTCCTCCACAGACGCCATGAGCATGGTATTTGGACCGCTGGGATTGCTGATTTCAATTGCATTCTGTCCCCTCGGAGCACTGCTCCTTCCTAATTTGCGCAAGTGGATAGGCAGGCGGACAGGGAAAACATCCTGAATGAGATTGCGCATTACTTTTTCTAAATCCGATGGATTGCGCTATATTGGTCATTTGGACTTGCACAGCCTGTGGGAGCGGACAGTGCGCCGTGCCGGCCTGCCGCTGGCTTACACCCAGGGCTTCCATCCCGGTCCGAAGATCCAATTGGCCTCGGCTTTGCCATTGGGCTTCATCGGGTGCGCGGAAATTGTGGATTTGTGGATAAATGATCCCGCAGATTCCTTGAATCCTGTTTATAAAGAATTGCTGCAATCCGCTTCACCGCTGGGCCTGGTCATCTCCACCGTGGAGGTTGTGGATGAACACGCGCCGGCTCTCCAGACCCGGGTGGTCTCTGCAGATTATGAAGTCACCCTGCTCGAGTCAGAGTTCGCATCTGACTTGAAATCTAGCATCGCAGCCGTACTGGCTGCTGCATCCCTTCCACGTGAACGCCGCGGCAAGACTTACGACCTGCGATCCCTGGTCGAATCGCTCGAATTGGCTCCTGGAGAGGGGTCGCTCCCTCCCCGCCTGCACATGCGCCTTGCTGCCCGGGAAGGGGCTACCGGTCGTCCTGAGGAAGTGCTGGATGCTCTCGGCATCCCGTTAGAGACGACTCGCATCGAACGCACCCGCCTGATTCTTCAAGACATTAAATAATTTAAGTTTGTGGGTCGGGGTAATGTAGAAACGACTTTGCGACATAGTCCCCGAACAAGCGCAAAGTGAATGAGGAGCATCCTTTAGAGTTTGTCGTTCGTAGTCATTTGGAACGCGATAGAATTAGCCATCTCGTCCTCGTCGGAGAAAACAATGGGTCTGATCGTTTCTGGACTGATCGGCTTTTCCACCTCCCTCCTTTTTGCCTACATCCTTTATTGGCTTGACCGCTACGAAAAGGAACCGCTCCTTTTATTGGGCGGTGTTTTTTTATGGGGTGCGGTTATCGCTGCCGGGAGTGCCTTCATCATAAATACCTTCCTGGGGCTCGGGATTTACATATTTACTAACTCCAGTGTCCTTACCGATATTGCCACCGGATCCGTGGTCGCCCCTTTGGTGGAAGAGACCCTCAAGGGGCTGGCTGTTCTCGCCGTCTTCCTCGTCTTCCACAGCGAATTTGACTCGATCCTCGACGGCATTATTTATGCCGGGGTGGCTGCCCTGGGTTTTGCTGCCACCGAGAACACCTACTATATTTATACCTATGGATTCCAGCAAAGCGGATGGAGCGGCTTGCTTTCCCTTACATTTATCCGCATCATCCTGGTTGGCTGGCAGCATCCGTTCTACACCGCCTTTTTCGGGATCGGGCTGGCCATCGCCCGCCTCAATAAGAATATGGCTGTTAAGATTTTTGCTCCCCTGCTTGGGTTGGCTGCCGGCATGTTCGCCCACGGCCTCCACAACACCATTGCCGCCATTTTGCCCAGTGGATTCCCTGGTACGCTGATTGGTACCGCTATCGATTGGACCGGATGGATTGTTATGTTCATTACCATCATCTGGGCCACCTGGCAGGAGCAGCAGAATCTAAAAAAATATCTTTCAACTGAAGTTCAGGCTGGGACGATTTCTCCTGCTCAATTCCGCACGGCTTCTTCTGGCTGGCTCCAAATGTTCGCACGGATAACCGCCGTGTTTACTGGTAAATATTCCGAGACGGCCCGTTTCTACCAGGTTTGCGGGGAATATGCTCACAAGCGCCGTCAATATGACCGGGTTGGAGATGAAGGTGGGAACTTGGTAAGAATCCAGAAATTGCGTATCGAAATGGTTCAACTAGCCCCCCTTGCACAGGTTTGACAGATTTATCCCAACGTAGAGCCGCAACCTTCGCAATTCTTTTGATTGTGGTAAAATCCTCGGAACCCGCCCCTGTAGCTCAGTGGACAGAGCGTTAGCCTCCGGAGCTAAAAAGGGCAGTTCGAGTCTGCCCAGGG
>CAVXCH010000010.1:0-211967 GCA_963760245.1 uncultured Chloroflexia bacterium | reverse complement strand
TCTGCTCGACGCGTTGGTCTTGCAGTCAAGCTCCCTTATGCCTTTACACTCTTTGGGTGGTTTCCATTCACCCTGAGGGAACCTTTGGGCGCCTCCGTTACCTTTTAGGAGGCGACCGCCCCAGTCAAACTGCCCACCTGGCACGGTCCCCCGCCCGGATGACGGTGCGGGGTTAGGGTCTAAATGTAATCAGGGTGGTATTTCACTGATGGCTCCACCGAAGCTAGCGCTCCAGCTTCAAAGCCTCCCACCTATACTACACAGATCACACCCAAACTCAATGCCAAGATACAGTAAAGCTCCACGGGGTCTTTTTGTCCTACTGCGGGTAGGCCGCATCTTCACAGCCATTTCAATTTCACCGGGTCCCTCGTTGAGACACTATTCTAGTTGTTACGCGGTTCGTGCGGGTCGGAACTTACCCGACAAGGAATTTCGCTACCTTAGGACCGTTATAGTTACGGCCGCCGTTCACCGGGGCTTCAGTTCAAAGCTTCGACTTGCGTCTAACCTCTCCCTTTAACCTTCCGGCACTGGGCACGCGTCAGCCCCTATACATCGCCTTACGGCTTAGCAGAGACCTGTGGTTTTGTTAACCAGTCACTAGAACCATTTCACTGCGACCTGTACACCAGGTACCCCTTATCCCGAAGTTACGGGGTTAAATTGCCTAGTTCCTTAACGAAGGTTCTCCCGTTCGCCTTGGTATACTCTACCCATCTACCGGTGTCGGATTGCGGTACGGGCATCTGGAAATCAATGCTTAGAGGCTTTTCTCGGCAACAAGGCTCAACCACTTACGCCTCAAGGGCTCGCTATCGCCTCAGCTCGGCTTGCGGATTTTCCTACAAGCCTCAACACCTAAACGGATCGCACCAGCACAACCAATCGCTGGCTGGCCTACCTCGTTGCGTCCCCTCATCGCTCCTTCCAGACGGTTCCGGAATGTTGACCGGATGTCCATCACCTACGCCTCTCGGCCTCGGCTAAGGACCCGACTAACCCGACGCGGAATGACCTGGCGTCGGAAACCTTAGATTTACGGCGAACACGGTTCTCACGTGTTTGTACGCTACTCATGCCTGCATTCTCACTTCCGCCCGCTCCAGCCGTCCTTACGGTCGACCTTCACTGCTGGCGGAACGCTCCCCTACCGACCTGCTTGCGCAAGTCCCATGGCTTCGGTACCAAGCTTAGCCCCGTTAAGTTTTCCGCGCAAGGTCACTAGACCAGTGAGCTATTACGCACTCTTTAAAGGGTGGCTGCTTCTGAGCCAACCTCCTGGTTGTTCAAGTAACCTCACCTCGTTTCCCACTTAGCTTGGATTTGGGGACCTTAGCCGATGATCTGGGCTGTTTCCCTTTTGACCCCGAAACTCATCTCCCGGAGTCCGACTGCCATGCTATGGAGTATCGGCATTCGGAGTTTGGTTGAGTTCGATAAGCAGTAAGCCCTCTAGCTCATCCAGTGCTCTACCTCCGATACTAAACGCATGACGCTAGTCCAAAAGCTATTTCGGGGAGAACCAGCTATATCCGAGTTCGTTTGGCATATCACCTCTACCCACAGCTCATCCCCTAATTTTGCAACATTAGTAGGTTCGGGCCTCCACGAGCGTTTAGACTCGCTTCACCCTGGCCATGGGTAGCTCACCCGGTTTCGGGTCTAATCCCAACGACTATACGCCTTATTCAGACTCGCTTTCGCTACGGCTACGGGTGTAACTCCCTTAACCTTGCCGCTGAGATTAACTCGCAGGCTCATTCTCCAAGAGGCACGCCGTCAGGCATAGCGCCGCGCACCCGGGTTTCGCCGGAGCACCGACACGCCATTAGCCCTTCGACTGCTTGTAAGCTTACGGTTTCAGGTTCTATTTCACTCCCCTAACAGGGGGACTTTTCACCTTTCCCTCACGGTACTTGTTCACTATCGGTCGCCAAGTGTATTTAGCCTTGGAGAGTGGACTCCCCAGATTCCTGCCGGATTAGCGTGCCCGGCAGTACTCAGGTATCCAGCGGAAGTCAGTTCATTTTCGCATACGGGACTGTTACCCTCTTTGGTTGGCTTTCCCACACCATTCTGCTAACAGACTGATTTGTAACTTCCATATGCCAGACCCTACAACCCCGTCCGTGCAAGCACGGGCGGTTTGGGCTAATTCCCGTTCGCTCGCCACTACTAGGGAAATGATCTCTTTTCCTCCGGGTACTTAGATGTTTCAGTTCCCCGGGTGCCCTTCTCCTGGTCTATGTATTCAACCGGGAGATACTGCGGGTTCGCCGCAGTGGGTTTCCCCATTCGGAAATCCTCGGATCAACGCCTGTTCACGGCTACCCGAAGCTTATCGCAGTGTCCCACGTCCTTCATCGGCACTTGGCGCCAAGGCATCCACCGTAAGCTCTTAGTAGCTTCTCCACGTGATGCGGAGAAATTGATATTGTTCGGCCTACATCAAAAATGTCAATTATCAATAACTATTCAGTTGTCAAGGTTCTGATTTTCGCCGTTGACCGGCGATCGGTGTGCTTCACATTTGTCAAGCACACGGATTGGCTGTCAACTATTTTTTTCGACAAAGCGACCCGGCTCATCGCCGGGCCGCGTATTACTACCCATGCGATCTGAGCCAAACTTCTATCGTTCTTCCAAGGTCACCAACTTCAAACTTTTCCTCATCCTTTCATGCAAACGCTCAGTGGAGATGACGGGATTCGAACCCGTGGCCTTCGCCTTGCAAAGGCGCTGCTCTCCCGCTGAGCTACATCCCCGAGCACTGCCTGAAAATTCAGGTGGGCCTGACTGGACTCGAACCAGTGACCCCAGTCTTATCAGGACTGTGCTCTAACCAGCTGAGCTACAGGCCCGCCCAGGCTAGGCCTTAACAACTGAAAAGTGATAGGAAGCTTACTTATCGACTTTCACCCACCGCGGGCGAAAGATTTGAAGTTGAGCGCAGGTCTGCGTGAGTGCTGGACCTTTGCTCGTTAATCTAGAAAGGAGGTGATCCAGGCGCACCTTCCGGTACACCTACCTTGTTACGACTTCGTCCCAGTCACCAACCCCACCTTCGACGGCGCCCTCCTTGCGGTTAGGCTACCGGCTTCAGGTGTTGCCAGCTCCCATGACGTGACGGGCGGTGTGTACAATCCCCGGGAACGTATTCAACGCACTATAGCTGACGCGCGTTTACTAGCAACTCCGACTTCACACAGGCGGGTTGCAGCCTGTGATCTGAACTGAGACCGGCTTTAGGGATTGGCTCTACCTCGCGGCTTAGCGACCCATTGTACCGGCCATTGTAGCGTGTGTGTAGCCCCAGATATAAAGGCCATGCTGACTTGACGTCATCCCCACCTTCCTCCGGCTTGATACCGGCGGTCCCGTATGACACTTGTAACATACGGCGAGGGTTGCGCTCGTTGGCGGACTTAACCGAACATCTCACGACACGAGCTGACGACAGCCATGCAACACCTGTGAAGGCTCCCTTGCGGGTCGGTCTGCTTTCGCTTCCCTACCACCAACATGTCAAACCTGGGTAAGGTTCTTCGTGTAACATCGAATTAAACCACACGCTCCGCTGCTTGTGCGGGGACCCGTCAATTCCTTTGAGTTTTAACCTTGCGGCCGTAGTCCCCAGGCGGTGAACTTATCGCGTTGGCTTCGGCACCGACGGCTTTGAACCCGCCGACGCCAAGTTCACATCGTTTACAGCTAGGACTACCGGGGTCTCTAATCCCGTTTGCTACCCTAGCTTTCGCGTCTGAGTGTCAGAAACAGTCCAGGAGGCCGCTTTCGCCACTGGTGTTCCTCCCGATATCTACGCATTTCACCACTACACCGGGAATTCCACCTCCCTCTACTGCTCTCAAGTCTGGTAGTATTGAACGACCTCTCCCAGTTGAGCCAGGAGCTTTCACATCCAACTTACCAAACCACCTGCACGCGCTTTACGCCCAGTAAATCCGGATAACGCTTGCCTCCTACGTTTTACCGCGGCTGCTGGCACGTAGTTAGCCGAGACTTATTCCTGAGATACTGTCCTTTCTCATCTCTCAGAAAAGCACTTTACGATCCGAAGACCTTCATCGTGCACGCGGCGTTGCTGGGTCAGGCTTTCGCCCATTGCCCAATATTCCCTACTGCTGCCACCCGTAGGTGTCTGGCCCGTGTTTCAGTGCCAGTGTGGGGGACCACCCTCTCAGGTCCCCTACCCGTCGTAGCCTTGGTGGGCCGTTACCTCACCAACTAGCTGATGGGACGCAGGTCCCTCCCAAAGCGCATTACTGCTTTAGTCATCGGCTTCTAAACCCGATGACCACATGCGGTATTAGCAGTCCTTTCGAACTGTTATCCCACACTTTGGGGCAGGTCACCAACGCGTTACGCACCCGTTCGCCACTAAGAAACCTCTGTATTGCTACAAAAGCTCTTCGTTCGACTTGCATGTATTAAGCACGCCGCCAGCGTTCATCCTGAGCCAGGATCAAACTCTCCGCAAAAAAATCACCCTTGCGGGTGTAAGTTACGGAATAGAACGACAGGCTTACTTCCTATCACTTTTCAGTTGTTAAGGTCCTGATAACAAAGCGGGCTGGATTTTACCCGCAAGACCCATCCACTGTCAAGTTTGAGAGAGACAAAATCGCCGATGTTTTTCATTCAACATCGGCTCGTCAGACTGCAAAACCTGCTGCTTTGTGTCTCTGACGTGAGACGTTGCTCTGTTGTCAACGATCTGTCCGTTTGGACGAGATCTGCGTGGGGGTCAATGTGCTTGCCTATTATACGCATTCGAACTGAGTTGTCAAGCAATTTGCACCCCCAATTTGACATTCTTTAAGGTTATGACATCTCCTGGCGTCCGGATAGAGCGCGCAGCAGGGTATTCTGGTCGGCATATTCCAGGTCGCCGCCCACCGGCAGGCCGCGCGCCAGCCGGTCACCCGCACCCCCAGCGCCTGGAGACGCGGGTGCAGGTATTGCGCCGTGGCCTCCCCCTCCATGGACGGGTTGGTCGCCAGGATCACTTCCTGCACGCCGCCTCGCTGGATGCGTTCCAGCAACGGCTTGATCTTCAAGTCATCCGGGCCGATGCCTTCGATGGGCGAAAGGACACCCTGCAAGACATGATACTTGCCCTTATAGGCACCGATGCGTTCCAGGGCCACCACATCCAGGGGTTCTTCCACCACGCAGATCATTGCCGGGTCGCGCTGCCCGCTCTCGCAGATCTCACAGCGCTCCCGCCCGGCGGAGGTGATATTGAAACATTCCTGGCAAAATGCAATTTTAGTCTTGAAGTCAGACAGTGCTTCCGCCAACTGACCGGAAATTTCCGGCGAGGCGCGCAGGAGAAAGAACGCCAGTCGGGAGGCGGTCTTAGGGCCAATCCCGGGGAGTCGTTCGAGGGCAATAACAAGGTTTTGAATTGGTTCGGGAAGCATGAAGGGTATCCCAGGGGAGACGCCTGCTGGCGGCTCCTGCTAATCATTTCAATGAGGCAATCCGCCCGCCAGCGGACCCATGACCTGCTCCTGGAGTTCGCGCGACTTATCCAGCGCCAGGTTGACAGCAGTCAGGATCAGGTCCTGGAGCATTTCTGCATCCACATCTTTCAGCAACGCCGGGTCGATCTCCACCGACTGGCATTTCTGGTCGCCGGTCATGGTGACCTTGACCGCTCCACCGCCTGCGGTCGCCATGACAGTTTCCTGCGCCAGACGTTCCTGGGCTTCAGCCATCTGCTGCTGCAGGCGCTGAAGTTGCTGCATCATTCCAGTTTGCCCCCCGCCACCTGCGGGACGATTAAATCCTTTAGCCATAATTACTCCTGGATATCCACAATCTCGCCGCCCTTTTTTAGGGCTGCGGCTACCATTCCATCTGCCTTGACATTCGCGGGCGGTGCCTGTTTGGCATTTGAAACCACACATTTTATAGACAGGTTCCCACCGCATACTTTTGCAATTGCTTTACGGGTAATTTCGATTTGCTCCGTTGTATCCATTTTTGACCGGACCAGTTCATTTGCAAATCCAATTAGCAGCAGATTATTATTTATTTCCAGCGGCCTGCATGAATTGAGTAAGGCAGCCAGCGAAGGACTCTGCGGTTTTATTAACGCGCTGAATTTGTTTCCAGGCCTTTGCCACCTGATCAAGAGTGACAGAACTGGAATCTTCAGTGGACGTTTCTGGTCCTGAAGTCTGATAAAGCATTACATTGCCGGAATCTTTGGCGGGCTTTTGAGTTTCATGGGCAATCTTGCCAACTTGTTTTTCTAGCTTTGCGTCGACCGGGGGTTTACTTGCAGATTGTGCGCCGCCTGACGCAGTCATTGCAGGTAAATCCATTACTTCTGCCAGCGCCAATTCCAGAGGCAGGGATGGCTGCCAGCCACCTCGCAGGTCGACCGCAGCATTGTTAAACGACCTGATCATGCGCAGAATATCCGACTGGGAAAAGGCCTTGGCTTGTTTCTCAGCCTGAAAACGCGTGTCGGATGTCAGGTCTACCTGGGAAGCATTACCCATTTGGATGAGCAGAAGCGCCCGCAAATAATCGACCACCTGGCGCGCCAGCAGGCGCGGGTCGGTGCCGGAATCCAGAGCGGTATGTATCGCATCCATGCCGGAGGCCGGATCGCGGTCCAGAACCGCACGAACGAGATCAAGGACAGTTTGATTGGTAGCTGTGCCCAGGACGGTCTGAGTCAGGCCGAGCGTGATTTCCTGTCCGGTGGAAGCCATCTGGTCCAGCAGGGAAATGGCGTCCCGCATTCCTCCAGCAGATTGGCGGGCGATGAGAGTCAGCGCTTCAGGATCGGCTATGAGTTTTTCCTTCGTAACGATGTTCTGCAATTGCCCTACAATGTCGTCCATCGGGAGGCGCCGGAATTCGTAACGCTGGCAGCGAGAGAGGACCGTCGCCGGGATTTTGTGCATCTCGGTGGTGGCCAGGATGAAGATGGCATGGGCTGGTGGTTCTTCAAGGGTTTTCAACAGGGCGTTGAAGGCCGCCGTTGAGAGCATGTGGACTTCATCGATAATATAGACTTTGTACGTGCCCTGGTTGGGGGAAAAGTTGATCTTATCGCGCAGGTCGCGCACATCTTCAACGGACGTGTTGGAGGCCGCGTCGATCTCGATCAGGTCAAGGAAGCGATTCTCGTTGACCGCCAAACAGTGGGCGCACTTATTGCATGGGCGGGCTGCCGGATCTTCGTCCAGGCAATTGACTGCCTTTGCCAGCAGGCGGGCCGCGGTGGTCTTGCCGGTGCCGCGCGGCCCCGCGAACAGGTAAGCGTGAACCACCCGGCCGCCAACCACTGCATTGCGTAAGGTCTGGACGACATGCTGCTGCCCGACGATTTCGTCCCATTTCTGGGGACGCCATTTATTATAAAGAGCCTGGGTCATGAGCAATTTCCATCATTCTCTTAAGGTATTCGATAAAAGGCACGTGCAATATTTTGTGTGTCATAGAGGGCAACCAACTCTCCGGATTTCCAAACTGGAGTGGTGAGCCCCCAAAACAGGTCAGCTGCAGTATTAGTCCCCGTTCCCGAATGGACTTGCACGATGCCACCAGGGTAGAGGGTTAACTGCGGAAAGGTGTATATGCTGCTTTCTGCCATCTTTAAGTGTCCAACCAGTCAGTAGGAGCGTCGCGTCACCGTTATTCTGGAGGATGACAGTTTCAGAGGCCAGTGCCCCTACCCCGCCGACACTGACAATGTCCGCATTTACGCTCCCGGAAGGGAGAGTGGGGATCGTTTCACTGGTGCTGCAGTCTGTTTGATGATTTGCTCGGTCATAAAAGAACAGGACTGTCCCTGATACCAGAACCGAAACCAGGGCGTTCAGCAGGAGGTAGAGGACCACGCGACGACGGGACATCGTATCCGTATGATAGCACAAAAAGGCTGAACCCCCGACATATGGGCGCCCTTATTTTTTCTGGATAAGCAGGAATAGTATGCCCGACTATTTAATAAACCCCTCTCACGAATCTATTCACCGCACCAGCAACGCCACCCAATCTCCAATCTGGTGCTTTTCCGCTAATTTTAACCCATGAGCCTCAGCAGAAGCGAGCACTCCCGCGGCCTGGTCTGCTAAGATTCCCGAGAGGATGAGTGCTCCGCCTGGCGCTGCTAGCTCTGCAAGCCCTATGTCAAATAACCGAATAATGATCGGGGCAAGGATGTTCGCCACCACCAAGGGGGCATTTCGGATCTGGAATTTATCGGACAAAACCTCGGTGACAGATCCCTTTCCAATAACAAACCGGTCCGCAGGGATGCCGTTGGCATCGGCGTTCTCGCGGCTGGCTTTGACCGATGCTTCGTCAATGTCCACTCCTAAGGCAAAATCTGCGCCAAGTTTCAACGCCGCGATCGATAAGATCCCGGACCCGCAGCCGATATCAATTACATGGCTGCCCCACGGCGTATTCGACTCCAGCAGCTCCAAGCACAACTGCGTGGTGGGGTGTGTACCCGTTCCAAAGGCCATGCCGGGGTCAATTTTGATCGAAATCCGGTTTGCATCCGGCGACTTCAGCCAGGCCGGTACGATGATGAGACGCCTTCCCACTGCGATCGGCTGGTAGTGAACCTTCCAGGCTTCCATCCAATTCTCATCCGGGATCATGGAGAAAACCGGGGTTGGTAAGGGTTGGATCATTCCTAAATAGTATAGGGATTCCTCCAGCTTTTGACGCGTCTCTTCGAGTTTGTCATCTGCTCCCAGGTATGCGCGCACCGTTACCGGACCCACGGGGGTGCCCTCGTCTTCATCATTTACAAAATCCACGGCTTGCTCGGTGGTCACACCGTTGGGTGCAAAGCGGGCCAGCACATCCGCTACGGCTTCGGCTAATTCACCATTTACGGTCATGGAAACTTCAAGCCAATTCATTAAGAAGTCTCATTTCTCGGAATTCAGGATCGCCAGGCATTTGTCTATCGTAGCACGATGTTCTCTGAAAAAATCGGGGAGAGCGGCGGGTTCAAAATAGCGGATACTGGAAACTTCATCGTTTGGGGCGAAGATGCCCTGGGCGCAAGTGCACATGTACGTCAAGGAAATATGGTGGATTTCGGAAGAATTCTCAACCAGCAGGAGACGAGCGTCATTCACTTTGAGACCAGTTTCTTCCATGATTTCCCGCTTGATCCCCTCCACCGGGTCCTCGCCAAATTTCAGGTCACCACCCGGCAGCCCCCAGGGATGCAGGCGGCGGTAAGTGTGTTCGCATAACAGAAGTTGCCCCTTTTCATTGAAAATCATCGCCCCAACCGCAACCTGGTAACGCGGACGAATGATGGCTGCCGCGATACCCTGCATCCAGAATGGGAGAATGCGCCAGATTTTCAAAAGGAATCTTTTCACGAGGTTATTATCGCCTGGCCATGATAAGACGCATAACATTTCAAGAGAAGCATTCCGCCTCATTATGAGGCGGGGTTCAAATCGATCTTAACTTTTAAGATGATTACCCCCCGAGGGCATCATTCAGCCAGTCCAGGAATCCTTTTTCTTTCGGTTTGACAGTGGTTCCAAGGGTGGCAGCCAGTTTTTCGAAAAGTTCCCGCTGTTCTTTCGTCAGCTTGGTCGGCATATCCACATTGATAATCACCATCTGATCTCCACGGCCGCTTTTGCGCAAATGGGGGACACCGCGCGCCTTGAGCGTGAACACCTTGCCTGGCTGAGTTCCCGCTGGAATTTTAAGTTTTGTGGTAGCCGTCCACGGTTGGAACTTCCACCTCCGCACCCAGCACTGCCTGTGCCACATTTATATCCAGGTTTAGCAGGATATCGTTCTCGCGGCGTTTGAAGAACTTATGCGGCTTTACAGCCAGCAGCAGGTACAAACTCCCTTGAGGCCCTCCTAGAGTTCCCGGCTCGCCTTCGCCTGCCAGGCGGATCTGCGTGCCATTATCCACACCCGCTGGCACCTGGACGGTCTTCTTGATCGTTTTTCGTTCCTGCCCGGAACCTCGACAGGTGTGACACGGGGTGGAGATAACCTCTCCTCGGCCACCGCAGGTCGGGCACGGACCGGATTGCATCATCGATCCAAAAATGGTTTGGCGCACCTGGCGCACTTCACCACGCCCTCCGCAGGTGCTGCAGCGCTGTGGGCTGGTACCCGGTTCAGCTCCGGAGCCGTGGCAGGTTCCGCAGATCTCATTACGCGTCACTTCGATGGTCTTCTCGGCCCCAAAAACCGCTTCCTCGAAGGTAAGGTCGAGACGCACTTGAAGGTCCCGACCGCGCCTCGGGCGGCGTGAGCGGCTTCCGCCGCCCATATTAATTCCGAAGAACTGTTCGAAAATATCCGAGAAGTCCATCGTGGCATAATCTGGCATGCCGCCCATTTCACCCAGCCCGGCCCGGCCGTACTGGTCATAGCGGGCTCGCTTTTGCGGATCAGATAGCACGCCGTAGGCTTCGTTTATTTCCTTGAATTTTTCCTCGGCGTCCGGTTCCTTGCTCACGTCAGGATGATACTGGCGTGCCAGTTTGCGGAAGGCGGCCTTGATGTCATCCGTGGAAGCGTCCCTGGGAATGCCAAGGATTTCGTAGTAATCGCGATTGCTCATAGGTCAACAAGAATGGGATCGGGAAGGAGGCTGGCTGTTCACGATACCCTATTCATTTCCTTTATCTTCGGTATTCGGTGTGCTCTCACCCTCGGTATTTTTAGGATCCGCTTCAGGCTGCGCCGGTGTCTGCTGGTAAGCTGCCGCACCGACTTTCTGGACAGCCTGGCTGAGAGCGTCCACTGCCTTGCGTATCGCCGGTTCGTCCTCGCCTTCTTTCACTTTCTTGACCTCATCCACTGCTGCCTGGACCTCGGTCTTGACTTCTGCCGGGACCTTTTCGCCGAGTTCGTTCATAACCTTCTCAGCGCCGTAGATTGAATTATCGGCTGTATTCCGCGCCTCGATCAAATCACGGCGCTGCTTGTCTTCTGCTGCATGAGCTTCGGCTTCCTTGCGCATGCGTTCCACTTCGTCCTTTGCCAGACCGGAAGAAGCCGTGATGGTGATATGCTGGCTGCGTCCGCTGGCCTTGTCTTGGGCAGTGACTTTCAGAATGCCGTTGACGTCGATGTCAAAGGTCACCTCGATCTGGGGAATGCCGCGCGGAGCTGGCGGGATGCCGTCCAGGATAAACTTCCCAAGCGACTTGTTATCCAGAGCCATGGGTCTTTCTCCCTGCAATATATGGATTTCCACCTGCGTCTGGCTGTCACTGGCGGTGGAGAAAACCTGGCTCTTGCGGGTCGGGATGGTAGTGTTGCGTTCGATCTGTGGTGTAGCCACCCCGCCCAGGGTTTCGATTGAAAGGGACAGTGGCGTTACGTCGAGCAGGAGAATATCTTTCACTTCTCCGCCCAGCACACCCGCCTGGATGGCCGCGCCAACCGCTACCACCTCGTCCGGGTTGACTCCTTTATGAGGCTCCTTGCCGAAATAATGCCGGACAGCTTCCTGCACGGCTGGCATGCGCGTCATTCCGCCAACCATCACGACTTCATTTATATCAGAGGTTGAAAGACCGGCGTCGGCCAATGCCTGCTTCAGGGGTGTAAGCGTGCCTTCCACCAGGTCGCTTGTTAGCTGTTCCAATTTGGCGCGGGTCATCGTCATCACCAGGTGTTTCGGTCCAGATGCATCCGCGGTGAGATAGGGCAGGTTGACCTCGGTCTGCATCATGGTCGAGAGTTCAATCTTGGCCTTTTCGGCAGCCTCCCGCAACCGCTGCAGGCTCTGCCTGTCCTGGCGCAGATCAATCCCATTCGCTTTCTGGAATTCCTGGACGAAATAGTCTATGATGCGCTGATCAAAATCGTCGCCGCCTAAAAAGGTATTGCCGTTGGTGGAACGAACCTGGAAAACACCTTCACCCACATCCAGGATGGATATATCAAATGTCCCGCCGCCCAGGTCGTAGACCGCGATAATTTCATTGGTTTTCTTATCCAGTCCGTATGCCAGCGAAGAGGCGGTCGGCTCGTTGATGATACGCAATACGTCCAGTCCGGCAATTTTCCCGGCATCCTTGGTCGCATTGCGCTGGGCATCGTTAAAATACGCCGGGACTGTGATCACTGCCTGCGTCACCGGTTCGCCGAGATAGGCTTCAGCGTCGCGTTTGATTTTTGCCAGGATCATGGCGGAAATTTCAGGCGGAGAATATTCCTTGTCGTCCATCTTGACGCGCACATCCCCGTTGTCAGCAGGAAGCGCGGTGTATGGGACGCGCGGCAGGGTCCGTTGAACTTCTGGATCTTCGTATTTGCGTCCCATAAAACGCTTGATGGAAAAGATGGTGTTCTGGGAATTAACGATGGCCTGGTTGCGTGCCACCCGTCCCACCAGCCGTTCGTGGTTTTTGTTGATCGCAACCACCGACGGGACCAGGCGCTCCCCCTCCGCGGACGAGATGACAACCGGTTCCGCTCCCATCATCACCGCCCCTACCGAGTTGGTAGTCCCCAGATCTATTCCAATTATTTTCGACATTATGAATTCTCCAAATAAATGCTTTTTCTCGTCTTGAGCCAATGCTTCATCCCCAAAAGGGAAATACAGCTTCTAACCTCTATTGTGCCACCCTCACCTGTGCCGGGCGGATTACCCGGTCACCCAGGGTATAACCATTTTGCACCACAGCGATCACCTGTCCGCTTTCATAACCGTCGCAGGATTCCTGAAGAATGGCCTCATGGAAATTCGGGTCGAACATTTGTCCCTCTGCCTCGATGCGCTTCAAGCCCTCAGCTTCCAGGATGGATTTCAGCTTGCGGTAAATCAACTCGATGCCATCCACCCAGGCCAGGTCGGCAGGGCGGGTGGACAACGCTCGCTCCAGGTCATCCAGGATTGGCAAATATCGTTTGATGACGCTTCCAATTGCATTCTGGTAGGTTTCATTCTTTTCAGCATCCACCCGCCTTTTATAATTCTGGAAATCGGCTACTGAACGCTGCCAGCCATCCTTGTATTCGGCCGCCTGGGCCTGCGCTTCGGCAAGCCGTTTTTCGAGTTCATCCACGCTGTTGGAAAGGTCCGCTGATGTCTCGGGTTCCGGTGCTTCTGAAGGTTCTTGCCCTATGTTTCTCTCGGAATCGGGCCCTGGCTCCGGTGTTGTTGCAAACTCAGGCGCATTCTTCGCCTCGATTTCAGTCTGGTGTGACTTTTCTTTCTTACTCATTATCATCTCCTACCATGGTTTCAGATACCAGATCGCTTAACAGATCGGCCATGTAGCGCACGGTTGGAATGGTGCGGGCATAAGGCATGCGCATTGGCCCGAAGACCCCCAGCGTGCCTGTGATAAGACCTGGAATGCCGTAGCGGGCCAGCACCACCGAGCATTGTTTCAACTCTTCCCATTTGCCTTCACCGCCGATCAACACCTGCACTCCCCCCACCGTCGCATTGTTGGTCGTACGCGCCAGCAGGTCTTGCAGCAACGAACGTTCCTCGAAAAGGTGTACAGCCCTGCGGGCATCCCCTGATTCAAGAAATTCGGGTTCGGAGAGAACATTGGTTAGCCCATCCAGATATATTTCTCCGGAAACACGCTGTTCGCCTCGATTCATATCCTGGAGCACGAGGGTCAGGATGTCTTTTTCGAGGGAATCAGCCCGTGGAGGAATGGCTGCGATTTCTTCGGTGGTTTTGCCCAGGCAGACCTGGTTGAGCCGATCGGCAGCCGCTGATAGGCGTTCCTGAACCACCGGTTCAGCCAGGGTAAGGATTTGCTGACTGACCTCCCCGCCTGTCATAACCAGTACCATCAACACTTGTCTTCCCTGGGTGGAGATGAGCTCAACGTGTTTGTAATGTGAGCGCTCGGAATGCGGCGCGGTCACGATGGACGCTGCACGCGAATGTTGGGCCAGTATCGAGGCTGCCAGAGGCATCCATTGTTCCACGTCCTGGCGGGCCTGGTAAAACTGGTGCGATATGGTATCGCGCGCCGGTTCGGGCAGATCGGATGGATAGACCACGTGGGTGACAAAATAGCGGTAACCTTCCTCGGTGGGTACGCGCCCGGCGGATGTGTGCGGCTGACGCAGGTAACCATATTCGGTCAACGCCGCCATTTCGTTGCGGACGGTGGCAGTGCTGAGATCAAGTTTGTAACGCTCCACGAGGCGCGCGGAACCAACCGGTTGCGCGGTTTCGGTATAGTGTCGCACTACCAAGGCAAGGATCAATCGCTGGCGTTCGGTGAGCTCGTTCATATTAATTTCCAGATAATCTTATCTGTATATTTAGCACTCTCAATAAGAGAGTGCTAATTGCCTGTCAACAATGATACCATGCTCATTCAATGGGCGTCAATAAGAGGGGTGTTAGAAATTTGGAAACGCGATACGCAGCGGGTTATCCCCCATAAAACGGAATTTACCGCCAAAACTGGAACTGGCTTAGACCCTGCAATGCCAAAGAGAGCGGGATTTGCATTTGGATAGAAATCCAGCCCACCACCTGCCAGAACAAATTATTCACAAATGGCACATACCATAGGGCGGCAAATACAATCAACATTAAAATGTTGCTGTACTGGTCAATATTGAATCGCACTTGACGGTTGAGGAATGGCGCCACGGCTCGATACCCGTCGAATGGCGGCAGCGGGATCAAATTAAGCACCAGGGCCGAGATTTGCATCAGCGCCAGGAATGCCAGCCCCGGCCAGATCCCGGTTGAACTGATTGGAAGGATATTCAAAGCGACCCCCAGCAGGATCGCTAATATCAGGTTGGCAGCCGGTCCCGCCAGCGAGACGGCCGCTTCCCATCGTTTGCTGCGCAGCCTCCAGGTCTCGATGTAGACTGCTCCCCCTGGCAGGCCGATCCCACCCAGCAATAAAAAGACCACCGGCAGGACGATCGAATAAACCGGATGGGTGTATTTAAGTGGATTGAATGTCAGGTAACCCTTATCCTTCACGCTCGTATCTCCCCCGTAATATGCCACCAATGAATGTGAGAACTCGTGCAGGCACAATGAAAAGATCCAGCCGATGATTACTATTAAAAAGGTGGTCGCCTTTTCCATTAACTCTCCTGGTAGCCGTGCGGGTGGGTGCTGTGCCATTGCCAGGCGCTGCTGATGATATCAGTCAATTCAGGGTGTCGCGGCGACCAGCCAAGTTCACGGCGGATTTTTTCAGATGATGCCACCAGGCGGGGCGCATCGCCCGGACGGCGTGGGGACTCGACAACCGGGATCGGATGACCGGTTACGCCGCGGGCGGTCTCGATTACTTCCCTCACCGAGTACCCGCTCCCGTTCCCAAGGTTGTAAACCAACCGGTCATTATCTCCCAACGCCTCCAATGCCAACAAATGTGCTGAGATCAGATCTGCTAAATGGATATAGTCGCGGATGCAGGTACCATCGGGGGTTGGATAATCCGTCCCAAAAATGGAGGCAGATTCCTGCTGGCCAAGTGCCACCTTTAAAACCAATGGGATGAGATGTGACTCCGGCTGGTGTGCTTCACCTCTTCCCGGCACGGCGCCGCAAGCGTTGAAATAACGCAGGGCGGCAAAATGCAGTCCCTTGATCTTGCGGTACCATTCCAGGGCCTGCTCGATGGCAAGCTTGGTAAACCCGTATGCGTTTGCCGGGTCGATGCCGGATTCTTCGGTCAGCGGTAAATCATTGGATGCGTACACCGCCGCTGTGGATGAAAATACAAAACGTTTCACTCCAGCGCGTACCGCAGCTTCAATCAATAGCAGCGAATTTGCCAGGTTGTTTTTTAAAAACTTGCCGGGGTCTTTCATTGATTCGCCAGCCTCGATGAAGCCCGCGAAGTGCATTACCGCCTCGTACTTATCCGACGTAAGGGCAGCCGCCAAGGCAGCAGGGTCTCCCAGGTCGTCATGAAAGAAGCGCGCTGCTTGGGGGATGGCCGCCCGGTATCCGGTCACCAGCGAGTCGTAGACAGTGACGGAATGGCCTGCCTCAAGAAGTGCCTGCGCGGCAGCCGAGCCGATATAGCCTGCCCCTCCGGTAACAAAGATATTCATGATTTCTCCATTGGGAAAATTATATCGTACTCTCCTGCTTGACGGGCGCACCTGATACGCATTATACTCACGCGGTCCGGGGTGTAGCGCAGCTGGTAGCGCACCGCGTTTGGGACGCGGGGGTCGGCGGTTCGAATCCGCCCACCCCGACTGACTACCGAGACCACTCTGGGTCTCGGTGGTTTTTTTATGGGTGATCAGGATGTACAAAAGCATAATATGGATATCCATCCTATGCTACAATAGCAGGGAGGAATTTATTTATGACCAGCAAGAAAGTGGACGGCATCATCGAGGCTGTCCGTTACACATCGGACGGCAAAATTGAAGTTGTCCGTGCATATGAACGTCATGGGGTCGTATGGTCCGATCACATAATGCTTGGACGCCAGGAACTATCCGAACGGCTCAAGCATGGTAAACGTTTCGTGGTCGGGGAACGGAAAATCTATCTCGGCAGTATGTTTAAAACCGGCACGGCTGTGCACCAGGTGCAGGACTCTATCGTTACCGAAGGGCAGGCAAGCGCGCGCGATCTTCTGAACGGAGTTCCAGTTTTCTAACTGTTTTTCCTGGAAGGCTGTCCCATGAAAATTATTGACCATACCCCCTACTTTAATACCGATACTGGAGAGATCAGTTTCCTCGACCGGGTCAGGGCAATAATGAAATTCGGTTCCCCCTGGGTCAAAGAAGTCGAGGCGCAGAACCAGATCATCCCCGTCCTGGGTCGTGTGCTGGATCGCAACTATACCCTCCTGCGAAATGTTACTCCTCCCGGCTTGGATGCCAGTTTCCCACTCATCCTGGTGGGACCAACCGGGTTGTTCGCCATGTATGTCACCCCTATCACCGGCATGTTCCGCGCCAAGGGGGACCAGTGGGGGACGATAAGCGGGAATGCCTTCAAGAATGAAAAACCCAATTTAATGACGCGTACCGAACATATGGCGCGCGCCATCCAGGTTTTTCTCCAGCGGCAGGGATTATTGTTGACCAGCGTCGAAGCCATCCTGCTCTGCTCCGACTTGTCCGTCCATGTGGATAGCATCCGACCTATCATCCGCGTGGTTATGCGCGATGCCCTGGAGCGATTTGCTGTTTCCATTACACAGGCTCGTGCCGTGCTCAGTCCCGAAGCTGTACAGGATGTTATCAATCGTATTCTTAATCCGCCCATTCCGAAACCATCTGAACCTGTCGTGGAACCGCCAGCTGCAGTTTCTGAAAGTCCCTCTTCACCTCAACCGGAAGCCAATAGCGCTCCGCTGTTCGTTTTCCCCGAAACTGTATCCCCAGTACAGGAACCCGAACCCGATTCCTTGCCGGCTGCTGAACAACCGGACCTCTCCCAGGCTCCCATGTGGGGCAGCGAACTGACCCCCCTGCCCGCTGACGATGCAGAGGAATTACCCCCGGCCGCCAAGGGCATCAGCTTTAATAAAAACCAGTGGGCTTTATTAATTGCCATGTTTGTGATCTGGGTCCTCATAGTGGGTGTATTCCTATTTGTGGTCGTCAGAGACCAGTGGTCCATAATCCTGGGCCTGTTGCCTTGAAACCCCCTTTCCTTTCAATTATTATTCCTGCGCACAATGAAGAAACCCGCCTGCCCCGCGCCTTGGAGCAGGCATTTGCATTTCTGGAAAAACAGGACTATGCCTCAGAAGTGGTGGTGGTCGAAAATGCCAGCTCTGACCGCACCCTGGAAGTCGCCCAGGGACTCGCCCGCAATTTTCCCGGTCTGATTGTCCTCCATGAGGACCTGCCTGGGAAGGGCCGTGCCGTCAATCGCGGGGTAATGGCAGCACATGGTGAGTATCGGTTTCTTGCTGATGCAGATTTTTCCATGCCGGTGGAGGAAATTAATCGCTTTCTGCCGCCGGCCTGTTCCAGTGACGTTGCCATCGCCTCACGCGAAGTAGCCGGTGCTACCCGGTTTAATGAACCTGCCTATCGTCACCTAACCGGGCGAGTTTATAACTTTTTAATCCGCTCGCTTGTTCTGCCCGGGTTGCAGGATACGCAATGCGGCTTCAAATGCTTCAAGGCTGCCGTCGCGGAAGATGTTTTCCGCTACCAGACTTTGACTGGCTGGTCGTTCGATGTGGAGTTACTTTTTCTAGCCCGCCGGCACGGCTACAACCTCTGCGAGATTGGCATTCCCTGGTATTACAACCCGGGCAGCAAGGTCAACGTCCTGCATGATTCCTGGCGCATGTTTTTCGACCTTTTGTCCATTCGCCGTAACGCCCGGCGAGGCATTTATGACTCGCCAAGCTGATTTGCGTCCCTTTCCTACGCTGGAATTTGAATTGAATCTTTGGAATGCCGGCTTCATCCGCATCGCCGGGCTGGACGAGGCCGGGCGCGGCGCTTGGGCAGGACCGGTGGCGGCAGCCGCGGTCATCCTCCCTGCCAACCCGTCCCTAACACGTCACCCTTGACCATGTCCGCGATTCCAAGCTAATGACCCCAACCGGCTCGTGAGACCTGGGCACCGCGGATCAAAGAATCCGCATTGGGCTGGGGGATTGGTTTTGCATCGGCAGATGAAATCGATACCATGGGGATTCTCCCGGCCACAAAATTGGCTGCCACACGGGCGCTCGAAAAAATGTTCCCCGACTATTTGCTAACCGATTACCTGGTATTCCGGGAAATTGACCTGCCCCAGACAGCCCTGGTCAAGGGTGACCAGCGTTCGCTAAGTGTCGCCGCGGCTTCCGTGTTGGCCAAGACAGCCCGGGACGGTTTGATGCGCGAAATGGAAGTTGAGTATCCCGGGTATGGATTTTTCCGGCACAAAGGCTATGGGACCCGCTTTCACCAGGCTGCTCTAAAAAAGTTGGGCCGTTGCGAAATCCATCGCAAGTCGTTTTCAATTCCTTAATGGATGGGATGTCATTTTTCCAAAGACCTGCAATTTCTCCCAACTCATCCATCCAATTGGTTAAATGGAGAAGGCACGAATCAAATCTGAATCGTGCCTTTTTTGAAAACGAATTCGACTTGTAATTGGTTAGGCGATCTTCTCAAATTTCTCTGCAGGGGTACTGCAAACCGGGCATTTTCCGTCCACCGGGCCTTCGTGGGTATAGCCGCAGACGGGGCAAACATAATAAGTTTTCTCCTCGATATCCTTGCCCTTGCCCAGGATTTCCTTTGCTTGCCGGTAGAGTCTTTCGTGGACTTTTTCCGTTTCCAAAGCATACCCGAAAGATTTTTCGGCGCGTTTGTCACCCTCCAGTTGGGCCTCACCATGCATGGTCGGGTACATCGTGACTACCTCGTAATTCTCCCCGGCAATGGCTACGTCCAGGTTCTCCGCAGTGGACTTTACGCCGTCCATTGCTCTAAGGTGATTGAGGGCATGCACCGTCTCTGCCGCCGCAGCAGCCCTGAAAAGTTTCGCGATCTGGGGGAGGCCTTCCTGGTCTGCTTTTTTGGCAAAAGCCAGGTATCTTCGGTTGGCCATAGACTCTCCGGCAAATGCCGTCTTCAGATTATCAATGGATTTTGACATGAGATTCTCCTCTTTATGATTTTAGCGGGTTATGCTACCTAATTATACACAATTGTGCCTGGGCAGATGATTGACGCTTGTTCCAAGAACAGGTATGATAAAAATGCTTCAGGTCGGCTGGACGGTCGCGGCTTTGTGCTTAGGCACTTAGTCGAGGAAAGTCCGCACTCCGCAGAGCACAGCACCGGGGAAAGCCCGGGGTGAGGTAACTTACCGGATAGGGCCACAGAAACAGACAGCTGCCGCAAGGCGGTCATGGTGCAAAGGCGGTGTAAGAGACCACCGGCGCCTGCAGTAATGGAGGCGGCCAGGTAACCCCCACTGGGAGCAAGGCCAAGCAGGGACGAGACGCTGCTCGCGTCATTTGAGTTCCGGGTAGGCTGCATAGAGAGATGACCGTCCAGGTGGAGCGTCGGGAAGGAACTCTTCGGAGCGTAAACCGACCTTTCTTCATCGGACAAAATGCGGCTTATAGGCCGGCCTGAGGCAATGTTTGTTTTTTTGGTTTCTGTGGATCAGCTGTATCCTCTACCAAATTGTTTTTCCTCTCGCTTTTTCAGGCTTGATGCGATTTATTGAATATCGGAACATTTTTGTTCAAAAGAGATTAAACCCGGATATAATAAATTCTCGGATGAGTCATGCTGCTCAAATTCGCGCTGAATTGAAAATGGCAGATGCTGCCCGCGCTGCTGGGAATGAAGGCCGGGCACGCGTCTGCGCACGACGGGCAGCGGGGCTGGCAGCCAGGGATTACTTGAACGTGCACCAGGTAAAACCATACAACGCTGCTCAAGACGGGCTCCGCAGCAACAGTGCCTATGAGGCCCTCCTGGCACTTTCAAATTTACCCGGTCTCTCTCCTGAATTGAAAAAGGCTGCTGTCAATTTGACCATGCGTGTCAGCTCTCAATTCCAACTCCCAAAAGGGATCGACCTGATAGATGAAGCCCATAAGCTCATCGGAGGATTATTATGAGCGATAATGATGTGATCGTCATGTACGGCACAACCTGGTGCGGTGGGTCCCGTCGCTGCCGCCTCATGTTTGATAGGTATGGTATCGCATATAAATGGGTCGATATTGACCAGGACGAAAGCGCTGGCAAATATCTCGAAAGCTTGAATGGGGGCCATCGCAGTGTTCCTACAATTGTCTGGCCGGACGGCTCGAAGCTGACCGAACCTACCGAGACAGAGCTGGCAAATAAACTTGGAGTGAGTCTCTGATCAACAACAAGGATTAATCACCTTTGTGCATGATTGTCAAAGAATGTAAAATGGCCCGGAGAATGATCTCCGGGCCGAACCTTTTGGGGCTATGTTTATGCGCTGGACTTCTTTTTAATCAGTGACGATATTACCCTCCCCAATACAGCCAGGAAAACGGCCATTGAAACAAAACCCGCAATTAGCATTGCGACGAGGTGCCATTCGGCGACCCGGTCCACAAAGGCAGTTTGCGATTTCGTCTGAATACGCTCGGCGACTTCATGCACAAATTCTTTGCGTGGCTTGATCGGTCTGAGCACTCCTGATAACCGGTTTTCCATGGAAGTGATTTTTTCCATGGAAGCATCGGCAAATTTTCTCATCTTCGTATTCATGTCTTTCTCCTGCAAAATATACACTTGATCCAACTAAGCCAATCCGGTTTCCTGGTCTACTCTTCCAGGTCCGAACCTTCCAATTCATCTCTGAGCGCCAATAATGTGCGGTGATAAAGGCTTTTTACTGCCCCTTCACTGCGCCCCATGGTCTCGCCAATTTCTGCGTTCGACATATGCTCGACAAACTTCAAAATGAGTAAATGTTGTCGCTCCGAAGGCAGGTGTCTGATGAGTTTCAGCAGCCCCTCCCGTTCCTGGGTCTGCATTAAGGCCATTTCAGGTGGCTCACCTTTATAATGAAGGGTGGGAGCGTCTGAAAGTGGGATCTCCTGGTGGCGGCTGCGGTCTCGGTGCCAGTTGGCAACCAGGTTGTGTGCGATCCGGTATAACCATGCCGAGAATGGTACACCGCGATCCGTGTAGGTATGGATGTGATGCAGGGCGCGATAAAAAACACGCGCGGTCAAGTCTTCGGCGTCATGGACATTACCCGTACGATAATAAACGTAGTTGAAAATGCGCTCTACGTACTTCCCGTACAGAACACCAAAGGCCTCAAGGTCGCCTTGTGCAGCACGTAGTAAGGTCTCTTGCTCTTCAGACTCCGGCACTCGACTCACCTTACCGGGCGGGCCTGAATAGCATAACCCCGCCGGGTTTCAGAAGTTTCAGGCAGAGTATAACATGTTATAATTTATTCCCTTGGGACGGTTCCTTATCCACAAGAAAGACCTGTTCCCTTTCTGGGGAATTCTCCCGCTTTTTGGGGAAGGTCCCCGCTTTTTGGGGATGACAGGCTTCGACGGAAGAGGCTGGTCCCGGAATGCGAGCCGAGAGGCGCCGACCTCGTAAACTCAGCGCAAACAATCAAGTGCCAACCGCACTTCCTACGCCGCTATGCCCCTCGCTGCGTAAGCAGTAGAGAGTAAACGGCCGGTCTCTTAGCGAGATCGCGTCCACCCGTCCCGTTCTTCACCCGGTGAAGGGATTGGGCGTCACAATGGTGGAGTGCCGCGCACGACGCCGCTATCTGCGCGAAAGAGGGCCTTCGGGCCCGAGCGGCTGGTCGCAGGTCAATTTTGCCGGATGGGTGGCCTGCGGCGACAGTACCAACCGGCTACGCTCGTAGATTTTCGAGGGTCGAGTCTTTCGGACGCGGGTTCGATTCCCGCCATCTCCACTCCACAAAACACGCCTTTTACGGCGTGTTTTGTTTTCGGGCAGGCTCCGCACAGGGAGTTTTTTGGATCCTGTCCTATTTGGTGGTTTTTTTGTGTTTCAAAGTTAAGAATCAAGGTCTTTAAACGATTAGTTTTACAAATGTTTATCTCAACGATAGATCAGTACTCTATCAACTTTCCGTTTGTTATGAGTACAATGTCGGTTATTTGAAAGGCAAAAAAGAAAATGAAGGGGGTACAATTAGGTATTCTCAATCGAAGTGCAGCGCTATCCCCCAAGGAGGTTTTAATGAAACTTCGCCTTCTTTCTCCATTTATTATCCTTGCCAGCCTGGTTCTGGTCGTCGGCATGGCGTGCGGAATATCAGCCACTCCCGCGCCCACCGTTCCACCATCTTTACCCACCCAACCGGCAGCCCAGCCCACGAATCCTCCTGCCATCCCACCCCAGGCAATCCCTACCAACCCACCTGCGATACAACCCACCGTGCCTGCCGCTCCGGCTCAGGAATATTTTACCGAGACCTTCCAGGGTGACCTCAGCTTGTGGCCTTCTGATGTTACACAAGGCGACTCTTCGAAGTTACAGCAATCTCAAACTTCCAATGGCTTGCACGTTGAATTGGATGATCCCAGTTTATATGTTTATTATTACTACACGCCTGTAACTTACCAGGATGTGCGTCTGGACCTGACATATACAAACCTTGCGCATAATTCCAACAATATCAACTTGATCTGCCGGAAATCAAGTTCCGGCTGGTATGAATTTACTGTGCAAAATGACGGTCTGTGGCAAATCTGGGCATACGATATCATTACCGGGCAGAAATATGTCATGCTGGCAGATGGTGGCTCGACCGCCATCCGTTCAGGCCGGCAGCAAAATGAGATCACAGCCACCTGTATTGGGGAGAAATTGACTCTTTACATTAACGGCACCATGGTTAAAAGCCTTCCATATAATCAGTTCTATTTAACTGATGGGGAGATAGGTTTCGGGGTTAACATTTCACCCAATAATGAGGTCACCCCGGTAATTGTGGATTTTACATCCCTCGCGATTTCTAAACCATAGTCACTCCATAAATTGTAGAGGTAAAAGAGGTGGAATCCTTCCTGGATTCCACCTCTTAATATTTTTCCTATGGTTCGTTAACGTTCTTCTTGCAACCTTGATGTATGCTTACTCCAAAAGCTGAATGACGCGTGCAAGCGCGTCCGTATCCTGTTCGAGGAGTATAGTCATGGGAAAAATCATTGGAATTGACTTGGGAACCACCAACAGTGTGGTAGCTGTCATGGAAGGCGGCCAGCCGACCGTCATCACAACCGCGGAGGGCGGGCGCTTGTGCCCGTCGGTTGTATCATTCAATAAGAACAATGAGCGCATGGTGGGACAGACTGCCAAGCGCCAGGCCGTCATTAATTCAGAAAATACAATTTATTCCATCAAACGCTTTATGGGGCGTCGCTTCGACGAAGTTGAAACCGAGCGCAAGATGGTCCCTTACGCAGTTGTGGCTGGGCCTTCGGATGAAGCCCGTGTAAAGATTCCTGTAACCAACCGCGAGTATAGTCCCCAGGAAGTTTCAGCCATGATCCTGGCCAAGCTCAAATCAGATGCTGAAGCTTATCTGGGCCAACCTGTATCTGAGGCTGTCATTACCGTCCCGGCCTATTTCAACGACAGCCAGCGCCAGGCAACCAAGGATGCCGGCAAGATCGCCGGTCTTGATGTAAAACGCATCATCAACGAGCCGACCGCTTCCGCCCTGGCATATGGATTGGATAAGAAGAAAAACGAAACCATCCTGGTCTTCGACCTTGGCGGTGGCACCTTTGATGTGTCCATCCTGGATGTGGGAGAAGGTGTCATCGAGGTCAAGTCAACCAATGGTGATACCCACCTGGGCGGCGATGACTGGGATCAGCGCATCGTCAATTGGGCCGCAGATGAGTTCAAGAAGCAGGAAGGGATTGACCTGCGCCAGGACCGCCAGGCTCTGCAAAGACTACGGGAAGCCGCAGAAAAAGCCAAGATCGAACTCTCCAGCATGATGGAGACCGAACTCAACCTGCCCTACATCACCGCGGATGCCAATGGACCTAAGCACCTGGTCCTCAAGTTGACCCGCGCCAAGTTCGAGCAGATGACCGATGACCTTCTCAACCGCTGTCGCACCCGTTTGAATCTGCTCTTAAGGATGCCAACCTGAAAGCCTCCGACTTGAATGAAGTTGTCCTCGTCGGTGGTTCCAGCCGTATGCCAATGGTGCAGGACCTTGTCCGCACACTGACCGATGGCAAGGAGCCCAACAAGGGTGTCAACCCCGATGAGGTTGTGGCAGTCGGTGCAGCTATCCAGGCCGGTGTGCTGGGTGGCGAAGTTAAGGATATTCTCCTTCTCGACGTGACCCCACTTTCGCTGGGTGTTGAAACCTTGGGCGGTGTGATGACCAAAATGATCGAACGTAATACCACCATCCCGGTGCGTAAGACCGAGACATACTCCACCGCTGCCGACAGCCAGACTGCCGTGGATATCCACATCATGCAGGGTGAGCGCCCGATGGCTACCGATAACATGTCTCTTGGTCGCTTCCGCCTAGACGGCATTCCCCCTGCGCCGCGTGGCATCCCCCAGGTTGAAGTCACCTTCGATATAGACGCTAACGGTATCCTCAACGTGACCGCCCGGGACAAGGCCACCGGCAAGGAGCAAAAGATTACCGTTACAGCTTCTACCAACCTGAACAAGGATGATATTGCCCGCAAGGTCGAAGAAGCGAAACGCTACGAATCTGAAGACAAGAAACGCCGCGAGGTAATTGATGCCCGCAATACAGCCGATAACCTGGTCTATCAGACCGAAAAAGCCCTGCGCGATCTGGGTGAGAAGGTATCTTCTGAGGAACGCGGCAAGATCGAAGGCAAGATCAACGATCTTAAGGCAGCTTCCCAAACTGACGATATTGGACGCATTAAGAAAGCCACAGATGAACTACAAAACATGTTCTACGCGCTCAGCCAGCAGATGTATGCCCAGCAGCCTGGTCAGACCCCACCTGAGGGCGGACCCCAAGCCGGAGGTCCGCAAACGCCTCCACCGTCCAATGAAGGCGATGTGATTGACGGTGAAGTGCGAGACGCCTGACAATAATTGTGAACCGGGCGGCCAAATGGCCGCCCGGTTTGTTATTTCTTTCTCATAATTCGATTCTCTGTAAAGCAGTATAATCGCCCCCATGCGTAGACGAACCAAAAGAACCACAAAAACCATCATTGTCATACTGGTTTTAATTGCGGTTGCCGGGGCACTGACTTTCGTCCCGAGAATCCATTCCGCCCTCGCCTGGAGGGTGGAAAATTTGCAAACTGATATTTACTACTTCTTTAATCCTCCGGGGCAGGTAGTCTTCGTCCCAACCCAGCAAGCACAGGACACAGTTACCCCCAGGCCCACTTCCACCCCCACTATTACAGCGGTAGAGACCACCGAATTTACCCCCACTGTCGCCGTCACCTCCACCCCCGTCCCACAGACGGACATACTGACTGGTGTCACTTTCATTGACCAGATGAACCGCTGGAATTATTGCGGCCCGGCTAACCTGGCCATGGCGCTGACCTATGTCGGCTGGAAGGGGGAACCCGGTAATACAGCCGCGTTGCGAGACCAGATCGGCGCAGCCATTAAACCCGGGGTTGACGATCCCACTCTCAACTTCATAGACCGCTCGCAAACAGACGTGAACGTCATGCCCTATGAAATGGTGGATTATGTTAATAACAACACCAGCATGCGGGCAATCATGCGTTACGGCGGAACGGTGGATTTACTAAAAAGCTTGATCGCAGCCGGGTTCCCAGTGATCGCCGAGAAGGGCATCTACCAAACCCTCCCCCCCGAAAATACCATGCAATGGGCCGGTCACTACGCCTTCACCACTGGCTATGATGATACTACCGGTGATTTTATTTATCAGGATTCTTACACCCCCAAAGAAAACATCCCCTCCGAACAGCAGGGAAAAAACGTAAGGGCAAGTTACACAGAGTACTATAGCGATTGGCGCGCTTTCAATTATGTATTCATCGTCGTTTATCAACCGGAACGGGAGGCTGAACTCTACCAGGTGCTCGGAAATTGGGCGGATGAATCCTGGGCGATCCAAAATGCCCTCGATACCGCTAATCAGGAAGCAATAACCCTCACCGGCATTGACCAGTTCTTCGCCTGGTTCAATAAGGGCACAAGCTATGGTCTGCAAACCGATTATGGTCAAAGCGCCCTGGCGTACGACCAGGCGTTCACCCTCTACAGCGCACTGACCGAAAAAGATCGTCCGTACCGCATCATGTTTTACCAGACCGGCCCCTATAAGGCCTATTTCTACACCAGCCGATTCCAGGATGTCATCAACCTTGCCGATAAAACCGAGACCACCCTGTACAATCATCGCGTCCTGGAAGAGACCCTTTACTGGCGAGGACTGGCCGAAGCTAACATTGGCCTCTACGATGCCGCCTACGCAGACATGCGCAAAGCGCTCCAATACCACCCAGGTTTCCAACCGGCTTTGGATGCACTTGCCCAGTGGGGCATTTCCCCGTAATGAATTAATGAAACTTTTGCATTTTGCTGACGCGCATATAGACATGGCTAATTATGGCCGGCATGACCCCGAAACCGGTCTGCCGCTGCGCGTTCTCGATTTTCTCAAATCCCTGGATGTCATCATCGAAGCCGCGATCGTCGAGAAAGTGGATCTGGTTATTTTTGCCGGGGATGCCTACCGGGATCGCTCTCCAGCCCCCACCTTCCAGCGCGAATGGGGTAAGCGTATCATCCGTCTTTCGAAAGCGGGTATCCGCACCCTGCTACTGGTTGGCAACCACGATCTTTCACCCGCTCTGGGTCGTGCCACCTCTATCCAGGAGTTCGAGACACTCGCTATCCCCTGCGTGACTGTACTGGACAAACCCCAATTTCTCTCAGCCCAAGACCTAGGTCTCCCCGCCCAGGTGATCGCCATCCCATGGATCTCACGCTCCGGGTTGATGGCTGCCACGGATACGACTGCTGGCAAAGTTTTCACCGACATGGAAGAGCGTCTCACCTCACTTGTAAACATTTGGCTTGAACAAGCCGACCCTAGCCTGCCTATCATCCTGACCGCCCATGCTTCCATCCAGGGCGCAAAATTAGGCTCGGAGCGGACCATCATGCTGGGTGCAGACCTGGTCCTGCCCGGGTCGCTTGTCCGCGATCCTCGCCTGGATTATGTGGCCCTCGGTCACATTCACAAACCGCAGGATCTAAACGAAAACGCTCACCCCCCAGTTATTTATCCCGGCTCCATTGAGCGCGTGGATTTTGGCGAGGTGGATGATGACAAGTTTTTCGTCATTGCCGATGTCAACCGAGGCAATACCAGGGTTAATTGGCGCAAGCTGGAGCATATTCGTCCGTTTATCGACCGGCACATCACTCTCGAATCTCCGGAAAATGTGACTGAGATTCTCAAGTCCGCATTACCGCCTGCAGAAGAATTGGAAGGCGCCATCATCCGCCTGACGGTGGACTATCTTCGGGAATGGGACACATTAATTGATGAGCCGGCGTTGCGCCGGCATGCCGAAACCGCTTTTGAATTCCACCTGATCAAACACCCGCAAATTGAAGCCCGTATCCGCCTGCCTGCCAACCAGGCGGTGAGCAGTCTTGGTCCGCTCGAACTTCTCGACCAGTATTGGCGTGCCGGTCACATAGAAGAAAATGAGGCTGGTACCCTCCAGAAAATGGCAAAAGAAATTATTGAAGAGGAATAGGGACGGATGCTTATCCCCGGGGCATTACTTTTCAGGGAATACAATCAATTTGAGCCGATGACCGTTTAAATTATGCGTTGGATTTACATTTCCCCACATTTTGACGATGCTGTTCTGTCATGCGGAGGCTTGATCTGGGAACAGACCCAGAAAAAGTTCCCGGTTGAGATCTGGACAATCTGCGCAGGCGACGCGCCCCCCGGACGCCTTTCCTCGCAAGCCGTTGCTTGTCACACTCAGTGGGGAATTAAATCCGCAAGGGAGGTGGTGGCAGCACGCCGCCAGGAAAACCAGGAAGCTGCCAGGCGAGTGGGAGCCGAGACTGTGGATTTCAGTATCTCCGATTGCATCTACCGCCGCTCCCCCGCTGGCGAAGTTCTTTACCCCGAAGATGTGTTCGTTCCTATTAATCCTGTCGAAAAGAGCCTGAGTGTAGATATTGCCGCAGCTCTGGCTTCTGAAATGCAGCCGGGGGATGCCATTGTCAGCCCGCTGGCGATTGGTGGTCATCTGGACCACGTCCTTACCCGCCTCGCTGCCGAGCGGCTGGATTGCAAATTATGGTACTACGCTGACATTCCCTATCTTCTCCAACACCCTGAAAAACTCGCTCCTGCCACAAAGGGGCTGCGTGGAATCCGATATCCGGTCTCCACGGAGGGATTGGGGGTCTGGCAAAAAGGGATCGCTGCTTATGCCACCCAAATCCGGATGCTCTTCAAGACCTCTACAAAGATGCGGGCAGCAATTCGCATCTATTGGGAATCCCAGCCGGGGTTCAGGTTGTGGCACCGGGGATAAATCCATTTTTTATGAATGAAACCACCAAAACCAGGCATTTTGGGTGGGTTTATGTCCCAAAATCATCCGTAAATTATTGGGGCAATGTTATTTCCGGGAAATTCGCTTGCTTTTCAAATAAAATCATGTATAATATTGCCGGGTAGGGAATCCTACGCAATCTGCATCTCTGTTTCAGAGATGCTTGTATTTTCTCAGGAAGATTAAGATGCCAACGACATTCTTGACCAAAGTAGGCTATCAAAAACTAGCCGACGAGCTTGAATATCTGCGCACTACCAAGCGGTTGGAAGTTGCCAACCGTCTCCATGAGGCTATGGAAGGTGGTGAGCTAATCGAGAATGCTGAATATGAAGCCGCTAAAAATGAGCAGGCCTTTGTCGAGGGTCGCATCCAGGAATTGGAAATGATCCTGGCCTCTGCTCGTGTCATTGACGAAAAAGTGAAAAAAGAAAAAGGGGACCTGGTACAGGTCGGTTCACTCGTTACCATTAAAGAAGATGGGAGCAGTTCGGAGAAATATTCTATCGTCGGTGCCGCGGAAGCCAACCCCCGCGAGGGAAAAATCTCGAACGAATCGCCGATCGGAAAAGCCATACTGAATCATCACGCCGGAGATGAAGTGAATGTGGAGGCACCCGGCGGCACATTCAAAGTAAAAATCGTCAAGGTCGAATAAGCCTGGGGTACGCCAATCAAACCCCGCGCATGCTCTCAGGTGCGCGGGGTTTTAATTTCAAAATAATATTTGAAAGGTTCTGCCATGACCGAATATACTTCCCTGGAAAAAATCCGTCTTGAGAAAATTGAAACGCTCCGCAAAGAGGGCGTGGAGCCGTATCCAACCCGCGCCGAGCGGACACATACCTCCGCCCAGGCTATCGTCGCCTTCGAAGAAGTTGAAGTAATGCACCGAGTAGACCAGCCACCGGCCGAAGTTAAGGTCACTCTCTGCGGGCGGATACGGGCCTCTCGAGCGATGGGGAAACTCACTTTCGCCCACATAGAAGACGGAGACGGGCGTATCCAATTGCTCTTAAGGATGAACGAACTCGGTCAGGACCGCGTGGATTGGTTCAATAAAATGCTCGACATTGGCGATTTCATCCAGGCTTCCGGCGTGATGTTCCGCACTAAAACCGGCGAGCCAACCCTCCAGGTTCAGGATTTCAAACTGCTGGCCAAGGCGATCAGCCCGCTCCCTGCAGCCAAGGATGAAGTCACGGAAAGTGGCGAAACAATCCGGCACGCCGCCCTGGAAGATCCCGAGCTGCGTGCCCGACAGCGCTACGCCGACCTGGCAGTCAATCCCGAAGTCCGTGACACATTCCGCAAACGGGCGGGCATGATTCATTCTCTGCGTGAGTTCCTTGATTACAATGGGTTCCTGGAGGTTGAAACTCCCATCTTGCAGCCAATTTACGGCGGTGCTGCAGCCAGGCCTTTCACTACCCACCACAACCAGTTGAAACAGGACTTATTCCTGCGCATCTCCTTTGAACTCTATCTCAAACGCCTGTTGGTAGGCAATCTGGAACGTGTCTATGAACTTGGCCGAGACTTCCGAAATGAGGGCGTTTCTTTTAAGCACAACCCGGAGTTCACCCAGTTGGAGTTTTACTGGGCTTACGCCGATTACCTCCAGGTGATGGAATTGACCGAGCAGATGGTTTCGTATACCTGCCAAAAAGTGACTGGTGGGATGGAAATCACCTATCAGGGAGCCCATTTGGATTTCACCCCTCCATGGCGGCGAATGGCGATGGCTGACGGCATCCTTGAAACTAGTGGGATTGATATTGCCAAACACCCCACAGCCGCATCCCTATTAAAAGCAATTGCCGCCAAGGGCAAAACACCCAACCCAAAGGCTACCCGAGGCAAATTGATTGATTTCCTGTTGAGTGAGTATCTGGAACCGACACTTATCCAACCAACCTTCGTGTGTGATTATCCACGCGATATCTCCCCCCTGGCAAAATCCATACCCGGCGATCCACTAACCGTTGAACGGTTCGAGGCATACATCGCAGGGTTTGAACTCTGTAATGCTTTTACCGAGCTCAACGACCCGCTCGACCAGGAACAGCGTTTTCTCGAAATGGGACGTGATTATGCAGAGAATGATGAAGAACGGCATCCTATGGACGAAGATTATCTGCGTGCCATGCGCTACGGGATGCCTCCCTGCGGTGGTTTTGGCATGGGGGTGGACCGGCTGGCAATGTTATTGACGGACAATCACTCAATTCGCGAAGTGCTTTTATTCCCTCACTTGCGCGAACCGGAAGAATAATTCTTTCTGCCAAAAAAATCGTCCCGGAAAATATCTACGGGACGATTTTTATTTTTAGTTCATTTTCATCCTTCCCGCTGAGGTTTTTGGGAATCCGGCTTCAGTCTTTAATCGTATTTCTCTTTGTGGTGTAAAATAATCTTAATGGACGAACTCGCTCTCATCCGAAATGCCCGTCACGGCGATCTGGATTCTTTTAACACGCTCGTGCTCGCGTATCAGGATATCGTCTACAACACGGCTCTGCGCATCTTGGGAGATGAAGACCTGGCTGCCGATGCATCGCAGGAAGCTTTTATATCCGCTTTCCGTGCCCTCAATTCTTATCGCGGTGGTTCTTTCCGTGCATGGCTGTTGCGTACGGTCACCAACGCCTGTTATGACGAGCTGCGCCGCAAACAACGTCATCCCACAACTCCGCTCGAACCCGAAACCGAAGACGGCGACGAAATGGAGACCCCTCGCTGGCTGGCTGACCCGGATAGATCTCCCGAAGAATTGCTGGACCAGGCTGAAATTGAACATGCTATCCAGCACTGCCTTGAAAACCTCCCTACCGACTTCCGAACTGTGGTTGTCCTGGCAGACATCCAGGGGCTTGACTATTCCGAGGTCGCCTCGGTCATTAAGAAACCCCTCGGCACTGTTAAATCACGGTTGGCACGTGCACGTCTTCGTTTAAGGGAGTGCTTGCATTCCTTCGGGGAACTTTTACCCGCAGCCTTTCGTCTGGAAGAAGAGCGTACCGTATGACTGCACCTTCTTTCCGTGACGTGGAACAACTTTCGGCCTACCTGGACGGTCAACTGTCACAGTCCGAAAAGTCGCGCATGGAAACCCGCCTCCAATCGGACCAGGCTCTTGCTGCAACCCTCGCAGATTTGCGCCAGGCACGCACAATTCTCCGCCGCACACCCGGGCGTCGCAGCCCGCACAACTTCACTCTCTCTCCAAAAATGGCAGGGATCAGGCCGCCGGTCCCGAACACCGTTCCCGCCCTGGGATGGGCTTCTGCTGCCGCATTGGTTTTGTTTGTGCTCACCCTGGGGACGAACTTTCTCAGTCAAATCTTATCTGCCGCGAATGCACCTATGTTGTCTGCTGCACCGATGACCAGCGAAGGTTATGGCTTCGGCGGAGGCCCCTCAGCAACTACGCCTCCAGCAGCGGATAACTCCCAGGTTTTACCAACACCCGAACCATTCACCCTGACGGTTCCCGAAGCTACTCCCCCAGGGCAGTCGCGCCTCGTCCAACCCCCTGCTGCTTCAGCACCAAATAAGTCGTCGAATCCGGTCGATATCTGGCTTTACATATGGCCGGGTCTGGCAGTGGTGCTTATCGCTGCTGCACTGCTGATACGCTGGACGAGTGATCGGGCTTTCCGCCGTAAAGTAAGTTCAAAACATAACTTATAAACACATCGCCAGCCGAAATCACCCGGCGGTTTTTCCTTGCGTTCTCTCTCACAACTAGAGATAATTAGGTGCTTAAGGAAAAGAGGGCTTTTCGAAGGTTAAACCCCTATCAAAGAATGAGCGTTTTACAAAATGAGTATAATCATTTTGAGCACTTGCCTTCCGTGTTGAATTTTGGAGTCTCGTCATTCGCTAATTCTAACCAGAGGTGAATATGACCACGATCTCTCCTGTTCGTCCGTCCCCCATCGCAGGAATGTGGTATGAAGGAAACCCCCGGGCACTCTCTCAGGAAGTGGACCGGTACCTTGATCAGGCGAAAATTCCCCTCCTGTCTGGTGAGGTGATTGCAGTCATTTCCCCACATGCCGGCCATAAGTACTCTGGTCCTGTGGCTGGATACGCGTTTGCATCAGTCCGTGGCCGGACCTTCGAAGTGGTGGCTGTTCTCTCGCCCATGCATCAACCCTACTACGATTCGCTATTGACAACCGCCCATGAGGCATATGCTACTCCACTCGGAAACATACCGGTGGATAAGGGGTTGATTGCCGAGCTGGATGCCCGCTTGCGAAAGGTGCTCGGAGAAGGGCTGGTGCCGGTGGCGTATGACCAGGAACATTCCCTGGAAATCGAACTGCCCTTCTTGCAGCGCGCCCTTACCGGCGAATTCAAACTCTTGCCGGTCATGGTACGCTCCCAATCAGCCACGGTGTCCAGGCAACTCGGCGAGACCCTTGCGGAAACCTTGCGCGATAAGAACGCCCTTATTGTCGCCAGTACCGACCTTTCTCACTTTTATACCCAAAAGGAAGCCGTGGTCTTCGACACCGAAATGCTGCGCCGGGTTGAAGCTTTTTCACCCGAGCAAGTTTTCTCCGCTGAAAAAGAAAAACAGGGTTTTGCATGTGGGCTGGGCGCGCTGACTGCCGTCCTGTGGGCAGCCAAGTCCCTGGGTGGAGACTCGGTCAAAGTGCTGCACCATGCCACATCCGGAGATGTCACCGGGGATTATTCCTCTGTAGTTGGCTACGGGGCTGCGGTGGTACTTAAATCATTAATAAAGCAATAGTTTTATCTTTTTGTAGAAAGAAGAAAAGTGGACAACTTTTGTTAGTTGTCCATTTGTTATTTTGGAAACCTACTTTCCGGGTGTAATTTAACAATTTGCCTTTTGATATTTGGCCTACTGCAAATTCATATCCTTTGCCACTTGTATTCTAAGGATTGGATAACTTGAGCGGCACAAACCAATTTGCCCCTATCCAACCAGCTTATAATATGGGCATGGTTTACGTTCGCGTAGCGGTAAATTCCCCCAACCTGATTGTAGAATATGATTATCATCTGTCACCAGAACAGGAAGGAAAAATTGGTCCGGGTCACCTTGTCACCGTCCCGTTTGGAAAACAGGTGGTCCAGGGAGTTGTCCTGGAACTCGTCAGTCATCCGGCAGTGGCGGAGACCAAGCCGATCATCGAGCTGCTTGACTCGCTGCCCGTCCTCACTGCACCCCAGATCTCCCTCGCCAAATGGCTGGCCTCGGAGAACTTGTCTCCCCTGGCAGCCTGTATCGGGTTAATGTTGCCTTCCGGGTTGAGTCAACAGGCAGATACGGTCTTCGAAATCAGAGATCCTGAGATCGTAAACCCGGTGTCTGCCTTGAATACCAATTCACATATATCTGGTACCGGCTTGCGGCTTGCGAAATTGCTCACCCAGCGCGGGCCTTTGCGTGGTCGTCAAATAGATCGACATTTCAAGAACGTGGACTGGCGCAAGACCGCTCAATATCTTGTGAAAACCGGTCTGCTGACCAGGCGATCCATTCTGCCACCGCCTTCAGTACGGGCCAAGTTTGTCCGTACGGCGCAACTTTCCGTCCCCCCTGAGGTTGCCGAAGCAGCTATGCCAGACCTCGGAAAGACCGCTGGTACACTTGCACGCCGCCAGGCGATCTTGCGCTGTCTGATCCGTGAACCGGCGGATGTCAACGTTTCCTGGGTATATGCGGAATCGGGCTGCAATTTGGCCGACTTGCAGGAATTGGCGGAACGCGAATTGATCGTTTTGAGGGAAACCGAAATATGGCGCGATCCGTTGGAGAAAGTCGAAAGCTCGCTGGGAAGGGCTGCATCTTCACCGGAGCTAACCTCCTGGCAGCGCGCTGCCTGGGAAAAAATTCTTCCAGCCCTTCACTCTTCCCATCCACTTCCCCTCCCATTTCTACTCCACGGTGTCACCGGCTCAGGCAAGACTGAGATTTATATCCGCGCCGCGCAGGAATGCGTTAGCCGTGGAAAGGAAGCCATTATCCTTGTCCCGGAGATTGCCATCACTCCTCAAACGGTCCGCCGGTTTTTGGCTCGTTTCCCTGGGCAGGTTGGGCTGGTGCATTCCAGGTTATCCGAAGGGGAGCGTTACGATACCTGGCGGCGCGCCCGTCTGGGACAGTTGAAAGTCATCATCGGGCCGCGATCGGCGCTATTTACCCCCCTTCCCAACCTTGGCCTAATAGCAGTTGATGAGTGCCACGATGGTTCGTATTCACAGTCCGACCCTCCATTCTATAATGCCGTCACAGCTGCCCAGGAATACGCCCGCATCTGCTCAGCGGTTTGCATTCTCGGTTCCGCCACCCCCTCCATTGTCCAGCATTACCGTGCTTCATCTTTCCAGGCGCATCCCGGCGAAAGTGTCCTGTTGGATTTGCCCAAACGGATTGTGAATCCCCGCATGCCTCCCGTCCAGGTGGTGGATATGCGCGCTGAACTCAAGTCAGGCAACCGTGGCATTTTTAGCCAGGTGCTTGTCAACGCCCTTGATGAAGTTCTAAAAAATAATCAGCAAGCCATCCTTTTCCTGAACCGCAGGGGCACTGCCACTTACGTCTTCTGCCGGGAATGCGGGTCGCCCTTGTGCTGTCCGCGTTGCGACACCCCTCTGACGTATCACGTCAACAGTCTATCCTCTGCGGTCGAGTATTCCCCCTCTGACTTGCGTTGCCATCACTGCGGTTACTCTCGCCAGATGCCAAAAAAGTGCCCGGTTTGCGGCAGCGATCAGATCCGTCAGTACGGGTTGGGCAGCGAAAGAGTGGAAGCCGAGGTGGCAAAGCTTTTCCCTTCAGCGCGCACCCTGCGCTGGGATTGGGAGACCACCCGCCATAAGGATGCCCACGAAATTATCCTGGGCCATTTCAGCGCGCATCGGGCGGACGTGCTTATCGGCACCCAGATGCTTGCCAAAGGGCTGGATCTTCCGCTGGTGACCCTGGTCGGGATCGTGCTCGCGGATGTGGGTCTTAACCTCCCCGACCCATTCGCCGCAGAGCGTACCTTCGACGTGTTGACCCAGGTTGCTGGTCGCGCTGGACGGTCTACCCTGGGTGGTCGGGTTGTGCTGCAAACCTTCCAGCCTGAGCATTATGTTATTCAGTCTGCCGCGGGTCACGATTACAATGCCTTCTATGCCCGTGAGTTGGGCTATCGCAGGCAATTGGGGTACCCGCCATTCTATCGTTTGGTGCGGATGGAATTCCGGCATGCCCAGGCAGCCATAGCCGAATCGCAAGCCTTGGCGATGTCCGCGAAAGTAGCTGGGTGGATCGCCAGCGAGGATCGTCGTGAGACGACAATCATCGGGCCTGTTCCTTGCTTCTTCTCACGATTGAATGGCCTCTATCGCTGGCAGATCGTTCTGCGCGGCCCTGACCCTGCCAGTCTGCTGCGCGGAAAAAACCTGGGCGATTGGCGGGTGGAAGTGGACCCGTCTTCCCTGCTTTGATCGGCAGGAAAAATACGGAGAATCTGGTATGGATAAACCTTTAATCCCTCAAACCCTGATGGATTACATCGACAGTCTTGTGCCCTCCCGTCCTCAGGAAATGCAGACTATGGAAACGGAAGCAGAATGGACGGATTTCCCCATCATCGGGCCCACCTCTGGCTATTTGTGTTACCAGGTGGCCCGCATGATCTCAGCAAAGCGGGTATTTGAGCTTGGTTCGGGTTTCGGTTACTCAACTGCCTGGTTTGCAAAGGCTGTCACCGAGAATGGCGGCGGCGAAGTATTTCATGTGGTTTGGGATGAAAACCTTTCGCGCCAGGCGCGTGCCCACCTGTCTGCGCTCGGATATGACGGCATTATTCATTACCACGTTGGCGAGGCGGTGCAAACCCTGCGCGAAGCTTCCGGCTCCTTCGACTTGATCTTCAACGATATTGAAAAAGAAGACTACCCCAACTCGCTGCCTGTTATCGCTGAGAAACTCCGGCCGGGAGGAGTACTGATCGTGGACAATATGCTCTGGCACGGACGCATCTTCGACGGGAAGGATCAGACTCCCGCCACGAAAGGCATCCGCAACCTGACTGGGTTGCTAACACACAGCCCGGACTGGGTTACCTCCCTCATACCGGTACGCGATGGAGTAATGCTGGCGTTTAAAGTATAATCTCCGCCAATCCCAAAACGACAATCCGGAGGTGGTTCATGCAAAGTTTCAGCCGTGGTTGGTCTTTCCTCAAAGAGGCCTGGTCGATGGCCTTCAAGGACAAGGATCTTATCAAGCCCTCAATCATGGCCCTGGTTGCCGGGTTTATCGTTTCGATTGTCTTCATTCCTCTCATGATCGGGGCCGGATTCTTAAGCGGTGGTAACAACAGCTTGTTTGGGAGGGTCTTTCTATTTGTCCTGGGTGCTTTGATGATTTTCATCCAGTATTCGGTTGGCTACATCTTTTCAGCCATGACCATCTACCTCGTCTATGGCTACCTAGCCGAGGGCGATGGCGTAATGTCGAAGGCCTGGGCAATCGTCAAACGCGAGTGGTTGAATATCCTCAGCCTGGCAGCCGCTTCCACTGCCGTCAACCTGGTCAGGAACCAGGTCAGGGGCAAAGGCAGGTCGGTTGGTCGCAATCTTCTTTCTGGTTTGATCGACACGGTCTGGACCGAAGCAGCCTTCCTCATCCTGCCGGCCATGGTCATCGAAGATATCAATCTTAAAGATGCCCTCAAACGCGCCGGGAATATCATCAAGAATAATCTCCTGCTGGTCGGCATCAGTACGGTCGGCGTCAGGACCATCAACGGAATCATCGGCTTCCTGCTGGGTGCGCTTGGTATCGGTCTGGGCTTCGGTATCGGGTTTGGCATCATTACCATCACCAATACTCGACATTTGGCCTGGTCTCTGGGATCAGCCTGGGTGTGATTATTGCCACCGTTTTCATCATGGTAGCAACCGTCGTGACCTCCTACACTTCCACCGCTTACCACACCTGTCTGTATCTTTGGGCGCGCGACGTGGAAAAAGCCCAGGCCGCTGGTAGCAGTGCGCCCGTTCTGGCCCCCGGTCCCTTGGCGGCAGTTTTAAATAAATAACATTTCCCCCCTGGATCGAATCAGAGGCGACCATCACCAGGTCGCCCCTGTGCATTTTTCACGTTATGGCACCGGTGTTGGTACCGGGTTGAGGCTGTAGTACACGCCTGCGGTCAGCAGGGATGGGTCACCTGCAGCCTGGGCGGCTTTCATCTGCGCCTGGCGAGCCAGGTCGGTCGCGTTCCGCAGGATGCGCAAAGCTTCATCAGGGTTGTGAAAACCCATGCTATTCGCCGACGATATGAAGTCCCACATGTACTGGGCGTGCCGGTGAAGGGTCCTCGCCTGGTCGAGCAGGGCCAGGTCGGAGGTCGGGTTTGCGACGGCGCCTTTGATGGCGGTGATCGCGTCGATCAAGGCGTCCTCGGTGCTGATCTTTGCTGCGTGGACCGTATCCTGGATAACACTGACGCGTGCCAGTACGACATCCACGTCCGTGTGGCATTGGCCGCATGCCTGCTGTGGGTCAAGCAGCGGGCTCATGATATCGTGGCTGGAGTATTTCATTGCTCCATCTCGCAGGTACGGCATATGACAGTCCGCACAAGCCACCCCAGCCTGGTAATGGGTGCTGTCTGCTGTATAGAGTTCGTAATCCGGGTGGCGTGCCTTAATAATGCCAGTGCCAGTCCCCGGGTAGGTCCATTCGGAGAAGTTGGCCGCATCTTCGGACTGGATGATATCTTCCACGCGGGTGCCGTTGTCCCATGGCACAGTCAGCACTTTATTGTCTCCCGCAAAATAATACGTGACATGACAGTTCGCGCATACCGCCGAACGCATCTGCTGGCGGGTAAATGTGCGCCAGTCCAGACCTTCGGACTTAAAGGCTGCATCCACCGCCGGGTTGGTGATCACCAAACGCATGGTTCCGGCTTCGTGGCAGTTGGCGCAGCCGATTGGGTTGCTGATATTGGGGGTCATATCTGAAAAGAGTTTCGCGTCGAATGCTTCCATGCCCAATTGCGCCCATAGTCCGGGGTTGTCGGATGACTTGCAGGAATAGCAGGTGGCATGCGTGCTGGCGGTCACACGCTTTGTGGCGCGCACGTCGATCAGGGTATTTTCATGGCCGCGCGGCTGGTTAAAATCTACGCTATATACGGATCCCATGAACAGGAGCACCAGGCGCGGGTCTTCGAGCAAATACGATTTTTGAGCTGACCCTCCGTAGGTGGTGGCAGTATGGTTATTCGCCGTTAGGAGCAGGGATGAGTATTCGTTGGGGTAATTTACACCCCATAGGGAGGAATCCGCTTCCAGGGGTTGAATGGTGCTGATCGGCTGGATCACTGCCCGTTCCTGTGCAGGCTGATTCTTCAAGAAAATCAGCACCCCGATCAGGACGGCTGCCAGCAGGATAATGATTCCGACCAAAATTAGATTGGCATGTATTTTTTTCATTTGTCGTACACCTCCGAATCCTGGTAAGGGGTAAGCGACAGGCCGCGTTCCCCGTGTGCCGTGGCGCGGTGACAGTCCCAGCAATGGCGGTCAAGAGGTTGCGGATCGTCGAGGATATTTTCCACGGTGTCCTTATGACAGCGAATGCAATTGACCTGGATGATTTCGTCCGTTTGCTGGGTGGCGCGGATGGCTGCCGGATAGGTTTTGAAGGTAAATGAAACCACGTCCCGTATTCCGGAATATCCCTTGTAAAGATAATAACTGGCGATATTCTGGTGCGGGAGGTGGCAGTCAGTGCACGCGGTGTAATTTGCATGCGCTGCGTGAAACCAGTCCTCGTACTGGGCATCCATCACATGGCAGTTGTTGCAGGAGGAAGGTTCGTGCCCCAGGTAGGAGGGCGCGTTCGTCACCCATCCGAAAACCCCGAGGGCGAGCAGAAAGACAGCAATCCCGGTTGTGAGTGCCCATTTTGATTGCATGCGTAACTCGATAATATATACTTTAACGAAAATCTATAACTTTTTCAAGCCCCCAGGCATAAATTTGAAAAGCTTCTCCAATTCCTCGACAGTCAAATTACGGTGACTGTCGAACCTAACTCTGTCTTCTCGACTTCGATCCGGGTGGGAAAGGCATCTTTCAACTCGTCCAAATGCGTGATGACCAGGATTTTTGCAAAGTCATCCCGGACGGCATTGATGGATTGGATTAATCGCTGGCGGCCCTGAGTGTCCTGTGAGCCAAAGCCTTCATCGATCACCAGCATCTGCAGACGCGCGCCCTTGCGTTGGGCCAGTACTTCAGAAAGCGCAAGTCGGATGGCAAAGTTGACCCGGAATGCTTCCCCACCCGAGAACATTTCGTAATCGCGTTCTCCAGCCCCGTCGCTGACCTGGATCTCGAGCGTCTCGCGCAGGTCTTTGCGCTTCTCATCCTTATATTTCTCCTGCGTCTCGAAATGCAGGCGCATGCTGTCGTCACTGAGTTGCCCCAGGATCTCGTTTGCCTTCATTTCAATTTCCGGAAGCGCCTGCTCGATAAGCAGCGCTGGGACGCCGTCTTTGCCAAAGGCGCGTTCCAGCGCCTTATATCGCCCTATCTGCAGGCCCAGTTCGCCACGCTCGACCTCCAGTTTTTTCTTGCGTTTACGCAGCTCGTCCAAAACAGTGACCTTTTGGCGGGCTGCACCTACCTCTTGGTTTAACTGGTTCTCACGTTCCTGCGTCTCGAACAGGCTGGCTTCGGCGCTTTCCAGGTCCGGCGCCTGGGTTTCCAATGCAGCCAGGGTTTCCACTGAAGCCTGGTGTTCTGCTTGCTGGACGGCAAGCTGTGCTGTTACGCTCGTGATCTGAATATTGAGATTTGCGATTTCATCATTAAGCGGTATAAGAGCCGCCCGGGCAGCCGCGAGCTCTCTATAGTCATTTTCGGCGGGGCGTAATTGGAATTCATTCCGGCGCGCTGCATCGTGGGATGCCACCTCGTAGCCAAGGGCTGCCAGTCCCTTGTCCACTTTGGCTAGTTTTTTACGGGCCTCTACCGCAAATTTATCAGCAATGAGCATCTTGCTCACTTGCGCCAGGCGTTTTGCCCCGCTTTTCTCCCATTCCTTGGTCTGTTTTTTCAATGCTTCCAGCCGCTCGCTTAACTGGGCCGCGCTGTTCGAAAGTCTCAGCCGGTCGGCATCCACGCTTCCATAATTTAATAATCGCTCTTCAAATTCTGAAAGCTGGTTCGCCAGCTTTTCCGTTGCCAATTTGTTAGCCCTCCAACTGTCCCCTTTTTGCTTCCCCTCGTTTTGTAAACGATCCAATGTAGACTGGCGGTGCTCTGCACTGAGTGGCTGTCCGCATAAAGGACAGGTCGCTCCTTCGGCAGCGCTTAGTTTCTCGATGCGCAGCTTGAGTTCGTCCATTTCAACTTTCAGGCTGGCGTTTTCTGTGCGTACTTCAGCCTGTCGCTCCCGCCCGGCTTGGATCTCCTTTTCCAGTCGGTTACGTTCTCCCAGTTTTATCTCGGTCTCGGCCAGTTCTTTTTTTGCGCGATCCAATTCAACTACCAGATTCGTTGATAAGTCCAATTGCTGGATGACCGCTTCTCCCTGTCTGCCCAGCGTCTCCTGCTCTTGTTCCAGCTTTGCTTTTTCTGCATTTATATCAGTCAGAAATGGAAGGCGCAGTTTTTCCTGCTCATGGAATTGGGATGCGATTTCGTCCCATTTTTCCATTTCTTTGCGTGCGCCTAGCCAGGCATGGTACGCCGCTTCAACTTCATCAGCGCGTCCCACCAGATCTGCATGTGGTCCGCGTTCAGTTTCCCTTCCGGTAAGCCGGGCTTGGAGTCCCTCAAGGTTCTCCTTTAATTGATCCAGGGTTTGCTCCATTTTTTGTACCTGGTCACGCTGTCTGTCCAACCCCGCTCTAACCTGCTTGATGCTCGCCAGTGCTGCCTCCTGCAGCTTGCGGCTGGTCACCAGCCCGCTTAGTTGTGCATCTAGTTCTGCCAGGCGTTTCTTGCGCGGTTCTTCCTCGGCCAATTCTGTCTCGATCTCGGCAACATGACCGTCTATCCCACCGAGGGTGCTTTCTGCCCCCTTACGTTTCTCGGCCGTTCGCTCTTTATAATCTTCCCAAATTTCCAGACCGAGGATGTTGCCCAGGATTTCTTTCCGCCGGGCGGGTACTTGTTGGGCGAATTGGTCGGCGCGACCTTGCAGGAAGAACGATACGTTTATGAATGTATCATAATCCAGGCGCAACACCTTCTCGATGCGCGCCTGGGTTTCACGGTTGGTGTGCTCTGTGAGCGGGCGCCAATCGTTCCCATCAAAAATCTGGAATTCTAGGATGGTTGTTTTTCCCCGTGTAAGTGAACGCATAACCCGGTACTTGTTATTCTCGTACTCGAATGTGAACGTCACTTCCGCCGCTGTTGACTGTAAATTGACCACTGACTCGTCACGTTTTCGTGCCTGGCCGAAAAGAGCCCAGGTCATTGCATCCAGCAGTGAGCTTTTTCCCGCGCCATTCTGGCCCGAAATACATGCCAGGTTGAATCCGCTGAAATCCAATTCAACCGGGTCACGGTAAGAAAGGAATCCGGAAAGTTGCAGGCGCAGTGGAATCACACGTTGATTTTACCCGCAAAGGGTCACACAACGCAAAGCATAATGGTCATTCGATCCTGGTGAATTATTCTTTCGCCCTCTCAATGCAAGTTCACTTGCCCAACCTTCCGAGTGATGTTATCATACCAGAGTGTTTTCTTCATTATCCAAGCGCAACCGCTTGCGGAGTATTCTGGTGCTGATTATCTTGGCTACTATTCCTCTCTATTGTCTTGGGATTGTGGCCCGGCTGGTGGCTCCCGACCGCTATCCCGCCACACCCACATCTACTGCGACCGTTACCTTTACCTCCACTTCTACTTCCACTTCCACCCAAACGCCAACTCCTAAGTTAACGTCCACTTCCGCTTCCACTTCCACCCCCAGCCCAACGGTATCATCCACATGGACTCTGACGCCTACTTTCACTTTCACCCCCAGTCAAACAGCGACATCCTCACCTACAATGACGGCTACTCCAACTTTTACCCCCACCTCCACATCGTCTGACACCCCCCTCCCACCTATACCGACCGATAGTCCCACACCTTAGACAGATCTGTTTCTCCCCATTCCCTATGAATCCTATCACTCCCTTCCTGAAAGAATTGCTCACTGCCCCTGGTCTTTCTGGCTACGAGGACCCGGCTGCCGAGATCATCTCTGAAAAATGGAGGCCATTCGTCCATGAGATCAGTCGAGGCAAATTGGGCTCATTGCATGGGCTGCGGCGCGGCAGCGGGCCAGGCCCGAACCGGACCGTAATGGTAGCGACGCACATGGACGCCATCGGTCTCATGGTCACCGGCATTACGAACGGTTTCCTGCGCCTCACTCAGGTTGGCGGGGTCGATCCGCGCGTGTTGCCTGGAACTCTCGTCACCCTGCATGCCACCGGTACAGGGGCGGTCCAATCTATCCCTGCCGTCGTCGTCCTTCCGGAAGCCCGCCTCCTGCCGCCTGAAGTGGGGCTTAATCCCGTTCCGCTGGAATTTCTGCTTTTGGATACCGGACTCCCCACGCGAAAGGTGGAAAGCCTCGTCCAGGTCGGCGATCTGGTTTCGTTTGCCCAGCCTCCACTGGAATTGACAGGCGATACGATTGCCGGTCATACCCTGGATAACCGCGTCTCGGTCGCCGCGCTGACCGTTTGCCTGGAAGAATTGCAGTCCCGCCCTCACGTGTGGGATGTTTGGGCCGTGGCTACCACCCAGGAGGAAATTGGCACTATCGGCGCCATTGGCTCCGCATATGAATTGCACCCCACCCTGGCCATTGTACTGGATGCAACCTTTGCCAAAGGCCCCGGGGCAACCGACTGGCAAACCAATCCGCTCGGGAAAGGTCCGACCCTTTGCATGGGACCTAATATTCACCCGGCTCTGCACAAGGCGATGAAGGAATTAGCCGACAAGTTGGAAATCCCCTACGGACTTGAATATGCCCCGCGGCACACCGGGACGGATGGCTACAGCACGCAGGTGGTGGCTGCGGGTATTCCCACGCTTGTGATGGGCATTCCTCTGCGCTACATGCACACACCGGTGGAAATGGTCGCCGTCAAAGACATCGAACGCGCCGGGAGACTGGTGGCTGAATTAATCGCTGGGCTGGCGCCGGATTTTGCTGAAAAAATTATCTGGGATGATTAGTATGCCGATAATTGGAAATGCTCAATTGAAACTTCTCGAAAAATTATGCAACGCCAGCGCCGTTTCCGGAGACGAGGGCGAAGTCCGTAAGATCGTCCTGGAAGAACTTAAGGATCACACGGGGGAGGTTCATGTGGACGCCTTGGGCAATGTCCTGGTGACCTGCCCTGGCTCTGGCAGGAAGCGCTTGAAAGTATTGGTCACCGCCCATATGGACGAAGTCGGTTTTATGCTGGTTGCCGATGAAGGCGAGGGACTTTTCCGCTTCGAGATGGTCGGCGGAATTGATGTCCGCCAGGTGCCTGGCAAAGCCGTATTGGTGGGAAAAGATCACCTGCCCGGTGTGATTGGTGCCCGTCCAATTCACCTGACCACCGCCGAGGAGCGGAAACAGAAAATTCCTTTGGACACCCTCCGCATTGATGTCGGTCCGGGTGATAGCAAGGTCAAGCCGGGTGACCGGGCGGTTTTTGCCACAAGATATCAGCGTAACGGTCCTGTATTGATTGCCAAGGCTCTAGATGACCGCTTGGGAGTCGTCACCCTGCTCGAATTGGTTAAGAACGCCCCCCCCAGTATCGACCTATTGGCGGCATTTACCGTCCAGGAGGAAATCGGCGCGCGCGGTGCGAAAGTCGCTGCCTATGCCTTCGATCCCCAACTCGCCGTGGTAGTGGATGCCACCCCCGCCTACGACCTCCCTGCCTGGGACGACGAAGAGAATGTTTCCTTCAATACAAAACTCGGACTCGGCCCGGCCATTTATATCGGCGACAGTGTTACTCTCTCCGACCCGCGCCTTGTTCGCCATTTTAGCAAAACTGCCCGGGCTGCCGGTATTCCCTGCCAGGTCCGCCAGCCAGCCGGTGGCGGAACGGACGCCAGTGCCATCCACAAAGCCCGCGGCGGGATTCCCAGTGTTTCAGTCTCGGTTCCTCATCGTTATAGCCATACTGCCGCCTCGATAGCCTTGGTCGACGATTGGAAAAATACTCTCGCCCTGCTCGACACAGCCTTGAGGCGCCTTCCTCCGGGGCTCCTGGCATCCGAGCGGGCGTAACCTCGTAGTAGCGATTTCAGACGCTAATTGCAAGTATCAAAGGCGCCTCTAACAAAGGAACAACATGAAACAACTCATTCAAAAATTAACCGAAACCTTCTCCCCTTCCGGCTATGAGACCGGCATCTGCGAAGTTATCCGCAAAGAGATCAAACCTTTTGCCAATGAAATTCGCGTGGACGCAATGGGTAACCTGGTCGCCCGGAAAGGTTCAAAATCAAAAAGCGGGTTAAGGATCATGCTGGCTGGGCACATGGACGAGATTGGTCTGATGGCCACTCACATTGACACCAATGGTTTCATCCGCTTTACCGGGCTCGGCGGTATTCGCATGACGATGTTAACTGGCAGCCGCGTCCGTTTCATGGACGGTACTCCCGGGGTTATTGGCACCGACCGGCTCACCGATATGACCAAGGCTCCCACCCTCGAGCAGTGCTTTATTGATGTGGGCGCATCAAACCTGAAAGACTGTCCGGTCAAGGTGGGCGATGTCTGCGCGTTCGACCGCCCATTCATCGATCTGGGGAAGCGGCTCGTGGCCAAGTCCATGGACGACCGGATCGGCTGCGCAGTCCTGATTGAATCCATGCGCACCCTGAAAACATTCCCTCACGAACTCTATTTCGTCTTTACCACCCAGGAGGAAGTTGGGTTGCGCGGCGCCACCACTTCGGCCTTCGGAGTGGACCCGGACCTTGGTTTGTCCGTGGATGTGACCGCTACTGGTGACACGCCCAGGGGTTCCCGCATGGAAGTAGCTCTGGGGAAAGGTCCGGCGGTCAAGGTTAAGGATGGAGGTATGCTGGCCGATCCACGCATCGTCAACTGGATGGTACGCACAGCGGAGAAATCAAAGATCCCTTACCAGCGCGAGATCCTCGAAGGTGGCACTACGGATGCGCGCGCCATTCAGGTCGCACGCGCCGGGGTTCCGGCAGGCTGCCTCTCGGTCCCCACCCGCTACGTCCACAGTCCCTCAGAAATGGTCGATGTCGCAGACGTGGAAAATTCGGTCAAACTTCTGGTCGCCCTGTTAAGTGCCCCGGTGGAATTGTAAACAGGTCAATAAATAACTTCGGCGCACCTAGTCAGGTGCGCCGTTTGATTTTATTTGGGGGATTGTCATCCACAACTGGATTAGCTCTTTTCCTCTTCCTTCTTTTCCTTCTTTGGCATTCCCCACATGAAGATGGCCACGCCTACACCGATCGCGAACGCGCCCAGTGCTCCCGGGCCGGTAAAGACAGCCAGGCCGATGATAAGACCCGCCAGTCCCAGGAAGATGGCTACCTGCCCCTGCCAGGCTTCAATTTTCTTGAGCATGTCAAGCACGATCCAGCCAATTCCCAACCCCAGCACCACCATGCCCAGCAAACGAATGAGTTGACCAAATAAATTAATAATGTCTGTTACGATGGGGGACATTTGTTTCTCCTTTTCTGAGTGAAAATATAGATTACGCCCAGGCCCAGATGAGCCACAGACCGATCATGACCAGACCGATTATAACCCGGAAAACAACCGCCCAGCCGCAGCCCACCAGCATACCGCGCATGGAAGTCAGGGCTTTTTTGGCATCTTTAAGTCGCAGCAATTCGAGCAGGAAAAGCACGAGCAACGCTGCCAGGATTCCCCCGATGATCGGGATGGGGATGATGAAGTTTCCCAGGATGGCTGACACCAGGGCGATCAGGACGACCCACCAGGGAGCGCCTCCCTTGTGTGCCTGCGCGCCCATTAAAACATTATCCATGACTGACCCGCCCACCATTAGCACGGTTATCAGCGCGAACATACTCCACCCGAGTGAACCAAAACCAGCAACGATCCCGTATCCCAGCGCCGCTGCCCAGATGATTATCAACCCTGGCAGGATCGGGATGACCAGCAAGCCTACTGCCATCATCACGATGGCGACCCCCCTTGCCACTTGTTCAATGTCGATGGTGTACGGGCCAATTTGCATGGGGTTGCCCCACGGTGCTTTAGGCGCGGATTGTTTCCACTCCCCCCATCCACGGAAGGAGGGCTTCCGGAACTTTTACCGATCCGTCAGCCTGCTGGTAATTTTCAAGTACCGCGATCAATGTTCGCGGCATTCCCAGCCCCGACCCGTTCAGTGTGTGTACGTAGCGCGCCTTCCCTCCGTCTGCGGGACGATACTTGATGTTCGCCCGCCGCGCCTGGAAATCGGTGTCGTTCGAGATCGAGGAAACTTCCAGCCATTCCTGCAGCCCTGGCGCCCACACTTCGATGTCGTAGGTCATCGTCGCCCCGAACCCGATGTCGCCGGTGCATAGTTGCTTTACCCGGTAGGTCAGACCCAACCCGGCGCAGGTCGCCTCTGCGTGTTCCCGCATTTTTTCCAGCATGGCGTCCGATTCTTCCGGTTTGCTGAACATGTACATTTCAACTTTATCAAACTGATGCCCTCGCTTGATGCCGCGCACGTCGCGCCCCGCGCTCATCTTTTCCCGGCGGAAACAAGGCGTGTATGCTGTAAATCGCAGCGGTAATTGTTTCTCTTGCAGGATTTCATCCATGAGCAGTCCCGTCAGCGGAACCTCTGCTGTCGGAACCATCCACAGGTCCTCCTCGGCATCGTGATATAGATTCTCTGCAAATTTGGGCAGTTGACCAGCCGCGTAGAGTGTGGCTGACTTGACCATGAATGGGGTATATTGCTCGGTGTAGCCTTGCCTTATATGCAAATCAAGCATATAAGCGATCAACGCCCGCTGCAGGCGCGCCCCCAGCCCGGTCAGCACGTAAAAGCGCGATCCGGTGATCTTGACCCCCCGTTCGAAGTCTAAAATCCCGAGTGCCGGTCCAAGATCCCAGTGGATTTTAGGTTCGAAATCGAACTCGGGAAGTTGACCCATTGTGCGCAGGACGACGTTTCCATCCTCGTCTTTGCCGTACGGTGTTCGGGCGTCAGGAATATTGGGTATGGTGGCTGCGACGGATTTCAGCTCTTCTTCCACCTCAGTCACCCCTTTATCCAGGTCGGTGATCTTGTCCCCGATTTTCCGCATGGCGTCGATCTGGACCTGGCGCCTTGCGGCATCTTTCATCCGGCTGATTAGCATTGAACCGGCATTCCTCTCGGCTTTCAAAGCTTCCACTTCGGTAAGGAGCACGCGTCGACGCGCGTCCAACTCCAGGATTCTGTCCACCGCCGCGGGATCCATCTGCCGGTCTGACAACGCCTTACGCACCAGGTCTGGCTGTTCGCGAATAAGGTTTATGTCTAACATATTGCACCTCCGCTTGATTCTGGAAAAAGAATACGCCCCCTCGACTTGCAGGACGATGGGGCGTGTCGTGGTGCCACCTGCTTTTATTCTCTTATGCACAGTAACGGGCGCATCCCGGCTCTCTTACAGCTTTTGTAGTAACGACTTTAGTCGTTTTGTTTATCCGATTTTAGTCGCCTAAATCGCTGACAAAGTCACTACAAAAAACTCCTGCGAGAGCAACTCTCCTCTTTCGAAGAGACAGGAGGGGATTTCACCACACTTCCGCCTGCCTTGCACCGTCCGGCAGGTCTCTGGTCGGAGGGATGGTTACTTGTCTCCGGGTAAGTCTTTGAATGTTAGGCAGATTATACCAAAATCGGGACCGGGCATACTGGTCCGTTCTTACTTATTTCCTTTGAACTCTTCCGAAGTCGCCTGGCCGGGCTGGCTGATTCCTTCCCGCTTGAAAACCTTCCAAGGCGTCATGAACAAAATCTTGAGGTCCAGCCAGAACGACCGGTGGTCCACATACCAAACGTCCAGTCGGAATTTTTCTTCCCAATCCAGGGTGTTCCGCCCGTGGATTTGCGCCCATCCGGTTATGCCCGGCAGCACGTCATGCCGGCGCATTTGCTCCGGGGTGTACCGCTCCAGGTATCCCATCAGCAGTGGACGCGGTCCCACTAGGCTCATTTCTCCAATTAATACGTTCCATAATTGCGGAAGGTCGTCCAGACTGGTCGAGCGTAGAAACCTCCCGAAGGGAGTTAAACGTTCGGAGTCCGGCAGCAGGTTTCCCTCCGCGTCTTTGCGTTCCGTCATTGTCCGGAATTTAGTGGTGGTGAATGGTCGGCCTTTATACCCGGGGCGCTGCTGCAGGAACAGGATGGGTGTGCCAAGGAAAATCCACACCAGCAGGCTGATGATCAGCATTAAGGGCAGCGCGATAACCAGTCCGAGTATAGTTATCAGCAGGTCGAATAATCTTTTTGAGACCGACATTGCATCATTCTACCAAAAGATTGTGGTATATTGTGGTCAGAGGCACAATATGAATGAACGTATCCTGATCATTGAAGACGACCCGGCCATCTTGAAAGTACTCCAGCGCGGGCTGGCTTATGAAGGTTATTTGGTGGATATCGCCACCGATGGTCGCACCGGCTTGAACCTTGCTCACGATCATCATCCCGACCTGGTCATCCTCGATTGGATGCTCCCTGGGATGGACGGGCTGGAGGTTTGCCGCCGCTTGCGGATGGGAGGTAGCCTGCCCATCCTGATGCTGACCGCCAAGGATACCGTGCAGGATCGCGTCCAGGGTCTCGATGCCGGTGCAGATGATTACCTTGTCAAACCTTTCAACCTGGAAGAACTTCTCGCCCGCATGCGCGCTCTCCTGCGTCGCACCCAAACCGAGCGCAACCAGGTCTATGAGTTCGCCGACCTGACCATGGATAGCGTTTCTCGCCAGGTGACACGCGGTACGCGCCTCATCCCCCTGACTGCCAAAGAGTACGAACTGCTCGAGCTTTTCCTGCGCCACCCGCGCCAGGTGCTCACGCGTGAGGTCATTTTCGACCGCGTCTGGGGTTATGATTTTGGCGGCGAGAGCAACGTGCTGGAAGTATATATCCGCTACCTGCGCCAAAAACTTGAATCGGATAATGAACCTCGCTTGATCCATACCGTGCGTAGTGTGGGATATGTCCTGCGCGAGAACCCGTAATGTCCCTGCGTTTACGCCTGACAATTTTATATTCGGCAATTACTGGGGGAATTTTGCTGATTTTCGGCATCCTGCTTTATTCCCTGGTTAACATCCTTCTGGTCTCGCAGGTGGACTCCACGTTGTCCCAGACTGCGCGCGACTTGCTGGTTGGTTGGCGCGTTGGCCCGGCGGGTGAGCTCAGCCAGGAAACTCTCCCCAAACTCAACCTGACCTCTTTTGTTTATTATCAAATTTGGGACAATAACGGGCGGCTGCATTCCTCTTCCCCCGGTCTCGGGCAGATCAGCCAGCCCTTTGATCCGATCGGTTACCAGTCAAAGCGCACCATTTACCGCGATTCGATTGTCCAGTCCGTGCACTTGCGTGTGCTCAACGTTCCCTTGGAAGCGGGTGGACGTCCAATCGGGACCCTGCAGGTGGCTGCCAGTTTGACTCTGGTGGATACCACCCGTCAGTCTCTGGTCCAAACCACAATCGTGATTGCTGTTGCCGCCATCATTTTTGCCGCCTTGCTTTCCTGGTTCTTTACCGCACGTGCCCTTTCTCCGCTGGTAGACATCACCGAAAGTGCCCTGCGCATCTCTGGTGCCGACGATCTTTCCCAGCGCATCCCTCAACGCGGTCCGGAGAACGATGAAATGGGTCGGCTGGTGACCGCCTTCAACGATACCCTCGGGCGGCTTGAACAGCTTTTCTCTTCCCAACAGCGCTTCCTCGCGGATGTAAGCCATGAACTGCGTACCCCGTTGACGGTCATCAAGGGTAATGCTGACTTGATGCGCCGCATGGCAAAGGTGGACGAGGAATCCTTGGATAATATCGAAGATGAAGCCGACCGTCTCACCCGCCTCGTCGGAGACCTGCTGCTTGAGGCACAGGCTGAATCAGGGAAACTGCCCCTGCATTTCGCGCCGGTTGAATTGGATACGCTCCTTCTGGAAGTTTTCAAGGAAATGCGCATCCTGGCGCGTGAACGGGTGCAGTTGAAACTCCCCGAGATCGACCAGATAGTGATCAACGGTGATCGTGATCGCTTGAAACAGGTCCTGATCAACCTGGTCGCAAATGCGATCAAGTACACACCGCAGGGGGGTGAGGTATATCTAAGTTTGGGAAAAGTCGGTGATAATGCCCGCCTCATTGTGCGCGACACCGGTCTGGGTATCCCTGCCGAAGACCTGCCGCACATCTTTGAGCGCTTCTACCGCGCCGAAAAATCCCGCTCACGCTCCAAGGTTGGTGGATTTGGCTTGGGGCTTTCTATCGCCTATTGGATTGTAAATCATCATGGGGGACAGATAGAAGTCGACTCTGCGGAAGGCAAGGGTACCACGTTCTGCATCTACCTGCCCTTGATTAAATCTGCGGAACCCGCTCCTACGGATTGATCCCCAACCTGTTAGCTGCCTGCCTGCACAGGGAGGCACCATTTGATGCAAGCCATTCCTGTAAGCGTGGGCTTACCTCCGCTCCGCTTGAAGCCTCGGCATAAATTCCGCTTCCCCAGTACACATATCGCTGCGTTTCCAACGCCCATTTGGATTCTAATATTCCGATCACACCGATCCCCCCGTTATAGCCTGCCAGAGCCAGGCTAGGGTCGCCACGCGCTGCTACCAGAGCCCGCTGGAGATAATCCAGCCCACGTCGAGCGTTTGTATCGGGTGAGTAAGGGTCATCGCTGGCAGCAAAGTGATAGGGCATCACCTGGAACAGACCCATTGCTCCCGAGCGCGAAAGCGCGTGCGGGTCACCGCATGACTCGATCTGCATCACTGTCGCTACAAGGTTCGGATCCAGCCCCCCCGTCGTTGCCCACATCTGGATCTTCCCGGCCCAGTATTGCACCTCGGGCGTAAATACCGGCGAGATTGCCAGGGTTGCCTCGTTTGTTTGATTTTTCGCCGAGACGGGGTCCATCGTGGTGCTGAACGAAATTACCATCAGCAAGACGCCAATGCAGGCTGCCCCCAGTGGGGGCAGCAGAAACCTGGTCAGACAGCCGCCCCTTGAGGCGGCTGTCTGTGAGGAGGAAGATAATACCTGTCGGGAGGACATGCTTCCTCGGATAACGGACTAGGAGTTCCGCGGGGTATCGACGTATTCCGCTTCGTGCACCGGCTTGCTTTGCAAAGCGACGCTGTGATATGCCGGGTCACTGCGGGCATAGCTGGATTCTGAGCGAGCCACCTTGGTCGCCGGGCGGAAGGGGGAGATGCCCACTGGACGGGCGTGGGAGGTCAGCGAATTGGCAGTCTGGAGCTCTGCCGACCGTGGGGTGGAATGAGGCGTATCGGCTTGACTGAACAATTTCCCGCCTTTGACTGAGAAAGTCCCGATGATCAGCACCCGGATGAGCAGGACCATGATGGCCACGAAAACCGGCACGATCTTGGTCAGGGTGGTGGTGCTGATGACCTCGCTGCTCAGGTTCGGGTGGCTGGCAATCGCTACTGCCACTCCCCACCAGGTGAGGGTTGCATTCATCGCGGCCGCCAGGATCCATGCGCCGAACAGGTACCAGACTTCGGTCGGCTCTTCCCGTCCCTGCTCGGGAGTAAACAGCCGGGCTATTCCGGCAAAATCGATCCCGCAGAAAGCCAGGGCCAGGATGGTTGCCCAGCGGATACCGGCAAATGTCAGGTCACCCAGCACATCGTTCAATGCAAATTGGGTGGTGCTGTAGTTGAACATCTCGAACGCCACCAATGCGCCGATGATGATCAGCCCCCAGGCCATCCCGCGTCGGACGGTAAAACCCTTCAGTGAAGAGAAGAATCCTCGGTTGCTGTGTAAACTCGTGTTCATGACGACCTCCTTTGTCGATTTAGAACGTTTGTACTATATAAGTGTGCGTAGTATAGAACATCTGTACTATTTTGTCAAGCCCCCAATTTCCCAATTTATTAAGGATTTTTCCACTGGGTTTGGTGCGGGATGCCTCCAGGGCTATTCCCCTTCCAAGCTCCATTACGATGGATTATTTGGAATGCCCATTTCATTAATAATTTGTTTAAATTTCTAACCCAGGGTTTGAGAGGTGCTAAACCAGGAGATTGATATTCAACAAAAGGCCCGTCCTTTGAAGGAAGCGGGTCTAATAAATTTCTTGCATGGATTTTTGATTTTACTTAGTTTCTCAAATAAATAACCTCAAAATGATGTTTCCATCCCCCTAATATTATGGGGGAGGAATTGTTGATTCCAATTTGGATATACCCACAGAAGATCGATATCCTGTTGCATTGCAGGCTCCCCCGGCTTGAATGTCCGTCTGGATATCCATTACTCCGGCATTGTTACCCAACGTTAGGTGGATGACCACACCTCCGGAGATGGGTGCATCGCACCAGTTTGACCATATCAGATTAACCCACCCTTCCCAGCCCGGCCACAATCCAATCCTGGCGCTCGTTGATTCCAATGCTTGTTCCGTTGCCGCCTCGGCAGCATCGGCGGGACCCATCTCGAAATAGTGATACTCCACATCCAGGGGATTTCCTTGCTGGTCTGCAAGCAGGACTTGCGGCCACGCTTGTAAATAGCACGGAGTGCCGCTGATGTTTGTTAGCCCAGCCTCGAGCAGGATATTTTGTGTAGCGCCCATTGACGCGAACGAGGTTTTAATTCCGCGGGTTGGCAGAAGGGCGAATCAGGCGGGATGGTGGCAGTAGGCGTTTCACTTGGTTGGGCAGTCATGCTGGCAGCCGCTGCGGTCCCGCCGGCGTACTTTTTCCCCATTATTGCCGTTATGGTTGCATCGTTTGCCGGATATCCACTGGTTTGCGTTTCGGCTTCAGCTGTTATTGAGAAAAGTTTGGTGCGGTTAACCGCTGATTCAGCAGGTGTATGCGTCTCCGGGACCGGTGAGGCTGCACAGGCGGCCATGATAAAAGGTAAAATAAAGTAGAGGATTTGTTTCACTTATGCCTCACCCTGATTGTAAGCTTTTTTTCCTCGTATAATAAAGGCCGCAGATATGGATGATACAACCCTCCTTCAGCGTTACGAAGATCTTAAGCAGCAGATCAATTTCCATAACCACCGCTATCACGTCATGGATGACCCGGTCATCAGTGACGCTGAGTACGACAAGCTCGTGGTCGAATTGCGCCAGATTGAATCCAGCCACACCGACTGGATCACCCCCGATTCTCCCAGTCAGCGTGCCGGCGCCGAGCCCTCGGAAAAGTTCGAGAAAGTTCGCCACCCTCGCCCGATCCTATCGTTGGCGAATGCCTTCGGCGTAGAGGATGCGCGTGCCTGGTATGAGCGCGTCTGCAAATTGGATGACCGACTCGGGAAAGCCAGGTTCGTCGTTGAGCCGAAGATTGACGGGTTGAGCGTCGTCCTGCATTATCACGACGGCATCTTCGTCCAGGGAGCTACTCGCGGCGACGGGGAATTGGGCGAAGATATTACTCCTAATCTTCGCACGGTCAGGACAATTCCGTTAAAAATCCCGGTGGACCAGGGTACGAAAATTTCGACGGCAGGTAAATTTCCTCTCATGGAACGCAAATCCCCGGGTCGCCTGGTTCCGGACGTACTTGTGGTCAGAGGAGAAATTTTCATCCCCATTAAGGAGTTCGATAAATTGAATAAACGCTTGGAAGAGAATGGCGAAAAAACCTACCTCAACCCGCGTAATACTGCCGCTGGGTCCTTGCGTCAATTGGACCCGGCCATGACCGCCTCCCGTCCTCTCACCCTCCTGGTTTATCAGATCGTTCAATGGGAAAACAATTCTCAATCTCCGCGCGAACCTCGCTCGCAGTGGGAATTGCTCGGATATCTGCGAAAGCTCGGTTTCCCCGTTACAGATACGGTACAGCGGTTCGACGATATTGAATCTGCCATAGCCTATACTGCCTCGTGGGACAAGCGCCGCGACGAATTATCCTATGAAGCCGACGGCATGGTCATTAAAATCGACGACCTCGATCTGGCTGACGAACTCGGCTTTGTGGGCAAGGACCCGCGCGGGGCAATTGCTTTCAAATTCCCGGCGCGTGAGGTCACCACGAAATTGTTGGACATCGAGGTCGAGGTCGGACGCACCGGGGTTCTAACACCCAAGGCTGTCTTGGAACCGGTGGAGATAAACGGGGTCATCGTCAGGAATGCCACCCTGCACAATTTCGATTACGTCGCCGAAAAAGACATCCGTCCAGGTGACCGGGTATTGGTCAAACGTGCCGGGGAGGTCATCCCGTATGTCATCGGACCAGTGGTGGACCTCCGCACCGGTATTGAAAAGCGCTACCTCCCCCCGCATACCTGTCCTGCCTGCGGGCAGCCGGTGGAGCATTTCGAAGGCGAAGTAGCTTGGTATTGCGTCAATGCAGCCTGCCCTGCCCAACTGGTGCGCAACGTGGAGCACTTTGTCTCACGCGGTGCCATGGACATTAACGGCTTGGGAATCAAGATTGTCGTGAAATTAATCGAGGCTGGCTTGGTCAGGGATGTCGCCGATATCTACACCCTGAAGAAAGAGAACATTCTTGAAGCACTTACCAAGAAAGACCGGAAAACCGAGTCCGCGCCTCCTGGTAAGATCGCTGACAATCTCCTGGCAGCCATTGAAATTTCCAGGCAGCAGCCCTTGAGCAGGCTCATCACGGCTCTCGGAATCCATGGCGTTGGTGAAGTCTCGGCTGCAGATTTATCGCGCCATTTCCCCTCCCTCGATTTGCTGGCAGTTGCTACCGCAGACCAGTTGCAGGCAGTGGACGGCGTCGGTCCCAACATTGCAGAGGCCATCCTGGATTGGTTCGGCCGTGAACGTAATCGGAAGGTCCTGGAAAAATTGAAAGCTGCCGGGGTTTGGCCTATGGGGGCGGGGGAAATAACTCCCTTGTCTGGCCCGTTATCCGGGCTGACCTTCGTCGTCACCGGCACCCTGGCTGGTTTCTCCCGCGAGGGAGTCAAGGAATTCATCGAAGGACATGGTGGCAAGGTGACCGATTCGGTCAGTAAAAACACCAGCTACCTCGTAAGCGGGGAAGCTCCAGGGTCGAAGTTGCAGAAGGCCCAGTCGTTGGGTGTGAAGGTCATCGGAGAGGACGAATTGAGACGGTTATGCGCAATATAAAGAGATATTAACTCATGCCCTCCGATACCCAGGTTATTTATTCCATGATGCCGCGTTGGGCGCATCCATCCCCCCAACAAGCAGGTCCTGCGCGACATTTCGCTCGGTTTCTATTACGGCGCCAAAATCGGCGTGCTTGGCTTGAACGGCGCCGGGAAATCCACCCTCCTGCACATCATGGCCGGACTTGATAAGGATTATGTCGGCGAGATCGCCATCAGCAAAGGGTACAGCACCGGCCTGCTCGAGCAGGAGCCCCACCTAGACGAAGGCAAGACTGTTATGCAGGTTGTGCGCGAGGCCGTCCAACCCATCCTGGATCTGCTCGCCCGTTATGACGAGGTCAATGCCGCTTTCTCCGCACCCGGACGCGGATTTCGATGTCCTTATTGCCGAACAAGCCAAACTCCAGGAGACCCTGGATAAGGTGGACGCCTGGAATCTCGATTCCCACCTTGAGCTTGCCATGGATGCCCTGCGCTGTCCGCCCGCGGATACGCCCATCAAAGTGCTCTCCGGTGGGGAACGCCGCCGCGTCGCCCTCACCCGCCTCCTTCTGACAGAGCCGGATATCCTCCTGCTCGACGAGCCCACCAACCATCTGGACGCCGAGTCCGTCGCCTGGCTCGAACACCACTTGCGTGACTACAAGGGCACGGTCATTGCCGTAACCCATGACCGCTACTTCCTCGACAATGTGGCTGGCTGGATCCTGGAACTCGACCGAGGTTACGGCATTCCCTGGAAGGGTAATTATTCCTCCTGGTTGGAGCAGAAACAGGAGGTGCTGCGTCAGGAGGAAAAAACCGAGTCCAGGCGCCAGAAGACACTTGCACGCGAATTGGAGTGGGTCCGCATGTCCCCCAAAGCGCGCCAGGCGAAGGGTCAGGCCCGCCTGACCGCTTACGAAAAACTCCTTTCCCAGGAGGTCGAAAAATACCGCGATGAGCAGGAGATCTACATCCCGCCGGGACCGCGCCTGGGCGACATCGTTCTTGAATTTGACAATGTCACCAAAGGGTATGGTGACCGGCTCCTGCTGGAGAACTTTAGCGCAAAAATAATGCCTGGTTCCATCGTTGGCATCATCGGTCCAAACGGGGCGGGCAAGACCACTTTACTCAGGATGATCACTGGCAGTGAAAAGCCCGATGGCGGCACCATACGCGTCGGCGAAACGGTCAGATGGGCCTATGCCGATCAGATGCGTCCGCTCGATAACGACAGGAATGTCTGGGAGGAGATTAGCGGGGGTGAGGACGAGATCACTCTTGGCGCGCGCAAGATGAACTCGCGTGCCTATGTTTCTTCCTTTAACTTTGCAGGCAGCGACCAGCAGAAAAAGGTGGGTACCCTCTCCGGCGGCGAACGCAACCGCGTCCACCTTGCTAAGACCCTCAAAGAGGGTGCCAACGTGCTCCTGCTTGATGAGCCCACCAATGACCTGGATGTGAACACTCTGCGCGCCCTCGAGGAAGCCCTGGAGAATTTCGCCGGGTGCGCCATCGTGGTCAGCCACGACCGCTGGTTCCTGGACCGCATCTGCACCCACATCCTCGCTTTTGAAGGCGACAGCCAGGCGCACTTGTTCCTGGGCAATTGGTCGGACTATGAAACCCATATCCGGGAAACCACGGGCAAAGATCTCCAGCCGCACCGCGTAAAATACCGGACACTGAAACGGTAAGGCATTTGCATGCAGTAAAATTGATCAGGAGGGTATATGGATTTATCCTCATCCATTACTTCTAGGACTCCTCAAAATCCAGAATGTGAAGGTCCTCTTCCTCAAAAAGCGATCGAGGGTCTCGCACTTTTCAATCGCGGGCGTTATTGGGAAGCGCATGAAGCCCTTGAAGCAGCCTGGCGAGCTGAAACGGGCCCTGTCAGGGAACTTTATCGCGGTGTCCTGCAGGCGGGGGTCGTCTATTTGCACATCACCCGCCAAAACTATGCCGGTGCCATGAAAGTCTACCGGCGCAGCCAGAAATGGCTTACGCTTTGGCCCGAGACCTGTCGTGGCATCGCCATCGGGCAGTTGCAAAAAGATCTGCAGCGGGCAATTCTCGAAGTGCAAACTCTCGGACCCGGCCGCATGGCAGAATTTGATCTTTCCCTTTTAAAACCGGTCGTTTATGCTGGGTTTTAACCTGCCGGGATAGCAAAACCAAAACGGCCCGGGTTTTATGCCGGGTCGTTTCGGGAGGAGAGAAGAGAAAAAACGTTCGCCTGTTTTTTCTATGCTTATCATAGCACCTCTATATGAACATTCAATGAATAAACCTATCCAATTATTTACCCTTTTTCTTTCTATATGGCTTACTTAGCGAGTTGAATGTGCTCGGTGGTGAATCATTTCCCTCGGTTGATTGGTATCCCCACAGAACAGGTTTCCAATTTTTCACAAGAAGCAGTATACCCAATTGAGAAGTATATACTTCTCGGGCTAAGGTATGCCCATACCCCGGTTTATGCCTGTTGTTTAGCCTCCTTTCCTTGCTTTGACCTCGTATTCGTCCAGGAACGCTTCAACGTGTCCCAGATCGATTTCAAACTTTTCCCCCACTAATATATTGCTGCGGTCCATGATTTGATAGCCTTGCCGATTATCTATACTCCAGCGCCTCGCCCGGGATTTGATCAAGAACAAGTCCAGGCGCTTGGCGTGCCGGCGCAATAAGTTTTCCCGTACTTTTTCATCGTTGTTCATGTATGCGTCACCTTATACTGGAAATTATACTCCAATAAAAGGTAATTACAAGCCCCTAGTTTCCTGCATGACCACTTTTCCCGCCAGAACGACTATTTTTGATTTCACCGCGTAATAGGTCAAGAGTGGTCATTGCGTTGTGTAAATTTATTTTACAAAGCCAAATGGGGCAATTCTATGGGGGTTGTCATCTAGCATGGCGATTCTCTTTAGAACAAGTCATTTCTTCATTCCAAGATACCAACAAGCCGGCCCACAGGTTGACCTTATAGGTTGAACCTTTTTGCACAATCGCGCCGCGCGGTGATATACTGCCCTTGAGTTGTTTGGGTGCCCCCCTCACCCAGATGGCTCAACTTTTTTTACACATCCATTCAGTAAACCGGGAGTAATTTGGATGTGGTACAGCGAAAAGTAGCGATAATGATTAAAAAACAGAAGAGAATTGAATTTATGATGGTTTTATAAAACCCATTTGGGCTTTGGATTTTTGAGTATCCATCAATTCTCTTTTTTCTAATTCAATAAATGTTGGAACAAATCTATATGCTAAAGATTTAACCAAGGACATCGCTAAATCTGCAATATTATCGTTTTGGATAATTTCCATATAACGGGGGCCGATAGTTCCGAGAGCAATCCATCTGCCGTTAGGTGATACGTAGATCTCAGCCACTGCCGTTGAAGGACCATCATCTAAATTATCAGAATAATACAAGTCAATAAGACGATGCCTTATTTTTAATTTAAAATTATCAAGATCTTTAGCTTTGGGTATTCCTGCATGTTTTTCTGGATTAAGAATTATCCACCCATTTCCCCATTTAAACGAAAATTTCTCCAATCCATCATAGAGTTGCTTATGATGTATATCAAACTTTAATATTGAATCTTTATTTTCAATTGCCTGTAATATTCGTTCCAATTCTGAATAAAATAACTTCAAAAAGTCTTTTAAATATTGGAGGGAATCTATTTTCTTCTTTTCGAATAAGATCAATTTTTGAAAGTATTGCTTCTATTCTTTTTTGCGAAGTGTCTTGAGTTTCATTCATTTTGTCCATCCTTATATTTTCGAAAGCAAATCCTGATTATATAGGAACATGCGAACCTTTCCAAGTCGTTTGTGATTTCCAACCTGGCACCACATGAAGGGCAGGCAAGGGTAATGAAGCCAGGCATTGGATATTCCTCCCATAAATAATAAATTTAACCGATTAGACTGCAAAAGGGGAATAGATTTCTTTACCGCAATTCATATACAGGTTGGCCCGCTTTCAAATACGCATGGATGTAACGGCCTTGCCTGATTTTATATTTTGGCTGAGATGCAGACATATACTCGTAAATGAGATCGCCACGAATTTCGAATACAGGTTGAGAGGCGCTCAAATACTTGTAAATATAGTTGTCTCTAACCACGAACTTAGGTTGTGATGCACTCAAGTACTTGTAAATTTTTTTACCATCATATGGATTTGACATAACCCCTTCCTTCCTCCCAACCAGTATACAACTTTCCCACTACGGTTTCAATTACCCCCCATCAAGGCACATCGCCAGGACCCAAAGCCGGCATTTTACAAACCACCGCGCAGTGATCGCTGCATTGTAGCGGCCAGGATTTCAGCCAACATGTGTTTACAAGGACCTGCATAACCTCGCCGGCGTGTCGCACGGCAATTCCAATCGATGCAGTTACAGCCGGTTTCGGTTGGATGATATCTCGCCCTCGCCCCCACATAGTAGGCTTTACTCTGCAAGATCCCCAAAGATCTATTCAGGCGCACTACCATTTTTTCTTCCCCCGATCGGTGCGCGAATGCCCGGAACTGGTTATAAACTCTGAATATCTCAGGCTTTGGGGACATTTAACCAATTTTCATACCCACCGCGCTGGGGCATATCGGATAGGAAATCTCTACTATCGTAGAGAAAAAAAGCCCGCGGTGGGAGAGACACCGCGGGCTGCACAACCGCGGGGCGTTCCGCCGGTCATGCCAGGTTGTTATGGCAATTGATACACGATCACTAATGCTCGCGTCAAAGTTCATCGGTAGTCCTCCCCGTTGTTTTCATCAAAACCAACCAAAATAACTTCTTCACCTTTCGCACACTGCGGCGGCGACTTCTGCCCGGTGATCGGCCTTCGAGATCCGCTGCGGGGTGGGACCGTATGGGTCGATAATCAGATAGTTCGGGTCGTCGGGATCGTCGCCATAAACAGTGACGTGAATTTTCTCCCCGCGCCCCTTGATTCTTTTTTCCAAAATATTCAACCGTGTTTTAATGGTCATGGTTTCTGCTCCTTGCTTTGCAGGGTCGCCCCGGCATTATCGGCGTATCGCGCGCGCGATCAGCCAATTAAGCCGGGGTCGGACCCTGAAAGCTCAACAAGCGGGAGGCGGGCGTCATGCCGGCGCAATGCCGGCAGTATAGTCAGCGCCGCTTGTATTTTTCAAATCGACGTAACAAATTTTGATGACAGTATCCCCGGGACGGGCGGTAGCCAAATCCTCGGGTTCTTGGTCTTCGTAGAAAATAAACACGCGTGGCGGGTGCGTCTTATCCCTGAGTTCTTTCGCCGCCTTTTCAAGCTGGATTAATCGAACTCTTGATGCTCATGGCTTCAGCTCCTTTTCAAGGTGGTCGACGCGCTCCTCGAAGTCGATCAATTCCTTGAAGTCGCGGAATATCGCAAGCCAGTTTATAGCCGCCAAACGCTGTTGCTCTTCCTTGCCATCCCGCATGATTGTTTCGAGTACGTCCAGCGCGGCCGCCTGCCCCGCGGTCAGTTTCCGCATAGTCCTGTCAAGCTCGTTCCCGGATATCTCAATCCCTACGCGACGCAGTTCAACCTGAAAATGGGGTAGTGCCATCCAGCGGATAATCGTTCTCTCCGAAACGCCGGCCATTTTCGCGGCCTCTTGCTCTGTACGCGTTGCCAGGAGCGCGGTGATCGCTTTACGCTGTTTATAGGTCAAATGGCTTGTTTCGGCTTCTGTTGTCATTGAATCCGCCTTATTTGGCGTTCATTGGTAGGAATTCTCATCTCATCCCCCAAGGGGGATAATTCAGCTCCAATATATCCGGCATTTAAGTGCCAATTGGCACTACTTCCGCGGCACCCATCCCATCGCTGTGGCTTGCAGCCTGAAACCTTCAAGACTTTGTGCAACCCATTGGATCGTTTCGCCTGAAATCTGCAACGCAGCCTAGGGCGTACCGGTACCATTTGTCCGCGAGCGCTTCTGCCGTTTCTTCCCGGCTGTCCATAAATTGCTGAATTGCCGGGGTGTATTCTTCCCGAACAATCGGAAATGAGAGCGCCTGATACGCTGTCACGTCCGTTGTGGGAAGGTCGTCAAAGTGTTTTTTAACGTGCGCAAGTTCGTGAAGTAAAGTTTTCAAAAACGCCTGCCCGGTCATGCCGGCTTGAAGTGTCACCACCGCGTGGCCGCTTGTATCCTTGCGGGCGCATCCGTTCACGACATGCCTTCCAGCAACGTGGACAGGCTTGTCGCAGTACAGTTCAAAACGCACCCATCGGCCCGTCAAGCGGTAACCAACAGCCGGCAGTAGTTCTTCCAGTTTCGCGGTCATTTGCCCTTTTTGGGTGGCAGTATCACGTAGCTGGAATCATCCGGCTGGACTACGCGGATGTTGCCCTGTTGTGCCGCTGCTTGCTGTAAGCGCGCCAGGTGATCAGCCTGGAATTGACCCAAGTCGGGCGTTTTCGGCTCGACGGGCGCACCTTCAGGGGTAGGTGGTGCGTCTACCTTTTTACGAGCTTTCGCGCCTTCCTCGGGATTTGTGATCGTGACCTGGGGCACGTCCGCACCGACTTGGGCTTCAACCGCCGGCATTTCTTCGGGTAAATGCTCGATCGGCCCGGGTATGTTCGCCGGATCGGAGGCCAACCCACCTGGAATAGTTTGCGGTGGGGGCTGTGCTTGGGTAAACTTTTTCATCGTGAAAGCCATAATTTTTTCTCCTTTTGTTCATAAACGAGTGTTTGTTTATCTGTTTTTTTCATTCGCTTTGTCGACAGGGTATCCTGGCCGGCCTATAAAAAGAATTACAGTGTCATAGGAAGGGAGCCAGTTTTACAACCAGCGCATCCGCAAGGTCGCGGATCGTCTGAGGATCCAAGATAATACTTCCGCCCATCGGAGGGATATTGCCGCCACTTGCCATCGGCGGGGCGGACCTGCCCGCCATCTGCGACTGGTTGAACACGGTCGCACCGTGAGGGGCGTAGACGTATTCGGTGTAGGGCGTAATACCACCACCTGGACGATCACCAACCTTTCCCCAGCCAGTGAATTTACCGCCCCCCGCGCCGCCCGGGATTGCATTGGCAAATTCATCCGGGTGGGCAGTTGCATAAGCAACATCCGCTGCAGTTGCCCAAGATGCAAGATGTTTTTTGCCTGTAAATCCGGTTTTGGCGGCGGTTCCAGATAATGCCCCCAATGCATTAGTCATATATCCGATAATGATATCTATCTCAATTCCACCCGCGACCATATCTTTAACGTGTTGATATATTTCCAAAACGCGTACAAACTGAGCTTCAGCGGCAGGGGAGATTTGACCCGTGGATACTAGAAAACCCTCCCAAACTTGTGCGCCTTCCACCCCCAGATTTTGAATCATCGGACCGATCAAGCCCAATTCGTTCTTGGTTTTATCCGCCATATCTATGGCGGATGTCTGCATGACTTCCCAGCCCGTTTGGTTTTGAAGTTGCTGCTCTTGTGCGGTAAGCACATCCTGCACTGCCTGAAGATCCGGGATTACTTTAGTAATTGTAAATCTATCCCTTTGCTCGTTTTCGGCTAGATTTAAGTTTTCTGCATCTGTAACAGCCTGGAGTAACTGTGCATAAGTAACTAACTTCCCATTTATTTCTATTTGACCTGACAACCAATCCGTACCGACTTTTATTCCTAGTTTTTGGGCTTCTGTGTATAAGCCGGCCATATTCAATGTCTCTGCATAGGTGTTTATTAACTTGGTAAGAGGCGTAACATATTGTTCTGCAACCGCTATTTTTGCGGCTTCAAATGCATCATTCAATTTGATTTGGGCCAGTTCCATCGCGCGGGTCTTGTCTAGTGTCTGTTGATCCAATATCAGCCCCCTATCTACGGCCGTGTTTTTTGCCAGGATCGCCGCTGAGCCCTGGGAGAGAATATCGGTTCCACTCTTGGCTTGCCCGCCCCAAGTTCTGCGTAAGGAACATTTGCCGCTCAGCGCCGGTGTTTAATTGCAGGTATTCATCTGACAGTTTGGCAATAGTTTCAACATTGAGAGACAATCCCTCTGTTGCCAGTTTCCGCGAGGCGGTCGTTAAATCATCAACGTTTAGTTTATAGTCTTTGGTAACCTGTAATAATTTGGAAGATGTTTCCGCGGACTGATTTGTTAATTGCGAAATTGTCCGGACAGAATCAGCATAGGTTTCAAGCGTTCCAATGGTTGCGTCATATACTTGCTTCCCTGCCTGTTCTATCTGTTGAGCGGCTTGCATGACCTGGTTGAGCGTCAATACCGCCCCGCGTATCCCGGTAATTGCGCTCGAAGCGTTATCTACTGCATTGAAAACGATGTTTACACTTTCATCAGCCATTGTAAATTCTCCTTATTGAATAGGGCTGTGCGCGGACTGTTCGGACATCTTGCGCCAGCTATCAAGCTTCTTTTGAGAAATCCAAAGCCAAAATTTCGCCAATAACTGAATATTGGCGCCGGCTTCCGCCATTTGGTCAAGATCCGCGGTTATTGCCGTGATTTCATCGACTGTCTGAGCTGCTTCGATCTGCAGCTGCAGCGACAAAAATTCTTTTCCGACTATCAAATTAATGTCTCTAACTGCTGGGCTGGGTTCCATTTTTTCCATGTTCACCTACAGTTTTTAACTGGTATACCCATACTTTATATTTATCGTTTTGGTGTGCTGCCTCTTGAGAGAGGCGGTACACAGGGTACATACATACATTAATGTACTATGTAGGGTATGTAGTGTATGTAGGGTATGTATGTGGTTATTCATTACTCTCATCCTTAGAGGGAAGGCAGTAATAGTCTTTTCCCTCGATGCTTTCCTTATGGACTTTGCCGGCCGTCCACAAAGCGCACATTTTCCGGTAAGTGTTCCCATAATCTGCGCCGATGGTCTTGGCGATCGTGGCTGTCTGCGCCTTACCCAACTCCGCCAACACGCCCAAGATTGCTTCACGTTCATCACTTATTTTGATTTCGTCGGTTTCGCCGTCAAGTTGCCAACATAGCGTTTCGTGATCAAGGTGGATTTTCCAATCAAACGGCTCGGAATCCCGGCTTTCACCTATCAAGCGCGCGCCGGGCTTCCCTTGTTCGATATAGAGTCCGATGACAGCATCAGCCGCAACCACCAGACCGGTCGAGCCGCAAACATCGTCAACGGGTTGGAATGAAGCCATCCCGTTTGGTTTGCGGTTCTGTACCACGGTGATAAAAGAGCCGGTTACGCGGGTGGCTATCTCCTGCAGTTTGCCCAGCACATCAGAGAAAAGCGCGCCATCTTTCACGGTATCTTTTCCAGGCATCGCTCGCCATAAGGTATCGAGAAAAATAACCCCATATTCTTCCTCTGTGAAAGCTTTTTCTATTTCAGCAATGCCACCCAAGTGAAGCGGGGAAATTGTTTGTCGAAATGTTAGCAAACTGCCCCGGTCCACCCCCAACATTGATATGTGCTTTTGCAATCTTTTGGGATAATCCTCCAGGGCATAATAGAGGGTCTTCCGATTCCCACTTCTCTATTAAGGATACGTCCGCCTTGACCCCAAGCAACGGCGCATTGTCTGCAAAAGGTTGATTTACCCTTCTTGGGTCGCCCCCCTAGAAGTATCTCGCCAATTGGAAATACTCCGGGCAGCGGACCGCTGGGATCAGGGAATTGAGTATCGAGTAAATCTGCTATGCTCCATTCGGTTTTACGGACCGGCTGGGTGATCACGGCAGGCAAGGGAATTTTCAGATCCACGGCTCGACGAGCCATTGCGGAGGCATCAGCAAACATCCGACGACGGGCGGCGTAATCAGCAATGATTCGGGCATAGCTCTCCGCGCTTTGACTGGAGGCCGGGGCGTTTAATCGGAAGGTTAAATAACTTTCGCCTCCAGCGGCTTCAAGTTTGCCGGCACGAGTAAGGCTATCCAAAACGGTCAGAAATTCAATTGCTGTCCCATTCTTTGAAAGGTCCTTATAAACTTGGCACAATATCCGATGTCGTAGGTCGTGGAAGTCGGGAGCACTCAACAAATTCTCACATTTTTCGTATTGCTTCCCATCTATCAAGATCGACCCACTCCAGGCCTCTTCAGCGGCCAAATCAAACAATCTATCGGAATTAGTCGGCACGTAATCAGCTTCCAGTGGCGGCGTTTCTGGTAAAGGTGGGGTCTCAAGCGTGACTGTTGCTGCCATGATTCTCCTGTTTACCTGTAACTTCCATCCCCCCCAATAATAGAGCCGCCTGGACCATCGATAAAGGTTCGTTTCCTGCCAGATGTTGGGGATCGGCAAGCCGTTTTGCCAACGCGCGGATTGCCAGCCTGACCGCGAGCCGCGTCGGAAGGCAGCTCGAGGCGTTCCCGTATCCGGGCAAGCGACGCGAAGTCCTGGGGGTAAAGATCGAATAACCGGGCTGTACCACTGGGAGTGTCCATTGCGGCCTGCCCTATCGGAGCCGTGTTTTTTTGGGAGTTAGTGAGGTTGTTCATTTCGCGCCTCTACCAATGGAAGGTTGCTCCCAAAAAAACTCACCAAACCAGAATCTTTCCCCCCATAATCGCTACATGGCTTGAGTTCATCCAAAAACCCGCGGCGTTCAAGTTCTTGGCGCAAAATAACATGGGCCTGATCCGTAGGATTGCGCAATTCTGCGCCCGCTATTTTCAAGAGTGCAGAATACTCATCTTGTTCCAGGGGCAATTTCAAACGAGTTACTATCATACTGACACCTCGCAAAATAAAAAGACGGCGCATTGTTTCTTCGCCGTCTTTATACTCTACCGGATATCACGTGTTCAATATCACGCCATATCACACCTTATCACGACTTTTAATAAGCTGGTTTTTGCGTTCCTTCTCATAAGGTAAAACTGATTTACCGTCATTTCCCAATGTTCGCCTTAGTTCCGATATGCGATTAGTCACCCTGGCGGGACTTTTATATACCCTTTTCGCTATTTCATCACGTTGGTATCCTTCATGCCACATTTTTATCAAAACCAAATCCCAACCTGTTTTATCAGTAAAACCCTTTTTGGTTAAGAGCGCCATATATTCGTGTTCTTGTTTTTCAAGATTGACATTGCCGGCTTGCTCTGTTTCCGCGTCAATAACTGCGGATTGCGGTGCTTCTATGAAATTTTTGCGCAATTCTGACAAGATATTAATTACCAGATCCTGCCAGTTATCCAAATAATCAATTTGCAATTGGACGGTGTTTGTTTGCAACTGCCAACCAGAAAATACCAACCCGTCCGAATAGTAATTAAAAATCACTTCTTCGGCAGTAGGATCGGTCTTCCCTGGAAACGCAGATATATAATCCTGTTCTTTGATGATCAATTTATTATCGTCTTGACGGGGGCGCTTTAGAATGTGGTGATATATGATATTGCGGGATATTTTGTCCGGGTAATCATCGCGGTGAACAGTTTTTATTTGTGATGTTTCATTGGCAAATGGAAATTTGTCAAACAGATATTTGAATACATTTTCAAGTTTGGTATTCGGTAAATAGATTTGTGTTTTCATATTGCCTGCTCCGTTTTAATTTCCCACCTGGGAGCGTGGTAAAATTTGCTCTGCCAGGCTGCTTAGATCGGCTTGACCGCGCCCCGGGTGTTGCCAGCACCGCGGGGCGGTTTGATATACTTTACTTTGTCAAGAAGCCGGCTCTCAATAGATGATCTTGGTCACAGCTCGACTCTTTTAGTGAAGTGGATTTTCAGGAGGGCGGCTGCATCCTCAACGACCTGCTCAGGGCGCTTGTCATATTTGGCTGTGGTCATTGGATTGGAGTGGCCGGCAAGCTTTGATACAGTTGCCAGATCGGTTAAATTTAACATGTGCGAGATAAATGACCGCCTTAAATCATGTGGCGAAAAGGGTTTAAGTCCTGCAGCCTGCCCGCGCTCTCGAAACATCTCGTAAATGCTGATATCTGACATGCGTTTGCTATGAAATTCATCTGACTTGGAGATCGAATAAAAGAGCGGGTCCTGGGGCAAGACCACGCGCGGACAGCCATTCACCGACCGCTTCCCTCACACCGCCTGTTAAATAGGCGGGGCGCATCTTCCGCCCCTTGCCTGTCAGATGAATTTTGCCGGTATCCAGGTCGATGTTTGCTAGGTCCAGCGAGGTAACTTCATTCCTCCGCAATCCACAGCCGGCCATCAGGGAAATAATCGCCGTGTCCCGGATCCCCCGGACGGGAGGACCATTCAGGCAGGTTTTCAACAATGCGTTGATTTCCTCCATTGTCAGCATCCGACCAGCGATTGTGTTCCCCTTTATGGCTGGGATATCCACCGCGCGATGGTAGGTTTCGCCATCGATTTCATTCGTGCGCCAGGCTGCTTTCAGCGCGCCCCGGACCGCCGCGATATAACGCCGGGCGGTCCCCGGCGTTTTCGTTTCGATCAACCAGGTCTGGATTGTGACCATGTGTTCATAACGGAGAGAGCCCCACTCAAATGAAAATGCATCAGCAGCCCCCAGCTTGCGTGCTATGTTGTCGAGCGCACTCCTTTGTGAAGTCCGGCTGGTTTTTGATTGCAAACTCGCCAGGTAAACCATAGCGGGATTTTGTTTTCCCAGCCTTGCTGAGATAATTTCGCCTTTTTGGGCCATAGTTTTACCTCGTCTTTTTCACCTCTTTGGGGAGATTGGCGGCCATGATTTTCCTGGCTTTGTTAACTAAACGAGCGTGCTCTTTTTCGGTGAGAGTCAGCGCGCCAGTCACGGATTGCCTGGAAGAGGATAAATCTACTGTTTTTCATGGGTCAATTCCTCTGCCGGTTCGGTTTCAATAAATCCGTCCAAGAGTGATCCCTTGCGCGGTGTGGTCCCTGTAAAAGGGCCGGCGAATGTCCCTCCAAGATCGGCGATGGCGTTGACAGTTTCAAGCATGATTGTTCGGATATCAAATCCTGCGGGGGTAAAGTCAATCCCGGGTTTGTCTGCCATTTCGAGGTAGTATCCCAATTCAGCCAAATGCCTCGCCAGGGTTATCATCGCTGCCGGTGCGCCCAATTTCTTAAGGCACTTCTGAATAACATCATTTGCCGATTCCTGCAGGCTCTTAACGAACTCGCGCGATACAACGGATTTGATTTCAGCATGGTTTTCGGGACCTTCGCCTTTTAGCCATGTGCCGGCTTGCGTCAGGTCCTTTTTGAGCCGTGTGATGCACTCCTTATCCTGAACAGTCAATTTACTTTCTGGCACATCTTGATAAATCCGGTGTCCGTCCGCATAAAGCGAGATCGCCTGGAACGCTGTTGCGGCTTCTTTCCCCGCGTGCTCCATCAACCATTTTTGGAAGTCTGCAGCGGCTTCGCTGTACTTGCTCAGGTCGTTGCTGGTAAATTGATACTTGCTGTTTGTGTTCATTTGTTCTAATCTCCTTATCATTATACAACGGATTGTTATTAACAAAGAGTAGCAGTATACTCATTGCGATGCCTGAAAGCGCACTCACCCATCTCGAATGCCCAGAATGCGGGAAAAAATACGATGCCGATCGAGTGCAAGGTTTTTGCCAAGAATGCTGCTCTCCCCTGCTCGCCCGTTATGATTTGAATAAAGTCGCCTCCAGCGTGACCCCTGCCCAGATCGCATCTCGTGCGCGCGGTCTTTGGCGCTGGGCGGAACTTTTGCCCGTTCGTAAAGAGAACTTCCGCATCACTCTTGGCGAGGGTGACACCCCCCTGGTGCCCGCTCCGCGACTTGGTGCAAAAAATAAAATCAATCGACTTTTCATCAAAGACGAATCCTGCAACCCCACCGGTTCTTTCAAAGCCCGTGGGCTGTGTGTGGCTGTCGCACGGGCGCTTGAACTCGGACAAGCGGATTTCGTTATCCCCACCGCGGGGAATGCCGGTGGCGCACTGGCCTTCTATGCGGCTCGCAGTGGGTCCCACGCTCACGTTTTCATGCCAAAAGACGCTCCCCCTGCTAACCAGACGGAAGTCCGCCTGGCTGGTGCAGACTTGCATCTGGTGGACGGTCTCATTAGTGACGCCGCTCGTCAGGCAGCCGATGTCTCGAGGGGGACGAACTGGTTCGATGTCTCCACCTTCAAGGAGCCTTACCGCGTTGAAGGGAAAAAGACCATGGGTTTGGAACTGGCAGAATCCTGTAACTGGCATCTTCCGGACGTTGTCATCTATCCGACCGGCGGTGGCACTGGGCTGGTGGGCATGTGGAAAGCTTTCGCAGAGCTGGAATCCCTTGGTTGGATCGATACCAAACGCCCGCGTATGGTGGCTGTCCAGGCCGATGGGTGTGCCCCTGTGGTGCGTGCCTTCCAAAACAACGCCCAGCGGACGGAGTCCTGGGAAAACGCTCACACGATTGCAGCAGGGTTGCGGGTTCCGAATGTCTTCGCAGACCGGTTGATTCTGCACCTGCTCCGCGAGAGTCGCGGCACGGCAGTTTCTGTCAGTGACGAGGAAATCGTGGATGCGCAGCGAGCATTGGCGCAGGAAGAAGGCCTGCTCGCCTGCCCCGAGGGGGCGGCAACCTTGGCAGGTCTTAAAAATCTGGTAAAGATTGGTTGGATACAGCCGGACGAAATGGTTGTATTATTTAACACAGGATCAGGATTGAAGTATATTTAACCCACGCCTATGGCAGAAGCTGAAACCAAGTCGACCCTGGAATTCCTATTCAATGTCAGCCGTGAACTGGCCTCTGCGCTTGAATTGCGCACGGTTTTACAGCGCATCCTGTTCCAGTCGCTTAAATACGTGGGCGGGGAACGTGCCAGCATTGTCGTCCTCGATGATAACGGTCGCGCCATTGACTCCGCCATCGTTTATGGCCGCAAGATCCACGACCACACCACCCAGCAGTTGCGTGAAACCGTGGAACGAGGTTTGGCCGGATGGGTCGTTCGCAACCGTCAATCGGCCTGGGTGCCCGATACCAGTCTCGATGAGCGTTGGCTGCGCCGGCCCGATGATGCTGCCGACCAATCCGGTGCAAAGGCTGCCTTGTGCGTACCCCTGATGGCGCGTGAGCGCCTGGTGGGAGTCTTGACTCTGGTTCACCCTGTGCCTGGGTCATATACAAATGAGAATTTAAGCTTGATGCAGGCCATCTCCGATCAGGCTGGGATTGCCGTTCTCAACGCCCGCCTGTACGCCGAGAGCCAGCGCCAGGCTCGTGTGATGACCGCCCTCGCTGCAAGCGCAGGCGCCATCAATGCCAGTTTGCGCTTGGACGATGTGCTCCAGCGCATTTTGAATGAGACCATCCAGGCGTTGCAGGTGGAAACGGTCGCGTTGGCGCTGGTTGAATCCAATTGGGACCTGGTCTTCTACGCTGCCACGGGGGAGCACAAAGATGGGATCGTTGGGAAGCGTGTTCATGCCGGGCTGGGTGTCGTCGGCTGGGTGGCGCACGAAGGCGAGGGCGTGATCATCCCTGTCGTCCGCGAGGACAAGCGTTTTGCACCCGGTGAGCTGTTCACCGGTTTCGAAGTTCACGCTTTGGCGGTTGCCCCTATCTATGCCCTCGGACGCGTGATTGGCATCCTGCAGGCTATTAATCCCATCTCCGGCGCGTTCGACACCGATGCTCTCATGGTATTGACGGGCATCGGCAACCTGGCAGGTTCGACCATCCAGCACGCCCAGTTGTTTGAGCAGCTCCAGGCGGCTCACAAACGCTATCGCGAGCTTTTCGATGATAGCGTGGACCCAATTCTCATTACCGGTGTGGATAGGAAAGTCCACGAGGCAAATCGCCAGGCGGCAGTTATCACGGAATATTCTTCCAGGCAGTTGCAGGGGATGTTGATTGACCAGCTTCACGATGGGGCTGGCGACGATAAAATGCCCGGTCTGGAAAAGCTCAAGAGCGGGAAGATCGTCAGCTACGAATCCGTTCTAAAAACCAAGAACGGTAAGAAGATCCCCATCCAGGTTTATGTGCGCAAAGTGGTGTTCGAGGAAGCTGATTCGCTGCAGTGGCTTATGCGAGATATCAGCGAACGCAAGGATCTGGATACCCTCCGCGAAGAGCTCACTTCCATGATCTACCACGACCTGCGTTCGCCTCTGGCAAATATCATCTCCAGCCTTGACGTTCTTTCAACCCTGTTTCCCGCCGAGGAAAACGAAGCCATCCAATCTGTGACCACCATCGCCCGCCGTTCAACTGATCGCATCCAGCGCCTGGTCAGTTCCCTGCTCGACATCAACCGCCTGGAATCTGGTCAGGCCATCGTTTCCCAGCAAAGTGTGACCCCCACTGTCCTGGTGGAGGACGCATTAGATGCCGTCCGCCCCATGACGGATAGCCGCCACCAGGTCCTTAAAAGCAATTTATCGGGCAAGCTCCCGCCAGTTTGGGTTGACGTGGATATGATCCGCCGCGTTCTGATCAACTTGATGGAAAACGCATCAAAGTTTACATCACCCGAAGGGAATATAGAGCTGGGCGGTCACCAGGACGGGGAGTGGGTTCAATTGTGGGTACAGGATACTGGTTCTGGTATCCCGCCTATAGAGCAGGAACACATCTTCGAAAAATATACCCGCCTGAAGGGTCAGGATAATGTCAGCGGATTGGGGGTTGGGCTTGCCTTTTGCCGCCTCGCGGTCAATGGTCATGGCGGGAAGATTTGGGTCGAAAGCGAAGTTGGCAAAGGCTCCAAATTTATCCTTACTCTGCCGGTTTCCAGGGAAAAATAACATTTTCAGGAGATAGCATGCAGTCAATTGCCACCGATATTTATATTGAGAACCAATATCCGGGTGCCACCCTTGGCGTGATTAATCTACCCCACGGCCTGGTGCAGATTGATGCCCCACCCTCCCCCGAGGACGGGCGCGCCTGGCGGGCAGCCCTGATGAACCTGGGCAGCGGCTCCGAACGTCTGCTGGTCAACCTCGACGCCCACCCCGACCGGACGTTGGGTGCGCGTGCCATGGACTGTACCATCGTTGCCCAGGAAAAGACCGCCCACGTATTCCGCACTCGGCCCACTACTTTCAAAGCCCAGGGCGAGGAGACTGGCTCAGATTGGGAAAGTATCCCCGGTCTGGGGAATATTCGCTGGGTTCCCCCGGAGATCACCTTCAGCAACCAGATGACCATTAACTGGGGTGAATCGCCTGTCATTCTGGAACACCATCCCGGTCCAACTGCAGGATCCGCCTGGGTCATCCTCCCGGACGCCAAGGTTGTTTTTGTTGGTGACGCGGTGATCAAGAACCAGCCTCCCTTCCTGGCTGGAGCTGATCTCCCCGTCTGGCTCGATACCCTCAAACTCCTGCTTTCTCCTGCCTTCCGTAACTGGGTGGTGGTCAGCGGTCGCAGCGGAGTGGTTCCGGTGGACGTGATCCGGGTGCAAAAAGATTATCTTGACGGGGTTTTCAATAAACTGGAAAAACTGGCAGGCAAAAAATCTGCTCCGGAGGCAGTCGATAATCTCATCACGCCTCTCTTGCGCCCGTTCAAGATTCCTGGCACTCAACTTCAAAAATATACCCGCCGCCTGCGCTACGGTCTGCACCATTATTACAGCCGGCATTACCGGTCATCCGGCACCGGGAGCGGCGAGGAGTAATCTCTTGACCCTGCGGGATGATCTATATGGTTGAGTCCTACCGGCCGCTCTTCGAGGTGACTCGCGGTCGCATCGTCGAATCCGTTCACTTCGGGGCGGTTGCAGTGGTCGACTCCGGCGGTCGCTTGCTCGCCTGGCTCGGCGATCCAAAAACGGTTACCTTCCTGCGCTCCAGCGCCAAGCCGTTTCAGGCGCTCCCATTCATCGAGCGCCGCGGCGACCAGACTTTTCATCTCACTTCCCGGGAAGTGGCTATCATCTGCGGGTCTCATGATGGCACCGACGAACACGTTGAGGTTATTAAAGGGATCCAGGCCAAGGTGGGTGTGCAGGAAAGCGACCTGCTGTGCGGCACCCATCCGCTTTCGCACATGCCCACCGTTGAAGCCATGCGCCTTCGCGGGGAAGCCCTCAGCCCCAACCGTCATAATTGCTCTGGCAAGCACACTGGTATGCTGGCTGCCGCCCGCATGCGCGGGCTGCCGATCTCGGATTATGTCAATCCCGAACATCCGGTCCAGAAGGCCATCCTGGATTCCCTGGCGGAGATTTGCAGCGTGCCCGTGGAACAGGTCGAAATGGGCATTGACGGTTGTTCGGTCCCCAATTTTGCCATCCCTCTCTATAACGCTGCCCTTGGTTTCGCCCGTTTGTGCGACCCGCGCGGGGCTCAAACCGGGCGTGCCGCTGCTTGCCGCCGCATCACCCAGTCAATGATGGCAAACCCCGTCATGGTCGCCGGCTCGAGCCGTTTCGATACCCGCTTGATGGAAGTTTGTTCAGGGCGCATGATTTCCAAGGGCGGGGCAGAAGGTTATATGATCCTGGGCATCCTGGGGGGTGCCTTAGGCGCCGATTCGCCCGGGGTTGGCATTGCTTTTAAGGTCTCCGACGGTGACCTCGCAATCCGCAAAGCAAATGGCGATTCCTACAACCGGGTCCGCCCGGCTGTCGCCCTCGAAATCCTGCGGCAGATGGGCTACATCGGCGAAAAGGAATTGGAATCTTTATCCGCTGATTTTGGCCCGATCAAGCCGGTGACCAACTGGCGTAAACTGGTCGTAGGCCACTCCCGTCCTGCCTTTACCTTGCAAAGGACCTTATAACCCGCATGACCCATCTCGAAAAACTCGCCCGGCAGGTGCACCAGCGCCTGCTGGATTTTTATGGGCAGCCCGTTTGGAGCAATCCCCTGCCGCCGGTGGATGAATTGGTCTCCACCATTCTTTCCCAGAATACCAACGACACGAATCGGGACCGTGCTTTTGAATCGCTCCGTCGCAGTTTCTCCACCTGGGAGGGGGTGCGCGATGCTGGTCCCGCCTCGGTGATTGCCGCCATCCGCATGGCTGGGCTTGCCAACCAGAAAGGGCCGCGCATTCAGCAGGTCTTGAAGGATATTTCCGCTGAACGTGGCTCGCTTGACTTGTATTTTTTGAAAGACCTGCCGCTCGAAGAAGCTCGTCTTTGGTTGAAGAAGTTCAAGGGTGTCGGTCCAAAGACTGCCGCCATCGTCCTGCTCTTCTCGCTCGGACGTCCTGCCTTCCCGGTGGATACCCACATTTTTCGCGTTACTGGTCGGATCGGCTTGCTCCCCGAAAAAATGACGGTGGAGCAGGCGCACCCCCACCTGGAGAAACTTTTCCCTCCTGATGCTTATTATTCCGCCCATTTGAATATCATCCGTCTGGGGCGCGAGATCTGTGCAGCCCGTCATCCGGCATGCCCCCGCTGTCCGCTGCGGACACTTTGCAAATATGCAAACTCGTTTGAAAATCAATCGGTATATAATATGAGTACATAGTTCTGGGAAAGGAGGTGATGGCGATGCCCTGTAGCATCCGCGAACATGGTCAGGGCCTGGTTGAGTACGCTTTTCTCGCTTTATTGATCGCACTAATTGTTATTGCTGTTTTACTCATCTTTGGCCCCACCATCGGTAATGTCTTCAGCAATTTGAATAATAGTCTTGCCTCCTACTGAAACCAAATCTCCCGCCCAGCAAGCGGGAGGTTGGTTTAACCCCTCAGCATTTCAAGCAGCCCATCCGCATAGATCGTTGCTTTCCCCGCACCAAACTCTTCCAATCGCTTCCAAACCACTTTAAAAGGCTCCCCCAGCTCGTCACCCAGCCAGGATTCTTTTTCATAGAAACTGGAGTCCCTCAGCTTGCCGTCAAAGACGAGCACGATCTGGTGGGCGCGCACCTCCTCGATGGATTAAATATTCTCAAGCAGCCCAAGGTAGTGCATGTGGCACACCTCGGCGCCAATTTCCTCGCGTAACTTCCTCTGGGCTGCCTCATGACCGTGATCACCAAATTGGGTCCCCCCGCCCAGGGGACGATATTACAAACGTCCCTATACCAGGTATTCGGCTAACAGGATGCGCTCTCCACCTCGGCACACACAGATCGCCATCGGGCGGATGGTTTCTTTTTCCATGTTTTTCCTCTCTTTAACATTAATACTACGGGGAGTTTGGGCATTTTTGTACTTCACATTTTATTAAAACCCCCTAGTTCTCTTCCCTGGTTTTTTCACCGGGGGTGTGGGGGGATTGGTGGGCAGAAACCGCCCACCAATCCCCCAAGAAATTTTTACTCCCGCCTTGGGGCGGGGGTAGGGGGTGGGGACTTTCAAGCATCACATTATGCTTAAATCTGTATTTCTTATCAAAATTCGTGGGCGGACTGGCGACCTCCCCTTTTTTTGACGATTGCCTCATCACCCCTGCGAAATTCTCGCCTGCATCGACCACGGACCGGTCCATGTTACCATCACCGCTCTCACCTGCCCGCGCAACTCATCCTCGCTCTCTGCGAACACCAGCTTATTTGTCGGCGTGCGCCCCCGCCAGCGTCCTTTCACTTTCTCTTCGAACAATACCTCCACCTTGTTTCCCAGGTAACCGGCATTGATCTCGCCGCTGATCTTCTCCTGCATATCTTCCAGGATGCGGAAGCGGCGCATCTTCTCTTCTTCAGGTACATCGTCCTGGTAGAGCCGCTCAGCCACCGTTCCGGGTCGCGTCGAGTAGCGCGCCAGGTGCGCAACGTCCATCCGCAATTCTTCCAGCAGGTGGTAAGTCTTCATGAATTGCGCTTCGCTTTCCGCAGGAAACCCGACGATGATGTCCGTCGCGATCGAACAACCCGGGATGCGCTCTCGGATGTGTTCCACCTTCCGCCTGTAATCAGCCTGGGTGTACCCGCGGCGCATGTTCTTCAGGATATCGTCATCACCTGCCTGGATTGGGATCTCGATGTGCGGCATCACCTTCGGCAGTTCCGCCACGCTCTCCATCAGGTCTTCGCTAAAATAATTCGGGTGGGAGGTCAGGAAGCGGATGCGTTCCAACCCTTCGATCTGGTTTAATCTCTGCAGCAGCCCTGCCAGGTCCACCCCTTGCGGCTGGTCTTTCCCATACCGGTCCACGATCTGCCCCAGTAGGGTTACCTCTTAACCCCCTGCGCGGCTAGCGAAACCGCTTCGGCTTCGATCTCATCCGCAGGTCGCGACCGTTCCGCCCCGCGCCGGGAAGGGATGATGCAGAATGTACAGGCGTGCGAACAACCCAGCACCACGGGCACATGTATCGAGACGGTCTTACCGTGTTCGTTCTCCGGAAGGAGCAGATTGGATCCGAACGACATCGGACTTTTTGGATAAGGCGAAGGAACTCCGTCCATCTCCGCGAACCGCTCTTCGGTCTCTCGTATTTCCTCTTTTTTTGACTCACCCTGGGTTAAATACGAAATAAGCGGCCCCGGGTCCGAGGGCGGGGAAAACACGTCCACAAACGGGTACCGGCTGCGCAGCCTCTCCGGTTCCCGGATCCCCACCAGGCAGCCCATCAGGTTCACCACCAGCCCGGGATTCTTGTTTTTCAAGGGTCTCAGCGAGCTCAAACGCCCATACGCCTTGTCCTCTGCGGACTGGCGCACGACGCATGTGTTCAATACGATTACATCCGCATCTTCAAGCTTACCGGTAAATTCGTAGCCCAGGTGTTCGAGTGCTGACCCCAGCCTTTGCGAGTTAGCCACGTTCATCTGGCAGCCTTCTGTCCAAACATGGTATTTTTTCATCGGGCGTGAATTATACCAAGTTTGTCTGATACAAGGATTAGTAGATCTTGTAGGCATTCCGAGCGAATTCACGATAAATCCCTGACGAAACCCCGCTCCGGGCGGCATTCGCGCCGCACCCCCTTGGGTGGCCTCTTCGCCATTCGCAGAGCACCCTTGTGGGGCGGCTGCTTTGGGCTCTCGACATGTACCCGCCATGGTGTAGCCCAAAGCTTCTATTGGGGAGGGACGGGGGGGCTGTTCTAAATATTTTGTGGTCGCCAATCGGCCATTTATCTGCTTGCCCGCACCCTCTTCACTTTATGGTAAAATCTTCCAGCCCGGAGGGATGGCCGAGTGGTTTAAGGCAACTGACTTGAAATCAGTCGTGGCCGTAAGGTCACCGGGGGTTCGAATCCCTCTCCCTCCGCCTTGCCAACTTCCGGGAAAGCACCTGCACCTGGGGAGGTGCCAGAGAGGCCGATTGGGCTCGCCTGCTAAGTGAGTGCTGGGATTAAACCTCAGCCGCGGGTTCGAATCCCGCCCTCCCCGCCTCTGAAAACCGCGTCCGCTTTGGGTGCGGTTTTCGTATTGTCTCTGGTTATTGATTCTATCCCCTTTCTAATGTTGTTACTCTAGTACTTCAGTATAATATCCTTCCCCGTGCAACCTGTCCATATTGGGGATTGTAGATTAACGGTATTCATGCCGCCCTCTTCATCGTGGAAGCACCCTGAGACCTGCAGCGGGCGGACAGCGACCTACTTTGATTGGTATTGGAGGCTTATGAAACCATCGTCGAATATTAGAGTTTTACTCATTTCTCTGGTCAGTTTCATGATTTTTGGTTGCGGACAGTTTTCCGTCGCCACCTCCGCCCCTCCCTCGACCTCGGTAGTCGGGGCGACATCCACCCCGCTTCCCGGGATGAACACTGCCCTCCCCACCCTGCCCTTAATTGCGACCATATCCTCAGTAACTCCCAGTGTTCCTCCGATCCAGCTCGACCTCCCTGGCACTCCCCTGCCTCCCCTCGGAGCGGTTATCTCGCCGGCAAACGCGGCCAGCATCGTGGAGGCGGCCCGTTGGGGCCTCGGGCGCGTCAACGCAGCCACCTTCTCCCCGGATGGCACGCAGATCGCGGTGGCAACCTCAATTGGCATCTATCTCTTCGACGCCGGCAGTTTCCAACAGCTTCTATTTATCGACACGCATTCCTGGATCAACGACGTGGCATTTTCCCCCGATGGGAAAATGTTGGCTTCCGCCTCGCGTGACAGCACGGTCCATCTGTGGGATCCGGCCAACGGAATGGCGCTTCGCACCCTCAGCGGACATAAGGCTGGGGTCTGGAAAGTAGCCTTCTCCCCCGATGGCAAGACCCTGGCCTCTGCTTCGGACGATACGACTGTCATCCTGTGGGACGCAGCCAGCGGGCAGGCACTTCACACCCTCAGCCGTCACACTGCTCCGGTGGTAGCCTTGGCATTCTCTCCCGATGGCAAGACACTGGCCTCGGGCGCCCAGGACTCGACTGTGATTCTGTGGGACACAGCCTCTGGCAAATTGCTAAATACCTTAAACGTCCCTGTGGTCAGTCTGGCCTTCAGCCCGGATGGGAAAACACTCGCAGCCGGGACCGGCGACCTGACCATCATGCTGTTAGATGCGCTCAGCGGTCAAACACTTCACATCATAAAAAGTGGGTTTCGGGACGTGATCAACAGTTTGGCTTTCTCGCCTGATGGCAGGCAGTTGCTGACTGGGAGCAATGATGGCAATCTTCAACTGTGGAACCCGGCTAGTGGGCAGGCGCTCGGGCATTTCAGCAAATCAATTTATGGGTATCTGACTGTTGCTTATTCCCCGGATGGCAAACATCTGCTTTCCACGAGCAACGATGATTCTGTCAGGCTGTGGAACGCGGTTGGCGGTTCGCCAATGCACATCTTCGCTTTTACTGCCGCGGTCAATACCGTCTCCTTTTCGGGAGACGGCCGCACACTGGCTGCCGGAGCCGACGACGGTACGCTCCAACTCATCGAATTCACTGATTGGATGCCTGTGCACACGCTCCAGGAAGGTCACAACAAGGCTTTGGTAGTTTCCCTTTCTCCGGACGGCAAGTTATTGGCTTCGGGCACCACGTGGGATAATACCGTCATCCTGTGGGACGCGGTCAGCGGAACACAATTTCGGACCATCAAGGGATTTTCCAACGCGGTGGGGGCGCTGGCTTTCTCACCCGACGGCAAGACCTTGGCTGCAGGGGACTGGAATGGAGCGGTGATCTTGTGGGACGCGGCCAGCGATCAGGTGCTGCAACGCGAGGCAACCTTGGGTAGCATCATGGGCCTTGCCTTCTCACCTGATAGTAAAATCCTGGCAGCGGCCGTATATGATGGTACTGTTCTGACATGGGAGGTTTCCAGCGGAAAGTTGGTGGCAACGATGGGAGGTGGCAAAACGTTGATGGGTTTTAACAATCCGGTCAACGCCCTCGCCTATTCTCCGGATGACAAGACCCTTGCTGCCGGCTCTAACGATGATACGGTCACCCTGTGGGATACTGCCTCAGGAACACAACTTCGTATTCTGAAAGACTACAAGGGCTCGATAGAAAGCTTGGCTTTCTCCCCCGATGGGACTCTGCTGGTCACGGCGACCAAAAACGGCTTTCTGAACCTTTGGGATGTCGCCAGTGGGAAGGAATTGCTCTCGTGGCAGGCGCATACCAGCCAGGCCATGAGCGTGGCATTCTCACCGGACGGGAAGATCATTGCCTCGGCCGGGTGGGATGGAACAGTGCGTTTGTGGGCGACCCCTCCATAAGGGCATGGAATTGAGTTATAAGAGGAGTGGGCGTTTGCCGACCACTCCTTATCAGTTTTTTACTCCTCCCGCTTTCGTGAACCGCGTCCTTTCGGGCGCGGTTTTCGCTATTACTCCTCCCATCGACAAACACCTCATCCCTATCTTGTATGTCCGACCACATTCCTGTACAATGGGTTTATATTATCTCCCTCATTATCAATCCATTTGAAGTGACTCCCCGAAATTCTTATAGTTGAACCCAATTTTTTAATTAAACCTGATTGCAAACAAGGGGCATACGTGTCAAATACTGGTACTAACTTGAATTCGGGAAAAATGGAAAATGATCAATTGTCTCTGGAGCAGGGCAAGCATTTGCTTCGGACAAAGTTTTACGTCCCTCCCATTCGCTCCACACAGATCGCCCGACCGCGTCTTTCTGACCTGATCAATGCTGGTTTGGACCGGTCGCTCATCCTGGTTTCCGCCCCGGCTGGATATGGGAAAACCACTCTGGTCAGCAGATGGCTGAAAGAAACGAAGATCACTTCCGCCTGGCTCTCCCTTGATAATGGCGATAATGACCCGATTCGTTTTTTGCAATATCTGCTTACCACTCTCTTGCCGATCGCTCCAGGCATTGAGAACGACCTGCTCGGCATGCTCCAGGGAATTCAACCAGCTCACTTTGAAAATGTAATCATTCAGCTTGTCAATGAATTAACCTCAGTTTCCGATCCCTTCGTTCTCGTTTTGGACGATTTCCACGTCATTCAATCTGAAGCGGTACTAAAAATACTCTCTTACCTCTTGGAGCATCTGCCAAATCAGATGCACCTGGCAATCCTTACCCGGACCGATCCCCCGCTCCCACTTTCCCGCCTGCGGGTCCGCGGACAGCTCTTGAATATCCGGGCCGACCAGCTCCGCTTTACACAAGTCGAGATCGCTTCCTTTTTGAACGAAACAATGGGGTTGACATTATCTGCCAGCGATCTTTCTGCCCTGGAGAAGCGGACGGAGGGGTGGATCGCCAGCCTGCAACTGGCAGCCCTTTCGATGCAGGGCAGCAAAGACATCCACGGCTTCGTCTCCGCTTTCACCGGCAGCCATCACTATGTAATGGATTACCTGGCCGAAGAAGTGCTCAAGCTTCAACCGAAGAAAGTGAGCAATTTTCTTCTGCAGACCTCGATCCTGGATCGCTTATGCGGACCGCTGTGTGAGGCCGTTGTCGAGATAGATATGGCCGCACCTATGGATGGGCAGGCGATGCTGCAATCCCTGGAAGAGATGAACCTCTTTACCATTCCGCTGGACGATGAGCGGCACTGGTACCGCTATCACCATCTCTTCTCCGATGTTCTCAGGAAACGGCTGGAACACCAATCCCGGCAGTTGCTCCCCCAGCTTCACCGCCGTGCTTCCCAATGGTACGAAAAGAACGGGTTTATCTCCGAATCCATCCAGCAGGCCATTACAGCAGGCGACCAAGACCGTGCCGCGAAGCTGATCGAGGATAACGGTTGTTTACTGCTCATCAGCGGAGATGTGGCCACCCTGCTGAACTGGGCTGAGGCCATTGATTTTCAAGCGGAAAACCGCCCTTGGCTGGCGATTCAGAAAGCCTGGGCGCTCGCCCTGACCGGGGACCTGGAGCGCGTCGAACCGACGCTGAAGGTTCCTGAAGAGTTGCTCTCCCCGCTCAAAGCTACGGACGAGGTCAGGACGATGCAGGGGACTATTGCCGCGGCCCGGGCGCATTGTGCCAACACGCGCGGCGACACGCAATCAGCCGCAAAATACGCCCGGCAGGCATTGGAGCTGTTGCCCGATTGCAGTTCCATCTCCCAGAGCATACGCAGTGTGACCGTTTCGATCCTCGGGGATGCCAGCCGAATCAATGGGAATCTGGAGGAGGCCATCCTGGCGTATACCGAAGCCATTAAGATCGGCAGAGAGGCCAATAACCTCAATATGGTCATCATCGCCAACTCGAATATAGCCGATATCTTAATGGAGCAGGGACAACTCCACCGGGCAGCGGATATCTATGCCCGGTCTTTGCAAATGGCAGTTCGTCCAGATGGGCAAAGATCGCCATTGGCTGCAAATATCTTTGACGGAATGGGAAGATTGTCTTATGAGTGGGACCGGTTGGACGATGCAGAGCAAAATATTCGTCAGTGCATGGAGCAGAGCCGGATCTGGGGGGATATCGGCCAGCAGGCTTACGCTTGGGCAATGCAGGCGCGGTTGGAGCAAGCCCGCAACGATCCGGAGAAAGCCCGGGAAGCCATGCAGGAGGCGGAGCGGTTGATCGGTAATCATCCACATTCTCCCCATTGGTCCATCCAGGTGAGGTCCGACCTGGCGCGGGTATCGCTCGCCCAGGGAAATTTGGAGAGTCCTTATCAGCGCGTTCAAAAGAGGGGTTTAAAGATCAAGGACGAAATACCCTACCAGCGGGAGAGTGAATATGTTCTCCTGCTGCGAGTGCTCGTGGCCCGGTGTGATTATGAGGCCGCCATCATACTTTCTAACCGGTTGGTTCAAAAGGCGGAGACGACCGGGCAGATGGGATTGGTGATTAACGGCCTGATCCTTCAAGCGCTTGCCCTCCAGGGAAAGAAAGAGACCGGGCAGGCTCTGGTTGCCCTGGAAAGAGCCCTTGCCCTTGCCCGGCCGGAGGGGTACGTCCGATCCTTCCTGGATGAGGGCGAAGCGATGACGAGATTGCTTTGCCAGGCTCAGGCCCATCAGGTCGGGAGCGGTTATGCGGCTGTGCTGCTGTCCAGGATTGGCAAAATCTCAGGTACGACCCAGCCATCCATGCAGCTCCTGATCGAGCCGTTGACCGCGCGTGAGGTCGAGGTGCTGAAGCTCATCAAGGCCGGCAGATCCAACCAGGATATCGCCGGGCAACTGGTTATATCCATCGCCACCGTGAAGCGCCACATCAGCAACATTTATGCCAAGCTGGGGGTGGAGAGCAGGACACAGGCGGTCGCCATCGGGAAAGAACTCAAAATATTCGAATGAGCGGTTAAAGATAGGTGCTTTCAAAAGCCGGCAGTGGACAGGATCCCCTGCCGGCTTTTTCGTTTTCTCGCTTTGAGAGATAAAACCTGGGGGAGATTAACCATTTTTACAGCTAAAAAAATACAACCCCATCTACAACCTTCAGACGATGAACCCTGACAGCGAAACTGATAAATTAGACGCAGAGGAAATATGGCGACGATAAATAACGATGATAACAACAATCAGTATCAAGACGACCTTTCCACCCGCTCTCAAGGAGAGTACTTCGAGATCCATGTCAAAGGGCAACTCGATGAAAGCTGGTCAGATTGGCTGGAAGGAATGGAGGTGAAGTTATTGGATAACGGAGAAATGATCCTTACCGGGCACATCGGAGACCAGGCCGCTCTGATGGGATTGCTGAACAACCTATACAGGCTGAACCTGACTTTGCTCTCGGTGAGCAAAGTCAGCCAAAAGAAATGATAACAAAATCTTAAAGAAAAAGGAGATTGGAAATGGAGACCACAAGACAGTTCAATCCCGATTTGGGAGCCGCCGACTGGAGCGCAATCTTGATCGACAAAGTGCACCGTTGCTCAGACTGCCCCATCCGGCAATTGGCGATCAAGCAGCCGCATTCGATATTCGCACGGATCCACATGTGGCACAAGACCTGGTGGCCGGGCTGGAAGAGCTCATCAAGCGAGGACTTGCTCCTTCGCCGCCACGGCAGGCACGCATGCCTAAACTAAACCGGGCCTATAAGAACCAATGATCCGGATTCAATCAAATCATCCAAGGAGAAAATAAAATGGAAAACACACGCAAGTCAAACCTCGATTTCGGAACGATTGCATGGGGTGCATTCTTCATCCTGTGGGGGATCACGGAGATGTTCAAATCCCTGCCGAATGGCACGGGTGCGGTCGGCATCGGCGTCATCCTGGTCGGCCTCAATCTGGTCCGCTCATGGAAAGGGCAGCCCACCAGCGGCTTTACGACCACATTTGGCATCCTCGCCCTCCTGTTGGGCGGACTGGAACTGGCGAGCCCGTATCTGCACCTGTCCTTCGAACTGCCGGTCTTTGCGATCCTGCTGCTCGCGCTGGGATTGATCGTGCTGGTGAACGAACTGAAGAAGTAAAAATCTACGGACACGAGCAGGGATGGTTCCCTCATTGGACCATGAGGCGGAAACCATCCCTTCCTCGGTTGCAATCATAGTCATAAACATAAACCAACGATGCACTATTACAGGATAGCAAAAAATCAAATGAAGGAGGCACAGACATGAAAAAAACACTTCAAGATAACTCGCGGATGACCGGTCGTATCACTCCTACAAGTTTTGCCAGAGGATTGTGGTGGGGATTGATCGGAGGATTTGTCGGTACAGCTATTATGGACCTGGCCCTCATGGGAATATTATTGGCGTTTGGATCACCTGCTCTGACATGCTTCTCCATCGTTGGTAACACCGTTGCACGTTTCTTTTCGATCCAGGATGTGGGGATGGGACGCGCCATTCAACTGGGCCTTGCAACGCACTATCTGGTCGGTCCGCTGGTTGGAGCAATTTTTGGGACAGTCGTGGCACGGGTCGAAGCTTTGCGGGTGAATACTCTTAAAAAGAGCATCCTCCTGGCGATCCTTTATGTTGAGATCCTGAGCCAGCCGCTCCTCGCAATGACCCCCATCCTGCTGAAGATGACAGTACCTGCAACGCTGCAATGGTACGGTGGGTCGTTTGTGATGCACTTGATGCTGGCAGTAGTTCTGGGTGCGATTGTGGGCTACGGTCTGCGGCAGGAATCTACAAACCGATCAAATTCAAATAATATCCATCACATTGAAAGGAATTGAATCATGACAACTGCAAAAGAATCCAAAACACGAAAAGGCATACTGGCATTCGGCATCGTCTGGATCGGTCAGGTAATCTCTTTCATCGGCTCCGGCATGAGCAGTTTCGCACTGGGTGTGTGGGTCTACCAGAAGACCGGTTCCGTCACCCAGTTCGCGCTTACTTCTCTGTTCATCGTCCTTCCAAGAGTGGTGCTGGGACCGTTGGCTGGCGCTCTGGTGGACCGGTGGGACCGCCGACGCGTCATGATCCTCAGCGATGCCGGCGGTGGACTCAGTATCCTTGCGATTGGATTGCTGAGCCTGGCTGGCCGGCTGGAGATCTGGCACATCTACCTGGCCATCTTTGCGAGCTGGAATCTTTGACACTTTGCGCTGGCCGGCCATGACGGCAGCAACGACGCAACTGGTTCCCAAAGAGCACTATCGGCCGCGCCAGCGGGATGCTGCAAATCGTGTCGGCTGGCACAATGCTCGTCTCCCCTCTCTTCGCTGGGGCGCTGATGGGCAGCCTCGGGCTGCAAGGCGTGCTGCTATCGGACTTTGCGACCTTTCTCTTCTCCATCCTCACGCTCATGCTCATCCGCATTCCGAGGCCCGAGACAACCGCCGAGGGGCAGGCCGGTCGGGGCTCGCTGCTGCACGAGTCGGTGTATGGCTGGAAGTACATTACGGCGCATTCCGGACTGCTCGCGCTGCTGGTTTTCCTTGCCCTCGCGAATTTTCTGATGGAAATGAGCGTGGTGCTCTTCACGCCCATGATTCTGTCTTTCGCCTCGACCGCCGCGCTCGGCCTGGTCATGACGCTGGGCGGCATCGGTTACCTGGTGGGCAGTGTCGTCATGAGTATCTGGGGTTGCCCCAAACGCCGTATCAATACCGTGATGGTTTCCATGCTGTTGATGGGAGTGTTCATGACCCTGATTGGGCTGCGCGCCTCCCTGCCACTCGTCATGGTCAGCGTCTGCTTATGCATGGTTTTCCTACCCATCACCGTCAGTGCCAACCAGGCGATCTGGCAGAACAAGGTTGCCCCGGATGTGCAGGGCCGGGTTTTTGCGATCCGGCAGGCTATCATTCTGGCGATGCCGCTGCTGGCTTACGTCCTCACGGGGCCGCTGACCGATAAGGTTTTTGAACCATTGCTGAAAGTAGGTGGTCCCTTGGCCGGGAGCGTTGGAAAGATCATCGGCGTGGGAACGGGGCGCGGCGCAGGCCTGCTCTTTATCTGCGCAGGTCTATTCCTCGTACTCGTATCGGCTATCGGCTATTTGTCCCCGCGCCTGCGCCGGGTGGAAGATGAGATGCCGGCTAAGACGCCCAAGAGCGTTGCTGTTGTTGAATCTCGAGATTTGGTTTTAACCAGCCAGGCATCAATTGCCTCCTGAATGGATTGTGCCGGGTGATGATAACCCTCCCTTTAACAAACGGAAAAAAAAACTAGGAAATAAATAGGATATGTCCCACAGAACGGGCTTGCCAATTGGGAAAAAACTTTTTCCAATGAAAAGATGAAAGGAGAATCATATGCAGTACAACTTGAGCACGAAAATGAAACCAACATACCGAACCCGCAGCTTGAACAACATGCTGCGCATGGGCCATTGTGCTCCGGCCGTCATGCAGACAATACTGGATATCAACCACAGCGAGCAGGAAGGGCTGGTCAAATTGATGGCTGGTATGCCCGGAGGCATTGGCAATACTGGGTTTGAATGCGGCGGCATCACTTCTCCATTGGTCATCCTCGGCCTGCGCCATGGCTTGAGGGAGATGCACGATGGGCTGCCGCTGATTTTCGATCAAGGCCATGCTTATTTCCAGCAATTTTCTAATGAAAACGCCGCCTCGTTCTGCAAGGTTATTCAAAACCCTCGTTTTCCAGTCCGGTGCATTCATGCCGTCCGCCATTCACCGGAACTGCTTGCCGAAACCCTCGAAAACGACAACCGCTCGGCTATTCCGGCTGAACAAAGGGAAGCTTATTCCTGCTTGTACGGCCACATGAAGCAAAGCAATTTCCACTGCGCGCATGCTGTATTTCAGCAATTGGGGGATACCATTCCGGTCGACCAGGAGCTAATTGATGCCAGTTCCGCTTTTATCGGCGGAACACTCTTCAAGGGACTCACTTGCAGTGCTTTTACAGCAGGCGTGATGGCCATTGGGATGAAGCTCGGTGAAATCGAAAACAACTACTTGCGGGTGATGCGCATGCTGGCGCTCATGATGAGCGGTGGTGATGCATTTCCGGATGGAGTGAACAAATTCAATCGGGCACTCAATACCGGGCACCGTCTTTCAAAATGGTTCCGCACCGAATTTGGGAGTACCCAATGCCAGGCCATCACCCAATGTGATTTCTCATGCAAAGCCGGCGTAGGGAAATACATCGATGGCGATGGAGTAACCAGGTGCCGCCGGATTGCCAGGATGGTGGCGGAAGAGGTGCGAAATATCCTAAAAAAACCTGAATAAGGCTTGCTGAAATATGGAAAGCTAAAAAGATGGCATGAAATTCCATTACCTGACAGAAGGATTATCTTCAAGGATGGGAAAGTGTCACTTTAGATGAAAATCGATCAGATTTTAAAGAGCGCCGGTTATCTCCTGGCACTATAATAAAGGAGCAAGATGTATCCGTCTGACACTGTTCGAATCCCGCCAATCGGGATTCGAGCCGCCAACGGAGGACTTGATGAAAAAAGAAAAATATCCAATATTGGAATTTGATGATACGCAAGTGGCAAAAATTGAGCCATCCGTATCCCATAAAAAAACAGAAGGATATGAATATTGTGTGATCACTTTTTTCCGTGAAGTCCTTGAGGCCATGGAAAAGGAGGGATGGATAAAAGTGGTCAAGTATTTGAATTGTGAGACGATGGATGTTCCAATCTATGAAATGGAGTACATGGGGAAAAAGGTTCATTTATCCTTGGGATATTTAGGTGCGGCCGGATCTGCCGCTTTCCTGGAAGAGTTGATCGCCTATGGATTCAATAAATTTATTGTCTGCGGTGGCGCGGGCGTACTGAGAAAAGATATCGCCGTTGGGCATCTGATCATTCCAATTTCAGCAATACGGGATGAAGGCGTTTCTTATCATTATCTTGCACCAGCCAGGGAAGTTGAATGCAACCCTGAAGTTGTTGAAAAGATCGAAGAAGAATTCAATAAATCCAGGATCGATTATATAAAAGCAAAGACCTGGACTACTGATGCGTTTTATCGAGAGACAGAGAAAAAAGTAGAACTGAGAAAATCGGAGGGCTGCGTCACGGTGGAGATGGAAGCGGCGGCTTTTTTTGCCGTGGCCAGGTTTAGAAATGTAAAATTAGGTCAGATATTATATGGTGGAGATGATCTGAGTGCTGTGGCGTGGGATAGCAGAAAATGGCATGACAGGGCTGAGATTCGGAAAAATCTTGTGGAAATTTCCATCAGAATTTGTCTTTCGTTGTGATGAGATTGGATATCTTCCTGACAGCAGACTTTAGCTGGGAGGTTGGACCATGAGCGAACAAGCCTCACAACGCAGCCTGGAACTGTTTAAGTCAGGTTTTTTCTGTGCAGAGAGTGTGCTGCAGGCGATAGCGGAAAGCCAGGGTATCCAATCAGATTTGATTCCCCGAATTGCAACAGGGTTTTGCAGTGGCATTTCCCGTACAGGCGGCATGTGCGGAGCTGTTAGCGGAGCAATTATGGGCATCAATCTCGTAGCTGGCAGAAATTCACCTGCTGAATCTCTCGAAGGCAGCTATGCCCTTACTCAAAAATTGATCAGCCATTTTGAAAAGCAGTTTGGTTCCGTTAATTGCCGCCAATTGATTGGTTGCGATTTGGTAACCGAGGCAGGGCAGAGATATTTCATGGAAAATCACCTCATGGAACAATGTCTGCAGTATGCGGGGGAGGCAACCAGGATGGCGGTTTCGCTTATTGCTGAATTGCATGATTCAAGAACCGCGTAATCAGCGCTCCAGTTATCGTGCTCCTTAGCTCATTATTTCTTTTCGCTCATATTAGAGAACCGCGTCTATTGGGCGCGGTTTTTGCATTCAAGCATAAACCTTTCCCTTGTCGCATTTTTTTGGGGATTAGGGTGGGGCGATGGGAACTATTTTCTTCAAATATCGTCTTATCATATGAATTAAATTTCATTGATTCCGAAAGAGGCCTATCTATGTCATCTCAACATCCAAATTCTCCTGTCAAACCCTGGTCCATTTTCATCTTTCTGGCTGTATCGGGAATACTTTTGGCAGGCTGCACCCTGCCCCTATCCGTGTCCCCTACCCCAACATCAACCCCCATCCCGCCCAGCCCCACTCCCATTGTCCCCCTGAACACGCCCACTGCCATTCCTACCACCCAAACTCCCCTCCCCACCATCACCCCTACACCTGTTCCCGGTGTAATTAACTTTACCTCCGGGACGACGGCCGCGGTCGAGACTGGCAACGTCCAACCCGGGCAGGTGGTGGCATATACCATCTCCGCCAGTCAGGACCAGCCCATGATCCTGCTCCTGGAGTCCCCGCATGGTGACGTCACTCTTGGGGTTCTCGAACCGAACGGCAACAAGTTGCTCGATCCGTCTCAAAAGTACACCAGCTGGCAATGGGTGCTGCCAAAGACCGAAATCTACACCATCCATGTGATCGGTGGTGCCTCGGCGGAAAGTTACACACTAACAGCCAAGGTTGCCCAATTGGTCAATTTTGATTCGGGTGCAACCTCCACTAGCTTGAATGGCACCACCCTGAACGGATATGTCTTTTCCTATGCCTTGAGTTGCAAGTCAGGCCAGACCATGACCGTAACCCTTAATGTACTCCCCACCACCGCCTATCTCGATGTTTTCGGGATTGCCTCCGGCACCCTCTTGAGCTCCGCGGCCAAAGCCAGCACTTGGACCGGAGTCCTGCCTCAAACCCAGGAGTATGTCATCGAGGTCATTCCGGCCGGCGGCTTGGTGGTGAATTATTCGCTGACCATTTCCGTCCATTGATAAACTCTTTACCCTGGGAAGAAAACAGGGGCAGCCATACGGCTGCCCCTGTTTTTGATCGTGGCACTTTTACTCTCCGTTAATCTTCCATCCTCTCATTAACCCTTAATCATCATTCCTCATTTCCAACCCTTCCCTATTCTTTTCCCCTCTTGACTTAATAGAATATACGTTCTATTATTAAGTTAGCATTTCCCCTTCGCTGATATTTATCGCCTGCCACTCGCACCTTAACAACCGAACCTGCAAGACGAGACGGCTATCGCGTAGCATCCCTTTAGGACAAGCCGCCATCGTCCGCTTCGGGCTCAAGAGAGCCCAAAGATTCCATCCTCTCATTGTCTCTTCGGTATTTCTGTAGGGAGTCTTCTTGGTGTGCCTCCCTCTCCTCCTGAATGGCTTTGCCGGTGATGGAATTGCAAGATCACCAAAGATCATCCATTTCCTTCCCCCTGCGACCAAAGTGCCAGCGAGAAAACCCGTGATCAAACCGGGCGTAGGCTGAGGCGGCTTTCGCAAAGCAACCCCTTAGGGGTCAGCCTTACCGACTCCCTGAGCCGTCGATTAGAGTAATTGATGCCTCCCCCGCAAAAAAGTGGATCTCCATTGCCGTAAATCCATATGGGCTTGCGTGACAGGCGCTTCAAGCGCCTTCGCGAAGCACCCCGCTGGGGGGTGCGCCACACCGCTGACATGCGTCAATAGTGAAAACGTGGCGTTCATACACATACCGGGGCGATGCGTAAGTGCATGATATATCGTGCCCGTTCCTTTTGTGCAAAATGTTTCACACAGGCATGATCGGAAAAAAGAACCTCAAATCAGGTCATTCGTTTGTAATCGTTCTCGCGCGTGGATCATGGCAAAGGACGATGTTTCACGGCCTATGTGGGCTTAGGGCCAACATAGGCTGCATCGGGCTCACGTGAGCCCGATGCAGCTCCCATGAGGATCCAGTTCACAAACCGCCATTGCCCGTTTCTGGCTCTCGCGAATCCGAAGCTTCCCATGGTACCCGTGGCAGTATTTCCCCCTGACCAAATCCCAAAAACTGTCCTTGATCTTGGTTACAGCACCACCCGCCCCTGCCGCACTCCCACCCGGATCGCTTCGGTGCGGCTGGTGACCCCCAATTTCGCGTATAGCGAAGAGAGGTGGAATTTGACGGTGTGTTCGCTGATGTTCAGCGCCAGTGCGATCTGTTTGTTGGCCATCCCTTCCGCGGCAAGTTGCAGCACTTCTAGTTCCCGGCCTGTCAGTGGATTGCCCACAGGCTCACCCGCCTCGAAAGCTGGTATAGGGTGGCGTTCTAACAGACCTCCGGCTAACGCTGGCGAGCCAACCCAGAGTCCTTCACCCAGGGCGTGCAGGGCTGCGGAGATCTCCTCTCCGCTTGCTTCCAACGGCAATACCCCCCACACCGGCAGGTCTGCCAGGCGGGCGGCTTCGTCCGGGGCATTGGTGAGCAGTAGCACCGGGCAGGTTTCTTCTCCGAGCAAGGCTATATCTTCTGCCGAGGTCACCACCAGGACGTCTATGCCGGTCAATCTCGCTTCGCTCGGGGTGTCGGCACTGACCTCTATGTCGGGCAGGCTGCTCAGCAATTCTCTCAGCCCCAGGCGCATGGCCACCGACTGGGCCACGATTGCAACTCGCATCAAATTAAGTCCTCCGGGTTGGTCGGATGCGCCATCCTTTTCTGGGCTTCAGCCAGGAAGTCCTGGATGACACTGGTGGGGATCGCCACACTTTGGTCACCGCCGAAGATCATCGCATTCAGGCCCAGCACCTCTCCGGCTGCATTCAATAAAGGTCCGCCTGAATTACCGGGTGCCAGCTGCACGTCGCTGCGCAGGATCTTTATTTCACCGCTCCGCGTGCGGGCTGTCGTCACTGCCGAAAGCACGCCTCCGGTCAGAACGTTGCGCTGGCCCCAGGGATGCCCGTAAGCAAATACCATCTCGCCGGGGCGCGGTTCCTTGGCCGAAAATATGGCAGCAGGATGCCCATGTTCGGCGATCTGCAGCAAAGCTAGGTCTGCGTCGACATTGCGCTTCAAGATCTGGGCTTTGTAGGAACCGCCGTCGTCCAATGTGACCTGCAGCGCGTGTCCATTGCCTGCCACGTGGTTGTTGGTCAGCACTAGTCCATCCCCCGAAATTACGCCTGCCCCGGCTCCCCGGTGCCCGTTGCTGACGACCACCAGCACTCCTCGGATACGCTTTATCAAGTCGTCGAGTGCACTTTCGAACAGGGATGTCAGCATCATGCCCGCACTCCTACTTTTACCTTGAGCGTTTCCGGTTTACCGCCCCGCAGGATTTCCACTCCGATGGATTTTCCTACCGCTTCGCCCGACAGGTGAGCAAAGAGTTCGTCATGGTCCTGGATGGGGTGGGATTCTATCCCCACCACGATATCGCCGACCATCATGCCGCTCGCCTCGGCGGGGCTGCCGCTTTCCACGCTGATTACTACCAGCCCTGCGGCCTGCTCCCGTTTGAGGGCTTTTTGTGCTGCCTCGGAAATTTCCACGCTTTGGCTGCGGATCCCCAGGTAACCCCGCTGCACCGAGCCGTGCTTCTCGAGTTGTGCAGCAATACTCCATGCCAGGTCTGCAGGGATCGTTAATGCGGCACCGTACCCAAAGCCCGATGTATTCAACCCTACCACGCGCCCTTCAGCATCCACCAGCGGTCCGCCTGAGAACCCGGGGTAGGGAGTGGTGTCGGTGCGGATGTAGCGCTCGATCATTCCGCGCGGCGTGCGCACTGGCCCGTCGACCGCGCTGACCACTCCTAGGCTGGCTTCGATCCCACCGTTGGAGGGACGACCCAGCGCCAGGACAAGTTGCCCGATTTTGGCTCCCGCTGAGGTTTCAGCCGGTTTGCCTGCAGGACGTTCGAGTCGTAAGAGCGCCAGGTCCGATCCGGGATCGCGCCCTGCCAGCTTGGCTCCCAGCACGCTGCCGTCTCCCAGGGTCACGGTTATCCCTTCTTCCTGTTCCACCACGTGGTCTGCGGTGAGGATCAGGTCTGCCGCATAAACGATTCCGCTGGCAGCCATGCGCCGGCGGGCATTGACCTGTACCGTGGAGGCCCCGGCTTTATCCGCTGCTGCAACCATGGCATTCGAAAGATCTACCAATACGTTTGACATTTTGTTGCTCCTTGTTGATTTTACATCAGTATAACTTCCCCTTTGACTGGTTGCATCGCCGAAACGACCAGTCTGTACCTGGAAATAAGGCTAGGAGCCCGCACCCCAAATAAAAGCGTTCTTCCTGGAAGATAATTCCTGATCGGGTTCCTCGTTTCACTTCCGTTCCTTTTCTACTTGCCTGAGGTAAAATCATGATACAAAAATCAACTTCTTTCCCCCATTTCACTACTCGTCAATAGAGAGGTGCCTAATGGTAAAAAGGAAGAAAACCGACAAAAAGAAAAGACCCATTGCCGTTACGGTCATTGCGGTGGCGATTGTGGTGCTTTTTTTGATCCGTCTCTACCAGGTCTATGAGCCCCTCATCCTCAACGACATTTTTAGGAATGGCATCTCGGGTCCTTTATTTTCCGGTTGGCAATTGACGGCGCTGGGCAGCGCGGTACTCTCAAGCTCCACCTATCTGATCCTGTCGGTGGCTGGCATCCTCGTTTTGATCGGCTTTCTTCGCCTGCGCCGCTGGAGCTGGGTGCTCCTGATGGCTTGGACGGGTGTATCCCTGTTGATCTCCCTGGTGGATTATTTCTACTCGTACCCAAACTATGCCGTGATGGCCTCTAACGTCATTATTGCTTTTGCCCTGAACATAACGGATGTACAGCGCATTTTTGGGATAAGGAGCGATGATGTCTCCCACAACTAATCGCCCATCCGTTCCGGTCACTCTTTCCGACCTGGAACTCCTCCGCAAGTTTGAGCCTGTCGCCTGTTACACCAAAGGCGAACAATTTTTTCCAACCGATGTTGATCATTACGTTAGGGTAAGCTCCCTCTGGGAACATCACCCGGATGGTCACGATGAACTCCTCGTCAGGCAGGGCGATCTCACCCTGGAAAAGTTGGTGGAACCCCGCCCCGCTGAGTTTGGCTCGGTCCGCTTTATGCGTTTTATCGAGTCCCTCAACCTTGCAGAATCTGCCCGGGTAATGGCGGACCAGGTGCGACTGCGGCGAACTCTCGGTGAATATTTCCACGCCGGGATTGGTCGTCTTGCACGCGGGGGCATCCTTCCCCGCCTGTTGGATGGACTGTTCTCGCTGTCTTTTCTTCTGCGAGGCAAAGTGTCGGCTGCCACTGCCGCGGCTGCAGAATTGGACTACAACGAAATTTTCTCCGAAGACAGGAAATACACATATTACGGCCGTGTCACGCGTCAAAGCGGTTGGACCATCCTCCAATACTGGTTTTTCTTCTGCTTCGATAGTTGGCGCTCTGGTTTCCATGGTGTTAACGATCATGAAGCCGATTGGGAAATGATCACCCTATATTTGTACGAGCAGGATGGTCAGCTTATCCCGGAATGGGCTGCCTACGCTTCGCATGATTTCAAGGGAGATGACCTTCGACGCCGTTGGGACGATCGCGAAGAACTCCAAATGGCTGAAGGAAAGCCACCCGGTGATATATTCCGGAGCCGGGTCGCACGCCTCATATTTCCGGAAGGGGGAATACCAGGCAGAGGTCAACCCGCCCCTGGCAGGCTGGATTTCTGGTATTATCCAGGCTTGGAATAAGGTCTGGACCAATACCCTCGGTCAGCCAGCGATTAATGCTTTTCACATCCCGTTCGTGGATTTTGCCCGCGGCGATGGTCTCTGTATCGGTCCGGCGAATCCCAAACCTGGTCGCCGGTGCTGATCGACGAGTCTACCCCATGGGTAAGTCAGTATCGAGGCATGTGGGGGCTATTTGCCCGCGACCCGATCTCCGGAGAGAATGCTCCAGCCGGTCCCATGTACAACCGGGATGGTTCGCCGCGCGGTTCGTGGTATGACCCTCTTGGGTTTGCCGGTCTCGACAAAGTCCCACCCCCTCCCGAATTGCAGCCAATGCTCTCTGATAATTGTGCCAAAGTTTCCCAGCGTCAGGAAGAATTGGAAAGATTGATCCCCACCAAAGCAGCAGAACTGCAGGAAAAGGGTGCCAGGCAGAAGGGGATGGAAGGCAATCCACACCTTGCGAAACTGTTTGCCGCCCTGGAAAAGGAAATAAATACCCTCTCCGCTGAAGTCCGCAGCCTGCGCCGCGAACAATCTGAAAATACAGCCCTGCTTCAGGGGCTGACTCGTCGGCTGGAACTTATTCGGGCGGGCGGGCAGGATAACCCTCGTGCCCACATCCACATCCTGGCTTGTCCTGATGATCCCTCCCTCGTGCTTCGTTTCGACCGTGCCGCCGAAACCTGGGCCGCGGTCAGCTTGAGCCTGTTATTGTTTGCCCTAGCAGCGCTCATTTTCTTTGCCCCTGGGTATATTTGGGCGAGCCTGGCGGTCATCCTGATTCTGTTCGTTGTAACCGAGTCCTTTTTGCGCGGCGCATTTGTCCGGACGGTTGGAGGGGTCACACTGATCCTGGCAATGGTCGCTGCGGTGATCCTGTTCATCCATTTCTGGAAGGCTGATCATCGTGGTTGCTTTGGTTGCGATGGGCATCTCGCTGATGTACCATCGCTTAAGGGAACTCGCCGGATGATGGTTTCTTTCCACTTTTTTCTTCCACAAACTTCCTGGACACCAAGTCCAGGAAGTTTGTCCATAAATACCTTTCTGGATGTGATTTTGATAATTTCTTGAATATTTTGATTGGGTTCTTGCTTGAAATTTGATTTCAAAATTAGTATATTCACAATGAAGTTATATATATTTGGAAGAGATTTTTGTTTAAATTACCCTTGAAAATTATGAAACCATTATTTCTACTAATGGAGGTGTCCCTATGATCGATCTCATCTATATTGGCTTGACCATCGTATTCCTGCTCCTCAGTTGGGGCTTCATCGTTTTCTGTGATCGCCTGATGGAGAATAAAAAATGAACGCTTTCTATCTCATCACCGGCCTGATCACCCTGGCCCTATTCATCTACCTTGTGATCGCCCTGTTGAAACCGGAGTGGTTCGAATGAACATCTTTAGTTGGCTTCAACTCATCTTTTACATGGTCGTCTTGATCGCCCTGGCAAAGCCGCTCGGCTGCATTCATGGCCAGGGTTTACCAGGGCGAACGGACCTTTCTCGACCCGGTCCTGCGGCCGGTCGAGAAATTGATCTATCGCTTGAGCGGTGTCAGCCCGGACGAGGAAATGAACTGGAAAGTTTATGCCTTTGCGATGATGCTCTTCAATGTCCTGGGGCTGCTCGTCGTTTATGCCCTGCAGCGCATCCAGGGATTCCTGCCGCTCAACCCGCAGGGCTTCGGCGCAGTCTCCCCCGATTCCTCCTGGAACACGGCCGTCAGCTTTGCCACCAACACCAACTGGCAGGGCTACGGCGGCGAGACGACCATGAGCTACCTGACCCAGATGCTCGCGCTGACCATCCAGAATTTCGTCTCGGCCGCCACCGGCATGGCCATCGTCATCGCCATGATCCGCGGTCTGGTTCGTCATACCGCCAAAACCATCGGCAACTTCTGGGTCGACCTGACCCGCACAGTGCTCTATATTCTTCTTCCCTTGGCGTTTGTTCTGGCCCTGGTGCTCGTCTCCCAGGGTGTGGTGCAGACCTTTAGTCAATACAAAACTGCTGCTCTTCTGCAGCCCACCAGCTACCAGCAGGCGCAGACAGATGCCAGTGGCAACCCGGTCTTGGATGCCTCCGGCAACCCGGTGATGGTCACGGTCCAGCAAACCAATCAGGTGCTGGCAGTTGGCCCGGCGGCCTCCCAGATTGCCATCAAGCAGCTTGGGACCAATGGCGGCGGCTTCTTCAATGTCAACTCGGCCCATCCGTTCGAAAACCCGACCCCGCTCTCCAATTTCCTGGAAATGCTGTCCATCCTGCTCATCCCGGCAGCGCTCTGTTACACCTTCGGCAAGATGGTCGGGGACACGCGCCAGGGCTGGGCCATCCTGGCAGCCATGACCATCATTTTTGTGGTGCTATTGTCGGTGACTGTCTGGGCAGAACAGACCGGCAACCCGGCCATCGCCTCGCTTGGGGGTGGACATCAAACAGTCCAATATCAACCCGGGTGGCAACATGGAAGGCAAGGAAGTGCGCTTCGGCGTGGCCAACTCGGCCCTGTGGGCCACAGCCACCACCGCCGCCTCCAATGGCTCGGTCAACTCGATGCACGACTCGAACATGCCGCTGGGCGGGATGATCCCCATGTGGCTGATCCACCTGGGTGAGGTCATCTACGGCGGGGTCGGTTCCGGGCTGTATGGCATGCTGGCTTTCGTCATCGTGGCGGTCTTCGTCGCCGGGCTGATGGTCGGGCGCACGCCTGAATACCTGGGCAAGAAGATCGAAGCCTATGAGATGAAAATGGCTTCGCTCATCCTGCTGATCCCGGTTTTCACCGCCCTGGTCGGGACCGCCATTGGGGTGATGACCGCCGCGGGCAAAGCGGGAGTCCTCAACCCCGGCCCGCATGGCTTCAGCGAGATCCTGTATGCCTTCTCCTCCGCCACCGGCAACAACGGCAGCGCCTTTGCCGGGCTGAGCGTGAATACCCCGTTCTATAACACCGCCCTGGGTATCATTATGTTCTTCGCCCGCTACTGGCTGGCCATCCCGGCCCTGGCGATCGGTGGCTCGCTGGCGCTCAAGAAGAAGGTCCCGGTGGCTGGTGCGGGCACGCTGGCCACGCACACCCCCCTCTTTATCTTCTGGCTGATTGCGGTCGTCATCATCGTCGGGGCGCTGGGTTTCCTGCCCGCCCTGGCGTTGGGACCGATCGTCGAACATTTAATGATCTTCCATTAGGATGGTTAATATAATGAACACTCAACTTAAAAAACGATCCGCCATCCGCAGGCAACTGTATCAGCGTGCCGTGCTGGATTCATTCGTCAAGCTCAACCCGCGCTGGATGGTGCGTAACCCGGTCATGTTCGTGGTGGAAGTGGGCAGCCTGCTCACCACCGCGTTATGGATCCAGGCGCTCTTTGGCAAGGGTGAAGCCCCGGCTGGTTTCATCGGCGGGGTGGCCCTGTGGCTGTGGTTCACCGTCCTGTTCGCCAACTTCTCCGAGGCGCTGGCTGAAGGGCGCGGCAAGGCCCAGGCCGAGGCGCTGCGCAAGACCCGCCAGACCACCCAGGCCAAGAAACTTCCTTCGCCGGACCGCCAGGCAAAATACGAATCTGGTCGCTTCGACCGCTTTACGCAAGAATGACTTGTTCCTGGTGGAAGCCGGCGATATCCTGCCCGTGGATGGCGAGATCATCGAAGGCATTGCCTCGGTGGACGAGAGCGCCGTCACCGGCGAAAGCGCCCCGGTCATCCGCGAAGTCGGTGGAGACCGCAGCGCCGTCACCGGCGGGACGCGCCTGCTCTCCGACTGGCTGGTGGTGCGTGTCACCGCCGACCCCGGCGAGGGTTTCCTGGACCGCATGATCAGCCTGGTGGAAGGCGCCAAGCGCCAGAAGACCCCCAATGAGATCGCCCTGGATATTCTGCTGGCCGGTTTCACCATCATCTTCCTGATCGTCTGTGCCACGCTGCTGCCTTACTCGCTCTACAGCGTGGAGACAGCCGGGCATGGCACACCCATCACCATCACCGTGCTGGTGGCCCTGCTGGTCTGCCTGATCCCGACCACCATCGGCGGGCTGCTCTCGGCCATCGGCATCGCCGGCATGGACCGCATGATCCAGCGCAATGTCATCGCCATGTCGGGCCGGGCGGTGGAAGCTGCCGGGGATGTGGATGTGCTGCTGCTCGATAAGACCGGCACGATCACCCTGGGCAACCGCCAGGCGGTGGAATTGATTCCCGTTGGTGGAGTCACGCCCGCGGGAACTGGCCGAGGCTGCCCAACTTGTCTTCGCTGGCCGACGAAACCCCCGAAGGTCGCTGGATTGTCGTGCTTGGCCAAGGAGAAATATGGCCTGCGCGGCCAGACCATGGGCCCCAGTGAAGCTGCTCCCCAGGGGATGCACTTTGTCCCGTTTTCCGCCCAGACCCGCATGTCGGGTGTGGACTTCGATGGCACCTCCATCCGCAAGGGTGCGCCCGATACCATGATGGCGCTGGTCCGGTCGAACGGAAATCCCGTTCCGTCCGATCTGCAAACCAGCGTGGATACGATCGCCCGCTCGGGTGGCACGCCGCTGGTTGTTGCCCGCAACGGTCGAGGCGCTGGGCGTGATCCATCTGAAAGATATCGTCAAGGGTGGCATCAAGGAACGCTTTGCCCAATTGCGCAAGATGGGCATCAAGACCGTCATGATCACCGGCGACAACCCGCTGACCGCCGCAGCCATCGCCGCCGAAGCCGGTGTGGATGACTTCCTGGCCCAGGCCACACCCGAAGCCAAGCTCAAACTGATCCGCGATTCCCAGGCTGGCGGGCGGCTGGTGGCCATGACCGGCGACGGCACCAACGATGCCCCGGCCCTGGCCCAGGCCGATGTGGCCGTGGCCATGAACACCGGCACCCAGCCGGCGCGCGAAGCTGCCAACATGGTCGACCTGGACAGCAACCCCACCAAGCTGATTGAGATCGTGGAGATCGGCAAGCAGCTCCTGATGACACGCGGTGCGCTGACCACCTTCAGCATTGCCAACGATGTCTCGAAATACTTTGCCATCATCCCGGCTGCCTTTGCCTCCACCTATCCAGCCCTGGGTGTGCTGAATATCATGCACCTGGCCACCCCGCAGAGCGCCATCCTGTCGGCGGTCATCTTCAATGCCCTGATCATCATCGCACTGATCCCGCTGGCGCTCAAAGGTGTGCCTTACCGGGCGGTTGGAGCCGCCAAACTTCTGCGCGACAACCTGCTCATCTACGGCGTGGGCGGCTTGATTGCTCCGTTCATTGGCATCAAGCTGATTGACCTGCTCCTGGTGGCATTGCACCTTGTCTAGGAACATTAAGAGGAATGATGAAAAGAAATCGATTTTCCTTCACCCCAAGATTGTTTGTAAATAGCCTGCTCGCAGTTTTGATGGTTGCCGCCACTACTGTCTTGATGATGTTGTTTGGTCGGGACACTCTTGGTGACGCGGTGATAGCTCTTCTATATCTCGTTCCGGTGGCATGGAGTGCCAATAAATGGGGGCAGTTACCCGGGATCAGCGCAGCCATAACCGCCGCCCTGGCATTCGATTTCCTATTCATCCCTCCCTTTTACACATTTGCGGTTGCCAGGTTGGAGGGCTGGCTGGTATTGGCTATTTTCCTGGCAGTTGCAATCCTGGTGGTTGGACGAATTCAGGATAGTCTGACGAAGGCGCACGAAGCCGTGTTTATGTACGAACTGAGTTCAGCCCTCACTGGACTGCACACCAAGAATGCCGTTGCCCACACGGTCGCCCGGGAACTCCAGCAGTTGTTTCAGGCGGCTTTGGTGAATGTGATTTTCTACACCCAGGACCAGGCGGTGAGCATTGCCGCCAGCGAGCCAGTGGATGGGATCGGAAAAGCCCATCCCGATCGGGTTCTCCCGCTTTTGAATTCCTGGGGATTGGCCGGTGAGATCCAGATCTGGCGCGGCGCCTCCCTGGACTTACCGTCTGATGACAGTCGTCTGCTTCAGAATTTTGCCTCTCAGACCGCTAGGGCACTCGAGCGCACTCAGCAAGCCGAAAATGAAAAGCGATTCAATGATCTGACGATTAACACCTCTCCCAAATAAGGAAATGCTATGCGCGAACAAATTCGACCGGCCTTGATGGTCATCCTGATTTTTACCCTGCTTACCGGGGTTATCTATCCGCTGGTGGTTACCGGTGTAGCCCAGCTCATTTTCCCACATCAGGCTAATGGCAGCTTGATCGTTAACAACGGGCAGGCAACCGGCTCCACTTTGATCGGCCAGCAGTTTGACGACCCGAAATATTTCTGGGGACGTCTTTCAGCCACCGGACCTTATCCCGTATAATGCCGCAGCCTCCTCAGGGTCCAACTTGGGGCCGTCCAACCCGGCTTTGCTGGAAGCTGTCAAGGCACGCATTGCTGCCCTGAAAGCCGCTGACCCAACCAACACCAGCCCATCCCGGTGGACCTGGTCACGGCCTCCGGCAGTGGTCTCGACCCGGACATCAGTGTTGCAGCAGCTCTTTACCAGGTGCCGCGTGTCGCGAGAGTTCGGGGATTAAGCGAAGCAACCGTAACTGCCTTGGTAAATCAATCTACCCAGGGGCGCACATTCGGATTTCTCGGAGAACCTCGAGTTAATGTTCTTGAACTCAACCTTGCATTGGACTCAATAAAGTAAAGGCAAGACATCTTCTAAAACCTCACACTGATCAACGGTGGGATGAAAACTGTGTAAGAGATTAATATTGAAATACCGGTGCTTTTTTCCCGGCACTCTCTATTTGGAAGAAATATTTATTACTCACAGGGATTTTGCAAAGTTCATCTGCAAAATCCCGCGTTTTCTCATCCTTTCGAAGTAATGGTCGGATTGAATATGGGGTGGGTTATATATTTATTTTAGAGGAAGCAACGAAAATATCCTGCCTGGTCTGGCATTGGAAGAAATAAGATAGTATAGTAGTGATATGTCCCTAGAATCCTCCCGCCCCGATCCAGATGAATTGCTTGCTCGAGTTCAGTCTGAAGAGCAGCAGGAAAAACGCGGTCGTCTGAAGATATTCCTGGGCTATGCGGCAGGCGTAGGAAAAACTTACGCTATGCTGGAAGCCGCCCACCAACGGAAAGCAGAGGGTGTGGATGTGGTGGTGGGCTATGTGGAGACCCATAACCGGGTTGAAACCGAGTTGCTGGTTACTGGCTTGGAAGTCATCCCCCGTCGTCAATTAACTTATCATAATATCCAATTGACTGAAATGGATATTGACGCTATTCTGAGTCGCAAGCCCCAACTGGTTCTGGTGGACGAGTTGGCACATACCAATGTGCCCGGCTCACGCCATCCCAAACGTCATGTGGATGTGGAAGAATTATTGGAGTCGGGTATCAACGTCTATACCACTCTAAACATCCAGCATATCGAAAGTTTGAATGATGTGGTCGCGCAAATCACCGGGACAAAAGTGCGCGAGACCATCCCGGATAGCGTGATTGACGCGGTCACGGATATCGAATTGATCGACCTGCCACCCGATGAGTTGATCAAGCGCCTTCAGGATGGTAAAGTATACATTCCAGACCAAGCTCAACGCGCCATTGATAAATTCTTTCGCAAAGGCAACCTGACCGCGTTACGCGAATTGACCATGCGCCGTGCTGCCGAACGGGTGGATGACCAGATGCGGGCGTATATGCATACACGCGCCATTCCCGGACCCTGGCCCGCGGGCGAACGACTGCTGGTCTGTATCAGCCCAGGTGCACTCGGGGAACGCATGATCCGCACCGCCCGGCGGTTGGCTGACGAACTCAAGGCTGAATGGTTTGCAGTATACGTGGAGACACCTGATCAGGTACACCTTTCTCAGGAACAGCGTGACCAGGTGGCGGGTTCTTTGCGACTGGCAGAAGAACTGGGTGCAAGGACGATCAGCCTCCCTGGGCAGTCCGTCGCCGATACTGTAATGGAATATGCCCATCGTCATAATGTGACCAAGGTGATTGCAGGTAAACCGAACCATTCCCGCTGGATCGAATTCCTGCGCGGTTCTGTGGTGGACCAGCTTATTCGCCTGAGTGGGCCGATCGATGTGTATGTAATCAATAGCGAGGCCGAACCGCAGACCAGGAAGATCGTGGAGGGCTGGAGGCCTCATCGTCCTCTTGGAAGATACTTGCTGGCATTATTACTTCTTGCTGGTGCGACCGGTCTGAGTGCTCTAATCGCCCCGTATATCTCACCGACCAATTTGGTCGTCATCTACCTGCTTGCCGTCGTTTTTGCAGCAGTCTACCTGGGGCGAGGGCCGGCAATCCTGACTTCAATTCTGGGCGTTGCGACCTTTGATTACTTTTTTGTGCCTCCCCATCTGACCCTGGCGGTTTCCGACACTGAATATTTGCTGACCTTCCTAGGTTTACTGGCTGTGGGATTGGTGATCAGCCAGTTGACATTTTTAGTGCGAGAACAAGCCGAAGCAGCCAGACAACGTGAAGTGCAAACCGTGGCATTATACGAATTGGGTCGGGATCTCACTGAAACTGCCGGTCTGGAAGCAGTTACGCAAACTGCCATCGCACATGTAGGTCAGACCTTTAGTCGTGAGGTGGCAATATTTTTACCGGTTGCGGGTATTTTGAAGGTCTATGCAACCAGTGCGGAGCTGGGGGTCACCGACGACGATCTGGCCGTTGCCTCCTGGAGTTTTGAACACAGGCAGCCTGCCGGGCGTGGTACAGATACATTACCCGAGGCTAGCATGCGTTATCAGCCTCTTAAAACTTTGCGCGGGGTCGTTGGTGTGCTGGGGGTTAAACCATCCAATCCTGATCGATTCTTGACCCGCGATCAGCTCCGTACCCTGGATGCATTCGCCAATCAAATTGCCCTGGCAATAGAGCGGGCCCGTCTGGCTGAGCAAACACGTCAAACCGAAATGTTGGAGATCACGGACAAACTCCAGAATGCGTTACTTAATTCGATTTCTCACGACTTGCGCACTCCTCTTGTATCGATTACCGGTGCGTTGAGCAGCCTGACAAATGAACAAGTTAAGTTGGATGAACCCGCTCGCCGTAGCTTGATCGAAACCGCCAGCGAAGAAGCCGACCGGCTCAACCGGCTCGTGGGCAACCTTCTGGATATGACTCGTCTGGAGTCAGGAGCCATGCACGTCAAGCGTGATGCCTGTGATCTTCAAGACTTGGTCGGCTCTTCTCTGGAGGAAATCGGCCCTCGCCTGGGCAACCGTTCCATAACGGTGGAGGTACCGGATACCCTGCCCTTGGTGTCAATGGATTTCGTTTTAATTCAGCGCGTGCTCGTAAATGTGATTGATAACGGTTTGAAATATTCCCCCTCAGATTCTCCCATTGAAATTCGGGCTCAAATGGCCGGTGCCTTTGTAGAAATAACTGTAGCCGATCATGGCGTGGGAATTCCTCAGGAAGATTTGACTCGCATATTCGATAAATTCTACCGTGTCCAACGTCCTGATAATGTCAATGGGACCGGACTCGGCCTTGCAATCGGCAAAGGGATCGTCGATGCCCACGGCGGCTTTATTTCTGCTGAGAATCGTCAAGGCGGTGGAACGATTATCACTATCGCACTGCCGGTGGAGGCAAAAGAATGAGCGAGCAAGACTTGCGCATTTTGGTCGTGGATGATGAAAGATCGATCCGCCGGTTCCTAAAAGCATCTTTGGGAAGCCAATTTGTTGTTTTCGAAGCGACTAATGGCGAAGAAGCCCTTACCGCTGTCGCAGCCAACCGTCCGGATGTCATCATCCTGGACTTGGGGCTTCCAGACCTGGACGGAGTGGAAGTCACCCGTCGCCTGCGTGAGTGGACGCAAATTCCCATTATCGTAATCTCTGTCCGTGAGCAGGAGAAAGACAAAATAGCAGCTTTGGATGCCGGCGCTGATGATTACCTGACGAAACCTTTTGGTGTAGGGGAATTAATGGCGCGCTTGCGTTCCGCTTTGAGACGTTCCTCCCAGGCAGAAGTTGACCCGGTTTTTAAAACCGGGAATCTTGTTGTTGATTTGAACCAGCGGGAAGTATTAGTGAACGGCCAGCCCGTTTCCCTGACACCCACAGAATATGATTTACTCCGAACCTTCGTGAAGTACGCAGGGAAAGTTCTGACCCATGATCAACTGCTGCGCGCAGTCTGGGGGACGGCTTACGAAAGCGAAACCCACATGCTTCAGGTTAATATTAGCAATCTGCGGCGAAAAATTGAGCCTGACCCGTTACGACCAGGTTACCTCATTACCGAACCGGGGGTTGGATACAGGTTGAAGATCATTTGAGACCAGGTGCCGGACCAAGGGATAATATTTAGTTTTACTCAAATAGCTGATACGGGCACTGACTTTCATTTTTTAACCTCAAACAGTCTTCTATTTTCAACGAGTAAAAAGCTAAATCCAGCTCAAGTTGCGTCTTGACAAAACCTTGATGCGTTTGTGGCAAATATTGCCGTCGGCTTGACGCGTCTATTTGTACAATCCAGTCCATATCGAAAAGGAAGTCGAGTGTGACTGGACCCGATCGTGCAAAGAGTAAGAGAATTCCTAAAGGGTGGAGGCTGGTAATTGAAGGCTTGCCATTAGCAGGAGCCGCTGCATCCGCATTCATGCCAATACCACGGCTGGGTCAACAAATAAGCATACTGATTGTCTTGTTGTGGCTGCAGTTGTTTTTCATCGTCGAATGTTTTTTGGCTGGAAACAAATAATACCGATATGGACGAAAAATCGGTACGTGTCCTGGTGGCGGATGATGAACGTGCCATCAGGCGATTTTTAAACGCTTCCCTCAGCGGACAGTATACGGTTTTGGAGGCGGCCACGGGTGAAGAAACCCTGGCCGTCACTGTGTCTGGACGCCCCGACGTCATCATCCTCGACCTGGGACTCCCCGATCTGGACGGTGTGGAAGTGACCCGCCGCCTGCGGGAGTGGACCCAGATCCCGATTATCGTCGTCTCGGTTAGAGACCGGGAAGAAGACAAAATTGCTGCACTGGATGCCGGGGCGGATGACTATCTGACCAAACCTTTCGGCGCAGGGGAGTTGATGGCTCGCTTGCGAGTAGCCTTGCGCAGGTCCGCCCTACCCGAAAGCGAACCGGTTTATCAGGCCGGGGATCTTTCCGTGGACCTGGCCCGGCGGGATGTCATGCTCAACGGGCAAACCATTACCCTGACCCCTACAGAATACGATATCCTGCGCATTCTTATCCAACACGCCGGCAAAGTGCTGACACACCAGCAACTTGTTCACGCCGTGTGGGGGACCAGTTACGAAGCGGACGCTCATTTGTTGAGAGTTAACATCAGCAACTTGCGACGAAAAATAGAGGCTGATCCTACCCGCCCGCACCATATCGTGACTGAACCCGGCGTCGGCTACCGGCTTAAAACCACCTGAAATTACCCTTCCTGATTATAAAACGACTAGTATTGTAAAACCTTATCGCACAAACAAGGATATCCATGCTTTTCTCCATCGCACTGTTGATCGTCATCGTTTTATTGCCTTTCGCCTTGCTCCCCGTTGAAAAGAAGGAAAATGCCGCAATTCATGGCGCCGGCCAGATCTGGTTTGCTGGCCGCCGTCGCGCTCTTTGGTAGTAGATTATCTTCACCTCCTATTTCTATGCCACTGGCGAACTGATGAGCGCTCTACATCCCTATGGTCTGCAGCATTACGGCTATATTGCTGTGGCAGGTTGATCGCCTTTGCCAATATTTGTTTTTGGCTGGCTTGTACATGTATTCGCTTGGTATATTTAACGAAGGAGGCGGTTCGTATACCGCCTCCATGCGCTACCTGAAACCAACCCTCAGCCTGATCGTTGCAGTCACTCTCATCGAAGATTATGTGCTGACCATTGTCGTCTCGGCCCTCTCCGGTCGGCGACCAGTTACTCTCCATCCTGAATGCGTATGATGCCACACTGGATCTGGCACTTTGCCATTGGCGCTGTCCTGGCTGCAATTACCTGGTTTCTGACCATCCGCGGCCGTGGCGAATCTTCATGGACAGTTTTGACTATGCTTGGCATGTCTTTCTCATGCTGACGATTGCGAATGGTGGTTGGTCTTTTCATTGCAGCTTTCACAAAACGTACCGCCCGTGGCTGCTATGGCTACTGCCGTAAATCTGCAACTCTTGGCTCAAGCATTTATGCACATGATCACTGCTTCCATGAAAGGCATGGTTGCGCTGAGCGGGCTGGAAGCCATGTCCAATGGCATCCAGTTTGTGATTAATGAAGATGTCGAATTGGTGAAATGGGGCAAAAAGACATCTGCCCCGTCTGAAAAAACTCTGGGATTTCTACAGCGGCAAAGACAGGCATTGGCCGCTTTGTGCAGACCTCTTTTCTGTTCTACGGTGGCATCACAACTATTGATGCTGACCTTCTTTGCCATCCGTTTCAATGTCTTCGATGGTACTCTCGGGCGTACCCTGGTCGGGAACCTGGCTTTCATCGGATTTGGATCAACTTCCCGGTGGAATTATCCTGTACTGGGCATACCAGATCCTGGCAGTTGCCTTGCTGGCAGCCGCCTCGATGACCGCCTTCCAGGATGCACAAGCCACCGAATGGCGGGATGTGGCCATCGGGGAAATCCCTGAAATCATCATCTACCGGGATAAGCGCGGCACCTTTACCCGCTCGGTGACGATCACCTTTGGCATTGCGGTCTTGATCATGCTTGTTGGTCAGGGCAAGACGGACCTGGCGGCACCTTTTTATGGAATAGGGGTTTTCCTGCCGATCATGATCATGGGGCTGGCCATCCGCCAGCATCTACTCCAGAACTACTAAAGGCAGGATACGGCCTGGGGAGCTGGGATCGCCCTGTTTGCTGCTATCCTGTCAGGATCGGTCTTTATCGGCCAGACTGGTCGGCAAATGGGAAGAGGGCGGTTGGATCCGCTTGATCTCCTTCTACCACCTTGTTCACTATCCGCACACCTGGTCATCCTTTCCCCGCTCGGCTACCGCGACCCCAAACAGATCCACCGCATCGTGCGTGAGAAGGCTCGCGTCCAGGGTGCCATGGCTTCCATCGTTGAATGGCAGTCGCTTAAGATGCAGGAATACCGCTACAGCCTGCTGGTGGGAATCGCCCGCTTCTGGCAGTTCTTTGGGATCAACCGCCCGGTGCGCTACGACCCGCCTGTCGTGGCCGGGGATTACGATCATGCCCTGCACGTTGACCATCCGGATGCACCTTCTATGCTTGAACAATATCTCGACAATCAATCCCAAGCGCTCCCAAGTTAGGCGGCCCGCCCACGGCAAACGGCACCTGGGGATGAAGAAGGTAAAGAAGATTGAATTTTATAGGAGGATGGGTAAACAAGGGGACGAAAGAACATAAGTTGCTATCACATTTCAAGCACATTGCAGCTATTAATTAAGGTTTCTGGATAGAACGAATTGATTAATCAATCAATTCGTTCTATTTTTATGTTCCTGCGAAATGTTCCTAAAAGTTCCCCTGACTATAAAACAGATGAATAGTCACTTGGCATGATATTGACCTCAAATATCTTGACAACTTCTTGACATCTTTTATCCATTCCTTGTCATTCACTTGATGCAACTATGCATAAAATCTAGTCTGTTGCCTTGACAGTTTCTTGACGGTTATCCAAAAATTATTGTCGTTTGCTTGACATGCTCCCATGGAACCCAGTTTCGACTGGAAAACATTCAAACCTCGATGGGGCTGGTCATGTGAAGAATGGATAAAATTTTGAAAGCTTTATGCAGGTGATTCAATGCCCCCGCAGAAATTGCCTTAACCGCATTCATACCATTACTGCGTGTGGGTGAGTTTATTAGTCTGCTGATTGTCTTGCTGTGGCTTCAGGTTTATTTCATTCTCGAATACTTTATTTCGTGGAGTTGATTGGACCCGGATGGACGATAATCCAGTACGTGTCCTGGTGGCGGATGATGAACGTGCCATCAGGCGATTTTTAAACGCTTCCCTCAGCGGACAGTATACGGTTTTGGAGGCGGCCACGGGTGAAGAAACCCTGGCCGTCACTGTGTCTGGACGCCCCGACGTCATCATCCTCGACCTGGGACTCCCCGATCTGGACGGTGTGGAAGTGACCCGCCGCCTGCGGGAGTGGACCCAGATCCCGATTATCGTCGTCTCGGTTAGAGACCGGGAAGAAGACAAAATTGCTGCACTGGATGCCGGGGCGGATGACTATCTGACCAAACCTTTCGGCGCAGGGGAGTTGATGGCTCGCTTGCGAGTAGCCTTGCGCAGGTCCGCCCTACCCGAAAGCGAACCGGTTTATCAGGCCGGGGATCTTTCCGTGGACCTGGCCCGGCGGGATGTCATGCTCAACGGGCAAACCATTACCCTGACCCCTACAGAATACGATATCCTGCGCATTCTTATCCAACACGCCGGCAAAGTGCTGACACACCAGCAACTTGTTCACGCCGTGTGGGGGACCAGTTACGAAGCGGACGCTCATTTGTTGAGAGTTAACATCAGCAACTTGCGACGAAAAATAGAGGCTGATCCTACCCGCCCGCACCATATCGTGACTGAACCCGGCGTCGGCTACCGGCTTAAAACCATGAATGATTATAAAGACTGATCTACCCAAAGTGGATTAATCACTTAGCGAAGGAACTTTATGATTTTCTCCATTGCTTTACTTATCGTGATTATTTTTCTCGCCTTTAAAGCAGCTCCAGTTGAAAAAAAGGATCATGCCCTGTTGCATGGTGCCGGTCAAATCGGCCTACTGGCCGCACTGGCCTTGTTCGGTGTGGATTATTTCACTTCATATTTTTACGCCACCGGCGAGATGATGAGCGCCCTCCATCCATACAATCTTCAGAAATACGCTTTCATTGCTGTAATTATCATTGCGGTTGCCAATGCGGTATTCGGTTTTTTGTACATGTATTCTCTGGGGGTTTTCAACGAAGGTGGTGGTTCGTATACTGCCTCGATGCGCTACCTGGCGCCCGGACTGAGCCTGGTGGTGGCGGTCGTCCTCCTTCAGGACTATATCTTCACCATCGTCGTCTCCAGCCTTTCGGGTGTAGACCAATTGCTTTCGGTGACCAATTCTTATAACATTGCCTGGATCTATCCACGTTGTGCATCGGGTGTGGCGCTTGGTGACCGTAACCTGGTTCCTGACCATTCGCGGCCGGGGAGAATCCGCTCGAGTTGTTTTCACAATGCTGGGCATCTTTGTCTCATGCTAACCATTGTCATGGCCGTTGGTCTTTTTATCGCGAAAGGCAGAGTTGTGGCAGCCCTACCTTACTTGCCTCCCGCCACCACCCCAACCATCTGGCAGGCCGTCTATCACATGCTGACTGCTTCCATGAAAGGGCTGGTAGCTCTGAGCGGGTTGGAAGCCATGTCCAATGGCATCCAATTCGTAATTAACGACGATTTCGCGTTGGTAAAGTGGGGAAAAAAACACTTGCCCCGTCTGTCAGGCATCTGGAATTACTATAGCGGAAAATCTGGCATTGGGCGTATGGTTCAGACCTCATTCTTGTTTTATGGCGGCATCACCACTGCATTTCTTGACTTACTTTGCAATTCATTTCAACGCCTTTGATGGTACTAGCCGGACGATCTCTGGTTGGTAACCTGTCATTCATCGGTTTCACGCCAGATTCCCGGGGGGATCATCCTATACTGGGCTTACCAGATCCTGGCGGTTGGATTGCTGGCAGCCGCCTCCATGACTGCTTTCCAGGATCTGCAAGCAACCGAATGGCGGGATGTGGCGATTGGGGAAATCCCGGAAATTATTGTATACCGGGATAAACGCGGCACATTTACCCGTTCTGTAACCATCGCTTATATTCTCGTAATCATCATCACTTTCATTATCCGAGGCAAAACAGCATTAGGTATTCCATATTATGGAATCGGTGTGTTCATGCCGATAATGATGATGGGCTTCGCAATACGAAGGCATATTTTAAAGACGTACCCCAAGGGCGCCAAACGATCGTGGGGCGCTTTCGGAGCCGGATTTGCGGCAGTCTTGTCCGGAGTCGTTTTCATTGGGCAGATCGTTGGGAAGTGGACAGAAGGCGGCTGGATCGTGCTTATATCATTCAGCATCCTCGTCCTGACCGCCAACCTGGTGCTGATCTCTCCAATAGGCTATCGAGAGCCGAAACAGATCTATCGCATTGTGAGACAAAAAGCGCGTGTTCAAGGAGCCATGGCTTCCATAGTGGAATGGCAATCACTAAAAATGCAGGAGTATCGTTACAACGTGATCGTCTGGATTGCGCGGTTTTTTGAATTGCTTGGTGTCAGGCGCCCGATTCGTTATGAACGACCTGCTCCTGCTGGCGATTATGTCCATGCGCTACATGTGGACCATCCTGGGGCTCCATCTCTCCTACAACAATATTTGGATAGCAACCCGAGCGAACCAAAATTAGGTGGTTCTCCAAAAGAGACTTCCCCAGGTGATGAAGAAGGAAAAGAGGACTGAAAGCGTTGGTGAAATATCCTTCGTGACCTTGTATCGCTTGGTGCTAGTCATTACTCATAATTTGGGTGTTTTGTGGGGAGTGCCGCCGCTGCATCCTGATCCACTAGCCAATGAAGTGTACCATTCACCGGTTTCACAGCCTGCACTGGGAATAATTCAGGCTGAATTGGACTTTGCAACACCTTTGCCAGGATTTTTGCCTTCTCTGAACCGGAAATGAGAAAGAGAATGTGGGCCGCTGCGTTTAGCACTGGGAGCGTCAGTGTGACACGGTCCACCACTGGGGGAGGGGGAACATTATGAAAAACGGGCGTGACCCAGTGAGACGTTTCATTGGCAGCAGATGTTCCGGGAAAAAGCGAGGCGGTGTGCCCATCGCTCCCCATTCCGAGTAATATGAGGTCGAAGCGTGGCGTAGTGGTTCCAAAAAAAACGCGGAGATCTTCTTCGTAGGTTTGGGCAGCCTGCTCCATGGGAAGTTCCCCTTGGATGCGGTGGATGTTTTCACTCGGAATTGAAATAGACTTAAGCAAAGCTTCATATGCCATGTGATAATTGCTGTCTTCGTCCTCGGGTGGGAGGCATCGTTCATCCCCCCAAAAAAAATGTATGCGATCCCAACTCAAATGAGCTTCGCTCAGCAGAAAGTACATCTTTTGCGGAGTAGAGCCACCAGCAAGCGCGACAGTGAATAGACTCCTGGTCCGTAACTCCTTGTCCGCCAGTTGAATAAATTCTTCTGCAGCTCGCTCCCCTAAACTTGCTTGGTTCGGTACAACTTCAATTACCCGCGGGGGTAATATCTTTCTCATCTGTGCAGCCCAATCGCCAGCGGCGCCCATCACGTGACAGCAAGTTCTCAGCATCGGTTGGTCCCCAACTCCCAACCGGATAAATGTAAAGGGGCGGATCATTTTTCGCTTCCCAGCCCTGAATGATCGGGTCCATCATTTTCCAGGAGGCCTCGATACCATCGCTACGGGTGAACAATGAAGCATCCCCGTCCAGTGCCTCCAGTAATAACCGCTCGTATGCCTCAGGCAGGTGACCCGCTAAAAGAAGATCCATAATGGAAATCCATATCCACCGAGCGCATCTCCTGGGCAGAATCGGGGAGTTTAGCCTCGAAGCGCAGGTGGATACCTTCATCCGGTTGGATGCACATCGAAAGGATATTGGGCGAGAAATCGCTGCCTTCCGGCAGGTTGAACATCAGGTGAGGTGGACGCTCAAACTCGATAATTATCTCTGAGGTCTTGTGCGCAAGCGCCTTTCCAGACCGAAGGTAGAACGGTACTCCCTGCCAGCGCCAGTTATCGATGTTAAGTTTGATCGCCGCATAGGTGGGGGTCTGCGAATTGGGGGCGACGCCATCCGTCTCCCGATATCCTGCGTACTGACCACGTACCGTATCAGTTAATGCCACCGGGCGAATACTCTCGAATACTTTGGCTTTTTCGTTTCGGACGGCATCGGCGTTAAACGAACTGGGCGCTTCCATTGCCACCAATGCCAGCAGTTGCAGAAGGTGGTTCTGGAACATATCCCGCATCACTCCGGCAGTGTCGTAATATCCGGCCCGATGTGCCACATCCACCGTCTCTGAGACGGTCACCTGCACATTATTTACATAGCGGCGATTCCAGACCGGTTCAAAAATGGTATTGGCAAATCGAAAAAACAGGATATTCTGAGCGGTTTCTTTGCCAAGGTAATGATCAATGCGATAGACCTGGCTCTCATTGAAGACAGCATGGACAGCATGGTTGAGTTCCTGGGCAGAGGTGAGATCGCGACCAAACGGTTTCTCAACGATGATTCTCCGCCACAAATTCAGAATCCGATCCCTGTTTCGCCATGCCTGCAGCGCCTAATTCGCTGGCAACGATGGTGTAATGCTCAGGTGCAGTGGCAAGGTAATACAATCGGTTGGCAGGACCTTTTTCGATTGACTGCAGATATGTTTCCAGTTTTGGGAAATCTCCAGCAACATCGAGATTACCCTGGAAGTAGTTTACCTTCTCGGCAAACTTCGCCCAAACGGTGGGATCAAAACTATCTTGGCTAAACTTTATCACCCCATCTCGTAGTATGGCACGAAACGATTCGTTGGTGTAGGAACGGCGCGCAAATCCAACCACATTAACAAGTTCGGGCAGCCGCCATTTCTTGAAATTATTGTAAAGTGCGGGGATCAACTTGCGCGAGGTCAAGTCGCCAGATGCACCGAAAATGACAATCGTGGTGGGAATATTTTCCATGGAGCTCTCCTTGAACTATGCAGACGGCCCCCGTCCCAGACCGGAGTATCAACTGACGCCATCTCCCTAAGGGCACACTCCTGATTCTATTCGGTTTTTATAGCATGACCGCCAAACTCATTTCGCATGGCAGCCAACAATTTGGCGGAGTAACTTTCAGCCTGGCGGCTCATGAAGCGCTGCTGGAGTGACAGAGTAATAACCGGTGCAGGCACATCCAGATCGATAGCTTCAGCCACAGTCCAGCGTCCCTCACCACTGTCAGCAACCCAGCCCTTGATGTGGCCCAGATCCTGGTCTTTTGCAAGAGCATCGGCAGTCAGGTCGAGCAACCAAGAACGGACGACACTGCCATATCTCCAGATCTGGGTAATCTGTTCCAGGTCCAGACGCGAATTCCTGCTTGGCATGCATGATCTCAAACCCTTCGGCGTAAGCCTGCATCAGACCGTATTCGATGCCATTATGGATCATCTTAACGAAGTGCCCTGCACCAACAGGTCCTACACGCCCCCAACCTTTGTCCGCCTCTGGCGCTAAAGTTTCAAAAATCGGACTTAATCGCTCGACCACTTCCTGGTTTCCACCTATCATCAGGCTATAACCTTCGGCAAGCCCCCAAACCCCCCCGCTCGTACCGGCATCCATATAATAGATGCCTTTTAATTCGAGCGCCTCAGCTCGGCGGATATCATCCTTATAGTATGTATTTCCACCATCGATGATGGTATCTCCCGGGGAAAGCAAACCAGCCAGTTCGTTGACAACCGCTTCGGTTGCTGCTCCCGAAGGAACCATTACCCAGATTGTGCGGGGTGGCATCAATGCGCTCACAGCTTCCTGGTTCGAAAAAGCAGGGATAAGCCCGTGCTCCGCTGCAAGTTGACGGGTTACCTCTTGAGAATGATTGACACCAATCACCCGATGCCCCCCCTTGAGGAGACGTTGAGCCATATTTGCGCCCATTTTTCCCAAGCCAATAATTGCAAGTTCCATTTCAGTTACTCCTGATATAAATTGCCCTTTTTTGGTTTTTATTTTATCTTAAAACTCCAATTTCTCATGGTTGATTAATGAATTTTTATATTGACCTCATCCTTATTTACTCTTACAATATCCGCATGGGAAATGTCAGCCAGTATTATGCTGGATTTTTTCTCCCTGACCATGACCCACCGTGTGCAGTTGAATTTACTCCGACATGCCACGGTTTTTTTGATGGGGTCATCCCCCTTACTTGTTACTCTTACAAATTACTGGAGGAAAAATGTCAGTTTTACCTTTCCCATCCAAGCGTGCCCCGGTTTTCGCTGATATCCCTGAAGAAAAGTGGAACGACTGGCACTGGCAATTGAGCCACCGCCTGAATTCAGCAGAAGAAATCGATAAAATAATTACCCTGACCGAATCTGAACGCAAGGCACTCAGCGCGCCGCACCTGTTCCGCGTGGATATTACGCCTTATTTTATTTCGCTGATAGACCCGAATGATCCCGACGATCCTGTTCGCAAACAAGTCATCCCAACCGATCGTGAAATGATTCCATTCACCGCGGAAATGGAGGATTCACTTGCCGAGGACAAACACTCGCCCGTGCCGGGGCTCGTCCATCGATACCCGGACCGGGTATTGATGCTGGTGACCACGCAGTGCGCCTCGTATTGCCGATATTGTACACGCGCCCGCATCGTCGGTGACCCAGCGGCACAGTTCTCTCGCCATGAGTTCGATATGCAAATAGAGTACCTAAAAAATACACCCCAGGTGCGGGATGTGCTTCTTTCGGGCGGCGACCCGCTGGTTTTGGCGCCCAAGATACTTGAGGAGATCCTTACCCGTCTGCGCGAAATACCGCACATCGAAATCGTCCGCATCGGCTCCCGGGTACCGGTTTTTATGCCTCAACGTATCACAGATGACTTATGCGATATGCTCCAAAAATTCCATCCACTGTGGATGAATATCCATGTCAACCATTCCAATGAAATCACCAAAGAACTGGCCGAGGCTTGTGACAAGCTGACACGGGCCGGCATACCGCTCGGTAACCAGACCGTGCTTTTAGCAGGTGTCAACGATAACGTTCACATCCAACGCAAACTGGTACAGGACCTGGTACGCATACGGGTGCGCCCGTACTATCTCTACCAGTGCGACCTGGTTCACGGTGCCGGGCATTTCCGCACTGCAGTCGCCAAGGGAATCGAGATCATGGAAGGCCTGCGCGGACATACATCCGGTTATGCAGTACCGCAATACATCGTGGACGCCCCTGGAGGTGGAGGTAAAATTCCGGTGATGCCCAACTACCTGATCTCGATGTCGGACCATAAGATCATCCTACGCAACTTTGAAGGGTACATCACCACTTACGAAGAACCCACCGATTACACACCCGCCATGGAAGCCAAATACAAGGGTATCAAGCGTCCTGAACCTGGACAGGAAGGGATCACAGCCTTACTTGATGGCGAGAAGATGTTCATAAAATCCGAAGGGTTTGACGAAATCCATGACCGGCATGGTATTCAACACCGGCTCAAGGACGAATCAAAGTGGAAACCGCTGGGGATCGGTCCGGGCGAGGAAAAAAAGGACTGATCTCTTAGAAACGAATTTTAAGATTAGGAGAGTGACGATTTTACATGATCGCTACTCTCTTTTCTAATGGAGGCAAGATGGACTATCGATTTTTGGGTCGTTCCGGGTTGAAAGTCAGCGAACTCTCCTTTGGTTCCTGGGTCACCTTTGGCACCCAACTGGGTGAAGACCTGGCCCGTGAGTGCATGGCTGCCGCCTATGAGGCGGGCGTCAACTATTTCGACAATGCTGAAAGTTATGCCCACGGTCAATCCGAAATCGTAATGGGTAAGGTGCTCAAGAAATTGGCCTGGAGACGCAGCAGCTACCTTGTTTCCACGAAATTCTTCTGGGGTTTAAATGACGGACCCAACGAGAAGAATACTCTCAACCGCAAACGCCTATTGGAGGCAATCGACGGTTCCTTAGCACGGCTGCAACTCGATTACGTGGACCTGGTCTTTTGCCACCGTCCCGGACCCGACCACACCCATCGAGGAGACCGTGTGGGCAATGCACGATATTGTTTCGCGCGGCAAAGCCCTTTACTGGGGCACCTCCGAGTGGAGCGCGGGTGAAATCATGGAAGCCTGGCAAATTGCGGACAAACACCACCTGCACAAACCCTCGATGGAACAACCCCAATACAACATGTTCAACCGACAGAAGGTCGAACTGGAATTCGCCCGACTTTACCAGGATATCGGGCTGGGAACGACCACCTGGAGTCCGCTTGCTTCCGGGATGCTGACCGGCAAATATAATGACGGCCTTCCGGCGGGCAGCCGAGCCAACCTGAAAGATTACGAATGGCTCAAACCAGCCCTGACCGATCCCGATCGAATCAAAAAGGTCAAGGAATTTAGCTCCCATTGCAGCTGACCTGGGAGTCAGCATGGCGCAAATGGCACTGGCGTGGTGCCTGAAGAACCCGCATGTTAGCACGGTCATCACCGGGGCCAGCCGGGTGGAACAAGTGCGCGAGAACATGGGTGCCATCGAAGTGGTAGAAAAACTAAGCCCAGAAGTTATGAATCGGATCGATGAGGTTCTTGGCAATAAACCCAAGGAAGATGAATAAAAAGTATCAAACCAAATGAATTTGTAAATCACCCAAAAAATACATCAGATTCGAAAAAGAGAAGCCGGGCAACTTGTCCGGCTTTTTGTTCATTTACTTTTTATGCTGCTTTTGAGTTACACCTTTTTAACATTCTCGGCAGCCGCGAAACCAGCATCGAGCGCCTTATGGTTCATTTCTTCGGTGCCGCTAGGGGCACGGGCAATAATGGCTTTTTCGAGAGCCTCCCGGGTAACCACCCCCGTCAATCCAACCAGAACGCCCAAGGCAACGGTATTGGCGGTGATGATCCTACCAGTGGTCTCAAAAGCCATTTTCGTAATGGGCAGACGGATGGCCTTCGGAGCGGTGGTGGAATCCACCTTGTCGGCGTCGACGATGAGCAGACCGTCGGGTTTAATCGAAGAAGCAAATTTCTTGAAAGCCTCCTGGCTCAATGTCACCACTACGTCGGGCTACAAGACCTCGGGGTGGTCGATCTCACCAGGGGAGATGATGACCTCGGACTTGCTGGCGCCGCCGCGCGCTTCTGGTCCATAACTCTGAGACTGGACAGCATTCTGGCCACCGTAGATTGTGGCAGCTTCGGCTAGGATGATGCCGGCCAGGATCATGCCCTGCCCGCCTTCGCCTGCCAGACGGACCTCGGTCCGATCAGCTATCCCAACCTTTTTCAGGGTGTCAGACCCATTGACGGTCATAGTTCACCTCCCTGGACGCGGCGGATCAAATCTGAATAAACCTGGGTGTACTGAGGGCGCTGGACATCAATAAATTTACCGCGCACGATCTTGGTGTTGGCAGCCTTTTCCTCCGGGGTGAGACGGTCGAGGGCGGATTGGGGGATACTGGTGTCTTTCAGGGCGCGCATCATATCTGCAGCAGTACCGAGCTTATTCAAGCGGCCATAGGTGGTATGACAGTAGGAGACCGCTTCCACCACGCTGAACCCATCCTTGGAAATGGCCTCGGCCAGGTACTTATCCAACTCGAGGGCATGGTAGACGGTGGAGCGGGCAACGTAGGTGGCGCCGGCAGCAATAGCCAGGTCGCAGATGGGGAAGGGCGGCTCGACGTTCCCATAGGGAGCGGTGGTGGCGCGCCCACCCAGGGGGGTGGTGGGGCTGTACTGTCCGCCGGTCATGCCGTAAATGGCATTATTGACCACCAAGGCGGTGATACCCAGGTTTCGGCGGGCAGCGTGGATGAAGTGATTACCACCGATGGCGAGCGCATCCCCATCGCCCATGATGGCGATGACTTTCAGGTCGGGGCGGGCGATCTTCAGCCCGGTGGCAAAAGCCAGGGCGCGCCCGTGGGTGGTGTGCAGGGTATTGAAGTCCAAGTAGCCCGGCATGCGCGCCGTGCAGCCGATGCCAGCCACCAGCGCCACCTGGTCATTATCCAAGCCGAGGTGGTCAATGGCGCGGATGAGAGCACCCATCACAATCCCGATACCACAGCCAGAGCACCAGATGCTGGGGAATTTCCTCTTCTTGCTTAGTTTCTGAAGAGTCTCGCTTTGCTCGAACCAGTTGATCCTGTGGAATGAACACTTCCTCGGATTCCAAGGTGTAAGCTTTCGGAATGTGATTCGTCCATGACTTATCCCTCCATCGCGTCCAGGACCATTTGCGGCGTGACCATCTCGCCGTTGGCGCGACCTACCCGCTTGACCTTCTTGCGCCCGACCATACGCTCGACCTCATAGGCCAATTGTCCAAGGTTCATTTCCGGGACAATGATCCGGTCAACGCGTTCGCCCAGGGCTTCCACCTGTTTCTCCGGGAAAGGCCAGATGGTGAACAGGGTCAGCATATCCACTTTTTTACCCTGACCGCGGGCAATCTTCATCGCATGGCGCGCCGTGCGGGCCGAAGCGCCGTAGGACAGGAAGGCAACCTTCGCTCCAGCCTGAACATCTTCTTCGATGAGGGTGATGTCGTCGATATGCTTATCCAGTTTGGTGTTGAAGCGTTCCAGCCAGGGGTCAATATCGTCCATGCGCTGGGTGGGAAACCCGTCCTGATCGTGGAACAGGCCGGTGATGTGGTAACGGTATCCAGTGCCAAAAGGTGCCATCGGCGGAACCCCGTCGGGAGTATTGCGGAAGGCTTTATAGGTCGACAGGTGATTCGGTCACATTTTGCTCGAAAATCTTTATTGTCTTGAAATCGGGAAGATCCACCGGTTCACGCATATGACCGATGATCTCGTCGGTCAGCAAAATGACCGGGGTGCGATACTTCTCGGAGAGGTCGAAGGCTTTCACAGTGAGATCAAAAGCCTGGCGGACGGAGGTGGGGCTGAGTGCGATGATGGGGTGGTCGCCATGAGTACCCCAGCGGGCCTGCATCACGTCGCCCTGGGAGGCTGCGGTGGGCTGACCAGTTGAGGGTCCGAGACGCTGAACATCCACGACCACGCAGGGGATCTCGGTCATGGCGGCGTAGCCGATGTTCTCCTGCATGAGCGAGAACCCGGGGCCGCTGGTGGCGGTCATGGATTTGAGCCCGCCGACACGTGCACCGATGATGGCGGCCATGCTGGCGATCTCATCTTCCATCTGGATGAATTTTCCACCGACTTTGGGCAGTTCGCGGGATAAGATCTCAGCCACTTCGGTGGAAGGGGTGATGGGGTAACCCGCATAGAAACGACAACCGGCAGCAATGGCGCCCCAACCGATGGCGTCATTCCCTTGCATTAATTTTACAGACAAAGCAACCTCCAATGGCGTTCACAAAACTTAGTGAGGTAAAGACTAACAAGCAATAATCACGAACCCTTTCTTGGCGCTCCTTGAAATTACTCCTGCTTGAAGGTTAATCAAGCTTCCTGATAACAATTGCCAAGTCAGGACAGTGAGTATCGCAAAAGTGGCAAGCGGTACATTTCTCGGGAGCCACGATACGCGGGCGGTCTTCATCCGCATCCATGGCGAGGACCTTGGGCGGGCAGAATTCGACGCAAATACGGCAGCCCTTGCACCAGGTGGCGAACAAAATCACCTCGCCACGGGGACCTTTTTTGGCAGGCAAAGCCGCGTTATGGGGCTGACCTGAGACAGCAATGATATCGGGCATGAATCACCTTTAATTATTGGGGATTGGGCACCTGCTCCGGGCACCATTGATGGAATTTTCATGAAGAGAACTGCCCGAAAGCGGCAGGAAATATGCTCAGCTTTTGTGCAGTACCCATAATACGGCCTAATTGTATCCGATTTGGGGAACCATTGTAATAGTAAAATGTATTAAGAAAACAATGCCATCCGTTCTGCTTTTCACAGAGCCATTTTTGCCACTATAATGGGCCCCAAACACCTAAAATTCGTAAAGGAGGGCAGCATGTTTATCCAGAAGGACGACTGGAAAAAAGAGAAACACATGCCGGTGATCGAAGTGCCGGAGGTGGTGAGGGCAGGGGAAGCCTTCCAGGTGAAGGTCAGCGTAGGGAAGGAAATCGCACACCCAAACACCTGCGAACACCACATAGCATGGGTGGACCTATACTTCCACCCGGAAGGGGAGAAGTTCCCACACCAGGTGGGGCATTTTACCTTCAGCGCACACGGCGAGGCGGCAGCCGGACCGAACCAGGGACCAGTTTATACGGTGCCGGATGTGGTTGTGACAATGAAGGCATCCAAAGCCGGCACGTTCCAGGCGCTTGCGCTATGCAACATCCACGGGTTGTGGGAGGGGGAGCAGGCCCTAAAGGTGGAAATGCCGGAGGCGGTGAAGGTGGAATAGGGAATAAACACTTAAACCACGAAGGTCACGAAAGATCTCCAAAGAAAAAGAATAAATTTAAAATGAGCGCCTGTCTCGCTGCTCATTTTCAGATTCATTGGGATGTATGATTTGCGCGCGGACAGGCCGCAAATGGAAGCCAGGGGTGCTAATCATCGATGCATCGAGTTGGCGAGGCAACCGACCCCCAGAGGTCGCTTCGTGAATGGCGGCTTGCCCCCTAAGGGTGGTCCTTCGCGAAAGGTGCCTCAATATGCGAAACGTTGTCTTTGCATGGTTTTTTTCGCGCGAAAACGAGTAGAAACGGATGACCGGATTTGAGACCTTTATTTTAGATCATGCTTTTATGAAACAATTTTTTCGGGGGCAAAGAGAAACCTAGCATTTCATCACTAAGAACGGGGATAAAGTTTTTCCCCCAACAAAGGCGAAAGTCATCGCGGATGAGGTTGCAGAAATAATCCTTGCCGAAGATATGCACCCCATGCAGGTCCGCTATTATTCCTCAGAAACAATCGAGCATCAATTCCTTTTAACCCACAATAAGAGACTTTCTTAGCGTCACGACGCATAGGAAGATATGCAGGATGATCATTCCAAGACGGGGGATTAGGTGTAACGCCGGGGGCAAGGTCGGACGGTTAGTTGTTTTTTGGGAAAAAAGAGGAACAAACAACCCCTTCATGAATTCTGCATTTTCTTCGGGTGGTTCTACATTATATTAATGGGTAGCACCGGCGCATATTCCGGCGCGGGAGGCGGTTTTACATATCAAACAACCTGTTCCCTTGAAATTGGATAAGATAACCATTTTCATGGGATCAACGAATAAAGTCGTTACTTCAAAGCACAGATGGGTTCGGCGCTTACCAAGATCCATTCGGATCTATAGGGTAAACAAATTCGGATTCGGTTGTTAAGGTTCGTGTGCTGGCACTAGATACCCACGTAGATAGACCATCATGTGAATAATAGAACATAATTTCTATTAAGTCAAGAGGCCAGAGTTAAGGGATATTACTTGCGCTCAAAACAGTATGCTTGTATAGTATACAAAATAGGAGCTGGTGGAGGCGAATGTAGGTTTATGAGTCGAGGTGGAATATAAAAACTAAAAAAATCAGTCGTCGGGACTTTTTGAAGGGTGTCGCCATAGCAGGCGGGGCATTGCTGGTGGGAGGCACAGTCCGGCAGGTATACAATACGATCGGGCGGGATTTCAAACCTGAAAGGGCCAAAGCATACCTGAACAGCATCCAACCCAGCCCAACCCCGGAGAATTTGCCCAATATCATCATCATCCTCACCGACGACCTGGGCTATGGGGACCTCGAGTCTCCCGCGGTGAAAACCCCAAACCTTCAACGCATGGCCGCAGAGGGCACCAGCCTGTCCAGTTTTTATGCCACCGCCTCGGTGTGCAGTCCTTCGCGGGCAGGGCTACTTACCGGACGCTATCCGGTGCGAACACTCATTTCCACACCGCTCCTTTCCACCCACAATCCATTGAACGTCGTTATGGATGTGCTTGGACGATATTCTTATGATGTGCAGGGCATTCCCAAGGACGAAGTGCTGCTCCCAGAGGTGTTGAGCCGGAGAGGGTATCGCACGGGCCTAGTGGGGAAATGGCACCTGGGAGGTACCCCCGGATATCTCCCGAACGATCGCGGCTTCGACAGCTTTTACGGTGCCCTATGGAGCAACGACGACCAGCCATACGCAATCTACCAGGACCGCCAGGTGGTAGTACCCGCCCCTGCAAACGAGGACGTCCTGACGCGTGATTTCACCCTGGCAGCGCAAGAATTCATGCGAGCGAATCAAAATTCCCCATTCTTCCTATACCTGGCACATGCCATGCCACATTACCCTGTGCATGCATCCGATGATTTCCGGGGAAAATCCGAGGCGGGTTTATATGGAGATGCCGTTGAAGAAGTGGATTGGAGCGTGGGTCAGATCCTGGATACGCTCGTCGAATTGGGGTTGGATGAGAAGACCCTGGTGATATTCACAAGCGATAACGGCCCGTGGATGGAGGGCAACCCCGGTTATGCACGCGGTAGGAAGTTGTTGTGCTTCGAAGGAGGTTTCCGGGTGCCATTCATCGCAAGGTGGCCAGGCGTCATCCCAGCGGCGACAACCAGCGCAGGGATGTGCATTAATTTCGACCTATTCGTGACCTGCCTGCAAATGGCTGGGGCGACCCCACCGCAAGACAGGATCATCGACGGAAAACCCATCCTACCATTTTTAATGGGGGTGGCGCCTTCCCCGCACGATACCCTGTACTACTACGACACGCGCACCCTGGTGGCCGTACGGTACGAGCACTGGAAGTACCACCGGCGCTACAGGACTGACAATGCAGCATACTGGCCGCTGCAGCAGGGACCGTTCCTCTTCGACCTCGGCACTGACCCGAATGAATCTTACAGCCTGATCGAATCAGAACCCGAACGCGCGATGGAATTAGCAGGCATGCTGGAGACTTTCGATGCCGAAATGAGGGCAAACTTGCGCGGTTGGTTGTAAGGATAAATGGCAACCTCTTCAAAAACCATTCCGTATCCTTTCCATGTTTTATCCAAACCAGCCGGAGCTGCATGCAACCTGGCCTGCGAATACTGCTTCTACCTGGACAAAGAGAAACTCTATCCAGGCAACTACCTGCGCATGACAGACGAGGTGCTCAATGCTTATATCAATCAGCTGCTGACCTCCCAACCAATCCCGGAGGTGAGCGTAGCCTGGCAAGGAGGAGAACCAACCCTGATGGGCCTGGATTTCTTCAAGCGTTCGGTTGATCTGGTAAAGAAATATAAAAGACCCAGCCAGCAGGTGAACTACACTTTGCAGACCAATGGGACGCTCCTGGACGACGAATGGTGCACTTTTTTCAAGAAGAATAGCTTTCTAGTCGGACTAAGCTGCGACGGTCCAGTGGAAATGCACGACGCATACCGGGTGGATAAAGGCGGGCAAGGAAGTTTCAAGCAAGTTAAACGCGGCTGGGATCTACTGCAGAAGCACGGGGTGGAAACGAACATCTTGTGCGCAGTACATGCAGCCAACAGTCATCATCCTCTCAATGTTTACCGTTTTTTCAGGGACAATCTTCAAGCCAGATTCATCCAGTTCATCCCCGTCGTAGAGCGAGTTTTCCCAAGGACCCGCCTCCAAGCAAAAATGGATGCCTTGAAACCGGAAGGGAGAGAACGGCGCCTTCATTTGATTGAACCCATCAATGTGAGCCCGCGCTCGGTTAATCCGAAACAGTACGGAAAGTTCTTAATTGACATCTTCGATGAATGGGTGCAGCATGATGTGGGGACAATGTTCGTCCAGATGTTCGATTCGTCGCTGGCCAGTTGGTGCGGTTTGCCCGCCAGCGTTTGCGTTTTCCAGGAGACATGCGGCCGATCTCTGGTCCTGGAACACAACGGTGACCTATATTCCTGCGACCATTTCGTCGAACCAAGCCACCGACTGGGAAACATCCTGGAAAAGCCCATGCCAGACCTGGTCAATTCCTTGAATCAGAGGAATTTTGGATTGAATAAACATGAGGGACTTCCGACAACCTGTCGGGAGTGTGACGTCCGCTTTGCCTGCCAGGGGGAATGCCCACGAAACCGCTTCCCGAAACCCCCTGACTACAAAGAAAGACTAAATTTCCTGTGTGAGGGTTACCGGCTGTTCTTCCGGCACGTCGATCGACCCATGCAAAAGATGGCCGAGCTGCTGCGAAATGGAAAGTCAGCGACGGAGATCATGGGATAAAGGGGGTGACGACGCTCTCCGTCGTCACCTGGAAAAGAAACCCGGGATAAACTTAAATCGGGGGAAGTTAAGATTGAGATTTCTTTTGGAGCAATTGGATCAGCGAGTTCAATAGAGGCGCAGGGACCTGATCGGCTATTCCCTTCGACCGGACGGCCTGCGGGGTAGTGGTGCTGCCAGTGGCCCCACCTGCCAACCCCGGATCGACACCACCCGAAGGAAAATTTCCAGAGGGAGCGCTGCCACCCGATGGCATTCCACCCGAGGGCGCACCTCCAGCCGGCGGCATACCGCCAGAAGGAGCGCTACCACCTGCGGTCAAATTGCTGCTACCGGGCAAACCGTTGAGCGCCATGGGAGTGGAAACTGCAGTGCCGGAGGCAGTGGGCCCATTTTGGCTCATTAACGCCGTCACATCCGACTGGGTCAAATTCATTGCGGTGATCTTGTCCATCTGATCCGCCGTCATGGTACTTTTAATTTGGTCAACGACCGCATTTATTTCCTCTGTTGCGGCAGTGCTACTGGTCGACAATGATTGCAAGGTCTGCCAGAGTGGCAGCAATTGTTTCGCCTGGGTGGAGGTCACGGCTTGGTCGGTCTCTTCCAGTTTAAGGGTGCCAACAAGGAGTTCCGTGGCCATTGATAAGGAAGTTGAGCTTCCCGTCTGCGCAGTTTGGGTTCCCGCCTGGCTACATGCGCCCAGTACCATTGCAATGGCAAGTACAGTCAAGATACAAATTATTTTCTTCATGTCCATCTCCTTTATATCTTTATTATTCGTGCCGTAAGGCATCAATTGGATCGAGTTGGGCTGCCCGGTTGGCTGGGTAAAAGCCGAAGAATGCACCTACCGCGGCGGCTGAAACGAATGCAAGGAAAATCGAACTGGGGACTATCACTGTGCGCATACTGCTGACAGTACCAAACAGCCACGAACCACCGACCCCGACCGCGGCCCCAATCAGTCCGCCCACCAAGCTCATCATCAAGGCTTCGGTCAGAAATTGCCAACGAATGTCGTTGGGGGTTGCACCAATCGACTGGCGAAGGCCAATTTCCCGGGTCCTTTCGGTCACGCTAACCAGCATGATATTCATGATGCCTATGCCACCCACAATCAGGGAAACACCCGCCACCCATGCCAACAAGGATCGAAAAGCTGCGGTAGTCGATTCCTGAGTCGAGATGATATCCTGCTGGGTTGTAACAGTTACGTCGAGGTCATCCAGTGTAACGTTATGGCGCTTTGCGAGCAAGATCTGGGTCTGCAAGATGACATTGTTCATATCAGCCGAGTTATCCACCTGCACAAAAATCATCCGAATCTGGTCGCCATTGATTTGGGAAAATGCGGTGCGAGTGAATTTATCAAGCACAATCGAGATGGGAGTGTAAAGGCGGGCATCGTAATCAATTTCACCAACCGTACCTTTTTCAGCCAAAACTCCGACCACGGTCAAACGGGTTGTACCTACAAGGATGCTTTGACCGATTGGATCGTCATCTGGGAAAAGTTCCAGCGCCAGGTCATATCCCAACACAGCTACTTTTTTCTTGTTCGAAACATCATCGGCGGTATAAAAGCGACCTTCCGCCACTATTAAGTTGCGGACATTCAAAAAGTCAGGCGAAGTCCCAGTTATCGAAATCGAGTCCAAAGAGACATTGCCAGCCTTAACTGTCTCAGAGGCATCCTGCTCGACCACGACCCCTTTCACACCAGATATTTGTTCTTCGATGGCGGTAGCATCAGCATAAATCAGCCCACCGGAGCTCGCTACACCGGGTCCCATCCGGCTGAAACTCGAGGTGATATAAATCAGGTTTGAACCCAAGCTGGTGATCTGGTCGCTGATGGTCGCTTCAGTGCCGGCACTGATGGCGATCATAACGATCACCGCAGCGACGCCAATAATGATGCCAAGCATGGTCAGCAAAGAGCGAACCTTATTCTTTCCAATAGCTTCCCACGCGATGCGGAGCACTTCAAGCGGTCGCATAATTTGCCTCCTCATTGCCGGGTTGGTGTGATTTTTTCCCGTTGTGGACAATCGTGTCGATGTGTCCATCTCTTAAATGGATGGTCCTTTGCGTATGTGCCGCAACAATCGGGTCATGGGTAACAATTACGATCGTCACGCCCTGACGGTGTAACGTATCGAGCAAGCCCATGATCTCTTCCCCTGAGCGGCTGTCCAAATTGCCAGTGGGTTCATCGGCGATAATGACTACGGGATTATTAATCAATGCCCGGGCAATTGCCACGCGCTGCTGCTGACCGCCTGAGAGTTCCTGAGGCTGATGATGCATGCGGTCTCCGAGATCAACCGCAGCGAGCACTTTTTCCCCCAACTCCTGCCATTTTTCCGGAGGAACCTTGCGGGTACGGTCATAAAGAAGAGGCAACATGACATTCCGCAGAGCAGTTGTGCGGGATAAAAGGTTATAGGATTGAAAAACATATCCAATTTTAAGATTGCGGATGGCGGCCAATTGAACCTTGTCCAAATTGCTCACATCCTCCCCATCCAGGATATATGTCCCAGAAGTGGGGCGAGCCAAGCAACCCAGAATATTCAACAAGGTGCTTTTGCCAGAGCCTGAAGGTCCCATGATGGCGATATATTCACCGGCCTCAATGCGGACACTTACATTTTCAAGAGCTGTTACACTGACACCATCCATCCCGTATATTTTTGTGAGGGCGAGGGTTTCAATGATCGGAGTTGGTGCTTTCATTTTGAAGTCTCCACAATACCGGTAGTAACCACATCGCCTACAGCCACCCCAGAGGCAATCTCTGCATAGGTATCGCTTTGGAGCCCGACCTCAACAACAGTAAGGGTGGGCGTCCCATTTTTCATAATAAAAACCGTGTAGCTGCCATCAGGCAACTCATGCAGCGCTTCGACAGGGACCAGAACGGCGTTTTTAGCCTGGCCGGAAATCACATCGATGCCTGCATCCACACCGACAGGTAGTCCAATGTCGGCGACCGAGTCGTCGAGCTGAGCTATGCCTTCAACCATGGTTGACCCCTGGGTTGAAACAAGGCCGGGCATGACCTCGGTCACCTTACCGGAAAATGTCTGGTTGGGCAGGGAATCGAAGCTAACGGAGACCACATAGCCCACCTTGACATTGGTCCAATCGCTGGCGTCCATATAAAATTGAATGTCCGCCTGGCTTAAATCATCAATCGTCATAATTGTTCCCGAGACCGAATTGCCTACCTTCGCGTCGAGAGTCATTACAACACCCGAAATGGGTGCATAGAGTTTTGTGGCATCCAGATTTTCCTTAGCTGTTTGGACGGTACGCTGCGCCTGCCTTAATGTTGCCAAGGAGGAACCAGTGGCATCTTCGGGCACCTCTCCGCCAGTCAAAGCTGCCAGATAGTTTTTGGCATTCGTCAATGTGGCATTTGCCAGATCCAAAGACGCCTGGGCTTGATTGACCTGGCGCTCGGTCGGTTTTTGAGAATAAAGGCTGTAATAATATTGGGCAGTATTGTACGCTTGTGTTGCAGCATAAAGGGCCTGGTAGGCCTGCGCTTCATTCGCGTTATTAATATATTCCCCCACCTCTGCCTTATCATAAGCTGCCTGGGCCCTATCCAAATTTGCCTTGGCTATTACAAAACCGGCATATTCTTCCTGAATCAAGGAATCATTCTTCCAATACAGCTGATTGTTTAAAACATATTGAGCATTAATGACATCTGATTGGGCGGAGGTGACAGCCAATTCGGCATTTGCAACCGCTTCAGGAGAAGTCAGCTCCAGCAGAGACTGTTTCGCATCATCCAGTGCTGTTAGCGCCGAGGTATCATCCAATTGCGCCAACAATTGCCCTTTTTCCACGGTATCACCCAGCTTAACGTCGAGAGCGGATATTTTCCCGGCGACATCAAAAGCGACCGTTGATTCAGAAGCTGCCACCAAGTAACCGGTTCCGCTGGCCTGAAGGACCAAATCGCCCTGACGGGCAGTGGCCGTCTGGAGGGTCCCCGTGGAGGTAGATGCAGCTGTTTGTGCCGGGTGCAGAAAAACATAGGTTCCAGCAACAATTCCAGCAACAACGACTACAACAAGACCAATCCAAAAGAACTTTTTTGGCACCCGTGAAAAAATTAGTTTCTTCTTGTGCAAATGATCCGAATGCAGCCGATGAGCTGTCTCTCAATCCAATCGCATTTCCGGAAAAGTTCGTGTCATTTGATGCCATTATTTCTCCTCGCTGAAAGAAAAGATTTTCATATTCGAAATACTCCGTGGCGGCAGGTATTTCCCTACACTGGATACATTTTCGCAGTATAGCAAGGAGGTGTTATCAGGCAGTTAGGAAGTTATGTAGATATTGTTTAGGTTTTTTCAGGCTTATCCAGGAGGCTGGGGATGTAGGGAGAAGATTAAAAAAAATAAGCTGCCTTTCGGCAGCTTCATAAGAATGGTTTCACAAATTGAAAGAAATAAATTACCTGACGCTGGCATGCCTGTTGCGAGGCAAACGTGCAGCCGCCAGCGCAAGGCGGCGGGCTTCACGCTTTTTAAGCGCCAGCAACGCAACCCAGAATACCGTCAGGAAGACGACCACGATCGCAGTCCCCTCATAGAGCAACATCATGGACGGAAGAGCGGAGTCGGTGCCGGCGTAGATGCCATGGAAGGTGGCGCCCACATACCCGGCCAAACTCAAGACATGGATGATGCGGAAGGTGCGCATCCCAATCCTTTTTTTAATGTAAAAGGTGACCGTGACCAGGAGAATAAGGTAAAAGGCAATCACTCCCACCCCGACCCAGATGGGACGGTACGGTGATATAAACGGAACCAAGATCTGCCACACTGAATATGGGAGGTAACGGTCGAGCAACAGGACCACGACGTGCAGGACTACAAAGGCGATCGAAAGGAGGGAAATAAATTGGTGGAAATCGTAGGTAAAAACGCGGTCCAGCATATGATCAAAAAATTTACTGGTAACCCCCAGCCCCAGCACCATGGAAAACCATAATAACAGATATGCAATTATCCCGCTGGCACGGGTTACATACCACCAGAGCTGGACACTATCCAGGGCAAACAACCAGGTAAACCACTTACCCACCGCCTGCCCGGAGGGGGTTATAGAAAAGAGGGCACCAAAAAGAATCAGCACCAAAACGAACAAGGTTGCGAATATACTGACGATCACCCGCAACGATGACGGAGGTTCGGAGCCATCGGGCTTTTGTTGAGAACTTGCCGGCTGCTTAAAACGATCGACTGACATATAAATTCTCCAAATAATTTTTATTCCCCCAGATCTTCCTATCATGGTCGACAGCCAGATAAGAAAACCGGGTGCCTTCATTGTGGCCAATCTCTTCTGATTCCTGCGGCCCGCCAATGAGAAGCGCCTTGGCAAACACCTCGGCCTCATAAGCGTGCGGCGCAATAACCGTCACACTCAACCAGTCAGTCTGGGCAGGTTCACCAGTGCGGGGGTCGATAAGATGATGGCGCTGTTTTTCGCCTTGTTTCCAAATACGTTTCGTCACGGCAGACGTAGCGACCGCACCGGGATCAACATAAATGGTGGTTATGTCTTTTTCAGGCTGGAGCGGGTCTTCGATGGCAACCGGCCACTGAGTTTCTCCTTCCGGCAGCCCGACCAAAAACATATCCCCGCCTGCGTTTACAGCGCAGGCTGAAGAGAAATCGGAAAGGAGTATGGCTGCCTGTTCGGCGATCCAGCCTTTGGCAATCCCGCCCAAATCGAGGGACATCCCCGGTGGAAGCAGAATCATCCCGCGGGTCTCATCCAGGTCCATTTCGCTGAAAGAAGGATGCTCCCCAGCCAGCAGGGATTCAAACAATGGGGCAGAACCCTGGCTTCGAACAAGGTCCATACTGCGGTCATAACCAATCCGTTTCAGATCAGGCAGGACGGAGGGGTCGAATAGACCACGGGTCTGATGAAAAAAATGCTGCGCCAAGGCAACGACTGCGAACAGGTCAGGTGAGGCTTGAAATGGGACTCCTGCAGACCGATTGAGCGCGGAGAGTTCGCTTTCTTCGGAAAACCGCGTGAAGCGGGACTCACTTGCCTGAATAAAGCGCTGCGCCTCTTCGAATCCTTCCGCCGTTCGGGCAGGGGTTCCCAGTGCCGCGAGCAAAATATCCGTGTTCATGGCGCGAAAACCAAAGGTTTCCATAGTCTTTGACCCAGCCGAAATCTAAGAACCGCCCGAGCGGAGCCTTGGAAATGAAGAAGTGGGAGGATTGCTGGGAGCGCTTAAATTCAAGTTACTGCCACCGTTATTCCCGGTAATCCCACTCCCGGAAAGACCTCCAAACGCCTGGATGGGAGGTAAAGCCGGCAACGAGGCAGTACTAGGGGAGGATACCTGCGAGGCTGAGACCGGCTTAAGGGAATGAGCCAGCATGCCCCAACCAACCAGGAAACTCAGTACACTGACAATTGCAATCCAATAATGGAGTGCCGACTTAATGATTTTCACAAGGACCTCCTAGCGACCGTTAACGTAGATATTCCCCTGGCTGTCAATCGAGATCACGCCACGCTGTTGAAGATAAGTGAGCAATTGCTGGATCATCTGCTGTTCAGAAGCAACCTGGGACAACTGCTGGTTGTCACTATTCAGTGCTGCCTGATACTGCTGCTCGCGCGCCTGGTATTGGGCAACCTGAGCCTGCAATTGGGCGATCAGCGCCTGGTCGGATGTAGATGCAGAGGAGGAAGAAGCAGTGGTCGAGGCTGCCGCGGCTGCGGCAGCGGGAGAATTCGAGACTGCCACTCCATTCTGGTTGGTCATTGCACTAGCGCCAACCACAAACATGGACAATACAATTGCACCGGTAATCAGGATAGCTGCCAACAAGGCACCAAATTGTTTACTCATAGGTACTTCTCCTCAATAAGGTTTGGGCGAGTATACAGAACAAAGATGAATAGAAGATGAATTGTCATATTTCTGTTTTAAGTCCGGTTACCCCAGAGAGAGTGGGATATCCCAACCGCTGTTTTTACTGGTGTTTTTGCCCAGGCCCACCCCCTGCCCCACTCCGTTTTGTTTCGTGGACGATCGCCTAAATCCATACAAATTATAGGATAGGGAAGTTTATAGACAAAAGGATTATTTAGGCCTTCATCACACAGTCATATTTGCGTGCTACAATTTGGGCGGAAAAGAACCAACCGGAGGATTAAGATGCGCATCCTATTAGTCGAAGACAACCGCCGCTTGAGCGAAAGCCTGCGGATAACCCTCGAAGAAGACGGGTACGCGGTGGATACAGCTTATGACGGGCTGGATGGTGAAGAAATGGGGCTCATATCAAGCTACGACATCATCATCCTAGACATCATGCTGCCCGGGAAAGATGGATTGGAAGTTTGCCGGGAACTACGCAACCGACGCATCAGCACCCCCATCTTAATGCTAACAGCACGGGATGCACTGGATGACCGGGTACGAGGGTTGGATAGTGGAGCCGACGATTACCTTGTCAAACCTTTCGAAGTGGACGAACTACGCGCCCGAATCCGGGCCTTACTGCGGCGCGAAAGCCCCAGCAAATCAGGCTCACTCCAGGTAGCAGACCTGGTCCTGGACCCAGCCACCCATACTGTCCAGCGCGACGGCCAACCAATCGAATTAACCGCCAAAGAATTCTCACTACTCGAATACCTTATGCGCCATCCAAACCACCTGATCACGCGCGAGATGGCAGAAGAACATTTGTGGAGTTACGACCACGTCATCGCCTCCAACGTGGTGGACGTATATATCCGCCGGTTACGCTCCAAGATCGACGACCCCAGCGAGGTCAAATTACTTGAAACCATGCGTGGCGCCGGGTACCGCCTGCGTGTGCCGGAGGAGAAATGAGATTCAAGAAAACCCCGGCTTTTGGAGAAAAGCTCGGGAGCGTGTTCCGGAGCATCCGTTTCCGGATAGTCCTGTGGTTTACAGTCATATTAGCAATCATATTATGCGCTTTCAGCGGATTTCTCTATTACACCCAATCGAGCAACCTGCAGGCAGAAGCCATCCGTGAATTAAACCGCAGGATCACGGGCGTTGTGGATAATGTCCAAACAGTGCTTGCACAAGGGACCGAACAAATCTCGATCCCGAAGGGGTTTTTGCTGAATACGGACGTCTTTACGCTGGTGAGCCCAACTGGACAAGTGGTCACCAGCCAGGGGCCGATCCCACCCTCGGAAGTGATCCAAATCGTATCCGCGGGGCTGCAAAGCACGGCCCGGACAAGCGAATCACCCACCTTCTATTGGACAAGCCCAACCTCCCAGCATTACGTTTTCATCATCACCCCGGTCCAGGATCAGATGGGAATAAATTACCTGCTGATTTTTGGGGGCATCCTAGACCCGAATGCGCTGGTCCGCCGATTTCTGCTGACTCTCGTAGGAGGAAGCCTGCTGACGATCCTCATTGCCCTGGCGGGTGGATTCTGGCTGGCTGATCGTGCGATGCGACCTGTGAAGACAATCACGCAAACCGCTCGCACCATCGGCGAAACAGACCTGAGCCGGAGGATCAATTCGAAAAGCAAGGATGAATTGGGAGAATTGGCGAATACCTTCGACGCGATGCTTGCGCGGTTGCAGGCGGCTTTTGAGCGCCAGAGACAATTCGTGGCGGATGCCAGCCACGAACTGCGTACTCCGCTGACGATCGTCAACCTGGAAACCAGCCGCGCCATCGAGGCGCGGCGTTCTCCACAAGAATACCGGCACGCGTTAAGCATCATCCACAGCGAGAACGACTTCATGACGAGCCTGGTGAATGACCTGCTGACGCTGGCCCGGATGGATGCCGGACAAACGACAATCGAGAAAAAAAACCTGGATTTGAGCGACGTGGTAGTGGATACATTGGAACGTCTGACCCCACTGGCGACACGAAACAAGGTTACACTGGAAGCCGGGAACCTGCCCGAGACACGCATCCTCGGTGACCGCCAGTATTTACTACAAATGTTGAGCAACCTAGTGGAGAATGCAATCAAGTATTCGACAGGCGAAAACAAACGGGTATGGGTGGAAACGGGAGCGTCGGATGGGAGCGCATGGGTGCGGGTTTCAGACAACGGTCCTGGAATTGCAGCCGAACACATCCCGCACCTGTTCGACCGTTTCTACCGGGTGGACAAGGCGCGCACACGCGAAACCGTGGCAGGAGGTGATGGAAGTTCGCCCAACGGGAGCGGGCTGGGACTTTCCATCGTGCAATGGATCGCGCAAGTCCACGAGGGGAAGGTATTAGTGGAGAGCAAGCCGGGAGCCGGAACTAGTTTCGAAGTCAGATTCAAAACAGCATAAGCAAAGGTATTTCTCTTAATAAAATAGTGATTTTGCATGCGATGCAAAATCACTTTTCATTTTAGCCATTCCTTATTGGACATTACACAACTTTGTTAAATAGCGCAATATCTCTGCAGGAAACAAAACATCAAGTCAAATTACCCTTTTAAGTTCATGTTCAATTCATCTTAAAGTCCTAGAATACATCCATAAAACTAATAATCAATTATTTATTTCCAGAAACAAGGAGTTCGCCATGACCAGGAATCGAATCGTATATCTAGTTTTAGTTGTAATGCTCGCCGGTGTTGCAGCCCTGTCTGGTGCGGCTGTCGGCGGAGTGGTGGTTTACCGAACCGTAAGCCTGAATCAGCCGGCCAATGTAGTCGCATCCTCGCCTGCACAACAGGTCATCCAAGCCAGTAACAGCCCAGCGCAGGCGCCTCTCACCTTAAACACAACCGACATCCAAACAACCATTACCCAGGCGGTCAAGCTGGTTGGTCCGGCTGTTGTGACGGTCAGCGGTACCATCCCAAGCCAAATGTCGCAATTTGGTCCTACCGGCCCGCAATCAGTCAGCGGCAGCGGAGTAATCATTTCTGATAAAGGCTACATCCTGACCAATAACCACGTGATCGATGGTGTAACAGGGATAACGATAACCCTGGCGGATGGGTCTACCGAACCAGCCACCTTGGTAGGCGCCGACTTGTATTCGGATATTGCGGTATTGAAGATAACCGGGAAGATTCCCGGGGTAGCGAGCCTGGGTAACTCGGATGTGCTGACTCCGGGCGACACTGCCATTGCGATCGGTTCCCCACTGGGTGACTTCAAGAATACCGTGACGGTGGGGGTGATCAGCGCAACCGGGCGATCAATCGACACTGGGAATGGGTACTCGATCGATGGCCTGATCCAGACGGATGCAGCAATCAACCAGGGCAACTCCGGTGGACCATTGGTCAACCTGGCTGGACAAGTGATCGGCATAAACTCTATGATTGTACGGAACAGCGGGACCGGTACCGTGGCAGAAGGGCTGGGATTTTCCATCCCGATCAATACAGCAGCAGCAGTAGCTGACCAGATCATCCAGACTGGCTACATCACCCGCCCATACATGGGAGTCAACATCCAACCCATCACCCCCGACATCGCCAACGCCTATAACCTACCCGTGCAATACGGAGCCTATGTAACCAGTGTGGCCTCAGGCAGCCCTGCCAGCAAAGCAGGCATACAAAACGGTGACATCATCACCAGTGTCGGCAGCATTGCAATCGATGGAACCCATTCGTTCATCAACGTCCTGTTCAGCTTCAAACCGGGGGACCAGGTGATCGTGGTGTTCAATCGGAACGGATCCAGCCAGCAGGTACAGTTGACGCTGACCCAAACGACCAATGGCTAGGGATGTTAGTGACAACCCATAGATCGTTTGAAGAACAGTTATAAAATACCAGAAGCTGCCTTTTCAGGCAGCTTTTTTTATTTAGCGACAGAAAGGGGAGTCGGGTGTCGCATCCTAAAAAGAGACGAGAGGAAGATCACAAGAGAGACCAAAATCGGCTTCCCCATTTAGGATATATTTCAGTAATGAATTAGGGTAAAGTGCCCAAGAGCCAACTCGGTTGGGAAATCGGCTATACTTGCGACATGCCGCGCGGCGATATCCCGATCTTATTTACTACGCGTATCATCCGCTTGTTTGCTTACGGCTTCCTCTCGGTGGTCCTGGCGTTTTATCTTATCGAAGTCGGAATGGATGAGCGCGCGGTGGGGCTGTTGTTCACATTAACCCTGGCGGGTGATGCGGGAATTTCCCTCTGGTTGACCACTTCTGCCGATCGCCTGGGCCGGCGCTGGATGCTGATCCTGGGAGCAGTGTTGATGTTGATGGCCGGAGTAGTCTTTTTGCTAACCCGCAACCCGCTCCTTCTGACCGCGGCAGCCATCATCGGTGTAATCAGCCCAAGTGGCAACGAGATCGGCCCGTTCCTATCCATCGAGCAGGCTGCCCTGACACAACTCATCCCTGACCAGCGCCGCACGCATATTTTCGCCTGGTATAACCTAGCAGGCTCTTTTGCAACTGCCACGGGAGCACTGGGAGGAGGTTGGCTGGCAACATTCCTGCAATCCAGCGGCTGGAGCGCTTTGGCTTCTTACCGGGTCATCCTGACTGGTTATGCCATTGCGGGGGGATTGCTAATGCTGCTTTTCTCAATCCTATCCCCGGCAATCGAAGCAGTGCGGGAGTTGAAACCAATCCGCCGCACACTCGGACTGCACCAGTCGCGAAGCGTGGTGGCCAAACTCTCAGCCCTGTTCGCAGTGGATGCTTTCGCAGGCGGGCTGGTCATACAGAGTTTAATGGCTTACTGGTTCCATATCCGTTTCGGGGTGGACGAGGGCGTGCTGGGCAGCATATTCTTCGGAGCCAATATCTTGGCAGGAATATCTGCCCTGTTGGCGGCAAGGATCGCTGCAAAATTCGGGTTGATCAATACGATGGTCGCAACTCACATCCCATCCAGTATTTTCCTGATATTGGTGCCGCTTATGCCCACCCTATCACTGGCAATTGCTGCCCTGCTGGCGCGCTTCTCCATCTCACAGATGGACGTGCCAACACGGCAATCGTATACGATGGCAGTGGTAGCCCCAGATGAACGGTCTGCGGCTTCGGGTGTGACGACCATAGCCCGGTCTGTCGGCGCGGCGCTATCACCGTCGCTAAGCGGACTGCTGCTCTCAATCCCCAGCCTGATCAGCATCCCGTTTTACCTGTGCGGAGGGTTGAAGATCGTGTATGACCTGGTGTTGTATCGAAACTTTCAAGGCGCTTAAACCACCGGAAGAAAATGATCAATGCAGATGAACTCGGGCCGAGTCAATATCCAATAATTTCATGGATTCCATCGCTCCGGTCGCAACGAAAGTTTATAGGAGAGAGCAAATGAAATGGATCACCCGTTCGCACGTTCATGTTGACCGCGTGGCCTGTCCATGGTTGATCACCCGCTTTGTTGACAGCGAAGCAGAGTTTCTGTTCGTGCCTGCCAGCCAGATCGAAAAGGTGGCAAAGGAGACCGGAGCAATTCCATTCGATGCACCTGGAGTTGAACTCGGACACAAGGATGGGCGCTGCTCTTTCGAGTCGATTATCCTGAAATACGGGTTGAAGGAACCCGGACTTCTCAGACTGGCTAAGATCGTCCATTCGGCGGACGTATCCGAAGATATCGACAAGGAACCGATCGCGCGCGGCCTGGAAGCAATAGCCAGTGGGTACAGCCTGCGGTTCCCGGATGACCTGGAAAACCTGGACGCCCAATTTGAGATGTATGATGGACTGTATGCGTGGTGCCGGATGCAGGTTGCCTCCGAGAAAAAATAGTGCCGTGGCTTAGAATTGAGACCTAATGGCAGCAGTATTTCCGGGAGGACAGATAAAAATATGGGACAATCCCACTGAGGTCTCGTAAATGAACCCAAGGGTTTATCCTGCATTGCAAGCTCTATTAGCCGCCGTCCTGTTCGGTGCGTCTGCACCTCTTTCCAAACTCCTGCTTGGTCGGGTGCAGCCTGTTCCACTGGCTGCATTCCTGTACCTCGGAAGCGGCATAGGCGCTTTCTTAATGCTCCTAATTCAAGGAGTGCGGAACAGAGGACAGAGGGTGGAAGCCCATCTCAGCCGCGGCGATCTACCCTGGCTGGGAGGAGCGCTGCTGGCAGGTGGAATAGGTGCACCGATCATCCTGCTGCTGGGGTTGGAGCGAACACCCGCATCCACAACATCCCTGCTGCTCAATTTCGAAGGTGTGGCGACCACGCTTATCGCAATAACATTTTTCAAGGAATCAATCGACCGCCGCATTACCTGGGCAATCGGCCTGGTGACACTGGCAAGCATCGTGCTCACTTGGACAGGCGGCAACTGGGGCTTTTCACTTGGGGCGCTGGGGATCATCGGCGCGTGCTTCCTGTGGGGAGTGGATAACAACTTTACCCGTCACATCTCCGCCAAAAACCCGCTCATCATCGTGGGTATCAAAGGACTGGGCGCGGGGACATTTTCGCTGGTCCTTTGCCTGATCCTCAGGCAACAACTGCCTGCATTAAATATTTCCATCCTGGCAATGTTGCTAGGGTCTATCAGTTACGGAATCAGCATCCAGTTATTCATTGTTGCCTTAAGATCCCTGGGAGCGGCGCGGACCAGTACCTTGTTTGGGGTTGCACCTTTCGTGGGAGTCATTCTTTCGCTAGTACTACTGCGCGAAAAGCCACAAATCCTGTTCTGGGCTGCCCTGCCGGTCATGGTGGTAGGAGCCTGGCTGATGATTACTGAAAACCATGCCCATTATCACATCCACGAGCCGATGGTCCACGATCACCGTCATTCTCACCCAGACGAACACCACACACACGACAGCCGGGAGGGCGGCCCACTGGTAAACGGCTCGCATTCTCACGTACACAGTCACGAGCGGCTCGAACACGAACATGCACATTCGCCCGATCTGCACCACCAGCACGAGCACGAAACTAAACACTAACAAGCAGGAATAAAAAAATCCGCCAGTGGCGGATTTTTGATATTGCGGACCGCATGAAAAAATCGATCATTAGATCGGATCGCGCAGGAGCGGGCAGGTCATGCAATGTCCGCCGCCGCGGCCCTTGCCCAACTCAAAGCCCGGGATGGTGATGACCTCTACACCGGCACGGCGCATGCGGGCGATCGTATGAGTGTTGCGTTCATATGCGATAACCATACCGGGTGCCAGTGCAATGGTGTTGTTGGCATCGTCCCACTGCTCACGCTCCATCTGATACTGGTCACCCCCGGTTTTGACCACGTTCAATTTCGGGACTTTAAGGGCATCCGCGACGGCTGAAAGCATGTCTTTCTCCCGGGTGACACGGAAGTCGCCGGGTTTTTTGCCGGGACGCAGGCTGATAGCCCTTACCTGGTCCACGACCTTTGGATATATGGTGACCTTGTCACGGTCGAGCATGGTGAAAACCGTATCGAGATGCATGTGGGATCGGTCTTTGGTCATCACACAGGCGATGACACGATCAGCGCTGCCCCTGGAAAAAAGCGCTTCGGCGATTTGTTCGATCATGCTGCCCTGGGTGCGTTCGGACATGCCGATCAGAACAGTACCGTTCCCAATTGGAAGGACGTCACCCCCTTCCAGGGAAGAATGGCCAAGGTTTTGCATATTGAATTCGCCGTCGGTGGCCTTGGGGTACAAAAAATCCAAACCAGCATCCTTGAACATGGGATGATAGTGGTAGATGGCGAAAAGATTGAGGGATTCCCTGCGGCGCGCCTGCCAATACATCGGATTGACGGAAACGCCACCGTAAATCCAGCAGGACGAATCCCGGGTGAAGAGGGTATTGGGCAGTGGCGGAAGGATGAAGGAGTCCATTTCCTGCAGCGCGGCGGCATGCAGGGAGATTTTCCCGAATTTCTTCCAATCGATGCCGGATTCCCCAGCGGTCAAGCCACCGATCAAATGCCTGGCGAGAAATTCAGGGGTGAGACCCCATAAAAACGCACGAATCTCATCAACTAGCGACCACCCGACGGTATATTCGGTGGCCACCTGCTCAATCACCAGGCGTTTGGCCTCCTGGCTAGCCTTCAAGGTCTCAATGAGCAAATCCAAGACGTAGAACACTTCCACGCCATGGGCACGCATTACCTCCACGAACTGGTCGTGTTCCAATTGGGCGCGTTCCACCCAGAGCACATCGTCGAAAAGCAATTCCGCACAATTTGCGGGGGTAAGGCGCTGGAGGCTTAGTTCCGGCCGGTGAACAAGCACCTTGCGAAGTTTACCGACTTCAGAATGAACACCAAAAGATGGCATGGCGATATTCTCCTTTCATACATATCTGACATTATTTAGATTGGAGGAGGATTATGATGGGTCAATTATGCCAATGTTCACTCATTATAAACGAGGGGTTTCTTTATCGATATACCTGGAAGATCTCTAAGCATTTGAAACTCCACCCCCCCCACTCCACGCTATCCGAAAAAGACGGGACGTTGTAGGTCGGGTAAAATAATAAAAAACCTCCCGCCTTCACACATCGGCGGGAGAGAATTCTTTTTGGGCAATTTGCGCTATCCGGTCCTAACCTTTCAACGACAGGACGTCTGCCAGAGGCTTCCCATTGATGAAGATGTCGGCTTCGGTCACAGTGGGAAACTGCAGGATGGTCTGCTCGAGCTGCGCCTGGACGCGTGGATTATCACATTCACCACCCAAGAGCAGAGTACCGGACAGGTAAACACTAGCCTTGCCAGCGGCGATAGTAATGGAGTCCACCTGGAGGTCAGACTGGTACAGCGCATTGTACAGACCGGATTGACCATAGAATTGATCCTTTATTGATAGCAGCGCGACCAAGGCTGCCTGCAAGACCTGCGAGGTGGGAGGAGTCTGCACCTGGACAGGGACAGCGCTGTCGCCGCAGCCGACCAGGGACCCGCTCTGGCCGTTATCGCCGACGGCAATCAGGAATATTTGTACCGTGTGGGCAACCGGCATATCCGTGGGAACCAAGGTCGCTACCGGAACTGTTGGAACCAGGGAATCAGTCGGCACAGGGATCGTTGTGGAAGTGGTAACAGGAGGATCAACACTAACCGGAGTATGTTCAAGGCCGACTTCGAGGGTGCCGTTACAGGATGTGATGAACACAAGGAGAAAAACTGCTAACAAAATGCGGGATTTCATGGGGCCTCCTGGGTTGGATTGGATATACCTCATATTATAGGACCTGCATATCACGTTTGGATGACGGGGAGGTCACGGTTTCGAAATAGCCTGTTATCAATCTGTAACAGCTATTTCTCAAAAAACTGATTCCCCTTTCTTTTCCATTAGCTGACCGGCAGGCGCAGGCTGAAGACCGTCCCCTGCCCGAGGCGGCTGCGCAGACCGACCCGGCCGTTATGGCGTTCAGCGATGGCACGCACGAGCGCCAATCCCAACCCGCTGCCGGGAACGCCTCGACCAGCTTCACCGCGGTATAGTTCCTCCCAGACGTGCGGCTGCTCATCCTCAGGGATGCCCGGGCCGGTATCAGCAACTTCGATGACGATTTCCGACCCGTCCTCAAATGCACGCAGCTCGAGGGTATCGCCCGGACGGGTGAATTTAAGAGCGTTTTCCAATAAATTGTGGACAGCCAACAGCAAAAGGTCAAAGTCACCGCGCACCTTCGGCAGGGGCCAGGGAGCCTGGGGGATACTCAGATTCAGATGCCGTTCAGCTGCCACCGGCTGTTCCTGCGCCATGCTAAATGCATCCCGCAATAATGCAGGTATATCCACCGGCGAATGCTCCACGAGGCGAACTTCCAGCTCAGCCAACTTGCGCAGGTCCGCGGACAAGCGGCTTAAACGGAGGGCCTGAGTTTCAACGCTCGCCAAAGCCTCCTGACGAGGCTCTCCCGAAGGTAATTCGGCCAGGTTAGCCAAGCCGGCCCGAATGGCAGTGAGCGGGTTTTTCAACTCGTGATCCAGTCGACGAAGGAAACGGCGACGGTCTTCAGCGGCGGCGGCGACGACCTGTTGTCGAGTGCGATCAGACCAGCCAAGCAGGGCGAAAACCAAGGCAACCAGCCCCGAAAGAATCAGCCCAAGGATGAGCGAAAGACTCCCCAGGTCAGCGCGCAGGTAGACGATATGATCGTGAGTCAAATCGTAGGAGAGGAAAAAAAAGAGAGCGAATCCCCCTCCCAATAGCACAGGTGCCAGGATGATCAACCAGCGTCCAACTTTCATGAGCGCGTTTCCACCGTGCCGACGAAACGGTAGCCCTGCCCAGGGATGGTCTCGATGTAACGCGGCTGCCCCGGATCGTCATCCAAGGCCCGGCGCAACTCCGCTACACGCGTGTCAACAGCCCGGGTGCCAACCGGATAGTCCCAGCCCCAAACCACGTCCAGGAGGCGATCGCGGGAGACCAGCTCGTCCGGATGGGTCATCATATATTCCAGCAGCATGACGGATTTGGGAGTCAGGGCGAGTTCGGTCTCTTCCAGCCAGACGCGGTGAGAAGCCCGATCCAGGATCAATGCTCCGCAAGCGAGGCGAACGGCTGCCGAAAGCGGCGGCTGACCCGGGCGGGCGCGCCGCAAAACCGCCCGGATGCGAGCGACCAGCTCATGTGGATCGAAAGGTTTGTTGAGGTAGTCATCGGCGCCTTCTTCCAAGGCCATGGCACGCTCGCCAGCCTCCCCCACCTGGGTGAGCAGGAGGATCGGTGTCCAATTGCCATTTTGACGGAGCTGACGCAACACTTCGCGACCGTCCAGCCTTGGCATCAAGACATCCAGTACAATCAGGTCGGGGTGAGTAGAGGCGACTTTTTGCAAAGCTTCTTCGCCATTGGAGGCGACGGTAACCGTGAAGCCCGATCGGTTAAGGAACGGAGATAAATTATCCGTGATGGCGGTTTCGTCGTCAACCAGGAGGATGGAGGGTTTGGGTTGCATGAATGATCACCTAAGACATTCTCGCACAATTCATTTTAATAGTCAACGGGCTGAAAAAGAAATTTCAGGATTTATAAAATCCGAGAGAAGCTTTGAAATTCCTGGAAGAGGCAGGAGCAGACCCTGCCACTGGGAGGCATACCGGTGAAGTATAATGCGGAGGAATTTGCAAAGGAGATACCATGCCTGAACGAAAAATTCGTGTGCTGGTAGCCAAACCGGGTCTGGATGGGCACGACCGGGGTGCCAAAGTTGTGGCGCGCGCCCTGCGCGACGCCGGAATGGAAGTCATTTACACCGGCCTGCGACAGACACCGGAGATGATCGCCGAAGCTGCGTTGCAAGAAGATGTAGACGTTGTGGGTCTTTCAATCCTTTCAGGCGCACACATGGCGCTGATCCCCCCCATCCTCGAACTGCTCAAGGCCAATGGACAGGAGCACGTTAAAATCTTCGTTGGAGGGATCGTCCCGGATGAAGATGTCCCGCGCCTGAAAGAAATGGGTGTGACAGGGGTCTACGGTCCCGGGGCACCAACCGAAATGATCATCAACGAAATTCGCGCAACATTCAAGCCTACAAAATAAGAAATGGCAAAACCAAATATCGAACCGATCCTATCCGGCGAGCGCAAGGCATTGGCACGCCTGCTCAGCGAGGTGGAAAACGATTCCCCCACAGGCCGAGCGACGCTGGATGAACTCTTCCCCCACACCGGAAAAGCCCACCTGATCGGTGTGACTGGCGCCCCCGGGACTGGAAAATCTTCGCTTGTCAACCAGATGTCGCTGTTTTATCGCGCCGGCAAGAATCCCAGACAGGTGGCAATCGTGGCTGTGGACCCTTCGAGCCCATTCACGGGTGGAGCGGTGCTGGGTGACCGGGTGCGCATGCGTGATCTTGCCGGCGACCAGGGAGTATTCATCCGCTCTATGGCCTCGCGCGGGTCGCTCGGTGGATTGGCGCAGGCAACGGCAGCCATGGTGCAGGTATTCGACGCGGCCGGGTTCGAGGTGATCCTGATCGAAACTGTGGGGGCGGGGCAGACGGAAGTGGACATCGCCCGTCTGGCACACACCACGCTGGTGGTGGAATCCCCCGGTCTGGGCGATGAGATCCAGGCCATCAAAGCCGGAATCCTGGAAATTGCAGATATCCTGGTGGTCAACAAGGCCGACCTGCCCGGGGTGGAAAACACAGAACGTGCCCTGAAAGGCATGCTTGGACTGGCTCACCCGGTGGCGAAAGTTTTTCGACACCACGGACAGGACATGATCATCCATGCAAGCGAACCGACGGATTCAATGCTGTGGGTGCCTCCCATCCTGCGCACAATCGCAACGGATGGAACTGGAGTGGCTGAGTTGGCAGCAGCCATTGGAAAGCATGCACAGCACCTGCACGAGAGTGGTGACTGGGGGAGGCGCGAGAGAGCCCGTCTGGAGGCGGATCTGGAAGGGCTGCTCACGGAAACTCTGGTGAAGCGGTTCCGTGAAGGTGTTCCCAATGCCCGTTATGAAAAGATGTTGGACAGGCTGGTGGAACGCAAAGTCTCACCGTGGGGGGCAGTGAAAGCGTTATTGAAATAAGGAACGACCCAACAAAGGGTCGTTATATATTTGGTAGTGGGGAAAGTTTTGTTCTGCGGTACGAGCCATATTGCGCGGGTTTATTCCAGACGTGTTTCTAAAGTCCGCCCTGCAAACGATCTTCTGAAATTTCGCCAACTAATTAAACCAGGTTTTTTATTTCAGCATAGGGCATCTTCACCTCTTGCTCAACAAGTGGGACCATTTGCTGCCAAAGTTCCATAAATGCCTGCTGACGGCGGTCAATTTCTTCAACGGAAAATTCTTTGAGCAACATCACATCTTTTATCCGTTCATGAAAATTCCGGGGCAACCGAGGTAATTTTTCCACACAGTAATAGCGCCATTTCATATCGGCAACAAGTTCGTTATTAATTGCGAACAGCAGATCAAAGAAATAGTTTAGGCCCTGATCGAACATATGGTGGGCGCTGACCATGTTACCGCGCTCCACCCAAAGGTGGGCCAGACTATTGATACACCAATCCGAGAGCGCCAGCCCCGACATCAATAACCATTTTCTTTCCTCCGGTTTCAACGGAACCATTTCCTGTAATAATTGGGATATCAAACCTTTTGGATCGTAATAAATCTGGCATTGAGAATACGTCCACCGCTTTGCCATGTCCCAAATTGGTTGAATCTCGAAGTCATACTTTTCAAGATGAATATGAATCTCAAAACCCTGGACTTTCAGAAATTGTGATTCCAATGGAATTGTGCCTGTCTTTTTATTAAAGATGGCGATGTCGATGTCGGCGGAATGATCAAAATAACCGCGGGCGATGGCACCCAAGAAGACAATCCCGACGATTTCGTCTCTTACATACTGCTGAGCGAATTCCTTGGCAACCTGGGTGGCTTGCTCCAGTTGTGAGGGATCAGAGGAGGCAATAATAAACTGCGTGTTCATATCATTCTTTTTAGAGGTTCCTTTTCCAAAATGAATAATTGAAGAGAGTATTTATCAAAGAGTTCTTGGATATCTTCACTACCATCGCCACCTGATTTGAATAGATGAAAATTGCCTTGCCGTTTCTCGGAGAGGCTAAATCTAAGATAAGTGACGTCTTCCCTCAAAAAAGGTAGAAATTTTGGGATGGAACCAGACATTAAAGGCATGCGCCTCCACGTCAAAACCGAGATACATGAAAAAAAAGGTTGTATTTATAACCCCAATACCTGCCGGGCAATGACCAGGCGCTGGATCTCGTTGGTCCCTTCGCCGATGGCACACAAGCGCTGGTCGCGGTACATGCGCTCGACGGCATAATCCCGCACGTAGCCGTAGCCGCCGTGGATCTGGATGGCCTTGTAACAAACGCGCTCCGACACTTCGGTGGAGAATAACTTGGCCATGGCGGCTTCCTTGGAAAAGGCTGCCCCTTGTCCCTTCAGCCAGGCAGCCCGGTGGACCATCAGGCGGGCCGCATCGATATCCGTGGCCATGTCGGCGATCATCCACTGGATGGCCTGGAATTGGGCGATCGGCTGGTTGAACTGCTCCCGCTCCTTGGCATAAGCCACCGCCCGGTCGAAGGCACCCTGCGCCAGTCCCACCGCCATGGCAGAGATTGCCAGCCGGCCAGCATCCAGAGTGGTCAGGAATTGCTTAAAGCCCTCATTCTCCTTTCCCAGCAGGTTCTCGGCAGGGATGCGGCAGTTCTCGAAGAAAAGCTGCGAAGTCACCGAACCCTTCAGCCCCATCTTCTTTTCGTCGCGCCCCACCTGGAAACCGGGGGTCCCTTTTTCGACGATAAACGAGGAGATGCCGCGAGTTCCTTTATCCGGATCCGTCTTGGCGGTGACCACCAGCACGTCGGCCAGGGAGCCGTTGGTGATGAACTGTTTCTGCACCATTGATGACCCACTCATCCCCGTCGCGAACGGCGCGGGTGCGGGTGGCACCGGCGTCAGAACCGGCCTGGGGTTCCGTCAGCCCAAAGGCGCCGATCTTTTCGCCGCGCAGGAGGGAAGGCAGGTATTTCTTCTTCTGCGTCCTCGGTGCCGAACAGGTAGATCGGCTCGCAGCACAAGCGAGGTGTGGGCATCCAGGATGATGGCGACCGAGCCGGACACACGCGCAATTTCCTCCAGGGCGATCAGCAGGCTGAGATAGTCGCCGCCTGAGCCGCCATAGGCCTCCGCAAATGGGATCCCCAGGATGCCCAGATCGCCCATCCGCTTGAAGATGTCGGCAGGGAACTCGTCGGTCGCGTCGATCTCTTCGGCACGCGGAGCAATTTCCTTCTCGGCAAAATCCCGCACGGTTTGCTTGATCAACAGATGTTCTTCGGTCAATTGGAAATCCATGCTGCACCTCCATGGGTTGTTGGGCTAATACTTTCGCAATAGCGAATATATTATGCTCGGAGCGTCGGAACGAGGAATAATGACGAAATTGCTTCCCGGAAGAGCACCGGGACAATGTCGCCGTAAAATCCGCGGCTCGAAAAGCCTTATTTCCCGATCACCATTCCATGCGGGTCAATTTCCCGCAGGATGCGCACCTGCTCGTCCGTCGGTTCGGGGCTGACGGCGACCTGGTCCGGGATGAGGATCTCGAACTCGCTGGCTTCCTGGACCTGCTGGACGGTCACGCCGGGATGGAGAACCAGCAACTGCAAGCGCTTGGTGGTCTCGTCAAAACCGTACACGCCCAATTGGGTGATGACGCGGTAGGGGCCGGTGCCGGCAGGAAGCCCGGCCGCTTCGCGGGCGCCGGGTCCGGTCAGATAACCGGGGGTGGTGATGAAATCCAGTTTTTTGACGAAGGTACGCGGTGGACTGCTGGCGCATCAGGTAGATGGTGCGCCAACAAAAGGAACCCACATCGTTGGCCCCGCCGCTGCCGGGCAGGCGTGCTTTGGGATGGCTCCAGTCGCCGATGACGGTGGTGTTGACGTTGCCGTAGCAGTCCATGGCCGCGCCACCCAGGAAGCCGTAATCCACATAACCCGCCTGGGAGGCGGACATCACGTCGTGCATGCTGGAGGCGGCGGAGGCCTTGATAATAGGTGCGCGAGTCGCCCACGGAGATGGGCAAGGCCGGCACCTGGGGTCCGATGCCGCCCGCCTCGAAGATGATCAGCAGGCCGGGAGCGTGAGTGCGCTGGGCCAGCATGCCTGCCACGAGGGGCAGACCCGTGCCGACAAAGACCGAGCAGCCATCTTCCAGCAGACCGGCAGCCACGCAGGCCAGCAGTTCGGTCAGGTTGTAACGATTCTCCCCGGTCATGACGCACCCTCCTCGGAGGAAGGCAAATCCGGCTGCAATTTCATAACCTGCTTGAGGTGGGTGAGCTTGCGAATGCCGCCCACCTTTTCCAGGTAGGCATCGAAATCGGGCACGCCGAATACATATTCCTCGAAGTACTGGCGGGTGCCTTCCGGTGTTTTGGAAACCTCCAGCCAATGGGCGATATGCTCCTCGTCGAAATAATAGGTGACGGGCATTTCGGTGGGATGGGCTCCGAAAGGGACCTCGATCACCGCATCCACCAGGTAGAACGGGATCACCGTGCGCCACGGCTGGCGCTGGATCTCCTCGTGGTCGATGATCTCTTCGGTAGTAATGATCAACCGCCGGGCGGCACGCGCCAGCTCGAAGTCCTCGACCATGATGCCGTCGATCTGCGCATTGCCAAACTGGTCGCAGCGGTGGACGTGGAAAAGCGCCACGTCAGGATAGCAGGCCGGAACCAGGCCGATCGGCTTGCCGCTCCAGGGGTCGTCAATCACCCTGGCCGAACTGTGCTGGAGGGTATCCGTGCCCAGCATGGAGCGGACCGGCATGAACGGCACGCCCATGGCGGCAGCCAGGAAGCGCCACTGGAAGCCGGCGTTGCTGATCTCGCCGGTCACCTTCACCTGGCCGGTCTCGACTGCCCGGCGTCCGCAGGGCGACAGCCCGCGCAATTCGTGACCGAAGGCATAGGCCACTTCCACCCGGCTGACGCAGCCGCCGCCGATGAGAATGTCAATGTCATGCACGGCGGTCTTGCCGATCACGGTCAGGTTGCGTTTGCGCTGGCGGACCAATTCATAGATCAGCGCCATGGGGATGCGGATGTGACCAAAGCCGCCCATGGCGAGCAGGCTGCCATCCGGCACGTATTTGCGGATGGCTTCAGCCACCGTGGTACGCTTGTCCGCCAGCTGGCGGGACTTGTTTTCCCGCACCCACTGGCGATTCTCATCCGGGTCATGCCAGCCGATGAGTTCGCCGCTAAATTCAACCGGATCTTTCATTGAAATATCTCCGCGGTCGATCAACTCCAGAAACAATTTCGATAGAGAGCCAGCCAAGCCCAAGACCCAGGAAATTACTCAGCCAGATTAAAGTAAATATCCGTCGGCTTGAGCTTGGCGTTGCGCAGGAAGCGCCCTTTGACCTTTTTGCCAATCCATTTAATGTTTGCGTCGTCCGGGTCAACCCCGATCAGACGTCCCAGGAAGAGGGTGTCACACTCGTCAAATTCCACCTGGATCAGCACGAACGGGCACTCCGGCAGGAAGGCCTCCGACCCAAAATAGCAGACGGTGAAGGCATGGATCCTGCCTTCGGGTTTGATCTCCACCCACTCGGTCTCGTGACCGGTGTACATATCGTGGCCGCGCGGGGTGGCGTAGGTGTAACCGGTCTGAGGTTCACGGGTGACGATAAAGCGTCCATTGGCCAGGGCGGCGAAGAAGGGAGAATCCTGACCGTACGAGTAGTTGTAATCGATCGAGTAAGGCTGCTTGATCACGATGGGCGACATCTGCTTCAAGGCAGAGAGATCGTCGCCGGTGGGGAACGGAACGCTGAAAACCACGGTCCCCTGCAGGTTATCTTCAATTCGCTTGGAAATTACTTTTTTAGACATGGCGGCTGTCTCCTATTTTTCCTTTTCCAGGATGCTGACGGTCACATACGTACCGGTCCCGGCATGAGAGTGAATGGCGCCGCGGCGCGCTTTGGGGACCTGGAGGGCGGGGTCACCAAAATGCTTCTTGATCGTCCCCTGAAGCTGCCACAGTGCAAAGACGGCCTGCATCAAGCCGGTGGCACCAACGGGATGACCGCAGGCGATCAGTCCACCGGAAGGATTGACAGGGCAAACCGGCTTCTCCGGCAATTTAAGCCCGTAATCAATCCCGGGCATGAACGTCTTACCGCTGGCAGCCAAGGGACCACCTTCCCCGTATCGGCACAAGCCCATATCCTCATAAGTTTGAACCTCTGATGAGGTATAGGCATCGTGCAATTCGACGAAGTCAATTTCGTGAAGCGGGTCGGTGATGCCGGCGTTCTTGTAGGCCTCGCGTGAGGCCATCCGCCCGGCGCGGAAGGAATGGACGCCCGGATAACGGAAACCATTTTTCCATAGTTTTTTATAATAGGCACGGGCATCATCATTCATCTCATTAGGCAGGGCATTGTATTTATAGAAATCGTCGTAAGACTGGTGGGGTCGATCTGCCATGCGCATGGCATCGGTGCCGCGGCCAATTCCGGCAACTTTCACACGGGGGAGGCGATGACCAGCGGCCTTTTCCAGTTTGGCCAGGCCATCTTCCGAACAGAAGATGACGGCTGCGGCTCCATCGCTCATCACACAAATGTCATTGCGGGTGAGCGGCCAGGCTACCATCGGCGATGAGCGTACATCCTCAATGGTCAAGCGCTGGCGTTTCTGGGCATAGGGGTTGTGGTAGGCGTTGATGTGATTCTTGACCGAGACGTGGGCCAGTTGTTCCACCGTTGTCCCAAACTCCGCCATGTGGCGGGTGACCATCATGGCGTAGTAACCGGAGTAAAAACCGCCCACCGGGTAATCGAAAGAAATATCCGAGGCCAGGGCGATAAACTCGTTGCCTTTCCAGGTTTCCACGTGGCTCATCTGCTCAAAGCCAAATGCCAGGCAGATATCCATGTAACCGGAGGCAACTGCCTTCCAGCCTTCCTGGAAACAGATACCGCCGGTGGCTCCGCCGCCCTCCACCCGGTGGGACGGCTTGGGGCACAGCCCCAGGTAATCATGAACCATGATGCCCGCCATTAATTGGCGGGTGAAATGGTCGGAGAAGTACGAGGCCACGCTGCCATCCACCAGTTCGAAGAACTGGGAATGGTCAATGCCCAGATCGGCAAGGGCATAATCGTAGGCCTCCTTTACCAGACCCTGAAAAGTTTTATCAGGGCGGGCCTTAACAAATTTTGACACTCCTCCTGAAACGACATAAACTGGTCTGCATATATGTGCCTCCTATTTCCTCTGGCTAAGTTATTGCGCCGTGCTGGCGAGCACAGCGGTAAATAATTATCCCAGTTGAAGGATTAATGTCCAACCGGACCAACCCAACTGGGCAAGAAAACGGTTACTCTCGCGTAATTTCCTTTAGGATTTCGCGAGCAATAATGGTACGCTGAATCTCACTGGTGCCTTCATAGATCGATGTAACCCGAACATCCCGGGCGTAGCGTTCCAAAGGGAAATCCTTTGAATAGCCATAACCGCCCGCCATCTGGAGAGCGGAATAACAGGCCCGGTTGGCTGCCTCGGTGGCGAACATCTTCGCCATGGCAGCTTCCCTGGCAAAAGATTGACCCCGCTCCTCACGGAAGGCGGCCTGCATGAGGAGCAGCCGGGCAGCTTCAAGCTCCGTATAGGCATCCGCAATCATCCACTGGATGGCCTGAAACCTGGTGATCTTTTGGTCAAACTGGACCCGCTCATGAGCGTAACGGGTGGCGTAATCCATGGCAGCCAGCCCAACCCCCAACGCCAGAGAACCGATGCCAATCCGGCCACCGAGGAGTTCACCTACTGCCACACGGTAACCACTGTTGAGGGTTCCCAACAGGGCATCCTTCGGGATCCGGCAGCGATCCAAAATGACCTCGTTGGTGGCGGCAGCATGCTGCCCCATTTTCTGTTCTGCTCTTCCAATAACCAGCCCTGGGGTGCCTGCCTGCACCAGGAAACAACTGATGCCTTTGCCTTTGGGCGCAGCTTTATCGGTGACAGCCCAAACTACAAACACTCCGGCATAGGGCGCACTGGTGATGAAACGTTTCGTACCGTTCAAGACCCACTCGTTCCCATCCAGAACCGCCGAGGAGGTCATGGCAGCCGGATCGGAGCCTGCACCTGGTTCAGTCAATGCGAAGCTCCCGGCAATAAATTCCCCTGAACATATTTTTGGGATATAGGTTTTTTTCTGGGTTTCAGTCCCGACCGCCTGGATCACATCGCAGACCAGGTTGTTGACTGAAACCGTAACCGCAGTGGATGCGCACGCCCGGGCTATTTCAGTGACCGCGACGCTAAAGGCCACCATCCCGGCCTGGGTACCGCCGTATTCATCCTTGATATTCAGTCCCATAAAACCCAGCCCGGCAAGCTTTTTTAGATTCGCCAAAAAGGCTTCCTGGTCTCCCACCTGGTCGAGGCGGGCTGCAACCGGTTCAAGTTCAGCCAGGGCAAACTCCCGGGCGGTATCCTGGATCAGTTTTTGTTCCTGATTCAATTCAAAATCCATAGCGCCTCGTTTGTCAGACCCGGATACAAGTCCCAGATCTACAGGAGCCAGGTAATTGGAATACCTGACGGATCATCATTTTTTTATCCGGGCCAAAAGAGCGGGTACGAATTGCATCACATCCGCCACAACCAGAACGTCTGCCACCTCACCGATGGGGGCATCCCTATCCTTGTTAATTGCCACAATAAAGCCTGATCGTTTCATCCCGGCAATATGCTGGATGGCCCCGGAAATGCCGCATGCCACGTAAAGTTTGGGGGAAACCGTCTGTCCGCTGCTGCCAACCTGGCGGGTATGTTCCACCCAGCCGGAATCCACCACCGGGCGGGTGGCACCCAGTTCACCACCAAGTGCGCGGGCCAGGGATGCTATCGTCTCCACGTTTTCTTTTTTCCCGATACCCCGCCCTGCGCTGACGATCACCTCGGCCTTCGCCAGGTCAACATCCTTCTTTTCTGCGGCTTCGTAACCGACGAATTCAACCCGGGGGGGGCTCACTTCCATGGAAACGCGTTCGACCTGGGGAATGCCTGCAGGCTGGCCCTGTGAGCTGAAGGCTCCAGCCTGGATGGTGAGAACTGCCTGGGAAGTCCGGGGAACCACCAACCTGCGGAGCTTGGCATTGCATGAGGGAACCTCGAACCTGCCATCCCGCACCCCAATAATCTCCGAGACCTGGGCTGCTTTCAATGCGGCAGCGACACGCGGGGCCAGATCCCAACCAAAGGGAGAATGGATAAAGACAATATAGTCGGGTTTCTCCTTTTGCACTATATCCAGAACCAGACGCTTGTGGAGGTCGGGATTGTACTTCTCCATAAATCCCAGCGTCGGCCAAGTAAACTTTGCCGCCGAATTTCGGCGCTTCAGCCTCGGAACCCACCAGCAACATGACCTTTTCGGCAGAGAGCAGGTCGGCAAAGGCCAGCAGTTCATAAGTGGATTCGAGCAGTTTGCCCTGCCGATATTCACAAACGAGCAATGTCTTCATCGAGCCGACTCCATGCGAGCTACCTAAGCACCGACGTCTTTTCTTTCAGAACGCCGACCAATTTATCGGCGATTTCATTGAGGTCGCCTTCCAGGACAAGGCCGTGCCCCTTTTTCTCCGGTGGATACACACGCTCTGTAACAGCCAGACTTTCTTCACCCAAGAAATCCGTAACAGGAAAAACGAGCAGCTCCTTTTGCCTGGCCTTCATGATATTGGGGAGGGTCGGATAACGCGGGGTATTCAAACCAAGCTGGCAAGTCACCACAGCCGGGAGCTTGAATTTGAGGATGGCGCACATGCCTCCCTCCAACTCCCGCCTGGCGGTGACACTATCGCCATTCAATTCGAAGGCAACCAGCGTAGTGGCACAGGCTAAAGCCGAGCAATTCTGCCAGAATACCCCCCACCTGCGCTGAGCCTCGATCCTGGGATTGCAAACCGGTAAAAACCAGGTCAAAATTCTTTTCCCGAGCAAAGGCGGCGATGACAGATGCCACCTGCCAGGGATCTTTCTGCCAAGCGTGCTCATCCTTAATGTGAACTCCCCGGTCTGCTCCCATGGCCAGCCCCTTTTTAATGGCTTCCACAACCCGGTCGGGACCGATGGAGAGAACAGTGACATCAGCCGCGTCGCCCAATTGCTCCTTGACCCGAACCGCCTGCTCAAGCGCGAATTCATCGTACTCGTTCATTTTGAAGGCGAGATCCTGTTCATCGTACCAGACCCCCTCGCTATTCACCTTGAACCTGGATTCCATATCAGGCACTTGTTTCACACATACCAGTATTTTCATGGTGCTTCTCCTGACGATTAATCAAGCAACATCTACTTCGTCGAACATCCAACCGATAAAAGGAAGAGATTATATCCAGGTTGGCTCGGTATAGGTACCGAACACAGCCTTCATCACACCCACGATCTCTCCCAAAGTGGCGTAGGCCCGCACAGCCTCCAGCAAATGCGGCATGGTGTTTTCCGTGCCCTGGCAGGCAAGACGGAGATGATCAAGAGCCTGACCCACACGGCCATTATCACGTTCGCGGCGAAGATTTTGCAAGCGTGTCCACCTGGCGGGAAAAACCGATCGGGTCAAATTCCAGGAGCGGGATCGGAACGGGTTTTTTATCCACGTAATCATTCACGCCGACAATGGTGCGGGTATGGTCGTCAATTTCACACTGGTAGGTATAGGCTGCATCGGCGATCTCCCTCTGGAAGAAGCCCTTGGCAATTGCGGGTAGCACACCGCCCAAATCCTCGATGCGCCGGAAATAGTCGCAATGCCTGGGCCTCGAGACGGTTGGTGAGTGCCTCGACGAAATACGAGCCACCGAGCGGGTCGATCGTGTTGGCAACCCCAGACTCGGCTGCAATCACCTGCTGGGTGCGCAAGGCAATGGTCACTGCTTTCTCCGATGGGAGTGCCAGGGCTTCATCCATCGAATTTGTATGGAGGGATTGGGTGCCGCCGAGAACGGCTGCCAGCGCCTGGATGGCGACCCGGACGACATTAATCTCAGGCTGCTGGGCGGTGAGGGTCATCCCGGCAGTCTGGGTATGAAAGCGCATCAGCCAGGAGAGCGGGTTTTTCGCCTTGAATGTATTACGCATCACCCGCGCCCAAATACGACGGGCGGCACGATACTTGGCGATTTCTTCAAAAAAGTCGTTATGGGCGTTAAAGAAGAAAGAGAGGCGTGGGGCAAACTCGTCCACGTCCATGCCGCGGTCAATGCCCCAGCGGACATATTCCATGCCATCGACCAGGGTAAAGGCGAGTTCCTGGGCAGCGGTGCTGCCGGCCTCGCGGATATGGTAGCCGGAGATGGAAATGGTGTTCCACTGCGGAACACGCTGAGAACCGTATTCCATAGTATCCACCACCAGCCGCATCGATGGCTCGGGTGGAAAAATATATTCCTTCTGGGCAGTGTATTCCTTGAGAATGTCATTCTGAAGCGTGCCGCGCAATTGAGCCTGTGAGGCTCCCTGCTTTTCAGCCACGGCAATATACATGGCCCAAAGGATGGCAGCTGGGGAGTTGATGGTCATTGAAGTGGACACATTTCCCAGAGGGATATCGGCCAACAGGATCTCCATGTCTTTCAGCGAGCTGACCGCCACGCCACATTTCCCGAACTCACCCAGCGCTTCGGGGGCATCGGTATCGTAGCCCATCAGGGTGGGGAGATCAAACGCGATCGAAAGACCGCCACTACCCTGCTCGAGCAGGTACTTGTAGCGGGCGTTGGACTCTTCCGCCGAGCCAAACCCGGCAAACTGGCGCATAGTCCACAAGCGTCCACGTTGACCTGTGGCATGGATTGCACGCGTGTATGGGTATTCCCCCGGCAGACCGATTTCGTCAAGATAGTCAAAATCCTGCAGATCAAGCGGGGTGTAGAGACGGTTCACTTCGTCAGATGAGGCAGTGATGAATTTTGCCTGGCGCTCGGGGAGGTGCTTGAGAGAGTTCTGCGAGGGTGGATTTCTCCCATTGTGAGAGGGCCTCTTTCAGGTCGATCTTACGCTTCTTATCAGCCATTCAATTCTCCAATAAAGGTTCAGCTCGAGCCGATAGCCAGGTCCTTCAAGGCATCAATGGCGACGAAGGTTTTACGCTCTTCGTCGTAGCGGACCTGGGAAACAGCGAAATCCGGGTCGTGGACGTAGAAAAGCCAGGAGTTTTCCTTTGCCATTGAAGTCAGTAATGCAGTTTTTTCATCAATCAATAATTCGGGGAAACGGTCATAGCCCATGCTAATTGGAATGTGGACCCAGAACCTGCCCGGGATGAGGTCCGAGGCATAGACAAGGCGATCATTCCCGAAGAGAAGATCGGAGCACAACAGACCCGGGGTATGGCCATCGCTGTGGAAGAAACGGAGTTCAAATTCGTCGAAGGAAAAAACAGTCCCTTTCCTGACCAGCGTCAGGCGGTGACTCTGTCGCGAGTTTCTCCTGGAGATGGGGAATGAAAGAGGCCCGGTCGCGCGGGTGCGGATGGTTGGCACGTTCCCACGCCTCTTCACCTACATAATATTGGGCGTTGGGAAACAGAAGTTCGGGTTCGATACCATCCTGCCAGCCGCTGAGCAGCCCACCGGCGTGGTCAAAGTGGAGGTGCGAGCAGATGATATGGGAGACATCTGCGGGGGAAACCCCTTTTTGAGATAATGACTCCAAGAGCATGTGCCCGGGTTCATCGACACCATAGCGGTCGCGAAACTTGGGGTCCATATAGCCCCCAATGCCGGTCTCAAAAAGGATCGTCTCTTTGTGGGTGATCACCAATAAGGCGCGAGTGGCAAGGCGGATGCGGTTGTGTTCATCCGACGGCAACCAGCGCTCCCACATTGGCTTGGCAGCATTCCCGAACATGGCACCGCCATCCAACTTGAATGCATTGCTCAGAACACTATAAAGCTGCATTGTTACGCTGAAATCCTTTCTACAATAATCTCCGAGAGATCACGAACCCGGAGTTTTTCCTGCATGCCTCCGGTCTTGATGCCATCCTCGAACATGGTAAGACAGAATGGACAATTGGAAACCATAACCGGAGCACCAGTTGCCTGGGCCATTTTTACCCGTTCGACATTGATGCGCCGTCCCAGCTTTTCCTCAGCCAGGACTCGCCCACCGCCGCCGCCACAGCAAAAACTATTTTCTTCTTTTTTGGCCATTTCCTTAATGTTGCCGCCTGCTAAATGAAGGATATTGCGCGGCTCCTTGAAAATTCCCTTGTACCTGCCAATATAACAAGAGTCATGATAGGTGCAGTCGAACGCTTGCTGGTTAAGATGAAGTGCACCTTCATTAATAAGCCGGTTAAGGAATGTCGAATAGTGTTCGACTTCCACATCCAGCCCCAAATCCTTATAATCCCGCCCTAAGGTATTGAAACAGTGTGGGCAGGTGGTAACGATCTTTTTGACGCCGTATCCTTTTATCTTTTTAATGTTCTCAGCTGCCACGGTCTGGTAAACATATTCGTTACCCAATTTTCGCTCAGGTTCACCGCAGCATTTTTCCTCCTTGCCAAGAATGCCGACTTTTATCCCAGCGGCGTTGCAGATCTTTATAAAGTTGCGGGCAACATCCTGGTTTCTTTTATCAAATGAGGCGTAGCAGCCGGCAAAGTAGAGAATATCCACTGCACCACCGTCAGCCATGCGCTTTACATCGAGACCATTAGCCCAGTCACCCCGGCTGGCAAATGCCAGCCCAAAGGGGTTGCCATTGACCTCGGTGTTATTTACTGCCGTCATTACCTCCCCACCGGGGAACTCTCCCTGCATGAGAACCAGGTGCCTTCTCATTTCCAATATCTTATTGACATGCTCGATATCAGCCGGGCAGATCTCCTGACAGGCATAGCAGGTAGTACAAGCCCAAAGGGCATCCTTTGTGATGGTATCGATCAAGTTGGCCTCAGGCTGTAAAAAGGCAACTTCCCCGATCTGCTGCACCACTTTCATTGGGGAAAGCGGCTTGTCGGTGGCCCAGGCTGGACACCGGTCCTGGCAGCGCTTGCAACTCGTGCAAGCGTCAGCGTCGAAGATATCCTTCCAGGTCAGATCAGCTAATGCCGCGACACCGAAATTGTCAGCATCCGCGGCCTCAAGGTTAATGGTTGCGATGCTGCCCTTCTCCCTCAAGTCAGCAAATAGATAATTGATGGGGGTGGTAAAGAGGTGGCGTAACTTGGTGAAGGGGATGGTGACAATCAAACTCATCGCCAGGAAGAAGTGGACCCACCATAACACCTTATGCATCTCCCGCAAGGTGCTTTCACTCAGCCCCGATAATAGACGAGCGACCAGCAGTCCGACGGGAGAAAACATCGCCAGGTAAGGGTTTTGGTTTATTTCGGTGACAGCCATGCGGGCGCCTTCGATCAGGTAGGCAGTGACAAGGATGGCGAACAGCAAGCCATAAATAATGTAATCATCCCGGATGGTAGCAAGTCCCTTGGGTTTGTAAATAAAACGACGCACAAGGAAACCGGCAAGCATGACAGCCACCACTGCGCCGGCAATATCAAGGGTTATTGAAAATACCAGGTAAAACGTGCCTTTGAGGAAGTAGAGATTAAACAATGGCTGGGTAAAATCAACCTGAATCATGACGATGATTGTGCCGATTAAAAGCAGGAGCATCCCCCAGAATTGGAGAGCGTGAGTAATACCCGGTACCTTAACGATCATCACCCGAAATTGACCAAGGCCTCGCTTAACCAACCTGGTAATGCGTGTCGGAAGGTGATCCAAGCGCGGCAGGGGTTTTCCCTTGCGATAGATCTGGATGCGCCTGATAAAACCGTAAACCAAAATCGCGGCTGTAATCGCAGTGAAGATAAACATGGGCAGAATAACCCCATGCCCGACGTTCCAATAGAATTCCCTGGTCAAATTCATTTTTTTACTCCGTCATTTTACACTTCCAATCCTTGCTTGGAGTTCCAAGTTTCACCCGGAGGTAAGGATCAGGACAACAATGCCTTTGAGATGATCAGCCGCTGAATTTCACTGGTCCCTTCATATATCTCTGTTATCTTCGCGTCACGATACATGCGTTCCACCTCATACTCGGTGACGTACCCATATCCGCCATGGATCTGGATGGCTTCTTTCGTGACAAATGTAGCGGTTTCTGACGCATGCAACTTGCACATCGCCGATTCTGCGGCATAAGGCTTGTTATTCTCCTTTAGCCATGCCGACCGGTATACGATGAGCTTGCTGGTTTCAATGCGAGTGTACATGTCCGCCAGCTTGAACTGGATGGACTGCATCTCACTGATGGGGTGACCAAACTGCTTGCGTTCCTTGGAATAAGCCAGCGCCCTGTCGAAGGCTCCCTCCGCGATACCTAGCGCCTGGGCGGCTATCCCGATACGGCCTCCATTAAGAGTCTCCATGGCAATTTTGAACCCCTGCCCTTCACTCCCGAGCAGGTTTTCAGGGGGCACCCTGAGGTGGTTGATTGCAAAGGATGTGGTGAAACTTCCCCGGATACCCAGTTTATTTTCATTTCTTTGAATTTCAACCCCCTCTGATTCTAGGTCCACGATGAAGGCGGAGATCCCCTTATGTTTCAGGTTCCTGTCCATAGAAGCGAACAAAATCCCGGTACCGCGAAACCCGCCATTGGTTACGAAAATTTTATTACCATTAATGATAAAACCATCCCTATCTTTCTGATATGTGGTGGCTATTCCCGCCACGTCACTGCCAGCTTCCGGTTCTGTTAGAAGAAATGAGCCAATTTTTGCGCCAGAAGCCAAAGGCGGCAGGTATTTATTTTTCTGCGATTCAGTACCAAAGTGAAGGATGGGATCGCAAGCCAGGGAGGTATGAGCAGATATCAAAACCCCGTTCGAAGCGCAAGCCTTGGACACTTCTTCCACCACGATGACATAGGAAAGGATATCCAGACCTGCACCGCCATATGCCTCTGGGATATAACTGCCAAGCAAGCCCAGCGCACTCATCTTCTGGATCAATTCATCCGGAATCTTGTGATCTTCATCGATCTGGATGGCAAGCGGTTTGATTTCCTTCTCCACAAAATCGCGGACACTGCTTTGCAGGACCTTGTGGTCCTGACTCAATTCAAAATCCATTGGGATTCTCCTGAAAATTTTGGATCGCACATATTTCAAAGATAGATCATCTTCAAGCCGTTTTACCTGCCCTTAAAATCTGATTTTCGCTTGGCAATGAACGCCTGCATGCCCTCTTTTTGGTCCTCTGTAGCAAATAAGGTGGCGAACAGGGAACTTTCATAGCGTAGACCATCCTCTTTTGGCATGTTCAGACCATTGACAATGGAATCTTTAGCGCTTGCCACAGCGAGCGTCCCATTGTGCGCAATCGCCATGGCAATCTCCATAACTTTGCGAGTCAGTTCCTCAGCCGGGAAGACTTCATTAACGATCCCCCATTCCCTGGCCTGCTGAGCTGTGAGCATTTTACCGCTGAAGATCAGCTCCCTGGCTTTATTGGGTCCAATCAACCGGGCGAGGTTCTGTGTACCGCCAAAACCCGGGATCACCCCCAAGGTCACCTCCGGCAAGCCGAGCCTGGCTTTATCTGAAGCATAGATAAAATCGCAAGCCAGGGCCAATTCCAAACCGCCACCCAAGGCATAGCCATTGACTGCAGCGATAACCGGTTTGGTCATTTTTTCGATCGACTCGATTAGCTGCTGACCTTTGCGGGCAAATGCCCGGGCTGCCAGTGGAGACATGTCAGCCATTTCCTTGATATCCCCACCTGCAACAAAAGCCTTTTCACCCGCACCGGTGATCACGACCACTTTCACCCCTGGATCCTGCTCAATGTTCTGCAGGGCATTTGCCAACGAAGAGACAACTTCAGAATTCAGGACATTCAGGCTGTCGGGGCGGTTAATCTTCACCCAGCCAATATTTTCTGTCACTTCTATCAGGATATGCTTGTATTCCAACTCGGCCTCCTCTCAAACATCGATCAGGCAGAAAGTTGTGAGAAATATGCAGCCAATTACTTAATTCAATCGGGCCCTTCTAGCTTAGTATGTATAAAACCCACGACCAGATTTCTTCCCGAGATATCCAGCGTTAACCATCTTAACCAACAAGGGGCAGGGACGGAACTTGGGATCCTTGAAACCTTCGTAAAGGACAGAAATGATCGCCAATACCGTGTCGAGACCGATTAAATCCGCCAATGCCAGCGGCCCCATGGGGTGGTTGGTGCCGAGTTTCATCCCCTTGTCGATATCTTCGGGAGAGGCGATGCCTTCATACAAAACAAAAATAGCCTCATTAATCATGGGCATCAATACCCGGTTGACAATAAAGCCAGGATAATCCTGGGATACTGCCATGACCTTCCCTAATTTTTCCACCAGACTCGCAATTGCCTGGAAAGTTTCGTCGCTTGTAGCCAGCCCCCGGATGACCTCCACCAACTGCATGACCGGCACCGGATTCATGAAATGCATGCCAATTACCTTGTCCGGTCGGTTGGTAACTGCGGCAATTCTTGTGATCGAAATGGAAGAGGTATTCGAGGCCAGGATGGCATCTTTTTTGACAGTTTCATCCAACTGGCGAAAGATGTCGAATTTCAATGATTCGTTCTCATTGACAGCCTCGACGATTAAATCACAAGAAGAGAAATCTCCAAGCGATTTGGCAATGGAGATCCGATCCAAAATGGGTTGAATATTGCCCGGGTCGATGACGCCTTTTTTAACCTGTCGATCCAGATTTTGCCGGATGTTTTTTTGCGCCTTATCCAGTTGTTCCGAGGATACATCATATAACAACACTTGATAACCGTACTGAGCAAAGACGTGCGCGATCCCATTCCCCATTTGTCCGGCACCCAAAACGCCAACAGTTTGGACCATATGTCTCTCCCTTCTAGCTAAATTAATCCAAACAAAATGTGGATTTCCAGCTGATGAAATCCACACATATCATTCGAAATTATTAAACTCTTTCAAAGATGGCAGCTACAGCCTCTCCACCGCCAATACAAAGGGTGGCCAAACCATAACGGACCTGGCGCTTGTTCAGCTCCCTGACAAGGGTTGCCACCAGCCTACCACCGCTGGCACCGATGGGGTGACCAAGGGCAACAGCGCCGCCGTTGACATTCACGCGTGCTAAATCAAGGTCTAATTGCTTGACGGCAATCATGGCGACCGCAGCGAATGCCTCGTTAATTTCAAACAGGTCGATATCAGAAATCTTAATGCCTGCCCTAGCGCAAACCGACTTAATTGCCCCCACGGGGGCATCTGGAAACAGGTCAGGAGATAGGCTCCAGGTGGAATATGCAACCATGCGGGCGCGCGGCTTGAGGCTGTACTTCTTCATTGCAGCTTCACCAACGAGGAGGGACAATGCGGCGCCGTCGTTGATCGTAGAAGCATTGCCAGCCGTGACGGTCCCATCCTTGGTGAATGCCGGGCGGAGTTGCTTAAGTTTTTCAAAATCCACCTTGAAAGGCTCCTCGTCATTGTCAACGACTTCCTCGCCTTTTTTACTTTTCTTAACCACAGGGACAATTTCATCCTTGAATATCCCCTCTTTGATCGCCTTTTGAGCCAATTGATAAGACCGGATGGCATACTCATCCTGGGCTTCGCGGGTGAAGCCGTAACGCGCTGCCGCTGAGTCTGCGATTTCTCCCATGTGCCTACCAGTATATGGGTCCTGCAAACCGTCATAGACCATTAGATCGATCAATTCGCCGTTCCCCATGCGATAACCATAGCGCGCTTTTTTCAGGATAAATGGAGCCATCGACATGTTCTCCATCCCACCTGCGATCACGACCTCAGAATCCCCCAAGGCAATGGAGGCTGCTCCAAGCATGATCGCCTTCAATCCACTGCCGCAAACCTTGTTGATGGTCATAGCGTGAACGCTATCGGGAAGCCCGGCGTAACGCATGGCCTGACGCGCCGGGGCCTGGCCGACCCCACCCGCCAGAACTTCACCGATAATCACCTCAGTAATCGCAGCCGGGTCGAGGTCCGCACGTTCTAAAAGCATTTTTATCACGGTCCCCCCTAAATGGGGAGCTTCAATATCAGATAATGCACCCCCAAATGAACCGAACGGAGTCCTTAATGATTCAATAACATAGATATCTTTCATTTTTACCTCCGGCTAGTAGTTCTGACTGACACCGCGTTCGAGAGTATCATAATGTAGGTGGAGCCATCAGGGAGATAGAATCAGGGGTCGCTAAGGACAAATCCATCTGAAAAAGCCAGCAATCGCTTAATATTGCACAATCCTATCAACATTATACAACACTCTTCTTAAGGTAATCCATGCCCTAGTGAACACTCCTGAAAAAAGGTTAATCCAATCAACATATTATGACCATTTTGTATAGCGATATCTAACCAATGTAAATAGGACAATATAGATATATATTGACAAATTAAATGAAAGGTTATAGAATTTATTTCTCATTCAAAATTCTCTTAGGAGTATAGGAGGAACGAAAATGAATAATACCAACGTCAAAGTTGAACCGGGAAAACACGAGATCATAATCACGCATATGTTCGATGCACCGCGTGACTTGGTGTTCAAGCTGTACACCAATCCCGAATTGATCCCGCAATGGTGGGGGCCACGAAGGTTAACCACCATGGTTGACCGAATGGAAACTAGATCGGGTGGGCAGTGGCGGTTCGTCCAGCACGATCAGGATGGCAAAGAATTCGCATTCCACGGCGTGTATCATGAAATCAAGGAGCCGGAACGGGTTGTATCCACTTTTGAGTGGGAAGGAATGCCTGGACATGTATTGATGGAGACCATAGTTTTTGACGACATGAATGGCAGGACCAGGGTGACAGATTCATCCGTTTTCCAGACTGTCGAGGATCGCGATGGAATGGTTAAAACAGGAATGGAAGAAGGATCTTATGAATCAGGTGAACGTTTCGCCGAAGTCCTGACGAAAATACGGGAAGGTGTGCGGAAATAACCCTCATTCAGGTAGTTAATCGTCCCCCAGGCTGGTAACTCTGGAAGAGTTTTTAAAGGACTCAAGCAGGAAGGTCGCGAGTGCATTGGTTCATAAAACTGCAACCTTTTAGTCGCTATTCGGGACTTCGCAATAGCTCTTCCATAACATCTTCCTGGGGGAAGATAATGCTCTCCAGATGCTGAAAATACCTGGAGAGTAATTATTAGTTCAAGTTGACCCGGATGGTTCAAAGGGTTCCAGATAAAGCGACAGGTGTTGTCATTAACCTGTCCTAAAAACAAATGCCGAGACAGAATTTAGATCACGAAAAAGGAGATTAATAAAATGATCAAGCTCAATCGTCGTGCGTTCAAGCTAGGGTTTACTGGATTTCTATTGGCTGTCCTTTTGGTGGTTCCGCTTGGAAGCGTCTTTGCGGCGGGACAACCCAATCAGTCCTGCCAGGTTGCAGGCGTAACTCCAGGGCAATCCATCAGTGCTCCTGGGTCAGCCTTTAATCCCACCGGCGTAGCCGGAACCGTTTACGCAGGCCAACAACCACAGAATTCCGGCAACCCCAAAGCAGTTTCGCAGTACGATGTGGCCTGCTACAACGTGTCTCAACATTAATGATTTGGGAGGCTCATTCTTTCATCCAAGGATAGATACCCAGCCAGTCGCGGTTGATTAAGCCGCGACTGGCTCATAAAAAATCCACTCCGGATTGAGAAAAGGATCTAGCAAGGCCTAAATAATGGGAATCGAAGTAAATTGTATTCAGACAAAGCCGGGATAAAGCCAAAATAGTCCTTTTGGAATCTGAAAAGGCTTTCCAAATCAGCTAATCTTTTCGGTAAGCATAAAACGAATATTTTTATAAGGATAAAAAATATATGGGAAAAATAATCGTTTTCAACATGACAACATTGGACGGTTTCTTTGAAGGACCAAAACACGAAATTGACTGGCATCATGTGGATGAAGAATTTAATAGTTTTGCCATAGAGCAACTAAACACAGTAGACACTTTATTATTTGGCAGGGTAACATATGAAATGATGGCAATGTACTGGCCAACCCCAACAGCCATCAAGAACGATCCGATCGTAGCAAACAAAATGAACAGCCTGCCAAAAATCGTTTTTTCAAAAACTCTCTCCCACGTTGATTGGCAAAATACCAGGATTATTAAGGATAATTTTGCGGAAGAGATCTTAAAGTTAAAAAAGCGACCTGAAAAGGATATGTTTATATTTGGCAGTTCCGATTTAGCGGTTTCCTTTATTCCACACGGTTTGATCGATGAATACCGGATCATGGTAAACCCGGTTTTTTTGGGATCCGGTAAACCACTACTCAAAGGTATCCAAAAACGACTCGAATTGAAATTAATTAAAACGAAGTCATTCAAATCAGGTAACGTATTAATCTGCTATGAGCCAGCTAAATAATAAGCGGATCAGAATAAGTGACAAGTAATCAAAAGTAATCAGACGAGGCACTGCCATGACAAAGATCAAAGCAATCAATAGAAGTGCTGCAACTTATAAAAAGTCATCTGATCATAAACAGATCGCCCGACAATTCCTCGAACTGGTTGTAGCTGGGAAAATCGATGAGGCTTATGGGCAATACGTTTCTTCTAATGGTAATCATCACAATCCGTTCTTCCGGGAAGGGTTCCCGGCACTACAGGAAGCAATGAAAGAGAATCACCTTCAATTCCCAAATAAGCATCTCAGCATCAAGCACGTAATCGCCGAAGGCGACCTGGTAGCCGTCCATTCACACATTTTGCCTCGTCAGGGCGAAGGCGGCATGGCAGCTTTTCACTTGTTTCGATTCCAGGGAGACAAAATTGTCGAGCTATGGGACATTGGGCAACCTGTGCCGGGCGATTCACCCAACCAAGACGGGATGTTTTAATAAAAGGAGAAATCACCATGAATAAAACTATGACCAACACGACCGCTACCGGGAAAGGCATCAGGGGGGGGTTATGCTTCAGTTAACGGTCTCAAGCTGTACCACGAGATTTCCGGCATGGGCAGACCACTGATCATCCTGCACGGCGGTGTCGGTGCCAGTGAAATGTTTGCTCCCGTTACGCCCGCGCTGGCAGAGGGCAGACAGGTCATCGCTATCCATTTGCAGGGCCACGGGCGGACAAAAGATATCGACCGACCGCTCAGTTTTGAGGGAATGGCCGACGATATTGCTGAATTAATAGAGCATCTAAACATAGAAAAGGCCGATATCATGGGTTATTCATTGGGAGGTGGAGTAGCTTTGCAAACCACCATCCGGCATGGGGATATGATCCGCAAGCTTGTCCTAATCTCGACCCCTTTCAAACGGGTAGGGTTTTACCCGGAGGTCCTTAAGGATATGGGTCAGATGGGTCCCGATTCTGCAGTGGATATGAAGGAGTCCCCCTCTCCCAGCTTTATCCGGATGCCAATTGGCCGGTACTGTTCACCAAGCTGGGCAACTTGTTGCGTCAGGATTACGATTGGTCGAAAGGCGTGGCTGCAATCAAAGCGCCGGTGATGATCGCTTACGCGGATGCCGATGCTGTGCGAACGGATCATATAATGGAATTCTTCAGACTGCTGGGCGGCGGACGAAAGGATGCCGGGCTGGATGGGAGCAGCAGACCGACGACTCAACTTGCCATCCTGCCAGGCATGACACACTACAACATCCTTACCTTCCCCATGCTGGCAACTCTTGTAACCACATTCCTCGATATGCCCTTGCCTTAGGCAAGGTGAATAAATCAATCCGGAAAGAACGAAGCCAACCGAAATAATGAACCGTATCAGGGCAAAATGCAGATTTATTAAATAAACGATCCGGAGGACAGTCTCCTGCCAATCCGGCGGCCTGGACACTGAGAGCATAGGATGCCGCTGGCATCCAATGCCTCGAGACATTGACAAAATTCGGCGCAACGGAAGCAAAGGAACGCCACGGAATCGGGCTTCATAAATTTAATTAAATCCGCCTTGCAATTACCACAAGAGGCATAGCATTTACTTAAAAGGAAAATAATATGACCATGATAATTTCGAAAGCAGAGGAAACATCCTTCACAGCTCATTACCAATCAAATCGCAGAATTAGGAGATTGGCGTGGCGACCTGTTGGCCAAAATCCGCGAAATAATTAAAACTGCCGCCCCAAGCATCACAGAAGAATGGAAGTGGGAGACAGCTGTATGGTCACAAAAAGGAAACGTACTTTCTGCCGCATCTTTCAAGGACCACGTTTTAAACTCAACTTTTTCAAAGGCGCTTCCCTAAAAGACCCGTACAGTCTCTTTAACGCCGGGGTGGAGGAGACGGCAACACGCGCGATCGATTTCTCCAAGGGCGACAAGATCCAGGAAGAAGGATTGAAAGAATTAATACGTGGCGCGGTCGCCTACAATCTATCCAGCGGCAAATAGAATTTGCAAGGAAGAGGCAAACAAGGAGAGGAAATGAGAGAGGTGATTGTTTCAGAGTTCGTAACTTTAGATGGTGTCATGGAAGATCCGGGGGGAGCCGAAAAATTCATCCACGGTGGATGGGCATTTAAATTCGAGCGCGGACCAAAAGGGGACAAATTCAAGCTTGATGAAGTTATAGAGGCGGGTACTCTGCTCTTGGGCAGGATAACTTATGAAGGATTTGCAGCAGCCTGGCCCTCCCGGACAGGAGAATTTGCCAACAAAATGAACAACATGCCCAAATATATCGTTTCCAAATCGTTGAGAGACCTAAAATGGAATAACTCGAACCTTATCAAAGATAACATTGTAGAGGAAGTGACCAAATTGAAGGCGATGCAGGGTGGTGATATTCTAGTGGCAGGCAGCGGCCAGCTTGTGCATTTGCTGATGCAACACAACCTTATCGATGAATATCGGCTAATGGTCTATCCCGTCATCCTGGGAAGTGGGAAACGCCTTTTTAAAGACGGGGGCAGCATGAAGCTGACCCTGGCTGAAACAAAGCAGTTCGGTTCAGGCATTACATTATTACGTTACCACCCAAAAAACTAAAATGCAGGGGATTTTATAGAAAATTCATTGCAAACATCTATCTTTTATGAGAAAAACATACCTGCCATCCTAAAATCAAACGATGAGACGGTTCAGCGAGCAACCGTCTCATCGTTATGCACCATTAAACCAGGCTTATATCATGCCTTTAAGACTATCCTTCAAATACTTCCGCCAACCTGTTTCGAGAATTGCTCCCGAACTTTTGCAGCAACCTGGTGATCGGTCATCTTATCAACGGTTTCAACCGACAAGATGCAATCTTTCATCCCATCGTGTTCCAAACGCCTTGCCAACTCATGCTTAGCTTCACCCGGACCAAATATCCGGATCGAGTCTGCGCCTCGAATCACAGCGATGACTTCTTCGTAAAAGCTGTTGAGATGGTTTCCAAACTGGCGGTCGCGAACATCTTCCGTGGAACCATCCATAGATGCATTCCCACCGGTAAAGCGTGTGTGTTTTTCCATGTTTGATGTGATTTCCTTGATTTGCTCCCCTGCCTCCGAGATAATCACGATCACCGCCTTGCGATGATCGATCCACAGTCCTGCTATCTTTTTCATATTAAATCTCCTTATACACTGTCATATGCCGGAGCCAGTCCGTCTGCCATAGACAAACCGGAGTTTCCAGATTCCATCTGCATAACATACAACCCGGCAACGCCGCCTAGAGTGGCTTGCGGTAACGACCACTTCCGATCCGTGTTTATTTGTTAATATACAGCCCACTATTTGCCGATATTCTGCAGGGCAAATTCCCAATTGATCAGCCTGTCAAGGACCGCATTAACATAGTCGGCACGACGATTCTGATAATCCAAGTAATATGCATGCTCCCACACGTCAATGGCGAGCAAGGGTTTTAGCCCCATCGTTATCGGGATATTGGCATTGGCAGTCTTTACCACCTTGAGCAGGCTGCCGTCGAGGACAAGCCAAGCCCAGCCGCTCCCGAATTGTGAAACAGCCGTACTGGCAAGCTCTTTTTTGCAGGTATCGACGCTGCCAAAAGATGCCTCGATTTTAAGCTTGAGTGCAGCGGGTGGTTCGCCGCCGCCATTCGGGGTCAAGCTCTTCCAATAAAAGGTGTGATTCCAAGATTGTGCGGCGTTGTTGAAGATCGCCATCTGTTCTGCCTGCCCGGCGGTACTGGTAATAATTTTTTCCAACGACAGGTTGGCGTAATCTGTAGCTGCGATAAGCTTGTTCAAGTTATCCACATAGGCTTTGTGATGTTTCCCGTAATGAAAACTCATGGTTTTGGCTGTTATGATCGGTTCCAATGCATTTTCAGAATATGGGAGAGGAGGTAATGTTTGGGGCGAGGGTACTCCTGCAGCGCTCGAGGAATTGGTCGTATCCATCTTGGTCATATCATTCTCCTTTTGGTCGGTAGGTGCCGTATAACGGCTTTCGCAAGCATTATTTTTGATTAACTGACTTTCTTAAAATCAATAAATCCTCGCTGAACGTCGATTGAGGTTAACTGTACCCGAACCCGGTTGCCCACATCCAAGCCCGCGAATCCATTCACCAGTTTCCCTTCCACCGGAACCGTCAATAAACGTACCCAAGTGCCTTTCTCGGAAGCGCCCGTGACAATTGCATCGAATTGGTCTCCGATTCGAGATTCGAGCAAGAGGGCGGCTGCAGATTTTCCAACCTGTCGTTCAACTTTGTTGACGGTATCTTCCGCCTGGGTACAATGAGTTGCCAAAAGCTGAAGGTCTTCCATCCGATATGGCACAGGCTTCTTGTCTATAGCGGCTTTCAACAATCGCTGGGTCAGCAAGTCGGGATAGCGTCGGTTTGGAGCAGTAGAGTGGGCATAATCCTTAACCGCCAGGCCAAAGTGTCCCGGAGCAATCCCTTCAGGAGGCTCGGCAATGTATTCTCCGGAGCCCAGCAACTTGATCACAGCCAGAGAGAGGTCCGGGAAGCGAACAGGATCATCAGCCTTCATCTTGACGAGAAACGCCTCCAGTGCTTTTGAATCCGGATTGTCCGGGAGGCTGACCTTGTGGTCGCGGGCAATTTCGACGATGCGGTCCCAGCGTTTTGGAATGCGAACCACCCGACGGATCGAAGGGAAATTATTGGCGGAAAGAAAGCGTGCGGTAACGCCATTTGCTGCCACCATGAAATCCTCAATGATCACCCTGGCGCGGTTCATTTCATCGACTTCGAGAGACTGAATCTGATCACCGTCAAAAACGGGTTTAGCTTCAACCGTTTCCAGGCTCAGGGCTCCATGGGTGTGCCGGAGGTTTTTCATCTGTTGAGCCGTCTGATCCTGAAGTCGCAGATTTTCATCCAGTCCTTTTACCGCGGTAACACCTTCAGGTGCGCTGCCATTTCCATCCAGCCAGGCGGCAACGCTCTTGTATGCCAACTTGGCACGATTGGTGACCCGTGCCCGGTAGATATCGGAATCCTGAAGGGTTCCATCAGCATTAATGACCATTTCGACGACGATCGACAGGCGTTCTTCATCGAAATTCAGAGAGGTGAGGTCGGTGGAAAGCTTTTCAGGAAGCATCGGAAAGATTTCAGCAGCGGTGTAAACCGAAGTGGTATTGTGGCGGGCGTGCGTATCGATTGCTGAGGCATTTTTTACCAACGAGTCCACATCTGCCACGGCAACCAGGATTTTCACCTGGTTTCCCGGTAATGGTTCCGCCACAGTTAACTGGTCGAGGTCACGCGAATCATCATTGTCAATGGAAGCCCACAGAAGACCCCGCAAATCTCGAATAGCGGAGGAACCCCCGTCTGGCCCTCCCTCCCCCTTTGAAGCGTGTTGAAGCCTGGCAAGTTCTGCGAGCGCTTCACTGGAAAAATCAGGGAGAAGGCCTCGCTCGAGCATCACTCGGTGAGCAATGCTTTCCAATAATGCACGATGGTTATTATTGTTTGAATCCATGACATCTCCGCCTTATTTTGAAATTAATTTAGACAAGCCAAAAGCTGCGGCTGCAGCCAGACTTCCTATTAGCGCAGTCTGAAGAGCACTGCGAAGGGGATGCGTCCCGGTGAATCGAGCTTTAACATACCCAAAGACGAGCAGCGCTGAGAGAGTGAAAATAACGGAAAAGATGAGGGCCGATCCCGTTTTGGAAATAAACATATATGGAGCCAGTGGGATCAGTCCGCCGACGATGTAGGAAACACTTATCGTCAGGGCGCTCTTCAGTGCGCGTTTTGGAGCAGGTTTTTCTAGACCCAACTCAAAGCGCATCATAAAATCTATCCATGCATCCGGACGCTTACTCAAGGCTTTTGCGATGAGGGTGCTCTCCTGCGCTTCGAGGCCGTATTCTATAAATACTTGTTCAACTTCTTCCACCTCTTTATCAGGGATAATTTCAACCTCGAGCCGTTCATTCTCTCGTTCTTTAGCATAGTGTTCGGCATCGCTCCTGGCTGCGAGGTAACCGCCCAACCCCATGGATATGGACCCTGCGGCTATCTCTGCCAACCCACCGGTGATGACGATGGCAGTCGAACTGGCGATCCCGGAGAGCCCGGCGGCTAGGGCGAAGGGGACCGTCAGCCCATCAGACATGCCGATCACAATGTCACGGATAACTGCAGAACCCGTGAAATGCTTTTCAACGTGTGAAGTTTGCGGCATTTTGGCCTCATTTTACTTGTGAAATGTCCCTCTTAGTGAAAAAGGAATCCACTTCAACCAATTTACATCGACCCTTTATGGAATTAATGACGGCGGATCTCACTCATGGTGTGCAGAAAATTAATCACATCATCTCGACCAAGCACACCCTGAATCTGGTCCCCTGCCATGACGGGGAGAAGGTTCACGCCGTCGCGGTCCATTTCTCCAAGGGCATCCACCAAATCTGCCTCGGGACGAATAGAAATCATTTTTACCGCAGGAATCATCACCTGGGCGGCGGTGGTGGTCAACCAAGCTGAAGATGGAATGGTTTTGATATTATGCAATGTCAATAAGCCAACAACCCGGTCATCCTGCGTGACTACCAAACTGCGCTGCCCACTTCCCAGGATGTGCTTATTGATCAATTGGTCAAGAGTACAATCCGAACAAATGGAGGCGTAATCGTGGCGCATTGCATCCGCAACATGATGCCCAGCCAAAAGGTCATGAATTGTTTGCTGTTGAATCTGGGATGAAGCGGCGGATTCCAGGAACCAACCGATAAAAGCAATCCATAGACCATTCCCGAAATTGCCTGTGAAAATCTGCCATACTCCCCAAAGGATAAACAAATAGGCGATGAAGCGGCCAACATTGCCAGCAATGAGCGTGGCCCGGCGCAAATTATGGGTGGCTCCCCAAAGAATAGCCCTGAAAACCCTGCCACCATCCAGGGGAAAACCTGGAATCAGGTTAAACAACCCAAGCGCACCATTTATATAAGCCAGATATTTGGCAATGGCTAGCAGGGAGGAAAGAGCACCGACAACCGGTTGCAACAGACCAAAGAAACCTGCCAGGGTGAAACTCACCACAGGGCCGGCAAGGGCAATCCAGAACTCAGAAATGGCACTGGGAGGTTCTGCTGCAATTTGAGCAACACCACCGAATATGAAGAGGGTAATACTGCGCACCGGGATCTTGTATCGCAAGGCTACGACCGAATGCCCCAGCTCATGCAGCAGCACACTGCCGAACATAAAGATAACAGTAACTGCTCCAACAATCCAATATTGTGATACCGACCAGTTCGTAAATTCTGCCGGAAAATAGCTGGTAGCCAGCGACCAGGTCAGCAATGCAAAGATTAAAAACCAGGAATAATCCACTCCGATTGGGATACCAAGAATGCGTCCCAAGGAAATTGTGCTCCGGTTCATATTCGATCAGCCTCCTTTCGCGATATTTATTCCTACGGCAGGCAACCGGAAACGGGTTATCCGACTACCTGGCGAAAAAGGAAGCCCGGGACGTCCAGAGTGATTACCAGGGGAAAACAGGGTGGCGATCGGAAAACCCAAAGAAAGAACCACCCTTTTTGGACGAAGTCGTCCGAAAATCCACAAGTGACAGATGGATCGACCCATGGCCATGCCAAACTGTGGTTACAATTTTACCCTTATTTTTTTTTGGTTGGAATGCGCTCATAAATGTCAATAGAACGTCGTCATAATTTAGCGTCCAGACCCGACTATTAATTCCGCGCGTTCCTTCCCCAACCAGTAAATGAAAGGGAATTATGCTCTTCTTCCACTTAATAGTCGCAATATGATAACGAAAATCACTGCTCCGACAAACGCGATCAGGATGGATTCCACGTTGATGCCCGAGATAGGGTCGCCAATATGGAAAAAATAGGAAGCACCCCAGCCTCCCAGCAATCCGCCAACCACACCGACAACGATGTCACCGATACAGCCGAAACCACCCCCTTTTACGACCACCCCGGCCAACCAACCTGCCAACAAACCTACAACGATCCAGGAAAGTATTCCCATAATGATCTCCATTCTTGATATTGTGTGATCCTGTGAAGGACCTTTGTCTTTCACACATTGGGTTATGCCCTTGTGGGGTATAAAGCATCATACAATAAATGCTCCCCAGCCGCATCCACCGGCGGGGGAGTTCTTCTCTCCGCCAGTTGGGGGAGACCTCGACATAACTATAATAGATATAAATTAAGTTTAGATGAATTTAAAAGAATATTTTGGACTCATGTTTTTCTTCACGTTGGCAAAATGTTGCCCCGACCATCTCATTTCCGGAATGCCACATCCAGTAATGTGAAGACTTCGGCAACTGTCCTATCATATGGGGAGCTATTGCACCGCTACGGCTGCCTGTCTGCCCAGTTGCAGGATCGTCTCAGATGGGTTCATCGATTCCTAAGTTTTTTTGCTGACGAGGCTGGCTGGCTAACCATCACTGTCAGAGCATGTCGACGTATTTCGATACGCACCAAACCTTCTCCTAACGCGGTCCCATCCGCCATGACCGGCATGGCTGGGCGGGTGTTAATATCCACCCTGCGTACATGGTAATGCTGGATGCGTGAGTCTTCCGGCTTGCCTTCTCCCACCCCCTGAAGTATATAGCCTAGCAGATCCAGCTTGGAAAGGTCAGCAAAGAACAGCACATCCAGCAGCCCGTCTTTAAACGAGGCGACGTTGCCAAGTTGATAATGGAAACCAATATAAGGCATATTGGATACCAGAACCACGTGACCCCGATCGTGGATCTCTTGATTGTCATCCAGTAACAGATTTATATCAGCTGGCGGGGATGAGGCTAGAGTTGATAGGAAGGTTCCGATTTGTGCCAGGTTCCCGTGCTGGATATCGTCGACAGACGGAAAAAGAGTCGAAGCCAGCCCAACCGAGCATGCTTCCAGGAAAGGCGTGTTGATCTTGCCGCAAGTAGCCATGCCAACGTCCACTTTGATACGCCGGCCGGTTCGCAAAATGGCAATGGCAGCCGGGATATCATTCGGGATATTCAGACTAAGGGCAGTGTTATTCTGTGTGCCGATGGGGATTATCCCCAGGGTGGCGCGAGTTCCTGCCAAGGTTCTGGCCACTGCAGAAATAGTGCCATCACCGCCGCATACCACGAACATCCTGAATCCCTGGGTGAGGGCATCCTGGACAATCCCGGGCAGGTTACTGCCCGGTTCAACCAGGTAAGCTTCTGGTACCAGCTTCCAAGCTTGCATCTCATGGATCACATCCACTATCTGTATGGGCGACGGCCTGGCTGCCCCTGCACTGGGATTGAAGATCAGCTTTACCCGCTTGCGACGTTGTATTGTAGAGGTAGTGGTCTTGTCAATAGTTTCGTCCATGTATTTCAATCCTTTGGCCTAAAGTTCATCAGCTTCTTTCCATATTGCCAAATGCATCTAATAATTGTTTTCATTTTTTTGAACTCGGTTTCATGGAACCTTTACTCATGCGGGTAAAATGTATACCGCCCCTTGTCCCAGAATAAAGGCGGTGAATAGACTTTTACAGCTATTGGGCCCTGCGCACATATGGAGATCATTTGCTATATCAGATAATAATTGAGAATCGAAATAACTGTTGCAGGAAGTTGCGGTATTTTAGAAATACACCTGGTGTTTTATACAACAAATATCACAACCATTACCGAATCTTGGGTTTGCGTCAAGCGCAAATGATTAACCTTCGGCAACAGTGGCCATAGCGACAATATGAGCGGGAAATAAGCTCCGACCTGTCTTGCCATAAAAGGCTAATGTTGCCGTGCGTACTCAGGTTAGTGATCCATCCGCCATCATAAAAAATAACCAGCCGCACTAGCGATAATGCCGGTTTGGCTGGCGGGATGACTCAGACAGAATCTTTCAGGGCTTTGAGAGGCCTCACCTTAATCACCTTGCTCGCCGGTTTTGCCTTGTAGATCATCGGCTGCCTAGTAAATGGGTTGACGCCTTTGTGCTGAGGCGTAGCGGGCTTATCAACGACATTCAGTTTAAGCAGGTCTGGGATTAGAACTTCGCCCGGTCCTCGCTTACCAAGCTGCTCAGCAATTATGACGTTGATGGTATCGAGTGCTGAGGCGGCTTGCTTTTTAGTGAGGCCACTTTTCTTGGAAAGAGCGGCTACGAACTCGGCTTTTGTCATTCTTTTTTTTGCCATTTGATATCTCCTTTGATTATGAATATTGCTTTTTCTGGATCAAGCTTTTTAATATCCCATTTGCTTGCGAAATTTGCATGGCTATTTCGGGCTAACAATCTGGGCCACCCGGGATTTAGACCGAGTTGTAGACAGATTTGCAGAATGGCGATTCGAAGCCGTCACCAGCTTCGGTAGGCTCGTTCCCGTCGTCAAAACGCAGGAAGATCGTTACATCACCCCAAGAAGGTGCAGGATGACGAGGATGACTGCAATAACGATCAGAATATGGATCCAACCGCCGGTTTCTGGGAAGCTAGAACTGACCCTCCGACCGAAAAAGCCGAGCAGCCAAAGTATGAACAATATTACGATGATGGTCCACAACATGAGATTTCTCCTTTTGAATGATCTATTGAAAGAGGCGGTGGCAGCCACCCGATGCTAGACCGGGTGGCAGTTGAACTAACGCTCAATCAGGATGAAGATACCGGCTGCAATGGCAAGGATCGCCATAATTACGCTCAGGCCGGCAAAGCTCAAGCTGAACAATGCAATCAGTCCGTACAGGATGAGCCATATGGCCAGCAAAAGAAAGCCTATATTATGGGTGATGCGCATTTTCATGGTGATTCTCCTTTCTTGCGTGAATGAGGGGCAGGCTTTGGATCCAGTGATCCTAATCACCCGCAAAGATGTATAAGAATTATTTAATCTCAGGCTGCCTCAATTGCCGTTTTACCATTGTCGAGAACTGTGGAAATTCGGTCCAGTTGTTCCACAAGCTTATCCTGGCCAAGCTCCTTGAGTTCACCTACCTTTTCCTGGACTTCAGTCGTGATCCGGTCGGTTTCGGAGCGGACCAGGGCAACTGCTTTTATAACATTTTTGGCTGTCTGATCGCGCACCAGGATAGCGTCGTGCTGAATTTGAGCGCGCGTCCGTTTTCCAGATTGAGGTGCCAAGAGCAGCATTATTACCGCACCAGCCAGGCCACCGATGAGCAGGCCGAATAAAACGTTCATCCCATTATTGCCGTGCGTAAGTGCCTCAGTATTGTTTTCCATTTTACCAACTCCTTGATTCTTGAATAGAATGTTCCTTATTATTGATGCGTGTGCTGGTCGGTGGTGGTTGTCTGCGTGACGGGTCCCCGCGGGCGATAGAAGATCACCCAGATTAATCTTTCAACCGCCCATCCGACCAAGCCATACACCAGCATGGCAATCAGGGTTGAAATTTCCAACACCATGCCACCTGCGGCTGGTGTTGCCGTCAAGCCTACAAACGGGAACAGAAAAAGGTTGGTGAAACCATATATAAAAACAGCGAACGGGTTAGCCGGGTTGGCCGCGATCAATTTCAAGACAAAGCGCAGCGCAAGGAAGGCCTCGAGTATTCCAAGCAACCACCAAACCAACTGGGTGGCTTTGAAGGTGAAAATGCGTCTTTCGCGTTCCGGTTCTTTTTGCGTCGTTCGAACTTCTGATTCTGTGTCTGTAGGCATATTGATCTCCTTTTTGAGCACGACCCCAAAGTGAAAAGGGAAGAACTCACATGTGTGGTGAAAAGGGGTGCAAACATGCACCCCTTTTTATAGAAAGCAAAATGGACCAGGTTAGCGCCTGCGGCGAATTAAATTGACCAGCAATAACAGGATGATCGCACCCACCAGGGTTATCAACATGGCTGAAATGGAGATCGCACCGACACCAATTGGCGAGATATGGAACAAGGGGGTGAGGAAGTAGCCGGCTATGAATCCTCCTATAACGGCCACAATGATATTGATCAGCAGGTTCGAGCGGTCATGCATGACCTCGGTGGCCACCCAACCTATGACTGCTGCTACGATGAGGTAAATAACGATGTTTAACATGGTTCTCTCCTATTTGAGTATCCAGGGACACGGAATACCGTGTGTGTTTTGTCCATCCGCACTCTTTCTCCGGAGGAAAAGAAATGTGGTATCCAACCCTTTATTTTACGGGGGAGGCTCCGGTTTTATTTTTCGAGCTGGCTTCGAAATCCGTCAGGTGCATTTCGATATCCTTGACTGCGCGCGGGCGGGTATAGCCTTACTTATCCTGAAGCAAGCCAGCTAAGACGTCGACTTTGCCAGCGGCTCGCTCCAGATCGTCGTCTGTGAGCTTACCCCACAATGCTTTGGCCTTGCCGCTAATTTGTTTCCACGGGCCTTGCATCACATCATCGTTCATAGCTTAATCCTCCAGATCATTTGTAAATGCTGTCCCAGTTTGCGCTGGCGCTCGGGGCAGCTATTTGCGCCAGTTTTTCAAGCCCCACCCGTCAGCCAGATTGTTTTAATTAATAGATATACTTTCAACAGCAACACGCAAACGTTCAGCGACCCGCTCAGGAGTTTCTCCTTTACTGATAAACGCATCGGCTCCCGCGGAGAGAGCAGCCTGATGCCGTGCGTCCAGATGGCTTATGAGGACTATGACGAGCGCGGCCGGGCAGGCCTTTCGAAGCTCTTCAAGAGCCGCAGTAGGCGAATTGGGGAGCAGATCCCAATCTACCAACAACATATCTATGCGGCTGATGGGTGCTTGTGCTAATGTCGTGAACCAATCGGCCGCTTCTCCAACTACCTCCAACTTCAGATCGAGCAGCAGCAAGCGCAGGGCGGAACGTTCCTCAGACTGGGCATCGGCTAAATATACGCGGGTCATAGGTGTATCGTACAATAAAAACTCCCCGGCCACATCAGACGGGTGGGGAGTATTCATCTAGGCCACTTGGGGGAGGTCCCACAAGTGTAAAAATAAGATTAGGGGGATTAGAACGATAGAACAACCAGGTGGTGATAACAAAAGTTGGACCTGCTTCAAAAAGATTGTGACAACAAAGGTGGGTGGAAACAACTCGATATGGTCATTTCCACCCACCAGGTATTGTGAGGGGTCGCCTGAGGTTGAAAGTTTTAGTGCTTTTTTAGGCTTTTCTTCGATCCTGACGAGGAGTTCATCCCACCGTTGCCAAACGGCACTCCGCTGGACTTCTCGGGCACCTGCCTCGAGCCTCTTTCTGACTTGGCCAAATCGGAGGCTCGATTCTCCACGATTGGTGGTTGCGAGCGGTTTCAATTTTGCTTTTGGTAACTTACGTTTACTGACACCTTTGAGTCCCATTTTTTTTCCTATAGCCGAGTTGTACCAGCTGTCTTGCGCGCTTCCTGCTTCAGCCGCCTGGCATGTATGCATTTTCACTTGGACATTCGCACAAGTTTTTTTTTGGCGCTCAACTTATCTTTCTTTATTGCCATTGTAGAAACTCCTTATTCTGAATTTAATCCACCAGCCGGAAATGACCGGGAAATCAAATCATATTACAACCATCCCTTCAGTGGCGCATCATCCGGTCGGGGAGTATGCACCTCCACCATTTGGGGGAGGAAAAGGCATACTCCGATGCCTAGATATGTGTTTCCTTGATGTGGAGAGAATGGTGCAGCCTACATATATTCAAAAATACATGCAATATCCACCAGCTCTAGGAGGCATGCTGGTGCGAGCAAGTACAAATACCTTTCTCACATTTTAGCGTTCAAGGAACTGGGCAATGCTATCGTGGATGTGAACACCAGCTTCGTGCTCGGTCTTAATTGGAGCGGAGGGTACAATCCTGTGCGACTGCTGGTTAAGCCGATGGGCGATCCCCACTAGCGACTCCTGAAAGGAGGAAAGCGGCTCCTGTGAAATCTGCGCCTGGTCGACCTCACCCCGGCGCCATTTTTCGAGAGAATTAATGCGAAGTAGTTCACGGTGGCGGCGGGCTTCTTCAGGTTCACCTGGGACTGGAAGCGATAGAGGTGTGTCGCTGCGGGGATTGGCACGCGAGAAATTCTTCTCAAACGTGTTAGCTGCATTGTCTCTGGCTGTCAAGTTTTCGGGAAGATCAAACAGGGTTTTAATAGTGGCCGGCAGGGAGGAATGCTCATAGATGGTTGAATCCACCAGCCCCTTTTCCACGAAGGGCGAAACCAGGATGGTTGGTACGCGGACCCCCAAGCGAGTAAAATCAAATGCTGGATGTTTAGACTTTTTCCCGTCCGGACTTGGAACCGAGTCGGGCGGTGGGACCCGGTCGAAATAACCTCCATGCTCATCATACGTCACGATAAGCAGGCTCTTTTCCCATAACTGACTATTGCGCAAGGTATCATATACCTCGGCAATGAGATATTCACCCAACCGAACGTCGTGGGGGGGGGTGCTGGTCGGTCGCTTTCCACTCATGAAAGTCAATATAGCGAGGCTCGATAAAGGAATAAGTGGCCAGTTCCCCGTTCTCCAGGTCGGTGTAGAAAGTCTCAAATCGCTTAAACCGATCCAGCGTCCGCCAGTGATGCTGCAAGATGATACTTTGAGGGACGTCCCCATAGTATATATTCCATGAATACCCATTTTTTTCGAGGGCACCGAAAATGGTTTTCATCCTGTAATTGTGCCTTGGATTATCCACAATCATTCCATCACACGTTGCAGAATGAGCGAAGAAGCAATTCAACCATGTAGGGCCGGGAACTGCAGAGAACCAATGATCGCACAGGCAAAATTCGTTAGCAAGGGTGGTCAATGCCGGGAGCTTGCCAGGGTCGAAGCATTCCATGATCTTCTTGCCAAGCTCGATATCACCTTTTTCCTTCTGGATATGGGTAAGGACAAATCCATTCATTGGCGCCGGGTTCACGACGCGCCCCGGCTCGCCATACAACTGCTTTTCGACATTTTCAAAGTCGTGGGCGGGGTCCACAGACACATAGGCTGCCTTATTGCTTACCAGGACTCGCTCAGAACTTGGATCTAAAGGATCGACCGGATTGAATTCATTGCCCAGCAATCCATGCCCGTTGGGGAGATAGCCCAGCATGTGATCATAAGAACGGTTCTCAAGCATGAGAACAATTACATGCTCAATGGGAAATCGGAAATGAGTATCCATGACAACATCCTTCGAGTTATATGATTCTATCGCTGATGTATTTCATTTTCAATTTATTTTTTTATTCACCTGCTTCACTATCGACCGCTGCCTGGCTTTCGATCAGAGGCAAGTCTTCCAGAGATTGGGCGACGCGATGCTGAAGACCTTTTTGGCCTGGCTTGCGTTTTCCGATGTTTTTAAGGGTACCGAGCAGGTAAGTGATGACCACCTGGGTGAGCTTTTTGAGAGCATCAGCCGAAAGCTTTTGACCTTTATCGAACCAGGGCACAGCTGCGTAGCCCATCACAACAGTTGTGGATGAGGCGATCGCCGCGCTCAGCAGCCAGCCAGAACTTCCGCAGTCTGGGGTGATAGTCCGACTTCCATATTCGCACCCTGGACTTTTGGGCTCTCATCTAGCTCATTGCTTAATTCCTCTTGAAGGGCCTGCGTCCCGCCGGATACCCTGGTGATAATCGCCCGGACAATCCCGTCCTGCTGTTGAACGAGCGCCAGTAGCAAGTGGATCGGTTCGACCACCTGATGCTGGAAATCCTGGGCAAGGTGCTGGGCAGCGAGGATTGCCTCCTGGGATTTTTGTGTGAATTTTTCGAGGTTCATGAATGCCTCCAAAAAACCAAGGATCGAAAGGTTTTTCGCTTTAATTGAGCTTGCTGATCAGTGAGAACGGACTGACGCATGAGCTTTCCCTGCAATTGTCTTCAGGCTGTTATTAGTCCTGAATTTCCAGATCGATCCAGATAGCATCGTAATAAGCTTCCCGGTTACGAGCCAGACGCAGTTGCTTGCTGGCTAGGTGATCAGTCAGTTCGGCTTCCAGCTGTCGAATTTGACCCTGTAATTCAATAACCTGGCTGCGCAGGTGCAGGATCGCTTCAGCGGCAACCTCGTCGACTCCCAGATCGTCCTTTAATCGGCGTTGGCTGCGTAACTCATAGCCTTCGTATGGACCATACCAATATCGTTTTGTGGGTGGATTCTTGGGATTCATGTTTATACCTCGTTTTGGGTGCTTTTGGAACGGGATTGCCGGGAGGAGGCCAACTCACAGATGCTATCAACCTCTTTGTTGGTCAGCAGGTCGGGCAGCACCAGCCTGACATTGGCGAACAGGTCACCGTGAGTTTTGGGATCACCCAGATGTGGCATTCCCTTGCCTCGCAGGCGAAAACTGCGCCCAGAATTGGTCCGGGGAGGAATTTTCAGAATTAACGGTCGCTCCATGGAGGAGATGCGGATTTCACCCCCGGCAATGGCAGTAAAGATATCGACCGGCACTTCCATGTGCAGGTTGTCCCCTTCGCACTCAAAGGTTTCATTGGGCAAGATGTGCACAATTAAATAAAGATCTCCAGCTGGCCCATTGTTTTGCCCCGGCTCTCCTTGACCAGCCAGGCGGACTCGTGATCCTATTCGCACACCCGGCGGAATGCCGGCTTTGATGCGGTGACCATCGATTTCCAACAGACGCTCTGTGCCATGAAAAGCCTCTTCCAAGGTCAGATCAACTTCGTAATCCACATCCCGTCCGGGACGCGGGCCGGGTGATGTACCTCGGCCCTTGCCTCTGGTACCCCTGTGCCCCTGTCCAAAGATATTGGTGAAAAAATCGGAATATGGCGATGCGCTTCCGAAGAGGTCTTCCAGATCTTCGGCATTGGCATATTGGACGCGCACCCCATCACCAGGTTGGGCTGACCAGTTTTGCCAGTCGAAATCCTGGTGGCGATCACCCGTCTGCTGCCATTGCTGGTATTGGACTCGCAGCTCATCATACTTCTTACGCTTTTCCGTATCCGATAGAACCTGGTAAGCCTCATTAATCGTCTTGAATTTCTCTTCGGCTTCTTTATTACCCGGGTTTACATCCGGGTGAACCTTGCGAGCTAACTGGCGAAAAGCCTGCCTGATTGCCTTTTCGTCAGCATCTGGTGATACTCCAAGTGTATTGTAATAATCCTTAAAGTCCATTGGGCACCGTTTTATTCATCTTCTTGTTCATTGTCTGACTCTTTATCATTCCTAGATTGACGTTTTTTATTAGAGGCCTTAATTTCCTCTGTTGCTTAGGAATCGCAGGCGATCAGCGGTCTTTGTTCATCCGGAATCCGGTGACCTCCAGGACATAAACGGTAAGAATGTTGAAGACTCATGCACATGCAATGCACCTATGCATCCTGACTATATTAATATTTTCCGAGATGGTCACCGCCGGCCAAATCCTGTAGGGAGCCAGTGTTTCTGCTGCCAGGAATCCAAATACCTTGGTTCCGGCCAGGTTTCTCCGGGGTTGAAATCAGAACATTCCACGGGGAATATCCGCCCGCCACGATCGGGTTGTGACCAGCCAAATTCAATCTCGCGATCGCAGCCCGAACAATTCACATAAAATTCGTCACTCTCCGGGTCGATCTCAGGTTCAAACATTTCGTATTCCTCTGGTTCAGAATCTGAGTCGTCTTCTGCAAACTCACCAAAGTCCCCTCGCTCAACTTCGCTGTCTTCATCCTCTCCATTTTCTATCTTTTCCTTGAAGTCGTAGCGCCAGAGATGATCTGCTTCGAGCGGACCCCATTCCCGCCAGCTTTCACTTTCAGGCCCAGCCAGGATGGTCCATATGTGAGTGACGGTTAAAGTGTGACCACCGCATGTTTTACACGTGAATTCCCAAGGCTGATGATCTATCATGGCTGTACTCCTTCTGATAATCCATATAAATGGGTCACATTCGCCCTAGTCAGGAAGTTCCCGGGCAAAGTGGCTGGGTCTTTGATCTTACCTTTTTAGATTATTTCATCAAGCTCAAGCTGTATGGCCCTGCCTGTTCCTACAATCAGGACCAGCGCCTGTGCACCGGGAAGGTCGGCAGAGATTCGATCTGGTGCTTGTCGAGTGTCAGGAACACGGTATCATCGCGGTTATCAGCCATCGCTGAAATGGGGATGATCACATCCTTTTGCCCCCAAAGATGTCCTTCCCGCATCACCAAATGGGTTATGTGGCCATTTTTTGGGTTAACCACGAATTCGTCGACGTGTCCCACATAGCCATCCGTCGCCTCCACGCGTGTACCACGGCGCACAGCCAGCTCACCTGGCGGGATCTGTCGATGCTCCACTGGCACTTGCACTATCATTTCAGGATCTACATATGGAAGATAATAATAAGATCCCATCCCGTACATTCCACCTTTGTACCCAAAATTTGTGGCGGAAGCCTTCTCTTCTATAAATGTTGTTTTCATAAATGGGTCCATTTTCTCAAGCTCTGCCTTGGTGCACCGCAGTCGAATCGTATCCACTATGGTTTCGGATACCATATCAACCGGCACGATGTACTCAGTATTGGGAAATGAATCCCCCCTCACTACCAAATGGCTCACCTTGTCGAGAACGGGGTTTATCAGCACAAATACAGAGCGGCCATAGACGCCATCTTTACATTCCACTTGAGCTTGTAATGGAATTTCCATCTTGTACCTTTAAAACAAATAGTCCAGATTTCAACATTTCGACACCCGGTTGGTCCGGTCCAGGATACCATCCATGAATCCATCCTACAACGGATACATGACGACCACATCCACCGGCTGGGGAGTGTTTATCTCCCCCATTTGGGGGGGCGGATCACCGGTTGTTTACACGTCGGTAAGACCTCTTTTGGTGCAGCCATTGGGGAAATTTCTTCTCCGGTGACTGCAAAAATAAATAAATCATCCAATGCTTATGAGCTATAATTAGTCGAGATTCGGAGAAGTTGAATGGAACCCCTCCCTAATTCTTCTTCTACTACACTACCCAAAGCGGGGCAACAAGTCGACCAGGCAATTCCAGAGGCTTATTGGAGCCTCACCCCCGAACAGCTCCTCTCCTCACTGCATGCATCCAGAAACGGTCTCCAACCCGCAGACGCTGAGCAACGTCTGAAACAATACGGGCTGAACACAATCAGAGCACAACAGCAAGCTACTGCATTCCGCCTGCTACTGAGTCAATTCAAAAGCCCGCTCGTTCTCATCCTCATCTTTGCCGCAATCGTCTCCGGCGTTGTGGGCGAGTGGGTGGATGCCAGCATAGTGCTTGCAATAGTGCTTGGTAGCACTATCCTCGGCTTCGTGCAGGAATACACTGCCAGCAATGCCGTCGAAAAATTACGCTCGCAAGTCACGATCAAATCAATCTTGCTGCGTGGTGGTCAAAAACAGACGCTGCCCTCCGAACAAGTAGTGCCAGGCGATGTAGTGATGCTTTCCGCCGGCAGCCTGATCCCTGCCGATGGAATCGTACTGGAAGCAAATGACTTCTTTATCAACCAGGCTGTGCTTACCGGTGAAACCTTCCCGGTCGAGAAGAAACCGGCGACTATCCCGGTAAATGCCAGCCTGACAGAGCGGACCAACTGCATCTTCATGGGTACCAGTGTCGCCAGCGGAACCGCACAGGTGCTGATCGTACAGACAGGCAAGACTACAGTGTTCGGAAAGGTGGCTGAACGGTTAAAATTACGCCCGCCAGAGACTGAGTTTGAACGCGGCATCCGTCACTTCGGTACCTTGCTCACTCAGGTGATGCTGGTGATGGTGGTCATCGTTTTGGCGGTCAATGTCTTTCTCGCAAAGCCGCTGTTAGACTCCCTGCTTTTTTCGTTGGCTTTAGCGGTAGGCCTGACACCCGAGCTCTTGCCAGCCATCATCAGTATCACGCTCGCCCACGGCGCACAGCAAATGGCTAAGCGCGGTGTGATCGTCCGTCGCCTGACCTCCATCGAGAACTTCGGCAGCATGGACGTGCTGTGCACCGACAAGACTGGCACACTTACAGAAGGAGTCGTCAGTCTTGACGGCGCGTTAGATACCCAAGGAAAGTCATCCGACGCTGTTCAAAGATTTGCTTATCTTAATGCACACTTCCAGACCGGGCTAAACAACCCGTTGGATGACGCAATTCAAGCTGCAGCTAAGAAGGCTGGTACGGACATCAGCTCCGAGAAAAAAGTGGACGAAATCCCCTATGACTTCGTGCGCAAACGACTGAGCGTGGTCACTGCGAATGCCCAAGGCGTGCGCACCCTCATCACCAAGGGCGCGCTGGATAATATTCTGAGCATCTGTACCACCTTTCAATTGGGGGATGGAGTTCATCCATTAGATTCTAGAGCACGGGCTGATATTAAAAATCTTTATATCGAATGGAGCGAAAAAGGCTTCCGCGTACTCGGCTTGGCGACGAAAACCGTTAACGGGCAGCCTGAAGTTTATTCGCAAACCGATGAAAATGGGCTCATCTTCTCCGGCTTCCTTCTCTTCTTAGACCCACCGAAGGCCGATGTGCAGCAAGTCATTGTCGATCTGGCGAAGCGCGGGGTGCGGCTCAAGATCATCACCGGCGATAACGAGAAAGTGGCACGCCATGTCGCAGAGGCAGTGAACCTGCCACTCCATGGCGTGGTGATCGGGAGTCAATTGAACGACATGCGAGATGAGGCACTCTGGCACCTTGCCGAACGCACCACCCTTTTCGCGGAAGTTGATCCCAACCAGAAGGAGCGCATCATTCTTGCGCTACAAAAAACCAAGCATGTGGTTGGCTATATGGGCGATGGCATCAACGACGCACCTGCCCTTCATGCCGCGGATGTGGGTCTTTCCGTGGACACGGCAGTGGATGTGGCTAAAGAGGCTGCTGACTTTGTGCTGCTCAAGAAGGATTTGGGCATCCTGCGGCAGGGCATTGACGAAGGCCGTGCGACGTTCGCTAATACGATCAAGTACATCCTCACGACCATCAGCGCCAACTTCGGAAACATGTTTAGCATGGCAGGGGCCTCGATGCTCCTATCATTTCTTCCCATGCTCGCTCCGCAAATTCTGCTGAATAATTTCCTTTCCGATATTCCCGCTGTAACCATCGCCAGTGACAATGTGGACCAAGAAATGGTGGTGAAGCCGCGCCGTTGGAACACCAAGTTCATTCGCAATTACATGGTTCTCTTCGGGTTGGTGAGTTCGATCTTCGACTTCCTGACCTTCGGGACGTTGCTGTACCTGTTCCGCGCTTCGCCGGACGAGTTCCGCACTGGCTGGTTCATCGAGTCCCTGATAACAGAGTTGGTCATCGCCCTGGTTGTGCGAACGCGCCATGTCTTTTTTCGCAGCCGCCCAGGCGCCCTTTTGCTGTTGAGTTCTTTGATCTTTATGGGAATTGCCCTCGTAATACCCTACCTTCCGTTCATCTCGGTATTTGGTTTTGTTGCCTTGCCCGCACCCCTTATGCTGGCAATGCTCGGGCTGACGGCGCTCTACGTCCTTGCAACTGAGCTTACCAAGAAGTATTTCTACTCCCGGGGGGAGAATGCCATTACTTAGGGCGATTCAAATCAAGGGTGGTCAATCACCGACTGTCACGCCCGGAATCCGGGCGTGACAGTCGAAACGGATTACCCGGCATCTTCCGGGCAGCTTTTTCCCTGCTTCCCTAATATATTATTATTCACCTGCTTCACTATCGAGCGCTGCCTGGCTTTCGACCAGAGGCAGGTCTTCCAGAGATTGGGCGACGCGATGCTGAAGACCTTTTTTGCCTGGCTTGCGTTTTCCGATGTTTTTAAGGGTACCGAGTAGGTAAGTGGTGACCACCTGGGTGAGCTTTTTGAGAGCATCAGCCGAAAGCTTTTGACCTTTATCGAACCAGCGCACAGCTGCGTAGCCCATCACAACAGTTGTGGATGAGGCGATCGCCGCGCTCAGCAGCCAGCCAGGGAACCCTCCCAATAGACTTAGTTCCTGGAAGAGAGTCCGACCCAGGAACCCCAGGCCAAAGGTGGCAATCAGCTCGGAGGCGCGCTGCAGGGTAATTCTATAGTTGTAGATGCGGGCGATACTAACCACCATGATCGACTGCGTGATCACTAGGGGAACAAAATCGATAATCGGCAGGGGTAATATTGCAATGGCGGCTGAGATCGAGGCTGCCCTGATGGTGGTTTGCCTGGCGAGCTGCCAGCGATATTCGGGTAGTGCCTGTCCCAGGGCGGCGACCATCTCAGGCTCGGTGGCTGCCACTGCCAGGAGCACTTTCCCGAGGTTCTTGCCTTCTTTGGCAACTATGGGTACGATTTCATCGGGCTTCAAGCCCAGGTTCACTGCAGCACTCGATATGATGCTCTGCAGGTCTTTTCGTGGCACCAGGTCAACCTTGTTCAGCACCACCACGAAAGGTTTTTTAAGAGCCGTCAGCTCGTAAAACAGTTCCTGCTCGGTCTTTTTAATCCCTTGGATGGCGTCGTAAACCAGCACCAGGAAATCAGCTTCCTCGGCAGCCGACAGCGCCAGATCTTTTTCTTTCTCGCCCAACCTTCCCACCGCATCTGCTCCGGGTGTATCGACAACGGTAAACAAAGCCGCATCTGCCTGCTGATTTTCCGTTGTGGTGCCCGGTAAAGGACCCACCCTGGCCATTTCGCTTTTATTTTGAACAAGCTGGTTATACAGGGTGGATTTACCAACATTGGTTGGGCCAACGATGACCACCCGGTGCTTGGTCCCAAAGGCCTGCCGAATTTGGGCAGTGGATAATTTTACCAGCCGCCGCATTAAATTCGGATCCGTAGGGAAACCTGTTAAAAGCGACAAGAAGCCGGCCTTTTCAGGGGGACCCAAATCATCCCAGATTTTGCGAACGGTCGTTTGGACTTCGGGAGGGAATTGGGAAAGGATGTCATCAAAAAGTGTCACGAGATCCTTTGACCTTCAAACCTTTGATTTGCTCGAGTGGACGGTATCACGCGCCTCTGATGATCCAGCCTCGTAGTACCGTCCAATCATCCCTATTTCTTTTCTGGAACGACGGTCTCATCCTTGAGGAGTTCATCGAACAGGGACCGGTAATAGATCAATGCCTGCCTTAATTCTTCCGTACTTGCCGAGTGCTGCTCATTCTTGATGGCTATCTCACGCGCAGCGCGGTAATTACTCACCAAAGTTGGATAATTGACCGATATATCGGCCGCCCGCTGTTCAAAATCAGATACGGGGTAAGCACGCACCTTCATGACTTCCATGATCAAGTGATCGGCTTCTACAGTCGCCTGTCCGGGTTGGTCGACAAACTTGGCCTGGATAGTAGTCCATTCAGCTTGATAACGCTCGCGCTCGCTAACGGATAGAGGACGAATATTCAAGGTATCCATGTGCTTCTGCCGGCCGGTCAACTCTGCCTGGGCTTTCTTCTCGTTCCCTGCAGTCTGCACGGTACGGTCATACTCAGGTCCATATTTATTTTGGAACTTCTGGGACCTTTTTCGGCGGGCAAACATCGGCGCCATGATGGCGCCTATGATCACCAAGATCACAACAACTGCAATGATAATATATGTAAGACTCATTAGATTTCTCCTTTTGTCTGGTTTTAACGAGGATTCAAGTTTTCTGTTTCCTAATTCTTTCTTATTATAAAGTGGTCACTCCCCAGCTACATCCATCAGCCGGGGAGTGTTTATCTAGTCCACTTGGGGGAGGTGGGGGAATCAGGGAATAATGTGGTTCCGCAGCGCCAGGGAAACGGCTTCTGTGCGGCTGGCGACCCCTAATTTGGCCAGGATGTTACTGACATGGGATTTAACGGTGGAGGGGCTTACGGTCAGCCTTGCGGCAATCTGCGTATTATTCAACCCCTCAACCATCAGGGCCAGAACTTCACGCTCGCGCTCGGTCAGGTCGAGGCCGGGTGCGGGAGGTTGGGATGCAGCATGAACCAGCGCTTGGGCAGCCTCGGGAGAGAGCGTTGAGCGGCCGGCATGCGCAGCGCGGATGGCTTGAACCAGTTCGTCGGCTGATACATCCTTGAGCAGATAGCCGATTGCTCCAGCCTGCAACGCGCTTTTGACCAGGATCTCCTCTTTAAAACTGGTGAGCGCAATTACCTGGATGGATGGTGATCGCTTGCGGATAATCCGTGTGGCAGCAGCCCCATCCATGTCGGGCATGACCATGTCCATCAGTACCACATCCGGGTGAAGTTTTTCACTTAACTGGATGGCTCCCTGACCACTGGCAGCCTCACCGGTCAGTTCCAAGTCATCAAAAACTTTCAGGAAGGTGGCCAATCCGCGGCGAACCATCGTATGATCGTCGACCACCATAACGCGAATCCGGGGGGAGGAAATTGATGTCATAGAGACTCCTTTTTCTCGGTTCGGGGCCAGCATAGCATGATTTCGGTCCCATGACCCAGCTGGCTGGTGAAAGTCAACTGCGCGCCCACAGCTTCGGCACGCTCGCGCATCATGCCCAGTCCATAATGACCGGGGGCAGTGGCATCGCCTGGATCGAAGCCAATGCCATCATCCCGAATGCACATTTCCACAGATCTGATAACAATCTCTTGGGGCACACCGTAGTGAGTGAGGGACGAAAGCGTTTGAATATTTCCAGGATCATCCGCTGTACTGCCATCATATTGCAAATCAATAACCACCTGGCTGGCTTCGGCATGTTTAGCAATATTATTAAGCGTTTCCTGGCAGACCCGGTAGAGCACCACCTGGATTTCGGCGGGAAGAACATGTTCCCCAGTAATTGAGATGCTCACCGGGACATTCGTCCTGCCTGTAAATGCATTGGCCAGTTGGCGAACCAAGTCTCCCAGGCTGCTGTCGGTCAGAACCGATGGCCGCAATTCGGCAAGGAGGGCGCGCATTTCAGCCAAGGCACCGCGCGTCAGCTGGCGCAAGTCTTCCAACGATCGCCGCGCCTCAACCTGGTCACGATCCCAAAGGCGCGGCAAGACTTCGGCAATCAGACCAGCAGAGAAGAGATTTTGGTTAACTGCATCGTGGAGGTTCTGAGCCAGCCGCTGGCGTTCCTGGAGGGCAGCGAGTTCCCCGGCATGTTCATATAACTCAGCATTGACCATGGTAATGGCAGCCTGGTTGGCTACGCTTAGGGCCAGGTTTGCGTGATGAGATGTAAAGAAATTTCGCTTCTCGTGCGCAACTCCGAAACCACCGATGAAGCGGCTCTTAACCGCCAGAGGTACCCACATCCAGGATCGCATCCCTTCGAGTAATACAGCCGCTCCATCGTCAAGAAGCGAACGCAGAAATTGCACCGGCGGTTTGTCACTCCCAATATCAGCAATACGGATGGGCCGATGCCCGTTGAACAGCATGGCCAGAGATTCCGGTCCTTGAATGCTGATATGGATAGGTGCGGAGTTCTCCAACTTGGGAGTCCCGCGCATGGCCATAGTAACCAACCTGGAAGCTTCCGATCTAAAGAATCCTCCGCGGTCATACGCGACAATTTCCCGCAATTGGTCGAGAATCAAACCTGGTTGGAGTTCCAGGGTGGAAGCCATTGTTTGGGAGATGTGGAGGAGCATGGTCTGCTCATGGGTGCGAACTTCCACCCTCAAGCGGAGCAACTTTTCTGCCTTGACCTGTTTGCTAATATCGCGCACAGATCCCAACAGACATGCCCGGCCCTTATATTTGAAAGCAGTTCCACGCCAATGGGCAGGAAACGTTGAACCATCCCTGCGTACCTCCAGCACACGAAGGTCGAACAATCCGCCGGATTGAAAGGTTTGAAGATGCACGCTGAATCCAGATCGGCTTTGGGGGGCAATGAATTCAGTCAATTTTAGACCCACTAATTCATTGGGAATATAACCATGCATCGCAAGGGCCACCGGGTTGGCATCCACTACGTGTCCTGTTTTCAAATCAGTGATGATCAATCCGTCGGGAGCATCATCGAAAATGTTTAAATAGTGTGCCTCCCCTTTTTTATAGTGCAAAGTATTTCTACTTTTCTTCATGATGGTCTCCATTTGCCTGCCCCATCGCTTGAAGATTTTACGCTTCCAAGAAGTATAAATTAATTATATACAAATATATTCGGACAGACAATCCTGATTACGCATAAATGCATTGTGGTTTCAATAATCCATCGTACCCTTTCCCGGTCCTCATTCCTGGGAAAGGGATTAGATAAAAAAATAGATAGTGCGTCCGGACAGGACGAGCTGTCTATTTTTGTAACGCCATGGGTGTACATGGAAGGGTTTCTTGCAACGGAAACAAGTATGCAGAATTCCTCATGGAGAGGAATAATCGCAACGACCTCGCTAGCCTTTTTTCTGGTTACGTTTTAACTGCTGTTCCAGCTCCTGCTGTTCTTTTTGGCGCTGTTTTCGTTTCTCTTCCATTTCCTGTTCCAGCTCCTGCTGTTCTTTTTGGCGCTGTTTTCGTTCCTGTTCATGCTGCAAGTTCGCCTGTTGCTGCTGGTCTTGTTGAGGCTTCCGCTCCTCTGCCTGCTCTTCTTCAAGATTTTTTTGTTCTTTTTGGCGTTGAATGCGTTCCTGATCCTGTTCTTCTTTTTGTGTTTTTTGTGCTGCGCTCATCCTAATTTCCTTCCAGCGATCTGGACTGGTTTGAATTCTATTACCGGTGGTTTTTTGATTCTCAATCATTATACACTGTGGGACAAGCGCAGAAACCGTTCGAAAAATAACCGGGTCACTCGCCCCCTCCAAATTAGGGTCAAATGACCCTGTAATTCAGAGATAAATGGTCGTAAATTTAGGCCCGTAGAACCAAATCAATAACACTCTGTGTCATATCAAAAAGGAGTTAATATGGTAAACGTAGTGAAAACCCGCAAGGGGCAACAAGTCCAGATCCCGTCCATCATCAATGCCCTTTTCAACCATCCGCTGGCTGGACTGATCTGGCTGCCAGTCCGTATATGGCTGGGCTATCAATGGATTAGCGCAGCCCTGGGCAAGTTCAAAAGTCCGGCCTGGATGCAGACCGGCACAGCTTTAAAAGGTTTCTGGACCAATGCCATCGCCATTCCGGCCACCGGGACTGCTACCGATCCATTACGCCTGGTATCGCAGTTTCCTGCAATTCATGATGAACTCGCAGGCATATACCTGGTTCGCCAAGTTGATACCTGTCGGTGAATTCCTGATCGGTGCTGCGATGATCCTGGGCATCTTTACCGGCGTGGCAGCATTTGCGGGCGGCTTCATGAACTGGAATTTCATGATGGCTGGATCTGCGAGCGTCAACCCGATGTTCTTCGCCCTCTCAGTCCTATTAGTCCTTGCCTGGAAAGTATCCGGCTACTTTGGTGTTGATTATTACCTGGTGCCGTGGGTCGCATCGCTTTGGAACCGTGAAAAGGTTAAAAGCGTAAATACACCAATCCACACTCCGACAGGCGCTGAGGCATAACCAAGACAACAAATTCAAAAAGACGGTGGGTTTCCCCGCCGTCTTTTTTGTTTCCCTGGTTTAGTCCTGCTTCATTCCCGTTTCATTCGCTCGGATAAATGATATTTGACCGCGTAAGTGGCCAATTCGATGCGATTGGATAAGTGAAGCTTTTCCAGGATGGTACTTACATAATTGCGGGCAGTCTTTTCGCTGATGTTGAGGCTCTGGGCAATTTCTGCGTTGGTCTTGCCCAGCCCTACTTCGTAGAGCACACCCATTTCCCGCTCGGTAAGGTCGCGGAAAGCATCCTCCTCCACCTTGCGGTCGGCTGCGCGTACCCGGGCAAACAAACGGTTTGTAGTGGCAGCGTCCATCACCGAATTTCCCTGCGCTGCGGCACGAATACCCCGCAGGACTTCTTCGTTTCCCACTTCTTTCAATAGATACCCGACTGCCCCGGCGCGAATGGCGCTCATCACCAACTCCTCATCAGCATAGGAGGTCAGCATGACAACCCTGGTATCCGGGAAGCGATCCACGATCCGACGGGTGGCATCCAGACCTCCCTCACCAGGAAGACGTATGTCCATAAGCACCACTTGGGGATGATGATGCTCAACCACCTGCAAGGCTTCCTGGGAAGTCCCGGCTTCGGCGACGACCTGCATATCGACCTGGTCATTGATCAGCGTTTTCAACCCCAACCGCACCAAGGCATGATCGTCGACCAAAACCACCGAAATCTTGTTCATCGGCTCCCCTCCAAGGGAATATCAAGGGTCACGCGAGTGCCCTTCTCAAATTTTTCAATTGCAACCTGACCGCGCAGCAGGGAAGCCCGGTCTCGCATATTTCGCAGGCCGTGCCCTTCATTGAGCTGCACCGGCAAACCCACCCCATCATCCTTGATAATCACACGCAAGTGGTCTTCTCTGCAATCAGCAGTAACCGTTACATGCCGAGCACGGGCGTGACGGATGATATTTGACAGAGCTTCCTGTATGATAGCCAGAACATGGACTGTCCGCTCGGGAGAGAGGTAATACGAATCGGGCAGATCAAGATCAAGTTCCACATTCACCAATGCGCTGAAGCGAGGATCAGTGGCCATCTTCTGAATGGTCAGCTTCAAGGGTTCCGGCGATTTGGCCGGCGCATGGAGCTGGTTCAGATTTTGCCGCAAGTCGCTGATGGCATCATCCAGTACACCCACGGCAGTTGCCAGTCGACCTGCCAACGGAGATTCCGCCGAAGCAAGTTTTTCGGCTGATCTAACAAGCAAACCGGCAGTATATACTTTCTGGATGGTGCCATCGTGTAGTTCACGCGCAATCCGTTCGCGCTCTTCTGCCAGCATCCGATCCTGCTCCATGGCTTCGATCCGGCGGCTTGTTTCCACGTCGAATATTTCCAGGGACCTGATCGTCGTCATGGCCATTGCCAACCCGATCAGTGCCCGGAAAAGCTGGGGTGGGACTAGCAGGTATTGAGTGAAGGTGTCGGTATTCAACAAGTTCCCCGGGAAGAAGGACACAGCCGGGGGAATCAAACCGGCTGCCAATGCATAAACAGCCATTGCGATCCCGGAAAGCTGCAATGCCCGGACGATCCGGGGAACATCGTATGGGGCTATCCGTTTCAGGGTATGTTCGCGGAGGGCATAAGCTGCCAATAATCCACTCGGTAGACCAATGAAATAACGGGTCAGTGCATCCGCAGCGTTATTCCAGTACGTTGAAATCAACAAACCAGATCCGGAACGGGAACAGGATCAACCCCAACCAGGCAACCAACAAAGCAGCAAAGACGACATGCAGCCAGCTGCGGTGCTCCAATGGCTCCAGCAATGCCAGCCCGAACCCGTACAAACAGGCAAAAGAAACGGCCAGGAGCAAAAGATCAAAATAGCGTAGGTATAGGATTATTCCGGGAGCCAGGTAGGCAGACTGCAACGGGATGAAGAGGTCGCCCCATTCATGAAACCCATGAAGGAAACCGAAGGCAGCCAACCAATTGAGGCTGCGCGCCAAGTCCAATCGGGAAGAATGCCTGGACTGCAGTGCGATTGCCAATCCAAGCACGAAGAACATCAATCCGTAGATAAAATAGATTAATTCGTGATTGACGGTGAACAGATTTCGGATAAAGTCAATCATAAATAAATTATAGCACCGGTGATTAATAATTCAATTTGCACTTCCCCCGACCATCTATGATTTGTGGTCAAATGCCATTCCGAGAGGACCCGATTCTCCCAATTTTCTAACCTAAATTGGGTGTCCTAAATTACCCACAGTTAAAACTATCGTGACGGGCTGGCAGACAGATGAGTTGGCTGACAGATATTCGGAACAGGAGCACGTAGTCCAAACGAATGGCTATCAAGGCGAGAATTACTTGCAAAAAAAGGTCTCACAGGCGGATAAACCTGTGAGACCTTTCATTTTCTGGACGACTAATAATCAAGCCATCCAGATTCTGCCCAGATGGATATGTCTGGCATGCCCTCGAAGAGCTTCCCAAACTCAGAAGCTAGGTTAGGGTCGCTGTACAACTTTTGGATGTTTTCCAGGTTATCCCAAGAGTCGATTGAGAAAAACTCTTTGCCATTCTGGACGTTCAGGTGTGGACGATGAGCGACATTCCCCATGGATTTACTGAGCGACGCGGTCCTGGCCACAATCTCATTGTGGACCAGCTTGGCCTGCTCTGGGGTGCCCTTCAGCATTCCACGGACAGTAACGATATATTTCATTTCAAGCCTCCTTGGTTTGATAATGTTGAGTAAGAGATTACAACCTATATGACGATGGAACGCCGTAAAATTGTGCGGTCGCGCAGGATGATTTTGATATAATCCACTCGGAATCCATGCCACTTTTACGCGATAATTTCCGGTTCTTTTGAACCGAAGGAGCTATATGGGTGAATCTCGCATGCAGCCGACGTTCGGGCTAAATGACGCGGTCCTCAGCGGAGATATGGCTGCTACACTTTCGGCAGCCATTTCGGGTGACTCGGAGGCATTTGAGGCACTGACAGAACCTTATCGCCGTGAACTACTAACCCATTGCTACAGAATATTAGGCTCTCCGCAAGATGCTGAAGATTTAGTTCAGGAAACTTTGCTGCGTGCCTGGCGCCGATTAAAAACTTATGAAGGCCGCGCGCCCTTTCGCGCCTGGCTATATAAAATTGCGACCAATGCCTGTCTCGATGTTTTGGCTGGACGCCCAAGGAGGAGTCTTCCTCCAGCATTATTTCCTCCCGCTGATTCACGAACTTCGATCCCCGCGCCCATTTCGGAACCCATCTGGCTTGAGCCGTTTCCGGATGAGTTCCTGGCACCGCCCGATTCCACCCCCGAAGCCCGTTTCGAAGCGCGTGAAAGTATTTCCCTTTCATTCCTGGCTGCCTTGCAAACCCTGCCCTCCACGTCAACGGTGCGTCTTGATCTTAAGCGATGTACTGGATTGGCATGCCGCCGAGCTGGCTGATATGCTGGGGACCAGCATCTCGAGTGTAAACAGTCTATTACACCGCGCCCGAACAACCATAAAGAAGGCGTATCCCGCCAAGCACAGCGATGTACTCCCGGCAACTGCCATTGACCCGATGACCAGTGCACTTTTAGACCGCTACATGCATGCGTGGGAATCAGCCAACGTGGATGAAATCATCTCTTTGCTCATAGAAGACACGACGTTTGACATGCCGCCAGTTCCGTTTTGGCTCCAGGGTAAGGGGGCCATCCAGGGGTTTATCTCCACAACGCTCCTGGAAGGAGAGGCTCGCGGCCGGTGGTATTTGCGTCCTATTCGAGCCAACGGAGGGCCTGGGTTCGCCTGGTACCGGAAAAATGCTGCAGAGAAGAGTTACCAGGCTTATGCGATCCAACTCTTATCCATCGTAGGGGGAAGAGTCACCGAAATCACCACTTTCGTAGATCGTTCTCTATTTCGATTATTTAAGATGCCATTAAAGGTGTCCATAGGAGCGGAAAGACTGCACAAGCCTTAGCCACCAAATTGAATCAATACAAGCAGAAGTGGTCAAATAAATAAATATGAAGCACCGTAATATCGAAAGGAGATACCTTGAAATGCCTTCATTGGATGGCTAATTTTAAAGATATTCTCATTTCTCACTAAAAAAGGAGGAAATCCCAAATATAATTCAGGGCGAAAGCAATGTTCGCTTATGAGTAGTGCACCCAAAGGGGGACCGTATACACAAATAATACGAAGGTCAGAGAGCGATATTTGTTCTGAAGTTCTGAATACATCAAATCCAAAAAGAGAGTGTCGAATCATGCATGTTGATTATCCTTTCATTCCAAAGGGTGGAATCTCTGTTGGAAATGAAAGGAAACATGCCATTTTCCCGCTGGCTTGCTCTATCCTTGCGCACTTCGATATTCCCAAAAAGAGGACAGAGATTTGTAACAGCTTTCGGCATGCTATAATCTTTTAAGGATCGCTATCGAAATTTACCGTAATTGAGACCGGAGGCCATTTATGTCCCTCTTCTTGCGTTAGTTCAAATTCAATCTCTCTTTAATCAGCGCGAAGTTTGCACGACGCTGTGCCTTTTGAGGATGTTGGATGTGAACCTGGAAAAGAATGGCTTTCTGGCAATCGTCTGCGAACCGGCTGGCTATGACATGACAACGGGAGTCAGCGAGTGAATGCTAATTATGCAGGAGCTCTTTCCTGCAGGACTTGGAGGTGGGCGAGTAGGTACAACGATCGAAAGAACAAATTAGTTGACTGAGGTGGGAGAAGTTTGGAGAGTAACAAAAAGCATATGGGAGGGCGGGGTCTACGGGCACATGGTTACTTCGTGGCAAGTAAAGGCATGGTGGCAGATGAGGCGATCTAGGAGAATATCGAAATATGGGGTGAGAAAGTGCCAAGTATAGATGCGGATAAGCACTAAATGTTTAATAAAAAGGCCAGATAATGAACAATAAGACACTTCCGATTTTCATTGGTGATGCTGCCCAAAAACGGTCAGAGCAAACCATCAAGGGCGAGTATGTCACCCTGCTGGGAGAAATATTTTATAAAATTCAAAATTATGATGCCATGGAGCCGTTCTTTATGAGCATCGTCAGCAGTTCCAATCACTGGCTCTTTATCTCATCAACAGGCGGCCTTTCTGCTGGTCGGATCAGCGCAGAACAGTCCCTTTTCCCATACTACACAGAGGACAAGCTGACTGAAAATTTCGAAAACACTGGAAACAAAGCAATATTGCTTGTCACGCGGGGGCATCGGACCAGCCAGTGGGAGCCATTTTCATACCGGCAACAAGGAATCTATCAAATCGAACGCAATATTTACAAAAATGTGGCTGGCACGGTGTTGATTTTTGAAGAAAATAACCATAGCTTGGGATTGACTTATCGTTATGCATGGAGAACCAGTGATATTTTTGGCTTCGTAAAGACCACCTGGTTGCAAAACTCGGGGGAATCATCCTGCCAGATCGAACTTGTCGATGGTCTCCAGAATATTCTGCCAGCCAATATTACATCATTGACCCAGAATATATTCAGTCCCCTTTTGGATGCTTATAAGCACAGCGAATTGGACACTGAAACCGGCTTGGCAATCTTTGCACTTAATTCAACCCTGACGGACCTGGCTGAACCCAGCGAATCTCTACTGGCAACGACGGTTGTGCAACTTGGGCTTGATAAGGTGGACTATCTACTTTCGGCGGTGCAACTCGATGACTTTCGCGCTGGTGCAGGCGTGAAAACAGAAACAGATGTGCGTGGACGGCGTTGCGCTTATTTTGTGCATACCACCTTCAACCTTGCTCCGGATATGGAACACTCTTGGCATCTGATGGCAGAGGTTAGCCAAGATAGCGCTGCGATCGTCCATTTGTCTAATGGTTTAAAAGAAAATCGGGCCAACCTTGCAAATGCCCTGGAACGTGACATTGAATCGAATAACGCAAATTTGGAGAAGATCGTCGCCAGCGCCGATGGATTGCAGGTCTCCCAAAGTCAACTTCGCTGTACCAACCATTTCGCAAACGTAATGTTCAACGAGATGCGCGGCGGGCTTTTCGCTGACCAATACCAAGTCCATTCACAAGATTTCGTTGAATTTTTATCGGTTCGTAATCCTTCTATCCTCGCTGAGAAAGCATCCTTTTTTTCCGAATTGCCCAGCGTTATTTCTATCTCCGCCCTTCAAGCTCGCTCGGAAGCGAGCGATTCAGCAGATCTATTCCGCTTGAGTTATGCCTACCTGCCCCTGTCATTCAGCCGACGGCATGGTGACCCCAGCCGCCCCTGGAATCGCTTTGCGATCAATATCAAAAAAGATGATGGGTCTCAGCAGCTGGGTTATGAAGGGAATTGGCGCGATATTTTTCAAAACTGGGAAGCTCTCGCCTATTCTTATCCGGAATATGTTGAAAGTATGATCTGTACATTCCTAAATGCGACAACGTTAGATGGGTACAATCCTTATCGAATTACTCGCCAAGGGATTGAATGGGAAATTCCAGAACCTGGCAATCCCTGGTCAAATATTGGCTATTGGGGTGACCATCAAATCATCTATCTCCAAAAACTGATGGAGGTCAGTGCCAGAATGCATCCTGGCAAGCTTCAGGTATTTCTTACCCAACCAATGTTTAGTTATGCTAATGTTCCGTATCGTATAAAACCTTACACGGATCTACAAGGCGATCCTTACAATACCATTGATTTTGATTGGGATTTGGAACGGGAAATCGAGTCACAGGTGAAGGAACGCGGCACGGACAGGAAATTGATATCTTCGCACTCCGGGAAAATACTTCTTGCCAATCTTGCAGAAAAATTACTGACACTGCTACTCGCCAAGATAGTGAACTTTGTCCCGGAAGGCGGCATCTGGATGAACACCCAACGCCCAGAATGGAATGATGCCAACAATGCCCTAGTTGGCAAAGGGTTGTCGGTTGTAACCCTTTGTTATATGCGACGCATGATCGTTTTTTTCAAGCAGTTATTGGAACAGAGTTCTCTCAGGACTATTCAAATCAGCCGGGAAGTTCAAGAACTTTATTTACAAATATCCCAAATCCTGGTCCAATTCCAGGGCGCGCTCAAAAATTCTTTCAATGATGAACAGAGACGCGCTGTAATGGATGCGCTAGGTCAGGCTGGGAGTGATTATCGCGGGAACTGTTATTCCCATGGGTTCACAGATGAATTAACACAACTGCCGATCCCGGAGATGGTTGCATTTCTCGATCTGATGCTGCAATATGTCGATCATTCATTACGCGCAAACAAACGCAGCGATAACCTGTATCACGCATACAACATTTTGCATCTCAATCCCAAGCTTGCGTCCATAAGCCATCTCTATGAAATGTTGGAAGGCCAGGTTGCCATCCTTTCATCAGGAATGCTATCCGGAGAAGAGTCGGTAGCGCTGCTGGAGAGCATGAGGCATAGCAAATTATACCGGGCTGACCAGCACAGTTACATCCTGTATCCAGATCGGAATCTACCAGGCTTTCTCGAGAAGAACTGTATTTCAGCAGCCCAAGTAAGTGATCTGGCGCTTGTTTTGGAACTGTTGAAGGCGGAAGACCAGAGCATGATCATAAGGGATGAAAATGGTAATTACCATTTCAACGGCCATATCCGCAATTTGAAAGATGTGAGGCGGTCTCTTGACACACTAAAACGTAAACCTCAGTTTGCAGAACTGGTAAAGGCTGAAGCCGCGCAGATTGAGGCTTTGTTCGAAGATACCTTCAACCATGATGAATTTACTGGACGTTCTGGAACCTTTTTTGCATATGAGGGCCTGGGAAGTATTTACTGGCACATGGTTTCCAAGCTAATGCTGGCAGTGCAGGAAACAATCCGGCGTACGAGAAGTGATCCATCCATCCGGGGATTACTGGAAGAATACGCTGATCTTCGCAAAGGACAAAGTTTCTATAAGACCCCTGCTGTTTATGGTGCCTTTCCTACGGACCCTTATTCACACACACCAAAAGGTCGCGGGGCCAAGCAACCAGGTATGACTGGAATGGTCAAAGAAGAAATTCTAATCCGCCAGATGGAACTAGGATTTTCCATCGAAAACGGAAATCTGGTGTTTGACTTTCTGCTGCTGGATAGGAACGAATTTCTTGCTGATTCCAAGGTGTTCTCTTATTGGAGTGTTGATGGAAAGCAGCAACAATTGGAATTAAAGGCGGGGTCCATGGCATATTCGATTTGTCAGGTGCCGGTAATACTCCATGCTTCAAATAAAAAATACATTATGGTATATCTAACCGATGGGAGCATCCAACAGATCGAAGGCCATGTTTTAGATTCTGTCAACAGCAAGCATATCTTTCAACGAGACGGTTTAGTACGCTACCTGGATGTAGGCCTTATTAAATAAAACTAAACAAAAGGGATAAACTGAAGCTGTCAGAAGTTTTCGGGGTTATCTCCCGATCGCTTCCTGCGGTTGGCGTCTGCCCCGATTCAATTGCTTGTCGTCCTGCTCCGCTGATTCCTGGAACTGTTAATGGACCAGATGCTCAACCTAAAATCCTTATATGTCAGCTAATTTCTGGAATTTCTTTTCTTCGGCGTACGAAAGCGGAAAATATCGAAATTCCTCCGGGTGACCGGACATGGTGTTCTGAGTGGGGCAGGTTAGAAAAATACACCTTTGTTTTAGGGATATTGTGATGGATCATGCGGACGGTAAATTTCAGTGCCTCAAACGGGACTTGAACCCTGCAGGGGTAAAGTCTCTATTACCTTGAATCTCAACTCGTTTCGTTCTACAATATATATCTCTCATCATCGGCAGGGGTATGGTTAGTGAACTGGCAATTAAATCTCTCATAAAAACAATTCTAGAGTGTTATAAGAATAATCATCCCTCCATAATCAATGAAATGGAGAAAATCAGCTCATTAAGCCCATTTGACCGGCTAAAAGAGAGAGCAGTCTGGTAATGGAACTGGGAGAACGACGAAATGACCATATCGAACAAAGGCCAAACTAATCGCCTGCTTGGATATCCGGCTGATGCTCGTCTCTTGACTATCAACGCCGTTGATTTTGGGTTGTGCAATGCGATAAACGAGGCTATCATTCAGACGTTGACGGAAGGTGCGGTGCGTTCCACAAGTTTTATGGTGGCCTGTCCGTGGGCTTTACAAGCCATGCATTTCCTCTCCGACCACCCCGAAATTCCCTTCGGCGTTCATTCACCGTCATCTGCGACGCGGACAATTACCCTTGGGGCCGCATAACTTCCTGGGAAAAAGTACCATCCCTGGTTAATCGGGCAGGTAACTTCTTTAGTGTAGAAGGCTTCCCCAGATTTCTGAATCGGGACAACTTGAATGAACTGGAAGTGGAATTCAGAGCCCAGATCGAAACCGTGCTGGCAGCCGGGCTAAAGCCTGCCCACCTGGACTGGTATTCCCTGCGTCTCGACGGCAGGGCTGATACTGTTGATTAGATGTTTCGACTTGCAAAAGAGTACGGACTGGCACTGCGTATTACCGGACAATTATGGATCGAAAAAATGCAAAATCAGGGCCTGCCCACCAGCGACTACAATTTGCTGGACAGCTTCAGCCTTAATCCGGTTAACAAATCGGCGCATTATACTCAGATGCTGCACGAGTTACCTGACGGTCTGAGTGAGTAGGCGGTCCATCCTGGTTTCGACAGTGCTGAGTTGTTGGCCCTGGAACCTGATGGGAACCATTTCCACCAGACAGATTTTGATTTTTGTGTATCTCACCAGGCAAAGGACATTGTGAAACAAGAAGGTATCATTCTTTTAGATTAGCGAGCGTTACAAGCAATCTGGTCAGGAAAGTGATTTGATTCTTAGGCATGGGGCTGCCCAACACCGTCTCCTGTGAGAAGCAGCTCCGCCGCTGTTGGTGAGCCCATGCATAAATCCATGAGAGCCCAGGTTTTTTAGAAATATTATAAAGGAGTGATTTCCCATGACTTCAAGTTCATTAGGTGATAATAAAGTGATGCAGATTGGATTGGTTGTCGAGAACATCGATTATGCCGTTCACGCTTGGTCGTTACTTTTAGGGGTGGATCCGCCTTCCATCACCATTACAGACAAAGTCGACACTGCCCACACCAAGTATAAAGGCCAGCCTACGCCTGCTCAGGCAAAACTGGCGTTCTTTGAACTTGGGCAGGTCTCCCTGGAATTGATCCAACCCTTAGGCGAGCCGAGTACCTGGAATGATCAACTGGTCGTTCACGGCTCAAGCCTCCACCATATTGCCTTTGAAATCAAAGGAATGGAAGAGCATATCCAGGACTTGGAAAAACACGGCTTGCGATTGGTTCAATCTGGCGATTATCACGGTGGGAGGTATGCTTATGTGGATGGACAGAACCTGTTGGGAACAGTGATCGAACTCCTGGAAAATGAGTGAGTGGAAGCTCTGAAATCTCATATCGCCCGACCCGCGGCCGCATGCGACCGTCTTCGCCTTCCCTCCGGTCGCGCTTGGGCGACACCTGAACCGCAGCGTTGGGTGCTGTTTTCAATACCCCTGTCTTCGATGTTAATGCTGCAAGTTTGAAATACGAGGAATGAAATGGATACCTTAGAAGCAATCCGCAAGCGAAGAAGTATCCGTCGTTACACGAACGATGCCATTCCAAAAGAAGATTTGGAAACCATCGTTGATGCGGGACGACTGGCGGCAACGGGAAGCAATCAGCAACCGTGGGATTTTGTAATAGTCACCGACCGTGCCATGATTGTACAGTTCAAGATAGCCGGCGCCTGGATAGAAACAGCAAGCGCGGTCATTGTCGTGGTCATGGACCCTGTCTCTCGCTGGTGGATAGAAGATGGAGCAGCTGCCATTGAGAACATGCTTCTGGCGAGCACTGCCTTGGGGTATGGAGCCTGCTGGGTTGAGGGGGATGCCTTGCCTCGCGAAGAACAATTAAAAACTCTGTTGGGCGTTCCATCTGCCAAGCGTGTAATGGCCTTGATTCCCATTGGTGTAGCAGCGGAAACTCCCGCACCGGAGAAGAGACCATTAAGCCAAGTGCTTCACTGGGAGAAGTATTGAGAGTGAGCGGGAGAATGCTCATTTGGGAAAATGGTTTGAGGCGGCAGGATGGATGATCTTCACGCGTAAACGCACCCAACAACCGAATGAACCCGACTCGGCACTTGGCGCTTGAGTGGGCGGACATTCTGAGCTAACGAGTTGGGTGTCTTATAGTTGGTTTTACTTCGACAGCCCACCGAGCGGGAGAGGCGGGACGTTAAGCGAGCTCCCATTACCTTAATTAGACTTTTCCGTTCGACTCGTGAGCCGCCGAGCAGGTGCACAATTCGGTTAGTAAGATTCAATATTGGGCTTCTGCGGAATGGAATTAAGAACCTCCCTCAAATTGACAGGTGTTCTGGTTAGCGTTTCACGAGCACCCAGGGGAATTTCTTTGTCTTGCAATAATACCGGGTGTCCTGCATTCTCATCGCGTCCATTCAACTGTGACGGACTTGCAAACACCCGTATATAGTAGTGCCCCCAAGGGAATAACTCACATACGGATAATACAAGGGTGAGAGAGGAGTAATTGCGATTTCCCTTCGAAATATCAACCTGGTCAAGAAAGTACACATTAGTTTTATCCGCTGTTTGTCTCACAGGCTTTGAAACAAAACAGCTTGGTTTCGGGATTGAATTGCACGGAAAAGGTTCCGGCCTCATCGCTGTAATTTCTTCTGTACATTTTGATAGAAAACCCTTGACTTGGAGTAAACTCCAAGTGATACACTAATTTTGAGAGGTGAAATTATGAAAATCGCGGAAGTAAGTGAACGATATGGTATTTCGTCAGATACGCTGCGCTACTATGAACGGATTGGACTCATCCCGCCTGTAAATCGAAATGAAAACGGCATCAGAGATTACAATGAAATCGATGCGAAGCGGGTTGAATTCATCAAGTGCATGCGGAGCGCTGGGCTTCCAATTGAAGTGCTGATTGAGTATGTCGGACTGGTTCAACAGGGTGACAAGACCATTGAAACCAGAAAAGAAATCTTGAAAGAGCAGCGGGAGCTGCTTGCAGCCAGGATGAAAGAAATGCAAAAAACGCTGGACATCCTGGATCACAAAATTGAAGTGTATGAAAACGCTGTTTTGAAAAAAGAGAAAGAAATGATTCAAACTGAAGATCAAGTCTCAGAAATCATCTGATTAACAAAAAGAAAGGAGTTTAGAAAATGCAAAAACGTAAACTTGGAAACAGCGGCCTGGAAGTTTCGGCCCTTGGGCTTGGCTGCATGAGAATGAGTTTTGGCGACAAGCCGACCGACAAACAGGAGATGATCACTTTCCTTCACAAGGCTGTTGAGCGTGGCGTCACCTTCTTCGATACGGCGGAAGTGTATGGGCCGTTCACCAACGAGGAACTGGTCGGCGAAGCCCTGGAGCCTTTCAGTGGCAAGGTGGTGATCGCCACCAAATTTGGCTGGAAGCATGGAGAAAAGGGACCGCATCCCAGCGTTGGCCTGGACAGCCGGCCGGAGCAGATCAAGCGGGTGGCCGAGGCTTCGCTCAAACGGCTGCGAGTCGAGGTCATCGACCTGTTCTACCAGCACCGGCCTGACCCGAATGTGCCGATGGAAGACGTGGCCGGAGCGGTCAAGGATTTGATCCAGGCGGGCAAGGTCAAGCATTTCGGGCTGTCCGAGGCCAACGCTGACCAAATCCGCCGCGCCCATGCGGTGCAGCCTGTCACGGCCTTGCAAAGCGAATATTCGATCTGGTGGCGAAACATCGAAGCAGAAATCCTGCCGACCTGCGAGGAACTGGGGATTGGCGTAGTGCCCTACAGTCCGCTGGGGCGCGGCTACCTGACCGGCAAGGTTGACGAGAACACGACCTTCGACAGCACCGATATTCGCGGCTCGCAATCCGCGCTTTGCACCGGAGGCGATCAAGGCCAACCGGGTGGTGATTGAGCTGCTTGAGAAGATCGGAGCCCAGAAGGGTGCCACCCCGGCCCAGATCGCCCTGGCCTGGCTGCTGGCGCAAAAACCCTGGATCGTGCCCATCCCCGGCTCGCGCAAGCTTGAGCGGCTGGACGAAAATCTCGGGGCGGCGAAGATTGAGCTGACTTCCACTGATCTCAGCGAGATCGCCAAGGCTATGTCACAGATCAAAGTGGTCGGCGACCGGTATTAAGCCGGATTGAGATCTACAGGTGACTGTCACTTGCGAAGTGACAGTCACCTGAGCTATAAAGTCAATCAGGAAAGGCAAAAACGATGAGTATCAGTGAAACAGCCAACAAAAACCATGAGGAATTATTCCCTAATCGTAAATCAAAATTAGCAAAGACCGATCCGGAACTGATCGAGGTCTTCGATAATTTTGCTTTCGATGAAGTGCTTCAATATGGAAATCTGGATACCCGGACCCGGCTGATGGTCATCCTGGCATCCATGATTGCCTGCCAGGCCATCGCCGAATACAAGGTGATGCTGGGCGGCGCGCTGAATGTAGGCGTCACCCCGGTGGAAGTGAAAGAAATTGTCTACCAGGCAGTGCCGTATGTGGGCATGGCGAAAGTCTACGATTTTATCCATGCCACCAATGAAATCCTGGAGAGCCGGGGCATCCAGCTGCCGCTGGAAGGTCAGTCAACGACCACACCGGAAACACGCTTTGAAAAAGGCTTGGCATTACAAAAAGCGATTGTGGGCGACAGGATCGACAAGATGTATGCCGAATCGCCCGCCAACCAGCTTCACATCCAAAAATATCTATCGGCCAATTGTTTTGGTGATTATGTGATCAGAAACGGGTTGGATATAAAAACCAGAGAGCTCTTAACGGTTTCCATGCTGCTGTCTCTGGGAGGCTGTGAGCCGCAGCTAAAAGGGCATATCCAGACCAATTTGAACATTGGGAATGATAAAGAAACGTTGCTGAGCGTCTGTTACCCAATTAGTGCCGTATATCGGCTATCCGAGAACGTTGAATGCCATCCGCTGCCTGAATGAAGTGATTCCAGAGTAAGGATTCGCACAGACAGGAGATAAAAAATGCAAAAATGTAAACTTGGAACAAGAAGTAATCGATCTCTCTAAGAAGAAATGGCGCTGGATGTCAGAGCGCAAAGTAGATTCCCTAACCAATCTCTTTTATGATAAGGCTGTCTTTGTCCATATGGGCGGAACCATGTCCAAGGACGAGGAACTCGAAATCATTCAGAAGCGGCAGGATTCACTGCAAAGACGTGGATATCCAGGAAGTGTCGGTGCGGTTTATTGGTGCGACGACTGCCATCCTTTTGAACAAAATTCGCTGGTCGCCGTTGTTGGCGGCAATGAGGTCACCAATCCCTTCGTGGTGACAGAAGTATATGTGCAGCGAAGCGGTACCTGGAACGTTAGCCTCGCTCTCGTTCACCAGGCTACTTACCCCGTAGCGATACCATTAACAACAGAAAATCAAGGAGAAAATTATGCAAACTGTAAAATTGAACAATGGCGTTGAAATCCCTATTCTTGGTTTCGGTGTTTTTCAGATCAGCTGATCCGACCGAATGTGAAAGAAGCGTGGTTGACGCTATTCAAGCTGGATATAGCCATATTGACACTGCCGCTTCTTACCAGAACGAAGAGGCGGTTGGCAGGGGCATCAAACAAAGCGGCGTTGCAAGAGAAAAATTGTTTATCACGACAAAACTTTGGATTCAGAGCAATGGCTATGAAGGCACACTAAAAGCCTTTGAAAAGTCCCTGAAGCGCTTGCAATTAGATTACATTGACCTGTATCTGATCCATCAACCATTCGGCGATGTGTATGGTGAATGGCGCGCGATGGAAGAACTGTATCAACAAGGCAAAGTCAGAGCAATCGGGGTTTCAAACTTTCATCCTGACCGCATCATGGACTTGATGATTCATAACAAAATAACGCCGGCGGTAAATCAGATTGAAGTAAATCCTTTCCAACAGCAAATTGACACGCAAAAGTTTTTACAAGATAACAGCGTTCAGGTTGAAGCATGGGCTCCATTTGCAGAGGGAAAGAATAATATTTTTCAAAATGAACTCCTGCTTTCAATCGCCGCAAAGCACAAAAAAAGCGTTGCCCAGGTAATTCTCCGCTGGCTTGTACAAAGAGGAATTATTGCCCTTGCAAAATCAACCCGCAAAGAAAGAATGATAGAAAATATCAGTGTGTTTGATTTTGAATTAAGCGCGGAAGACGTGGCGGCGATTACAACTTTAGACACAAAAACCAGTAGTTTCTTTGACCATCGTAACCCTGAAATGGTGAAATGGCTGGGCAACAGGAAACTGGATGTTTAATGAGTGAAGGAGTAAAACTGTGGAATACGCACACTTGGGTTCAACTGGAATGAAAGTCTCGCGCCTCTGCCTAGGTTGCATGGGGTTCGGGAGACGCGATGCGCTGGATCCACAAATGGGTGCTGAACGAGGAGAACAGCCAGCCGATCATCCAGAAAGCCCTCGAGATGGGGATCAATTTCTTCGATACCGCCAATGTCTATTCCAACGGAACGAGCGAGGAGTACCTCGGGCGCGCCTTGAAGGACTTCGCCAGGCGGGACGAGGTCGTCATTGCCACCAAGGTGCATGGCAAAATGCGCGAGGGGCCAAATGGCTCCGGGCTGTCGCGCAAGGCAATTCTGAGCGAGATTGACAACAGCCTGAAGCGGCTGGGGACGGATTACGTGGATCTCTACATCATCCATCGCTGGGATTACGAGACCCCGATCGAGGAAACCATGGAAGCGTTGAATGATGTCGTCCGGGCCGGGAAAGCGCGCTACCTTGGCGCCTCAGCCATGTACGCCTGGCAGTTCCAGAAGGCGTTGCATGTGGCGGAGCAGCATGGCTGGACGCGCTTCGTCTCGATGCAGGACCACCTGAACCTGATCTACCGCGAAGAGGAGCGGGAGATGCTGCCACTCTGCCGCGCGGAGAAGATCGGGGTGACTCCGTATAGCCCCCTCGCCTCGGGCAGATTGACGCGCGACTGGTCGTCGGAAAAGACACTTCGTTCCGAAACCGATCAGATCGCGAAAAGCAAATACGATGCGACCGCCGAAACCGATCGATGGGTCGTGGAGCGGGTCGCGGGAATCGCGGAAAAGCATGGAGTTCCGCGCGTCCATATTGCGCTGGCCTGGTTGTTACAGAAGGATCCGGTTACGGCGCCTATCATCGGGGCAACGAAGATCTCGCATCTGGAAGATGCCATCGGCGCTCTGTCCATTAAACTGACCCAGGAAGAGGTCGCATATCTGGAGGAGCCGTATGTGCCGCATCGCATCGTCGGTCATCAGTAATACGACCATAAGTGAGGCCTACCAATGAACGCATGGACGAGCGACGAGCTCAACAGGATCGGGACAGCAGAAGAACTGCAGATCGCATCTCTCCGCAGCGATGGCACGCTGCGCAAGCCAGTGACGATCTGGGTAGTCCGCCTCGGCGATGACCTGTACGTCCGGTCCGTGAACGGGCGGACTTCCGTCTGGTTCCGCGGTGTTCAGGCGCGTCATGAGGGCCGCATCGAAGCTGGCGGCATCGACAAAGAGGTCACTTTCGTGGAGGCCGACCCCGATATCAATGACCAGATCGACGCTGCCTACCGCACAAAATACCGCCACTACCCTTCAAGTGTCGACCACATCAACAGCCCCACGGCGCGAATCGCGACCATCAAACTCCTGCCGCGCTCGACAGGTTCTTAGTCAAGTTCGAAAGATCATTGAATAGGAGAAAGCAATGGAATATGTTCGATTTGGATCCACCGGCCTGAAAGTATCGCGCATCTGCCTGGGCTGCATGAGCTACGGGCAGCCGGGCAAAGGTATGTCCTGGGAACTGGATGAAGAAGCCAGCCGCCCGTACATCCAGCGCGCGCTGGAGCAGGGCATCAATTTCTTTGATACTGCCGACGTTTACTCAAAAGGCAGCAGCGAAGAAATCCTCGGAAGAGCCTTGCGCGATTTTGCCTCGCGGGATGATGTGGTGGTTGCCACCAAGGTTAATCAACCGATGGGTCAAGGCGCCAACGATCGCGGCCTCTCGCGCAAACATATTATGAGTTCAATTGATGCCAGTCTCAAACGCCTCGGGACGGATTACGTTGATCTGTACCAGATCCATCGCTGGGATTATGACACACCAATCGAAGAGACACTTGAAGCGTTAAATGACGTGGTTCGGACCGGCAAAGCCCGTTACATCGGCGCATCTGCGATGTATGCCTGGCAGTTTGCCAAAGCTCTTTATACCGCGGATCTGCACGGCTGGACGCGTTTTGTCTCCATGCAGCCACATTACAACCTGATTTACCGGGAAGACGAACGGGAAATGCTGCCGCTCTGCCAGGATCAGAAGATTGCTGTGATCCCCTTTTCACCGCTGGCACGCGGATGGCTAACCCGTAAATCAACGCAAGAACAAAATGAAACGCTTCGAGCTCAGACTGATGCCCTCAGTAAAACGCGGTACGGTCAGCAAGAAAATGTTACCATCGTACAACGGGTCAGCGATGTAGCCGAAGCCCATGGGCTGCCCATGGCGCAGATAGCCCTGGCCTGGATGCTCTCTAAACCGTTCATCACCGCCCCGATTATCGGCGCCACTAAGCCCCATCACCTGGAGGATGCCATCGCGGCCCTCTCTGTTCAGCTCACCCCGGATGAGATCCGCCGCTTAGAAGAAGCCTATCGGCCGCATCCTATTATTGGGTATTCGTAATTTGCTAAAACTGCCAGCGCTTTTTTATAAAGATGGAGAGCCCTGGTAACTTTTCTAGTGAAAAGGGTGCCCGAAATGGATGAAGCTGGATAACAGGAAAGAAAGTCAATTTCCAGGAATATTCCAATTAACAAAAGGACAGGGGTGGAGAAAGTGAAGAAACGCCAATCGTTGAAAACCCCGGCCAGGGTAAGTGAAGCCGATAAATCCCAACTTAAACAAAAAGACCTTATGGAATCTACGTTCCACAGGGTCTATATAGTGCCCCCAACAGAGTTCGAACCTTGCGGGGGTTTGAATATAAGATTCGCTTGCATTTGCCACTTGTCATTTATATAATCAACTATAGAAGCTGGTTATAAAGAACTTATCACCTTCTCTTCCATAATTTTATCCAATACTCATACGCAAAAACTTCGGTTGCCTAGCATATCGAAACTGTACGGTTGGAGGTATTATGGGCCAAGAGATTTTTTGCTGCCCCGCATGTGGTGCTCCGCTTGAATATAAGAGCGGCAAGGATTTCACCTTTCCCTGTCCATTTTGTGGAAATTCAGTCATTGTTCCTGAAAACCTGCGTACGCCACTCTCCGGGACAATGATCACACAGACTGCCTCACCGGGAAAGGCAGATGAGACAGCTGTTTTTCAGCTGCTGCAGGACCTGTTGAATACTGGAAAAAAGGACGCGGCCCTGCTTTTATACGAGTTTTCCTATCATAAAAGCTTTTCCGAGGCAAAAAAGGTGATTGACGGAATAAAGGCTGGAGTGGTAGTGGAATTGCCAAGCGTTGGAGTTGACCAGCGCACCTTGGATCAGTTTGCAAACGAATTACGGGGTAAATAATTGATGTAAGAGGGCTGTAGATTTTTTTACCGGTTATTAGCCCTGTTACCTTTCCCCTTTATAATTAAAGGGCGATCTGGGATTTCTTCAAGACTCACCCCTATTCAGCATAGAACAAGCTCTTTGTGGACATACCCTTTGTCTTCACTTTCAAAAACTCGCCAACCATGAGTGATTCGGAAACTTTGGTTAATGTGCGCCTTGTATCCCAAATCGTTTTGTTCTACAATTCATCAAAGTGAGAATTTTAATTTTATAGAAGTCACAAGATTAGAATTGTTACACCCCGTTTCCCTCAAACAGTCTTTTCTTGTCAGCTCGTGAGCCGCTGGGCGGGTGTGTTATCCAATTGTTAAAGATCTATGGGAAGAATCAAAAACGCCCGTCAGTTTATGGCAGATGTCTTGATTAACATTTTTCGAGCCGGGAATCAGTTTGCCTGGACTGGAAAATAAAGCGGGTGTCTGGCATTGTCGTCACTCCAAATCAATCGTGACGGACTTGC